>JAJEGN010000005.1 GCA_022819855.1 Gammaproteobacteria bacterium | reverse complement strand
TACTATCGGCGTCTTCCATTCCATGTCGGCGATCGCGGCGCTGCTCTCGATCATAGAAGGCGTATGGCACTGGGATGCGTTGGTGCTGTTTGACCCGCCAGTGGTCCCGCCGGAAGGCAATCCGCAGCGCGGCCCTCTGGTGACCGAGGGCAAGGCGCTGCGCGACGCCGCCCTGACCCGCAAGAATCGATTCCCGAACCCCAGTGAGCTGGCCGATGTATTCCGTTACCTGCACCGGTTCCGGCGCCTGCGAAAGGGGGTGGCGGAACTTAACGCACGCTCGACGCTGCGCTTCGATCCCGTGTGTGGAGAATGGCTGCTCTGCTGCCCGGGGCCTGTCGAAGCCGGTCTCTATACCGAGGTCGCTGAGCTGCCTATCTGGAGGAAGGCAGGCCCGCCGGCCCGTCCACTCCTGATCGTCAGCTCCGACCCGGAGTCCCAGGACGCGTCGAAGAGCGCGCCCTGTTGCAAGTTGTTTTGCGAAACATTCGGCATCGACTATGCCTTCGTCTCCGATACCAGCCATCTCCTGCAGCTCGAGGAGCCGGAACAATGCTTCGCCCTGGTGGACGGTTTCATCGCCGACAAGGGAATCACCGCATGACAGGCCGAAAACGGCGACTCACGTTTGATGGGGCATGGCTTATCGCGAGGCGAACGAGCGGACAGGCGACGCCAGCGACAATCCGGACGAGACCTGCCCTGTTCCCAGCGCTCCACGGTCCGAACCGGGACGCCGATCATGTGCGCGAAGATAGCCCTGCCCCCGGCGGGGCGTCCTCCTGAAGGGACCTGTCCAGTGGAGCCGCTTTATCGGATGAACCGCAGCACGTTGGCACTCCCGCCGAATCGGCGGATCGAGAACTTCAGGATGCCTGCGACTGCGCCTCGAAACCGTCGGTGAGAACCACCGAGACGGCGAAGCCCTTGTAATCGTTGCCCCACTTGCTGCGAAACATCTTGACGACAGGCGCTGTTTCGGCACTGGCGTAAAGCTGGATGCCATCGCTGCCGACGCCGACGCCCACGAAGCCGTCAACGGCCCGGAGTTCGCGTCCGAGGGAGCGCTTGGCTTGCAGAATGTCGGTCATGTCACAGCGACCGTAGCACCGAAACGATTAAGGATAAACTGTATCGGATTGGCGATTGACTGGGAATCGTCGCCCGCGAACAGCAGGCCAACGGGGTGAGGGCCAGAGGTGTCGAGGATGAGAGACCCCGAGTCGCCACGATCCGAGAACGGTCCCGTATCGCCGACGACGACAATCTGATCTTCGAAGTAGGCAATGGCGCCGTCGTAGTTGACGTTGCCGTCGAAGCTGGTATCGGCAACCGAGCCGAACGTGAGACCTGTAGTTCGGCCATGCTTTACGACGGACTGGCCGAGGAAAGGCGCGACGGGCGGATTGGCGGGTGGGCCGATGGTCATGATGTCCGGGATTGCCGAGTCGATTTCGTCCAGAGCCGCGATGGCGGCGTCCATGCGGTTGACCGCGCTGCCGAACCTCAAGGGCTCGAAATCGGTCAGGGTTGCGATCCGCGTGGGCGGATTGGAACTTGAGCCGTCAGAAGGGCTGGGCTGGAGGACATGGTCGCCGAGGTTGGCGGTGTTGGAAAGGGCGAGAACGTGATTGTTGCTGAGTATACAGCGCCCACCCGGGGTATCGATCAAGCAACCAAGAGTGCCGGTGCCGGCGGTTACTGGGCTGTGGCCAACGGGTTTGGCGTTGCCAATGGAAACGCCACATGGCGTTGGAGATAGACGTGTTTGTCGGGGCGCGACCAGGTCGTGAAAGCCCGTTGTGAGCACGCGTTCGGTGCGCAGGCCCTCGAACTCGGCAGGGATCTCCAGTTCGCCAGCCAGATCCTCGAGGACGTAGATCCGCAGGACATCGCCAGCGATACCGATGCCCGCCACACCGTGCCTGAACCTCGGCAGCTTGTCGCGACCCTCGATGTAGCCTCGTTCTTCAGCGGCGAGGCGGCTCGGATAGTCGAACTGGCGATGGGCAGCTTCTTTGGCAGCGGCTTGCTGGGCGTTGAGCATCAGAGTCTCAAGACTGGTTTAGCCAGCGAACGCTATAAAGGAGGGCGTGCGTCCGCAAGCCCGATTTCGCCCCATTTCGCCAAGCTTCGCGCTCGGCGACCGTACCAGATCGAGCGCACGATCCTGGGGATCACGAAGGCCCACCCGTCCCGCAGAATCCGGTATCGTGCGCGCAACCCCGCACGATAAAATGGTCCTTTATCGCGGCCGTCGCAAGGACCAACAATGGTGAAACGTCGAAATCCGGTTGCACGCTCGACGGTCATGCGCAAGGGCGGCGCGCATCGAACATCACGAAGCAGCGATCGTTCGGCCAAGCGCCGTTCGGTTCGAGACGAGGCCGATCAGGCCCTGGATGATCGCGCGGCGAAGGAGCATACAGGCGACGCCAGCGACAACCCGGACGACCCGGACTCAGAGCGGGGTCAGGACCGATCCACGCCGTAGCAGACGTTTGGCTCACGTCATGATCGATCCGGAGTCGATGCTCACCGATAGATCACGAACAGGCCTTGAATGGCGCGGAGTGCCGTCGAGGCTACCAGCCACAGCTACGGCCTGATTGGCAACATATGTCAATCGTTGCCAAATTACGTTTCTGACGGTAAACGGAAGCATGCTATGGCTACCATGAACATCTCGGTCCCGGATCTCATGAAGGATTGGGTCCAGGCTCAAATCAAAGATGGCAGATACGCCAGCTCAAGCGATTACGTGCGAGACCTGATCCGAAAGGATCAGCAGCAACGCGATAAGCTCGCCGCCCTGCAGGCCGCTATTGCCCTCGGTGTGGAAAGCGGTGATGCCGGAGACCTCGACATCGATTCGATCAAACGAAAGGCGAAGCGCCGGGCCAGCCTTGAATCGCCCGAACGTAAGGTCTCGTCACGCCCGATCTGATCCTTGAGCAAATAGTCCCTGAGGAACCAATGATGCCCCCCACCAAGCCCCCAAGCCCGATTCGCCGCATCGTCACGGGTCACGACAGCCACGGCAATGCCATCGTCTGCTCCGACGGCGCACTCCCAACGGTAAGAGAACTGGACATCCTTCCGGGCTTTGTCTTTCACGAGGTTTGGGCCACACAGAGCACGCCCGCATTGATCGATAACGGCGCCGACCCGACCATCGGCCCGTTGGTCCTGACGCCGCCCCGGGACGGGACGCGCATCCGGTTCGTAGACTTTCCGCCCGAGACGCCCGAGTTTCATGCTCAGGATATACACGGCATTGAGGAAGCGTGGGACCAGATTGGCGCTGCCGGGGCATCCACCGCCAGGGCAGGGGCACAGCATGCGCTGATGCACCGCACCGAGTCCATCGACTACGGGATCGTGATCGACGGTGAGATCGTGCTGGTGCTGGACGACGAAGAGGTGGAGGTCGGACCCGGCAGCGTCGTGATCCAGCGCGGGACCAACCACGCCTGGGCCAATCGGGGTGAACGCCCGTGTCGGATGTTGTTCATTTTGGTTGATGGGCGCTATGAGGACGAGATTGCCGAGGCTTTGAAGAGTCGCTGAGCGAGGCACACAAGGCAGAAGAAGCAAGGGCTGCTCCGAGAAGCAGCCCCTGAACCGACAGCACGCTGCCGGCGGGTATTTGCGAACACCTTAGAGCACGACTCACCGATCGGCATCGTCGCTCCCTCTCGGCAACGTCAATCGACCGCGAGTGAAGGCATCACCTCGAAGAATCGGTCCCCACGCAGGATGACGCCTTCAATGTCGTCGGTCCGGAACATCTCGGCGCCAAGGCGTTCAGTCCCTTCCGTGACGCAATCGATCGCAGCTCTCTCCCATGTGGCTTGGCACGGCCACGTCTTGACCAACTTTGAGAAAGGTGCGGATGTCCGGTGGCTGCTTAACCGGTCCTCGACGTTAGTCGAAAAGCCGACTTTGAAACGGCCAGGGTCCAAGTCCGGTTCGGTGAGGATGACGCCTGAGCGGCGCGGACGGAACGATACCAAAATAAATGGGAATTATATACGTAAGTGCCGCCAGCGGTGGCCAGCGTAGAGAGGAGGAATCCGCAAGGCGATTCGCAACAAGGGGCATTTCCCCAGCGACGAGGCGGCGACGAAACTGATTTACCTCGCGCTGAGGAATATCACGGCGAAGTGGAAAAACCCGCCCAGGGAATGGCATGCTGCCAAGGCGCAGTTCGCCATCCAGTTCGGCGAACGGTTCGTGCTGACGGTTTAGACGATGGTTGACGGCTCAGCACACAAGATTTCTTACAGGACCCCGTCATCGTCCACTCGCATACGGGGCTAGTTCTCCTCAACCGGCAACACATCAAGGCCAACTTCCATTCGAAGCGTATTGTGAATATGTTGCAACGCCCCTTCGTTCCGCCCAAGCAGCATCTCCGATTGAGTCCCACGCTCGGCGTTCAACTGAATCTTCGCGATCGTTTCATAGTCCTCGTTCACAATGACTTCCCTGAATCGTGAAACTCTTTCTTCGTACGTATACCCAGCTTCTTTAAGGTGTGGCTGTACCTTTGGGCTGACGTACCAAGTATGCACGGTTCGGGACTTCGAAGGTGAGTCGTCACGCGGAAAAATCCGCACCAAATCGACACCGAAGGAGTCCACTACCATGATGACGTTCGGGTAAAGAAAATACAGAGTGGAAGCAATCTGCCGGTACGGCCATCGCTTCGTGTCAGACGTCAGAAATCGGATCAGGTCCAGTTTTTGATTGGGGTACACAAAACGAAGGTTATTTTGAAAAATGTCGCATGTTTGCACGTTCGCCTTCATCTCCTTGCCGACGGTTTTCGCGTGAAGAACGCTTACGTGATAGTTTTCCGCGAAAGTATCAACCGCCATTTTCCAGTTGGCCCGCACGTCGATGACTTGCGTGTGCGCAAACGGAAAGTCAGCCAATTGCCAGTGCGCCAGGTCCTCTTCAAGTCCACCTATACACTCGGCTTCGTCTATGGGATCGCCCTGAGTCGGTCGTACCCACAGCGTCCCGTGCAATTCCGCTGAAGGAAGTTCGAACAGCGATAAGTCCTTTCTGCAGACGTTGCCGAAGTGGCTGTTCTTGTTAACGGCCAACAATCTCCCGTCGATACCGTATGTCCATGCATGGTAAGGGCAGGTAAAGCGGTCCTTCGACCCACGTCCTTCGGGTGCGATCTGACTCCCTCGATGCCGACAGACGTTAGCGTACGCGCGAAATCGGCCTTCATCGTCCCGAACCATAAGGATCGGGATACCCGTTTCGTTGTCCGACCAATATGTCTTCGGTTCCGGTAGTGCGCTGGAAAGGCCCATGCACAACGCCGTGTTTCGAAAGAAAACATCCTGCTCCTGCGCCAAGAGCTGCTGGCACGTGAAATCCGACATCGGCACACGCATGACGCCGCCCGCATCTGCAGTGGTATCGTTGGCGATGTGCTCGTTTATAACGCCCAAAACTCGAACTCGTTCAGACTTGTTCAAGATTCCAGACTCCTTGTCGAGCAGGGTACATCCGCAGCCGTTTCCGCCTGACGCCGCCGTCAAGCAGACACAATAGCCCGCCACCAGCCCGGCAACGGGCGGATTGGGAACCGTTTAAAGCTATGTGTGAATGCAGTTGATTCTGCATCCTACCGGCTATTGCCGGCCAACGAGTTTACCAGCAGCAGCAAAGGCCGGCCGAGACCGCTTCGAGCTGTTCCTCCGTAATGTGAGGATCCGGCGGCAGCGCAAGATGGATGGTCTGCATATCGCTCTCATGCACCTTGATGGTCATCGACTCGGGAATCGTAATGCCCAATTCCTCACTGATGGTAGCGTTCGGGTCCGCTAGAAGCGCTTGTCTGAAATCCTCGTCCACGGCAGACTTCTGAACGAGATGTTCCAACATTTCGTTGCCACTTTGCATAGCCATCTCCTCTCGAACCGATGCGACTTGTTTTCTGCATGCTAGCACTCAATAGGGCGTATGGACAAGCGTACAGCCACAACCCGAACGCGTTCGGCATGAAGGTCGAACACGGTCGCGATGAGGTCGACGTTGCCGATCGCGGCAGCCCCTCCGCGCTTCGCTGCCGGCGAGGGACTTGACCTCCTGAAATACGAGCCGGCGCGTTTCGAAAGAGACACGAGAACGAGGGCGCTTCTCGTCGTTCCGTGCCCCGCCCAAAATAGGCGCCTGGACATCATGTTTCGACCTGCCCGTCCTCAAGCGCGTGGTTTTTTTTGGGGGACGGTCAAAATGGCCACCGAGATTGCACCACGAAAGGTAGGTGGACTCGGCACACCGCTTACTACAGTCGTTCCTTGCCAACATGCAGTACGAGAGTATCCCCGGGGATGACATCATCATGGAGTGTGAAGCCAACTTCGATAGATTGGACTGACGACTCCGAGCACGGAATAGGCGTGAATGTCGTTCCTTCTTGGATTGGCCCGGTACTCTCGACACAATACATGGGACTAAGCGCCGTCGAGTCGTCGTACAGACCTGCTTCGTTCAGTCCGCCGTGCAAAGCCATCCTGGCTTCGGAGGTCCCTGTTGTTTCTGCCGTGCCCGATATTAACCACACACCGTCGTCGCGTGTCTCCGCGTAACGTGTTGCAGATCTCGGGTACACATTCATGTACACCCAGCCTGCTTCTTCCAAAACGTTCTTGAAAGCCGTTGCCAGTTCCAGGGAATCTTGGTCTCTGAAGACCTGCATGTCGTACTTCTGCCCTGCATACGGCTTCAGCGTTGCGACCAACATGCGCTCGGTCTCTGGGTCCATGCGCCTCGGCGTTCTGATTTCGGTTATCTGCGCCTGCGCTCTATCCACTTGTAAAATAGCTTCGGATGCTTGGTGATGGGCCAGTTCCATTTGGTCCTCAGTCTCGATACTGGCCCAGTACGCGAGCACCGCCGAAAGTAGGGCAAGCCCAAGTATGGGATATTTCCATTTGAGTGACTTGATACGGAACCTTTCCGATGCAAATCCCAAGACGGCCAAAGCCACAGCGATGATCAACAATGCCACGGACATGCTCGCGTACTCCCTAGTCTTCGGTAACAGCCTACATCGCTGGATTGTAAGCGAGCGTAAGCTTCCCCCGAAGTGACACAGTCTGAAGTTGGAGTGTTCTGGCAGGATAGCCCTGCGAGGAGACGCCGATGAGAAGAAGCCGATTCACCGAGACGCAAATCGTATCGATCCTGAAGGAAGCCGAAGCTGGCGAGACGGTCAAGGAGATCTGTCGACGTCATGGCATCAGCGATGCGACGTTCTACAACTGGAAGTCGCGGTACGGCGGCATGAGCGCGTCGGAGCTGAAGCGATTGAAGGAGCTGGAGTCGGAGCTCTCCCAGTACAAGAAGATGTACGCGGAGTTGGCTCGCGAGAACTACGCGCTGAAGGCGCTGATCGAAAAAAAGTACTGAGGCCATCGGACAAGCGCGCGGCGGCGCGCTATCTGGTGGCCCGTCATGGGCTGAGCCGGACGCGCGCCTGCGCCGCGGTGAAGCTGTCGCGTTCGAGCTGGTACCGGCCGGCGACGTCGAAACAGGCGGCCGATCGGGCGGTCATCGAAGCGCTCAACGCCCTGGTCGGGAAACACCCGCGATGGGGCTTTTGGATGTGTTATGACCGGCTTCGCCTGCAAGGGTATCGGTGGAACCACAAGCGCGTATACCGCGTGTACAAGGCGATGAAGTTGAACCTGCCCCGGCGTCGCAAGCGGCGCTTGCCGAAACGCGTCCCGGTACCGATGGCCGTGGAGGCTCGAGCCAATGCGCAATGGTCGATGGACTTCATGTCCGACACGCTGTATCACGGCCGCCGCTTTCGCACGCTGAACGTCCTCGACGAGGGTGTCCGCGAGGCCCTGGACATCGTGATCGACACCTCGATCCCCGGCGCCCGCGTGGTGCGGACCCTGGATCGGCTGGTTCAGTGGCGAGGCAAGCCCGACGCGATCCGGGTCGACAACGGCCCCGAATACCTCTCGGAGGTGTTCGCCCGCTGGTGCCGGGACCAGGCGATCCGGCTCAATTACATCCAGCCTGGCAAGTCGAATCAAAACGCCTACATCGAACGCTTCAATCGCACCTTTCGACACGAGGTGCTCGATGCCTACGTGTTCGAATCGCTTCACCAGGTCCGCGAGATCACGCGTCGCTGGATCGCCGAATACAACGAGGAACGCCCCCACGACAGCCTGGGACGGATACCCCCGGCCATGTTCAGACGACGAATCGAGACCGCCAGAAACTCTAATTTAGAGCTGTCTCATTGACGGGGAAGCTTACGGAGGGAATATGCACTTCGAAACGCAAATGATGGACACAGAAGTGCCGAAAGTGTTGCATGAGTTTGTCCGGATCGCAGGACCACGGATCTGGGAAAAACGGCTGGCTTGGCTGGAAGCTCAGGTACGTCAAAGAACGGGGATGCTGAGATATTGGATCCAGCGCTGCGGGCTTGAACTAGGTCTATTGACGCTGGCGCGGCAATACGCTGACACAGGTGGGATAGTAGTTGGAGAGTTGAGTGTAGAGGAACAGAGGTTTCTTTCATGCGCCGCGATGGTGGTTCGTTGCCACGAGCGGCTGAGTCGTCCTGCCAGGATGCGGCTAGAGGGAATGCTTCGGGACGCAGCGAGACAGGATACAGGACTCGGCCCGGTAGCGTACGAGATGAAAATTGCCGCGCATCTCATGAGCAACGGTTATGAGGTGGAATTTCGCGATCTGGAGGGCAGGAAAGGCTGTGACTTCTTAGTGACGAAGGAAGACGCGAGCGCTGAAATAGAGTGCAAGTTCATGTCTGGAGACATAGGCAGGAAAATTCACCGAAAACGATTGTACCAACTAGGGGATAGAGTCAGTCAGACTATGCTGGACTACGTTAGCAAGCTCAGCACAGGTATCTTTGTTCGCCTGGTGATCCCGGATCGCCTGCACGGTAGCGAAGAGCATCAGACCATGCTTGCCGATTTGCTGTCCCGCGCAATACTTGGCGGTAGAGAGTTAGAGGATGGACAAGGAAACAGAGTAACGGTCCAGGAGTTTGATATAGGAGTAGTGGCGGGTGAATTGGAAAGCACTGCCGGATTCGACAGGGACGCGTTCCGGGAAACGCTCCTGAGACACTTTGGTGTGTTAAACAAGTGTTGGCTGACATATTTTCGACCTAAGCAGAGCGCGATAGTGATGGTAGTCGAGAGCAAGAGGAACGACAAGGTGCTAGACA
Source organism: Gammaproteobacteria bacterium (assembly GCA_022819855.1). Classification (GTDB taxonomy): domain Bacteria; phylum Pseudomonadota; class Gammaproteobacteria; order Steroidobacterales; family Rariloculaceae; genus Rariloculus. The sequence goes on along the minus strand of JAJEGN010000005.1, from coordinate 447,097 downwards.
GGATGCAACGGCAGCTACTAAAGGCATCGAAAAGCCAGTTCAGCGGTGATTTACCGGCGATGTTGTGCTGCCACCTTGTCGACGTGACAGAAAAGCAGCTGCTCAGTCTAGGTAATCACGGCGGTCAAGGAACTGGGCTTGATCAAATGACGGAAAACCTCATAGAGCGGAGGCCGCATCTGTTTTCGGTTTCGTATTCCGCGCCGGGCAGCGTTCATAGAGATCTCAAGGGAAACGGTGGCGAGTCGGAAGTATCGTATCGCGAAAAGGGACCGGCGCGTACGATATTCAACGGCAATCACCCCTTGTTCGGCGATAGGCGACTGTCGATTTTTTCGAGTGGCCCGCCATAGCGATCCCGGTAACGCTGGACAAAGTGGTGTTAGTCTCTGAAAATGATGGCGAGCGTCCCATATGGCGCTTTAAGGAGGAAACATGGGCGATCGACTCGGTCGTTGGATGTATCCAAGCGGAAAACACCCCGAAGCGGGGGATAACCACGACCCTTCTCGCACAGTCTGCGGGTGAGAGCAGCAAGAAAGGGATAAGGCGTGGGATCGCGGCGAGCCACGGTGAGTGAGGTGTTTCGTCGTTAGCCTTAGCGACTGAAAATATCAGAGCGATCAACCAAGCGCTCACCACGCTGGATTTGATCGAAAGTCGTCGAAAGGCCTGGTTACAACCGGGCCTTTCGTTTTCCTGTGGAGTCAAATTCAGAGAAACGCGAGTCGGCGTGAGGGTGATTGGTGCGTGCAAGTGTGGCCATCATTTCGCCTGGAGCGCGTGGCGGGATATCTTCACGGGTTCCCGATTCCTCGGAAACACAAAGCTCGTATCCGCCCAGTCGAAGGGCGCGTCCGTTCGGTGTATGGCACGGTGGTGATTGGGACAGATGAGCACCATATTGTGCAACGCATCATCGCCGCCACGGCTAAGCCAGTGTATGTGGTGCGCTTCACAGAGATCACGTCGGTACAGGGACTTGGGGTTCCATTCGCAAAGCTGGCACATGCCCTCGTACAGCATCCGTAGCTCTTGAACATGTGGGTTGCGCCGCGGTACCTGCTCGAACAAGTAGCGCCGGCGCTCTTCCGCGATTCCGGGGGCCTCCGTGGTGATGAGCCTGCTTATCGCATCCGGATCGCCGAGGTGGATTCGGGCCTCTAGCTCTTCCTCCGGTAGCAAGCGAGCCCGCGACTCTAGCGGTAGGTAACGCGCGTAATCCAAAAGGAGGTGATGGTCTGCTGGGGTCAACCGTCTGACGGCTGCCTGACCCTGAAATGAACGCCCTATCACCGCGGCGCTGGCCTTGACGGAGAGTCGTCTGATTAGCTCGGAAATGTCGGGCTGGCCTTTCGTGCGGAAGTAGCGCGACCGCTTAAGGTCGCCCCAGACCCGATATGGTCCGTAACGAAATCCCCGTGGGTTTCTGGTTTTGGCGCGGACGACAAGCTCTGTCGCGAGGACGTACCTCCCAGTGGTCGTTCTCGTAAAAGCCCACAGACTGTCACCAAGGCTAATTTCGTGTAGGAGCGGGTTCGATTGGTTCAGGTGATATCCGGCTCCCCAGTCGAGGTCGCGCCGATAGTTCTTACCCACCCAGTGGTATAGCAGCGGCATCGGACCGTGTGTTGACTGGCGGAGAGGGAGGGATTCGAACCCTCGAAGGGCTTTTAACCCTTACTCCCTTAGCAGGGGAGCGCTTTCAGCCACTCAGCCACCTCTCCGTTGGGATGCCTGCGAACCACAAGCTGCCGGCAGCAGGCCGCCGGCAGCGTGATTCTAGCCGCTGCGGGAGCAAATGGGGACAGGCTGTGCGTGCGGCGCTATGGGTTCGCGTCGGCGACGCGTTGCTGCGGCTCGGACTCCTTCTCGGTCTGCTCGCGCCGGATCCGGTCGTAGATTTCCTCGCGGTGCACCGCCACATCGCGAGGAGCGTTGATGCCGAGGCGTACCTGGTTGCCCTTCACGCCCAGCACCGTCACCGTTACGTCATCGCCGATGACCACAGTCTCTGAAACCCTGCGGGTCAAGATCAACATAGCCAAACTCCTTCTTGGTCTACGAGATGTCCTTGGCAAGGCCCGGCCGCCGTTGTCGTTATAAAAATGTGGGCCGGCCCCCCTGTGAGACGCACTTGCGAGAGCGCGCTTCACTCAGGCTATGGTAAAGCATTTCCGTGCCGCGTGGCCGGATTCGCCACTTGAGCGGTCGGCTGGCGAGGAATTGCGAGGCGCCGCGGGCGGCTCAGAGTGAGGTCTTGACGAGCGCGAGTGCCTCGTCGAGCTTGTCCGGCAGGGTCCCTCCGGCCTGGGCGAAGTCCGGCCGGCCGCCGCCGCTGCCGCCGACACACTCGGCAACGGGCTTGATGAGCTTGCCGGCGTGGAGCCGGTCGGTCAGGTCCTTTGTGACGCCGGCCACGAGATAGACCTTGTCCGCCTCGACGCTGCCAAGCACGACGACCCCGGAGCCGAGCTTGTCCTTGAACCGGTCGGCGGCGCTGCGCAGTGCCTTGACGTCGGCGCCGTCAAGCCGTGCCACGAGCAGTTGCACTCCGTTGACCTCCTCGGCCTCGTCGAGCAGGTCCCGGCCTCCACCGGTCGCGAGGCTGCTCTTGAGCTTCGCGACCTCGCGTTCGAGATTCCTTGCGCGCTCGATGAGCTGGACGACCTTGTCGCTGACATCGTCGCGGCTGCCCTTGACGAGTCCGGCCACTTCCCTGAGCACGGTTTCGCCGGCGTTGACCCAAGCGAGCGCTCCGCGTCCGGTCACGGCCTCGATACGGCGTTGGCCCGCCGCGATGCCCGACTCCGACGTGATCTTGAAGAGCCCAATATCGCCGGCGCGGCTGACGTGCGTGCCGCCGCAGAGTTCCGTCGAAAACTCGCCGAGGGTCAGCACCCTCACGTCGTCGCCGTATTTGTCGCCGAAGAACGCGATGGCGCCGGCAGCGATCGCTTCATCGAAAGGCAGCACGCGGGTTTCGGCTGCCGTGTTCAGGCGGATTTGCTCGTTGACGAGCGCCTCGATCTCGTCGAGTTCGTCGTTGCCGACGGGCTCGTAATGCGAGAAGTCGAAGCGCAACCGGTCTGGAGCGACCAGCGAGCCCTTCTGCTGCACGTGTGAGCCCAGAACCTCGCGCAGCGCGGCATGCAGGAGGTGCGTCGCCGAATGATTCAGGACGGTGGCCGCGCGCCGCGCCGCATCGACCGACGCGCTGACGGTGGCTCCGACCGTAAGCTCGCCTGAAGCGAGCGAGCCGATGTGTCCGTGCGCCGCGTCGAGCTTTCGCGTGTCGGTGACGCGAAACTCGGCCGCCGCGCCGAACAGCTCGTGGGGGGTGCCCGACAAGCGGCCGGTGTAGCCCGACATGCGTGTCATGTCGTCAGCGAAACGGCCAGGCTCGGCCAACAAACGACCTGTATCACCGACCTGCCCGCCGCTCTCGGCATAAAACGGCGTACGATCGAGAACGACGATCCCGGTATCCCCTTCACCAAGCCGCTCAACCGGATTCGCCTCGGCATCAAAAAGCGCCACGACCTCGCCGTCTGCCTCAAGACTCTCGTACCCCAGAAACTCCGTCTCCTCACTCAGCGACGGCAAGTCGTGCGCCAGCGCCTCAAAGCGACTCGCCTGCCTCGACCGTGTCCGCTGACCCTTCATCGCCCGCTCGAACCCGTCGCGGTCCACGCTGAGCCCCCGCTCCCGCGCAATGTCGGCGGTCAGATCCTCAGGGAATCCATAGGTATCGTAGAGTTTGAACACCGTCTCGCCCGGCAGCGCCGCCCCACCCGGCAGATCGGCGATGGCGCCCTCGAGCAGCCGCATGCCCTTGTCGAGGGTCTCCGCAAACCGCTCTTCCTCCTGCAACAGCACCCGCTCGACATGCCCGCGATGTTCCGTGAGTTCGGGATACGCCTGCCCCATCTCGGCATCGAGGCTCGCCACGAGCGAATGGAAGAACGGCTCCTCGACGCCGAGCTTGTAGCCGTGCCGCAGGGCGCGGCGGATGATCCGGCGCAGCACGTAGCCGCGGCCCTCGTTGCCGGGCAGGACGCCGTCGACGATCAGAAACGAGCAGGCGCGGATGTGATCGACGATGACTCTGAGCGAATTGCTGCTGAGATTCTGAGTGCCGGTCGCCGCGGCCGCCGCTTCGATGAGACTCCGGAAAAGATCCGTGTCGTAGACCGAGTGCACGCCCTGCATGACGGCCGAAAGCCGCTCGAGCCCCATGCCCGTGTCGACGGACGGTTTCGGCAGCGGCGTGAGTTCGCCCTGGGCGTTGCGGTCGAACTGCATGAAGACGAGGTTCCAGACTTCGACGTAGCGGTCGCCCTCGGCGTCGGCGGAACCCGGCGGCCCGCCCGGAACGCCCTCGCCGTGATCGTAGAAGATCTCCGAACACGGCCCGCACGGCCCCGTGTCGCCCATGGACCAGAAGTTCTCTTCCGCGCCGATCCGGGCGAAGCGGCGCTTGTCGATACCGATGTCGTCGAGCCAGAGGGATGCGGCTTCGTCGTCGTCGAGATAGACCGTGCACCAGAGGCGCTCGGGCGGCAGACCGAGCACTTCGGTCATGTACTCCCAGGCGAAACGGATCGCGTCGCGCTTGAAGTAATCGCCAAAACTGAAGTTGCCGAGCATCTCGAAGAACGTGAGATGCCTGTCCGTGTAGCCGACGTTCTCGAGGTCGTTGTGCTTGCCCCCGGCCCGCAGGCAGCGCTGCGAGGTCACCGCCCGCTGCGACGCGCGCGATTCCCGGCCCAGGAACACGTCCTTGAACTGCACCATTCCGGAGTTCGTGAACAACAGCGTCGGGTCGTTGGCCGGGACCAGCGGCGAACTCGGCACGATCTCATGGCCGCGCTCCGCGAAGAAATCGAGGAACGACGTACGCAGTTCTTTGCTTGAGTGACTCATATCGACAACACGAACGGACCTGCCGGCCCGTTGCACAGATTACATCGCAATCCGCGAGTGCGGCACGCTAATCTGAATCGCCGCCAATATCCAGTGCCGCATCGATCTGGTCCATGTCGAAGCCGCGGTATTGCAGGAAACGGGCCTGCCTGGCGCGCCCGGCGTAAGCGGCCGGCGCATCGCGGCCGAAGCGTTTGGCCCTGACCTTGCGCGCGATCGCAGACCAGTCGATGGACCCGTCATGCAACAGGTCCTCAAAGTCGCTGGAATCGACGCCGCGCTTTGCGAGGTCCGCGCGAATGCGCACTGGGCCCTGCCCCTTGGCCGCCCTTGCGCTGACGAAGCTCTCGGCGAAGCGCCGGGCGGAAAGCGCCCCGGATTGTTCGAGTTCGTCGAGCGTTTCGTCGATCAGATCGCCGGCGAAGCCGCGTTTGTCGAGCTTGCGCTCAAGTTCGCGGCGGCTGTGCTCGCGGCGCGCGAGCAGGTCGAGGGAGGCCTTCCTGCACGCCGGACGATCAAGAGCCATTAGCAGTCCGCAGCAAGACCCCGCGTCGCACCGAGACTGGCGAGGCGCCCGCCTGACAAGGCGCGAGGAGCGAGCAAACTGGACACATTGGAGCGACGAGCAACGCAGCTCAGGCGGGATGCATCGCCGGTTGATCGGCCGTCTTCGGCCAGGCGTTCCGCCCAATCAGGCCTTGCGAGGCGGTCTTCCGCCAAATGCAGTGACGCTCTCGCCACGGGCCGCTAGGCTTGCTTGCGCGTCGCGTCTTCTTCAGTCGACGGCACTTCAGTCAGTACCGTTCCGGGCAGCAGCCTGTTCCTGATCTGCGCCTCGATTTCGGCAGCGATGTCGGGATGCTCGATCAGGAACTCGCGCGCGTTCTCCTTGCCCTGGCCGACCCGGTCGCCGTTGTAGCTGTACCAGGAACCGGACTTGTCGATGAGGCCCTGCTGCACGCCGTGGTCGATGATCTCGCCTTCGCGCGAAATGCCGTGGCCGTACAGGATCTCGAACTCGGCCTTCCTGAACGGCGGCGCGACCTTGTTCTTGACGACCTTGACCCGCGTTTCGTTGCCGAGGATCTCGTCGCCCTTCTTGATCGCGCCGATTCGGCGGATGTCGAGCCTCACGGACGAATAGAACTTGAGCGCATTGCCGCCCGTCGTCGTCTCGGGATTGCCGAACATGACCCCGATCTTCATGCGAATCTGGTTGATGAAAACCACGAGGCAATTCGAGCGCTTGATGTTCGCCGTGAGCTTGCGCAGGGCCTGCGACATGAGCCGCGCCTGCAGGCCCACGTGCGAATCGCCCATTTCGCCCTCGATCTCGGCCTTCGGCGTCAGCGCCGCGACCGAATCGACGACAACGACATCGACGGCCCCTGAGCGGACCAGCATGTCGGTGATCTCGAGCGCCTGCTCGCCCGTGTCGGGCTGGGAGATCAGGAGATCGTCGACATTGACGCCGACCTTCTCGGCGTAGATCGGGTCGAGCGCGTGCTCGGCATCGACGAACGCGGCAGTACCGCCGACGCGCTGGATCTCGGCAACGACCTGCAGCGTCATTGTCGTCTTGCCGGACGCCTCCGGCCCGTAGATCTCGACGACCCGCCCGCGCGGCAAACCGCCGATCCCGAGCGCGACGTCGAGGCCCAGCGAGCCCGTGGAGACGACATCGAAGTCGCGCGTCGCGATCGAGTCTCCGAGGCGCATGACGGACCCCTTGCCGAACTGTTTTTCGATCTGGCCCAGGGCGGCTGCAAGTGCCCGTTTGCGGTTGTCGTCCATAGTTTTTGTGGTCATCGCGAGGTTTCCGGGTGGGGAGCGGTGCGCTCAATGAGCGCGGTTAGCGCGGTCATGGCTTCGGCGTGCCGTTGATCGTCGAGGCGCATGGCGTCAGCGTGCCGCTGCATGGCTTCAGCGTGCCGCTGGTCGGCGCGGCGTTGGGCTGCCTTGTGCCGCTGGTCGGCGCGGCGTTGGGCTTCGGTGTGCCGCTGATCGGCGCCGCTTAGGGCTTCGGCGTGCCGCTGGTCAGCAATGCGCTGGGCTGCATTGTGCAGCTGGTCAGCGCTACGTTCGGCTGCCTTGTGCCGCTGGTCGGCGCTGCTTAGGGCTTCGGCGTGCCGTTTGTCGCCGAGGCGCATGGCTTCGGCGTGCCGCTGCATGGCTTCAGCGTGCCGCTGGTCGGCGCGGCGTTGGGCTGCCTTGTGCCGCTGATCGGCGCTGCGTTGGGATTCGGCCGCGAGCTTGCCGGCGTGGCGACCGGCTTCGGCGGCTCCAGCCGCGCGCTCGTCGTTGGCGGCGATCATCGCGCGGATACCGTACCAGACGACGGCGATTTGCCCGGCCCCGACAATGGCGGCGACAACGGGCTGCGCGATGGTGGCGATGTCAACTGCGGTCATGCTCCGGGGTCCTGCCATACCGTCAACGGTAGTTTTCGGTCCGGTTCGAGTCGGCGGCGATCAGGAAATTGAACGCTGTGATTATTTCACAGATGGGCCGGGCAATCAGCCGCATTTCGGTGCAAAACATGCGGATTCGGGAGACCGTATCGGCGCCCGGTTTGACGAGCGCCAACACGTCGCGGCGCGGGTTCCGCTCTGTGCTCACAGCGGCCACTCCTGGATCGGCTCATAGCGCACGCCGCGCTCGACGGGCACGGATTCCAGCAGCGTCAGCCGCTCGGCCCGCCAATGCACGGGCCTGACCGTTTCTTCGACCGCGCGAGCGCGCCGGCTGAGCGTCACGTGCGGGGTGAAGACCTTCCTTTCGCGTTCGAATCCCTGCGCGACGAGGCCGTCCCAGAGCGAGCGCTCCAGCGCCACGAGCGAATCCGGCCTTGCGGACGGTGCGAGCCATAGAATCCGTGGCCTGGGCCAGTGACCGAGCGTGTCGAGGACCAGTTCGACCGGACCCGTCGCGATCGGCGGGACATCGCGGGCGCGGTCAAGTTCGACCGAGGTAACGCCGCCGAGAAACGCGACAGTGATGTGGAGGTTCTCGCGACGCGTCGCTCGGCCGCCCGCCGCACGCACGGCGCGCCGCGTGGCCCTGGCGAGCGCCGTGCGTGTCGCTTCGTCCGGCCACAGAGCGAAAAAGACGCGGCGACGTTTCAGTTTCCCTTCAGGCGAATCAACCCGTGGCTCGCTACTCATCGGACGCGGCGTCGCTGAGGAGCCCTTCGAGCGCACGCTCGACTGCGAGTCTGCGAATCCGCTCGCGATCGCCCGGCAATTGCCTCCGCTCGGCGCGCGTCCGATCCGGTCTGGCCCAGGCGAACCAGACCGTACCCACAGGTTTCTCATCCGTGCCGCCGTCCGGTCCGGCAACGCCGCTGACCGCAACGGCGAGGTCGGCGCCGGTCCGCGATCGCGCAGCTTCCGCCATCGCGATGACGACCGGCTCGCTTACCGCGCCATGCGCCTCGAGCATCTCAGCCGGCACGTCCAGTAGTCCCATCTTGGCTTCGTTCGCGTAGGTCACGAACCCGGTCCCGAACCAGCCGCTGCTGCCGGGCACGTCCGTCATGACCTTGGCGATCCAGCCGCCCGTGCAGGACTCCGCGGTGCACGCAGTCCAGTTGCGGGCGAGTAGTGCCTCGCCAAGCCGGGCTGCGAGCGCTGCAAGTTCGCGATCAGAACGGGGCATGTTCGTTCTCGACGTGATTGCGCTCCGGCGGATGACAGCGAGTCGGACGTAACGGTTCCGTTTTCTCCCGCAAGGTTTCGGCCGTGCTCATGAAAGAACTTCCGCGCCTTGCCGGTTTGTCTCCGCGTCCATGAGGATTTCACGATAGAGATCGAGATAGCGCTTGGCCATCAGTTCCACCGAGAACTCCCGCTGCACTCGCGCCCTGCCGGCAATGCCCATGCGCTTGCGCAAGCGCGCGTCGCCGATGATTCGTTCGAGCGCTGCGCCAAGTTCCGCGGCATTGTCGGGCGGAACGAGAAGTCCTTCGACCTCGGACTCGACGACATCGACGATGCCCCCGACGGCCGAAGCGACGACCGGTACGCCTGAGCTCATCGCCTCGAGCAGCGCGACGCCGAGCCCTTCGCGCCGCGCGGGATGCACGAGCACGTCGACACCCGGCAGAAGCGAGGGCAAGTCGCGGCGGAAACCCGCAAGCTGGACATGACGGTCAAGCCCCAGCGCGCCGATTCTGCGCCGCAGGCGCCGCTTGAGCGGTCCGTCGCCGAAGCACACGACTCTGAATTCCGGATGCCGTTGCACGAGCTCCGGCAGGCAGGCCAGCAGCACGTCGTGTCCCTTGCGCTTGATGAGCTGTGCCGAAACCGCGGCCACGACCGCATCTTTCGGCAGCGCAAACTCCGCGAGCAGCCGGGCGCGTGCGGTTCGGTCCGGAAGAAACTCGTGCGGATTCACGGCACTAGGAATCCTCCTGACGCGCGTCTTGTCGAGTCCGGCCCTGCCAGTCAATTGCGCCTCGACGGCGCGCGAGATCGCGACAATCGCGCGATACGGCCGGTACTTGAATCGCGCCCAGGATGCCGGCTCCGGGCTATCGACCCGGCGCGTCAGAACTGCCGGCAGCCCCTCCGCGAGACAGGCGAGACCCGCGAAGAGATCGGCGCCGCGCCGCGAGTGCACGTGCACGATATCGGGTCTGACGCTGCTGAACACCGCCCGGAGCCGCCGCACGAGGCCGAAGTCGAGGTCGCCGCCCATCGGCAGCACGATCGTCCCATCCCCGCCAGGCCGTACCCAGGCACTTTCGCCCTGACCGACAAATCCAGCCGAAAAACGCAGCCCGCGAATCTGCATCCCCGCAACGTCTCCCGGCGGACACACGAGCACATTCTCCACGCCTCTCTCGCGGAGTCCCCGCACCAGAGCGCGGACCTGGTTCGCTCCGCCCAGCAGCTTCCGGCCGGCTTCGACGTGAAGAATTTTCACGCGGCAATCATAGCCCTCAACGAAACGTCCAGGCAGCAATAACGCTCTTACGACAACGTTCCCGGCCTGCTGCAAACACAAGGGGAGTCGTACTGCCGGTCGCTTGAGACCCTCGCGCGCAGGGATGCGCGCGCGGAGCGTACAGGGATGTATTCACCGCGTGTCTCAAGCGACCGGCAGTACGACTCCCCGCAACCATGCAAAAGCATCTCCGGCCGCAACATATAAGCGTCTAGAATGATGACCCCCGCGCGGCCCCGCACCGACCATGCCCCGATCCCACACGCCCGTCATGCAGCAGTACCTGGCCATCAAGGCCGAGCATCCGGATGCGCTGCTGTTCTTCCGCATGGGCGACTTCTACGAGCTCTTCTACGAGGACGCGCGCCGCGTCGCCGGCCTCATCGACATCGTGCTCACAAAACGAGGGAAGTCGGCCGGTGACCCGATCCCGATGGCGGGCGTGCCCTATCACGCCGTCGACACCTACCTCGCGAGGCTCGTCAAGCTCGGCGAGTCGGTTGCGATCTGCGAACAGATCGGCGACCCGGCGAAGAGCAAGGGTCCCGTGGAACGGCGCGTCGTCAGGATCGTGACGCCCGGCACGCTGACCGACGAAGCCTTGCTCGGGGCCGCGGAGACACGCCATGTCGCGGCGCTCGACCCCGGCTCGCCGGGCTCCGGGGGCTCCCCCGGCGCACCGGCCGGACTCGCCTGGCTCGATCTCGCGGGCGGACGGCTCGCCGTGACCGAACTCGCCGACGACGAGGTGCTCGCGGGCGAACTCGAGCGTCTCGCGCCAGCCGAACTCCTGCTGCCCGAGGACGCCGCCGCTCCGAACGGGCTCGCGAGCCACGCGCAGGTTCGCCACCGGCCGCCATGGCACTTCGACGTCGAGACCGGCAAGCGGCTGCTCTGCGCCCAGTTCAACACCATCGACCTCAAGGGATTCGATGCCGAGGACCTGTCATCGGCCATCGGCGCTGCGGGCTGCCTTATCCAGTACGTCAAGGAAACGCAGCGTTCGGAACTGCCGCACGTGCGCACCCTGACCCGCGAACGCCACGACGACGCGCTGATTCTCGACGCGCAGACCCGCCGCAACCTCGAGATCGAGTCGTCCCTCGGATCGACGCGGGAATTCACGCTCGCCGGAATCATGGACCGCTGCGCGACGCCAATGGGCAGCCGGCTCATCCGGGCCTGGCTCGGCCGGCCGATCCGGGCGCGCGAGCCATTAAAGAAACGCCAACAGGCAATCGAGACGCTGTGCGAGCGCGGACTTGCCGGCGCCCTCGCCAAGGCGCTGAAGGAGATCGGCGATCTCGAGCGAATCCTGACTCGTGTCGCCTTGCGCTCCGCCCGGCCTCGCGATCTCGCGCAACTCAGGGACGGCCTCGCAATGATCCCGGGGATCAAGACGCAGCTCGACGGCATCGACTCGCCGCGGCTCGAAGAACTCGACCGGTCCTGCTCCGAGCACACCGAGGAGCGCAGCCTGCTCGAGCGCGCACTCGTCGAGACGCCGCCGGCGCTCGTGCGCGACGGCGGTGTCATCGCCGACGGCTACGACGCCGAGCTCGACGACTTGCGTGCGGCCAGCACCAACGCGAGCGAGTTTCTCGACCGCTTCGAAAAGGAGCAGCGCGAGCGCACGGGCCTACCGAAACTCAAGGTCGGCTACAACCGCGTGCACGGCTACTACATCGAGATCACCAAGACCCAGGCCGCCTCAGCGCCGGCAGACTACATCCGCCGCCAGACGCTCAAGGGCGCCGAGCGATACATCACGCCCGAACTCAAGGAATTCGAGGACAGGATCCTCGGCGCGCGGGAACGCGCGCTCGCCCGCGAACGACTGCTCTACGACGGACTGCTCGACCTGCTCGCGGAAAGCCTCGAAGGCCTGCAGCAGACGGTCGCGAGCATCGCCGAGATCGACACGCTGACGAACCTCGCGGAGCGCGCTTCGACGCTGGGCCTCGTGCGGCCGGAACTCGTCGAAGACCCGCAGATCGACTATCGCGCCGGCCGACACCTCGGCGTCGAGCAATCGTCCGAGGCGCCGTTCGTGCCGAACGACATGCGGCTCGACGAGCACCAGCGGATGCTGATCATCACGGGCCCGAACATGGGCGGCAAGTCGACCTACATGCGCCAGACGGCGCTCATCGTGATCCTCGCGCATATCGGCAGTTTCGTGCCGGCCGAGGCCGCGGTCATCGGCACGGTGGACCGGATATTCACACGCATCGGCGCGGCCGACGACCTCACGGGCGGGCGCTCGACCTTCATGGTCGAAATGACGGAGACGGCCAGAATCCTCAACAACGCGACGCGCGCTAGCCTCGTGCTCATGGACGAGGTCGGCCGCGGCACGAGCACATTCGACGGCCTGTCGCTGGCCTGGGCCGCGGCGCGCCACATCGGCCGCGAGCTCGATGCGTTCACGCTGTTCGCGACGCATTACTTCGAACTCACGAGCCTGCCCGACGACCTGCCCAACTGCGCGAACGTCCATCTCGACGCGACCGAGCACGGCCGCGAACTCATATTCCTGCACAGCGTGAAGCCCGGTCCCGCGAACCAGAGCTACGGCCTGAACGTCGCGGAACTCGCGGGCGTGCCGCGGCGCGTCATCGACGACGCGCGTGGCTATCTCAAGCTGCTCGAGCGCGAACAGCAGGCGCTCGCCAAAGCGAACCCGCAGCAGGAACTCGGCTTCGAGGCGGTCCCGGCAGCACCCGACCGGCTACGGCAACGGCTTGAGGCGCTCGATGCGGACAGTCTGTCGCCGCGCGAGGCGCTTGAACTGCTCTACGAACTGGTCACGTTTGTCAAGGGTTGAGCCAGATCGAGGCGGCGCGTCGCCCGATAGTTCCTTTTTTTCAAGATTGGCACACAAATAACACTTGACACCCCCCCCCCCCCTGTGCTTTAGGCTCGGCAATAATCGGTCACTCAGCGTGATGTGATCGAGAGGTGATCCTGAGGATCACGATTGAATTGAAATTTGGGAGAAACATGTAATGAGACTACTTACCGAGTCGGAAATCGCCATAGTTGTCGGCGGAATTGTCAATCCGGGCCCGCCCAGTCCCGTGCTTCCACCTCAGTACCAAGATGCTGTGAGATTAACTCCGGGAGAGTGTTCCAGCATTAGAAACGTCAACGAACGAAGCGCATGCAATCGAGAGGCACTGGGCCTTCCTCCCTCTAACGGGAATGCGGACATGGATTTGCAATGTGCCGCTGGCATCGCTGGCGGTGCCGCCAATGGTGCCCTCGCCGGTGCAAGAGCACCGGGAGGTCCTCAAGTCAAGGCCGGCGCTGCACTTGGGGGTGCGGTGGTTGGGGGCGCCGTAGGAGGCGCCGCAGCAGGATGTTTTTCAGGGGGCTAAGGGGGTTCTGGCCGATAAGCAGACTACGCGCCAGTACGTAGCACATTGTTATCAGCTTTTTTTCCTCGAGCGGCTTGAGCATTAGTATATCGAGGCCGGCCGGTAACAATGTGCCTCTCTTTCGCGACGAGGTTCTGGAATGGCGTCGCGGTTCCGAATGGCAAGCTCCGCTTCTGTCGCGACCCCCGTCCGCACACCTGGTAGCTGTTTTTTCGTTCGTTGTAATAGCGGCTTCGCTTGGCTTTGCGACAACATACGAGTTCGCTCGCAAGGAACAAGTACATGGTTACTTGTCCCCGGTTGACGGTTGGTCGAGGGTCACTGCAAGGTCGTCCGGAATCGTAACCCGCCGATACGCAAACGCTGGTGAACGTGTAGAGTTCGGCGAAGTTCTGTTTGAAATCTCTTCCGGGCGCGGCTTCAGCGAGTCGCTGACAGTCGAAGGCCGCATGCTTCAGGAGCTGGAGGAACAGCGGTCGACCTTGAGTATTCGTGCAGATCTGGTTTCGAGACAATACGAGCAGGAAAAGGCTCTGGTTATCCAGCAGAACAATGCGGACCGTGCGGAGTTGAGTCTGCTGGATCAAGAAATACAGCTATCCGAAACCCGGCTGGAAGTCGGGCGCCAGCGTCAATTGGAACTCAAGGGGTTGGCGACGTCGGGATATCTAACCCGAACCGATGTAATTCGCATGGAGGAGGAGGTACGAACATGGTTGCTAGCCCTATGGGAACGACGGCGTGAGGCGGATCGTTTGCGCGCGCGTGTGACCGCCAGCGAGCTGCGCCTGAAACAGCTCGATATCAGTCGCGATCTGGATCTGGCGGCTATCCGTGAACAATCCCACGCTCTCGCGATTCAAGGTTCACAGATTCGCAGCGAAGAAACTATGTTCGTTATGGCACCCAGAACGGGAACCGTAGCTTCCATGCGCGTTGAGGTCGGAGATCCGGTGCAACACGGGCAGCAGCTGTTGGATATCGTACCCGCAAACACCGAATTGGAAGGACGATTGCTGGTGCCCTCGGAGGGTATGGGTTTCATCGAACCTGGGCAAGACGTACGAGTGTACCTGGATGCCTTTCCGTACGAGCGATACGGCGTTCAATCCGGAAGAGTGCGGTCGATCTCAGAGACAACGTTGGTTCCTGGTGAAGCGTTCATGATTTCCGTTCAGGACAATGCAAACTACCAGGTTAATGTAACGTTTCCGGATGGATTCAATCTGCCGAATGATCTCATTGATTCCGTGCGCCCGGGAATGACCCTGACTGCGGATATTGTGCGCGACTACGGCACTCTGCTCGATTGGATGTTGGAGCCGTTGAACCGCACGGCGCGTCGCCTCTGAACTGGGATTATTCGAAGCAATGCGGCTTCCGGTCGTACTTCAGTCTGAGCGCGCAGAGTGCGGCTTAGCGTGCTTGGCAATGATTGCAGGCTACTACGGCTACCACGTTTCGATACGTGAGCTACGCGTTCGGTTTCGGTTCTCTATTCGAGGAACAAGCTTGAGGCACTTGCGCGAATGTGCCGAGCAAATAAGACTAAAATGTCGGGCGGTGCGTATCGAACTCATGGAGTTGGACAAGCTCAGATCTCCCGCGATTCTGCACTGGGAGTTGGATCACTTCGTCGTATTAAAGTCCGTCGATCGCCAGGGAATTACTATAGTCGACCCCGCACTCGGTGTACGCAGGCTGAGTCTGAAAGAAACCAATCTCAGATTTACAGGCGTCGCGTTGGAATTGACGCCTACACCCACTTTTGAGAAAAAAGAAACACCAGATACCGCAAAACTATCGTCATTCCTAAGTGCACTTAAGGGGCTCGAAGGTCCACTAAGTGCAATGTTCTGCATGACGGTATTGCTGCAAATCTTTGCGCTAGTAATGCCGCTCAACATGCAGTTCACCGTAGATCAAGGTATTCGTCAGGGCGACATGAATATTGTCATCGCGCTCGCAGCGGCATTCGGCTTGATTGCGCTGACCTCGGCTTTTACGGCGTACTTCCGCTCGCTACTCTTGCTCTATGTGAGTAACAGCGCGGCACTTCGAATGGTTGGTGGTTTGACACATCACTTGCTACGTTTACCCGATAGTTGGCTAACGGCACGTCACACGGGAGATGTGTTGTCGCGTTTCAGTTCCGTTTCACCCATCAGCAGTTTTCTGATTGGTGGCGCATTCGGGATACTACTGGACGCGGTCATGGCAATCGGAGCCCTTGTGCTCCTGATCCTGTATTCGTGGCAAATGACCTTGGTACTGTGCCTGTTTTTGGCTCTTTTCGCCGGACTAAACGCCGCTTGCTATGCACCGCTGAAGCACCTGACCCAGGAGTCTATAGGCGCTGCGGCTCTTGAAAGTTCCAGTTTCATCGAAAACGTCCAGCGGCACCGCGTAATCAAACTGCTCGGAGCGGAAACCGATCGTGAACACGCGTGGGGCGAACGGTACGTTGCATCTATCAACTCTTCAGCAAGGCTGAATCGCTTCGGGATTCACGTTGCATTGGCCGGGTCTGTAATCGGTAGTGTCGAGGGCGTAACCATGCTGTTGCTGGGAGCATCCCGAGTCATCAACGGCGGTTTCACACTTGGCATGCTTTTCGCGTTCAGTGCCTACAGTAGCATGTTTTCTGCGCGTGTCCATTCGCTCATCACTGCGCTTGTGGGATTCCGCATGTTAAAACTGCACCAGGAGCGGATTGCGGACATTGCATTGGCGGAACGTGAAGTGACTGAGAAACAGTACGGAAGTCAGCCACAATTACGCGGAACGGTGAGTATCCATGCACTGAAATTCGCGTATAATGATGAGGAAGAAGCAGTACTTGAGAACTTGGATCTAGAGGTGGCTGAGGGTGAATTTGTTGCCGTAATGGGTGAATCGGGCTCGGGAAAATCGACGTTGATCAAAATACTCGCGAAGCTCCTCATTCCCACCAGCGGTGAAGTACGCATCGATGGCCAAGAACTAAGTCGTCTGGACACGGCCCATTATCGCCAGCAGTTGGGAGTGATTATGCAGGACGACAGTTTATTTTCCGGTTCGCTATTTGAGAACATTGCAGCGGGTGACCGCCACGCTAATCCCGAGCGGGTCGAACAAGCAGCGAAACTCGCGTGCATCCACGAGGAAATCCACCGCATGCCCATGCAATACCAGACGCTGGTAGGCGATATCGGATCGAATCTCTCAGGAGGACAACTGCAACGAATCATGATAGCACGTGCTATCTACCGCCAACCCAAGATGCTACTACTCGATGAAGGAACCACTTATCTCAATGATCGCTTACAGCACCAAGTGCTCGAAAATCTGGGTGGACTTGGTGCAACTCTGATCGTGGTCACCCACGATTCACGCGTGGCGGCGCGTGCGGATCGCTGTGTCCGTTTGGAGGAGTGCCTGAAGCATTGACTGCACAGGAGTAACATGTTGATGGGCAATTGGATTCTAATGTTGCGGCTGGACAAGCGGTTTCTGGGATCAAATATCGCTTTGATGTTTGGCCTCTTATATTGGCTGGACAGTGTCACGCAAGTCCTTGCCGGTGATCAACTGAGCGGGGCCGGTGCTTTCTGGACAGGTGTAGTACTTATATCAGCCAGTACCGCGTATCGATCCAGAAAGGAACGATTACTGAATCTTCGTCCGACGAACGCGGCGCAAGTGGCGATATGGGAAGCGCTAAGTATTGCACTAATTGCGATGGCGACTGCTTTTGAACGTGACCTGAGGATGGTCTTCATTTCTCACGATCCAATTCCATTTTATATTTTGCCGTGTTTGGCGATCGTTGCGTACTGCTGCGCAGGGATATTTGTCAGGCTCGAACACAAACCGACGAATTGAGGGAATGTTCGGAGCCAACGCTGAGCAATACAACCGTCGCTTTGTGGATCCTGTCAATACGTAGAAACGCCGTTCAGGCGATATCTTGAATTTGTTTCGTTTGCGTTGGCTACTGCAACAGGACGGATACGAAATCTTCGGGAATTCACACTCCTCGGTAGAGCTCAGACATGCGAATCAGCGCTTCACGGTTCGTCCAGGACCACACGCGTTCGATTGCTTCGGCAACGGGCATCCAACAATAGCGGCGATGCTCGAGCACGTTGAGTTCGATCTCGACGGCGTCCGGGATCTCGAGGTACCAGAGGTGCTCCACGTTCTCGCTGACCCCGGGGGCGAACTTCGAGCGCCACTCGAGCAGGATCGGGAACGTTCGCCGAACGCCAACGTTGCGCAGTCCCGCAGGGTCCAGACCCGTCTCCTCCCGAACCTCGCGCGCGGCGGCCGCAGCGGCGGATTCTCCCCATTCGAGGCTGCCCGTGACCGATTGCCAGAATCCCGGCGGGCTCACGCGGTCGAGCAGCAGACAGTCGCGCTGCGGCGTATGGATCACCACGAGAACGGACTCCGGCCGCTTGAAAGCGGTCTCGGCGGGCGTGTCGACCCGATCGTCAGCCACGACTCCCTTCCCGCGACGGCTCCCCGGGCACTCAGGTGTCCCGACGCTTGCGCAGCGCGATACCGAGTTCCCTGAGTTGCCCGGCTTCGACCGGACTCGGCGCGCCCGTGAGCAGGCAATTTGCATTTTGCGTCTTCGGAAACGCGGTGACCTCGCGGATGCTCTGGGCACCGGCCATCCACATCACGAGCCGTTCGAGCCCGAACGCGATCCCGCCATGCGGCGGGCAGCCGTATTCGAGTGCCGTCAACAGGAACCCGAACTTGGCCTGGGCCTCTTCGGCCGAGATGCCGAGCAGCTCGAATACGGCGGACTGCATCTCGGGCGAGTGGATACGCATCGAGCCGCCGCCGATCTCCGAACCGTTCAGGACCATGTCGTAGGCGCAGGACACGGAACCGCCGGGGTCCTCGATCAATGCTGCCGGTGACGGATCGCGCGGCGCCGTGAACGGATGGTGGATCGATGTCCAGCCGCCCTTCTCGTCGCGCTCGAACATCGGGAAGTCGACGACCCAGAGCGGCGCCCAGCCGTCCGCGGTCAGGCCGAGGTCGCGGCCGAGCGCGTCGCGCAGGGCGCTCAGCGAATCGTTGACGACGGCGTTCCTGTCCGCGCCGAAGAAGATCAGGTCGCCATCGACGGCTTCAACGCGCTCGAGTACGCCGCCGATGGCCTCGTCCGGCAGGAATTTCAGGATCGGCGACTGCAGGCCGTCGCGGCCGGCCGCGGCGTCGTTGACCTTGATGTAGGCGAGGCCCTTCGCGCCGTAGCGTCCGACCAGCGCCGTGTAGTCGTCGATCTCCTTGCGCGTGAGTTCGCCGCCGCCCGGCACCCTGAGCGCCGCGATGCGGCTCGCGGGGTCCTCGGCCGGGCGCGCGAATACCTTGAATTCGACGCCCCGAAGGAGATCGCCGACCTCGACGAGTTCGAGCGGGTTGCGCAGGTCCGGCTTGTCCGAGCCGAACCGGGCGAGCGCTTCGGCGTAGGTCAGCCGCGGAAACGGGTCGGGCAGCTCGACGTCAAGCACGGCGCGAAACGTGTACCGGATCAGCTCCTCCATGAGCTCGATGACGCCGTTCTCATCGAGGAACGAGGTCTCGATATCGAGCTGGGTGAACTCCGGCTGCCGGTCGGCGCGCAGATCCTCATCGCGGAAACAGCGCACGATCTGGTAGTAGCGATCGATGCCCGACATCATCAGCAACTGCTTCAGAAGCTGAGGCGATTGCGGCAACGCGAAGAATGTGCCGGGCTGCGTGCGGCTCGGCACGAGGTAGTCGCGAGCGCCCTCCGGCGTCGTCTTCGTCAGCATCGGCGTTTCGACATCGACGAATCCGGCCACGTCGAGGAACGCACGCAAGGCCCGCGTCACTTCGTGGCGCAGACGCAGGTTCCGGTACATCGGTTCGCGCCGGAGGTCCAGATAGCGATAACGAAGCCTGAGCTCCTCGCTGGCCGGCTCGTCGTGATGAAACGGCGGCGTTTTCGCGCTGTTGAGCACGGTCAGCCGGGCCGCGACGATCTCGACCTCGCCGGTCGCCATGTTCGGGTTCACGGTGCCTTCCGGCCGCTCGCGAACCCGGCCCTCGACCGACAACACGTACTCGCTGCGCAGCCGCTCGGCGACCTCGAATATCTCGGGGCTGTCCGGGTCGAAGACGATCTGCACGAGCCCCTCGCGATCGCGCAGGTCCACGAAGATCACGCCGCCATGGTCGCGGCGTCGATGGACCCAGCCAGCGACAGCGATATCGCGGCCTATAGCTGAGCGGTCAACATGACCGCAGTAGTGACTGCGCATGGGGTCTTGCTTCGTGAAAGGACCCGCGACGCGGGGGAGCGGCGATGTTAAGGCGGCGGCTCCGAACTCGCAAGCGGCGCCTGTTCCGCAGACGGCGCCGGATGCAACGGATGCCACGGCGGCACGACGACGCCGAGCGAAATGATCATCTTGAGCGCTTCCTCGACCGACATGTCGAGTTCCTTGATGTGGTCGCGCGGCACGAACAGCATGAAGCCGGAGGTCGGGTTCGGCGTCGTCGGCAGGAACACGGTGACGAGCGACACGCCCGTACGGAATTCCACCTCTTCCGGTTCCTCAGAGGTCTGAAACGCGATGCTGTAAAGCCCCTTGCGCGGATACTCGATCAGCAACACCTTCTTGAAGGAGCTGCCGGTGTCGCTCAACACGAGTTCGGCGAAGTTCTTGACGGCGCTGTAGACGGTGCGCACGAGCGGAATCCGGGCCAGGAAGCTCTCATAGAAATTGACGAGCCTGCGGCCGACGAGATTCGCAACGAACGTGCCCGTGACGATGAGCACGATCAACGCGAGTATCGCGCCGAGCCCGGGAATTCGAAATCCGAGCAGCGCTTCGGGACGGAAGGCTTCGGGCAGAAACAGCAGGACCTGGTCCGCGAGATCGAGCAGCAGCGAGAAGACGAGGATGGTCGCCCCGACCGGCAACCAAACCAGGAGCCCCGCCACCACGTAGCGGCGCAGGCGAATCATTGCTTTACCGGCCAATCAGGTGGCCTCGGTAACAGTTTCGACGAGTTTGCCGATGATCTTGTGCATGGCCATGCCCGCCGATCAGGCAGCCTCCGTGCCGGACCGTGGCCCTGAGGACGCCTTCCCTGCGCCGCTTGAAGATCGGACCGAACGCCCGTCCTCCGCCGGTTTCTTGCTGCCGCCGGCAGGCTTGTCGCTGACGGTCGCGGGCTTCTCGTCGGCCTTCTTGTCCGGTTTCGCGTCCGTGGGCTTGTCGGGCTTGGCTTCTCCATCGGTACGGTCGGCCAGGTTCCGCTTCGTTTCCTTGTCCGACTTGAAGTCGGTCTCATACCAGCCCTTGCCCTTGAGCCGGAAGACCGGCGCCGAGATCAGCCGCTTGAGCGCAGCCTCATCGCAATTCGGGCAGTCCGACAACGGCGCGTCGGCGATCTTCTGCAACGCATCGAGCGTATGACCGCAGGATTCGCAACGGTACTCGTAGATGGGCATGCGCCAGCCTCGCGTGGCCACGGAACGGGCATATCTTTTGGGTAAGCCGCCCCGATTTCAAGGGCGGGGCTCAGCGTGGAGCTTGCACAACGACGATTCCGGGAACGCGATTGCGCCGATCCTTCGGTCGATCGATCGAGGGCGATGGCGCGCCGGCAACGTTACGCGCGTCAGGCAGCCTCCGCGGCATCGCCTTGCGTGAAGGCCAGTTCGCCTGCCTCGACAGCAACACGAATCGTGTCTCCCGGCCCGAAATCCCCGTTCAGAATCCGCTGCGCGAGCGGGTTTTCGAGCTGCTGCTGAATCACGCGCTTCAAGGGCCGAGCGCCGTAGACGGGGTCGAAGCCCGCTTCGGCGAGGCGGTCGCACACTTCGGCGTCGAGCGCGAGCCCGATGTCGCGCTCGCCGAGCCTCTGGTGCAGGTGCTCGAGCTGGATATCGACGATCCGGCGGATGTGCTCGGCCTCGAGCGGGTGGAACACGACGATGTCGTCAACGCGATTGAGGAACTCCGGCCGGAAGTGCTGGCCGACGATCCCGAGCAGATCTTCCTTCATGCGCGCGTAGTTTTCCTCGCCGGCAAGCTCCTGGATGCGCTGGCTGCCGAGGTTTGAGGTCATGACGATCACGGTGTTGCGGAAGTCGACGGTACGTCCGTGTCCGTCGGTCAGGCGGCCGTCGTCGAGCACCTGCAGCAGCACGTTGAAAACGTCCGGATGGGCCTTCTCGACCTCGTCGAGCAGCACGACCGAATAGGGTTTGCGCCGCACGGCTTCCGTCAGATAGCCCCCTTCCTCGTAGCCGACGTAGCCCGGCGGCGCGCCGACGAGCCGCGCGACCGAGTGCTTCTCCATGAACTCGGACATGTCGATGCGCACCATGGCTTCCTCGGTGTCGAACAGGAATGCGGCGAGCGCCTTCGTGAGTTCCGTCTTGCCGACACCCGTCGGGCCGAGAAACAGGAACGAGCCGTTCGGCCGGTTCGGGTCGGACAGTCCCGCGCGCGAGCGGCGGATCGCGTTCGACACGGCTTCGAGCGCCTCGGACTGGCCGACCACGCGCCGCTCGAGGAAGCTCTCCATCCGGACGAGCTTGTCCTTCTCGCTCTCGAGCATCTTCGACACCGGAATCCCGGTCCACTTCGAGACGATTTCGGCGACTTCCTCCTCGGTGACCTTGTTACGCACGAGCCGCCGGGCCGCCTCGTCGGCGCCGAGCGCCTGCTCGAGCTGCCGCTGCAACTCCGGAATGCGGCCGTACTGCAGCTCCGACAGGCGGGCGAGATCGCCGGCCCGCTGGGCCTTCTCCATTTCCTGCTCGGCGCGCACGAGTTCTTCCTTGATGTGCGCCTCGCCCTGCACGGTTGCCTTCTCGGCCTTCCAGATCTCCTCGAGGTCCGCGAACTCCGCCTCGAGCCTGTCGATCTGCGCTTCGAGATCGCCGAGCCGCTTCTTCGAAGCTTCGTCGGATTCTTTCTTGAGCGCCTCGCGTTCGATCTTGAACTGGATCAGGCGCCGCTCGAGCCGGTCCAGCTCCTCGGGCTTGGAGTCGATCTCCATGCGGATGCGCGATGCCGCCTCGTCGACGAGATCGATTGCCTTGTCGGGCAACTGCCGGTCGCTGATGTAGCGATGGGAGAGCACGGCCGCGCCAACGATCGCGGGGTCGGTGATCTGCACCTTGTGGTGCACCTCGTAGCGTTCCTTGAGGCCGCGCAGGATCGCGATGGTGTCCTCGACCGACGGCTCGTCGACGAGCACCTTCTGGAAGCGCCGCTCGAGCGCGGCGTCCTTTTCGACGTACTTGCGGTACTCGTCGAGGGTCGTCGCGCCGACGCAATGCAGCTCGCCGCGGGCGAGCGCGGGCTTGAGCATATTGCCGGCGTCCATGGCGCCCTCGGCCTTGCCGGCGCCGACCATCGTGTGCAACTCGTCGACGAACAGGATGATCTGCCCTTCCTGCTTGGCGAGGTCGTTGAGCACGGCCTTGAGGCGTTCCTCGAACTCGCCGCGGAACTTGGCGCCCGCGATGAGCGCGCCGAGGTCGAGCGCGAGGATGCGCTTGGACTTGATGCCTTCCGGGACCTCGCCGTTGACGATGCGCTGGGCGAGACCCTCGACGATCGCGGTCTTGCCGACGCCGGGCTCGCCGATGAGCACCGGGTTGTTCTTGGTGCGGCGCTGCAGCACCTGCACTGTGCGGCGGATCTCGTCGTCGCGGCCGATGACGGGATCGAGCTTGCCCTGCGCGGCCCGGTCGGTCACATCGATGGTGTAGCGGTCGAGCGCCTGGCGCGTATCCTCGGCGTTCGGATCCTCGACGGTCGCGCCGCCGCGCACCTCGTCGATGGCTTTCTCGACGGCGCCCTTGACGGCGCCCGACTCCTGCAGCAGCCCGGCGAGCGGACCGCGCGACTGCACGGCCGCAAGGATGAACAACTCGCTCGAGATGTATGCATCGCCGCGCTTCTGGGCGAGCTTGTCGGTGACGTTGAGAAGCTTGCCGAGGTCGTTGGAGATGTGCAGCTCGCCACCTGTGCCCTGGACCGCCGGCAGCCGATCGAGCGCCTCACCGAGCCGCGAGCGCAGCAGGTTCACATTGACGCCGGCCTTGCTCAGCAGACCCGGCGCCGTGCCGCCGTCCTGGTCGAGCAGCGCCGCCATGAGGTGAACCGGCTCGATGAACTGGTGGTCGCGGCCGACCGCAAGCGACTGCGCGTCGGCAAGCGCAAGCTGGAACTTGCTCGTCAGTTTGTCCATGCGCATGAGCGCGGCCTCTGAAGGTGATCGAATCGGTTATTAGATGAGGCCGGGCGCGGCGATTATCAACCGGTGATCATTCGGACTCGCACCGGCCAGCGTCGGCTTACGTCGTATTGGCGGGCGGCGAGGATCCCGCTGGCATCACTCGGTAGGGCCGCGCCCGATCGCGCCGTATCCCCCCCTCACCCGAGCAAGCTCGAAGGATTCGGAGGGATACGGCGCGATCGGTCGCTGTATTGTCATGGTCCGCCTTCATCAGCGAGCCAGATGAGGCTTGCCATCCGCCCGCAGGGCGCCTCGCGGCGATGCGAGAAGAAGCGCTCGGGTTCGCTGAAGGTGCACGATCCGCCACCGTGGATCGACGTCACTCCGAGCCGCTGCAGGCGCATGCGTGCGAGCGCGTAGAGGTCGGCCTGCCAGCGGCCGCGCTGGTTCGGACGAAAGACCATGGTCGCGTCTGCAGCCACACCCGCATCCGCGTCGGCGTCGGCGTCGGCGTCGGCGTCGACGAAAGCCGTTCGCACATCGTCGCCGACCTCGTAGGCCGCCGGACCGATCGCCGGCCCGAGCCAGACGAGAAGTTCCTCGGGCGGCGTCTCCATGGCCGCGACGACGGCCTCGAGAACGCCCGCGGCCAGACCGCGCCAGCCGGCGTGTGCGATCCCGATTCGACTGCCGCCGCGGTCGGCAAGCAGCACCGGCAGGCAGTCGGCGGTGAGTACCGCACAGACGACGCCGGTCCGGCCGGTCACCGCGCCGTCGGCCGGGCCGGACCACGGCTCGTCGAGATCGACGACCCGGCAGCCGTGCACTTGCGTCAGCCAGTTCGGGTCCGCGGGAAGCCCGAGCGCCGCAGCGAGCCGGCGGCGATTTTCAGCCGCGGCACCCGGTTCGTCACCGACATGCGTGCCGAGATTCAGCGTCGAGTACGGCGCACTGCTGACCCCGCCGTCGCGAGTGCTGACCCAGGCCTTGACGCGCGCGGGCGCGGGCCAGTCCGCTTGGTACGCGAGCGCCCTCATCGGTTCCGTGCCCGGCGCCGTACCGTGGCCGTGGCGATCAGGTCCGTTTCCCTTGGAGGCGCGCTCATTCGAATCCGCCTCCGCTGCCATCGCGGTCACCGAACTTTCGTTGGGGATTGGTTGTCATCTCGCTTTCGTGGTCTCCCTGTCCGCGCGCAGCGCCGCGAGCAGTTCCTCGAGATCGGCCGGCAACGGGCTCTCGAACGACAGCGGCCGGCCATCGACGGGATGCGCAAGCTCGAGCCGCGCAGCGTGCAGCGCCTGCCTCGGGAACGCCTCCAGCGCCGCCCGCAGCGACTCGCTCGGCGCGCGCGGAAAGCGGGGCCTGCCCCCGTACGTGCGATCGCCGACCAGCGGTGCGCGTATGTGCGCCATGTGGACGCGAATCTGGTGGGTGCGGCCGGTGTCGAGTTTCACTTCGACGTGGGTGTGGGCGCGGAAACGCTCGAGCACGCGGTAGCTCGTGCGGGCCGGCCGGCCGCGTTCGCGCACGGCCATCTTCGTCCGCTCGCGCGGATGGCGGTCTAGCGGCGCATCGATCGCGCCGCCGCCGCTGAGTACGGCCTGGCAGACCGCCTCGTAGACCCGTCCCATGCGGCGCGTCTGGAGCTGCTCGACGAGCGACGCGTGGGCCGCCAGCGTGCGTGCGACGACGAGCAGTCCGCTCGTGTCCTTGTCCAGCCGATGCACGAGCCCGGCCCGCGGCACGGCCGCGAGCACCGGGTCGAGGTTCAGCAGGGCGTTCTGCAGCGTCCCCGATGCGTTGCCCGCGCCCGGATGCACGACGAGGCCAGCCGGCTTGTCGATGACGAAGAGCTGCTCGTCCTGCCAGACGATATTGAGCGGAATCGGTTCAGGGCCGACTTCGGCAAGCGGCTCAAGCTCCGTCTCGAGCACGAGCCGTTCGCCTCCGGCAAGCCGCGATTTCGGTTGCGCACTCGTGCCGTCAACCGTCAGGCGGCCGTCGTCTATCCAGGTCTTGAGCCGGCTGCGGGAGAACTCCGACATGAGCGCCGCGGCGGCCTGATCGAGCCGCTTGCCCGCGAAATCCGCGGGCACCACAACCGTTCTCGAGATCCGTTCCATCGTCGTGAATGCCGTGACGTTCATGCCTGTCAGCGCACTGAAACCGCAACCCTCGTCAACATGCGCGCCATCCGCAATCGCCGGCCTCACCGGAACTTTTCGCTATACTTCGGCGCCGAAGGGTCTATGGACGCACGCGTGTTGAAGACTATCAAATGCCTGGTGCTGGCCGCCTGTGCGGTGAGCCTGCTTGCCGGTTGCGGCCGCCGCGACGAGATCATCCAGGATTTCGGCGCGGAAGGCTTCTACGACCGGGGCTTCGAAGCCATGCAGTCCGGCAACTACGCCGGCGCGATCGCCATGTTCCAGCAGCTCGAAGCGCGCTATCCCTTCAGCAACCTCACGCGCCAGGCCCAGCTCGATCTCATCTACCTCTACGACCGCAGTCAGCAGCCGGAGGCCGCGATCGAGGCCGCCGAGGAGTTCGAACGCGAGAACCCGACGCACCCGCGTGTCGACTACTGCCTTTACATGAAGGGGCGCGTCTTCTTCGACCAGGCGCCGAACATTCTCGAGCGGATGTTCGACGTCGACCTGTCGGTCCGGCCGCCGAAAGACACGCTGGCGTCGTTCGCGGCCTTCCAGGAGTTGCTCAGGCGCTTCCCCGAGAGCCGCTACGCCGACGACGCCCGCCAGCGCATGGTGTATCTCAGAAACCGGCTCACCGCGTACGAGAATCACGTCGCACGCTACTACCTCGATCGCGGCGCCCACGTCGCGGCCGTCAACCGCACGATGTACGCGCTGGAGCACTACTCCGGCTCGCCCGAGCTCGAGCAAACCCTCCTGCTCATGATCGATGCCTACGACCAGCTCGGCCTGACGGATCTGGCCTTCGATGCCGAACGCGTGCTCATGGAAACGTTCGGGGAGCCCGCGCAGCCGCTCCGGCTCGAGTAACAGCCTGCGAGCCACAGACCAGCGACGCTTCCGGCCGATCGATCGGACCGACTTGTCACAGCCGCAGTCGCATAAACGCGTCGAGCAACAAACGACCGATCAATAGCCCGATGTGATCGGGTAACGCCAGTCCCGGCCGAAGGCGCGGCTGCTGATCCTCACGCCCGGCGGCGCCTGGCGGCGCTTGTACTCGTTGCGCCTGACCATCTGCAGCACCTCGGCGACCGTGGCCCTGTCGAAGCCGAGCGCGGCGATCTGATCGACCGACTTGTCCTGCTCGATGAACGATTCGAGGATCGGATCGAGCACGTCATACGGCGGCAGCGAATCGCTGTCTTTCTGGTCCGGGGCAAGCTCGGCGCTCGGCGCACGTTCGATGATTCGCTCGGGAATCACTTTCGAACGACCGTTGCGGGACCGGGCCAACGTATAGACCAGCATTTTGCTGCAGTCCTTGAGCGGCGCGAAGCCTCCGGCCATGTCGCCGTAAAGCGTTGCGTAACCGACCGCCATCTCGCTCTTGTTCCCCGTGGTCAGCAGCATTTCGCCGAGCTTGTTCGAGATCGCCATGAGCAACAGCCCCCTCGACCTCGCCTGGATGTTCTCCTCGGTCGTGTCACGAGCGCGGCCCGCGAAGACGTCGCCAAGAGTCTCCACGACCGCATCGACAATCGGCCCGATCGGCAGGACGTCGTAGCGTACGCCCAATCGCCTCGCCTGCTCCGCCGCATCCTCGAGACTCATGTCTGACGTGAAGCGCGACGGCATCATGACCGCGTGGACCCGCTCGGGGCCGAGCGCGTCCACGGCGACGCAGAGCGTCAGCGCCGAGTCCACGCCGCCCGAGAGGCCCAGCACGACGCCCGGAAAACCGTTCTTCTCGACGTAGTCGCGCGTACCGAGAACGAGCGCGGCATAGACGCTCTCGACGGTCGGCAACCGCGGGGCGATGGCCTGCGGGGCGATGCCGGGCGCACCGTCGCCGGTGACGACTTCGACGACGTGGATGCCCGCCTCGAAGACCGGGGCGCGGAAAACGACCGTTCCACCCGCATCGACCGCGAACGAGCCGCCGTCGAACACGAGCTCGTCCTGGCCGCCGACGAGGTTCAGGTAGATCAGCGGAATGCCGTTCTCCCGCGCGCGCTCGCTGAGCACACGCTCCCGTTCGGCGGCCTGGTCGAGATGGTAGGGCGAGCCGTTGATCACGAGGATGATCTCCGCGCCGGCCTGGCGGCAATCGCGGCAGGGTTCCGGCGTCCAGGCATCCTCGCAGATGATCACGCCGAAGCGGCAACCGCCGATTTCGGTCACCGTGGGATGCGTGCCGGAATCGAAGTAGCGCTTCTCGTCGAATACGGCGTAATTCGGCAGGGCGCACTTGCGGTGGTTCGCGAGAAGCTCGCCGTCACGGAGCATTGCCGCACTGTTGTAGATGGCGTCGCCTTCGTACTCGGGGTAACCGAGACACGTCGCGATCCCCGTGACCTCGTCGCGCACCCGCGCCAACGCCGCCTCGACGCGGTCGCGCAGCCCGCGGTGAAACAGCAGATCCTCGGGCGGATAGCCGCTCAGCGTGAGTTCAGGAAACAGGACGAGCTCGCAGCCGAGCTCATCGCGCGCCTCGACGGCCGCATCGAGCACGCTTTGGGTATTGGCGTCGATCGCGCCGACACGGGTGTTGATCTGGGCGAGCGCGATCCTCACGGTCGCGTGTTTTTGCGGGGACGCACACCACCCGTGGCTTGAGACACGCTGTTAATACGTCCATGTACGCTCCGCGCGCGCATCCCTGCGCGCGAGGGTCTCAAGCCACGGGTGGTGTGCGTCCCCTTGGGCTTGGCTTGGGCTGGAAGCTTAGCCACGGGCTGCGAGCGCGTTGGCCATCGCTTCGCCGAGGTCGGCGAGCGAGCGCACCGTTGCGACGCCTGCGGCCTCGAGCGCGGCGAACTTGGCTTGCGCCGTTCCCTTGCCGCCCGCGACGATGGCGCCGGCGTGACCCATGCGCTTGCCCGGCGGTGCGGTGACGCCGGCGATGTAGGCGACGACGGGCTTGGAGACGTTCTCGGCAATGTACTCGGCCGCGGCTTCCTCGTCCGTGCCGCCGATCTCGCCGACCATGATGATGCCGCGGGTCTCGGGATCGGCTTCGAACAGTTCCAGGCAATCGACGAAGTTCATGCCGCGAACGGGATCGCCGCCGATGCCGACGCAGGTCGTCTGGCCGAGCCCGCGGGTCGTGGTCTGGTGCACGGCCTCGTAGGTCAGCGTTCCGGAGCGCGACACGATGCCGATGCTGCCCGGCTCGTGGATCGCGCCCGGCATGATGCCGATCTTGCAGGCGCCCGGCGTGATGATGCCGGGACAGTTCGGGCCGATCAGGCGGCAGTCGTAGTCGCCGAGCACGGCCTTGACGCGCACCATGTCGAGAACCGGCACGCCTTCCGTGATGCAGACCACGATCTCGATGCCGGCATCGGCCGCCTCGAGTATCGCGTCGGCGGCGAACGGCGCCGGGACGTACACCATGCTGACGGTGGCTCCCGTCTCGCGCTTCGCTTCGGCGACCGTATCGTAGACCGGCAGATCGAGTTCGGTCCCGCCGCCGCGGCCCGGCGTGACCCCGGCGACGACTTGCGTTCCGTAGGCCAGGCAGCGGGCGGTGTGAAAGCTGCCCTGCCGCCCGGTCAGGCCCTGGCAGACGACTTTCGTATCGGCGTCGACCAGTATGCTCATGCGGCCCGCTCCGCGGCCTCGATCACCTTGGTCGCGGCGTCGGTCAGGCCGGACGCGACGATGATGTCGAAACCGCTGTTGGCGAGGAGTTCCATCCCCTCCTTCGCGTTCGTGCCCTCCAGCCGCACGACGACCGGCAGCTTGACGCCGGTATTGCGGACCGCGGCGATCACGCCCTCGGCGATGAGGTCGCAGCGCACGATGCCGCCGAAGATGTTGACGAGCAGCGTTCTCACGCGCTCGTTGGTCAGGATGATGTTGAACGCCTCCTCGACGTTCTCGGCCGTGGCGCCGCCGCCGACATCGAGAAAGTTCGCGGGCTCCCCGCCGTGCAGCTTGATGAGGTCCATCGTCGCCATCGCGAGCCCCGCGCCATTGACGAGACAGGCGATGTTCCCGTCGAGCGACACATAGCTCAGGTCGTGCTCGCGCGCTCTGCGCTCCCGCTCGTCCTCCTGCGCCGGGTCGCGCATTGCAGCAAGCTTCTGCTGCCGGAAGAGCGCATTGTCCTCGACGTTGATCTTGGCATCGAGCGCGACGATCCTGCCCGCGCTCGTCACGATCAGCGGATTGATCTCGACGAGGCTCGCGTCGCACTCGTGAACGAGCCGGACGAGATTGGCGAGGATTCGCCCGAGCGACGCGCTCTGCGCCGCGTCGAATCCAAGTCCGAAACCGATTCGGCGCGACTGGTGGTCGAGGAGACCCGCCGCGGGGTTCAGCGTCACCGTGAAAATCTTCTCGGGAGTGGTGCGCGCGACCTCCTCGATGTCCATGCCGCCGGCCGCCGAAGCGATGATCGCGACCCGTTCGACGCTGCGGTCGACGAGCAGGCTCAGATAGAGCTCGCGCTCGATGTCCGAGCCGCTTTCGACGTAGACCCGGTCGATCGGCAGACCATCGGGACCGCTCTGGTGGGTCACGAGACGCCGGCCGAGCATCCCGGCCGCATACGCTTCGACCTCGTCGAGCGACCGCGCGAGCTTCACTCCGCCCGCCTTGCCCCTGCCGCCGGCATGCACCTGCGCCTTGACGACCCAGAACTCGCCGCCGAGCGCTTCGGCGGCGTGCAGGGCCTGGGCCGGCGTCGCCGCGATCCGGCCCTCGGGCACGGGAATGCCGTACTCGCCGAACAAGACCTTCGATTGATATTCGTGGAGGTTCAAAGCCGATCCCTGGGCCTGAAAGAGGGGCTGGAAACGAATCCTGAGCCGGGGCGCATTATTTTCCCCGATACGGATCGGATTCGTAAAGGCAAGCGAACCCGCCGCAGCGTACCGACCGGCTCCCCACGGATCGGGTGCCGCGGCGCTCAGGCTGTTGTTGCGCCTGTTGCTCGCGACGACCCCGCGCCCGGGTCAATTTCCGGCCACATTCGCCCCATTCCGGGCTACTCCGCCGGGGCGGGCATGCCTCACGATTCCGCCCAACAGGACACACACAGGAGGCGCATCGAAATGAAACAGGTCCAGACGGGTTTCACGCTGCTGGAAATGATGATCGTGATCGCCATCATCGGCATCGTTGCGGCGGTCGCGATCCCTTCGTACCAGGACTACACCGTCCGCTCCCAGGTGGCCGAGGGCATCAACCTCGCGTCGGCCGCCCAGGCCGCGGTGGCCGAAACCTGGCTCTACCGCGGCACGGCTCCGGCCAACCGGCAGGCCGCGGGGCTCAGCGCCGTCGCCACGAACACCCAGGGCAGGTATGTCTCGCAACTGGACGTCGTCGAAGGCGAAGTCATCATCACCTACGGCAACGACGCCAACGCCTCGAACCTTGCCGGTCAGACGCTGGTCCTTACACCGCACCTGAACGCCGAGGACAGCATCGTCTGGCAGTGCGGCCTCGCGACGCCGACGGTCACGAACCCCATGGGCGCCAATACGAACCCCGCCGGCACGACCATCGCCCCGCAGCACCTGCCGGGGGCCTGTCGGCCGTGATGCCCGCGCCCGGGCTCGGTGAACGCAGTAGCTTCGGCAACGCCGAGCAGGCCAGCGAGGCACAAGCCGTGACCGCTCCGTCTGCTCACGCCGTCCGGGACGGCGTCGACGCAGTGACCCCCGGCGGCGCCATCCGTTCCGCGCGAGCTCAACGCAGCGAGTCCGGATCGCGCGATCTCCGTCGTGCGGCGCTGGCGGCCGGCCGCAAGTTCGGCGTGCCCGTGTTCGACCTCGACGCGATGGAGCTCGATCTCGACGTCGTCAGGCTCGTCGACGAAGAACTGCTCGCGAAGCACCGCGTGCTGCCGCTCAGGCAGCGGGGCAATCGCCTGTACGTCGGGATCGCCGATCCGACCGACTTCAGGGCGCTCGACGACATCAGGTTCCAGACATCGCTGCGCGTCGAACCCGTCGTCGTCGAGCAGGACAAGCTCGAAGCCCGCGTCGCGCGCGCCATCGAGGCGGTCGATACGACGCTTTCGAGTTTCGATGACGCGGAGTTCGACGACGCCGATATCGACGTCTCCGCAAGCGATGAGGAACCGGGGGCGGAAGTGGCCGGCGCCGACGTCGAGGATGCGCCCATCGTCCGTTTCGTGAACCGGATCATGCACGACGCGATCCGGCGCTCCGCGTCGGACATTCACTTCGAACCGTACGAGAAGTACTGCCGCATCCGCCTGCGCATGGACGGCGTGCTCGAGGAGATCGCCCGGCCGCCGGCGGCGCTGGCGATGAAGGTCGCGGCGCGCCTCAAGGTCATGGCGCGGCTGGACATTGCCGAACGGCGCGTTCCGCAGGACGGCCGCATCAGGATGCGGCTGTCGGACAGCCGCAGCGTCGACTTTCGCGTCAACACCTGTCCGACGCTCTTCGGCGAGAAGATCGTCTGCCGCCTGCTCGATTCCTCGAGCGCCCGTCTCGGCATCGATTCGCTCGGTTACGACGCCGCCCAGAAGCGCGCCTATCTCGACAACCTCATGAAGCCCTACGGCATGATCCTCGTGACGGGCCCCACCGGCAGCGGCAAGACGGTCTCCCTCTACTCCGGGCTCAACATACTGAACACCGCCGACCGGAACATTTCGACCGCCGAGGACCCGGCCGAGATCAACGTGCCCGGCATCAACCAGGTCAACGTCAATCCCAAAGTGGGACTGACGTTCGCTTCGGCGCTGCGCGCGTTTCTGCGGCAGGACCCGGACGTCATCATGGTCGGCGAGATACGCGATATCGAGACCGCCGAGATCGCGATCAAGGCGGCGCAGACGGGGCACCTGGTGTTGTCGACGCTGCATACGAACGATGCGCCGCGAACGCTGACCCGCCTGGTCGACATGGGCGTCAAGCCCTACGCGATCGCAAGCTCGGTGAGCCTGATCATCGCGCAGCGGCTCGCGCGACGCCTGTGCAGGCACTGCAAGGAAGCCGTCGAGCTGCCGGACGACGCGCTGCTCGCGGAAGGCTTCGACCCGGCCGATGTCGAGGCGATGACGGGCGTGTTCCAGGCCACCGGATGCAACCGCTGCAACGGCGGCTACTCCGGGAGGATCGGCATCTACCAGGTCATGCCCGTGACCGAAGCGATCGGCCGGATCATCCTGCAGGGAGGCGATGCCATGCAGATCGCCGAGCAGGCCACCGAAGACGGCGTGTCCGACCTCAGGACGTCGGGCCTGAGAACGGTCAGGGAAGGCACGACCAGTCTCGAGGAAATCAACCGGGTCACGGTCGACTGACGTCGCGGACGTTCCGGCCCGGACGGCAACTCATGTCCCGATTCGCCAAACGCATGCAGATTCGCGCGGCGTGCCCGGCGACCCCGCGCCCGGACTGACTCATGGCCCGCTCCGCCGCACGCAGGCCGGTTCCGTTCCGCTGGGAAGGCGCCGACCGCACGGGCCGGTCGGTCAGGGGCAGGACGCTCGCCGTCAATGCGGCCGCGGTGCGCCGCGAGCTGCGCCGGCAGGGGATCGCGCCGAGGCGCGTGCGCAGACAGTCGCGGCTCCAGGGGGCGGCGCGGCGCATCGTCACGGGCGATATCGCGATCTTCTCCCGGCAACTCGCGACGATGATCAACGCCGGGATTCCGCTCGTGCAGGCGTTCGACATCATCGGCAGCGGGCATGACAAGCCGGCAATGCAGAAGCTCGTCCTCGCGATCAGGTCCGATATCGAGGGCGGCACGGCGCTGGCCGACGCGCTCGCGAAGCATCCCAGGCACTTCGACGATCTCTACGTGAAGCTCGTTGCCGCCGGCGAGCGCGCCGGCGCGCTCGACACCCTGCTCGAGAAGATCGCCTCGTACAAGGAGAAGTCGGAGTCGATCCGGAAGAAGGTCCGGCGCGCGCTGTTCTACCCAGCCGCCGTCGTGGCGGTCGCGGTGGTCGTCACGGCGATCCTGCTGATCTACGTGATCCCGGAGTTCGAAGCGCTGTTTCAGGGCTTCGGCGCTGCCTTGCCCGCGTTCACGCGAATGGTGATCTCCCTCTCTGAATTTGTGCGCGATACGGGCTGGACCATCGCGGTTGCGGGGGTCGTGGCCGTTGCCGCGTACCTGCAGGCGAGACGGCGCTATCGGGGCGTACGCCGCCTGACGGACCGGCTGGCGCTGCGGCTGCCGGTCGTGGGGTCCATCCTGACCAGGTCGGCCATCGCCCGGTACGCGCGTACGCTCGCCACGACCTTCGCGGCCGGCGTGCCGCTCGTCGAGGCGCTCGAGTCCGTCGCCGGCGCCACCGGCAACTGCGTCTATGAGGCGGCCGTGCTCAGGCTGCGCGACGATGTCGCGGCCGGGCAGCGCCTGCAGCAGGCGATGCAGAACACGGACCTGTTTCCGAACCTGGTCAACCAGATGGTCGCGGTCGGCGAAGAATCGGGCTCGCTTGACGAAATGGCCGCCAGGGTCGCGGAGTTCTACGAAGAGGAGGTCGACCACGCCGTCGACGGCATGTCGAGCCTGATCGAGCCGCTCGTCATGGCCGTGCTCGGCGTGCTCGTCGGCGGTCTCGTCGTCGCGATGTATCTGCCGATTTTCAGGATGGGCGCCGTCATCTAGGCAGAATTTGCAGCAAGTCGTCCGAAATTGAGAACAGCCTTTGTTTTTCAAATACTTGAATGATGATCGAGAATGGCGCGCGGGTGACGGTCCACGCCGGCCGACCATGCGAAGCTATGGAAACCCGCTCCCCGCGCGGCGACAATAGCGGCAGTAAACGCCCGGTGAGCACAGCGACGCCGCGTCCTGCGGGCCGTCGTCGGTGGGCAGGGTCGACCATGACGTCGGTTCCCGAACCGGGCGCCGGGCTGGCACGGTAAGCACACTTGGAAGTCTTCGAGATCTGGCCGGCGGCACTATTCCTCGCCTGCGGCGTGCTGGGCCTGGTGGCGGGCAGCTTCCTGAATGTCGTGGTCTGGAGGCTCCCGATCATGATGGAGATCGCCTGGCGCCGGCAACGCACGGAAGCCGAAGAACACCCGTTCAGTCCGCCTCCCCATGCGGCCGGTTCCACGTTCAACCTCTGGTGGCCGCGATCGGCCTGTCCGAGCTGCGGTGAACGCATCGCCGCACGGCACAACATCCCGGTCCTGAGTTATCTGTGGCTCAAGGGGCGGTGCGCACACTGTGGAGGGGCGGTTTCGCTTCGCTATCCGGTCGTTGAGGTCTTTGCGGCCGTCGCGGGCCTGACCGTCGCCTGGGTCTTCGGTCCGAGCTGGCACACGGTCGCCGCGCTCGCGTTCACCTGGACGCTGGTTGCGCTCGCCGTGATTGACCTTGAACACCAGTTGCTGCCGGACAGCCTGACGCTGCCGCTGCTCTGGGGCGGCTTGCTGCTTGCGCTCGTTCCGGTAGACGGCGCGCCGCTGTTTGCGTCGCTCGGCGACAGCGTGATCGGGGCCGCGGCGGGGTACCTGAGCCTGTGGATCGTGTATCAACTGTTCAGGCTCGTTACGGGCAAGGAAGGCATGGGCTACGGCGACTTCAAGCTGCTCGCGGCGCTCGGCGCATGGCTCGGCTGGCAGCTCCTGCCGCTCGTCATCGTTCTGTCCGCCGCCGCGGGCTCGATCGTCGGGATCTTTCTGATCGCGTCAGGCCGGCGCTCGCAGGACGCGGCGCTGCCGTTCGGTCCCTATCTTGCGGCCGCCGGCTGGATCGCCCTGCTCTGGGGAACGGAGCTCACGAACGTGTACCGGCACCTGCCGCTCTAGCACACTCGGGATGGACGGGAAGGCTCAATAGCATGTTGCGCATCGGACTCACGGGCGGCATCGCGAGCGGCAAGTCGACAGTCGCGGACCTGTTCGTGAATCTCGGCGCCGCGCTGGTCGACACCGACGCGGTCGCCCGCGAGGTCGTGGCTCCGGGAGAACCGGCGCTCGAGGAAGTGCGCCGCGCTTTCGGCGCAGGCGTGATCGACCCGCGCGGCGAGCTCGATCGGCGAGCGCTGCGCGAGATCGTCTTCGCCGACGCGGACCGGCGCCGTGAACTGGAAGCGATCCTGCACCCCCGGATTCGCGAACGGACACTGACCCTGCTCGAGCAGGCCCGGGGGCCATACGCGATCGCCGCCGTCCCCCTGCTCGTCGAGACCGGATTCGCCGAACATGTTGCACGCGTCCTGGTGGTAGACTGTCCGGTTGAGACCCAGGTAGAACGGCTGATGCAGCGCGATCGCATCGATCGAACGGCAGCCGAAGCAGCCATCGGCGCACAGGCAGCGCGGGAGGCCCGGCTCGCGGCCGCCGACGATGTCATAGACGCCGGCGGCAACCGGGCCTCGACCCGACAGCAGGTCGAGAAGCTGCACCAGCGCTATCTCGATCTCGCCCGCGTTTGCCGAGCACGGCAACGTCACGCAGAATAGTCCGATGGCAAGCACTGTGCAGGAACTTCCGGAACAGGCTCCGAACGCGGAATTCGTAAAGTTCGAGCAGCCGCTGTCCGAAAGGATACGAACCTTCCTGCGCATAGAGCTGCTGTACCGGCAGGCGCTGTTTCATACGAAGAGCGAAACCGATCTCGGTTCGCGCGAAGCGGTCAACAGCCTGCTCGGCATCCTGTCGATCCTCGCGCACGGCGACGTGCGGGCCGAGGCGCTCAAGGAACTCGATCGCCTCGACAAGATGCTGAGCGGGTTTCGGGAGACTCCGGGGGTCGACACCGAACGCCTCGACTCGATCATCAAGGGTATCGGCGAGCTCTCAAGCGAGCTTGCCTCCTATGGCCCGCATCTCATCGGTCCGCTGAAGGACAACGAGTTTCTGGGCGCGATAAAACACCGTAGCTGGATTCCCGGGGGAACCTGCGGTTTCGACCTGCCCGAGTACGGCTACTGGCTGAATCTTCCCTACGCCGAACGCGCCGAGCAGCTCCTGCAGTGGGCCAATCATCTGAAGCCGCTCTGCGATGCGGTCAACGAGGTGCTCATACTGCTTCGCGAGACTGCCGATCCGGTGCAGCGCATCGCGAACGACGGCCACTACATCCACAAGCTCGATCGCAAGACGCACTACAACCTGATCCGCGTCATGCTGCCGGCCGGCAACGGCGTCTATCCGGAATTCAGTGCCGGCAAGCACCAGTTCACCATCCGTTTCGTCGAGTGGACGGGCGTCGACAACCGGCCGCTGCAGGTTTCCGGGGAACTTCAGTTCCTGCTCGCCCTGTGCTGAGGCGTCGCCTGAACGGGCTTCCTGTTCTGCAGCGCATCGAGGATCGGCTGGTCCGCGCTCAGCAGGCCTGATTCACCGAGTTCGCCGACGGGCACCCAGCGCAGGCGCTGGCCCTCGCGGGCCTGCGGCTCGCCGCGATAGCGATGCACGAGCCAGACGTCGAGCCTCACGCGGCGATCCGGGTACTCGTGCACGTAGTCGAGCAGCGGTTCAACATGCTCGACGGCGATCCCGAGCTCCTCGTCGAGTTCGCGGCACAGCGCATCGCGGGCGGATTCGCCCGGCGCGCACTTGCCGCCCGGAAACTCCCAGGCGCCGCCCATGTGCGTGCCCGCATGACGTTGGCCGATCAGCAGGCGGCCGTGCCCGTCGCCGATTAGCCCCACTACAACGTGAATCGGATCGATTCCGGGTTCCTCAATTCAGACGGCCGTGGCAGTGCTTGTATTTCTTGCCCGAACCGCAACTGCAGGGCTGGTTCCGGCCGATCTTCGGCTGCTCGCGAACATACGGCGAAGCCGGTTCCTGCGGGGGTGGAGGCGGCCGCCGCTGGCCCAGCGCCGACGGTAGCGGCTGACCTGAGGGCAAGGGCTGACCGGGGGGCAGCGCTTGCCCCGGCGGCAGCGGCTGTCCCGGTGTCGGCTGTTGCGGCAGGGGCGGCGGTGCGGCCGCGGCGAGCGATGGCGCCGCGGCATGCTGAAAGCGCAGCTTGCTCTGATCGGCGGCCGGCCGCTCTACCGCACTCACGTCCTCGGGGCGCCTGATCTGGATCTTGGCGAGGATGCTGATGGTGTTGAGCTTCACGCGATCGAGCATGTTGCTGAAGAGTTCGAAAGCCTCGCGCTTGTATTCCTGCTTGGGATTGCGCTGCGCGTAGCCGCGCAGGTGGATGCCCTGGCGCAGGTAGTCCAGCGCGCCGATGTGCTCCTTCCACAGCATGTCGAGCTGGCGCAGCATGATTTCCTTTTCGAGCCGGCGCATGAGCGGTTCGCCGATGGACTGAACCTTCGCCTCGTAGTTCTCCGCGACCGCCTTGACGAGCAGGTTCCCGAGCTCCTTCTCGCCGATCGTGTCGTCCTCGTCGAGCATCCTGTCGATGTCGATGCGCAGTCCGAAGTCGCGCTCCATGGCCATGCGCAGGCCGTCCTTGTCCCACAGTTCCTCGACGCTCTCGCGCGGGATGTACTCCTCGACCGTGAGATCCACGACTTCGCGGCGGATGCCCTCGATCGCCGCGCTGATGTCGTCCTCTTCCATGAGTTCCGTGCGCTGGTGATAGACCACCTTGCGCTGGTCGTTCGCGACGTCGTCATACTCGAGCAACTGCTTGCGGATATCGAAGTTGTGCGCCTCGACCTTGCGTTGCGCGCGCTCGATCTGCTTCGACAGCATCCTGCTCTCGATCGCCTCGCCGGCCTTCAGGCCCGCGCGCGACAGCAACCGTTTGTTGCGTTCCGGATCGCCGAAAATCCGCATGAGGTTGTCTTCCATCGACAGGTAGAAGCGGCTCGAACCGGGGTCGCCCTGACGGCCCGAGCGGCCGCGCAACTGGTTGTCGATGCGGCGCGACTCGTGGCGTTCGGTGCCGACGATGTGCAGCCCGCCGGCTTCGATCACCTCGCCGTGCCGGCCGTTCCAGTCCTTCTCCAGCGCCTCGAGCTCGGCCTCGTCGGGATCCGCAAGATCCGCGCGCTCGGCAACGAGATTTCCGCCGAGCACGATGTCGGTCCCACGGCCCGCCATGTTGGTCGCGATCGTTACGCTGCCCGGCCGGCCCGCCTGGCTGACGATCTGCGCTTCGCGCTCGTGGTACTTGGCGTTGAGCACCTGGTGAGGGACCTTGCGCTTCTTGAGCAGCCCCGACAGGAACTCCGACGTCTCGATCGATGTCGTGCCGACGAGCACGGGCTGGCGCCGTTCGTGACAGTCGACGATGTCGTCGAGGATCGCGTCGAACTTGTCGTCCTTGCTGAGGTAGACGAGGTCGGGCGCGTCGTCGCGGATCATCGTCTCGTGCGTCGGGATCACGACCACCTCGAGTCCGTAGATCTGCTGAAACTCGTAGGCCTCCGTGTCGGCGGTGCCGGTCATGCCGGCGATCTTCTCGTAGAGGCGGAAGTAGTTCTGGAAGGTGATGGACGCGACGGTCTGGTTCTCTTCCTTGACCTTGACGCCCTCCTTGGCCTCGATGGCCTGGTGGAGCCCGTCGGACCAGCGGCGGCCCGGCATCGTGCGGCCCGTGAACTCGTCGACGATGACGACCTCGCCGTTCGCAACGATGTAGTCCACTTCGCGCTTGAACAGCGAATGCGCACGCAGCGCAGCGTTCAGGTGGTGCATCAGGCGGATGTTCGTCGCGCTGTAGAGACTGTCGCCCTCACCGAGGATGCCTGCCCGGTTCAGCAGCCCCTCGACGGTATCGTGACCTTCCTCGGTCAGATGCGCCTGCTTGGACTTTTCGTCCACGGTGAAGTCGCCGGGAACGTACAGCCGGCAAAGCGGTTGCTTCGCGTCAGGCTCGATCTCGACCAGGTGGTAGCCGCCATCGCGCGCCCGGCCGAGCGCCTCGTCGGTCGGCATGGCGCCCAGTTCCTTGCCCCTGGCGTCGAGGAGTTCCACCTGCGGGGCCTCGATCGCTTCGTTGGCCGGCCCGTCGGGCACC
The DNA here is from genome assembly GCA_022819855.1 of Gammaproteobacteria bacterium. Taxonomy (GTDB): domain Bacteria; phylum Pseudomonadota; class Gammaproteobacteria; order Steroidobacterales; family Rariloculaceae; genus Rariloculus. The sequence continues at coordinate 407,574 of JAJEGN010000005.1, read as the reverse complement.
GTGTGCAGCTTGAGCTTCGGGACGAGCTTGTTGATGTGGACATAGAGTTCGGTGCTTTCCTCGGAGCGGCCCGAGATGATCAGCGGCGTGCGCGCCTCGTCGATGAGGATCGAATCGACCTCGTCGACGATCGCGTAGCTCAGGCGCCGCTGCACGCGGTCCTCGAGCCTGAACGCCAGGTTGTCGCGCAGGTAATCGAAACCGAACTCGTTGTTCGTGCCGTAGGTGATGTCCGCGGCGTAGGCTTCGCGCTTCTCCTCGTTCGTCTGCCCGCTGCGGATGACGCCGACCTCGAGACCGAGAAAGCGGTAGATCGGCCCCATCCATTCGGCGTCGCGCCCCGCGAGATAGTCGTTCACGGTAACGATGTGGACGCCGTCGCCGGTCAGGGCGTTGAGGTAGGCGGGCAGGGTCGCCACGAGCGTCTTGCCCTCGCCGGTGCGCATTTCGGCGATCTTGCCATCGTGCAGCGCCATGCCGCCGACGAGCTGCACGTCGAAGTGGCGCATGCCCACCGTACGCACGGCGACCTCGCGCACGACGGCGAACGCTTCGGGCAACAGGGCCTCGAGGTCGCCCTCAGTCGCGTAGCGCTCCCTGAACTCGTCGGTCTTCGCGCGCAGTTCCTCGTCGCTCAAGGCCTTGACGGCAGGTTCAAGCGCGTTCGCTTCGCGGACGTGCGTGGCATAGGTCTTGAGCAGTCGCTGATTGCGGCTGCCGAACACACCAGTGAGCAGATTCGAAACTTGCTCGAGCAATGAACACCCCGAGGGCCGGGTCAACCGGACCTATTCTAATGTCTGGGCGGCGGACCGGAAATTAAAGTGCCGGGTCCCTTTGGGTCCTTACTGCTTTCTGACGTAGGGCAGCGGATTGACGGGCCGACCGTTCAGAAGGACCTCGAAGTGGAGGTTGTGGCCGGTGGCGCGGCCGGTGCGGCCCACGCGGGCGATGAGCTGGCCGCGTTCCACCGTGTCGCCGGCCGCAACGAGGTTGTCGGCGAGGTGCGCGTAGCGGGTCACGTAACCGTTGCCGTGGTTGATTTCGACGAGCTCGCCGTAGCCGTAGCGCGGCCCGGACCAGACGACGACACCCGAACCGACGGCGCTCACGTCGGCGCCCGGGCGCCCGGCGAAATCCACGCCCTGGTGAAACGCGAGACGACCCGTGAAAGGATCGGTTCGGTTGCCGAATCCGGAAGAAATGTACCCGCCGATTACGGGCCGTCCCTCCGGCAGGACTTCGTCCTGAACCCTGCGGTTCAGCAGAACGTCCTCGAGCACGTCGAGCTGCTGGCTGCGGTCGGCAAGTTGCTGGTCGAGCGCGTCGAGCGTGGAGATGACTTCCGCGAGTTGAACCCGGTCGCTGACCTCCAGGGGCTGCTCGGGACCGCCCAGAGAGGGCGGCGCGGAGAAATCGAACTCGCCGTCGTCGAACCCGGCGATGCTCGTCAGACGCGATCCCAGGGCCTCCAGACGGACCACCTGGGCGTTCATGAGTCCCAGGCGCAGCGCAAGCGCGTCGACATTCTGCTGCAGCGTGCGGCGCGTCGCCTGGAGCTGCGACTCCTGTTGGGCCAGGTCCGTGCGCAGGGTTACCACGCTCTCGGCGGGGTTCGTCGCGGCGGCCACGCGGTAGCCGGCATAAAACGTGCCGGCGCCGACGACGAGGGCGATGGCCGAAAGCCCGAGCCAGACACGGCGCGACGTCAGGCACAGTTGGCCGACCGGACCCCGCACGTTGGACAGGAGTATCAACTGCATACGAACGCCCCTTTTCGTGCCTGATTCGTGAACACTGGTGTCCGCCCCCGGGAAATGCTGGTGCAGCAAGCGAACGGGACCAGCCCTGTTTCACCGCAAGGCCTCAAGGCCCGTTCAACGGCTTCAGCCGCAGCGGCCGGAGCTTGCGCGCGTCCGGCGCTTGCCGCAACATGCGCATATATATCACATGCTTGCCGGTTTTGCCTGCGGCAGGTTCCTGCCTTTTATCCTTCAAATTCGTCTTCTGATTGGAAAACAATCCTTGGAGTCCGGCTCAGATTCGCACACCTCGTCCGATCGGCACGATACGTTGCTGAGTTTCGCCGAGTTGCCCCTGTCCGATTCGCTGCGGCAGGGCATTTCCGAGCTTGGCTTCACGCACTGTACGCCGATCCAGAGTCAGGCGCTGCCGCTTGCGCTGGAGGGAAAGGATGTCGCCGGGCAGGCGCAGACCGGCACGGGCAAGACGGCGGCCTACCTCATCGCGCTCTTCGAACACCTCGGCGGGAACGCCCCCCTCAAGGCGCGTGAACCCGGACCCCGTGCGCTGATCGTCGCGCCAACGCGCGAACTCGCCGTGCAGATTCACAAGGATGCGACGGCGCTCGGCAAGCACCTGTCCTACCGGTTCGGCCTCGTGTTCGGCGGGATCGACTACGAGAAACAGCGGCAGCAGCTCGTCGACGGCGTCGACATCCTGATCGGCACACCGGGCCGGCTCATCGACTATTTCAAACAGCGCGTGTACGGCCTGCGGCGCGTGCAGGTCATCGTGCTCGATGAAGCCGACCGCATGTTCGATCTCGGCTTCATCCGCGACATCCGCTACATCCTGCGCCGTCTGCCCGAGCGCGACCGGCGGCTGAACTTCCTGTTCTCGGCGACCCTGACCCATCGCGTCCTCGAACTTGCCTACGAACACATGAACGACCCGGAGCTCGTCCGCATCGAACCGGAAAAGATGACGGTCGACCGCGTCCGGCAATGCATCTACTTTCCGGCCAACGACGAGAAGATTCCGCTGCTCATGATGTTGCTCGCGGAGATGGACGTCAGCCGCACGATGGTGTTCGTCAACACGAAACGCGCCGCCGAGCGGCTTCAGGAACGGCTCCAATGCAACGGCATCGACGCCAGGGCGATCTCCGGCGACGTCCCGCAGAAGAAGCGGCTCGGGATGATGCGCGACTTCGAGAGCGGCAGGCTGCCCGTGCTGATCGGGACCGACGTGGCCTCGCGCGGGCTGCACATCCCCGACGTCAGCCACGTCTTCAACTACGACCTGCCCCAGGATGTCGAGGACTACGTGCACCGGATCGGCCGCACGGCCCGCGCCGGCGCCACGGGCGACGCGATCAGCTTCGGTTGCGAGGACTACGCGATATCGCTCCCCGAGATCGAGGCCTACATCGGCCACAAGATCCCGGTGGTGGACATCGATCGGGAGAAGGTCGCCGCGGTCGCGGCGTCGCTCAACACGAGCGCTGCGGGTTCGAAACGCCGGCGCCGGGGACCGCCGCGCCGGCGCCACGGCCGGAAACGATCCACATCCGGTGGACCGCGCCGCTAACCGCAGCTTGCGTCGGGCGGGGATGCCCGTGGCCGACCGATGACTCTCGCGATCGACGCGGGGCTCTGCGCGGAGGTCCGGGCCATCGCCCGCAGCGCCGGCGATGCGATTCTGGAGATCTACCGCGAGGGATTCTCGGTCGAGCTCAAGGACGATCGCTCGCCGCTCACCGAGGCCGACCGCAAGTCGCACGAGCTCATCAAGCGCGGCCTGACGGAACTCGATCCGGCGCTGCCGATACTCTCCGAGGAGTCGCCCGAGGCGGAACTGTCCGGACGCAGAAGCTGGAAGCGCTTCTGGCTCGTCGATCCGCTCGACGGTACGCGGGAATTCATCAAGCGCAATGACGAATTCACGGTCAACATCGCGCTCATCGACGGGCACGAAGCGGTGCTGGGCATGGTCCTGGCGCCTGCGATCGGGGTGGAGTACTGCGCCGTCGCCGGCCAGGGCGCTTTCCGCTCGGACGGGGGCGGTCCTCTCGAGGCCATCGCCGTGAGCCGCGAAGCGCCCGTCCCGCTGCGCGTCCTCGGCAGCCGGAGCCATCCCGGCCCGGCGCTCGCGGCGTATCTGGCGAGCCTGGAACCGTACGTTCTCAAGCCCATGGGCAGCTCGCTAAAGACCTGCCTCGTCGCCGACGGGACCGCCGATATCTACCCCAGACTCGGACCCACCTCGGAATGGGATACCGCCGCCGCGCAGGCTATCCTGCACGAGGCCGGAGGGAGTATGATTGACCTTGAGGGTCAGCCGCTGAGATACAATTCCAGGGAGCACCTGCTCAACCCGCACTTCCTGGCGTTTGGCGACGATCGACGCGACTGGCTGGCATTCATCCAAGACGAATAGTGGATCAAAAGATCGAAACACGGACATTCAGGAACGTGGAACGGCTCAAGGCGTTACGGATAGAGCACAAGGATCTGGATCAGGTAATCACCCGGCTCGTAGAGGATCCCCATGTGGATCAGGTCATGCTTCGACGGCTCAAGAAGCGCAAGCTCATGCTCAAGGACATGATCACGCAGCTCGAGAGTGCGCGAATCCCGGATCTGAACGCCTGAGAGCCGGCACCGGCGCGAACCACTGAAACCATCGCTGGGCCGGCCCGCCCGGTCCGGACTGCACCATTTCCCAATCCGCGTGCCGTCGCCCATGCCCCGCCCCAATCCGCGCCAGTTACCATTGGATCCATGGACCTCATAGCCGACATCGGCGCGACCTACACGCGCTGCGCGCTCCTCGATGACGACGCCACGACGCTCGCTCAGCAAGACTTCTCGAACGGCGAATTTGCCGGCATCGAGGACGTGCTCGGCGCGTATCTCGACGAGTGCCGCAGGCTCGGCCGGCCGCGCCGCGCCGCACTCGCCGTCGCGGCGCCGGAGATCGGCGACGATTTCGAGATGCTCAATCTGGGCTGGCGATTCTCGCGGACGGGGCTTCGGGAATCGCTCGAACTTCGCGAACTGCACATCGTCAACGACTTCGCCGCGGTCGCCCGGGGGCTGCCCACGCTCAGGGCTTCCGACTACACGCAGGTCGGCGGCGGAGATCCTGTCGCGGGCGCCCCGCTCGTCGTTCTCGGGCCCGGCTCCGGGCTCGGCGTTGCGAGCCTGATTCCTTCAGCCGACGGCTGGACGGCCGTGCCCGGAGAGGGCGGTCATGTCACGCTGGCGGCGGCGACGCCGGCCGAGGCCGCGGCGATCGAACACATCAGGAACACGCTCGGCCACTGCTCGGCCGAGCGCGTGCTATCGGGGCCCGGTCTCGCGAGGCTGCATGCGACGCTCGGCGAGCTTGCGGGGCGGACCGTGCCGCTGGTCGCGGCGGCTGAAGTGACGAAGCTCGCGCGGCAGGGCGACCCGCTCGCCGCGGACACGCTCGGCATGTTCCTCGCCTTTCTGGGTACGGTCGCGGCCGACCTCACCCTGACCCTCGGCGCGCGGGGCGGCGTCTACATCGCCGGAGGCATCGTCCCCCGGCTGATCGATCTCGTCGCCGCATCGGGCTTTCGCGAGCGCTTCGAAGCGAAGGGCCGCTACCGCGAATACATGACGTCAGTCCCGACCCGCGTCATCACCGAGCCCGTGCCGGCTTTCCGCGGCCTCGGACAACTGCTCGGCGAGCGTTAGGGACTTGTGCGTTTGCGGCGAGTTGCTACGATATGCGCCCCGCGCAACACGTCGCCAGGCCAACAATCAGAAGGGTATTCAGTGAGTCAAGCGCAACAGGTCCATGACGCGGAAGGCGTCCGCAACATCGCTGTCGTCGGTCACGCGGGTTCGGGAAAGACCACCCTGATCGAAGCCCTGCTGCTTGCGGCCGGGTCGATCCGAAGTGCCGGGAGCGTCAACAGGGGCACGACCGTCTGCGACTTCACCGACCAGGAAAAGCGGCTCCAGCACTCGCTCGACGTGAGCCTCTGCCATCTCGAGCACGACGGAGTATCCGTCAACGTTCTCGACACGCCGGGCTACCCGGACTTTCTCGGCAGGACGCTTGCCATACTGCCGGCCGTGGAGACCGTCGCGGTCGTCGTCAACGCGCAAAGCGGCATCGAACTCGTCACGCAGCGCGTCATGGACGCGGCCGCCGCCCGAAAGCTCTGCCGGCTCATCATCGTCAACCGGATCGATTCGCCTGAGGCAGATCTCGAATCGGTGCTCGCCCGGATCCGCGATACCTTCGGGCGCGAGTGCCTGCCACTCAATCTGCCGGCGCGCCAGGGCCAGGCCGTGGCCGACTGCTTCTTCGAACCGGCGGACGAGACGCCCGACTTTTCCTCCGTCGAGGCGACGCACACCGAGATCGTCGACCAGATCGTCGAACTCGATGACGACCTCATGGAGAAGTACCTCGAGGGCGAGGAGATCAGCCTCGAACAGCTTCACGCGCCGTTCGCGCGCGCCCTGCGGCGGGGACACCTCATTCCCGTGTGCTTCGTGTCTGCCGAAACCGGAGCGGGACTCCGCCAGTTGCTGCGCGTCTTCTCGCAACTCATGCCGAATCCCTTCGAGGCCAACCCCGCCGAATTCTCGCTCGGCGACGACGCCGACGGCTCGTTCACGGTCGATCCCGGCGCGCAGAACGGCCACTTCGTCGGCCACGTCTTCAAGGTCAACGTGGACCCCTACGTCGGCCGGCTTGCGGCGTTTCGCGTCCATCAGGGGCAACTGAAGTCCGGCGACCAGATCTACGTCGGCGAGCGCCGCAAGGCCATCAAGCTCGCGCATCTGTACCGCGTGCAGGGCAAGAACCTCGAGGAGGTTTCAAATGCGGGCCCCGGCGACATCTGCGCCGTTTCGAAAATCGAGGACATCCAGTTCGACGATGTGCTGCACGCGAGCCACGACGAAGACCAGCTCAGGATGCGGTCCGCGAGCATACCGGCGCCGATGCATGGCGTTGCGCTCGAACTCAGTCAGCGCGGCCAGGAGAAGAAGCTCTCCGACGCGCTGCACAAGCTCACGGCGGAGGATCCGAGCCTGCGGCTCGAATTCAACGCCCAGGCCAACGAGACCGTGTTGCGCGGCATGGGCGAGTACCACCTGAGATTGCTGCTCGAACGCATGAAGGACGAGTTCGGCGTCGAAGTCTCGACGCGGCCGCCAAAGATCGCCTACCGCGAGACGGTCACGCGCAAGGCCGAGGGACACCACCGGCACAAGAAGCAGACGGGCGGTGCGGGCCAGTTCGGCGAGGTGTATCTGAGGATCGAGCCCATGGAACGCGGTACGGGCTTCGAATTCGTCAACAAGGTGGTCGGCGGCACCATTCCCGGGCAGTTCATCCCGGCTGTCGAGAAGGGCGTCAAACAGGTATTGAACGAAGGCGCGATCAGCGGCAATCCTCTGCAGGACGTGCGCGTGACCGTCTACGACGGCAAGCATCACTCGGTCGATTCCAAGGAAGTCGCGTTCGTGGCCGCCGGCAAGAAAGCGTTCATCGACGCGATCGGCAAGGCGAACCCGATCGTTCTCGAGCCGATCGCCCGGGTCGAGGTCACGACGCCGAACCACTACGTCGGCGACATCACCGGGCATCTCTCCGGAATCCGCGGCCGCATCGCGGGCAGCGACTCGCTCGCCGGCAACCAGGCGAAGATCCAGGCCAACGTGCCGCTCGCCGAACTCGGCGACTACCAGGCGACGCTCAAGTCCCTGACCGGCGGCGAGGGCAGTTTCACGATGGAATTCGATCACTACGAGACGGTTCCGCCGATCGTGCAGAAGGCGCTCGAGAAGGACTACAAGCCGCAGGCCGACGACTAGGAACGGTCCGAGACAATTGGCTCCGCGTTACCTTCGGCTCGACAAATCATTGATCGATATAGCGCCAGGATTCACGCAACGCAGTTGTTCAGAGGATGCCTGGCGGCAGGCCGGATTCACCCGCCTGGCGTCGTGCGACGCCTTGAGCGACCAACGTTGCTCGGATTCAACCGTTTGGAGAGGTTTCGGGGGACGGCTCGGCAAGCTGCGGCACGACGACGTATTGAAGATGCGTTTCGACGCGAGCCAGTCGGGCGTTCATGCTGAACACCTGCCAATACAAACCGCCGAGCGCGACGAGTATCGCCAAAAGCAGGGCTCGATCAAGCCGTCCGTTGTTCATGTCGGAGAGCCTATAGCGGCGACGAGCAGCCCGTCAACGCAAGTTTCCTGGCGCTTGTCATGGTTTTCGGCGCCCGGCGACAACGCCTGACGATGCGGCAAGCAGCCTGGCAGTTTCTGATCGATCGCGGCGGGACCTTCACCGACATCGTCGCGATTGCGCCTGACGGTACGCTCGATTCCCTCAAGCTGCTGTCCGACAACCCGGCCCGCTACCGCGACGCGGCGCTCGCCGGCATCGAGCACTTCCTCGACCAGGCGTCTGCCACCGCGCGGGATGCCCCGTGCGCGATCCGGATGGGCACGACGGTGGGGACGAACGCGCTCCTCGAGCGGCGCGGCGAGCCGACGGTTCTCGTCACCACCGCGGGTCTGCGCGACGCGATCCGGATCGGCACGCAGCAGCGGCCGGAAATCTTCGCGCTCGACATCCGCTTGCCGGAGATGCTCTACACGCGGGTCATCGAGGCGCAGGAGCGCCTCGCGGCCGACGGTGAGGTCGTTACGCCGCTTGACGAGGACCGCGTGACGGCGGATCTCGTGGCCGCACGCGAAGCGGGATTCGACAGCGTCGCGATCGTGCTGTTGCACGGCTACGCACATCCGGTACACGAAGAACGCGTTGCCGGGATCGCGGCAAGCGTCGGCTTCGGCCAGATCTCGGTATCGCATCGAATCAGCCCGCTCATGAAGATCGTGCCGCGCGGCGACACCACGCTCGTCGACGCCTACCTCACACCGGTGCTCAGGCGCTACGTCGACACGCTCGCCACCGGCCTCGCACAGCATCGCAGCGACGCGGCGCTGCTATTCATGCAGAGTCACGGCGGATTGATCGAGTCCCGGCAGTTCCGGGGCAAGGACTGCGTGCTCTCAGGGCCCGCCGGAGGCGTCGTCGGCATGGCCAGCTCCGCGGCTGCAGCCGGGTACACGCGCGTCATCGGCTTCGACATGGGCGGGACCTCGACCGACGTGTCGCTCTACGACGAGCGCTTCGAGCGGACGGCGGCGGCGGTCATCGCCGGCGTGCGCATCGCGGCGCCCATGATGCGTATCCACACGGTCGCGGCGGGCGGCGGTTCGATCCTCAAGTTCGCTTCCGGGAGGCCGCAGGTGGGTCCCGAGTCCGCCGGCGCGTTCCCGGGCCCCGCCTGTTACCGCAATGGCGGTCCGTTGACCGTAACGGACGCGAACGTGTTTCTCGGCCGCATTCAGCCTCAGTTCTTCCCGGCCACATTCGGCCCGAATGCCGACCAGGCCATCGACGCCGCGCGCCCGGCCAGGGAATTCGCAGCGCTTGCCGAGCGCATCGCCGGCGAGCGCGTCCCGAGTGGCAAGCGCGGCGTTGCAGGCGCGGGCGGCGCGAACAGCAAGAGTAGCGTTGCTGGCGAGGTTGACGAACGCATCACGCCGGAAGCGCTCGCGGCCGGCTTCCTCCGCATCGCCGTGGAACGCATGTCGAACGCGATCAAGCAGATTTCCATACAGCGCGGTCACGACGTGACGGGCTTCGCGCTGTCCTGTTTCGGCGGAGCGGCTGGCCAGCACGCCTGTCAGGTCGCCGATGCACTCGGCATCGACACCGTGCTGATCCATCCGCTCGCCGGAGTGCTTTCAGCCTACGGAATGGGGGTCGCTGATCTGCGCACGGTCAGGCAGCGCGCTGTCGAAACCGTATTTGACGCGGACTGCCTCAGCCAGGTCACGGAGCTCTGGACGACGCTTGGCGAGGACGCAAAGGCGGAAATCGCTGCACAGCGCGTTCCGACCGAGCGGATCGATCTCGAATCCCGGCTGTTCCTCAAGATTCAGGGTTCGGACACCACGCTGCCGGTCGCCTGGCAACCCGGCACGCCGGTCGACGAGACGCTCGCCGTTTTCAGGCGCTCCCACGAGCGGCACTTCGGTTTCATGATCGACGAGGAGACGGTCGTCGTCGAATCCATTGAAGTCGAAGCCGTCGGCGTGACGCCCAGGCCGCCCGAAGCGGAACTTTCCGCAAGGCCCGCCGTGACCGCCGCGGCACCCGAACGGCCAGAAGTGGAACTTTCCGCGAGACCCGCCGCGACCCAGCCCGTCGCCCGGGCGCGGGTCTGGATGGCCGACGCCTGGACGGAAGTTCCGGTCTACGAACGCGCCGCGCTCGGCGCCGGCGCGACGATCGCGGGCCCGGCGATCATCGTCGAGGCCAACGCCACGACCGTGGTCGAGCCCGACTGGCGCGCCGAGGTCGACTCGCGCGGCTACCTCGTGCTCGGCCGCGCAACGCCGCGCGAACTGCGCGAGCGCATCGGCCGGGAATGCGATCCCATCATGCTCGAAGTCTTCAACAACCTGTTCATGCATATCGCCGAGCAGATGGGCGTCGTGCTGCAGAACACGGCCCACTCGGTCAACATCAAGGAGCGCGTCGATTTCTCCTGCGCCGTATTCGACGGCGCGGGCGAACTCATCGCCAACGCGCCGCATCTGCCGGTGCATCTCGGCTCGATGGGCGACAGCGTGCGCACCGTACTCGAAGCCAACTCGGCCGACATGCGGCCGGGCGATGCCTGGATGCTCAACGCGCCCTACAACGGCGGCACGCATTTGCCCGACATCACCGTCGTCACCCCGGTCTTCGATGAGGACGGCACGGCACTGAGATTCGTCGTCGCGAACCGCGCCCATCACGCCGACGTCGGCGGCATCACGCCGGGCTCGATGCCGGCGACGAGCCGTTCGATCGAGGAGGAAGGCGTCGTCCTCGACAACGTGCGCATCGTCCGCGACGGGCGGTTCGACGAATCGACAGTCAGGGCCGAGTTTGCGGACACCGCGTGGCCCGCGCGCAATCCCGACCGCAACGTCGCCGACCTCAAGGCCCAGATCGCCGCGAACACCAGGGGCATCGCCGAGCTTGCGAGGATGGTCGAGCGCTTCGGCGTCGATGTCGTGCACGCCTACATGACGCACATCAAGCACAACGCCGAATCCTGCGTGCGCGACGCCATTGCGGCGCTTCGCGACGGGCGCCGGTCGCTCGAACTCGACTCCGGCGAACGGATCGTCGTCACGGTAACGATCGACCGGGACAAACGCGAAGCGGTCATCGACTTCACCGACACGAGCGCCGCGAGCCCCGGGAATTTCAACGCACCCGCCTCCGTCGCACGCGCGGCGGTGCTCTATGTATTCAGGACGCTGGTCGCCGAAGCAATCCCGCTCAACGAGGGCTGCCTCAAACCGCTGACGATCCGCCTGCCGGAGAGGAGCCTCGTCAATCCGCGCCACCCGGCCGCGGTCGTCGCAGGAAACGTCGAGACGTCGCAGTGCATCACCGACGCGCTGCTTGGCGCGCTCGGCGTCGCGGCCGCCGCTCAGGGCACGATGAACAACCTCACCTTCGGCGACGACCGCTACCAGTACTACGAGACCATCTGCGGCGGCGCGGGCGCCGGCCCGGGCTTCGACGGCGCGAGCGCGGTCCACACCCACATGACCAACTCGCGGCTCACGGATCCCGAAGTCCTCGAGTGGCGTTTCCCGGTGCGCGTACGGCGCTTCGAGATTCGCAGCGGTTCCGGCGGGAATGGCCAGCATCGCGGCGGGGACGGCGTCATCCGCGAGATCGAGTCGCTGCGCGCGATGCGCGGCGCAATCCTGTCGAACCGCCGCCGGGTCGCGCCCTTCGGCCTTGCGGGCGGGGGCGACGGCGCCCCCGGCAGGAACGCCGTCGTACGCGCGTCTGGACGCGTCGAGCCGCTCGCGGCCGCAGCCGAGTTCGAACTCGACCCGGGCGACAGCATCCTCATCGAGACCCCCGGAGGCGGTGGCTTCGGTACACCTGACGGCTGACGCCTGCCGACAACGTCAAGGGGAGATCGGCGTCAGATGGAACTCAGCCCCTGAGCAGGGTCTCCGCGCCGGCTCGCAGCCGTTCGGGAAACGTCCGGCGGCGCTTGAACGTGACCTGGTAGAGCTCGTTCTCCCCGGCGGCTTCGGCGAGGAAGTCGTCGCTCGTGCGGATCTCGTCGACGAGCTTGAGCTCCAGAGCCCGCGTCCCGTACCAGTGCTCGCCCGTGGCGACGCGGTCGAGTTCGACCTGCGAGCGATGTTCGGCAATCTGGTTCTTGAACAGTTCGTGCACGTCCTCGATCTCTTCCTTGAGCTTTTCGCGTCCTTCGTCCGTGTTCTCGCCGAAGAGCGTCAGCGTCCGCTTGTACTTGCCGGCCGTGATCTGCTCGAAATCGATGCCCTTGTCCTCGAGCAGCCGGCGAAAGTTCGGCAACTGGGCGAGCACGCCGATCGAGCCGATGATTGCGAAGGGCGCCGACATGAGGCGGTCGGCCACGCAGGCCATGAGGTAGCCGCCGCTCGCCGCGACCTTGTCGACCGCGATCAGCAGCGGCAGTCCGCGCTGCTTGATCCGCAACAATTGCGAAGCGGCGAGCCCGTGCTCGTGAACGGCGCCTCCGGCATTCTCAAGCCGCAGCAGGACCTGGTCGCCGTCCTTCGCGACGGCGAGCACGGCTGAAATCTCCTCGCGCAGCGACGCCGTCGCCGAGGCGCGCAGATCGCCCTTGAAGTCGAGCACGAAGATGCGTTTGCGCTCCTCCTTGTCCTTGCTGCGCTTTTGCTTCTTGCGGGCCTTCCGCGCGGCCTTGTGTTCCTTCTTGAATGCGTCCTTGCCGAGCACGGCGCGCTTGACCACGTTTGCCGCGTCCTCGAACTGCCTGTTGAGGTGCTTGACCGTGATGCCGTCCGGGTGCCCGGAACGCCGCGCCGACGTGGTGACGAAGACGACCGCGATCGCCACGAGCACCACGATGGTCACGAGCTGCAGCAGGAACAGGCCGAATTCGGCAAGGAACTCCGCCATCGATCAAAGGCCCACGTTGTTCTTCTGAAAGACGCGCTCGGCGCGGTAACTGGAGCGGACGAAGGGCCCCGCCACGACCTCCATGAAGCCCCGCTCGAGTCCCCATTGCCGGTAGCGGGCGAATTCCGACGGATGAACGTAGCGCTCGACGGGCAGGTGATTGCGGGTCGGCTGCAGGTACTGACCGAAAGTCAGGATGTCGACGCGGGCTTCGCGGAGATCGTCCATCGCCTCGACGATCTCGCGGTCGGTCTCGCCGAGACCGAGCATCAGGCTCGTCTTGGTCAGGATCCCGGGACGGTAGCGCTTCGCGTGCTCGAGCACCGACAGCGTCTGCGAATACCCGGCGCGCGGGTCCCTGACGCGGCGTGTCAGCCGCTCGACCGTCTCGAGATTCTGCGCGAACACGTCGACGCCGGAGTCGATCACGGTCTCGACATCCGCGAACCGGCCGGCAAAGTCCGGCGTCAATGCCTCAACGGCCGTCTCCGGACACAATTGCTTTACGGCGCGGACACATGCCGCGTAGTGCCCGGCCCCGCCGTCGGGAAGGTCGTCGCGATCCACCGACGTCAGGACGACGTACTGCAAGCCCATGAGTTCGACCGAGCGTGCGCAGTTGGCCGGTTCATCCGCGTCGAGCCAGCCTCCGGGGTTGCCGGTGTCGACGGCGCAGAAGCGGCACGCCCGCGTGCACACCGCACCCATGAGCATGAGCGTCGCCGTGCCGTTCGCCCAGCACTCGCCGATATTCGGGCACATCGACTCCTCGCAGACCGTGGCGAGGCGATGCGAGCGGACGGTGCGCCGCACCGTCGCGTATTTCTCGCCGCCCGGCAGCCGCGCCTTGAGCCACGGCGGCTTTGGCAACGGCGCCGCATCGTCCGCCACCGCGCGGCGCTTCACGCCGTTCCTGATCGCGGAGAAACCTTGCGCTGTGCGGTACTTGGCGCCCGAAACGGTTACGGGAACGCCGCGAAACTCACTCACCTGGACTGATATGATTCGACTACGGGGTCGCGAAGTATCTCACGGTTTGTCGGGAGCGAGCCAATGCCCAAACAGATCTGGCTGCCACTCGCCATCTGCTTCGGCGTGCTTGCGAGCGCCGCCGCCCAGGAGGTGCGCGACGCCCTGTTCGAGCAAGCCGATCTCGCGTTGGAGGGCGCCCGGGCGGCCAACGCGGAACTCCTGGCGCCGGGGAGCTTCGACCGCGGTCTCGACGCCTACCGCGACGCCGAAGCCGATCTCGAGCGCGGCAGAAGCCTCGACCGTATCCGCAACTCGCTCGCCACGGCGGCGGAGCGCTTCTCCGAGGCCGCTGAGGCCGCCGAACTCGCGAGCACCACCCTGGCCGCCCTGATCGAGACCCGCGACGACGCGACCGACGCGAACGCCGAGACGTTCGCCCTGGAACTCTGGAGCGAGGCCGAGGACGCGTTCGACGACGCCGCCCGGCGGCTTGAAGCCGGCGACATGCCGGGCACGCGCGAGCGCGCCCAAGAAGCCGAGATCCTCTACCGCGACGCCGAACTCACGGCGATCAAGGCGCAGAATCTGAGCCAGACCCGCGCACTGCTCGCGCAGGCGCGGCAGGCCAACGTGCCGCGCTACGCGCCGATCACCTTCGAACGCGCCCGCTCGCTGCTCGAACAGGCCGAACGGGAACTCGACGGAAACCGTTACGACACCGATCTGCCCCGCAGCCTCGCCCGGCAAGCGAACGACCAGGCGCGTCACGCGATCGCCATAGCCGAGCAGATCACCGCAATCCGCGGCGGGGCCATCTCGGAGGAAGACCTGATCCTGAGTTACGAGGAACCGCTCGAGCGCATCGCCGCGGCGGCGGACCTCGTGGCGCGCTTCGATGCCGGCGTCGAACCCATCGTGGCGGAACTCGTCGGCTTCATCGACGAACTGCGAGAGCGTTCGCGTCAGTCGGAACTCGACCTCGAAGCGATGCGCGTTCGGGTCGCAGACCTCGAAGAGGAAATACGCGACCTCGACGAGCGTCTCGGCGGCGTGTCGCAGGAACGCGTCGTGCTCGTGCAGCAGCTCGAAGCCGAAGCGCGGATCAGGGAGCAGTTCGACACCGTCACCGCCATGTTCACGCGCGACGAAGCGCGAGTGCTCCGCGAAGACGACGATGTCGTGATCCGGCTGCTCGCGCTGAACTTCGCGAGCGGCGAATCCGGGGTTCAGGCCGAGTTTCGCGCCCTGCTCGAGAAGATCTCCAGGGCAGCGTCCGTCTTCCCGCGCTCGCAGATCGTCGTCGAGGGCCACACCGATTCCTACGGCGGCGCCGTGTCGAACCTGAGCCTGTCGCGGCGACGGGCGGAGGCGGTCAGCGAGTATCTTTCCAGCGAACTCGGCATACCGGCGTTTCGCATCAGCGCGGTCGGCTACGGCGAAACGCAGCCGATCGCCAACAACGAAACGGCCGAGGGCCGCGCCCGCAACCGGCGGATCGACGTCCGGATCGAGCCGCAGCGCGAATAGCGCCCGCTCCTTCAGCGGCGGCCGACAACGGAGTATCCTCTCGGACCATCGATCGTGAAGTGAGGACAGATCGTGCGCTATCTGCACACCATGGTTCGGGTCACGGACCTCGAGGAGTCGCTCGACTTCTACTGCAACAAGCTCGGGCTCAGGGAAGTGGACCGGCATGACCACGAAGCTGGGCGGTTCACGCTCGTGTTCGTCGCTGCCGAAGGGCAGGAGGACTGCGCGCTCGAACTGACCTACAACTGGGATCCGGAACCGTATGGCGAGGGCCGCAACTTCGGGCACGTGGCCTACGAGGTCGATGACATCTACTCGACCTGCCGGCGGCTCATGGATGCCGGTGTCACGATCAACCGGCCGCCCCGGGACGGGAAGATGGCGTTCATTCGCTCGCCCGACAACATATCGATCGAGCTGCTGCAGAAGGGCGCGGCGCTGGCGCCCGCCGAGCCCTGGCATTCCATGGGGAACACGGGCATCTGGTAAGGCCTGCCGAACGGGCTGCCAGGCCGGCTCCCTGACGCGAGCACGGCCCGGACACCGTCCGGATCAACGATAAAGCGGCAGCAAGGGGTCGGCCTTGTCCTTCGGGTTTGCCCTGGCGACCGCATCCACCCGCTTGAGAGCAGCGGCCAGACCCTTGCCGTCCCACTGCTCGGCGCCGGCGCCGTAGACGCTCGCTTCGAGCACGGCGATTTCGGCGGCAACCGCGGGCGGCAGCCGGTCGGCCAGCACGCCGAGGCTCTGCGGTGGAGACTCGGGAAACCTCAGCTCGGCCCATTGCAGCAGGAGGCCGTGCGCCGCCGCGGCGTCGTTCTCCTCGCAGGCTGCCCGCAGCTTGCGCAGCAGTTGCCGGTTTTTCGCGCGGCGCGGGGAGCGCGCGGGCTGCACGCCTGCCGCCGGGTCGGCCGACCGGCTTCTGAGCCACAGCACGAGCGTCGCGAGCCACGCAGTCGCGAGCATGCCGCTTACCAGCCGCCAGTAGTTTGTTGCAGGCGGCGCAGGCGGTGCGCCCTCGACCGTTGCCGGAACATCCGGAGCGGGATCGTCGAATACGGGTTCGATGCCCGGCAGCACGGTAACGACGCTCGGTTCGATGCGGGCGACGTCCCAGCGCGCCTCATCGACATTCCACCACGCCAGTTCCTGCCCCGGAATCTCGATCTCGCCCGTATTCTGGGCGATGACGGCGTAGCGCTCGACGCGCCGACCCTGCAGCCCCCGCTCGGAGGTCCGCCGGTCGAGATCGGGCTGATCCGGGTACTGCCTGATACCGGGCGCGGTCGCGAGCACCAGTTCGGGAAGTTGCGTTTCGAGCACGCCATCGGCCTCGACGGTCAACATTCGCGTGCGCGGCACGCCGAGGGAGAACCGGCCCTGCTCGTCGACCCAGTCCTGAGAGAGGGTCAGGGCGCGCGCCGGCAGCCAGACGGCGTCCGAATACTCCGGCGGCGGAGCGACGGCGGGCCTGACGTCGAGTTCGAGCGAGTCCGAGCGCAGGCGCTGGACTCTCGAGAAACCGCGCGTCGGCACGACCATGGCTTCGAAGGTCGCCGGACCCACGGTGAGAGCGCCCGTCTGCTGCGGAAAGATCGCATAGCGCCGTTCCCGGACCGAGAAGCTCCTGCCGGCGCGCGTCGTCTGGTACTGGCGATCCTCGCCGAGACGCTCGACGATCGCCTCGCCGCCGCTGACCCTGGGCGCGGTCAGTGTCGCGCGGCCCGTGTTGACGCCGACGAACAACCTGAGCGTGTAAAGGACCTGCGCCTGCACGTACGGCGTCGACGGTTCGGCGTCGACCTCGATGAAGACGTCGGGCAGCTCCCCGTCGGATTCCGGAGCCGGCAGAATCTCGACCTCGACCGCGTTTGAGGCCGCGCCCGCAACGTAACTCGGCGGCAGTACGAAACTGCCCGCCCCCGTTGGAAACAGCTCGAGGTCCCATTCGACGACCTGCCGCCGCTGACCGTTGACGATCTCGATGCGCGTACGGCTGGAGCGGCTCAGGACATCGAACTGTTGTTCGATGGCGCTCGTGTCGGGATCGTCGCGGACGCTGCCTTCGGCGACGATCGAGTAGGTAAAGGACTCGTTCTCCCGCACGGTCGCGCGGTCGACGCTTGCCTGCACCAGTGGGTCCTGGGCGAGTGCGGCGAGCATGACCGGGGCAAGCACACCGGACAGTAGCGCTCGGCGGAGCGTACGGCCCGGCATCGCGGCGCCCACGCCCGATCGCTCTCTCCCCACAGCGGTCGACATGGCGGCCACCGCGAAGACGCTTGCCGCGTCAACGGATCGCACCAGGCATCGCAGCAGCATAGCCGTAGCGGGCCTGGCGAATGCTCGGAACACAAACCTCGGCAGCGAAGCAATGCCGCTGGTGAAACCTCGGACAGTCGTGGCTACCACGGCGCGGACTCGTCGCCCGGCCAGACGAAGTTGCCGTCCTGGTCCACGCCGAGCCGCTGATACTGGTACAGGAACTTGCGCCTCAGCAGTCCGCCCGGGTCCTGCGGTATGCGCCTGAGCCACTGGTCGGCGGCCTGTTCGGACGCCCACTGCTCGATTTCTTCCGGCCCCGGCAGGGAGTCGGGGTCGAAGTCGGGCGACTGCTCGTCGCCGGCATCCGCGTCGAGCGGTTCGGATGAATCCTGGCCGCTCTCGCCGGGATCGTCCGACGGCTCGCGTTGCTCGCTGTCGCGGCTGTTCGACGAGTCGGCCTGGGACTGTTGCTGCCGGTCCGCGCTGCCGTCCTCGCTGTCGGTGGGCTCGCCGGATTCGGAGGCGTCGTCCGTCCGGTCACTCTGCCCTTCTTCGTTCGGGTCGCTCTGCTGCTCCCCTTCCTCGCTCTGCCGGCTCTGGGCCTCGTTCTGCTGTTCGAGGAGTTCCGCCACGAGTTCACGGTTGTAGCGCGCATCCTCGTGCTCCGGATCGAGGACCAGCGTGCGGTCGTAGGCCTCGATCGCGGCCTGAAGGTCGCCTGCCCGTGCCAAGGCGTTGCCGCGGTTGTAGTTCGCCTCGGAGGTATCGAGGTCGCTCAGCGTCGCGACGCTGCCGGAAAAGTCGCCGACTCGATATTGAGCGGCGCCGAGCCAGGCCGGGTCCCTGAACAGGGCGAGCGCGCTTTCGGCATCGTCGGCCTGCATCGCCTCGTATCCCTGCCGGTCCGCCCGCACCCAGAGATCCCGCCACTCGAAGGCGTCGGCGCGCGGAACCGGCGCGGCGAGCCAGATGAGCAGCGCACAGATCCAGCCGCGCCGGAACATCAGGGCGAGAAACGGCAGCGCCGCCACCGTGAGCCAGACGCCCTGATCGCGCCAGACGTCGGCTTCGTACTCCTGCTCGTCATCATCGGCCCCGCTGAGTGAACCCGCCGCGACACTGTCCGGAAAGAGCAGCTCGAGGTCGCGGTCGCTCGCCGTAAGCCTCGCGAACCGCCCGCCGCCGGCCGACGCGAGACTCCGCAGCGCCGCGACGTCGACGCCCGGAATGACCACCCGGCCCGAGGCATCGGTGACGAAACCGCCGTCGGGCTCGCGGATCGGCGCGCCTTCCTCCGTCCCGACGGCCAGCACATGCGTGATGTAGCGCTCCTGCCTGAAGTCCCGCACGAGATCCCGGGCGCGAAGTGAAACCTCGGCATCGGTCACGAGCAGGATCTCGCCGGCGGTCAGGCCCGTCTGCCTGAGGAGCATGCCCGCGCGCTCAAGACCGGCCTCCGCGAGGCTGCCCCGGCTCGGCATGATGTCGCTGGACAGCGCGCCCACGAGCGAGGCGATGGTGTCGGTGTCGGCCGTCAGGGGCGTCACCGTGAACGCGTGCGCCGAAAAGACGATGAGCGCCGTCTGACCGCTTGCGCGCCGCTCGAGCAGCGACAACAGCTTGACCTTTGCACGGTCCAGCCGGCTCGGCTCGACATCGGCCGCGTCCATGGATCTCGACAGGTCGAACACGACGACCAGCGCCTCGTCCGAACGAAAGGCGGGTACCGGCATGCGCTCCCAGGTCGGCCCCGCGAGCGCGAGGATCGTCGCAAGCCACGCCGCGAGCGCGGCGAGCATCGGCCAGCGGCGATTGGCGAGCGCCTCGACCCGGCCGAGCACGTAAGGCTGCAGCGCCTGGTCGACGACGGCGCGCCAACCGCTCTTCCGGCCAGGCTCGGCCCAGAACAGCCGCCAGATCAGCCAGACGCCGAACGGCAAGGCAAGGAGCCACCAGGGCCTGAGAAAGTGGAACTCAGCCATGAGCGCACATGCTGTTCAGAGGTTGAACGTTCAAGGCCTGAATGCCTCCTCCTGAACGCCCATGGATGAGGCCCTGTTGCTGCTCCCGTCCCGCACCGGCGGGAGCGTGAGGCGCTGCCGCGCGGAGAGCGAGCCCAGGACCACGGCGAGCGCCGCGATCGCGAGAGCGAGGCCGAGCGGCCAGTGGAAGAGCTCGCGCACCGGGCGAAAGCCTTCCTCGTCGGTCTCGGCGGGCTCCAGTTCATCGAGGAGACCGTAAATATCCTCCAGTTCCGCGGTATCGCGAGCGCGGAAGTAGCGCCCGCCGGTCAGCTCGGCGATGGCGTTGAGCGTCTGCTCGTCGAGGTCGGCGGACGGGTTGATCTGGCGCAGACCGAACAGCGAGCGGACGGTGAGCGCATCGGCGCCGATGCCGATCGTGTAGATGATGACGCCGCGCTGGGCCGCGAGCTCGGCGGCCTTGAGCGGTTCGACGGAACCCGCCGTATTCGCGCCGTCGGTCAGCAGAACCAGCACGCGCCGGCCCTCTTCGACGCCGGCGTCGTCGAGCGTCCGGATCCCGAGGCCGATCGCGTCGCCGATCGCCGTCTCCTTGCCTGCGAGGCCGATGACGGACTCGTCGAGCAGCGTGCGGATCGTGGCCCGGTCGAACGTCAGCGGCGTCTGGAGATACGCCTCGCGGCCGAACAGGATCAGCCCGAGCCGGTCGCCGACGCGGTTCGCAATGAAGTCGTCGGCCACGGACTTCGTGGCGGTCAGGCGGTCGACCCACTGCCCTTCAAGCTGAAAGTCCTGCTCCTCCATGCTGCCGGACAGATCCACGGCCAGCAGCAGGTCCCGGCCGCTGACCGGCAATGCGACCGGTTCCCCGACGAACTGCGGACGCGCCGCCGCGACCACCGCCGCGGCCCAGATCAGCCAGAGCGCCGCGTGGCGCCACCGCCGGCGCGGGCTGACGCCGGCGCCGCCCGTGAGGTCCGCGAACTGGCTCGCCGCGGGCACCCTGAGCGCCGCGTCGTTGTCGAGCGGCTGCGGCGCAAGCAGGCGCCGGACGAGCCAAGGGGCCGGCAAGGCAAAGAGCATCCACCACCAGGCGAGGGTCCACACGGCTCAGTCCCCCGGCCGCTGGGTGGATATCCACTGCACGCACAGGCTGCCAAGCTCCTGCACGTCGGCGTACATGACCCGCTCGGCGGGCAGGTAGGGCGCGACGGCCAGCGCCCGGCCGGCGCCGGAGCTGAACGCGTCGCGATCCCAGCGGCTGTCGAGAAACGCGAGCCAGCGCTCTCCCGTAAGCCCGGCGACCGGCGTCGCGGCGTCCGCGATCGACATCGCGAAGCGTCTCATGACCAGTGAAACCTGCTGCAGGCAACGCGCCGGCTCCCCGCCGTCGTCAAGCGCCTTGAGCGCGGACCGCAACGTCCTGAGCGCGGCGCGCTCGCGCGCGTGGCGGCGGTAATGAACCCAGGCGACGACGCAGCCGGCGATCACGAGCAGGGCCAAGATCCACCAGCCGACGGCCGGCGGCCACCAGCTCACGGGTCCCGGCAGGTGGATGTCCCGGAGTGGAATCTGGCTGAAGTCGATCGGGTTCATGGCGCCTTCATTTCGTCGCGAACCGTTTCGTCAGTACGTCGAACGGCTTGTCGGTCGTCGCACAATCCAGCACGTTGACGCCCGGCAGGCGCGACAGTGCCTGCAGGCGCGCCACGCGTGCGGCGAACCGGTCTCGATAGCGGGCACGCCCCCCCGGATCGGAAGTCTCGATCGCGAACGCGCGCCGGTCCTTGCGTATCCGATACCGGCCGGGCGGCGGCAGTTCGGCTTCCACGGGATCGAAGACGTGAATGAGGTACAGGTCGCCGTGGCTCGCAAGCTGCCTGACGTGCTTTTCGTCATCGGCGCCGAAGCCCCGAAAGTCGCTGAGCAGGAACATCATGCTGCCGGGCCGTGCAACCCTGGTCAGGCGGAGCAGCGAATGCTCCATGTCGCTCTCGCCCGCCGCATCGGCGCCCGCCGGCCGCCAGCAGGGATTCCCGGCGATCAGTTGCAGCAGCCGCAGCGCAGCTCGATGCCCGAGCCGTGGACGAAGCTCGTGGTGCTCGTATTCGGAAAACACGAGACCGCCGAGCTGATCGCCGTTACCGACTGCACTCCACGCAATCAGGGCCGCGGCATCGGCGGCGAGCACCGACTTGTAGGCGCCGCGCGTGGCGAAGTGCATCGACCGGCGCAGATCCAGCCAGACGATCACGGGGCGGTTGCGTTCCTCGCGGAAGACCTTCGTGAACGGCTTGCCCGTGCGCGCCGTGACGCGCCAGTCCATCGTGCGCAGGTCGTCGCCCGCCTGGTAGGGCCGCGACTCGTCGTATTCCACGCCGCGCCCCCTGAACGGCGACAGGTGCCCGCCCGATACGAAGGCGCGCACCCGCGGCGTCATGAGCCCGATCGATTCGCCGGCGGGTTTTGCCCGGATCAGGTCCTGAAGCTCGACGCGCACCGGCGAGCGTTCGGCTGTCACCGCCGCGGCAAGCATCACGGCACCCCGATCCGCTCGAGCAGCGTGTCGACGAACTCGTCCGGCAGAAGTCCCGCGGCTTCGGCCTCGAAGCTGATCAGGATCCGGTGGCGGAGGATGTCGTGCGCCATGACCTGGATGTCCTCGGGAGTCACATAGTCGCGCCCGGCGAGCCACGCCGTCGCCCGCGAGCAGCGATCCAGTGCGATTGTCGCACGCGGACTCGCGCCGAACTGCAGCACGCCGTCGAGGTCGTCGCCGTAGCGCCCGGCGTTGCGCGTTGCGAGCACGATCTGCACGAGATACTCCTCGAGCGGCTCGGCGAGATGCACGTCGAGCACCTCGAGACGCGCGGCCATGACCTCGGCCTGCGACAAGGGCTCGGCCGCCCTGAACAGCTCCTCGTCGGGCGCCGACCTGCGCTGCTCGCCGCGATTCAGATCGAGTATCGCACGCTCGCCGTCGGCGTCGGGGTAGTCCACCATGATATGCAGCAGGAAGCGGTCGAGTTGGGCCTCGGGCAGCGGGTAGGTCCCCTCCTGCTCGATCGGGTTCTGCGTCGCCATGACCATGAAGAGTTCCGGCAGCGGATAGGTCACCGACCCCACCGTGATCTGCCGTTCGCCCATGGCCTCGAGCAGTGCGGACTGGACCTTCGCCGGGGCGCGGTTCACTTCGTCGGCGAGCACGAGATTGTGAAACAGCGGCCCCTGGCGAAAAACGAAGGAACCCGTCTCGGGGCGATAGATTTCGGTGCCCGTGAGATCGGCCGGCAGGAGATCCGGCGTGAACTGCAGCCTGTGGAAGTCGCCCTCCACGCCATGGCTAAGCACCTTGATCGCCCGCGTCTTGGCGAGGCCGGGCGCGCCTTCGACGAGCAGATGCCCGTCGCAAAGCAGGGCCGTCAGCATGCGCGTCAGCAGCGTCTCCTGACCCACGACGAGGTCCTTCAGGTGGGCTTCGAGCCGCAGGAATTTCTGTTGCAGGGACATGGGCTTCTTCGCAGGAGGAACGGGCGATTCTAGCAGCCCGCACCCGTGACCGGTTGTGCCGAACGAGTGCTTCGGCAGGCGAGCCGGACCACGACGCGGGCGGGCGCGTCGTCCCGCTCGGAAGCGATTGAGCGCATCTTGTCCCCCCGACCCCGGCGAGCTTGCTCGGGGGAAGGGGGAGACGATGCGAGTGCGCGCCTGCGCCTTACGGTAAGCCGCCGTTACTGGAACGTGACGCGTTCGATGATCGGCAGCGCTTCCGGATCCTGGAAGAACGGATGCACGATGTAGATGTCGTCGCCGACGGCGGCGCCCGTCGTCGCCTGGCCTTCATAGAGCCCGACGGCAGCGATGGTGGCCGAAGCCCAGCCGTCATCGCTCGTCAGCGCCGTGATCATCCCGCTGCTGTTCGAGACGACGACGAGATTCCCGGCGGAATCCCAGACGAGACCGTCGGCGCCGGTCATGGGCTCGGGCAGCGACACTTCGCTCGCGGCCGCGGGATCGTCGACCGGGATCCTGTAGATGCCGCCGTTGCCGAGGTCCGCAACGAGCAGATAGCCGTCCGGATGATGGACGAGTCCGTTGAGCGCCATGCCTTCGATCCCCTCGAAGGCGTGCATGACCGAGGCGTTGTAGTCGCCGTCCACCTGGTAGACGACGTTCATGCGGGTGTCGGTCGCGAAGACCGTGCCGTCATCGGCCACGGTGACGTCGTTCGCGAAAACGCTTGCGCCCTCCGGCAGTTCGCCGAGCGTCGCCATGAGATCCACCATCGCGATGCGCTCGCCGGTCGTCAGGCTGAAGACGCCGAGCATTGCCCGGCCCGGCGCCTCGCCGAAGCCGCCGGAATTGGCGACGAGCAGTCGGTCGCGCGGTTCATCGGCCTCGATGCCGATCGTCGCGCCGAGTTCCGGGTCGCTGACGGCCGCCGTCATGCTGCCGTCGGCGTGAATCTCGAAGATCGTGCCCTCGGCGATCGAACCGGTGAGCAGGCGGTCGTTGGCCTGGTCGTATTCGACGCCCTCGGGGATGAAGCCGCCGCGCTCGGCGACGATTCTGGCCGGCAGTCCGCCGTCGCCGGCGGGTTCCGCGGCGGGCTCGGCGGCCGGAGCGGCTTCCTCCGCAGCGGGCGGGGCTTCGGGGGCCGGCGCTTCTGCCATTTCCGATCCGCACGCCGTGAGCAGAAACGCTCCCGCCACGGTCAAGAGAATGTACCTGATGCTCATGGAAACCCCCTCCGTTTTGGAAGTCTTGTTCGTTCGTCGGGCGCCCGGAATCGGACCGGCCCCGAGTCGGCGGATAGTAACACGCGTGCGGCGGCCGCCGAAGGTCTGCACGACCGCGCAGCACGGCTGTCTGCGCCGCAGGAATTACGGCTGCATGCGTTGCGGAGTTCCTGCGCGGCCGACTAGCGGCTCATCGCTTCTGCGATGAGGTTCGGGTTCGCGTTGAGCGCGAATACGTCGAGCAGCTCGCCGTCGGGATCGACGAGGAACAGATGGCTCGAATGCTGCACGGTATAGCCCGACTGGGTCTTCGTCACGGCGAAGCTGACCTTGAAATTGCGGGCGGCGGCAGCGACCTGCTCATGAGTCCCGCCGAGACCGATCATGCGCTCGCTGAACGCCGACGCATAAGCGTGAGTTCGCTGCGGATCGTCGCGTTCCGTATCGACGCTGACGAAGATCCCCACCGCGTCCTGCTCCGTCGCGCGCAGCGCCATGGCCATGTTTGCAGCCATGAGCGGGCAGACATCGGTGCAGCGCGTGAATCCGTAGCCCATCAGCATGTAGCGGCCGCGAAAGTCCTCGTCACTCATGACGCGGCCGTCGCCATCGACGAGCGAGAAATCGATGAGGATGTCGCCGAGCACGTCGCTCGACGGCAACGCAGGCGCGGGCTCGTGATGGTGGGCTTCGTGTTCGGCGGACGCGTCGCCGCCTTGCGCCAAACCGGGTACCGGGGCCGCTACGGCAAGCGCCGCGACCAGAGTCGTCACCGGGAGCCGCCGTTTCGCAACCGTTCTGCTACGCATCGCTGCCCGCCCTCATCGGCCATCCACGCCAGGCGATGGCCGCACCGAAATCAATGCGAAACAAGCTACCGCTTACCAGCGAGGCAATCAACAACACGATTCCCCGGTCGGCGATTCCCGCACTCCGGCCTCAGTCAGTCTTGACGTCCTGCGCCTTGACGTATGCGGCCACGTGTTCTTTCACCGTGCCCTGCCCTTCGACCAGGGGAATACCGCAGACTTCGCGGGCGAACGCGGTCATCGGCCCGTTGG
The DNA here is from genome assembly GCA_022819855.1 of Gammaproteobacteria bacterium. Classification (GTDB taxonomy): domain Bacteria; phylum Pseudomonadota; class Gammaproteobacteria; order Steroidobacterales; family Rariloculaceae; genus Rariloculus. The sequence continues at coordinate 382,215 of JAJEGN010000005.1, read as the reverse complement.
GGTGAAACTCCGTACGGTGCATGGTCAGAATGCGGATCGTGTTGAGCGGCGTTCCGTTGAACTGGTCGAACATCCGGCCGCGGTCGCCCCAGTCACTGAGAAACATGTCGCGGATGACACGAAACACCTTGAGGCGTTGCTTGCCGTCGTCCCAGGCGCCGCGCAACATCGTGTCGAGCAGATCGCCGAACTCGCCGAAGTCGCTGGCCGCCGGCTGGATGATCGCGCTGCGGCCGCTGAGGTCGAGCAGCTCGTTGATGATGTCCTTCGAATGCTCCTGGTAGAACGCGCGCCCGAAATCGAGCTGAATGTTGTTGGGCTTGTACATGCCACCGGGCGACATGAACCCGGTGGCCTCCGCGGCGACACGGAAGGCGCGAATGGTCTCGCGGAAGCGGATGACGTCCGCAATGCGGCTTGCGGTGGCGGGAATCTTGAGCAGCCCGGAACCGTCGCCGACCAGCAGGGCCAGGCCCGCCATCAGCTCCGTCTTGACCCCGAACCGGATCAGATCGATCCAGTGCAGCCAATCGAACAGACGCTGCGGATAGTACATCGCATGGTCCGGATTACCCAGGTGAAAGATGTACTTGCGCGGCACGAATACCTTGTCGAAGACGATCGAGTTGTCGAGCTCGTCGCCCTGACCGATCAGCGGGTGCTCTTCCTCGGACACGTCCGGGCGCGACAGGCACTCGCGTGACAGCAGCGTGACGCCCTTCGTGTTCACCGGCATCACGAGATACATGACCTGGTCGTCCGGCATGCCGGGACGCCAGAACACGCCCACCATGAGCCAGTCGGCGAATATGGTCCCGGTGGCCACCGCCTTGACGCCATCGATCACGATGCCGTCGTCGCGGTATTCGACGACGCGGCAGTTGGGCGATTCCGCCTCCGCCTCGGGTCGTGAACGATCGACCGGGGGATCGATCACCGCCGGCGCCAGGTTGATGTCCTCGTCGACCATCTTCGCCCAGAAGTTGCGAATGTTGTCTGCAAACCCGGTCGCATCGTAGCCGCGCGTGTTTTCTTCCCACGGCGCAGGGTCATCGATGTAAGTCAGAAAAATGGCGTTGTTGACGTCCGGCATTCGCCCGAAGAACGAGCGGCCGAACATCCTGCAAACGGTGTCGTGGTATATGCGCCTGGAGTCGAGTCCTTCCTTGCTGGTGTGCAGAAGCCATGTCTTCGCGCGGCGCACGCCGTCCTCGTCCACGAACGTCATGATGTCCCGGTACTCCGGATCGTGATGCGCGTCGTACCAGGAAGCGACGGTGTTAGCGTAGTCCCGCGTCAGCGGGTGCGTTGCGACGTTCTCGATCTGCTGACCGTTGACGAAAACCCGGCGGCCATCGTCGAGCGCCTTGAGGTAGTCAGCCCCGGTTCTGACATGGACGTCGTTCGCTGCGCCGTTTCCGGCACTGGTGTTTGAACTCATTTCACTGCCTCTTGTTCGTCATGAGTTGGATGTCCGGCTATTCGATCCGCCGAGCCTGTAGCTCTGCCGTGCCGGCTCAGCGTATCGATCGCAGGTATCTCCGGGGCGCATCATAAAGCATTGTCTCGCGAGCCGATTGATGCACGCGCGCCCACATTCGCCTATCCTTCTGCCCAACAACAAGCGCGTGGCCGCATCCTGCCGGCCCGTGGACTGAGCAGCAAATCAGCCTGGGAGAATCGAATGGCAACACCACAGGTGTCCTCGGCAAGCGCCGAAGCGACGGCCAGCGTCGAAAACTCGAGCCCGATGACGGGAGCGGAGTATCTCGAATCGATCGACGACGGCCGCGAGATCTACATCTACGGCGAGAAGGTCGACAGGATCACGACGCACCCGGCGTTCCGCAACTCCGCCCGGATGCTCGCCCGACACTACGATGCCCTGCACGATCCGGAGCAACAGGACAAGTACCTCGTCGACACCGACACGGGCAACGGCGGCAAGACCCACGCTTACTTCAAGGCGCCGAAGTCCGTAGAGGAGGCCATCGCCGGACGTGACGCCATCGCGAACTGGCAGCGGCTGACCTACGGCTGGCTCGGCCGTTCGCCGGACTACAAGGCCGCGTTTCTCGCCACGCTCGGCGCGAACTCCGCGTTCTACACGCATCCGGAAAATGCACAGCGCTGGTACCGCTACTGCCAGGAACGCGTCGCCTTCGTCAACCACGCGATCATCCATCCGCCGATCGACCGCAACCGGCCGCCGAACGAGATCAAGGACGTCTGCGTCCACGTCAGGAAGGAAACCGACGCCGGCATCATCGTCTCCGGCGCCAAGGTCGTCGCGACGGGTTCGGCGCTGACGAACTACACCTTCGTCGCGCATCACGGCCTGATCCCCGTGCAGGACAAGTCCTTCGCCTGCGTGTTCATGGTTCCCTCGAACTCCCCGGGCGTGAAGTTCCTGTGCCGTCCGTCCTACGAAATGATGGCCACGGTCATGGGCAGCCCGTTCGACTACCCGCTGTCGAGCCGCGTCGACGAGAACGACACGATCTTCGTGCTCGACGACGTGCTGATCCCCTGGGAAAACGTCTTCATCTACGCCGATGTCGACGGCGCCAACAACTTCTTCCCGCGGACGGGCTTCCTTCCGCGCGCCATGCTGCACGGCTGCACGCGCCTCTCAGTGAAGCTCGACTTCATCGCCGGCTGCCTGCTCAAGGCCGTCGAGGCGGCCGGAACGAAGGACTTCCGCGGCGTTCAGGCACATGTCGGCGAGGTCATCGCCTGGCGCAACATGTTCTGGTCGCTGAGCGAGGCCATGGTCCGCAACCCCGTGCCCTGGGTTGACGACTACGTGCTGCCGAACCCGGGGTCTGCCAGCGCCTACCAGGTGCTCGCGCCGATCGCCTATCCGAAGATCAAGTACATCATCGAGCAGGCCTGCGCCTCAGGGCTCATCTACCTGAATTCGCACGCCAAGGACTTCAGGAACCCGGAGATTCGCACGTACATCGACCGCTACCTGCGCGGCTCCAACGGCTACGACGCAGAAGCGCGCGTCAAGCTCATGAAGCTGCTCTGGGATGCGGTCGGTACGGAGTTCGGTGGCCGGCATGAGCTCTACGAGATCAACTACAGCGGCTCGACCGAGGAGATCCGGCGTTATGCGCTCTTCGGTTCGATGGCGTCCGGCGAGGCCGAACGCATGATGGGCTTCGCCGATCAGTGCCTGGCCGAATACGACCTCGACGGCTGGACCGTGCCGGATCTGCTCAATCCCGACGACCTGAGTCATCACGCGAGCTAGCCTGGGGCCACCGCTGGCGGGCAGATTTCGTCCAGGGGGACGGAGCGGCCCGTTTCGGTGACGATGCGGCAGTGGCGGCGTTCGAGTTGGCGGGGCTCGCTGACTCCGCAGGAGTGGGCGATCATGGCGATCTCCCTGGAGATCGTCCGGGCGTAGCGCGCTACGCGTTCTGACTTGTCGGCGGGATCGAGGCCGCGTTGCAGTCTGCGGTTGTGGGTCGCGACGCCCGTGGGGCAGGTGTTTCTGTTGCACTGCATGGCCTGAATGCAGCCGAGCGCGAACATGAAGCCGCGCGCCGAAGTGACGAAATCGGCGCCGGCGCAGTAGGCCCAGGCCGCCTCCGACGGGACGATGAGCTTGCCGCTCGTGATCACCCTGATCCGCTCGCGGAGCCCCCTCGAGATGAGCTGGTCGACGAGCAGCGGCAGGCTTTCGCGAACGACCATGCCGACATTGTCCATGAGGGGCATCGGGGCGGCGCCGCTGCCGCCGTCGCCGCCGTCGACGGTAATGAAGTCCGGAGCGCTCGCGACACCGCGTTTGTGGATCTCCTCGCAGAGTTCATCGAGCCAGGCGAAATCTCCGATTACGGCCTTGAAGCCGACGGGTTTGCCGGTGACGTCGCGTATCCGGCCGATGACGTCGAGCAGGTCGGCCGCGCTGTCGATGTCCGGATGCCGGTTCGGGCTGATCGAAGCCTGGTGGACGGGAATGCCGCGGATCGATGCGATTTCATTCGTGACCTTGACGGCCGGGAGGATGCCGCCCTTGCCGGGCTTGGCGCCCTGACTGAGCTTGAGTTCGAACATCCTGACCTGCTCGTGGGCGGCGACTTCCGCGAGTTTCTCGTCTGACAGGCGGCCCTCCGTATCGCGAACCCCGTAGTTCGCCGTACCGATCTGGAACACGATGTCGCAGCCGCCTTCGAGGTGATGCGGCGCCAGGCCTCCTTCGCCGGTGTTGAGCCAGATGCCGGCGCTCTTCGCGCCGCGGGACAGCGCCCGAACGGCCGGCCGCGAGATCGACCCGTAGCTCATCGCGGAAATATTGATGAGCGCGTTTGTCGTATAGGGCTGCTCACAGTCCTGTCCGAATGTCACCGCTGCAGGCTCGGCGACATCCTGCTCGAGCAGCGGCCATGCACTGTTGACGTAGAGCACCGTCCCGACGGGGCGCAGTTCGCGCGTCGACCCGAAAGCGATCGTGTTGGTGCCCTGCTTCGACGCGCGGTAGACCCAGTTGCGCTCGGCGCGGTTGAACGGCAGCTCGTCGCGGTCGAGCGCGAAGAAATACTGTCTGAAGAACTCGCCCAAGTGCTCGAAGACGCCGCGGAAGCGGCCCAGGACCGGAAAGTTGCGGCGGATCGCGTCGTGGGTCTGGGATATGTCGACGACGAAGAGGATCACGGCCGCGAGCACGCCGATCCCGACCATCATGACGAACGTGTAGACGAGAACTGTCAGAACTTGCATGGATCGCTCTCCGGCAAACGCTTCGACAGGCATCCTGCCCCAGGAGCCTGCGCCGCGGGAAATCGCGACTTCCTGCGGCGCAGGCTCCCGGTCGGACAGATACCAGGCGTAAGGACTTTCACTGCGTGCTCCTGCGGCGATTGTGACCCAGCCACAGCACATCGACCGCAAACGACCAGGTCAGTGCGCCGATGCCGAGCGCCGCAGCGATGGCGCTCCACGGTGTCGGGATGACCGGTGCGAGACAGACGATGAGCGACACGATCTGAACGACGCACACGACTTGCCGTCGCCGGCGCGGCGGCAGCGGCGCAGCGAGCCACGGCACGACGACGCCCGCGGCGACAAATGCGTACCGCAGCAGTCCGGCGGCGAGGACCCACGTACCGGCCTTGCCGAATTGCAAAGCCAGCACGGCGAGGACCAGGATCAGCAGGGCGTCGATCTCCATGTCGAACCGCGCTCCAAACTCCGACTCCTCGCCGCGTCGGCGGGCGACCGTCCCGTCCACGCCGTCGAGAATCGATACGGCGATCGCGACAGCCAGCGCGGTCCAGGCAAGAACGGGCGCTGCGGGTTCCCCGAACAAACCGATTAGAAGTGCCGTCAGGGCCGCACGGCCGAGAGTGATCTGATTGGCCGCTCCGAAGACCGCTGCGGCCAGGCGCCTGCGTGCCTGCACGATCACGATCGCGCCAATGAACGCGAATCCGACAAGTGCCTTGACGGGATAGCCGGCCCCGAGTTCAAGACGCGCTCCGGCGAGAATCGAGACAGCGGCGAGAATGGCGAACTGGAGCACGACACTCGCCGAGGGCGCGGCCAGGGTTGCGCGGCCGAGCGCTCTCGTCCATGCGTTCATGGCCTGTCAGCTCGCATTCGGAACCGCGCCACATGGGGCGGAAGACCGCCTCGCAAGGCCTGATTGGGCGGAAGACCGCCTCGCAAGGCCTGATGGGGCAGAAGACCGCCGCGCGGAAGACGGCTGATGACCGCTACGCATCCCGGCAGGCTTGCATGTCAAACATCGTCCTGCAAGTATGGCCGCAACCGCCGCCAGCCGATGATTCCGTATGCCCAAGACCTGCGACGACGCGCGTGCGTTCTGGGTCACGGCGCCAGGAAAAGGCGAGATTCGCGGGGAGGTCCTCCCCGACCCGAAGCCCGGCGATGTCACCGTCGACACGCTCCACAGCGGAATCAGCCGCGGTACCGAGGCATTGGTTTTCAACGGCCGTGTGCCCCGCGGAGAATACGCCCGCATGCGCGCGCCATTCCAGGAGGGCGATTTTCCCGCACCGGTCAAGTACGGCTACGCGAACGTCGGAACCGTGGCCGAGGGTCCCGAAGCGCTCGTCGGGCGTAGCGTGTTCTGTCTCTACCCTCATCAGACGCGTTATGTTGTGCCGGCCGACGCAGTTCACGTACTGCCCGAGGGACTGCCTCCGGGGCGCGCCGTTCTTGCAGCCAACCTGCAAACAGCCGTCAACGGACTCTGGGACGCGACGCCCAGGATCGGCGACCGAATCTGCGTGATCGGCGCAGGGACGGTCGGCTGCCTCGTCGCCTGGCTCGCCGCACACATCTGCGGCTGCCGCGTCCAACTCGTCGACACCGATCCGGCCAGGGCGACGGTCGCCGCGAGTCTCGGGGTGGAGTTTCGATCTCCGGCGAACGCGCAACCGGGTGCGGATCTCGTCGTCCACGCGAGCGGTAATCCGAAAGGTCTCTCGACGGCGCTCGACATTGCGGGCTTCGAGGCAACGATCGTCGAATTGAGTTGGTACGGCGATCGCCCCGCCACCCTCATGCTCGGCGAACGTTTCCACAGCCGGCGGCTGACGCTCAAGTCGTCGCAGGTCGGAGCGATCGCGCCCGCGCAACGCGGCCGCTGGTCCGGCAAGCGGCAGATGGATCTGGTCTTCGAGCTGCTGGACGATCCGACGCTCGACGCGTTGATCACGGGCGAGGACAGCTTCGACGATCTGCCCCGGGTACTGGAGCGCTTGTCCGCGAAACCCGGCGGCGCGCTCTGCCATCGCATCGTCTACGGGTGAGGTAGCGCCATGTACAGCGTCTCGGTCCGCGATCACTTCATGATCGCCCACAGCTTCGAAGGCAAGGTGTTCGGCCCGGCGCAGAAACTTCACGGCGCGACCTACGTGGTCGATGTCGAGTTCCGGCGCCCCGAACTCGACCCGGACGGCATCGTCGTTGATATCGGGCTCGCGAGCGAGACCCTCAAGGAGATTCTCGCCGAACTCAATTTTCGCAATCTCGACGACGAGGAAGCGTTCGAAGGCCAAAACACGACGACGGAGTTCCTCGCTGCCGTGATCTTCGCGAGGTTCCGCGACCGCATCGCAAGCGGCGCGCTCGGGGAGAACGCCGGGCAGATCGCTTCGATGCGGGTGACGCTGCACGAATCGCACGTTGCGTGGGCTGCCTACGAAAGCGCGATTCAGGTCTAGCGGCCGACCGCGATCGCGTGACCTCCGTCGACTTCATCGTCCCGGGCGATATCGAGACGCTGACCGGCGGCTACATCTATGACCGCCGCGTCGTCGAGGGACTAAAAACACGGGGCTGGACGACGACCGTCCATCCGCTCGACACGAGCTTTCCGACGCCGACCCGGAGCGCCTTGCGCGAGGCCGGCCACGTGCTCGCGGCGATCCCGAGCGGCCGGCTCGTCGTCATCGACGGCCTGGCGCTCGGCGGCAGTGCCTCGATCCTGCGCGCGGCGGCACGGCGTCTGAGCCTGTGCGCACTCGTGCACCACCCGCTCGCGCTCGAAACCGGCCTCGACGAATCGGCAGCCACCGCCCTGAAACGTGCGGAAACGGAGTCGCTCGCGGCCGTGCATCACGTCATCGTCACGAGCCGGTGGACGCGGTGCGCCCTGGCCGACTACGGCGTCGGCGCGGACCGGATCACCGTCGTGGAACCCGGGGTCGACCGCGCACCGCCGCGGCGCCCGTCGAGCAGCGAGACGCTGCGCCTGCTATGCGTCGGGTCGCTGACGGCCCGCAAGGGCCACGCGGTCCTCTTTGACGCGCTTGGGCAGTTGGCCGACAGGGACTGGCGGCTCGTGTGCGTCGGCAGCCTGACCAGGAATCCGGCGCTGACCGCGAAGCTCCGTGTGCAGATCGAGCGGCTTGGCCTCGGCGAGCGGATTGTCCTGGCCGGCGAACTCGCCCCCGGCGATCTCGGGGAGCAATACGCGAACTGCGACCTGTTCGTGCTCGCATCCGCGCTCGAGGGCTACGGCATGGTCCTGACCGAAGCCCTGGCCCGCGGCATCCCGATCATCGCGACCGAGGCGGGTGCGATACCCGACACAGTCACGCCCGGAGCGGGCATCCTCGTTCCGCCGAACGACAGCGCGGTGCTGGTGCGGGCGCTCGCGAGCGTCATGGACGAGCCCGGCACGCTCGCCGGGCTGACGGAAGCCGCACTGGCGGCACGCACAGCCCTGCCGGGTTGGGACCGCACGGTCGAGCGATTCGCCGCAGCGCTCGCGAGAGTTAGCGCGACGTGAGCGGCTTCGCGCCCAATACGCCGACCGCAAGGGAACCGGTTGACGTGCGGTCAAGGGCTACCGCTTTCGTGAGGCTCACTCGAACATGAGCAGCTTCACGCCGAAATGGTTGGCTGCACGGGAGCCCGTCGATGCCAGGTCGCGGGCCGCCTCGCTCGTGGATTCGCTGCGCGAACGGCTCGTTCCTCACGAGGCGCTGGCGGCCGTCGATCTCGGCGCCGGCACGGGCGCGAACTTTCGCTATCTCGCCCCGCGGCTCGGCGGCCTCCAGCACTGGCAGCTCGTCGACGACGATCCCCGGCTGCTCGCCGCCGCCGGCAACCTGACCCGAGCCTGGGCCGAGAGCCTGGGCGCTGCATACTCCGAGACGGAGAACGGCTTCGCCCTGGCCGGAAAGTCCTTCGAAAGCCGCGTGCGCCTCGTCACGATGAACCTCGCCGCGGATCTTGCGGAACTCGCCTGGCCCGAATCGGCGCTCGTCACAGGCTCGGCCTTGCTCGATCTCGTGTCCGAGTCATGGTTGCGCCGCGTCGCCGCTCGCTGCCGCGACTCAACGGCCACCGTCCTGTTCGCGCTGACCTATGACGGCCGGATGCACATTCAACCCGCGGATGCAGGCGACGCGCAGGTCCGCATGCTTGTCAACCGCCACCAGCGCACCGACAAGGGCTTCGGGCCGGCACTCGGCCCCACCGCGCCGGACACCGCAGCGAAAACCTTGGCCGAGTGCGGCTACCAGGTCGTTCGCGAACCAAGCGACTGGCGTCTTGGTTCGGACGACCAAGAGCTCCGGGCAATGCTGCTCGACGGCTGGTCAAGGGCCGCCGCAACGCTGGAGGGAGCCGACCACGGCGCGCTCGAGCTGTGGCACAACAGACGCAGCCGAGCGCTGGATAACCCAGGCACCGAGTTCCTCGTCGGCCACGAGGATCTGCTGGCCTGGCCGGCTGCCCTCTGAGCGGAACGCACCGGCTTTACGGTCCCGATCTCAGGGTTTTGTTGATTCGAGGTGCGGCCGATCCCTGGACGCGTATCGCAGTCATGGCCAGTTCACGTCAGCCGGATAGTAACGCGTGACGACGCGGGTGCTGCGTCGAAACCGGCCGTCCGTGGTTCTCGGGCGAAACTGACTGCTCCGGATCAGATCGACTAGCCGGTCCTGAGCCTGTTCGCTGACGCCGGGTGACGAATCCAGGATCTCGATTCTCCTGCTCGTTCCGAACCGGGTGATCTCGAAGGCCACATCGACATATCCACCGGATTCCTCCGTTTCATGCGATATCAGCGCGTTGGGCATGAACGAGGGAAGTACAGCCGGCGTCGCGGGCGAGAAGATCCCGTCGATCGAGGATTTCGCGGCGCCCAGTTCTGTCAGCTTTTCGTACAACAGCTCGTACTCCGAAAGCGCGATCGCGTAACGTTCGTGTATCAGGTCCCAGTCGGCGATCTGAAGCAGCGCGTCGCCTTGGGTTTGCCATGAGCCGGTCGCGACTTCCCGAGCGTAAATGCGCTGCAGGGCTGATCTGCCGACGCCATATTGCGTCGGGTACTTGATCTGCGTCCCCGTGGCGTTCTGCGCCAACCGCTCATGTCTGTCGGTATCCGCGGGATCCCAGTTGGCGATTCCGAGCAACGCAACGGCCCAACTTCGCCACGGCTCGAACATGACGCCGACTCGGCGAAGAAAGGGGTCCCCGGAGTTGCGATGCGCGCTCCGGACGAGTTCCATGTCCAGCTCGCGCAGAGCTTCTCCCTGAGTCGCGTCGTTGCGGAGCAGGACGGCAACAGCTTCGGCAAAATGCTTCTGTGCATCCGCGGTGAGGGCGATCTGAACATCGCCACGGCTCCCGGAATTACACCTGAACATCTCCTGCCCCGGGCCAGCGACCCCTCCAGGTCTGATTCCCGGCCAGTCGTAGTAACAACCAAGCTCGATCTGCGGTGGTGACTCGCCGCCCAGATATCGATCGAGCCAATCACTTCGTCTCCCGGCCGCTTCCCGAAAAATGGGGACCGTTCGCAGGTCGTCGGGATGCCGTCTTGCCAGAGTCAGGAGCTCCTGCTCGAGTTCCCACGCGACCGCTGCACGCCCCCACGCTTCTTCCTGCTCGATCAGTTGTTGGATCAGGGGTGCCTGCTCCAGGGTATGGAGGCCGTAGTTGACACGCATCAGGTGCAGTACGCGCTCGATGGTCGCCGCCGCCTGAAGTTGATCGCCCTCCTCGTGAAACAGCATCGCCAGGGCCGTCAATGGACCGATCAGCCCCTCCGCCATCGGCCCATTCCCGGATTCTTCCTCCTGAATCGTTTCGACGAGCTGCCGCTGCCTGTCGGCCGCGGTCATGACGCCCGGTTGCGAAAACGTACTGTTCGGCGCAAAGACTACGGTGAGAAGAACCGCGCCAATCACGGTAGTCAGCTTTCGGCCTGCTTCGTACGAGATCATTGGGAGCCGTTCAGATGATGCGCCTGAGCCGCGTCTGCTCGCGTCCGTCGCCGCGCACCGGCGAGCCGCCGGCATGCAAGTCACAGTCGAAGAGTACGTCTTCACCCATCGAGAATACCCGATGCGGCGGCCTCAGGCATTCGGCGATCCGGTCGCGCCCCGGCACGCGGAGCCCGGCCGTTCCGGACCCGGTGACGAGTGGGGCGATCGCGATCTGCAGGCGGTCGAGCAGGCCGGCCTCGAGAAACCGCGATACCGTCGCGCCGCCGCCCTCGACGAACACCGCGGCCAGACCGCGCTCGGCGAGCCGCCCGAGCGCGGCTTCAAGGTCCAGCCGGCCGTCGTCGGCCGGCACGCCGACGACCTCGGCGAGACCGTGCGATTCCTTTCCCCTGGCTGTCCGGCGCTCGTCGCAGACCACGATCGTCTCCGCCGCGCCGTCGGAAAAGACACCGTGGCGTGAATGGAGCCGACGCGAGGGATCGAGCACGACTCGAAGCGGGTTCGGCCCTTCGGCCAGCCGCGTCGTGAGCTGCGGATCGTCGCAGGCGATCGTGCCCGCACCGACGACGATGGCGTCGGACAGCGCCCGCATCCGGTGCAGGTGCAGTATGTTGGCCGGACCCGTCACGTAGGTCGAATCGCCCGAGTCGGTGGCGATGTAGCCGTCGAGGCTTTGGCCGAGATGGCCGACGGTCAGCGGCGATCCTTCCCGAGCGTTGCACACGGGCAGATAAAGATCGAGCAGAGCTGCCGTCTCGGCGGGAACCTCGGGTCCACGCACCCAACGGCCGCCCGAGTCCCTGACGAGCAACCCTTCGTCGGCGTCGCCGAGCGGCCCACGGTCCGCCGTCGCGGCACGCTTTTCCGGCGTCGCGCGTGGAGCGGGACCGTCTTCCCCCCGTGTCTGCCGAGCGGCCTCGAGCAACGCGCGCCAGACGGCGTCGGCCTGCACGATTCCCTGCCGTGTCGCGTTTCCTGGCTCGGCTGGCGACTGCTTGGACAAGGCTCAACTCCTCCAGCGAGTTCCGCTGGATCAATGAGCACAGGCCGCCGGTATTCTCGCCCGACTTGATCGCACGGCCGCACCGCCCTCGGTACGGCGCGCGGTTCGGTCGCGGGCTAGTGCCTGATCTGCGTCGTGACCTGATCCAGCTCGGTCTCCGTGCACGAACCGCGCTCGGCGATGATCGTCGGGTTGTTCGTTGTCTGCAGAATCCGCGGATGCATGACCCAGGGCTCCACGAGCACCTCCGGGTCGTCCACGGTCACTTCGTAGAGCAGCTCGTTGCCTGTCCTCGTGAACCGCTCGATGAGCCGCATCTGGTCGGAATGGAAGAAGCCGCCGCGCCCGAACCAGGTCTCGTCGGTGAACCCGATCGATTCCAGCACGAGCGTGTCGCCGTCCCAGCTTGCGACCGGAACGCCGTAGTACCTGTAGGCGTAGATGTCTTCGGGCTCGTGCTCGGTCCTGTCGAACCCGATCATGCGAAACTCGGCGTAGCCCCCGCCGCCGTCGAGGCCGCCCCGGTACAGCATCGTGATGTCGCTGTCGGTGTGGAATATGCGCGCGGGCGGTCCGTGGCGCGGCAGTCCGAGAGGCAGGCAGGTCATGACCGGATCGTAGAGATTCGTCCACTGATCCAGTTCCTGAACCCGGTCCCAGTGCTCGGGCTTGTACAGCGGTTGATTCATGTCGAGCCGCGACGAGGCCATGAACACGAAATCGGCGCTCTGATTCGTCCACTCCATGCAGTTGTCCTGGAACGGGCTGCAGCGCCGGAACATGCCGCCCGCGACGCGTTGGGGGCCGCCGCCGACACCTCGCCAGGAACCCGACAGGTCGGGCTTGCCGTTGGCGAGCCTTGGCGTCTCCGCGAGGGCCGCGTCCGGGTCGGGTCCGCCGCCGCCGAACTGCGCCTGCGCCGAAGTCGCGACGACACAGAGGAACATCGCCGCGATCACCGGGACCGCTGCTCCAGGCCTCCGGCGCGATGCCGTAGAGAATTCCGGTCCAGAGCCCATCGCAGCCGTTGCCGGACTCTGTGTCCCGATTCGTTTCGTAGTCTTCATGATCCGAACTCCGTCAGTTCGTGACAGGCGTCGCCGGACACAGCGTTCCGATTCGCCCGATTTTCGTCGTGGTCCGAACTCCGTCAGTTCCCGGCCGCCGCCCGGACGCTGTCCGGAACGGGCACGACCACGTACACCTGGCCCACCTCGGTCAGCGTCGTCTGCAGTTCGCGCACGACCTCGCCGTTCTGGCGCTCGACGATCGTGCCGGCGTACAGGGCTTCGATACGGTGCAGCGGGTTGTTGAAATCCTGGAAATCCCCGTAGAGGAACTCCGTCGTGTTATCTGCGTGTGTCACGACGACGCTTTCCGGCAGGAAGGTCTCGTCAAGCGTGGCGGTCGCCGTGGCTCCGGCGATGCCGGGAAGCGGAAACGTGAGCACGGCCCGGTCGCCCTGCCACTCGAGCGTCGTCATCGGTTCCACGCCCGCGGCGGCTCGCTCGTCGAGCAACTCCGCCGGGTTCCAGGCGAACGACTGCGATGCCGGCACGCCCGCCGCGGCCGCGATGGCGGCCTTGGGCGCGCCGTGGGGACTCGCCCACAGGCGGATCAGCCGCTCCTCGAGCGCGGCAGGCCGCGGGGTGGCGGCGCCCTCGCCCGGGACGAGTTCGGCGCCGGGAATGTCCTCGTCCCAGGAATAGGTCCCGCTGATCGTTTCTATGTTGGAGTGCGACTGGCCGTCCGGCAGCGTGCAGTCGATCTGCGTGCGGTAGCCCGGAATCCGGTAGTTGGCGCTGATGCGATAGCCGGTCAGCGCGCAGGCCTGCCCGTCGATCTGTACGGTGCCCTCGGCCTGGTACTCGAGCGTGGCAACGAGTTCGGGCTCCGCCTGGCCCCTGAGCATCCCCATGTGCCAGGCCCAATTGAAGAGGGTCGCCTTGAGGTCCCTGGCGCCGGGCTCGGGCGTGTACGGCGGCGGCTGGCCGAAGAACTGCGCGGCGGCCGGCAGCGCGAAGCTCGTCGCAACGGCGATGGCGAGCGCAGATGTGATGATTGAGCGTCGCAACGACATCGAGATCCCCCTGATGTAAGCGCCCGCGGCGCGTGGCAGAAGCCCTGCGCCGCGGCGCTGAATTGTTCCCGGACTGCTAGTTCGGGCGGTCGCGGAAGAACAGTTCGACCGCGCGGTCGCCGAGTTCGAGCGTACGGATGAAACCTGCGGGGTTGCCGTTTCGCGCCGGTAGTATGGTGATCCTGAAAATCTCCCCCGGTTGCATCGAGTCCCTCGTGACCCCCGCCCGGCCCAGCACTTGAGTCGACGCCGTGGTCAGCGTCCACTCCGTCGTGCTGCCATCCTCGTTCGGCACCTCGAGCAGAAGGTTTGCGTGCGGATTCCGGTAGTTCAGTTTCGTGAGCCGGCCCTCCAGGACCACTTCCGTATTGAGGTCGTACACGCTTGCCACGGCATGATGTGCCTGCAGTTCGGTACCGAGCAGCACGAACGCGCCGAGTGCGACCAATCCCGTTGCCCATGTTTTCATCGTTGATCTTCCCGTATTGAGCTTGCGCCTGTTGAATCCTAACACCAGGGATGGTCCCGTGCGGCAGGCGGCTAACCGTCCGCGGACACCCGTTCGCCTGCGTCGCGTTGTTCCTTCCTGTCCTTGTAGAGCTTGTACTCGATGCTGTCAACGAGCGCCTGCCAACTGGCCTCGAGAACGTTCGTCGAGACGCCGACCGTGCCCCACTTGCTGCGGGAGTCGCCCGACTCGATGAGCACGCGGACGGTCGCCTGCGTGCCCGCGCTGCCGCCGAGCACCCTGACCTTGTAGTCGAGCAACTCCAGTTCGTTGAGTTCGGGGTAAAACGGCGTCAGGGCCTTGCGCAGCGCGCGGTCGAGCGAATTGAGCGGGCCGTTGCCCTGCGCGACCGTGTGCTCGATCCTGCCGTCGGGCCCTTCGATCCGGACGGTCGCCTCCGACAGGGCCGGCTCGCCGTCCCTGAGCTTCTCGTCGCTGACCCGGAAGCTGATCAGGCGGAAATGGTGCACGCGCGCGCCGCCGAGCGCTTCCTGGATCAGCAGCTCGAACGAGGCATCGGCGCCTTCGTACTGGTAGCCGGCATTCTCCAGTTGCTTGACCTTGTCGAGCACGGTCTTGACGGCCGGGTTGGCGGGATCGATGTCGAACCCGAACTGCCTGGCCTTGTAGATGACGTTGCTGCGCCCGGACAGGTCCGAGACGAGCACGCGTTGCGTGTTGCCGATGACTTGCGGGTCGATGTGTTCGTAGGTCTCGCTGTTCTTCTGCACGGCGGCCACATGCAGACCGCCCTTGTGCGCGAAGGCGCTCGCGCCGACGTAGGCCTGACGCTTGAAGGGCTCGATGTTGGCAAGTTCGTAGACGACGCCTGAGACATGCGGCAACAGCTTCAACTGCTCGGGACTGACGCACTCGCGACCGAGCTTGAGCTGCAGGTTCGGGATCACCGAGCAGAGATTCGCGTTGCCGCAGCGTTCGCCGAAACCGTTGATCGTGCCTTGCACCTGCGTCGCGCCGGCCTCGACGGCGGCGAGCGAGTTTGCGACGGCCAGTTCACAGTCGTTGTGGCAATGGATGCCGAGCGCGGTGGCGCCGAGCGCCGCGGCCGCGCGCACGGCCTCGCGAATCTCGTGCGGCATGCTGCCGCCGCGCGTGTCGCAGAGCACCAGCACATCGGCTCCGGCGTCCGCGGCCGCCTTCAGGCACTTGAGCGTGTATTCGGCATCGGCCTTGTAGCCGTCGAAAAAGTGTTCGGCATCGAAGAACACTTCGTCGACGCGCCGTTTCAGGTAGGCGATCGACTCGCCGATGATGTCGAGGTTCTCATCCCGGGAGATGCGCAGGTCGTCGCGCACGTGCAGGTCCCAGGTCTTGCCGACGATCGTGACGACGGGCGTTTTGGCCTTCAGCAACTGGCGGAGGTTGAGGTCGTCCTCGACCGCCGTGCCGGCCCTGCGCGTCGAACCGAAAGCCGCCACCTTCGCATGACGGAGATTGAGTTCCCTTACGGCCGGGAAAAACTCCTGGTCGCGCGGGTTCGAGCCCGGCCAGCCGCCTTCGATGTAGCTGATTCCGCTGGCGTCGAGTTCCTCGGCGATGCGCAGCTTGTCCTCGAGGGTGAATGCGACATCCTCGGACTGGCACCCGTCGCGGAGCGTCGTGTCGTAAAGAGCGATTCGGCTCATTGCGTCGCGGCGGGCCACCGGTCTCCCGCTCCTCATCGTCGTGGGGGCGCAATGTTACCACTCGGCGGGCCTTGGGCGGCCGCGCGAGCGGTTCGCGCCGTGGCCAAGGCGAGGGCCGCCAGCGCGCACGATTGCGGCTGTCCGCGGCGCTCAGCCCTTGTCGATGATCCCGAGCGGCGTCTCGGCAAGTTCGACGAGCAGGGTGCGAAGCCGTTCGCCAAGGTAATCCAGATAGCGGCCCCCGCGCTCGGCATCGGCGCTCGCGGCGTCGCCGCAGACGCCCTCCGGGTGCAGGTCCTCGCTCATCCAGGCGAATCCGGCGGGCTTCTCGGCGCCGAGCACGACGTTGCGGTCGGCGAGCGCTTCGGGCAAGCCGCTGAACCTGTCCAGGGCATCGCGGCGAACGAGGTCCGGACGCAAGTGCAGCATGAGCGAGGTCTCGATCTCGCCGCCGTGCACGCCGTGCAGAATCTCGCGTTCGTCGAAGAGCCCTTCCGGCATGCCGAACGAAAAGTAACTGGCGCGAACGACGAGCATCGCGAGTTCCGCGCGCAGCCGCATGGCCGCGAGATCGACGAGCGCCTTCTGGCCGCCGTGGCTGTTGAAGATCACGAGCTTGCGGATTCCGGCGCGCGTGACGCTGCGGCCGATGTCGAACCAGGCCGCTGCGAGCGTTGATGCGTCGATGCTCAGCGTGCCCGGGAAACTGGTGTGTTCGACGCTGTCGCCGACGACGAAGCCGGGCAGCACGAGCACCGTCGGCGGACTCGGCAGACCATCGAGCGCCGCCCGAACGATGCCGTCAGCAATCTCGGCGTCCGTCGAGAGCGGCAGATGCGGCCCGTGCTGCTCGATGGCCGAAACGGGAAACAGGGCAATGGTCGTTTCGGCATCGACGGCTCCGAAGTCCGTCGTTGCCAGATCCTGCCAATTACCGCTCTTCAAGCCTGAATCCTTGCATCGTTGCCTGATGTTTCGCTGCGCGCGCAGCCGTAACTCCGCACGGTTCCACAGTCGCGGACCGTCGCCCCACTCTGCCGTCAGCGACCTGCACGCCAAGCTGGGTTGCCGCGCCCCGCGGCCTGCCGCGCGTGGCTACCGTCGTCCTTGGCCAAGACGGCGCGGAAGCTTGCCCCGCAGAACGATTTGAAGCGCCGCCGGGCGCGAAAAGACGCACGGTATCATGCCGGTCTCTGGCTGGTGCGCCATCGATACTTGCGGCGTGCCGTCGTCGTTGGTCAATGGCCCGGTACCATTGTACGATTCGGGCGAGTTGGGGATACACCGGGGAAAGAACATGAATACATCGAAATCCTGGTTCTTGCGCTGCGTCACCGCTGTCGCGCTGGTCGGTCTTGCGTTCGTCGCCACCGCTCAGGTCGTTCAGCCGGAGAGCGTCGGCCTGTCGTCGGAGCGGCTGCAGCGGGTCAATGAACTGGTCGACCGCTACATCGAGCAGGGCGACATCACCGGCGCCGTGACGCTCGTGGGGCGCAATGGCCAGGTCGCCCATCTGGAAGCGCAGGGGGTCATGGACGTCGAGTCGGAGACGCCGATGCGCACCGACACGATTTTCCGGATCGCGTCGATGTCGAAGCCCGTCGCGGGCGTCGCGATCATGATTCTCGTCGAGGAAGGCCAGGTTCGCCTGCGCGATCCCGTGTCGCGCTTTCTGCCATCGTTCGAGGGCGCCGAGGTCGGCATGCGCAGCGGCGGCGCGGCGCCCGGCGGCGGATTTGGCGGCTTCGGCGGCCCGCCGCCCGAGTTCTATACCGTCCCGACGGACCGGGCGATTACCGTGCGCGACCTGCTGACGCATACCTCCGGCGTCATGAGCGGCCCCATGGGCAACAGCGTCGGCCGGGACATGTCGAGCACGCGACACGATGTCGGGCTCGCCTGGGTCGACGAACTCGGCGCCGCTCCGCTCGAGTTTCAACCGGGCGCTCGCTGGGCATACAGCGCGCTGGCCGGGTTCGACGTCCTGAGCCGCATCGTCGAGGTCGTCTCCGGCCAACGCTTCGAGGAATTTCTCGAGGAACGCGTGTTCGGGCCGCTCGGCATCGAGGACGCGACCTTCTGGCCGAGTCCGGCGCAGCGAGAGCGTCTGGTGAACTCATACTCGCGAACCGACGACGGTCTCGTGCCTCGCGAGAATCCCGACAGCATGTCGGGTCCAAACTACTCTTCCGGCGCCGGCGGTCTCATGACGACGGCCGGCGACTACGGGCGCTTCGCGATGATGCTCGCCAACGGCGGCGAACTCGACGGCGTGCGGATCCTGAGCCCGAGGTCGGTGGAACTCATGGGCTCGGCGTATATCCCCGACAGCCTGCCCGGCCGACCCTCCGGCGAGGGCTACGGACTCAGCGTACGCGTCGTCACCGACCCCGTGGCCCGCGACACGTACCTGACAAAGGGAAGCTTCGGCTGGAGCGGCGCCTATGGCACGCATTTCTGGGTCGATCCCGAGGAAAACCTCGTCGGCGTGCTCATGATCCAGACGCCGGTTCGCGGCATGCGCCCCGAATTCGAAGATGCCGTGATGCAAGCCGTCGTGGAGTGATCCATCGACGGACCCGCACCCGCGGTCGCGGTCGCGGTCCGCGGTGATCGTGCGGCGCGGCGTCGGCAACCGGTGGGAAGAGCCCCGCTGCGATTGCCCCGTGCGACGCGGAGTTCCGCCATGGGCTACCGGTCCATGAACGACGAATCTCGATTTTCGCCCAGGTTTTCGGCCGGCGAGTGGCTGAAGTTCCGGCTCGTCCCGGCGCCGTTGTACTCCCGCTATCTGGTCGACAAGAACCTGAAGCGTGGAGAAGCGGAACTGCGCGTCCTGGCGGACATCGTTCCCGCCGGCCGAACGGCCGTGGATGTCGGGGCCAACAAGGGGGTATATGCACGGGTATTGGCGGAGCTTGCGTCCCACGTGCATGCGTTCGAGCCCAACCCGAAAGTCTTTCGCTGGCTCGAGCGGGCCCTGCCCGACAACGTCACGCCCCATCAGCTCGCCCTGTCCGACCTCGACGGCGAGGTGGATCTCTACCTCCCGCAGCGCGGGCGCAGGTTCTCCGGTTCAGGCGGGTCCTTGAATCCACGGAAGGCCGAAGCGAAGCACGGCGCCGTGCGGGTCAGCGCGCGCACCCTGGATTCCTGCGGCCTCGGGGACGTGGGTTTCATCAAGATCGATGTCGAGGGCGCCGAAGCGCAGGTCCTTCGCGGCGCACGGTCAACCATCGAGCGTTGCCAGCCGGTGCTGCAGATCGAGTTGGAGGAACGCCATACCGGGCAAGCCATCGAACGCTCCATCGGCGAGATCGTCGCCCTGGGTTACTCCGCGCACTTCGTCGATGCGGGCTCGCTCGTTCCCATCGAAGCGTTCGACGCAGACCTGCGGCATCGTCGTCCTGCAACCTCCGCAGACTATGTCTACAATTTCATTTTCCTGCCGGTCGGCGGCGAACCGGGACCGGACGGTTCCGACGCGACGGGAAACGGGCTCCGGGTGAACACATGACAGCAACGAACGAGCCCGCCCGAAACGAACTCGAGTCGCTCGAACTGCCGTCGATGGCGCCGGGCAGCGTGCTCCGGAAATTCGGTCCGGGCATGATCCTCATGATGACCGGCATCGGCACCAGTCATCTCGTTACCGCGCCCGCGGCCGGCGGGCGGTTCGAATACGCGCTACTGTGGTGCATCCCGATCGCCTACATCTTCAAGTACTACGGCTTCGAGATGGCGTTCAGGTTCACGCACGCGACCGGACGCAGCATCATCGACGCGTACGCGACGGCCTGGAAGAAACTGCCCGTCTGGTACGTGCTGATCACGACGGTGATCCAGGCCGCGGTCGGCCAGGCTGGGAGGCTCATCGCCGCGGCCGCCGTGGTGCTTTACTTCTTCAACCAATATCTCGGCGTCGACATTCCGGGGCTCAACAACGATCGGGAACTTGCGCTCTATGCCCTGATCCTCGCCGTGCTGGCCGTCACGATCATCCTGCGCGGCAAGTTCGCGGCCGTCGAGATTGCCACGAAGGTCGCTGCCGGGGTGCTGGTCGTATCGATCATCGTGGTGTATTTCGTGCAGCCGGCGCCTGCGAGCGAATTCGTGCACTTCTTCGAACTCGACGCGCCCGAGGGCTCGTGGCTGATCATCGCTTCGTTTCTCGGACTGCTGCCGACCGGTATCGACGTGTCGCTGCAGGCGTCCGAATGGGGCAAGGCCAAGAAGGTGGGCATGGGGCGGATCCGCCAGGCGCTCGAAAACCAGGGCCTGGCGAAGCCCTTCGATCCCTTTGCCGAAGGCGGCCACGACCTCGCCGTGGATACGGCACGGCTTCCGGGCCATGTGCGGGAGTACTGCCGGCGCTGGTTCCGCATCGGGCTGCTGGATTTCGGCGTCGGGCACGTGCTTTCCTTTCTGCTCGCCACGATCTTCCTGATGCTCGCGGCGGTCTGGCTCTATCCGAGCGACGTCGAGGGCAACGCGGTCATGGGCGAGATCGCGCGCATCTTCACCGACAGCGTGGGCCCGCAGATGATGATCGTCTTCCTCGCGGGCGCGCTGGCCGCCACGTATTCGACGGCGTTCAACTATTTCGACGGCCGGGCGCGCCTCGTCGGCGCCTGCTGCCGGAATCTTTTCCGGAGCACCGCGTCGCTGCCGGGAACCGCGAAAGACGAACTGGGCTCCGAACACCGCCGGCGCTGGTACTCCGAGTACAACCTCTATCGCGCCGCGATGATGTTCTCCCTGATCTCGTCGGTCCTGATCATCGGCGGCGTGCCGCGGCCGGTCTACCTCGTGCTCATCGCGTCGGCGCTCGCCTACTTCGTCGCTCCGGTGATCTTCTTCCTGAACCTCTATTACTGCTTCAAGGTGATCCCGAAGCAGGACCGCATGTTCTACCCATCGACATTCGCGACCTGGTTCGGCTGGATCAGCCTGGTGGTCTTCACCGGCATGTGCCTGGTCCTGATACTGCAGCGGATTTTCGGCATTGCGCTTTTCGGCGCCTGACCCCGGCTATCCCCCGAAGTCCCACCTCAGATCGATCTTCGCCGTCGTGCTGACGCTCTGCTCGAGGGTCGTCACGGACACGCCGTCCTGAGTCAATTGCTGAATTTCGATCGCCTCGTCCAGGATGTTCTGGAACCGGAACTTCAACGTCAACCGATCGGTCGGGTACCAGGAATAGACGAAATCGAGCGAATCGAACGGTCGCTCCCAGGCGTCAGACGCGCCGTCGCGGCCGGCAAAGAAAAGCCGCTCGCCGAACGTGTTATAGACCAGCGACCAGCTATGCCGGGCATCGAACGAGTCGAAGCCGATCTGGAGGTTCGCCGAGTACTCCGAATGCTGGGACATCGGCCGTTCATTGTTCGTGAGGTTGAGCCCGACGTCGCCGACTACCAGCTCGGAATCGCTCAACGTCACGTTGCCGGAAACGAAAAACGGCTCGACCCACTCGCCCCAGCGTTCGCCGAGGAAGGCGAGGTCCTTGAGCCACTCCAGCTCGACGCCCGTGATCTTCGCACCCTGGGCGTTGACGAAGGTCAGCGAAATGTTGTCGTCGGTACCCGCGCCCTGGACCGTCTCGATCGGATCGGCGATGTCCTTGTAGAACAGCGAAACCGTGAAGTTGTCGCCGCTCGAGAAGAACCACTCGGCACGCAAGTCGAAATTGTCGATCGCCGAAGTCTTAAGGCCCGCAGCGCCGCGTATCCGGGCTTCGGTGAGCGGGTCGATGTAGGTCGATTCGGAGATTTCCCGAAGGTCGGGCCGGCCGACCGTCTGGCTGACGCCGAAGCGGAGCTGGAAGGTTTCGGCCCGGAATCCGTCGGCGATCCAGGTCGCCGAAAGCGACGGATAAACCTCGTCCTCCATGAACACCAGCGAGGCCAGATCGTCGGCGGGTACCGCAAGCTGACCGACATTCACATTGAACTGGTGCTGGTCGATCGGCAGCGAAGTCTGCACGAACTGCTCCCAGCGGGCTCCGGCGACGATGCGCCAGGTCTCCGCCAGCATGAAATCGGCCTTCAGGTACGCGCCCTCGACGGTCTGCGCGGCAAGATAGCTCTCCGTGCCGATACCGCCGATGTTCATCTGGAAGCCGTTCGCCGGATCGAGAATGTTGCCGTCGCTGAAGACCTGACCGGGCGTGCCCTGAAGCGCGGGCAGAGCGGCGAGAGCCGTCGTGCCGAGCGACAACTGGGTCTGCAGATAGTCTCGCGCCTTGCGCGTGTAATCCCAGCCGCCACTGAGCTCAACGTCCATACTGGCGCTCGAGAACGTCTTGCCCAGATCCCAGCCGTAGCTTTCGACCTGGTCCTGCAACCCGGTGTAGCGGTAGTCGGCCGACGATCCCGAACGGCGAACCTCGGTCGAGAGCAGCGCACCGTTCACCAGATCGAGCGCGTCCTGAGCCGAAACCAGAATCTCGCTCGGGATATCGGTCTCGGCGGTCGAATCGGAGTAGTACCAGTCGTAAGTCAGATCCTCCAGGATGCCGATATCGAGGAATGGCAGCAGGTCGGTCGTATCCGGCCCGATGGTGTGGCTACCCCGAATCTGATTGGAGTTCAGCGTACGCTCTTCGAAGCGGATACGGTAATTGCGAAATCGGCGCCCATCGGCGCGAATGAAGTTGAAGTCGTGTCCCGTGGTCACCGACCCTTCATCTTCGGTATTGCGGATAAAGAACGAACTCGTCGAGATCTCGTGGTCCTCGGAGAACGACAGGCCCATATTGAGCACGCCGGTCGCCGAGATCTGGTTGACGGTGCGCAGCGTCTCGGCGAACTCCTCGTCCGGGTTGAGCACGGACCGATTCGTTCGTTCGCGGTTGCGCCAGGTGTTGTCGTACGAAAACTGCCCAAGCGCGCCGAACTGCCAAAGCTCCGTGTCGCCGAAATACCAGCTATTGCCGAGCGAGGCCTCAATGCCGGCATCGGGATTCAGCGACTTGTCCCCGAGGTCGATGTCCCGATAGAGCGACGTGGCGAGTTGCCGGTTGATGGCCAGCGCCTCCGAGAACTCGTGCGGACCGCTGTCGCGGCTCAGCCCCTGGAAGATTCCGGTTGCGCTGATGTCTCCGGCATAGTGCTGAATCGCCGCGTCGATCGCGGCGGGCAGTGCGCGAGTACCGTCGTCCGTGCCGAAGTTGTCGTCGCCGCCGCCGGCGTAGGAGAGCCCGTCGCCGTCGCTGTCGAAATTCCAGCCCGACTGGATCTTGAACGTGGCAACCGGATTGTCCGGAATACCCAGGGTGACGATGTTGACGTTGCCGCCGCCGAAGGCCGCGGGCATGTCGGCGGAATAGCCTTTCTGTACCGCGAGCGCGTCGATGATCTCGGTCGGAAAGATATCCAGCGGCAGCACGCTGCGGGTCAGGTCCGGCGACGGGACCTGCGCGCCGTTGAGCAACACGCTGGAGTAGCGTTCGCCGAGCCCGCGTACGTAGACGAACTGGTCGTTGACCAGGCTCAGGCCGGGCATGCGGCGCAAGGCCAATGAGACGGTCGAGTCGCCCGTGCGGGCGATTTCATCCGCGCCGAGGAAATCCGTGACGACCTCCTGTTCGATGCGTTCGGAGACGACATCGAAAGCGCTGGATTTGAGCCGGCCAACAACGACGACCTCTTCGATGGCCTCGGGCGGCGGCGCGGCGGCCGGCTGCGCCGCGTCCTGTTCCGCCTGTTGCGCATCGGCAGCCGGGGGCACGCCGAGCGCGACCAGGCCGAGCGCGGGCAGGCTGCTTCCCGACCGGTATCGGCTGATGCGTTTCATATACGGATCCTCATCTGTGCGGCCGGATCCCTACTGGACAAACCACAGCGCCTGCCCCTGGTTCGCCGAGTGCAGTCCGTAGGACCAGTTGCGGGTCCAGTCGTCGCCACTTGTCACAGCGCCGATACCGCTCAGGTCGATCGCGGCGCCCGAGGCGTCCGTCAGCGACGATGCCGTGTAAAAGGAGTCGAGAATCGAGACATTGGCGTTCATCGGATCGTCGATGATCACGTTGCCGGTGTTGAAGCTGTAGCTTGCGCCGTTCGTGCTCTCGTCAAGCACCCAGGCCGAGATATCGTCGCCGTTGCCGAGGCTGTCCTTCGTGGGATCTTCACAGGCGATGATCGTGTTGACCATGGTCGTGTTGCCGTTCTGCGCGAAGTCGCGGGTCACGCCGTCGTCGATCTCGAAACACTCGTTGTCTTCGCCGACATCGTCCGCGTAGCCCCCGAAGATGATGCTGTCGACGAACTGCGCCTGCGGCCCGCGGCGCAGGACGACGCCTTCGGAGGGATCGTGCGTACCGGCGTCGCTGTTCGACAGGATGCAGGTCATGTTCCTGATCGTCGGATTCGTTTGCGGTGTGGTATCGAGCGCAACGCCTTCGCTGGCGCGGCCGCTGCCGATGTTGTCGCCCTCGACGCAGCGGTTGCCGTCGGTCTGCGCGTGGATCACCAGCGCGGTATCGACCGTTCCGACATAACCGTCGGAGAAGTCGATCGAGTCGTCGCGGACATAAAGCCCGATGAAGTGATCGACGTTCACGGCGCCGCCGAAGAATTCGATGCCGTCATCGAACGTGCTGTAGGTTTGGATGTGGCTCACCGTGGTGCCCGATCCCACGGCGTTGAAGGAGATGCCGTTGAGTTCGTCGCCCGGCGCGACTTCGTAGCCCGTGTGCTTCACCACCACGTAGCGCAACACCCCGGAACTCTCGGTGTTGTCGTTACCGCCGTAATAGGACGGCTGGCCTTCCGACTCGACATGACAGGTATTGTCCGTGCGCTGCTGGTCGGAGCAGTTGTTCGTGATTCCGTTGCCGTTGATGACGACGCCGCCCCAAAGCTGCACGTCCTCGGCGCCCGCTGTGCCGGAGATGGCATCGGTGTAACCGGTGAACGTGATCGGCGCCGTCGGCGAACCGTCGGCCATGATCCGCGAGCCGCGGTTGATCAGCAAATAATCGGATGAATCGAGAAAAGCCAGCGTGTTGCCCGCCGCGATCGTGAGCGTCGGGCCGGCGCCCCCGGCCGGCGCCGCACCGGAACTCACACCCTCACCGACGGCAAGCGTGTCCTGGAAGATATGCACGCCGGTGATGAAAGGTATCTCGAGGTCCATCGTCAGCGGGTTCGAGAAGCTCACGAAGCTCGGGCCGTAGGTGCAATTCGTGCCGTCGAACGAGCCCTGCCGGGTCTCGTCGCCATTCGCGTAGGAGGCACACGGGTTCGAACTGTCGCCAGTGGATGTCGACGTCATGCTGTTGTCGACGCTGTTGTCGACGTTCGTCGGCTGCAGGTTGACGTCGCCGCTCTCACAGGCTGAGATAAGCAAGGTGGCTGCACCAAACGCCGCTACACACGAAACGTGCTTGTGGATCATCCAAGTTCCTCCAGAGATTTCGCGAGGCAGGTAAGAAAAACCTGTCGTTCGCGGCAGCACGGCTGAAGCGTGGGCGAACCGCTTGGCGTCTGTGCCGGTCACCGCTGACATGGCGGCAGAATAGGAAAGAAATGTTGAGCCGATGTGACGAACGGATTGCAGTTTCGTTACGGGCAAGCCGGCCGTCCGGGCACGTTCGCGATGCCGCTAGACCGCGCCTGATTCAAACCTTCACGGCCTGTGTCCCGTGATACGATTCGCGGTCCGATTGTCAGCCAATCCGCGAGGCCTGCCGATATGACTCCTCCGACAAGATTCGCGACCGTATTTGTTGCCCCGATGCTGCTGGCCATCGCCGGTGTTCAGGCGCAACCGCCTGCGCCCGGCGCCAATCCGACAGAGCCCGTCGAATTCGAGACCCGCGGCGTGTCCTATCGCCTCGTGCCCATCGTCGACGGGCTGGTTCATCCGTGGAGCATCGGTTTCCTGCCCGACAGCGACACGCTGCTCGTCAACGAGCACGCCGGCAGGCTGCGCATGATTCGCGGCGGCGAACTGCTCCCGGACCCGGTCTGGGAAGCGCCGCTGGCTCCCGAGGACGCTCGGGGCGGCTCCAACAATACGCGGCTGCACGCGCTGGCGGTTCACCCCGGTTTCGCCGAGAACGGTCTCGTTTATCTGTCGCACGTCAAATGGGGCGAGCTCGGCACGACGCTCGCCGTGTCGCGCGGCCGTCTCGACGGCGAAACGCTCGTCGACGTCGAAGAGGTATTCGTCGCCGACGCCTGGGAAGCGGGCGGAAACCTCGGCGGCCGGATCAGGTTCGCGCCGGATGGCACGCTCTACATCACCGTGGGCGACCGCGATCGGCTGTGCTGCATTCCCGAAGACGACCCAAGTCTGCGCATCAAGGCTCAGGACCTGGGCAATCACGTCGGCAAGACGCTGCGCATTCGCGACGACGGCAGCGTCCCCGACGACAACCCCTTCGTCGGCAGGGACGACGCCTTGCCCGAGATCTACACCTATGGCCACCGCAACGGCTACGACCTCGCATTTCACCCGGAAACGGGAGAACTCTGGCAGGTCGAGATCGGACCGCTGGGCGGAGACGAAATCAACATCCTTCGGCCGGGCCGCAACTACGGCTGGCCCCTCGTCTCGACCGGACGCAACTACACCGGCACGCTCGTCTCCGACGAGCCCTGGTACCGGCCAGGCATGGAAATGCCGCGCATGCACTGGGTACCGGCGGTCAGTCCGTCGAGCATCATGTTCTACACGGGCGAGCGGTTCCCGGAGTGGACCAACAGCGCCTTCGTCGGCGCACTGACGACCCGCGTGCTGCTGCGCATATCGTTCGGGAACCGGAGTCAGGACGAGCGCCGCGACCCCATGCTCGCGCCGCTCAGGCTCAGGGTCCGCGACATCGCCCAGGGTCCCGACGAACTCATCTACCTCGCCACCGAACTCAGCTTCGGCGGGGCGAACGCCGACGGCACGATCATGCGCATAGAGCCGGTCGAGTGACGCGCTGAGCGATGCCCGGCGCGGCGGCGGATTACATCGTCGAGATCGAGGGACTCGGCTTCAGCCGGGGCGCCCGGCCGATCCTTGACGATCTCAGCTTCGGGATCCGGCGCGGCGAGGTCACCGCGATCATGGGTCCGAGCGGGACCGGCAAGACGACGCTGCTGAGGCTCATCACGGGCCAGCTCGAACCGGAACGCGGCGTCATCCGGGTCGACGGCCGCATCGTCAACGAGCTTTCCCGGCGCGAGCTGTACGAGCTCAGGCGCGGGATCGGCATGCTGTTCCAGCAAGGCGCCCTGCTGACCGACTACGACGTATTCGAGAACGTCGCGTTTCCGCTTCGCGAGCACACGAATCTCCCGGATCGCATGATTCGCCAGGTCGTGCTGACGAAGCTGCACGCGGTCGGGCTCAGAGGCGCGGCACGAATGATGCCGAGCGAACTTTCGGGCGGCATGGCTCGCCGCGTCGCGCTCGCGAGAGCGATCGTCATGGATCCGAAGCTGCTGATTTACGATGAACCCTTCGCGGGCCTGGATCCGATCGCGCTGGGCGTCGTCCTGAGGCTCATCAGGAACATGAACGACGCCCTGGGCATCACGAGCATCGTGGTCTCGCACGACGTGGCGCAAACGGCGGCCGTCGCGGATCGGAGCTTCATCCTTGCCGACGGCAAGGTCGTCGCCTCAGGTACGCCGGAGCAGCTTCGCACGCACGATTCAGGTTTCGTACAACAGTTCATGCACGGCCTGGCCGACGGTCCCGTGCCGTTTCACTACCCGGCGTCGGACTACTCGGAGCACTTGTTGTCCCGGCGGGAGTCCTGACAGCGGATGCCGGCAATCGCTTTGCATCGGCCACGCGCCCGGGTCCTTCGCCACGGACAATCCGTGTACCTGCCCCGATTGAAGTTCCGGCTGCCACTGCGGCACGGACACCGGTGATGCGCGAGTCCATACAGAAACTCGGCGCCGTGACGATCTTCTTCGGGCAGATTCTCGCCGCGCTGCCCCGGGCCGCGCTGAGTCGGCCCCGCCTCGTCGTCGCGCAAATCCATAATGCCGGTACGGTGTCGCTGATCCTGATCATGATCTGCGGCTTCTTCGTCGGCATGGTGCTGGGACTGCAGGGCTACGACTCGCTGTCGCGTTTCAGCGCAGAGGATTCGCTCGGCACCCTATCGGCGCTGTCGCTTTTCAAGGAGCTCGGCCCGGTGGTTACGGCGCTGCTCTTCGCAGGCCGTGCGGGCACGGCCATGACGTCGGAAATCGGCCTGATGCGCGCCACCGACCAACTCTCCGCGATGGAGATGATGGCCGTGGACCCGATCGAGCGCGTCGTGCTGCCCAGGTTTCTCGGCGGCGTCATCGCGATGCCCCTGCTGGTGGCGATCTTCAACGCGGTCGGAATCACCGGGACCTATGCCATCGGCGTCAGCGTCATGGGCGTCGATTCCGGTGTATTCTGGTCGCAGTTGCTCACGACCGTCGACCTCAGCGACGTGGCGGAGGGCATCTTCAAGAGCGTGGTCTTCGGCATTGCGGCAAGCCTGCTCGCGGTGTTCGAAGGCTACACGTGTACGCCAACCGCGGAGGGCGTCGGTGCGGCGACGACGCGCACGGTCGTATCGACCGCGGTTAGCATATTGGTACTGGACTACCTGATTACAGCGGCACTGATCTGACGGGGCTTGCCGATGCGGAACAAGAGAACGGTTGAACTTGGAACGGGCCTGTTCGTTCTTCTGGGCATCCTTGCCCTGCTGTTCCTGACCACCCAGACCAGCAACCTCGGGAGCTATCTCAACGACGACGGCTACATCGTCACCGCGCGGTTCGACAACGTCGGCGGGCTCGCCGTCAGGGCGCCCGTCACGATGGCCGGGGTCACCATCGGGCGCGTTGACGCCATCGCCTTCGATCCCGAACGGTTCAGGGCCGTCGTGAGCTTGCGAATCGACCCTCGGTACACCGACATCCCGGAGGACTCCGACGCGAGCATCCTCACTTCGGGCCTCCTCGGCGGTCAGTACGTGGGCCTCAACCCCGGTGGCTCCCTTGAGCCGCTAAGGGACGGCAGCGAAATCGAATTCACGCAGTCGGCCATCGTGCTCGAAGACCTCGTCGGGAGGTTTCTGTTGAGCGTCGGCGAGCAGTAGGGAAACTCCGGGCAACCGTGTTCCCGAAAATCGAACTTCAACGAATCATCCGCTTGTGGAACTGACGATAACAGCGGTCCGGGTTGTTCAGGGCGCTGCCAGCGGCTTGGCGACAGTGTTCGGGTACATGCCCTCCCGGCTGGCGCTGGTCGCCCTGGCCGCCTTCGGCACCGCCGGCTACGCGCAGCAGGACGCTCCGCCGGAGACCCCCGAGGCCATTGTCCGCGGTGCGGCCGAAGCGATTCTGCAGTCGATGGACGGGCGCCGGGAGTACCTCGAAGCCAACCCGGCCGAACTCAACGCGATCGTGGAGCAGGTATTTCTGCCGCGCTTCGACACGGCCTACGCGTCGTTTCTCGTGCTCGGTCGGCACTCACGCACCGCGTCCCCGGAACAAAGGGCACGCTTCACGACGGCACTGTATAACTACATCGTCACACGCTACGGTCACGGACTGCTGCAGTTCGATTCCGACCGCCTTGAAGTCCTGCCCATGCGCGGCGAACCCGACGGCGACAGGGCCACGGTCCGCACGCTCGTCAGGCTCGATGGCGGCTCCAACGTGCCGGTCAACTACGAGCTGCGCCTGGGCAGCGGCGGCTGGAAGGTCTACGACATCGTCATAGAAGGCGTGTCCTACGTGCGCAATCTGCGCAGCCAGCTCGGCTCCGAAATCCAGACCAACGGACTGGACAGCGTCATATCGAGGCTCGAGGCCTACGGCGCCGACGACGACGGCGCCTGAACCCGAACGCGGATGTCATGGGCCGCAACGATCACCGCAACAGCGCACTTGAGGATCTCGGCGACGGCCGGTTCGCGCTCAACGCCGACCTGACGTTCGAATCGGTGACCTCGATGCTTGTCGAGAGCAGGCGCCTGTTCGCCGATCACGAGCACATCGACGTCGACCTGTCCGGCGTCCGGCAGGCCGACAGCGCCGGGCTCGCGCTGCTGCTCGAATGGCTGAGCTGGGCGCAGAGTGCCGGCCGGCGCATCGACTACCGGAACATCCCCGCGCAGATTGCCGCGGTTGCCCGGATCAGCGAAGTCGAGGCGCTGTTAGGCGGCGATTCCGAGAGCAGCCGGGAGCCTGCGCCGTAGGAAGTCGCGAAAGCGAACGAATTGGCAGCCGTGAATCCCTACCGGGCAGGTTCCTGCGGCACGCCGAGAAAATCCTCTTCCGAGAACTCGATACCGAACTCTTCGTCGAGTGACGGCGGTTCGCCGTCATGGAGAAGGTAGTCCCGGCGCTGGTAATAGGCGTCGCGCAGGAAGATGTAGGGGTCGAACGCGGCATCGAGTTCATCGTCTGCCGCAAGCAGGCCGACGCGGGTGTCGATACCGTAGAGCACCACGAGCGAATTGCGCGCGCCGGTGTCGTTGTCGTATTCCCGCAGCGGCTCGATCGGCAGCGCCAGCACGCGTCCTGCAGCATCGCGCAGCGAATAGGGTCCGAGGACGGGCAGCATGATGTACGGCCCGCGCCCGATGCCCCATTTGCCGAGCACCTGGCCCAGGTCCTCCTCGTGCGCTTCGAGGCCCATGTGACCGGCAACGTCGAACATGCCGAGCAGGCCCACGGTGGAATTGATCAGGAAGCGGCCCGTATCGGCGCCGGCCTGCTTGAACTTGCCCTGCAACAGGTCGCTCGCGACGACGACGGGGCCCGTCAGGTTTTCGAAGAAATTGCTGACTCGCCGCTCGACGGGATCCGGGGTCACGCGACGGTATCCGGTCGCCACCGGCCGGACGATGGCCCGGTCCGCTTTCTGATTGAACGAGAAAATCGCGCGGTTCATGCGCTCCATGGGGTCGTTGTCCTCCGGACCCGCGGTCTTCGGTATGGACGCGCAGCCGGAAGCGATGCAGGCAACGACCGCTGCCAGCACGACTCTCACTGTCGCCTTTCGAAAGACGTTCATGCCGATTGACCGCCGGGGCGTTCCGGAATCATCGATTCTCGCATGTTCCGGCAGGCACGGCCCTGCTGAGCCGCGCACGTCGGGACTCAATCGCCCCGCTCTTCCTCGGGGATGAACTCATAAGCGAGTTCGTCGCAGGGGTGGGCAACGTACGGTACGTCGGACGGGAGCACGATGTCGGAGCCGACGTACTGCTCGGCGAAATAGACCGGGTCCTCGGCCACGTAGTCGCGCCTGAGTTCCATCGTGTCGGTATCGAGCGAGTAGCGTTCGACGACGTGGAGCTGGTCGCTGTGGCGCACGGGCGGCGCGACGACGCCGGGTTCGAATCCGATCGTGTCGACGACGAGCACATCGCCGTCCCAGCGGCCTATCGAATGGCCGGCGTAGCTCGGCTCGATGTCGGCGGGATGCTCGTCCATGTTCATGTGGATGACGCGCTCGAAACTGTAGAGCCCGTAGTTGACGACGATCCGATCGTCCTCCTGCGTGATGCGATTGACGGCGCCGTCGAATAGCCAGTCGAAGAGGATGCTGGTCGGCTCGCAACGAAGGCGCGGGTTGTCCTCGGTCGACCACATCACGAACGCATCCGCCTCCGCCTGTCCGCGTGCGGTCAGCGTGACCGGCCGCGGCCCCCATCCCGACGACGGCACGTCGGCCATGGTGAGTTCGCCCGACTCGATGGCCTCGATCATGCTCTTCGGGACGAGCCCGCCGCCGCTGCCGTCGGGCGGTATTGCAATGACGTACTGTTCCTGCGCCCAGTCGCCGGAGATGTTGAGTTCGCCCGAGGGCAGGCGCACCGGCCGACCGGACCGGTCGCCGGACGAGCTGTGCTCGAACTGATCGTTGCGGTTGAAACCCGGCGCATCGCCGATCGTGATGTCCTCGAGATAGCACGAAGCCGGATCGTCGCGGTGTCCGAACCCGTAGACGGTGGCTTGGGCGCCGATCGTGAACATCTCCGCGCTCCAGCCCGAACGCCTGAGCAGGGTCGCCGCCCGCATTTCGCAGCGCATCGCGATGGCGCCGCCGTCGGGTTGGTCGGCATCGAAGTGCAGGTACGCGTGGGGGTTGACGAAATCGATGTCGGTGATGGTCCCGGTGAACTCCATTTCCTGGGAACGATCGAAGCGGCCGAAGCCGTGATGGGCGAGCGCCGTCGCGGAAGCTGCCAACGCTGCGACTGCGGCCGTCCCGGCGTACGCCAGACTACGGCGGCGGCGCCGGGAATCGACGCGGCCGGTGTCAGCGGCGCACGCAGGTTTTCGTCCGTCCTTGCCAGTAGCAGTTGCCGACTCGGTAGTAAGTTTCATCGCTGTCACTCCGTCATGACCAGGGTCGCGTCCACGGCCGCAACGAGCGCGCCGCAACGTGCATGAATTCACTCTGGCAACGCGTACCGACCTTGATATTGTCCGCGGTTCAGGACACTAGGATTCGCCGCACGGCCGTGTCAAGTGATCGGGCCCGTGTCCGGCGATCCACGCCTGGTTCGGTTCTCGGCGTCCCGGGCGCCAAGCCGTGAACAGATGCGGTCGGGCTGTGGTAGCCTTGATCGAAAAGACAGGATATGGAGGCTCGTCGTGAGACTCATACTCTTGGCGACTGTGACCCTGTTGCTCTCAGCCTGTGCCTCTCAACCTCCAGGCGCCGTTCAGACGCTTCCGGCTTCGTCGGCAGCTTCCTTCCTGGGCGGCGATACCGCGACACCGATCCAACAGCAAGACGGCGCGGAAGCCGCTCCGGTGCCGGCGCCTCGGGAACAGGCCCCGACCGCCGCTGACACGCCAGACGACGACGCTGCGAACGAGAGCGATGCGACGATCGCGCAACTCAGAACCGTAACCGCGCAGGAAGCCGACAGCGGCCGGGTCTGCGAGTCCGTGGAGCGCCCGGGGTCGCGCATGACCCGAACCGTCTGCTACACGCGGGAAGAGCAGGTCGCGGCCGCGGCCGCGCGCGAGGAACGCCGGGACGAGCAGCTCGACGAACTGCAGCGCGAGCAGCGCTGGCGCGACGAGATCATCCGCCAGGCGGAAATGTCGGGACGGCGCCCGTCCGGCTTCGGTCTCGGGCCCAACTGAAACGTCGATCGTCGGGCGGGGCCGCGCTGCGGCCCTCCGCCCGCATTCTCAGTCGCTGGTCGACCGGGTGGACCGACTCGGCAGTTCGTTCAGGAAGACTTCGCCCGGACTAATACCGCTCCAGACACTCGTACGGGTGCACGGTGTTTTCCGGCTTCCAGACGAAGTGCCGCGTCAGCGTGAAGGTCTCGGTGAAGTTCACCGGATCCGTCGTCGTCAGGCTGTAGTCCAGCCGGTCGTAATCCTCGCTGGGTGTGAAGCGTTCGACCGTGCGGATCCGGTCGCTCTGCGGCACGCCGTGGTAATCGAAGTAGCCGGCCGCAATGTGATCGGTCTCGACGACGAGCGTCGCGCCGTCCCAGCGCCCGCGCGAGAATCCCATGAGCGTGTGCTCGGCGGGCGGCATGGCGTCGGGCGACATGTGGATGCGACGGATCGAGTCGAATTCCTCGATGTTCATGACGATCACGTCGCCGTCGCGCACGAACTCGATCGGTAGCGGCGTGATCATGATGAGCGGCTGGCCCTTGGTCCCGCACCTGAGCAGGATGTTGTCGTGCGGGTCCCATTCGTCCCAGCCGGCCTGGCCGGTCTCGCTGAGCGGATAGCCGCCCTTGAACATCGGGAACTGCTCCGGGTCGCCCATGTCCGTCGACCAGACGCGGAAGATCCCGTCCGCACTGGCGAGCGCCTCTTCGACATTCCCCTCGATGACCGCGCGTCCGACGATCCGGCCGGCCTGGCCCGCCGGGAAATGGGCCTCGCTGCTGCCGAAGGTAAACTCGTAGTCCGTCGGCAGCAGAATGCTGCGCGTAAGGATTTCCGGCCGGTTGCGTACCGATGACGCCCCCGCGAGGGTGACCGTGTCGCCTACGGCGATCGAAGGCGTTTCGACTCCACGATTGCGCAGGATGCTGATCGACGCGGTCTCCGCATCCCACTCCACGACATTGCCGTCCTCGTCGGTCACGTCGAGCAGAATCCGGCCGTGCGGATTGCGCCACGACACCGACTTGACGACTCCGGTCACCTCGATCGTGGCATTGGAGTCGAAGATGCCGACCTGGCTATGATGAGCGTATGCGATGCCTGCCAGACCGGGCAGGACGAGCAAGGTTGCCGAACGCCACATTTCGATTCCCCCTGGCCTGTGTACTCAAGGAGTCATTGTGCCGTAACGGGCAGAGCCGCGCACCACAGGGCAAACTTTCTTCGGTATAGTAGGGCGACGATTGTGCTAACTCCTTAATGAAATTAAGGAATAGGGAGTTCTCAGATGTTTGACAAGAAAGACGCTTCGCGCGGCCGGCCGGCCCAGACCAAGAGTCCGTCCGGCGCCGACCCTGCAAGCGTGTCGGCTGGCCCGGCCCGGTCGGGGCGCGGCGGCACTGCGGTGATCGGCCGCTCGATCAAGATCGACGGCACGCTGTCCGGCGACGAGGATCTGCGAGTCGAAGGCTATGTCAGCGGCACGATCAGGCTGCCCAATCATTGCTTGACGATCGGCAAGGAAGGTCGCATCAAGGCCGACGCGTACACGAAGTCCATGACGATCGAGGGCGAAGTCAGCGGCGACCTCGTAAGCTCCGAAAGCGTCGCGATTCGAGCCACCGCGAAGATCACGGGGAACGTGCTCGCGGCGCGCGTCAGTCTCGAGGAAGGCGCGCATTTCAGGGGCTCGATCGACATGGATCCCAAGAGCATCGAACGTGCTCTCGTCAAGCGTGACGTCAAGACGGTCAAGAGTGACGCCGGAGCGTCGGAGCGCACCGCGCCCGCCACGCTCGCCAACGTCAAGTCCTCCGCCAAGGAAACCGGCACCGCGTAGCACTCCTCTCGCGACAAGAATCCGAACACAGAGTTGACACACTGACACCGAGCCCGTTCAAGCGCACGCCGCGACGCAGCACTCCGCCGCGCGCCGACGCCGTGTCCGCGGACCTTGAGTCAGTGCAGGCGGTCACCGTGCCGTTGTTTCGCTCGGTGATGGATGCACTCGCCGAGAATCGTCGCTGGGTGATCCTCGATCTCGGCACCGCCCGCCCCCAGACGATCGACCTGTTGAGCCGCTTCCGGTGCCGGGTGGACATCGCGGACCTCGAAGAGGCCGTGATGGCCTCGCTCGATCGGCAGGACGAATCCGCGGCGGCTCCCGATCCCGTCGAAGCGCTCCTGTCGATGCCGCGTTCGGAACCCGTCGACGTCGTCCTGACCTGGGACTACCTGAACTACCTGAACCGGCGCCAGATCACGGGGCTGATGACCGCCATCGCGAAGCGAGGCCGACCGGGAGCGTTCGTGCACGCCCTGATCGGATATTCCAGGTCCGTCATGTCACGGCGGCCGGGACTCTTCGCACCGCTCGACGAAGGGCGGCTCGTCGATCTGTCAGCCGGAACGCCCGACCGCGCGGCGACGCGCTACTCGACGGAGGAGCTCGACCGCTGCTCGCCCGGGTTCACGATCGAACGCATCCGCCTGCTTACCAGCGGCATGCAGGAATACCTGTTCCGCCTGCACCCGCCCGTCGAGGCTTCCCGGTAGCGTTCCCGTAGCGCCAGGCCCGGCGCGCGAAACAGCGTCGGCTGCGGGCGTGCCGAACGGTTCTGCCGGAAGAGCGCACCGCAGGCTGTATCGGGTATAGTGCCGGGTGCCACGGGGCCGCCGGGAAGCGCGCCGTCCGATACTCCTCAATAAACATAAAAGGCCGGGAAATCCAATGATCCGTTCAGGCATTGCCAAGTTCGTCGTGTTCGCGCTCGCCATGATCGTGTCGTGGTTCGTTGGCGCAAACGTTCCGCCCACATGGACCGTGGAACAGATCACTCTGGACGTTCAGACGGACCCCGTTCAGGGGCTCTTTTTCGTGTCAGGTGGGGACCGCAGCTATTTTGAAGCCATCCCTGCGGCGCAGTCCCTGCTCGACCCTGCCCAAATACGCGGGTCTGCCGAAGCGCCGCCCGTCATGGAGGAATTCGTATCGTCGACCGCGCTCGTGGACGGTCAGCTTCAGCCGGTCTATTTCCAGCGGCTTGCCCAGTTCCACTGGGGCTACCTGTCCTTGCTGCCGGCCGTGGTCGCGGTGATCCTGTGCTGGATCACGCGCGAACCCGTCACGTCGCTCCTGAGCGGGATCGTGTCGGGCGCGCTCATCCTCGGCCAGTACGACCTGACCGGCGACGTGCTCGTACCGTCGCTCGCAACGACCAACGCCGCGGGCGTGCTGCTGCTGTACCTGTGGCTGCTCGGCGGGCTCATGGGGATATGGTCGCGCACCGGCGCGGCCCAGGCTTTCGCCGAATTCGTCACGGCGCGCTTCGTGCGCGGGCCGCGAACCGCCAAGCTCGTTGCCTGGATGCTCGGTGTCGTCTTCTTCCAGGGCGGCACCGTCAGCACGGTGCTGGTCGGGACCACGGTCAAACCGATCGCCGACAGGGAAAAGATCAGTCACGAGGAACTGGCCTATGTCGTCGACTCCACCGCGTCGCCGATTGCCTCCCAACTCGCGTTCAACGCCTGGCCGGGCTATGTGCAGGCCTTCATATTCGTGTCGGGCGTGAGTTTTCTGGCCACCGAGAGCGACCGAATCGTTTTCTTCTTCCAGAGCGTGCCCTTCTGCTTCTACGCGATTTTTGCCGTGCTCGGCACGTTTCTGCTCAGCATCGAGAAACCCTTCTTCCTCGGGACCCGGCTTCGCGAAGCCATGAACCGCGCCCGAACGACCGGCCAGCTCGACGCCCCCGGCGCCGAGCCGCTGAGCTCGAAGGAACTGCAGGCCAGCCAGGTGCCGGAAGGTTACAAACCGCACGTCATCGAGTTCTTCCTGCCGCTCGGCACGCTGATCGGCATCGCGATCCTGACTTTCGTCGTCTTCGGGTCGCCCAACGTGCAATGGGCTTTCGGCGCCGCGCTCATGCTCGCAGCCGGAATGGCGCTGGCCAAGGGCATGTCGCTCAAGAACGTGATCCAGGGCGTTCACGACGGGATCAAGGGCGTGGTGCTCGGCTCGGTGATCCTGCTGCTTGCGATCACGATCGGCGGCATCAGCCAGGAGACCGGCGGCGGAACTTTCCTGGTGGAACAGCTCGGCGACGCCATCCCGTATTTCCTGCTGCCGGTACTGTTGCAACTGATGACCGTGATCATCGCGTTCTCGACCGGCACGAGCTGGGGCACCTACGCGGTTGCATTCCCGCTGGCGATGCCGCTGGCCTGGGCCGTGGCCGGTTCCCAGGGTCTGGCCTACCCGGAACTCTTCATGACGCTGTGCTTCGCGGCCGTGATGGACGGCAGCGTTTACGGCGACCAGTGCTCTCCGATCTCCGACACGACCGTGTTGAGTTCGGTCTGCACCGGCTGCGACCTCATGGACCACGTCAAGACCCAGATCCCGCAGGCGTCGATGGCTGCAGTGCTCGCGGGCGTCTGCTGGACCACGCTCGCCTGGTTCACCGGCTGACGGGGGACGCGGGGCACGAGGTTCGGCAAGGCGGCGGATGCCAATCGTCGTTTCCCTGGCGGCGGTTGCGTTCAGCCGCTTTCCCAGGGTCTGCGCACGGCTCACGAACTGACTCCGCTCATTTTTCTGGTCCCGAGTTCCTTGACACAAAGCACTGAATTGCGTCAAATTCAGCAATTGCCCTAAAGCTGTCGAAATTGCGCCGGGGGAAGTCCATTGAGAATCAATACAACGATCGGGGTCGCGGCCCTGGCTGCGCTGTTTTTGGGGGCGCCAGGTGCTGTCAGCGCAGCGCCGCTGGCCGACGCGAGTGAGACCGCCGACTGGAGCCGCGTCGCAGGCCTTCTGAGCGCCGGCAGCGAAGTCGGCGAGGCGCAAGCGGACGGGACGACCGCCCTGATCTGGGCGGCCTATCATCGCAATTCCGACCTCGTGCGGGAGTTGCTGGAACGCGGCGCCGACCCGAACGCGACGAACCGCTACGGCCTCTCGGCGCTCTCCCAGGCCGCACTCGTCGGCGAGGCCGAGCTGATCGGCGTTCTGCTGGAGCACGGCGCCCACCCGAACGCGGCGCTTCCGGAAGGCGATACGCCACTCATGCTGGCCGCGCGCAGCGGCAGTCTCGAATCGGCCCGCTTGCTGCTCGACGCCGGCGCCGATGTAGCGGCGCGCGAGGGGCATCACGGCGAGACGGCGCTCATGTGGGCGGCGGGCGAGAACCACGCCGACATCGTGAGCCTGCTGCTCGAGCGCGACGCGGACGTCGACGCCGTGTCGACCGAATTCACCTGGGACCTGACCCAGACGGGCGTGTCTTCGGAGCTGCCGATCGGCGGGCTCACGGCCTTGATGCACGCGGCGCGGGAAAACGCCATCGACGCCGCGCGCGTGCTGCTCGACGCCGGCGCCGATCCGAACACCACCGATCCCCGCGGGCTCAGCGTGCTGCGCGTGGCGATCACGAACACCAATGTCGATCTCGGCATGATGCTGCTCGACGCCGGCGCCGATCCGAACGAGGGCGCGCTCGTCGAAGCGATCAAGCTGCGCACGATCTTCACCCCCAGGGCGGCGAAGGACCGTATCGAGCAGGCGACTCCAATGGACATGATCGTCCGCTTGCTCGACGCCGGCGCCGACATCGAGTTCGTGCCCGAGGAAGGCATGGTCAAGCAGATGTGGATCGACGATGTTCACCCGAACGAGAAGCCGCTGTACCTGGCCGCGCAGGAGCAGGACATCGAGCTCATGGAGCTGCTGATCGGGCGGGGCGCCGACGCCGCAACCACGGTCTCCAGCGAAGGCATGTCGATTCTCTGGGCCGCGCTCGGCATGGACCAGCACAACGGCAATGGCGGCATGGCGATCCCGCGGCCCGACATGGAGCACTCGCTGCGGGCCGGAGCGTTCGCGCTGGAGCATGGCGCGCCGGTCGACACGACGAACAACTGGGGCGAAACGGCCTTGCACATGGCGGCGACGCTCGGCTGGGCCGAACTCGTGCCCTTCCTGCTCGAGAATGGCGCGCCGCTTGACGTCATGGACGACAACAACCGTCTGCCCATTCATGGCGCCAACGCGATCCCGCGATTCATGAACGAAATGCTGATGCCTCTGCGAGTCGACCCCGTCGTCTATCCCGATATTCTTGCCATGATTCGCGACGCGATGGCCGCGGCCGGCGTCGAGGAAACCGAGTGGGTCGCGCCGCCGCCGGAAGAGCTCGAAGAGGAAGCTCAGGCGGAAGATGCCGAAGACGAGGCGGAAGAAGCGTAGTACCGCGAGTACAGGAAACGTGGCAATGCAAGTTCAGTACCTGCAATTCAGGCGCCAACCGCAATCCGGGCGCTTGACGCTCCTGCCTGCACTGGCGCTGGTGATCGTGGCCGGCGCCGGCGGCTATCTCGCGCTGCATCTGTGGGGTACATCGGAACTCGATCTCGACGACCAGCTCGCAATGGTCGAACAGTATTGCTTCGAGTGTCACAACAGCGCGGATTTTGCGGGCGGCGTATCGTTCGAGACGCTGACCGCCGATGGCATACACGCCGACGCCGCGACCTGGGAGCAGATGGTTCGCAAGGTTCGCGCCGGTCAGATGCCGCCGCGCGACGCTTCGGCATTCCCCGAAGGCGAAGAAGCCGACTGGCTGGTCCGGACAGTCGAGACCAAGCTCGACACCGCGTTCGAATACAACCCGCAGCCGCCGACACCGCTGATTCACAGGCTCAATCGAACCGAATACACGAACGCGATCCGCGACCTGCTCGATCTGGAGGTCGACGCGTCTTCCTATCTTCCCCCCGACAACGTCGTCGAGGGCTTCGACAACATCTCCGAGGCGCTGTCGATCTCCCCGGCCCTGCTCGAGGGGTATCTCGCAGCGTCCGCGCGAGTGGCGGCGTTTGCCGTCGGCGACCCGGATCAGCGCGCCTACGCGACCACCTACAATGCGAAACCGGACCTCTCGCAGAACGAATACGTGCCCGGCGCGCCGCTCGGCACGGTCGGCGGTCTCGTTATCGAGCACTATTTCCCGGTCGACGGCGTTTACCGTTTCGAGCCGAAGCTCTACCGGCAGGTCCTGGCGAGCATTCGCGGTCTTGAGTTCGAACGCACGCTCGAGGTCGCGATCGACAAGGAAGTCGTGCACACCGCCAATTTCGGGGGCTTCGACGACCAGAAGCGGTCGAACGAGGACAACGCCTTCGAGGTCGCCGAGGAAATCGACGCGCGGCTCGCCTTCGACCACCATGTGGCGGCCGGACCGCGCACCGTCGCGGTCACGTTCCGGCGCAAGCCGCCCACGCAGTCGGCCCTGCTGTGGAGGGAATACCAGCGCCAGCTCATCGACAGCAACGAGGACCGCGGCTTGCCGCATGTGCATACGGTCGGCATCACGGGCCCGCTGACGGTCGCCGGCGTCGGCGACACGCCTAGCCGGCGCAAGATTTTCAGTTGCACGCCCCAGGGCGAAGAGGACGAGGCATTCTGCGCGACGGAAATCCTGTCCACGCTCGCAAGGCAGGCCTATCGCCGGCCGGTCACCGAAGGCGAAGTCGCCGAGCTCATGACCTTCTACGAAATGGGCCGGGATGGCGCCACCTTCGACAAGGGCATCGAGAATGCGCTCAGAAGAATGATCTCCGGCGCCGAGTTCCTGTTCCGCGCCGAAGCCGGCCCGCCCGCCGAAGTCGCGCCCGGCGAGGCCTACCAGATCACCGATCTCGAACTCGCATCGAGGCTGTCCTTCTTTATCTGGAGTTCGCTTCCCGACGAGGAGTTGCTCGATCTCGCCCTGCGGTCGGAGCTTTCGAATCCCGAAACGCTGATGGCGCAGCTCGCACGCTTGCTCGCCGATCCGAGGTCGAGCGCTCTGATCGAGGATTTCGCCGGCCAGTGGCTTGCGCTGCGCAACGTCGAGGGCATCGTCCCCGATCCCGGACTTCATCCCGATTTCGACGAGAATCTGCGGGTTTCCATGGTCCGGGAAACCGAACTGCTGTTCGAGGCCATCGTCCGCGAGGACCGCAGCGTCCTCGACATCATCGAGGCCGACTTCACCCACCTCAACGAGCGCCTGGCGATCCACTACGGCGTCAAGGGCATCTACGGCGATCAATACCGGCGTGTTCCGATCGAGGATCCGGCGCGGCGCGGTGTGCTGGGTCATGGCAGCTTCCTGACCATCACTTCCGTATCGACGCGCACTTCGCCGGTCACCCGCGGCAAATGGATTCTCGACAACATGCTCGGATTGCCGCCGCCCGACCCGCTGCCGAACGTGCCGGCGATCGAGGCGAGCGCGACGGGCGAGCCGCAGACGCTCAGGGAGCAGTTGACGCTGCACCGCGAGGATCCCGTGTGCGCCTCCTGCCACCAACTCATGGATCCCATCGGGTTCGCACTGGAGAACTTCGATGCGGTGGGCCGTTGGCGCATCGCAGATCGCGGCAAGGTCATCGATGTCGTCGACACGCTCTACGATGGCACGCAAATCGACGGCGTCGCGGGCTTGAGGGAATTCCTGCTCGATAACCGCTATCTCTTCGCGCAGACGCTGTCCGAGAAGCTCATGACGTATGCGCTCGGCCGGAGCCTCGAGGCCGCGGACATGCCGGTAATTCGGCAGATCCTGCGCAGCGCCGAGGAGAACGATTACCGGTTCTCGTCCATTGTTTGGGGTATAGTCAGCAGTCCGGCGTTCCAGATGCGAACGGCGCCGGAAGCTGGCGATGCCGACTTGGTGGTGGCCCAACCAACGGGCAACCAGAATTCACGAAACTCGTTTTGACAAGCAGACATCGCAATACCATTGGGGAGAAATCCATGAAAGTCCTTTCCCGCAAACACCTGTCCCGCAGAACTTTCCTGCATGGCGCCGCTGGCCTCGGCGTCGGCCTGCCGCTGCTCGACGCGATGGTGCCGGCCATGGCGCAGTCCTCGGCGCAAACGCCGATGCGCTTCGGCTTCGTCTACACGCCGCACGGCTACATTCTCAAGGAATGGGTGCCGGATCAGGTCGGCCGCGACTTCGCGCTGAAGGTCATCATGCAGCCGCTGGAGCGCTATCAGGACGACCTCATCGTCATCAGCAACCTGGCGATGCGTCCCGACAACACGACGGGCTCCGGGCATGCCACGTCCAATTCCACCTACCTGAGCGGAGCGGTGGCGAAGGACACGCGCGGCGCGGATGTTTCCGCGGGAACCACGATCGACCAGCTCATCGCGCAGCAGATCGGTCAGGACACACCGCTGCCCTCGATGCAGCTCGCCATCGAAGACAACTCCAACATGATCGGCGTTTGCGACGGCACGAGCAGTTGCACCTATCTCGACGTGATGGCCTGGAGCGATCCGGAAACACCGCTTCCGAACCAGATCAACCCGCGCGTCGTGTTCGAGCGGATGTTCGGTAACGGCGGCACGCCGGAAGAGCGCGTCGCGCGAATGCAGGCCGACAAGAGTCTGCTGGACGCCGTCATGCGTTCGGCCGGCCACCTGCAGAAGGATCTCGGCCACGAAGACCGCGTTCGCATCGACGACTACCTCGAGAACCTGCGCGAAGTGGAGCGCCGTATCGGCAATCTCGAAGCGCGCGCCCAGGACATGACGCTCGACGTGCCGGATGCGCCGGTCGATATCCCCGAGCTTTACGCGGATCACGTCGGCCTGATGTTCGACCTGCAGGCGCTTGCCTTCCAGTCCGACACGACACGCGTGACGACGTTCATGATGTCCCGCGAACTCAACAACCG
The DNA here is from genome assembly GCA_022819855.1 of Gammaproteobacteria bacterium. GTDB lineage: Bacteria > Pseudomonadota > Gammaproteobacteria > Steroidobacterales > Rariloculaceae > Rariloculus. The sequence goes on along the minus strand of JAJEGN010000005.1, from coordinate 339,432 downwards.
CGCCTATCCGCAGATCGGCGTGCCGGGCCAGCACCATGCCCTTTCGCATCATGGTTACAAGCCCGAACAGGAATCGCACCACGCGATGATCAACACGTATCACGTTTCGCTGTTCGCGGATTTCGTCGAGAAGCTCGCCAACACGCCCGACGGCGACGGCAGCCTGCTCGATCACTCGCTGCTGCTCTTCGGCAGCGGCATGGGCGACGGCAACGTGCACAGCAAGGACCCGATTTCCAGCATGATGGTCGGCCGTGCGCACGGCAAGCTCGATACGCATCGGCACATCCAGATGCCGAAGAGCACGCCGCAGGCGAATCTGCTCGTTTCGATCCTCAACGTTGCGGGGATTCCGACGGAGTCGATCGGCAACAGCACGGGTTCGGTGCCGCTGCAGGCTTAGGCTGCAAACGCCACCCTTGAAGTCATCGCTACAGACGTCACTGTGGCCGGCACTTGCCGGCCACAGTCATTTTTTTTCCAACCCCGCCAACCATCGTTGGCAGTTCAAGGTCGTGCCCCTGACCGTCCGGTCGACCCGGGCACAGCCGCATTATCGTCGCGTTTAGGCAACATGGACTGCCCGTAGCAGCAATACGTGTTGCCAATTATCTACGCGTGTCTGTATATTCCGTCCGACCATAAACACATAATTCAAGGGAGCAGGGGAATGAAACTGAGCAGGTCTTTGAAATTGCAGCCGCTGGCGGCAGCCGTAGCGCTCGCCATGCCGGTTGCCGGTTACGCGCAGCTCGAGGAGATCATCGTCACGGCCGAGCGCCGTGCGGCGTCCGAGCTCGCGACGGCGATCTCGGTCGAGGTGTTCACGCAGGCGCAGCTCAATATGGACCGTCTGCAGACCGTCGACGACCTGCAGAACATGACGCCGAACCTCACCGTCAACTACCAGGGGTTCACGATTCAATCGGTTAACATCCGCGGCGTCGGCAACGCCGTCGGCAACCCGAACATCCAGCCCGGCGTCGTCGTCATGAAGGACGGCATGATCGCCGGCGAGACGGTCGTCATCCAGCAGAACTTCCTCGACGTCGAATCGATCGAGATCCTGCGCGGCCCGCAGGGCACGTTTGTCGGCCAGGCATCGACGGGCGGCGCCGTGGTGATCAATGCGGCGCGGCCGAACTTCGACGGCATCAACGGCTGGATCGAAACGAGAATGGGCGACTATGCCGATTCGAAGCTCTCCGGCGCCATCAACCTGCCGTTGACGGAGAATGTCTCCACGCGTTTCGCCTTCAATAACGAAACACGCGACAGCTACTACAACAACAACCTCGTCCATGAGCAGGGGCCGCCCACCTATTGGGAGACCGGCATCCACCCGGGCAACATGGACAGCCAGAACTTCCGCGCCAGCATCCTGTTCGAGCCGCACGACCGGCTCAGCGTGCTCGGCCGCGCCGAGTTCAACACGATCTGGAGCGACTCCGACGCGCCGTACCAACCAAATCCGAGGCGGTTCATAAACCCGAACGATCCCACGGGCTGGGGCCAGTCGCGTTACTACGCGTACAGCGAGAGCGTGTTGAACGACACGGAGTTCGATCCGTACACGCTCGCCCACAACGTACGCGACGGCTACATGGAATCGGTAACCAACCTCTTCAGCCTGGATGTCACGTACAACTTCCAGAACGGACTGCAGTTCAACTCGCGAACCGGCTACCAGGACAACGACCTGCGGACCACCGGCGACACCGATGCGACGCGGGCCACGGCCCAGCATTGGCGCATCGACGTGGGTCCCGACAACGACTACTACAACCACGAGTTCACGCTGCTGTCGCCCGCCGACAACCGGCTGACGTGGATCGTCGGCACAGCCTGGTATCACCGCTTCACGCCGGTGCAGGTGGCGACCGACTACTGGAACAACCCTTGCGGATACCAGTCGCAGGGCGGGCACATCAACGAGTGTCTTCTGCAGGACAACAGGCCGCATCAGCGCACCATGGCCGACGTCTACACGATCCAGCGCCACGCGGGACTCTTCGGCCAGCTCACCTACGACATCTCCGACACGCTCGAGCTAGAGTTCGGCGCGCGGGTGTCCTGGGACAACAACATCAACTATCTGCGCGTACACGTCATGTTCGACACGCTCGCAGCGAGCGCGCCTCCGCCGTTTCGGAACAACCCGTTCCCATGTAGCGATCCCGAGTTCATCAGACCGGCGCCTTTCGGCGAATATGCCTGTATCAATCCGGTCACGTTTGACGCCTCACGATCGAAGTTCAAGGAAGACGAGCCGACCTGGAAGATCGGCCTGAACTGGACGCCGGGCGACGAGCACTTCATCTACGGCTTCTACTCCCGGGGCTACAAGTCCGGCGGCGTGGACGGCGGCTCGACCTTCCTGAACGAGATCGTCGACCACTACGAATTCGGTTACAAGTCGACGCTGCTCGACGGCCGGATGCAGGTTCAGGCGGCCGCGTTCTACATGGACTACCAGAAGATGCAGCAGGAGGCCTTCCTGATCCAGACCACGCCCGGCCTGTTGTCGAACGACGACGGCATCATCAACATCGGCGACTCGACGATCGACGGCATCGAGCTCGAGATCGACGCGCAGTTCGGCAACTTCGGCCTGAACTTCGGCGCCGGTCTCGTGAATTCCTCGCTCGGCGGAATCACGACGGTCGACCCGCGCCTGGTCGACCTGGGCATCGTAGCGCCCGGCAACAACTGGCGGCGCGGCTGCCGGCCCGGCGAAGCGCCTGATTCATTCGGGGAAGGCGACGAGTTTCCTTGCTACGACTATCAGAACAGCGTCGGTTTCGTCGATCTGGCCTCTGCGCAAAACCTGTTCTCGCCGGAATATTCGTGGAACATCGCGATCGATTACGCGATCCCGCTCGAAAACGGCGCGACGGTGCGGCCGAGAATGTCGTACAGCTACGCCGATGCGGCCTATTCGTCGCTGTTCCAGGCCGACGACTTCTTCCGCACCGACGAGCGCAAGCTCACGAACCTCTCGATCAGCTACGAGCGCGACGCGTGGGCGGCCTACCTGTTCTGCAACAACTGCGCGGAGGAGGTCTACATCACCTCCGCGATAAACGTCACACCTGCCCGTGTGGTCTACAACCCGCCACGGACGGTGGGCGTGCGGTTCAGATACGATTTCGAGTAACACATTCCGACAAGCAAATCGGTATGGCGGCGACCCTATCGCGGGGTCGCCGCTTTCTTTTTGGCTGGTAATCCATCCCATACGTGCATGAGCCCCAACGGCGGTTGCCCGGACGACCACAGGAAGCAACATCGGCGTACCGCAAACTCATCGAACGACACAGAAACGCGCCTTGACGACCCACCAGGCGCCCGCAAGAATGATCCCGTGACCGCATCCATCGACATCCTCGCCGTCGCCGAGGCCCTGGAAGAATCCGGCATGGACACGCGCCAGGCCCATGTCTGCGCCACGCAGATGCACCTGGTCGCCAACGCCCGCAAGGCGGTCACGCGACCGGAACTCGCCGCCGCGCTCGGTCAACTCAAGGCCGAACTCCTTGAACGCATCGCCCAGTGCGAGCGAAGTCTCATCGAACGCATCGCCCAGTGCGAGCGGGGTCTCGTCGAGCGCACCGCGGAGAACGAGCGAGGCCTCATCGAACGCATCGCGGAGAGCGAGCGAGGCCTCGTCGAACGCATCGCGGAGAGCGAGCGAGGCCTCATCGAACGCATCGCGGAGAGCGAGCGGGGCCTCGCCGAACGCATCGCGGAGAGCGAGCGGGGCCTCGTCGAACGCATCGCGGAGAGCGAGCGAGGCCTCATCGAGCGCATCGCGGAAACCGAGCGACGCATGATGGATCGCATGTCAATGCAGTACTGGCGCCTCGTCGGCACGATGACCGCGCTGCTCGGTCTGGCGGTCGCCGCCATGCGTTACCTGCCCTGACCGACTCTCCCCTCTTTCGATCGCGCGCAGCCAAGGGAGGAACGGCCGTTCCTCTGAGGCCCTTGTCTGTTCCGTGTGCGGGCCGGTCGACTGCTAGCGATCGCGATTCCGTCGACGTTCCGCCGCCCGGTCGATGCGGACATCTTCGCCATACAGCACCGAGCCGTCCGGAAGCGTTGCGTCGACCATGTGAATGAAGCGGCTGCCTTCTTCCCTGGGCGGGTGGCCGACGACGTGTATCGGATCGCCCGGCTTGAAGGTCTCCGGAGACCAGCCGTTGCGAAGCAGGACGTTCGGCGTCCCGCCCTCCGCGATCCAGTTTTCCACCTGGCCGTCTTCGTTGACGACGTCGATGAAGATCCGTACATGCGGATTGTTGTAACGGAAATCCGTAACGGTGCCTTCGACTTCGATCTCGCTCGACAGGATGTAGACCGACGATGGTGCGTGGTGTGCGACGGTCGTTCCCGCCGCAAGCGCCGAAATAGCAAGCAGTACCGGCATGTACGCCCTGTTGGCCCTGTCGGCCGCGTTGCGATTCTTCGTGCTCGTAACCATTTTCATGTCCCCTGGTTTTCGCTTTCGTTACCGAGAATGTCCTGGCGGTTCGCGTGGCGTTACGCCACCGGCGACAATTGCCGACTTCGGCGCCGCTACCGTTGCCCGGGTATGAACGAGCAATCGTACTCGTGATGAACGAGTGCGAGATCGTCTGCCCGCCGCCACTTCTTGTCCCACATCAGCGGCGATGCCAGGACTTCGCTGTCCTGGATCGTGAGGACCATGTTGAGCTGTTTCCCGTCGTCGCTCAGCACGTATCGCTCGACACCGGTGAGCTGGTCGCTGTGCTTGAGCCCCAGCGCCTGGCCGACGTAGAAGGGGTTTGCGGCCACGTGCGACGTTTCGATCACGAGCGCTCCGTCTTCGATACGTGCCAACGAATAGCCGAAGTGGAGGTGATCCTCGGGCGGCGGCGGAGCGCTGTCCGCCCAGTGGATGATCCGCTGCGAATCGTGCGTCTCGTAAAAGAACTCCAGGTGATCGTCGTGTGCGGTGATGCGCAACGGCATGACGGAGACCGAAATGGCGAAGTAGCCGTATCGCGTGCAGATATCCTCGAGGTTGTCGACGATCGTTCGCGAATCCCATTCCGCCTGCACGGACGGAACCAGAGCGTTGCGGAAATCCTGAGCCCCGACCGCCGACGCTTCCCCGGACAGTTCCCCGATCGGGCGGTCATCGTTGGCCGGATCGTCAAGCAGCGCTGCAAAGTGCGCGATCTGATCCACCGTGCAGCCCCAGAAACAGAAATAGTCCTCCGAGACCCACCCCGGGTCGTCCGGCAACGTCAGCGTGGTGCTCCACACCCCCTCGAAATCCGCGGGCGTTTGCGCCGCGACAGGCGCCACCGCAAGCACGCCCACCGCCGTGGCGACGACGACTCCGGCGCGGTTCTGGATCAATTCGGTCCTGTTCATCTTGTTTTCCCCAACTTCATTTCAACGATACGGTCTTGTCCTGATGCGACAACCGCGACTCGCCAGCACCGGGTATCTTGCCGGAATTCTTGAGCCTGCTCAATTTAAGGATCGAGTCAGTGCCAGGGACTCGCGATGATGTAGTCCAGCGGAAACTCGTCGTATTCGCCTTTCGTGGTCGTAAAGGCGCGATTCGAGTAGAGCAGCGGCTTCACGCCGCCGTTCACGATGACGTCCTTGACCTCGCCGATGATGACCGCGTGAGTGTGCGCGACCAGCATTTCCTCAACGGCGCAATCGAACGCAGCCAGCGCCTCGGTCAACACCGGCGCACCCGTGATCAGCTCCGTCCAGGTGCCGTAGTCGAAACGATCTTCGTCCTCGCTTCCGAGCATGTTGGCGAAGCGTTTCGCCAGTTCTTCCTGGCTCTGGGCGAGTATGTTGACGCTCATGCAGCGGCTCTCGGCGATCTGTTGAAAGCTGTTGCCGCTGAAATTGATGCAGGCGAGCAGTCGCGGCGGCTCCGCCGAAAAGGAGCAGACGGCGCTCGCGGTCAGCCCCGATCGGGCCTCGCCGTTGCGGGTGGCGACGATATTCACGGCCCCGGTCAGCAACGCCATACCGTCGCGAAACCGGTCCGCATCGATCCTGGTGCCCCGAAAGTATTTATCCATGCGCCGCCCGAGCCTGTCGCTCAAGCCGAATTATCGATGATCGCTCATTTTATTCAAACCGGCCGCGGCGTGATGACCTGCGCAGCCTCGCACACTTCGCGTCGCCGGGGTATCTCGATATGGAGCGCCGCGATAGCCCTGCGCAATTGTCAGAATGAACGCGGGCGAAACGTTCCGACCGGCGATGGATGGTGGCCAGGGGCGGGATCGAACCACCGACACGCGGATTTTCAGTCCGCTGCTCTACCAACTGAGCTACCTGGCCAATTTTCGGGCTTTGCAAGCGGCGCGGCGGGCGAGTATTACAACGGCGCCCCGCGCGCTAGTCAAGGAATCGGGGCACGCATCGGCCGTTCTCGTTTTGCCCGTCGATATCTTTCCCGGATCGGGTTCGGCGGTCGATTCGGCGCGCGCCGCACCGGAACGGCAGGGCGTCTTTGACATGCAGTTGAGCGGTCGCTAGGCTGACCCCGCATCGCACGACACCGGCGCCTTCGCCGGCCGGCAACCCCATCCGAATGGTATCCGCACCAGCCCGTTTGCCGCCGGACATCGAGTCCGAGCCGCTTGCCGCATACTACGAGCGTGTGCGCGGCACGACGCTCGATCTGGCAGCGCCGCTGACGCCGGAGGATCAGGTCGTGCAGACGATCCCCGAGGTCAGCCCGACCAAGTGGCATCTCGCCCACGTCACGTGGTTCTTCGAACGATTCTGCCTGCTCGCCCACGACAGCGGCTACCGGCAGTTCGACGAGCGCTACCACCATCTCTTCAATTCCTACTACTACACGGCCGGCGACATGCACCGCCGGGCGCACAGGGGATTGTTGAGCCGGCCGACGGTCGAGGACGTACGCAAGTACCGCGAGCACGTCGATGCCGCGATGCTCGAACTCATCGAGCGGCGCGCCGACGATCCGGATTTCGCGTTTCTCGTGACGCTCGGCCTCAACCACGAGCAGCAACACCAGGAGCTGCTGCTTACGGACATCAAGCACGTGCTGTTCGTCAATCCGCTCGGACCGGCCTACTCGCCTCCGTTGACGGCCTGGCCGCAGTCGGCTGCAGGCGAGGCGACGGCGCTCGAGTTCGTCGAGTTCGAAGGCGGCCAGTTCGAAATCGGCGCCGACGGGCAAGGCTTTCGCTTCGACAATGAAACACCGCGCCACAGCGTGCTCATGGCCGACCACGCGATCGCGAACCGCCTGATCACGAACCGGGAGTACCGCGAGTTCATCGACGACGGTGGCTATCGCGACCCGGCCATCTGGCTCTCCGACGGTTGGGCACGAATCCGCGAGGACGGCTGGAACCGGCCGCTTTGCTGGTCCGAGGACATGACGAGGGAGTTCACCCTGCGCGGCTGGCGGGAGATCGATCCGGACTCGCCTGTCTGCCATGTGAGTTTCTACGAGGCCGATGCGTACGCCCGCCGGGCGGGCGCTCGCCTGCCCACGGAAGCCGAATGGGAACTCGCCGCTGCGGATACGGAAGTCGACGGCAACCTGCTCGACTCGGCCAATCTTCACCCCGTGGCCGGCGCCGGTGGGACGGCTACCGGCAGCGGAATCGACCAGCTATGGGGCGACGTCTGGGAATGGACGGCATCGAGCTACGACGCCTACCCCGGCTTCGTACCGCTCGCCGGGTCGCTCGGTGAATACAACGGCAAGTTCATGTGCAACCAGAAGGTCGTGCGCGGCGGTTCCTGTGCCACGTCCCGCGATCACATCCGCGCAAGCTACCGCAGCTTTTTCTATCCGCACGATCGATGGCAGTTCCTCGGCTTTCGGTTGGCGAAAAATCTCTAGCTATTACCCATCCGAACAAGGAACTTTCCATGACCATGCTCTCGGCCGCGCTCGCCATGGCCAACGATGTCACACCTGACGTAAGCGACGACCACGCGCAGATTCTCGAGGGGCTTCGTTCCGGGCAGAAATGGATCTCGCCCAAGTACTTCTATGACGAGCGCGGCTCGGAACTGTTCGACGAAATCTGCCGACTGCCGGAGTACTACCCGACGAGGACGGAGCTTGCGCTCATGGACCGGCATCTCGACGAGATCGCGCGCCTCGTCGGACCGCGCGCTTCGGTCATCGAATTCGGCGCGGGTTCCAACGTCAAGGTCCGCAAGCTGCTCGACAGCCTCGATCGACCCGCGGCCTACGTGCCGGTCGAGATCTCGGCGGACTATCTCGTCAGGCAGGCCGAGGAACTCGCGCGCGACTACCCGGACGTACACGTGCAGCCGGTGTTCGCGGATTTCACCCGGCCGTTCGAGCTGCCCGAGCATCCCGTCACCCCGGAGCGGAATCTGGTGTTCTTCCCCGGGTCGACCATAGGTAATTTCACCCGGCCGCAGGCTGCGGACCTCCTTGAAGTCATGAAACTCGAGGCGGGCGCCGGGGGCGCGCTCCTGATCGGCGTCGACCTGCGCAAGGACCCGGCGGTTCTGCACGCCGCGTACAACGACAGCCAGGGCGTCACGGCGGCATTCAATCTCAACGTGCTGGAAAGGTTCAACCGCGAGCTTGGCGCGAACTTCGATCTGGCGAACTTCCGCCACGAGGCGATCTACGACCGCAGTGAGGGGCGCATCGAAATGCGGCTGGTCAGCGCGCGACCGCAATTGGTCGCCATCGCGGGGACAGGCATCCCGTTCGCCGCCAACGAGCACATCATCACCGAGTACTCGCACAAGTACTCGGTGGATGAGTTTGCCGCGCTGGCCGAAGGCGCCGGGTTCAACGCCGGCAGAACATGGATCGATGACGATTCGCTGTTCAGCATCCACTACATGACGGTCGCCGACTAGCCCTTGCCGCACGAGACGATAGCGAACTGTCATCAGGCCGGATCGCACAGAGGGCGCCGATTACGAGCGGTCAGCCTTGCCCGTTGCGTGCACGGGCGCATGTGTCGCCGCCCACGCCGCGACATGCGCGGCGCGGCGCATTGCGATTATCATTTCGCGGCCATGAACGCGCCCGTGCTCTACCCCGCTCCCGCCGACCGCGCCCGCACGGCCTGGGCGGATCGGGATGAATACGAGTCGCTTTACGCGGCTTCGATCGCCGACACGGAAGGCTTCTGGCGCGAGCAGGCGGCGCAGCTCGACTGGATCGCGCCGTTCACGCAGGTCAGGGACGTTTCCTTCGACAGGGACGACCTGCACGTGCGCTGGTTCGCCGACGGCAAGCTCAACGTCGCGGCCAACTGCCTCGATCGCCACCTCGAAGCACACGGCGAGCGCACGGCGATCATCTGGGAAAGCGACGACGGCGCCACGACCCTGCACATCAGTTACCGGGAGCTGCACAAGCGGGTCTGCCGGCTCGCGAACGCGCTTCGGGCGCTCGGCGCGAAGAAGGGCGACCGGATCACGATCTACATGCCGATGGTGCCGGAGACCGCCGTAGCGATGCTTGCCTGCGCGCGCATCGGCGCCATCCACTCGGTCGTCTTCGGCGGTTTCTCACCCGAAGCGCTCAGGAACCGCATTGAAGACTGCGACTCGAATTTCGTCATCACGGCCGACGAAGGCCTGCGCGGCGGCAGGACGATCCCGCTCAAGGCCAACGTCGACGCAGCGCTCGAGAAGCTCTCCGGTACGACGGTAAGCGCCGTCGTCGTCGTGAGGCGTACCGGCGGCGAAATCGGCTGGAACGACGACCGCGACCACTGGTACCAAGAGATCACGGCCTCGCAACCCGCTGACTCGCCGGTCGAGGTCATGGGCGCCGAGGATCCCCTGTTCATTCTTTATACGTCCGGCTCGACAGGCAAGCCGAAGGGCGTACTGCACACGAGCGGCGGTTACCTGCTCTACGCCTCGATGACGCACCGCTACGTCTTCGACTATCACGACGGCGACATCTACTGGTGCGCCGCCGACGTCGGCTGGGTCACGGGGCACAGCTACATCGTCTACGGACCGCTCGCCAACGGCGCGACCACGCTCATGTTCGAGGGTCTGCCGAATCACCCGGACGCGAGCCGGATCTGGCAGGTCGTCGACAAGCACGAGGTGAAGATCCTCTACACCGCTCCGACGGCGATCCGCGCGCTCATGCGCGAAGGCGACGAGCCGGTCAGGGCGTGCTCGCGCGCGAGCCTGAAGACGCTCGGCACGGTCGGCGAGCCCATCAACCCGGAGGCCTGGGAGTGGTACCACCGCGTCGTCGGCGACGGCCGCTGTCCGATCGTCGATACCTGGTGGCAGACGGAGACCGGCGGCATCCTCATCACGCCGCTGCCCGGTGCGACCGCGCTCAAACCGGGCTCGGCAACGAAGCCGTTTTTCGGCATCCGGCCCGCGATCGTCGACAACGACGGCAACATCCTCGAAGGCGAGGCCGCCGGCAATCTCGTACTCCTCGATAGCTGGCCGGGCCAGATGCGTACGGTGTACGGCGACCACGAGCGATTCGCCGAGACCTACTTCAGCCGTTTCCCCGGCATGTATTTCACTGGCGACGGCGCGCGACGCGACGCGGACGGCGACTACTGGATCACGGGGCGCGTCGACGACGTGATCAACGTCTCAGGGCACCGCATGGGCACGGCCGAGGTGGAAAGCGCGCTCGTGGCGCATTCGAAGGTCGCCGAAGCCGCGGTCGTCGGCGTTCCGCACGAGATCAAGGGCCAGGGCATCTATGCCTACGTCACGCTCATCGCCGGCGAGGAACCGACCGGGGAACTGCGCGTGGAACTGCGCAACTGGGTGCGCAGCGAGATCGGGCCGATCGCGAGCCCCGACTTCATCCAGTGGGCGCCGGGGCTGCCGAAGACGCGCTCGGGCAAGATCATGCGGCGCATCCTGCGCAAGGTCGCGGCCGACGACTTCGCCGATCTCGGCGACACATCGACGCTTGCCGATCCTGCCGTCGTCGACGACCTCGTGGAACACCGGATGAATCGCGGCTGAGGCGGCAGCCGCACCGCGCGCGCCGATCGGCGATCAAGAGCGCTCCGGCGATCAGGCGATCGCCGCGCACCTCCGCTACCCCTCCGGCTGGTAGTCCGGCGGCCGCTCGGAACCCTCGCCGAAGAAGAATTTCTCCATCTCCTGCTCGAGAAAGCGCCGGGCCCTGGGTTCGAAAGGCGTCAGGCGATACTCGTTGATGAGCATCGTCTGGTGGCCGAGCCAGCGCTGCCAGGCGATCTGCGACACGCTGTCGAAGATTCGCTGCCCGAGTTCGCCGGGGTAGGGCGGGCGGGCGAGGCCCTCGGACTCCACTCCGAGCAGCACGCATTGGACAGTCCTGCTCACTCGATCTGCCTCTCTCCGTGGCCGGCGCCGCGCACGCCAAGTGTGGCAGTTTCCTGCATCTGATCGTTGCGGACAAGGCGAGCGCCTCGGCCGCGATTCCGGCGAAACCGTATCAAGCCGCTACGGGCGGGCGGGACCCTGTGCACCGGGAGCGGAGCCGCCGAGAAAAAGGCGTGTGCCGTCGGCCAGGATGAAATCCCGGCCGACCGCCTTGTTCGTGCCGTCTCTCGCCAGATAGCCCTCGATGACGAGGAAGGTGCCGACCGGCACGGTGTTCTGGGTGACGCCCATGCGGATGAGCTGGTTGGGGCTCCCGCCCTCAATGAGCCAGCGCTGGACTTCGCCGTCCGGGCTTTCGACGTCGATGTGGAACCACGAGTGGGGATTGATCATCTCCCATTCCGCGAGCGTGCCCTCGAGCGTGATCGGCTTGTCGATGTCGAATTCGGCGGCAAAGGCATGGTGGGCGGACACCTCGAGTGCAGCGGCCAACCCACATCCCGCTGCCACCGCGATGATTGTCGATCGAATCTGCATCGGCCATACCCTCCTCACTCCTGCCGAGACTCGCCGGCCCGAACTGCCGCCCGACGATCGACGACCTGTCGACCTGGAGCCGGCCCTGCTCCTCACTACACCCGAGATTCGCGGGCCTGGGCTGTCGCCACGGCCGCAATCTGTCGAATCCGGATCGGCGTCACCCGGTCACTGCTGCGAAGTCTCGTCGGCCTGTTGATCCTCCACAGCCGCTTCGGCTTCTGCAGCCTGCCGCTCTTCGAGGCGCGCACCGACGAGCGTGTTGTACAGACCGTAGTTCCCCTCGTGACAGGCGTGCTCGAATAGCGGCCCGATCGTCGCCTTCAATTGGGTCTCGCCGGTCCAGGGCCGGTCCCAGGTCGACGGATCGTCGATCGTGAACCGGTAGATGATCGTGTCGTCCGCCACGCGCGTGAAACGCTCGGTGACCCGCATGTTCTCGCTGGAGCCCCGGAACGGGTTCTTGCCGTTGAAGTTCGTCGACTCGACGACGAGCGTATCGCCCTCCCATCGCCCCCGGGGAACGCCCATCCACTGGCGCACGTTCTCGTGGGGAGGCGGCCGGCCATCGAGCGGAATCATGCGCACGTCGTGGATCATCTCGACGAGGATCATCACGTAGCCGGGCGTCTGGACGATCTGGTAGTTGCTGTTGTAGCCGGAATCCATCATCGGCGGCCCGGCCCCGCGCATGATGATGCAGCGATCGTCGAGCTGGTTGTCTTCGGCGGAGTCCCAGCGGCCGCCGCGGGCGGCTTCCATCGCGGCATTGCGCGCGATCCCCTCCTCCGTCATTGGCGGAAGCCTGCCGTCGGCAGGGTCGACGATCAGGGAGGTGCGCAGATCGTAGGCGAAGGTGTTCTGACTGCGGTCGAGCCCGAACTGGGTGAAATCGTAGTGCACGTCGGGAATCGTCCCCGGCTCCGTCTGAGCGCTCTCGTTGGTGAACGCAGCGTTCAGGCGCGCGGCCAACTCCTCCTCGGTGTAGACGGCGCTCGTCACGCCTTCGGGACGCTCGAGCGGCGTATAGGTCGCGTTCGTCCAGAAGCCCTGCAGGTCGGGCTGGCCGTCGGGGGTCCGCGGCGGCGTGTACTCGCCGGCGTCCTGGGCCAACGCTGCGCCGGAGGCTGCAATCAGCACCGAGCCGAAAAGCGCTACAGTCTCTGCCAGGAAGTATTTGCTCATCTGTTAGCTCCCTCTCGCTGCACGCGCTCACTCGATTTGAGCGTTACGAGGATCTGCCCCGCCGCCGAACCAATATGATCCCTCTCTCGCTCGGCCCGGTCACTCCGGCTCCTTGCGCAAGTCCCCGTACATGAGATCCTCCACGAACTCGACGCAGCGGAATTCGAGTACCTCGGCGTTCGGCTCCACGCGGCGGTAGAGCGGCATGCTCATCGACCACGGCCGCGTGAATACGTTCGGATCCTCGATCGTGACCTCGTAGTTCAGCGTCTCGGGGCTGCGCCAGGTGAAACGCTCGACAACGTGCAACGCGTCGCTATGGAAATTGCCGGCGCGGTCGAACCAGGTCCTGCCGTTGAAGCCCGCGGTGTCGACGACGAGCGTATCCCCGTCCCAGCGCCCGTTGGACCAGCCCATCCAGCTCTCGGCCGGCGCGTCCATGCGATCGTCCATGTAGATGGTTCTGACGGCGCCCGCATAGCCGTGAACCATCATGATGTAGTCCTCGCTCTGCACGATCTGAAACGGAAACGGCATGTAGGTCGCGCGCGGTACGCCCGGCAGGTAGCACGTGACGACGGGATCGAGCGTCAGCCGGTTCGCGAAGTTCTCCTGTCTCTGTTCGAGCGCCTCGGGCCGATACGGGATCGTGCCGCCATCGACGACACCGAGGCCGGGCGGAACGGCCGAGAGGGCGCCGAGTTCGCGAACATGACCGGGCGCGGCGCCATGTGCTTCGACGTCCCAGTGAGCGTTGTTGAGCGCCTGCCAGATCCCGTTGAAGTCGGGATGTCCGGCCGCCGTTCTCGGTGCCGCTGCGGATTCCGGACCTGACTCGGGACCTGTTGCGAGTTCCTGTCGGAACACCATGTCGTACAGATACAGCGCGATCAGGGTGCCCACGAGCGCGCTGACGAACGAACCCACTCCGCTCCTTTTCTTGTCTGCCATCGGCCCGGTCCCCGTCCGGAGGTTCTCCAACGGAACTCTTGTAACGCTGCGCCGGAGGGCACGCTATCAGTCCGAAAGTAATCCCCGCACGGCGACAGTGTCAACTCGCCGGCAATCTCGATCTGTCGGCTCGCGATCGCTTTGCGCCGAGTCCGATCACTGTGCAGGCGTGAGCAGCTCGGCTTCCGGGTCGCCAGGTTTGGGATCGAACGCCGTATACTCGGAGGGAAACAACTGAACGCTCCGGCTTCGGAGGAACAAACATGACTCCACGCCCCCTCGGCAGGTTTCTTCTTTTCTGTTCCTGCACCGTTGCCCCGATATCTGCGGTGGCTGCGGACTGCGAGGCACTCGGGAACCTTGCAATCGACACGGTCGCGATCACCGAGACGGAGAGCCGCTCATCGGCAATGCTCGAATCGCGGTTCGGACCCGAGGTGTCCCTGGCGCCCCACTGCCGCCTGGCGGCGGTGCTGAGTCCCTCGGACGACTCGCACATCGAGATGGAGCTGTGGCTGCCCGACGACTGGAACGGCAAGTTCCTGGCGGTCGGCAACGGTGGCTGGGCGGGCTCGATCAGCTTCTCGGCCATGGCCGCGGGCCTTCAGGCCGGTTACGCGGTCGCATCCAACGACACCGGTCACAAAGGCGCCAGCGCCGAGTTTGCCGTGGGCCACCCGGAGAAGGTCGTCGACTTCGCCTGGCGCGCGATGCACGAGATGGCGGTGCGCTCGAAGCAGATGATCGACGCCTTCTACGAACAAGCGCCGAGGCTCTCCTATTACCAGGGCTGTTCCACGGGCGGGCGCCAGGGAATGATGGCGGCCCAGCGCTTTCCGGCCGACTTTGACGCGATCATCGTCGGCGCCCCGGTGAACAACCAGCTCGCGCTCAACGCCACGCAACTGCACCGCACGAAAGAACTCATCGAGAATCGAGCTTTCGCCCTGTCACCCGAAAAAGTGCAGTTTCTGCACGATTCGGTCCTTGCCGCCTGCGAGGTGAACGACGGCGTCGAGGACGGCTTTCTCAACGATCCGCTGGCCTGCGATTTCGAACCGCAATCGCTGCAATGTACCGGCAACGAGAGCGGCATGTGTCTCACGCCGGAACAGCTGCGTTCCGTGGAAGACGTATACGCGGGCGTGCATTCCGGTAGCGGCGAACTGCTCTACCCGGGACACGCGAAGGGCTTCGAGCTCGGCTGGCGCATGCCCGAAGAGGGCTCGGAACCTCGCGCCTTGCAGATCGACGCGACCCGCTATCTCGTCTACGAAGACCCCGACTGGGACTGGCGCGATTTTGACCTCGAAAGAGACCTCGCGCTCGTACGCGACAAGGCCGGCTACATCGAGGCGCTCGAAGCGGATCTGTCCGAGTTCAAGGCCCGGGGCGGCAAGCTGCTTTTCTATCACGGCTGGAACGATCCAGGCCCGTCGCCCCTGAACACCATCGACTATTACGAGCGCGTGCAGGCGGCGATGGGCCCCGAGCAGGACGACTGGCTGCGCCTGTACCTGATGCCCGGCGTGGGTCATTGCCGTGGCGGCATCGGTCCGGACAGCGCCGATTTTCTCGGCGCTATCGAAGCCTGGGTCGAGAACGGTGAGGCGCCGGATCGGATCACGGCCTCGCGGATTCGCGCGGGCGAAGTCGAAATGACGCGACCGCTGTGTCCCTGGCCTGAAGTGGCCACATGGAACGGCGAAGGCGATCCCGACGACGCCGGAAGTTTCACCTGCGAGGAGTAGTACGGTACGCGCGCGACGGCGCTTCGCTTGCAATGTAGCCCACGGGTCGCAAACTCGAACGCGCTGGCTTCTCCTGTTAGAATTGGTCGGCTAAGCAGTGTGACACTGCCGCCTGATCCGGACAATTCGATCAACGTGTTGGCTCTACCCCAGTAGATTGATCTGCGCCTTGTAACTCTTTCCTGCCGAAGAGTTTTTCCCGCGTGGACGGCAAGGGCAGCGTCTTGGGTGATGTGGAGACAATCTTACAAATGGACAAACTCAAGCCCATCGAACGTGAATCCATGCCCTTGCGCCGCCAGGTGACCGCCCGCCTGCGCGAGGCGATCCTGAACGGCGATCTGAAGCCCGGCCAGAAGCTCGTGGAACGAGAACTCTGCGCTTCCCTCGACGTCAGTCGCCCGCTACTGCGCGAGGCGCTGCCGCAACTGCAGGCCGAAGGATTGATTACCTGGGTCGCACACCGGGGCCCGTCCGTGGCCCAGGTCGATTCCAATGAGATCAGGGAGATCTTCCAGATCAGGATTGCACTTGAGTCCCTGGCCGCCCGTGAATTCGCCCGCAAGGCCACCGACGAGCAGATTGCCCAGTTGCGCCACGAGGTTTCATCGCAGAAGCCGGTCACGCCATCCAGGAGCCTGCAGGACGTCCTGGCCCTCAAGGTCGGGTTCTATTCGGTGCTGTTCAGCGGCTGCGGCAACAAGATGATCGGCCAGATCGTAAACCAGCTCATCAATCAGGTCGTGCTGTTCGACGAGCTGGCGCTTCCCGCGCCGGACCGCCTGCAGGAAGTCATCGAGGAGCTCGACGCCATCGTCTCGGCCATAGAAGCCCGCGATGCAACGCTGGCCAGCGAGATGTGCGCGATCCACGTCCGCAATGCCGACCTGCAGGTCCGCAGCCGCCGATTCGAGACGACAGCCGTGGCCCTCTGAGCCGGCCTTCGGCCGTAAGCGCCGCGCCGCAGTTCAGTCGGCGCGCGGGGGCGATTCGGCGGCGATGCGCTCGGCCTCCCGCCAGACCCTGAGCAGGTTGCCGCCCCAGAGCTTGGCGATCTCTTCCTCGCCGTAACCTCGGCTCACGAGTTCCAGCGTCACGTTGGCCGTGTCGGCGGCGTCGAACCAGCCGACAATGCCGCCGCCGCCGTCGAAGTCCGAGCTCAGCCCCACATGGTCGATGCCAATCAGTTCGACGGCGTAGTCGACGTGATCAATGAGGTTGCCGACATCCGCGTAGCCGATCTCCGCCAGCCGGGCTTCCAGGCGTTCGCGTTCACCTTCGCTCAGCGAGAACCAGTCCCCGAAGCCTGCGATGCCGAACTCGGCAAGTGCCGCATTCGTGGCTTCGATTTCCGCGGCTGTGGCTTCCTTGAGATAGCCCGCGAAAGCGGTCGTCTGCATGACGCCGCCGTTGTCGCGCAGGGCCAGCAGCGTCTCGTCGTCGAGGTTGCGCACATGGTCGGTGAGGCCGCGCGCGTTCGAGTGCGACGCCATCACGGGCGCTCGCGACAGCCGGATCGCATCGAGCGCCGCAGCCCTTGAAATGTGCGAGATATCGATCATGATGCCGAGCCGGTTCATTTCGGCGATGACCTCTTCGCCGAACTCGCTGATGCCGCCGTGTTCGGCCAGGCTGTCCCCGAGATTCGCGCGCGGCTGCGCCGAATCGGCGATGGCATTGTGGCCGTTGTGCGCGAGCGTGACGTACCTCGCGCCAAGTTCGTGGTAGCGCTCGAGCAGGGAGGTGTCCTGGCCGATCGAGTAGCCGTTCTCGATGCCGATGGCTGCGACCAGCTTGCCCGACGCGTTGATCCGCTCGACATCGTCGGCGCTGTAGGCGATTTCGATGAGGTCCGGATATAGCTCCTCGGCCATGCGGTGTATCGCATCGAACTTGGTGATCGCGCGAGCTTGAGCCTGAGCGTAGTTCTCCGGCGTCCGCGTGGTCTGAGGGACGTAGACGATAAAGAACGCGACATCCAGACCGCCGGCGAGCATCTTCTGCAGGTTGACCTGTCGGGGCGCGTCGAGCGGATCGACCGCATCGCTCGCGAAATTGAACGGGATGTCGTCGTGACTGTCGATGGTGAGCACGGCTTCGTGGATCGCAAGGGCGCGCTCGTCGGACTGATCGGCGCCGCCCTGGGCTCTGGAGTCAACATGCCCGCCGAGCGCGAGTGCAACTGCGAGGATTGCCGTGTGCAACGGATACATGGTCTTCATCCGACGACCCTCCCTCCGAGCACGGTCGCCGACGGAAACAGCCGCTCGCGACCGGTGAGCGTGCCCTCGTAGTTGTCGACGAACTCGAACTCGCCTTCGCGCAGCTCCATGATGGCGACATCGGCCGGAGCGCCGACATTGAGCGTGCCGCGGTCCTCGAAAACCGGAAAGCAGCGCGCGGCGTTGATCGTCGCACAGGCGATGACGTCGGCAAGCGGCATGCCGAACATGAGGAATTTCGACATGCAGTTCGGGAAGTCGACCACACCGGAGGTGCTCGACATGATGTTCCAGTCCGTCGAGATGGTGTCCGGCCAGAAGCCCTGCTCCATCGAACGCCGGACCATGTCCCAGGTGAAATGACCGATCCGGCCGTTACCGAAGTCGAAAATGACGCCTCTTCTACGCGCCGCAGCGACCTCGGGAAACAGTTGCCCGTCCTCGTCGAGGATCGCGTGCGGCGGCGGCGCGTACATGTGCGTGACGATGTCGCCGCGCTTGAGCAACGGCAGAATCGCGCGCATGGGCGAGTGGTTCTGGCCGACATGCGCCATGACCGGGAGGCCGAAGGGCCTCGCGGCTTCCTGAGCGCGCCTGAGCGCCTCGAGATCGTTCGGACCCGTGACGTTGGCCGAGAGCCTGATCTTTATACCCGCCACGACATCCCGGTGCCGCGCGATGGCGCCCTGGGCGAGCGCGACGTTGGCGAGATTGAGGTCGTGGAGCTCGCCGTCGGATACCACGCCGGTACGCGCGATGTGGACGAGCGCGCAGCCGGTCTGCGGCGCGTTGCGGATGACGTCGGCGACCGCGTCAATGTTGTCGGCGCCGGCCGAGCCCGCGTCGACGAAACCCGTGACGCCGTCCCTGAGCGCGAGCGCCGGGCCTTCGGCGTCGCGCCCGGCGTGGGTGTGAACGTCGATCAGTCCGGGCGCGACGATCTGCCCGCTCGCATCGAGCACCTCGTCGGCATCGTCGCCGATATCGACGGCGACGGCCGCAATACGCCCGCCTGCGATCGCGATATCGCGCACGGCGTCGAGCCCGACGGACGGATCGATGACGCGTCCGCCTTTGATAATGAGGTCGTAGGTGGCCGCCCGCGCCGAGGGCAGGCGCGCAGCGAGCGCGAGCCCCATGGCCGTGTTGAGGAATGTACGCCGGTTTGTCATGGCATGACCTCCGGTGGTTGTCGAGTGGCATCGAAGCAAATGGGCGAGTGCCGAAACTGCCGGGCGCAACACTGGGCTCGGCTCGTCGGGTTGATCCTGTCTCGCACGGTATTCACGGACCAGGGTCCGGCAATGCAAAGACATAGAGGCTGTTGGCGGTCCCCGCGCGAAGCTCCGGCGCCAGCGACAGCAGACTCAGCGTATTGAGCGAGCCTCCGGTACTGACCGCCACGTACTGCTTGCCGTCGACCGCGAACGTCGCCGGATAACCGGTCACGTGTGAGCCCAGATTGACCTCCCAGAGGATTTCCCCCGTAAGTTCATCGTAGGCCCGAAAGCGCCCGTACGCATCGCCGCCGAACAGGAGACCGCTGCCCGTCGTCATGAGCGATGTCGTCGCGGCGCGCTGTTCGCGCTTCCACACGGTCTCGCCGGTCGTCGCCGAAATCGCCTCGATGGATCCTGCGTTCTCGACGCCGGGCGGGAGCTGCACGATCGTATCGATCGCGTAGGCGTCATCGGGCTGCCAGACCTCGGAATTCGATGTCGCCGTCATGCAGGTGTTGTGCAGCGGAATGTACATGACGCCCGACAGCGGGCTGTAGGTGCTCGCATGGTAGTTCTTGCCGCCGTTGAGGCTCGGGCAGACCAGCTTTTCCTGACCCACGCCCGTGTAGAGCATGTCGGGGTTGATGATTCCGGCGCCCGACTCGACGTTCACCTCGTCGATGACGTTCTGCACGATGGTCTGGCGCGCCCAGAGGAACTGCCCCGTGTCGCGGTCCACGGTGTAGACGAGCCCCGTCTTGCCTGGAACGCCGGTCACGACCTTGCGGACTTCGCCGGGCCGAACGCGGGGGTTGATCCACTCGACCGCGTCGGGATCGGGCGCGACCGCGGTATCGACGAGCAGCCGTTCGAACGGATGATCGAGATCCCAGTGATCGACGACGTGCTGCATGTACCAGACGATCTCGCCGGTTTCGCCATCGAGCGACAACGTCGAGTTGTGGTAGAGGTATTGCTCGTCGTTGCCGGCCATCATGAATTTCGGCGCGGGAGACGTCACCGACGTTCCGATATAGACCCGGTTGAGTTCGGGATCGAAGCTCGGAATCATCCACGTGCCGACGTGGCGGCGCTCCTCCCAGGGGATGCCGCCCCAGGTTTCGTCACCGGGTTCGCCGGGCCTCGGGATCGTATGCCTGCGCCAGATCTCCTCACCCGTCAGTGCGTCGAAAGCGGTGATCACGCAGCCCTCGGGGCCGCCCCTGGGCGCACAGCTTCTTCCCGAGACCACCTTGCCGTTGGCGACGACCGGACCGCCGCTGTGCTGGCCGCCGAGCCGGTAATCGAGGATTTCGGTTTCCCAGGCGAGCTCGCCGGTCTGCGCGTCGAGAGCATAAGCGTAGTTGTCAGCGCCGTTGTCGAGAATGAAATTGCCGTAGATCGCGAGGTTGCGGTTGATCGAAGGGAAGAGAACGTAGTCGTTGTTGTCGTCCTGCACGGGCCTGCGGTATTCCCAGATGAGATCACCCGTCGCGGCATCGAAGGCCTGCGTGATGTCGTTCGGATGCGGGAAATACATGACGCCGTCGTAGACGAGCGGCGTGCCTTCCTGAACGCCCGGGTTCAGCGGGCGCGTCCAGACGAGCTGCAGGTTCGAAACGTTGTCGCGGTCGATCTGATCGAGCGGACTATAGCCCCAGTGATTTAGCGTCCGCCGCCACGACAGCCAGTCGGCGGGATCCGGGTCTTGCAGCATTTCGTCCGTGACGGGGACGAACTGCGATTGTTGGGCGCCTGCGAATGACGCGATCAAAATGCCAAGAAAAATGGCGACAGCGGGTTTCGGACGGACCATCGAATGTTCTCCTCGAATCCGGGCGGCGCTGATGCACGCGGCGAACCTGCGCCTGGCCGACTCGACCCGCCGGTGCGAGGCACGTACGGGGCTTGCATCGTCATCCGCTTGCGGCGGCAATGTCAAGAACGCCTGTGCGGCCGTATGGGCTGAGCTGCGCTTGCCGGCGAGGCCAACGCCCTGCTCCCAGGCGGAGCCGGACCTCGGCGGGCGACCTATAGCGCGCGCCTATCGGCGAAATGCAGGTCGCTGTTGGAGTGTGCTGAAGGTAGACGACTGAGAACGGATATGTGTATATTTAATACACATGCGCATGATAAAGGTGTGCAATAGACGATGGCCAGAGTGCAGATCCTGATCCCGGACGACGATCGAGATCGGTTGGTCCACCAGGCAAGAAAGGAGGGCATGACCTTGAGTGCGTGGCTGAGGACAGCGGCACATCAGCGGCTGGCTGCACAGCAACGGTCCCAGCCGTTCGAGTCATCGAAAGATCTCGAGGCGTTCTTTCGGCAGTGCGATGCGTTTGAAGGTCCCGAGACCGAGCCGGACTGGAGCGAGCACCTCTCCGTCATCGACGATTCGCGAAGGCGCGGCGCATCGACCACGTGATTTTCGTCGACACGAACATGTTCATGTACGCTGTGGGCCGTCCCCATCCCTTGCGGGACATCGCCCGGGAGTTCTTCTCGGACTGTGTCCGAAACGAGACTCCGCTGTGCACTTCGGCGGAAGTGGTACAGGAACTTGTACACGCCTACCTGCCCGTGGCGCGAATCGAGACACTCGACGGGGCCTTGTCGCTCATCTCGAGAGCCCGCGTGGAGGTATGGCCGCTTGAGCACGAGGACGTGACGCTGGCGCGACAGCTCCACGAGCAACATCCCACCCTGGGCGCGCGCGATCTGTGCCATCTGGCGAGCTGCCGTCGGCGGGGCGTGCGAGAGGTTCGAACATTCGATCAGGCTCTGGGAGCCGTCGCCGGCGGGTCGCAGCGTTCCGGTTCCTGAGTGCGGCCTGCGGGTTGGAGAATCGGCTTGTCTTACCCGTCGCCCAATCTCCGCAGCGCCGCCGCAATCGGCACCGCGACCCCGACGGTCTGCGCAGTTGCAGGGTCGTGCCAGAGTCGATCCCGACCGTCCCCGACCATCTTCGGACTGCACGCCAGTCGGATCTGAAGCGGCGCAAGTACGAGGTCGAAGTGTGTCAGTGGGTGCAGCACCGGGTCGCACGCCTCCACGGAGCTGACGTGCGCGCCGAGCTTGCGGTAGCACCATTGTTCGACATCCTCGCCGTCGGGTAACTCCGGAAAGCTGTAGAGCCCACCCCAGACTCCTTGCTCCGGCCGCCTTTCAAGCAACACGCTTCCCGCGGGATCGATCACGACGAGCACTGTAGCCGTACGCCGCTGCCGGGCGGGTTTCGGCCGCGGCGCCGGCAGCCGCGCCTCGATTCCCGCACGGCGCGCAGCACAGCCCGGAACCACCGGGCACACCGCGCACTTCGGTTGCCGCCGCGTGCAGACGGTCGCGCCGAGATCCATGATCGCCTGCGTGTAGGCGCCGATCTGTTCGCCCGGCGTATGGCGTTCGGCGTGAGCCCAGAGCGTTCGCTCGACGGCCGCCTCGCCCGGCCAGCCCTCCACGGCATGGTAACGAGCCAGCACGCGCTTGACGTTGCCGTCCAGAATCGCCGCGCGCTGGCCGTACGCCTGCGCGAGAATCGCTCCGGCCGTCGAGCGGCCGATCCCCGGCAAGGACAGCAGCCCGTCGAGCGAATCGGGCAGTGTCCCCGCCCATCTTTCGATGACGATGCGCGCACTGCGATGCAGGTTGCGGCCGCGAGCGTAGTAGCCCAGGCCGGCCCAGAGCGCGAGAACCTCGTCGAGCGGCGCCGCGGCCAGTGCCTCGAGCGTCGGAAACCGCTGCATGAATCGCTCGTAGTACGGCGCCACGGTAGTCACCTGCGTCTGCTGCAGCATGACCTCGGCGACCCAGATGCCGTACGGCGTCGGGTCGAGCTGCCAAGGCAGGTCGTGACGGCCGTGGACGGCGTGCCAGTCGATCAGCTTGCGCGCGAACGAGTCCACGCTAGCCAGCCGGGCTTACCGCGGGGGCGCCTGCAACCGCATACGGATGCCGATCGGATGAAGTGGAGCGGGCGATGGGAATCGAACCCACGTCTCTGGCTTGGGAAGCCAGGGTAATCACCATTATACGACGCCCGCACCTCGGTAGATTGTAGCAGCGCAGACCGAATACCGCGTCCAACCTCTATCACCTTGGCGGGCGTTCGTCGACGCCGACGCGGGCAGTCGTCGATCCTGCAGGATACTCACATCAGAACGTCGGCCGGTTGCGTATGAACTGCGAAACGATCCATTTCTCTCCGCGCCTGGTCGGCCTGCCGGCGTGCACTGTGCGGATGTCGGCTTCCCCGTTTTCGTGCGCGTTGACGAAAAACAGCCCCTCGCCGCGCTTGCCCTTGTGGATGATGCCGAGTTCGGGCAGCTCCGTTTCGCCGCCTTCGTAGTCGTCGTTGAGGTAGACAAGAAACGTGACGATTCGCTGGCCGTTTTCGGCGATCTCCTGTTCGTAGTTCGGGACGTTCGGGTCGATGAAGTCATAGTGTTCGGTGATTTCCTCGCCGACGTCGTAGTGCAGGACGTTTGCCGGCTCGAGATAGCGGAACGGCACGCCCGTGTTCGCGCACATGTGCACCTGGATCAGGACGCTGATGAGGTCCGAGTGCGTGAGGTTGAAGATTGCCGCGGTGTTGTTTCTGGTCTCGCTGGTCGTTTCCTTGCGCAAGAGCGCGTCGTAGACGCGCGCGCGGCCAAGGCGACCGCGGGCATTGGCAATCATCCAGTCGCAAACTGCGGGCGACGCAAAGTCGGGAAAATGACGCACGAGCGGCGCCTCGCTGAGGTTCGCACCCGGAGACGGACTATGCCAGCGGTTGAGATCGATCGTGCTCGCGAGCCGGCCCCATAGCGCCGGGTCCGCCTCGTCGGCTTCGCTGGCTGCCAGCGCCCGGTCGGCGGCGAGAATCCGAAGCTGCGCTCTTGCTGCCGGCCATCCGCGTTCGGCTGAAAACACGATCGCCTCCAGAGCCTTGTCCCAGCTCTGCTCGGTGTGCATGCCGATCGCCGACATTACGGCGAGCTGCGCTGCGGCCTCGGCGCCGCCGTGGTTCGCAGCCCCGGTCAGGAGTTCCGTGCCGCGCTCCGGGTCGAGCGGCGCGCCGGCGGCCACCAGCAAGCGCTTGCCGAGCCGAGTCATCGCTTCGATGTCGCCATCGCGGCAGGCAGCGCTCAGAACGCTTACGGCCTTGTCGTGATTTCCGGCCGCATCGTGCCGCGCCGCCTCCGCGACGCTCGGCGACTGCTCATGGTCGCGTGGGTCGGACGCCGGTTCCTTGCCGTGACTGCTACTCATTGAAACCCGGTAAAACGCTGCTGGCGCAAGTCTCCCACATCCGTGGAGCCGCTTCACGCTGCACTTAACCGAAGAAACGGCGGGCCGAGTGGCCCGCCGTTCGTTCTGCCCGGATGTTCAGTCTGGCATCTCTTGCGCGGCGATCAGAACTCCGCCTTGAAGCCCACGTACATCCGCCGTCCGAGCGTGTCGTAGTAGCCCGACAAGGTCGAACCCTGCGCGGATGAAGTCGGCGTTGCGCCATAGATCACCGGATCCTCGTCCAGCAAATTGTCGATCCCGAAGCGGACCTGGTAGCGATCGTTGAAGCGGTAGAGTCCGTTGAAGTCGAAGATGTCGTAAGACTCCGCGCCTCGTGTCGTCGTGGCCGGATTGATCACGATCGAAGCGTGATCGATGGACGGGTAGTGACGATGACGGAGCGCCAGGCTCAAGTCGCCCCTGAAGTAATTTAGCGTGTTGAAGATACGGTAGTCGAACTGTCCACCTTCGCGCCCCGTACCCGCTGAATCGAGCAGCGGCGCCGTCGGAAGATCCTGGGTTATGAACTCACCCAGAATGCTCGCGAGCGTGCTGAAGCCGATGCTTGCGCCGCCGCTCAGTTCCGTGATCCAGTCCAATTGGAAGTCGACGCCTTCGGTCGAGAGGACGCCGAGGTTGGCCTGCGACACGTCCACGCGTTGCTGACCGCCGTCGATCGGATCGCGCGTGATGTTGCGGCAGAACGGGTTGTTGGGGTCCCCGGAAGGGTTGAACTGCGGGCTCAGACACTGCTCGTAGGTCGTATCGTAACCGGCTGGCCCGACCGCGTCGTTGAGTTCGATGCTGTACCAGTCCACCGACAGGTCGATATTCTCAAGCGCAAACACGACACCGAACGTCACTGTATCGGCCTCTTCGGATGTCAGGTTCGGATTACCGCTCTCCCACACGAGCGTAATGCCCGGCAGGCCACCGCCCTGCACGGTCCCGAACCAGACCGCGGCCGCTTCCGGACCCATCAGGGCCGAGCAAACCTGCTGCGCATGCTGGTAGGTGTCTGGATTGGTCGCCGGATTCGCGCCGAAAGGAGCGGTCGTGTTGTCGGCGTTACAGGCATCGCCGAAAGCCGTTCCTTCAACGCTTTGATTGGCCGGCGCAAACAGTTCGCCGATGTTCGGCGCGCGATTCGCTCGCTGTGCCCCACCGCGTAATCTGAACCGGTCGCTGACGGTCAGATCGAACAACGCCTTCCAGGTCGTAACCTCCTCGCCGATGCTGTAGTCGGAGTAACGCGCGCCGAGTTCGAGACTCAGAGATTCGACAAAACCGGCATCTGCCAGGATCGGCACGGCAAACTCGACGAAAGCTTCGGAGACATCCGTCGCACCGGTGGTCGAGTTCGACGCAAAAAGACCGATCGCCTGCGTGCTGGTGTTGTTGGCATCGTTGAGATGCGCGACGTCAAAAGCAAATTCGTTCTCGCGATACGAAGCGCCGGCCGCAAACCGGAGCTCACCCGCCGGCATTTCGGTCACGAGGCCCTGTACGGTCAACTCGGCGATGTCCTGCGACAGAAACGTCTGGTCCACCATGTCCGCGGTAACCGCATCGATGCAGTCCTGCGAGACTTCGAAATTCCCGAAGATCGGGAATCCACTCGTGCACCGGCCCGTTCCCGCGCCGACCCCCTGGCCAGGCACGACAGCGCCTCTGCCGTAATTGGCAGCGCCGACCATGTTGCGCCAGTTGGTCAGGTCGCCGAACCCGAGCAGGTTGCTCTCCGTGTCGGTTTCGCCGTGCGTGTAATAGATGTCCCAGGTGCCGTCAATCGCATCGATACCGCCCGTGAGCCCTGTCGTGAGCTGGAACATGCGGCTGTTGTTCTCGGTCCGGCGCGGTCCGATGAAGTCCATGACCCTGTTGAGATTCCAGTCGGCATCGGGATTGGGGCGACTGTCGAGCAGCGCGGCAAGGTCAGGCGGAACCGGGAATGCCTCGGACTGCGTACATCCCCCCGTCGGGGCACAGTTCACGCCGACACTCCCTCCGGGCAGGTAATCCGGATTCGTGGCGCCACCCGGACCTAGCGAAGGCCCGTAGAGGTCATTTCCATACGGGATTGTGGCGTTCCAGATCGTCACCGCCGGGGAATAGAGCAACAACGTATTTGTGGATGTCTGGACAAAATTGCCCTGCGCGTACACCTCGATGTCGTCGGTCACTTCATAGCGGCCGGCGCCGAATAGCGAGTACCGTTTGAGCGGCGTGGAGACATAGCTGAAAGGCTGGTTCTCGTCGATCGTGCCATCGTCGCGCAGCTTGCGGTCGGCGTAGCCGTTGGCCGCCGTCGGCTCGAAACCGTCCGTGTAATTGAGCGCGCCCTCCGGGTCGTCGGCCTGATAAACGGTCTGGTCGCCGCGGTTGAAAAAGAACTCCTGATTGAGCGGCACGGTTCCGGGGGCCGACTGCGGGAATAGTCTGTCGACCGCAGCCTGGCTGACGGGATTCGCAAACGAGTTGAGATAGTAGGTGTTCGACTGGAAGAACTGAGTGCCGTTCACGGTCGGGTCGACCCAACCCTTCTCGTAGAATTCGCGGCCCGCACGGGTCGCGACCTTTCGGTCGGCGAATTCGAGTCCGAGCATGACGTTGCCTCTACCGCCTTCGAAGTTGGCTCCGAAGAGAGTGGCAACGCGAGTCTCTTCGCCGTCCCCCTCGTCCGTCGTGCCAGTCTGGACATCGAGTTCGATGCCCTCGAAGTCGCGCTTCAAAATGAAGTTCACGACGCCAGCGATGGCATCGGCGCCGTATGTCGCCGACGCGCCGCCGGTTACGATTTCGACGCGCTCGATGGCCGCAGCCGGAAGCGTGTTCGTGTCGACGGACAAAAGCGCGTTCACGGGCTGGGAACGGCGTCCGTCAAGGAGCGTCAGGCTGCGGTTGACGCCGAGGCCGCGCAGGTCGATCGTGTTCGCACCGGCCGTGACTGTCGGACTGTTCTGCACTTCGGTGGTCACGAACTGCGTAACTGCAGGGACGAACTGCGGTAACTGGTTGAGCTGCGTTTCGATCGCAAACGTGCTCGTGTTCTCGAAGAACTGCGACTCCATCGACACGATCGGACTGTTGGCCGTGAAGTCCCTCTGGATGATTCTCGTGCCGGTGACGATGATTTCCTCAAGCTCATCCTCCTGAGCGGATGCCGGCGTTAGCAATGTCGCAGTCGCCGATGTACCGACGATGGCCGCGATCGATGCCGACAACATCTTTTGCTTTAATGCAACAATTTTTCCGGCACCGTTGGATTTGTTGACCATGATTGACATTCCTCCGAATAAACGGGTTTCTTGAGTGATTCAACACCGGGAAGCTGGTGCTCCTTGAGTGTATATCACCGCATGAAAGCCTCGCAACGAAGTTTTGTTGTTTTTTATAGACATTCTTGTCCGATCCGATGTCGAACCCATCGTATTGTCTGTCAACTACGAATCGACCTGGATGTCCGATCGCATGGCAGTTCTTCCGGCATGCACGGTTGGCAAGTCGCCCCGACGGTGGCCAATTGGACTGGCGCCTTTCGCTCGTCCGTCCCTGAAATTCGGTTAGTATCTGGCGTTCAGGCTGTGAGCAGACAACCGGCAGGCCAGCGAGCCCGAGGCTCCTGTCCCCTTCGGTCGTCTCCTTCCGGCTTCTCGCCTTGCCTCGGGAGCACAAGATGAACACAGGGCCGCTTGGCGAACGCTCGCGCAGTGACTGGATCAAGACGGCCTGCTGGCTCGTCATCGGCGTATTCGTCCTGACGCGGATTGCAGGAGTCCTGCAGGGCGAGCCGCTATTGAGCGCTTTCGACCTTTCGAATCTCGGGCTGCTCGGGACGCTCGCGGCGATCGCCCTGATCGTCCGAATATTTCTGGCGCCGCGTCTCGTCAAGGCAGCGACGATGATCGAGCCGAACGAGATCAGAACAGTCGTCCTCTCGTTCTCGTTCGTGTTCATCCTGATGGCGGCCTACTACATCCTGAGACCGGTCCGCGACGCGATGGCGAGCGATTGGACCAACACCGAGATCAGCGTGCTGTGGAACATCCAACTGGTTCTGAGCACGGCCGTGGTGGCGTTCTACGGCCTGGCCTGCTCGCACGTGCGCTTCCGGCTGCTCGTACCGGCGGTCTACATCTTCTTCGCATTGACGTTCTGCGGGTTCTGGCTCGGATCGGGAACGGTCGCGGACCGCGTGCTGCTCGACAAGGGTTTCTATCTCTGGGTGAGCCTGTTCAGCCTGTTCCACGTCTCGGTCTTCTGGAGCTTCATGGCCGATACCTTCAGCAAGGAACAGTCGCGGCGCGTTTTCGCGTTCATCGCCGCGGGTGCGAGCGCCGGCGCGGCAGCGGGGCCGCTGGTCGCGAACCAGATCGTGTCCGACATCGGCACCGACAACCTCATGCTGCTCGCTTCGGCGATGCTGCTGGTCGCGATCCCCGTGGCGCTCTATCTGCAGCGTTTGAAGCGCGTCGACCTGCACAACGAGGGTGTCGCCGCGGATCTCAGCGCCGCGAAAATCGGCGGCAATCCACTGGCGGGATTCAAGACCTTCTTCACGAACCCCTACCTGCTCGCGATCGGCGCGTTCATCCTGCTTTACACCACGATCGGTTCGTTCGTCTATTTCCAGCAGACGGATCTCCTGCGCGAATTCACGCGCGAAGAACGCACCGAAATCCTCGCAGGCCTCGCCTTCGTCGTGAACCTGCTGACCTTCGGGCTTGGTCTCTTTGCGACGAGCCGTATCGTCACGAGGTTCGGCATGCCGACGACGCTCGCGCTCGTGCCCGTCTTCATCTGCGCCGGACTGCTGATTCTCGCATTCGCGCCGATTCTGACGGTCCTGCTGGCGCTCCAGGTGGCGCGGCAGGCGGGCAACTACGGCATCACCCGGCCCGCACGTGAAATGCTGTTCACGAACGTCGATCGCGAAACGCGGTTCAAGGCCAAGCCCGTGATCGATGTCGCCGTCTATCGCGGCGGGGACGCGGCCAGCAGCATCGCCTTCGCCGGCCTGACCGACGGCCTCGGCTTCGGCCTTGCGGCCATGGCCGCAATCGGCGCAGGCATTGCCGCAGTCTGGGGAGCGGCAGGCGTCTACCTCGGCAGGGTCTTCGGCAGGACGGCAGGGGTCGATGTGGTCGAAGACGATCCGGGCGCCGGCCTGCCGCAAAGTCAGGCAGCAAGCTGAGGGAGTCTGTACCGGAGCAGCCGGTTTCCGCTCGGGGCCGGGCTCAGGCTTCCTGCGCCGCGGGAATCGCGAACGCTGCGATCAATCGAGGCGGTCGATTCCCGCACACCTGTCGAAACCGCGGTCAAGGCTCAAGATACGGGTTACTCCGGCGCTTCGCATGACCGCGACGTGCAGGGCGTCCCGAGCCGACAGCCCCTCCACCGACGCAAGTATCTCCCGCGCCGCGCGAATTTCCGCCATGCCGAAGGCGAGAATCTCGTCGGCTATCGCATCGAGGCATTCAAAGGCCGGATCGATGGCATCCGGACGCCCAATGGCCGTGTATCGGTGCAGAATCTCCTGGTAGACCTCGACATCGGTCACAAAGCGTGTTCGCTCCCGAATCAACGGGTCCAGTACTGCCCTGAGGCGATCCTTGTTCGGATGCGCTGCGCCAACCAGGTACATGGGGACGTTTGAGTCCACAAAAATCACTGTGGCAGATAGCCTTTCTCGATTTCTTCCAGCATGGCGTCAATGTCGGCGGTGGGAAACTGATGCTGGCAGGCTGTCTCCACGGCCTGAAGCTTGCGATCTGCCGACCTGCGCTTGCCACGGCGAGCCTGCCGCAGCGTCTGGCGCACCCACTCGGCCACGGTCATCCGCTCATCGGCCGCGGACTGCTGCAGCGCCCGATACTCGTCGTCCTCGAAGAGAACCTGCAATCGCTTAGTCATATCTATGAGTCTATGTTACTCATAATTGATGAGTCAATTTCCACCGTTCCCCTGCGCTGGTGCACGACCCGAAGGCGTTCGAGCACCGAATCCACGGCAGATCGGTGCTGCCGAGTTGGGGCATCCCGTACGGCCAAATCCAGATGAAGCGTTTGGACGGGGCAGGTGTAGCCGGATCGTGCGAATAGCCCGGCTATTGCAGGCCAGGCCCGCACGATTGCCCTAAATACAGCCGGCGGCTTTGCCGCAGGCGGCTACAACTCGTAACGGAAGCCCACGGTGTATCGCCGCCCCAGCACGTCGTGCAGGCTGAGATTGGCCTGACTCGACTGCAGCGTGAATCCGCTGAAACCTGCCACAACGGGCGGATCCTCATCGAAGAGGTTGGTAACGCTGCCGAAAACCTCCCAGCGGGCGCCGTTGTCGAGATCCCGGCTGTACGACACGCGCGCGTCGGTATAGAGCACGGAGTCGACGCTGTTGTCGGAAATTGTCACACCCTCGGTATCGCGTGCGTCGAGCAATCCCGAGTCGATGTATCGGGCCTGGACGAAGGCCGTGAAAGGACCTCGATTGTAGGTAACGTTGGTCGTGAGCTTGAACTCCGGAAGCTCCCGCACGCCGACATCGCCCGCCCGATCAACCTTGGGCGCACCGAGATTCGTGATCGAGTTTTCGCTGAGCTGGGTCGCGATGAAGCGCCATCCCAACGTCCCGTCGCCGATATCGGTCCGATACGCGGTCTCGAGATCGATGCCGCTGGCCTTGGCGGCGTTGATGTTGACGAACACATTCTCGACTATGGTGATGCGGCCGTCGTCCGATTCCCGCTTCATCAGGTTGCAAGCCGAACTCGTCGGAAACTCCCAGCACTCGTCGACGATGGCTTGCGAGCCGAGCTGACCGACTGCGCCTTCAAGTTCAATCTCGTACCAGTCGATCGACGCTTGAAACCCCGACAAACCGGGCGGCTGGAACACCAGCCCTATCGTGCTCGTGTCGGCCTCTTCGGGCTTCAGGTTCGGGTTGCCGCCCGTAGCCGTGCTCGTGGGCCGAATCTCATTGAACATCGGGTCCAACACGTTCGTAATGCCGCCCGTTCGGTCGAATCGCTCGGCCAGGCTCGCCGCGCGCACATCACGCGAAACGGTGGTGCGCACCCTCAACAAGTCGTTCACCTGCCAATCCAGCCCGGCTTTTCGGGCTTGAATCGAGCCGCTCGAAGAGTAGTCGATCCAGCGTGCCGCAAGAATCGCCGTCAGCGTGTCGACGCCGGGCTTGTCGGTCACCAGCGGGATGACGAACTCGCCGAACGCTTCCGTGACGTCGAAACCGCCCTCGATGTTCGGTACCGAAGCGAACTGAATCGCTGTCGTGCGCGCGCTCATTCCAGACGGTATACCGCGCACGATCATGGGGTCGAACAAGGCCGGCCGCGAATCGAAAGCGCCGGACGGGTTGGTATGATCGAACGTCAATTGCAGGATGTACTCTTCCCGATAGTGGACACCGAAGGCTGCGGAGATCGGCCCGGCCCAGCCGTCGGCAATCGGCCCGTCCATCGTGAATTCGACGATGTCCTGTTCGACCTCGGTCAGGGTGAGTTTTTCTTCCCCCGAGGTGTAGTTGAGCATTCGCCCGGCCTCGAATCCTCCATCCGTGAAAAACACGGGCGTCGAGACCTGCGTCCCCGCATCGAGACCTCTAAGGTAGTCGAGTGCTTGCGGCGACACGTTGCCGGCGCCGAAGAGGTTTACGGGCACGCAGTCGCTCCAGTTGGCGGGGTCGAGCAAGGCCGCGTTGCACACGATGTTGCCGTCGCTGTCGAAGACCGCATCGAGGGCCGCGGGCAAACGATCGATCCGCAGACCGTTGATGTGGTTGCCGCGATGCTCGGTACGGCCGAATTGAACGTAGCCACGCGCTTGCCAGCCGTCGAGCATGCCGTCACCGGAAAGGTCCTTGTTGAAACCCAGCGTCACCGATCGGGACGTATTCTTGGTTTCCTGCTGAGCCCCCCGGGCAAGATCGGCGTCGCTGCCGATTCGGGTGAAACTCATCGACTCGAGGTTGTTGTCATCGAAGACCTGCTGGACCGAGGCCGGCAGATACGCGTTGCCGCTGTAGACCCGCAGCGTGTTGCCGATCGTGAACGTGCCGCCCAGATTGTTTTGCAGGCTGGTGTTCTGGCCGTAAATCATCTGCGCATAGAGATTGGTGCTCTCGTTCAGATCGAAGTCGTAGTAGAGAAACGCGTTTTCGCGCTCGGCCTGGGGAGAAAGCGTTGCTCTCTCCTGGCCGTTGGGCGTCCCGCTGCCGCCGTTTGCGATCGAGTGCGCACCGCCGCCGACGGGGCTGCCGAACACGAACGGTTCCGGTGTGCCGTCGGCCCGAAACGTGATCGGAGCGATGCCGGGCGCGCTCAGCACGCCGTGCTGTGAGCCGATGGCGGCGACGACCTGCGGCGCGATCGTGTCGAACCGGCCTGGCCCCGTGCGAACCTGTCCCCAGCCCTCGTACCAGTCCTGGTTCGTAAATCCGTACACCCCGTCCTGCTCATACGCTTCCATCGAAACGATGAGGTGGCCGCGCTCGCCGATCGGCGTACCGTAGGCCGCGCCGATCTCCCAGGTGCCACGGCTGTTGGCAGCGCTGCTGCCGCCCTGGGCATGGGTCTCGAGCCCGTCGAAATCCGTGTTCAGAATGAAATTCGCGACACCGGCCACGGCGTCAGTGCCGTAGGCGGCCGATGCCCCTCCCGTCACGACCTCGACGCGCTCGATGATGACTTCCGGGAACGCATTGATGTCGACGGCGCTGCTCTTGTTGGATGCCGTCATGCGGCGGCCGTTGAGCAACGTCAACGTTCGATTCGTATTCAGGCCGCGAATGTTGAGGCTGCCTGAACCCGGCCCGCGAAAGAAGCTTCCGGGTGCGTCCTGGGTGGTGTTGTTGAAGAAGATAGGCAGTTGCGTGACCGCTTCGATGAGGTTTCCCGGCGCCATGAGTTCAAGTTCGTCGGACGTGACCGCCGTTACCGGGGTCGGCGTATTGAAGCCGGTCGCCCGGATGCGCGAGCCCGTAACAGTGACTTCCTCGAGCACATCCTCCTGCGCATGTGCGGCGCCACCCAACGCGACCGACACGGCGAGGGCGCAAGCGCTCCATCTGGCGACGTTTCGCGACACGCAGAAATCGGAAAACCTTCGATCCTCAATGCCCGGCGCGGCCGTTTCGGCGGGACGGGTACTCACACGAGCGGTGTACTTCATGGTAATCCTCCGCAAACGTAGCTTGTTCTTGTTCGATAGTCCTCAGTAAGCAATTCGCAACAAAATTGGTCGGCAAGCCCGAAGACTCCTATGGTTCGGCCATGCGATGCTTCGAAAGTTCCAGTCTCGACGAAGTTTCTTACAATCAGGAGCGAAATGCAGTGTATTGTCTCACATAAACGACATTCCTGATGTTTGGAACCGGGTCTTTTCGCCGGCCACCGCAGATTCCCGCTCAGCGGTGCATGCCGGGAACCCGGCTTCGTTCGCCACCTCGACGCGCTGTCGTGTTGGTATCATGCGCCGTACCCCCATGGCGTCTTCCCACCTTCGCAAGGTACGCAGCTTCGTACGGCGGCCCGGCCGCATCACGAAGGCGCAACAACGCGCCCTGGCTACGCTGCTGCCGCGTTGGGGCATCCCCTACAGCCAATCGAGGATCGATCTCGATGAAGCGTTCGGCCGGCGCGCGCCGCGCGTGCTCGACATCGGTTTCGGCGATGGCGAGGCCTTGCTCACGACAGCGGCGAACCATCCGGGCGTCGATTACCTCGGCGTCGAGGTCCACGAGCCCGGAATCGGCCATCTGCTCGTGTTGCTGGAGAAAGCCGGCCTCGACAATGTCAGGATCATCGACCGCGACGTCGTCGACGTCCTCGACCACATGATCGAAGACGCCACTTTCGACGCCGTGAACCTGTTCTTTCCCGACCCCTGGCCCAAGAAGCGCCATCACAAACGCAGACTGGTCCAGCCGGAGTTCGTCGCGGCGGTCGCGAGGGTGCTCGTCGACGGCGGGTTGTTTCACGTCGCGACCGACTGGGCCGACTACGCCGAACATACGCGTGAAGTGCTCGCACGATGTCCCGACTTCGGCGCGGTACCGGCCGGAGAACTCGGCGGCGACCCGCTGTCATTCCGCCCGCCGACGAAGTTCGAACGGCGCGGCCTGCGCCTCGACCACGTTATCGACGACCAGTACTATAGGGTGCGGTCCGCCGCACCGTCGGCCAGCACCAGGAGCCCGTGAGCACCTCCACCCGAACTGTCGCACCTGCCCGCCGGCCGTGGCAGGAAATCCTGTTCAACCGCAAGATGCTGATCTGCATCTTTCAGGGATTCTCGTCCGGGATGCCGCTCTACGTCCTGGCTCAACTCGTGCCCGCCTGGCTGCGAAGCGCGGAAATCGATCTGTCGACGATCAGTCTGTTTTTTCTGCTGACGCTCCCCTACAACTGGAAGTTCGTCTGGGCGCCGCTTCTCGATCGTTTTCGGCTGCCGTTTCTTGGTCGGCGTCGAGGCTGGATCCTGCTGAGCCAGATCCTGCTGCTGTTCAGCATCGGCCAATTCAGCGCTGTCGATCCCGCGACGAACATCCTGCCCGTGATGTGGGTCGTTCTCGCGACGGCGTTCTTCAGCGCGACTCAGGACATCGTGCTCGACGGCTATCGCCGTGAACTGCTCTTCGACGACGAGCTCGGCACCGGCAACTCGCTGTTCATCAACGCCTATCGCATCTCGTCGCTCGTGCCCGGCTCACTGGCGCTCGTTCTCGCCGACAGGATCGAGTGGTCGATCGTGTTCTGGGTCGTCGCAGCGTTCATGTCCATCGGTATCGTCACGACACTGCTCGTGCCGGAGACCGCGCGCGACGACGCCGCGCCGTCGTCCGTTCTGGCCGCCATCGTGAATCCATTCGTGGAGTTCTTCACGCGCGACACTGTGAAGTCGGCGCTGCTGATCCTCATTTTCATGGTGCTCTACAAGCTCGGCGACAACATGGCCGTGGCGCTGCAGACGCCGTTCTTCCTGGACATGGGCTACACCCTCACGGAAATCGGTACCGTGCAGAAGTTCGCGGCGCTCGGCGGCGTCATGGCGGGCGCCGCCGTCGGCGGACTCATCATGCTGCGCGTATCCATCAACCGTTCGCTTTGGATGTTCGGTGTCGTGCAGATCGTGACGATCCTCGGCTATGCCGTGCTCGCGCGCATCGGCACGAACCTGTATGCGCTGTTCCTCGCCGTCGGCTTCGAGAACATCGGTGTTGGCCTGGGCACGGTGGCACTCACGGCGTTCATCGCCAAGCAGACGAGCACGCGCTTTACCGTGACTCAATTCGCGCTGCTCACGAGCCTCGTCGCACTGCCGCGCACGGTCGCGAGCGCGAGCACGGGCTTCATCATCGAGGCGATCGGCTACTTCAATTTCTACCTGCTTTGCTTCGCCGTCGCGATCCCCGGAATGCTCATGCTGTTTCTCGTCGCCCCTTGGTCACAGGCCAGCGAGGCGTCCGGGACATCGGACGCAGGTCAGGCCAGATCGTAGTCGATCGTCAGCGGCGCGTGGTCGGAGAAGAACTTGCGCTTGTAGATGCTGACCGCCTGCGCTGCGCTGCGAAGCCCGGGCGTTACCAGTTGATAGTCGATGCGCCACCCGACGTTCTTCTCGCGCGCCCGACCGCGATTCGACCACCAGGTGTACTGGTCGGGCTCCGGGTTCACGGTCCTGAATGCATCGACGTAGCCGATGTCGTCGAAGATGTGGTCCATCCACGCGCGCTCTTCCGGCGTGAACCCCGAGTTCTTCTGATTGCCGCGCCAGTTCCTGATGTCGATCTTCCTGTGGGCGATGTTGACGTCGCCGCAGATGAAGTAGGGGATCGGTCGCGCGAGCAGCCCGATCATGTGCGCTTCGAAACTCTCGAGGAAGCGAAACTTCGCTTCCTGCCGCGCCGGACTTGAGGAGCCCGACGGAAAGTAGGCGCTGATGACACCGAAATTATCGAACACGGCTTCGATGTACCGCCCTTCTCCATCGAACTCGGCGTTGCCGTAGCCCTTGATGACCTCCCGCGGCTCGGCGCGCGAATAGATCGCCACGCCGCTGTAGCCCGGCCGCTCGGCGCAGAAGAGATAACGCTTGAAGCCCCGCGCGTGAAATGCGGCATCCTCGATCTGGTGCGGCTTCGCCTTGAGTTCCTGAAGGCACAGGATGTCGGCGCGCTGGCGGCGGAACCAGTTGAAGAAACCTTTCCGGACGGCCGCCCGCAGCCCGTTGGCGTTGAGGGTGATGATTCTCACGAAACTGCCGGCAGCGGTATCCCCGGCGTGCCCGGGCGCAAGCGCGGTATGATACCCGAGCCATCCCGACCCAGCGCCGATGAAAGCCTACAAGAAAGAGTTTCTCGAGCTTGCGCTCGAGCTTGACGTGCTCCGGTTCGGCCGCTTCGAACTCAAGTCCGGGCGGGTAAGCCCGTACTTCTTCAACTCCGGACTATTCAACACGGGGGCTGCCGGCGCCACGGTCGGCCGCTGCTACGCCGCTGCGATCGCTGCACTGGATTTCGAGTTCGACATCCTGTTCGGCCCGGCCTACAAGGGCATCCCGCTGGTGGCGCTCGCTGCCGCCGCACTCGCCGAGCATCATGACCTGAACTACCCGTTCGCATACAACCGCAAGGAACTGAAAGACCACGGCGAAGGCGGCCGCGGTGTCGGCGCAGCGCTCAGCGGTCGCGTGCTGATCGTCGACGACGTGGTCACCGCCGGAACGGCGATTCGCGAGGCGGTCGGCATCATCCGCGCGGTCGGCGCGACGCCCGCCGGAATACTGGTCGCGATCGACCGCGAAGAGATCGGCACCGATACCCGCCTGACGACGGTCAGACAGATCGAGACCGAACTCGGGATTCCGGTCCGGAGCATCGTCTCGTTCACCGATCTCGTCGAGCACATGGAGGACAACAGCGCGTTGGCCGAGCGCCTCCCGGCCATGCGTGCCTATCGGGACCGATACGGCGCGATGTCCGCGTAAGCGTCAGCCATATATCCGCGCCGGAGCGTAAGTCCAGCGGCGACAGTTCGGCTGTTGCGCGCCCTGTGCCGCCCAACCCTGCCTGGGAAACGCAAGCGTGGTTAACGCGTACCGGAGTGGCCGAAGCCGCCCGCGCCGCGATCCGATTCGGCGAAGTCCTCGACGACCTCGAAATCGAACGCGGCCACGGGCACGACGACGAGCTGCGCGAGCCGCGCTCCGGGCTCGATCCGAAACGAGTCGGTTCCCCGGTTCCAGCACGATACGAGCAGTTCACCCTGGTAGTCGGAATCGATGAGACCGACGAGATTGCCGAGCACGATGCCGTGCTTGTGGCCGAGCCCGGAGCGCGGCAGGATCACCGCGGCAAGGCCGGGATCGGCGATGTGGATAGCGATACCGGTCGGCACGAGCAGCGTGGCGCCGGGTTCGAGCGTGGCGGGTTCCGCAAGGCAGGCTCTGAGGTCAACGCCGGCCGAGCCGTCCGTTGCGCGCGCAGGCAGCGGAATTTCCCTTCCCACGCGCTCGTCGAGAATTCTAAGCTTGATTTGAACGCCGGCCGCGGCCGCACGGCGATCTTCAGCGACAACCGCGGCAAGGCGCCCGTCCACGGCGGGAACATCGCCTGGCGCGTCGTTTTCGCGTACTGAATCGGTAGTCATCGAGATCTCGTCGATGGATTCTCAGGGGGTCGGTCGTATGTCACCGGGTTCGAATCTTGGCCGTTGCGGCGACACGGCAAAAATGTCCGCGTCCGCCTGAATGTTTCGCTGAACTGCCGCAGCTTGCGTCGGCTCCGACAGGCGCCGAATCCATACTCAGTTCGCTGCGGAAATCACTCCACAGGCGACTCTGGGACCTCCGCCGCCGAGCGCCCGGGGGAAATCGGAATAATTGTCGCCGCCGCCGTGTATCACGAGCGCGCGGCCTTGCAGGTCGCTTGCCTGCAGCCGAGGCGCGACGACGGGCACGGTCGCGGTACCGTTCGCGGCGACCGAAAGCACGGGCAGGTCGCCCAGGTGCCCGTTGCCGTAGGGCCCTTCGTGCCGACCCGTGCTATCCGGATCGTAGTGGCCGCCGGCGTTCAGGCCGCCGTTGCCGCAGTCGGGATTCGCATGCACATGAAAACCGTGCGGGCCCGGCGTGAGCCCGCTCAGCGACGGGGAGAGCCGCAGACCGATGTCGCTATCCTCGACGAGCACCGTCCCCAGGAAAGGCGCGCCCGGACCGGTGCCGTATATCGACACCGCCATGCCCCCGTCCTCGGACGGGTAGTAGCCGGCGGCGAGCAGCACGGGCATGCCGTAAGTGACCACGCGCTTGACGAAGGCGATCTTGTTCTCGGTTCGACCGGTCGCCGGATTTCGCGCCTCGTAGGCCAGAAACGTCTCGCCGAACGCTTCGCTGACCCGGAGGATATCGTAGCCGCCGAATTGCCCGTCCCGGTCGAGTTCCGGGGTCGAGGCGCCGAACCAGCGGTTCCAGGGATCGCCGTTGAACAGCACGTTGCCGTAGATATCCACACCGAACAGGTAGATCGAGCCGCTGCGCCAGCGCGGTTCGGCGATCATCGCCTGGGCGGCGAAATAGCCCAGCGGTTCCAGTTCCAGCGCGGCGCAACGCACGAACTCCGCCAGCCGCCCGTTGCCGCCCTCGGCATCGAGAATCGCAGCGTTGACTTCGTCGGCCTCGCAGGTGGCGGGCAAATCGCGGCTGTAGAGCCCCGCGGCGATCACGGCATCGATGCCGTTCCACTGGATCCGCTTGACGTATGAGGCCTTCGGCGCGTCGTCGCCCGTGGCGGGATTCGTGAATGAGTAGTAGACCCAGCCTTCGTCGAACCGGGTGGCGATTCGATGGAACTCGCGAAACACATCGTTGCCCCACGCGTCAATCACCTGCCCGAACGGCCCTACTTCGCGCGCCGGGTCGGGCGGAAAGACAAACACGCGCGCCTGATCGCTCATGGTGGTGACTTCGGCGACGAAGACGTACATCGGCCCGCTTTTCCAGCGCTCATCGTCGTGGAACGCCTGGCGCGCAGCTTCGAAACCGACCTCGAGAACATGCTCGTACGCGCACTGCACGAACGAACGGACATCGGCGCGCGTGCTGACGGCGCCGGCCATGACCGGGCGGTCCGCGCAGGACGGGTGCTCGGCGACTGCGGGCTGGATTGGCGCGGCGACCAGGAGGATCGACGCGATCGGCAACAGGAGACGGAGCACCGGCGCGCCGCCAAGCAGCTTCGCAAGACCGGCAGACACAACCGGGGGCGCGCCGGGATTCGCAAGCAGGGCGCGACCGTAAGGATCAACCCTGCTTCGGAATGCGATGAAGCCACTCCGCCCGCATGCGATACCCATCACGCCTTCCTCATGCCCGCATGAGCACTCATGCTAGCGGCCGCGACGACTGCGAACAATACGCGGCGAACGCGTCCGGAAGGCTCCGGGAAAACGCCATGCGCTATCCTGCCAGCAGCGACGTCTGCGGCGTCTCGCGCGCCGCGTGGTAGCGCTCCGCGACGAGTTCGACGAGTTGCCGTGCAAGGACCGATTTCGCCCGCTCGCCGAACTCGGCTTCGCCGCCCGGCCAGAACACCTTGAGCGCGTTCGTCTCGGCATCGAAGCCGCAATCGGGTCCGACACGGTTGGCGGCGATCATGTCGAGCCCCTTGTTGGCGAGCTTGTCGCGCGCGTGCCGATCCAGATCCTCGGTCTCGGCGGCGAAGCCGACGCAGAACGGTCGGTGAGCGAGGGCGGCAACGCTCGACAGCGTGTCCTTCGAACGCACGAGATCGACCTTGATTTCCTCGTCGCTGCGCTTGATCTTGCGCGCCGACGCACGGTGGGGACGATAGTCCGATACTGCCGCACAGGCGATGAACAGCTCCGTGTCGTGGATCTCGCGATGCACGGCGCCGTACATCTGCTCGGCCGTCTCGACGTCCACGCGGCGCACGCCCCCGGGCACTCGCAACGACACCGGACCGCTGACCAGGACGACGTCGGCGCCCGCGTCTCTTGCCGCTTCGGCAATGGCGTAGCCCATCTTGCCGGAGCTGCGGTTCGTGATGTAGCGCACGGGATCGATCGGTTCGCGCGTCGGGCCGGCGGTGATGACGGCCTTGACGCCCTTGAGGCGCTGCGGTTCGAGGCGTCCGGCAACGACCCGCCCGTCCAGCAACTCGCGGGCGATCTCGACCGGTTCCATCATCCGGCCCATGCCGTATTCGCCGCAGGCCTGATCGCCTTCGACGGGCCCGAGCAGCCGGACGCCGCGGCCCTCGAGCACGGCCCGGTTCGCCTGCACCGCGGCGTGCTCCCACATGACGCGATTCATCGCCGGAACGAGGACGACGGGCGCGGTCGTCGCGAGGCACAGCGTCGACAGGAGATCGCCTGCGAGGCCGCCGGCGAACGATCCCATGAAATGCGCCGTCGCCGGCGCGACGATGACAAGATCGGCCCAGCGGGCAAGCTCGATGTGCCCCATCGCGGCTTCCGCCCCGGCGTCCCAGAGGTCGTCGCGGACACGCCGCGACGAGACCGCCTGCAGCGTCGTCGCAGTGACGAACTGACCGGCGCCGCGCGTCATCACGACCTGTACCTCGGCGCTGCGTTCGACGAGACGCCGAACGAGTTCGGGGCTCTTGTAAGCGCCGATCCCCCCGGTGACGCCGAGCAGGATGCGTGGCGAAGAACTGCCGGATTCTCGTGACATGCGGTCGGCCGTGCGTTCCAATGCCGTGAGCTTACCCCCGCTCGCACCGGTATTTCCACCGGAGCGGCGACCCGCGGCGAAAGACCCCCCTGCGTTGGACCGGCGCGACGCGGGGTGTCGCCAAGGGCGGCTGGCCGCGAGGCCGCCGTCAACGTTGCGCCCGATCCGGCAACGCTGCGCGGCGGGGCTGCCGCGATGTCCTGCTCACCGCTGACGTTTCTCCGCGACTTGCCGACAAATTCGGGCTGCGTTACCGACGCCCGTTCGCCATGCTGCGCTCAAGCTGTGGAAACCAACACATGACGAATCTCGGTAGTCGGCCGCGCAGCGAGCGGCCCCGCGAAAGGCTTCTCGAAGCCGGTGCGGAACTTCTGTCGGATCGGGAACTGCTTGCGGTGCTGCTCGGCTCCGGCGTTCCCGGCCGCGATGCCATGACCCTGTCGCAAACGCTGCTCGATGAGTGGGGCAGCCTGCACGCGCTCATGCGCCGCGGGGCGAGAGAACTGATCCGCGCGGAGGGCCTGGGGCCGGCGCGGACCGCGCGGCTTCTCGCGGCGCTCGAGCTTGGCCGACGCTGCATCGAGGGGCCGACCGACCGGCGCCGCGCGCTGAAACGGCCGCAGGACGCCGCCCGCTGCTTCAAGGCCCGGCTCGCTGATCTGTCTTACGAGGTGTTCAGTTGCCTGTTTCTCGACACGCGCCACCGCGTCATCTGTTTCGAGGCGCTGTTCCGAGGCACGGTGGACGGCGCGACGGTCTACCCGCGCGAAGTCCTCAAGCGCGCGCTCTACCACGAAGCGGCCGCCGTGATCCTCGGCCACAACCACCCGTCGGGAAACTGCGAACCCAGCGAGGCCGACAGGACGATTACCGCGAAGCTCGCCGAAGCGCTCGCGCTCGTCGACATCCGGCTGCTCGATCACCTCGTCGTCAGCCGCAACGGCCACGTCTCGCTGGCCGAGAGAGGCTGGGTCTAGGAACCCGAGGCAGGCGCCTGGCAGGCCGTGGCGAAAGTCCCGCCGCGGGGAAGGAAGCCCGCGTCGCCAGTGATGGCGGGTCGAGCGGCGGTTCTTGCCCGCGTTCGGCATGCGCGCTATAGTCGCGGCCCCTTCGCAGCACTGACGATCGCGCCATGTCCAGAGTTTGCCAGGTAACGGGGAAAGGCCCCATGACGGGCAACAACGTCTCGCACGCGAACAACAAGACGCGGCGGCGATTTCTGCCCAATATCCACACCAAGCGGCTCTGGCTCGAGAGCGAACAGCGCTTCATCAAGCTCAGGGTCTCGCAGAAGGGACTCAGGATCATCGACAAGCGGGGCTTGGAGAAGGTCGTGGCGGACCTGCGTTCGCGCGGCGTCAAGGTCTAGGGCGGGAAACCACGATGCGCGAGAAAATCAGGCTCATGTCGACCGGCGGCACCGGCCACTACTACACGACGACGAAGAACCGGCGCCTGCATCCGGAGAAGATGGAGGTCATGAAATACGACCCCAAGCTCCGCAAGCACGTGATCTACAAGGAAACGAAGATCAAGTAGCTGCGGCAGCCCGGAAGCCGGTGCGCCGCAAGCCGGTGCGACGACCAGGCAGCCGTTCAGTTGAAGCTCGGGCTCAGGCCGCCGACGCGTTGTCGGGCGTCGCCCTGAACGACCTCAGATAGACGACGAAGTCCTCCATGCCCTGTATGCCGCTCGCTTCTGCGCGGCGGCACCACTCGCGGAACTCGGCCAGCAGGCTCTCGTTGCTCCTGTGCGCCCCCTCCCAGAGGCTTCTGAGTTCGTTGCGGTACTCGAGCACGGCGCGAACGCGCGGATGCCGCTCGATGATTTCAGCCAGGCGCCTGCTCGACAACTCGTCAAGCATCTGCGGATCCCGGCGCAGCAGGCGTTGCGCCGCCTTGAATACCGACCTCGTGTTCTCGCCGGCACCGTCGAGCTCGCGGCGCAGCAACGGCAGCGTGACGTTGTTCGTGTAGTGGCGAAGGATGTGCATCCGGTTGACGATGACGGCCCTGAGCGAATCGAGGTCGGGAACCTTCGTCTCCTCGGCGAGTTCCGGGTGGGCCGCCACGCGCCTGATACGCGCCAGGCCAAGCATCGACAGCACCTTCAGATGCAGCCACCCCATATCGAGCTCGTGTCGCCGCATCGAGAACCTCGCCGATGTCGGAAACGCATGATGGTTGTTGTGCAGTTCCTCGCCGGCGACGAAGAGCCCGATGGGCCAGAGGTTCGTCGACGCATCGTTCGTCTCGAAGTTCCGGTAGCCCTTCGCGTGGCAGAGGCCGTTGATCACGCCCGCCGCGAGCATCGGCATCGTGCCGAGCTGAAAGGCGACCATCGTGATTCCCGGTATGCCGAACAGCACGAGATCGACGACCACGAGCAGGACGATGCCGGCGTTTCGATGCGGCACGTACACGTTTCTTTCCAGCCAGTCGTCGGGCGTGCCCCTGCCGTACTTCTCCACGGTCTCGGGCTTCTTCGCCTCCGCCTGGTAGAGTTCGGCGCCCTGCCAGACCACCTTGTTGAGTCCAAACAGCTTCGGGCTGTGCGGATCGCCTTCCTGCTCGCAATGCGCGTGGTGCTTGCGGTGTACCGCGACCCATTCCCGCGTCGAGGCGCCCGTGTTCATCCAGAGCCAGAAGCGGCAGAAATGCCGCACGGCCGGGTGCAGATCCACGGACCTGTGCGCCTGGTCGCGATGGAAATACAGCGTGATCGCCATCATCGTGACGTGCATCCAGAGCAGCGTGACCAGGATATAGCCCCACCAGCTCAGATTGGTCAGGCCATAGAGATACGTCGCGAGGAATTCGATCATGAGTGCCCCGGTAGCCGAATTCGACTGGCCGGTCACTATAGCCGATGGGGGACAGGCGCTCCAAGCGGCCGCGCCGTCGCGCACGGTGCAGCCGGGCACGGCAACGAACCATCCACCCCGAGTGCCAATCAATCCGCGGCATGCGGCTTTGGCCGGGCCGCCCGAGGCGCGTCATCGCGGCACGCTGGCGCTGCGCATGCCGCGCGATTAGGCTGGCGTCCGGTACTGGAAGTTGCATCATCGACTGTGAACCGACCGGGACACCACAAGCATGCCCGAGCTTCCGGAAGTTGAAACGACGCGCCGCGGCCTCGAACCGCTGATCGCCGGCAGGTCGATCGAGGCGTTCGAGATTCGTGAACCGCGTCTGCGTTGGCCCGTACCGAGCGATCTCGACGAAAAGCTCGGCGGGCGGCGAATCGCGCGACTCGGTCGGCGCGCCAAGTACCTGTTGATCGCCACGGATGGCGGAACGCTAATCTTGCACCTCGGCATGTCAG
Source organism: Gammaproteobacteria bacterium (assembly GCA_022819855.1). Taxonomy (GTDB): domain Bacteria; phylum Pseudomonadota; class Gammaproteobacteria; order Steroidobacterales; family Rariloculaceae; genus Rariloculus. Next base: position 294,889 of record JAJEGN010000005.1, on the reverse strand, counting down.
GCAGCCTGCGCTACCTGCCCGACCCGCGCAGTCCCACGCAGCACGATCACGTCGACATGCGCCTCGCGGGCGGTGGCGTGGTGCGATTCAACGACCCACGCCGCTTCGGGAGTCTCCACTTCGCCGCCGAGCCGCTCGACCATCCGCTGCTCCGATCCCTCGGACCGGAACCTCTCGGCGACCGGTTCGACGGCAAGTATCTCGCGCGTTCCTGCGCCGGCCGGCGCGTGGCGATCAAGCAGCACCTCATGAACAGCCGCGTCGTTGCCGGAGTCGGCAACATCTACGCCAGCGAAGCCCTGTTTCGCGCCGGCATCCACCCGGCCCGGCAGGCCGGCAGGATTGCCCGGCGAAGGCTGGACGGGCTCGCCGATGCGGTACGCGCCGTGCTCAACGACGCGATCGGCGAGGGCGGTACGACCTTGCGCGACTTCGTTGCGAGCGACGGCCGGCCCGGATACTTCAGGATGTCGCTGGCGGTCTACGATCGCGCGGGCGCTCCGTGCACGCGCTGCGGGCTGCCGATCCGCATGCGCCGGCAGGGCCAGCGCGCAAGCTATTACTGTGCGGCGTGCCAGCGGTAGGCATATTTGGCGCGAGATTGCGAAGAGGCTTCGCGGACCTGTCGGATCAGGCCGAGCACGCCAAGCGAGTCTTCTCCAGTCTCGCAAGTGCTTCCTCGATCAGGTCTACCGCGCGTTCAATGTCGTCGTCAGTTGTACCGAAACCCAGGCTGAACCGTATGGTTGATTCAGCATCGTCTCCGCTAAGGCCCATGGCCCGCAGGACATGCGATGGCTCCGGAGTTCCGGTAGTGCACGCTGCGCCAGTCGAAGCAGCGAGCCGGGGCTGAAGCGCTCCCAATATCGCGTGCGCGGAAAAGCCATGAAAACAGATGCTTGCATTGGCGGGGTGTCTCGCTTCCGCTTGGACTCCGACTAGCGAAATCGGCCAGGCCAACCCTTTGAGACGATGTACAAAGGCGTCGCGGCGGCGGCGCAGCTCAGCGCGACTGTCGTCCACGCCTTCAGCGCATAGCAGTTCGGCAGCCGCGCCCAAGCCCACACACAGTGGTACCGGCAAAGTGCCCGAGCGAAGCCCGTTCTGCTGCCCGCCGCCGTAGATCAACGGCTCGATCCGGCTTTGCAACGCCCGCGCGATAAAGATAGCCCCGACACCCTTGGGACCGTACATCTTATGGCCGGAAAGACTGACCATATCCGCATGCTCGGCAAGCGAGCTCATGGTCATGGCGAGGGGTGCTTGCGCCGCGTCGCAGTGGAACAACGCCCCGTGGGGGTGGACATGTGCGGCAATCGCCGCAGTGTCCTGAATCGTCCCGACCTCGTTGTTGACAGCTAGGACAGACACAGCGAGAACATCCTCGCCCAGCATCGCGTCAAGCGCTGAAAGGTCGACCAGACCATGCCGGTCCACCGGAATTTGCTGGATGGTGAACGCGTGCCGTCTTTCAAGTTCGCGGGCGGCAGCAAACACACATCTGTGCTCGATGGCACTGACGAGAATACGTCGGCGAGTGAGACCAGCGGCCCTGTGCCCGAGGCCCAGAAGCGCCATGTTGTTCGACTCTGTTGCACCGGAGGTGAAGATGATTTCGTCCGGGTCCGCGCCGATCAATCGCGCGACTCCTACGGCGGCGGCTTCGACTGCGTGCCCTGATTGCCAACCCAGGATGTGATCGGAAGAATGCGGGTTACCGAACGACTCGCTGTAGTAGGGGGCCATTGCCGCTGCAACCCGCCGATCCACGGGCGTCGTCGCTTGATGGTCCAGATAAATGGTCTGGCCAACTTTCATTAATATTCAATAGGTTAGAGAATTTTTTGGTAAGCTGATCGGAAATGCGGGCTGCGATTCGCGGATCGCGTGGTAGCCTCCGGTTTCGTTGACCGTAGTATATGTAACGCGCTATTGTCAGGCTACTGGACGGATGATCCAGTAACTAGGGAACCGAAGGGTGCGTGGACCACTCTATCAGGACGGCTACAGCCCGCAGTTTTCAGGCCACGAGACCTTTCCGCTCCGTTACGGGTGGCTGAAAAAGGCGTTCGACCGCGTCGCCGAAACCGAGGATCAGGACGAGAATCGGACGGCTTGTTGGGGCGACGATGCCATAGCTCGATTCGGCGTCGGCAAGAACATGGTCGCCTCCATTCGCCATTGGGCGAAAGCGACCGGCGTGATCGAGGAACCTTCTTACCATTCTGTCCGGACGACGGAACTCGGTCGCCTGCTTTTCGGCTGGTCGGCGCTTGACCCATACATGGAAAACCCGACCACGCTGTGGCTCATCCATTGGCAATTGGCTTCCCACGCGACTCGAACTACATGGTTTTGGGCGTTCAATCACTACCCCTCCGTCACGTTTGAGCGAGATTCACTGATCAAGAAACTCGATCGTCTCGCAAAGGATCGCAACTGGTCGCGAGTCGCCATTACCACGATCAGGAACGACGTGGCCTGTTTCATACGCACGTACGCAGCACGGCCACTGTCGGGACGGAGTGTGCATGACGATGCGCTGGAATCACCGCTTACAGAACTGGGGCTCATCAAGCCCGTAGGCAAAAAAGACGGGTTCAGGTTCGTCCGCGGCCCAAAGACCACCTTGAGCGATGGTGTCTTCATCTATGCGCTCATGGACTTCTGGTCTCGCTATACCAACGCCTCTACATTGTCGTTCGAGGCTGTCGCCCATGCGCCCGGTGGGCCGGGACGCGTATTCCTGTTCGATGAGAACGATGTCGCTGACCGCCTCAGTGCGCTGGACGACGCGACAGGGGGCGTCTTGCGCTGGTCCGAAACGGCTGGCCTGAAACAGGTCGTTCGAAATACCGAGATCGACGGAAAAAGCGCACGCGCCTGGATTCGACGTGACTACTTCGCACGGCCCGGAAAGGAAGCCGCATGATGCCGATTGGCGACCGCGTCTACATCGCGCGCCGGTTTCTCAGATCGGTCCGTATCGACTCGGATCTTGGAGACATCGCCTCACTCGAAGGTTTCGTCTGCCCGCAGTCATCCGCCGACGTTCTCTTGGCAATGGCTCGCCACGTTTCCGAAACCGGGCAGGGCGCTTACACATGGACCGGTCCATACGGTAGCGGCAAGTCAAGCCTGGCTGTCGCGCTTGGAGCCTTGTTAAATGGCAACGGGCAATTGCAGACGGAAGCGGCCAGCGTATTCGGACACGGGCTGACGAACTCTATCCGGCAAGCATTGCCGACTGGCGCCAAAGGATGGCGCATCCTCCCAGTAGTTGCGCGGCGCGACGATCCAGTCGCCGTTATCGGCGACGCCGTGAAGCGTACTGGCCTTGTAAACCGTCGACCGCGTGGCGGCTGGACCGAGACCAACTTGATCGCCGCTCTGACCGATGCTGCTGTCAACGACGAAAGCGCTCACGGCGGCCTTCTCCTCTTCGTGGACGAGATGGGTAAATTCCTCGAAGCCGCCGCCCGAGGTCATTTCGATATCTACGTTTTCCAGCAACTCGCCGAGGCGGCGTCGCGCAGCAACGGGCGCTTTCTTTTTGTCGGCGTGCTGCACCAAGCCTTTGAAGAGTACGCAAATCGTCTGTCGCACGAAATGCGCGACGAATGGGCGAAGATTCAGGGCCGTTTTATCGATCTTGTCGTCAACGCCTCGGGCGAAGAACAAATCGACCTGATATCCCGCGCAATCGAGAGCGATCATCGCCCAAAGAAGCCCGGGCCGCTTGCAGCTTCTGTAGCCAGTATCGTGCGTCGCGACGGCGATGCAGCGAGCTTGGCTGCCATGCTGGAAGGATGCTGGCCACTGCACCCGGTCGTGGCATGTTTGTTGGGTCCGATATCGCGGCGTCGTTTCGGGCAGAACCAGCGCAGCTTGTTCGGCTTCCTGAACTCGTCCGAGCCGCACGGTTTCATGGACTTTCTCAAACACGCGGCAGGCGACGATCTGTATGGCCCGGACCGGCTATGGGATTACCTTCGCGCCAACCTGGAACCATCCATCCTCGCTTCACCCGACGGGCATCGATGGGCCTTGGCGGCGGAAGCGCTGGAGCGATGCGAAGCGACTGATACCGACGCGCTTCACGTCCGGCTACTCAAGACAATCGCAATCATCGACCTGTTCAAGGAACGTTCCGGTCTGGTAGCAGATACCGAGTTGCTTCACACCTGTTTCCCCGAAGTCCCAGTAAAGGCGCTTGAGCACGCCTTGGCGCAACTGGATATGTGGTCATTCACCATCTTCAAGAAGTTCCTCAATGCCCGTGCGATCTACGCTGGCAGCGACTTCGACATCGACAAAGCTGTCCGCTCCGCGCTCGACGAGATCGACGAGATTGACTTCAACGAACTCAAGGCTCTGGCCGGGCTTCAGCCGATTTTGGCCAAGCGCCATTATCACGACACGGGCACACTCAGATGGTTCGATGTAAGCATCGTTCCCTTGCGACGTCTTGCCGATTTCGAGCATGCGCCGCGACCTGAGAACGGCGCAATCGGTCAGTTTCTACTCGCCGTTCCAACCGGCGGCGAAACGGAGGAGCACGCGCACGACTTGTGCCGCAAGACAGCGCGCGACAGCGATGAATGGGACACCGTGGTTGGCATTTCCAAGCAGTCATGGGCCATTTTGCCGCTCGCACGCGAATTGTTCGCGCTTGACAGCGTCAGCAACGATCATGCCGAACTTGCCGGTGATTCTGTCGCAAGACGCGAAGTCTCCGCACGGCTTGCAACCTTGCAGGCACTCCTCGAGTCTGAGCTGCACAAGGCGTTCGACAGCGCATTGTGGTTTCGCAAACACCACCAACCGAAGCAGCTTCGGCAGGCCGACCTCAACAGCACCGCGTCCGATCTTGCGGATCGCCGCTTCAACGAATCGCCTTGCTTGCACAATGAGTTGCTGAATCGGCACAAGCCGTCCAGCAACGCTGTGGCCGCGCAGAACAACCTCCTGCGGCGCATGGTTCTGAAGGAAGGCGAGCCGCGTCTTGGCATCGCGGGCTTCCCGGCCGAGGGAGGTTTGTTCACGTCGTTGCTGGAAGCGACAGACTTGTACGTACAACGCGGAACGCGTTGGCGTTTCGTGTCGCCGACAATCGGTGGCGACGACCCCTACGATTTGGCGCCGATGTGGGAAACGGCGATCAACTACGTCAAGGCGCACTCCGGTCGCACGGTGGAAGTCTCCGAACTGTTCGACGAGTGGCGCAAGCCGCCCTTCGGCGTGAAGAACGGGCTTCTGCCGGTTCTGGTCGTGGCGTTCATCCTGTCGCAGCGCGACAAGCTCGCGGTTTATCGAGACGGGATATTTCGGGCGAAGTTCGACGATGTGGACGTGGACTACCTCACGAAGGATCCATCCATTATCCAATTGCGCTGGATGGACCTCAGCGATGTAGCGCGGCGACTGCTGTCGGGAATGGCGCAGATCGTGCGCGATCTCGATAAAGCGAACGAGCTTGTGCACCTGGAACCGATCGATGTCGGGCGCGGTCTCGTCGCGATCTATGACCGACTCCCCAACTGGACCGGACGGACCATGCGCCTGTCCGCGAACGCCATGAAGATTCGCGATCTGTTCAAGCGTGCTCACGATCCCAACCAGTTCCTTTTCGACGACATCCCGGACGTGCTGGGTAGTGGCGTTTCGCTTTCCAAACAGGACGACTTGCACCGCGTCATCGCGGGTGTCCGCGACGGGCTCGAAGAATTGGTGCAGGCGTATCCAGCCATGCTGCATCGATTGCGGGACATGATGCTCGCTGAGCTGCAGGTGCCGAACGCATCGCCTCAGGCCCTAGAGGAACTCCGCGAGCGCGCCGACAACGTCAAACAGCTTGCAGGTGATTTTCGCCTAGACGCGTTCGTCGGAAGACTGTCGCAGTTCGACGGCACCGATGAGAACTTCGAGGGTATCGCGAGCCTCGCTGCGAACAAGCCACCGCGCTTTTGGGTCGATCCGGACCTTGACCGGGCGGCCATAGAGATCGCTGACATGGCGCAACGATTCCTCCGCGCCGAAACCTTCGCGCGCGTGAAGGGCCGCACAGACAAGAGGCAGGCAATGGCCGTAGTTATCGGCATGGGCGGTCGCCCAGCACCCGTGTTGGAAGAGTTCGACGTAGCCGAATCGGACCGCGCCGCCATTAACGATCTGATTGACCGTGTTGCCGCCGCATTGGATGAAGCCGACACCAGTCGGCGCAGCGTCATCCTGGCCGCGCTGGCTGAACTCAGCACGCGCTACATGCGAAACTCCCCGAGCGCAACGCAGAACCGAAAAACAAGAGTTGTTTCATGACGAAGGTGAACGTGAAACACGTGCTTGGCCTGTCCGGTGGGCGCGACAGCGCGGCCCTTGCCGTCTATATGCGCCAACATCATCCTGAACTCGATGTCGACTATTTCTTTACTGACACCGGTAAGGAACTGCCCGAAGTCTACGAGTATCTTGGAAGGCTGGAAGGCTTTCTCGGTCAACCGATACTCCGACTGAACCCCGACCGCGACTTCGATTTCTGGCTCAAACAGTACAACGACTTTCTTCCTTCCCCGCAATCACGTTGGTGTACGCGACAGCTCAAGCTTCGGCCCTTCGAACAATGGGTTCGCCCAATGCTCGCGAACGGCACTACCGTCTTCAGCTATGTCGCGATCCGCAGCGACGAGGAATATAGAGAAGGGTATTCATCCAAGCATGAAAAACTTGTCGTGAAGCTCCCTTTCAAGCACGCCGGAATCGACAAGGCGGGCGTACTGGATCTTCTCGAAGGTGCCGGGCTCGGTCTCCCTGATTACTACACTTGGCGCACGCGCAGCGGATGTACGTTCTGCTTCTTCCAGCAAAAGATCGAATGGGTTCGGCTCAAGGATCAACATCCTGAAGCTTTTGAGGAAGCCAAGGCGTACGAGAAGACGGCAGTCGAGGGCGGTTCCCCGTTTACATGGAGCCAAGGCGAATCACTTGAAGAACTGGAACAGCCCTTGCGTATAGAGCAAATCAAGAAGGAACACCAACGCCGCCTCGACCGAATGGGCGTTACTGTGGCGCCAAATCCGCTACGACCGGACGGCGACCCTGTGGATATAGACGACCTATACGGTCAAGCCAAGGTATGTCTTGCCTGCCACAAATGAGTGTGTTCCCATAGTATTCTCCGTATGAAGTTACGAAAGCCACCACAATGAAAAACATAGAACATTTATTTGAAGCGAAGGCTGCTAGTCCTTTCGAGACTGCTACACTCTATAATGGCGGCATCGGATTTCGTATTCCCGATTATCAACGGCAGTATGATTGGCAACAAAGAAACATCGAACGTCTCTACTACGACACGCTCAATGGCTTCCGAAGGTTAGGTACCAGCGCAAAAGCAAACGCCTATACATTTCTCGGTAGCTTGATTTTGGTAAAAGAACAATCTCAAGAACCAGCGTTTCGCGGTGTATCTGTTGCCGTAGTCGATGGTCAACAACGCCTGACCACATTGGCATTGTTTGCCTGTGCGCTAATAGAGGTTCTTCGTCGCCACATTCACCAGCTAGACTTCCCAAAACAGCTCAAGCCGGAAACACAAATGTGGCTTACCAAGGAAGTGGATCATTGGGCCACCTCGTTGTACTGGTGCGCGGTCGGTACCATGCACGTTACGCCCACATCTACGTTTCCGTTTCCCCGAATAGTTCGAATGAACGATGCGCGTGGCTCTGATCACCAAAGCGCAGAATACCGATCACCAATCGGTGTTTTTCTCAAAAGCTTTTCCGAATACTTCTCCGGTCAACACCAAAAATTCGAACCGCCGCAACCGGGACACCATGCTTACTCTTCTAGGCTTGACGGGAACTTTAGGGTTACGCGAAAATTGCTAGAAGGCTTAAATGACCAAGAATGGTATGACAATACCGAATGTGAGATGTTTGACGTCAAATGGTCAAAGCACCGCCAATGTTCGGGGCTTTTCAGGCTGTTCCGAGACTTCATTCGGTCCGAACGGGAACAACAGCGTGCTATCAATGCAGTCATCAATCATGATTCTTTGCATTCTTTGGTTAGGACCGTGCTGTTCGCCTCGTACTTCTGCAATTGCATCGTTCTCACACGAGTGACCACGGAAGACGAATCCACTGCTTTCGATATATTTGATGCGTTAAACACGACCGGTCAGCCGCTCACCGCTCTTGAAACATTGAAACCAAGGGTAATTAAATTCGAAGGATCTTACAAAGGCTATCGGGGATCGGACTCAGAGCATTCGTTCGACACTATCGACGACTATGTGAACAAGAGATTTCCTGATACTACGAGGAAACAGCGAGAAACGAAGGATTTGGTCGTCACGTTTGCACTATATCTTAACGGCACCAAACTACCAAAGGACCTTGCGACACAACGCGATTTTTTGCGCCAGAGTTTCAGCGATGCGGAACGGACGGATGTTGATTCGGCTAGGCGATACATGCAGGCGCTTGCGCTCGTTTCTCAGTTCAGACGCTATTACTGGGACAAGAGTGGAATTGAGGAGTTGTCGCGTTTTCATGGCCCGGAAACGCTGGATGAGGTTCAATTGCTTGTGTCACTAATTTTTGATATGAAGACCAGCCTAGCGTTGCCTATCCTTGCTAGATTTTGGTCACCCAGCCTTAAGACGGACGGCGATACAAACTTTTTGACTGCGCTACGTGCGATGGTTGCATTCATCGTGCTTCGCCGCGGTGCTACCGGTAGCACAGCGGGCATCGACAGCGATTTTCGCGCATTAATGGCTCCGAGTGAAGGCCGGAAGCAGACATTTAAATTTGGTCTCTGCGCTGGCAAGACACTAAACAACGAGATCCTCTCTTTGGATGACTTTCGATCCGCACTAAAAAGCCTTCTTCAACGCAAAATGAAAGCACCGCCTGACAAAAAAGACTGGGTTGGCCGAGTAGTAGGAACCCCATTGTATACCTATGCTCCCACATTGGCACGCTTCATGATTCTCGCCGCCGCTGATGGGTCAATGGCCGATCATACTACACCTGGAACATGGACTCGGCGTGGGGTTAAGCGGAGTGGTAGCAACGCCCTCCTAACCTATAACTGGTGGCGAAGTAAGCACTACGCTACTGTTGAACACATTGCACCTGATAGTGTGCAGAAACAAGGATGGAACGCCTCGCTTTACAAGGACGAGGTAACACGGCATTCGCCAGGCAATTTGATATTGTTACCGCAAGCGGAAAATGCCTCAATAGGGACGGCACCGTGGGAAAAGAAGAAAAAATTTTATCAAGCTCTGGCCGCAAAAACAGTCGAAGAACAAAAAACAAGGACGCAGGAAGCAAACGCGGCAGGAATCACTTTTTCCAAGAACATGACGCAGTTGCTTGAGCGTGGCGATAGCCTGCCTCTCCTCAATCCAATATGTCACGTCGCCGATTGGAACAGGCAAGTAGTTTCTACACGGGGGAAAAATATCGCCGAACTTTGCTGGGACATTGTCTGGGAATGGCTTGACTGATCACGGCTTCAAATAGGCGTCTTCGTTCAACGCAACCGTAACGATCAGTATTTGACTATTCGGACTCCCTATCTCGCTGGTTTTCTAGAGCCCACTGAAGAAGGTTCGGATTTCCGCATTTGTTGTTCTGTTCGAAAAGGATGCAAGAACTGCTCCTTGGATGTTGTCCTGTCTAAACTCAATTTCTCCTGTATCATGATTATACGATAGCGCGTATTGTTTCCGGTTCACTTTGAACCATAGCACATTTGTCATCCGACCTTCTCTAGTCCGAACCTTGAGAGGATCATCGTCTTTTCTCCAAACGACGCCTCCAGCAATGGAGAGAATTACTTCATTCACATCTTGAGCGTGGTGATCTGCGCGATCCATGACGCCTTTCAGATAATTGCTGAGAACGTCTATATCCTTTACGTGTCGAGGCATAGCTCCGCTTCCTTTTTCGTCACCATCGGTTGATTCTCCATTAAATCGCGCAAGGTCCCGTGTATTGTTATTAGCCGATCTTTTCTCAGTTCATCTTCGAGCAAGAGCATTTAAGGTACAGTGAACGGACCAGTAGCGGTTTTTTTGCAAGACGGACAGATGAGCGAATCATTTGGTATGGCTGCGTCACTGGACCTGAGTACATTCCTTGAGTTGTGGCGGCTCCTGCTCTCTCATGCGCGTCTCCTTCGACTCTTGGGATAGCCATTCCAAGTACTCTCAATCACCCGCAGTTTCGGCACGAGCCGCTAATCCCCGAGCGCCACACCCTCCCGTCGCGGGTCCGCGCCGCCCGACAGGACACGCCCGTCGTCCGTGTACTCGATCGCGATGCCGTGCAGCCCGCTGTTCAGCGTTCTCGCAACGACGCTGTGGCCGAGCGCCCGGAGCGGCCCGGCATGGTCGAGAATCGCGGTGTCCTGCTCGAGTTCGATGGAGCGGTCCTGCGCCAGGAAGTGCGGCGCCGCAACGGCGTCCTGGATGTTGAGTTCCCAATCGAGCACGCCGACGATGGCCTGGGCGACGTAGTTGATGATCCGCGTCCCGCCGGGCGAGCCGACGAGCAGGCGCAAACGATCGTCCGCGTCGAACACGAGAGTCGGCGACATGCTGCTGAGCGGCCGTTTGCCGGGCTCCGGCCGGTTCGCGACGGGCAGCCCGTCGACCTCGGGCACGAAGGAGAAGTCGGTGAGCTGATTGTTCAGGATGAAGCCGCCGACCATGAGCTGGCTGCCGAAAGCGCCCTGCACGGTCGTCGTCATCGAGACGGCATCGCCCCAACGGTCGACGATCGAGAAGTGGCTCGTCGACATGACGTCGGTCGGCTCGCCGGGCGCGAAGTTCCACGCCAGATCGGGCCGGGGCGCACCGGGCGAGACGCGATCCAGCGCTCTCCCGGGGTCTATCAGCGCCGCGCGGCTCTGCAGGTACTCGCGGTTCATCAGTGCAGCGACGGGCACATCGACGAAATCCGGATCCGCCAGGTACAGATTGCGATCGGCGAACGCGAGCCGGCTTGCCTCCGCGATCAGGTGGATCGACGCCACCGGATCCGCGTCGGGCGCCGGGAGGTCAAATTCCTCGAGCATCCCGAGAATCTGCTGAACGGCGATACCGCCCGAGGACGGCAGGCGCGGCCCGCAGACCCTCCACTGTCGGTACGGCGAACACAGCGGCGCCATCGTACGCGCCTCGTAGCTTGCGAGATCCTCGTGCGTCATGCCGCCCGGTCGAATCGTATCGTTCGTAACCGCTTCCACGATCCGGTCGGCGAGTTCGCCCGTATACATCGCATCGGCGCCCTGCGCTGCCAGCGTGCGCAGCGTCTCGGCATACTCGGTGTTGACGAGGCGGTATCCGGTTTCGCGGGGCTCGCCGTCTTCGTCGTAGAAGTACGCCCGGAATTGCTCGGCCCGAGCGACCCGCTGAAAGCGGTCCAGCAGGAAATAAAGCCTGGGCGAGACTTCGAAGCCGCGCTCGGCCAACTCGATCGCAGGTTCAAAGAGCTCAGGCCACGGCAAGCGGCCATGGTCGCGATGCGCACGCTCGAGCATGCGCATGGCGCCCGGCACTCCCACGGCCAAGCCGCCGAAACTCACGTCCAGGAACGACATTTCCCGGCCGTTGGCGTCGAGGAACATGCCGCGTGTCGCCGCCGCCGGCGCCGTCTCGCGGCCCGCGTAGGCGACGATCCGGGCGGGCTCCCCGGGTGGGGCGGAAGACCCCCTCGCCGAAACGGGCTGATCGCCGGGCACGTCGTGAACGAGCATGAACGCGCCGCCGCCGATACCGGACGACTGCGGTTCCACGAGCGACAGCACGAGCTGCACGGCGATGGCTGCATCGACGGCACTGCCCCCGGCGCGCAGGATCGCGATCCCGGCTTCGGATGCGTGGGGATTCGCTGCCACGACCATCTGTTCGGTCGCGCGTACGGGTTCGGCCGCGCCTGCCGCGGCGAGCCAGACACAGGTGGCCGCGAATGAACAGACGAGGAGCTTCGCCCGGTGAATCGAAACTGTCATTGCTTTCCCTTGCTGTATGGCAGGTTCAGGAGAACTTGCGCCTGAGCGCTTCCTCGACACTAGGATGCACGAACTGCGAGACGTCGCCGCCGTACTCGGCGATTTCCCTGACGAGCGTCGACGACACGAAGGTGAACTGCTCGGTCGGCGTCAGAAACACCGTCTCCACGCCGTCGTTCAGGCGGCGGTTCATCGCGGCAAGCTGAAACTCGAGCTCGAAGTCGGATACCGCCCGCAAACCGCGGATGATGACCGGCAGGTCGTGTGTGTGCGCGAACTCGACCGAGAGCCCATCGTAGCCCGTGACGGAAACCCCCGGTGTGTCCTTGAGGACTTCGCGGGCCAGACCGACACGCTCGTCAAGCGTGAACAGTGGAGCCTTCCCCGGGCTCGCGGCGACCGCGACCAGCACATGATCGAACAAGCGCGCACACCTGTGGATCAGTTCCTCGTGGCCCCGCGTCAGCGGATCGAAGGTCCCGGGATACATGGCGCCAATGTTCACGGCTGAAGTCATCCTGGAACGGAAATCGGGATTCTACCTTACGGCGCTCCGCATGCGCCCGGCAGGCGCCTGGGGAACCGTGCCATGCCTGAACAGGGTCGGGTTTCCCGGGGAGCTGTCACGTGCCGGCGCTGGGGAGCCGTTCGGAAGAAGCCGCGAGCCGCGCGAGACCGAAGCGGACGGCGCCGGCGCGGCCGGTTTTTTGCCAGCGCAGCGCCGCCGACTCGGGCAGCCCGTCGCTCGCGGCCCGTTCGAGGTACAGCAGCGCGTCGGGCGCCATGACCGGCGCCAGCCCACCGATCACCGCATCGACGGGAGTCGCGTAGGGCGGATCGATGAAGACGATGTCGAATGGCGACTCAGCCGTTCGGCGCAGAAACGCATCGACATCCTCGCACAGGACTCGGCCGTTCCCTCCCAGCATCCGGAGCTGCTCGCCGAGATGCCGGGCGAGCTTCCGATCGCGCTCGACGAACCAGACCTCGCCTGCCCCGCGCGACAGGGCCTCGAGTCCCAGCATCCCCGTGCCCGCGAAGAGGTCGAGGCACCGCGCCCCTTCGATCCGCTCGCCGAGCCAGTTGAACAGCGTCTCCCGAACGCGATCGGCGGTCGGACGAACGGTCGTTCCGGCGGGGAAACGCAGTCGCCTGCCGCGCCAAGCGCCGGCGATGACGCGCAGGCGCATCAATCCGTATGCGCGACGATCACCGGATGCATTGCGATCACACACGCCGCGATCAAATCGCCTATCAGCATGGCGTCATCGGTATCGCCCGGCGGCAGACCCACAATGTCCGAATGCGATGGATCGGCATCGTAATCTCCGGTTGCCTGAAGGGGGTCGTGGACGATTCGCAACGAGTCCAACTCCTCGGCAACCTGGCGAACGACCGTGCCGACGTTCATTTCCGCAAAGCGCCCGCTTGCCCGTAAACGAAGGCGGGACAAACGTCGAACCTCGCTCAACTGATGGTTCTTGCCGGGCTCGAAGGCATCAAGCCAATTGACGGACAGTCCGGTCTCGTCCGGTCTGCCGGAGCGCAAACGAAAGTCCGAACCGTCAGCCGTTCCATCATCCCGAACCATGCTCGGCTTGACGTAGCGGACAATCTGGTCGCCTTCCGGCAGATCGTCGCCCTTCATACATAAACCAATGAATGTAGTTCGAACGCGCCGATCTGTTGCTCTATCCCTTCCAAGGTATCCCGTCCGGTTACCCTCGAAATTCGTGGCCCTTGCTCGCGCTGCTTGAAAATGACGTATTGCACCATTCTGCCGCCAAGAAACTGCAGGCCCAGATGCGTTCCGCGTTCATCCTTCCATATTGCTCTCAGATTGCCGTTATCCATGAGCACCAGGTTGCCGCGCCGCATATTCGGAGCGGACTCGATAAACTGCCTGAAATCGATTTCGGAGGCAAAATTCAGCGTGTAGCCATCGTGGCGCGCTTCTTCCTGCAGCAGCTTCATGCGCTCCAGATAGGAATCGTGTTTGGCGCGCGCATGCCGCGCCATGTCTTCCGAATCAGATGCCGGAGCCGCGGCGGAACGTCGAAGACTCGTCGTACCTATTACTGAGCTAGCTGAACCACGCAACGCGATTGCCTGGGAGTTGAGTTTCTCCAGGGAACGGGTTGTAGCTTCGAGTGTGTCATCATCCCGACTGGAAAAATTGAATCCGCCATGACGACGCGGATTCCAAACCATTTTCGGTGGGCGACAGTCTTCGTCAATCAGAAGAGATCCATCCCCTCGAACGTCAGGTTGTTTCAAATCCACCGCCTCCATCGCCGCCGACAGACCGTCCAGCCCGCCAGCTTTTCCGGCTTCTGCATGCTCCGACAGCACTATCGCTCTCCGCCAACGGAAATCAACGGCACAAACAGCACGAAACCATGGGCGCCTGCAACACCGGCATCGCCTGCCTCAAAGCCCTTGCCACCGCCTCCGCCACCGCCACTCCTGCCAATTCTGACCTCGAATTCGTCATCGATGGACAAATCTGAAATCTCGACAATCCGCGTTTCTCCGGGGAAGCCCTTGCCGCCGTGGCCACCGTCCGCCGTGAGGCGACCATCGGTCGAAGGCGCAACTGCCCCGCGCCCTCCGTTGCCGCCGTCGCCGTAGTGGCATCCTTGCCCCGGTGACCCAGTGACAGGCTTCCCCTCGTGAAGACCACCACCACCGCCGCCGCCGCCTCCGCTGCCACCCGCGGCCTGATAGGTTCGGTCTCCATGTTTCACGCTGGTTGGCGCGCCGCCACCGCCGCCACCGCCGCCGCCCGCACCGTATACATTCAACTCCTCGAGACAGAACGCACCGCCGCCGCCGCCACCGCCGCCTGCCGCGCCGCGAATGATCAGCAGACCGCGTTGTTCGGACCAAGGCCATGCGAAGACCCCGGATTCAACGACGCGGCGCAGTGCCTTGTTGTCCTGCATCCGATACTTCCTCCGTTGCGCAATGCGAGTCGCGATCGAATGATTCGCAAAAATGCCGGGACGTCGCCAACAAGCGTGGCACAGGGCATGCCTGCCTGTCGATCCGGAAACCGGGACGTTCTCGGCAATTTTGAGACATCAATGCGACCTTTCCAGTAGTTCGAATGCGCGCGCCGCCCGATTCCGAGGCCGCCGTGCAAACTGTTGCTGCCGGTAATTCTTGTGGACGCAACCAAATGTATCGCTCGGAATTGACATACGATGTTCTCGCGCGTCGTATGGAACCACGTTACCCGCGAGGAGGCTGCCATGTTGAATGATAGAAGTCCGGCCGCCCTTGGCAAGAGCCCCACCGCGCCAAGCTGGTGGCCGAATTCGTCCGGTGATCCGGCGAATTGCCGGCGCAACGCGAACTCGCACCGGCGCACGGCATTGGTCGCGAGCCTGGCTACCGCAGCATTTCTCGCGGCCATGCCGGCGGGCTGGTCCCAGACAAGCGTGGGCAGAGGCGCTCCGGACCCACTTCGGGTGGATGTCATCGTCGGTTCCGAAGGCAAGGGCTATTTCACCGGGGCAGGGATTCCCGACGACAACATACCGGTCTACGCCGCGCGTGACGGCGCAACGCCCGCCGGCGTCGAAGCGCTGCCGGTCGACATCTTCACGACCGACGATTTCTACCTGGACGAGGCGCTCTGGTCGGATCCGCGCTACTACCGCTGCAACTCGACAGTGGGGCTCGAACAGATCTGGGGCGCGTACGAAGTTCCGTTGATCGGCGACGATCCCCCGGCATCGGCGGCCTGGGGCTATTGCGAGCGCGACTACCCGCGCGAGGAGATCGTGAGCCCGTACGGATTCGCAACCGCCGGGGAGCACTATCGGGCACTGCTTGCCGAGACGCGCGAACGCGGCGGACCCACGCAATACACGCAGGCGACGCTGCCCGACTGGAACGGCCGCTACGTGCGCCAGCGCGAGAAGACCGCAAGCTGGATCTACGGGGCCGTCCTGCAGATTCCCACGTATCTTTCGCTGCTGACCCCCGAATACCAGCGGCGCCTGGTCCAGCAGATGTACCACTACTCCGGCAACAACTCGGCGCAGTGGCCGGGCTCGTATTGCTGGCCCGAAGGGTACATGCGCCGCATTTCCCAATACGGCGGGGGCCAGTCCAGCTTCGTCATGACGCCGGAACTCATTCTCGACATTCGGAATGCCGCGAAGACGCTCATCACGCAGATCCACATCGGCCGCGAGTTCGACGAGACAGGCGTCGTCCCGAGGCTCGGCGCCGACGTGCCGCAGTGGTTCGGCGACACGATCGGTTTCTGGGACGGCGAAGCGCTCATCACGTGGACTTCGAACATCCAGGGCTGGATCTCACACGGGCAACACGAGTTCAGCAACCGGCTGCAGACGATCGAGGTCTACACGCCGCGAGAGAATGCGAACGGCGAATTCATCGGCCTGCGGCACGAAATCGTGCTCTATGACGAGGAAGTCTTCGTCGAACCGGTGCGCATCGTCCACTTCCTCGACAAGCAGTTCGAGCTCAACGAAGGCGATCCGTTCCTGTATATGGAGTGCGTCCCGCAGATCTTTCCGGTCGAAGGGGTCGCGACGCCGATCGCACCGAACCAGACGTTCCAGTACACGCTCCCGGACACGTTCGGGCGCCCCTGGGCGCAGATCTGGGAACGTCACCACGAGGAGGGCATGCAGCGTCCTGAGGAAGAGGACATATTCAGCTTCGAGTGACCCTGACCGGACGTATAATCGTACCGGTCGGCGCATGACGGCCGGCGCGCGCCCTCCACTTCGTCAAGGTCGTTTTGGTGGCCAGCGGCTCGATATCTCCAGACGACAGCGGATTCTTCGGCAGGCTCAAGTCCCGCCTCAACCGCGGCAAGGCGTGGCTGTCCGGCGACTTGCCGACGCTATTCGCCGGCGCGATCGACGACGAAACGCTCGAAGCGCTCGAGACGGAACTGCTGCTCGCCGATGTCGGCGTCGAGGCGACGCGCTCGCTCATCGATGCCGTTGATCGGTCCGCCAGAAACGGCAAGGACGGCGTCGAAGTGCTGCGCACGACGATCGTCGAACTGCTCGATCCGCTCGCCCTGCCGCTCACCGTCCCGAACGGCGCGAAGCCCTTCGTGATCCTCACTGTCGGCGTCAACGGGACCGGCAAGACGACCACCGTCGGCAAGCTTGCACACCGCTTTGCCGCGGAAGGACGCTCGGTCGTGATCGCTGCAGCAGATACGTTTCGCGCGGCCGCGGTCGAGCAACTCGACGAGTGGGGACTGCGCGCCGGCGCCACGGTGGTAAGCCAGGCCGACCGGGCCGACCCGGCGGCCGTGGTCCACGATGCGCTCTCGGCAGCGAGGGCGCGCGGCGCCGACGTGGTCATCGCCGATACTGCCGGCCGCCTGCATACCGACGCGGGCCTCATGGACCAGCTTGCGAAGATTCGCCGCGTGGTCGCGCGCTTCGATCCGGACGCGCCGCACGAGACCCTGCTCGTACTCGATGCGAGCCAGGGACAAAACGCGCTCGTGCAGGCAGAACGGTTCAACGCCGCGCTCGGCGTCACCGGAATTGCGATCACGAAACTCGACGGCACGGCCAAGGGCGGTATCGTGATCGCGATCGCCCGCAAGCTGGGCTTGCCGATCCGCTTCGTGGGAATCGGTGAAGCCATCGAGGATTTCGCGGCTTTCAATGCCCGTGAGTTCGCGGATGCGCTGATCGGAGACGGCGCCGCATGATTTGCCTGGAGGACGACAGCACCGCTGTCGGTGACGCGAAGATCGGAGACGACCCCGTATGATTCGCTTCGAGGATGTCTACAAGCGTTACCCGAACGGGCGCGAGGCGCTGAGCGGCATCAGCTTCGCACTGGAACGCGGGGAGATGGCGTTCCTGACCGGCCCGTCGGGTGCCGGCAAGAGCACGCTTCTGAAGCTCGTCGCCCTGATCGAGCGGCCCACGCGCGGCGCCGTGATCGTCAACAGCCGGAACACCGCGGGAGTTTCGCGCCGCCGCATCCCCGGCTTCCGCCGCCGCATCGGCGTCGTCTTTCAGGATCACAAGCTGCTGCACGACCGCAGCGTCTTCGAGAACGTCGCCCTACCGCTCGTGATCGCGGGCTTCGCGCCGCGCGAGACCGGCCGGCGTGTCCGGGCTGCGCTCGACCAGGTGGGACTGCGAGGCCGCGAACAGCACGAACCGATCACGCTCTCCACGGGCGAACAGCAGCGCGTCGGCATCGCGCGCGCGGTCGCAAGCCGTCCCGATGTCGTCATCGCGGACGAACCGACCGGGAACCTCGACCCGGAACTCTCCCTCGAGATCATGCGCCTGCTCGAGCGCTTCAACGACGTGGGCGTGACACTGTTGATCGCGACGCACGATCTGAAGCTCGTGGAACATCTCGGGCATCGAACGATCCGGCTCGTCGCGGGGGAGATTTCCGCCGACGGATTCGCCGCGGATGGTTCGGCTGCCCGTCGGCCGGCAACGCCAGACCCGACCCTCACCGGCCGCCACGGAACGCGATACCGTGATTGAGGCCGCGGCACGTTACTTCCGCCTGCACGCACAGAACCTGAGCGGCGCGGTCAGCCGGCTCTTGCGTTACCCGCTCGGCAGCCTGCTGACCGTGCTCGTCATCGCGATCGCCCTCGCCCTGCCGGCGGGAATGCGCGTATTCCTGGCGAATGTCGGTGCGCTCAGCGGTTCCTGGGAAGGCGCCGCGGACTTCACCGTCTATCTCGACGATGCCGTGTCCGAAGAGCGGGCGCGCGAGCTTGCAAGCGAAATCGCCACCCGAGCCGACGTCGATCAGGTGGAATTCATCAACCGCGCCGATGCGCTCGAGGAGTTTCGGAGCCAATCGGGCTTCGGCGAAGCCCTCGACGCGCTCGAGGACAATCCGCTGCCGCACGCGCTGGTCGTGAGGCCCGGCCAGACCGCCGTCAATGCGATGGAGACGCTGGCCGAATCGCTGGACGCACTCGGGGAAACGGCTCTTGTGCAACTCGACACGGAGTGGGTCGCGCGACTCAGGGCCATGCTCGAACTCGTCGAACGCACCGTCGACATCGTCTCGGCGCTCGTCGCGCTCGCGGTCGTCCTCGTGATCGGCAACACGATCAGGCTCGAGATCAACAACCGCAGCACCGAAATCGAGGTCATGAAACTCGTCGGCGGCAGCGACGGCTTCATACGCAGGCCCTTCCTCTATCTCGGCTTCTGCTACGGGCTCGCCGGCGCGCTCGTCGCGGCCCTGCTGGTCGCAGCCGCGCTTGCGCTGCTCGAGGCGCCGGTCCGGGCTCTTGCCGAACTCTATGCGAGCGTCTACACGCTCATGGGACTCGGCCGGCGCGACACGCTGGTTCTCCTCGGCGGCGGCGCCGCACTCGGCTGGGCAGGCGCCTGGATCGCCTCCGCGCGGCATCTGCGGGCAATCGAACCCACCTGACCACAGGTGCGCGACCGGGAACCAACCAGGTTGTTAGCACTCTAACGCGGTGAGTGCTAACATTCGCCCCCCGCGGCATTTCAGACTGCAGGAGAGAACGCCGTGACGACTGCGCTGGTTCGACGACCCGAAGATCTCGTCCTGAGCGGACCGCTCGGCAGCCTGGATCAATATACCCAGGCCGTCAACAGCATTCCGGTGCTGAGCGCCGAAGAGGAATACGAGCTCGCGACGCGCCTGCAGGAGCACGGCGACCTCGATGCCGCCCGTGCCCTCGTGCTCGCGCATCTGCGTTTCGTCGTGCACATCGCGCGCGGCTATTCCGGCTACGGCCTGCAGCTCGGCGACCTGATCCAGGAAGGCAACGTCGGCCTCATGAAGGCCGTCAAGCGTTTCGATCCCGAGGTCGGCACGCGCCTCGTCTCCTTCGCCGTGCACTGGATCCGCGCCGAGATTCACGAATTCGTCCTGCGCAACTGGCGGCTCGTCAAGGTCGCGACGACGAAGGCCCAGAGGAAGCTGTTCTTCAACCTGCGCAAGGCCAAGTCGCACCTCGGCTGGCTGAACCAGGAGGAGACCGAGGCCATCGCCAGGGATCTCGGCGTCACCCCGCGCGAAGTCACCGAGATGGAAAGCCGGCTCAGCGGCCGCGACATGAGCTACGACCCGGGCCCGGGCGAAGACGACGAATACTCGCCCGCCGCGTACCTGCCGAGTCCCGACGAGGACCCCGCCAGCGCCGTCGAGCAGCAGGACTGGGCCGACTCCACGCACGCCCATCTCCACCAGGCACTCGACCAGCTCGATGAACGCAGCCGCGACATCGTCGCGCGCCGCTGGCTCGGCGAGTCGAAATCCACGCTGCACGAGCTTGCGGCCGAGTACGAGGTCTCGGCCGAGCGGATCCGCCAGATCGAGGCGAACGCGATGCGCAAGCTCAAGGCCCTGATGCCGCCCGACGCGGGCAGCCTGGCGGCTGTAAGCTAGCGCCCGGAGAACCCGCGCGTAGCAGCGAACCCGCTCGCGTTATCATGCCGACGGGCGCCAGGATCCCACGACCCGGCGAACTGACGGCTTACCGTCGACGGCAGAATCGAAACGGGTGGCAAGCGCATGTCCGCAGCCGACCAGTGGCTTGAGGAATACGGCAGGGATCACGGCCATGCCGCCAACAAGGCGCTGCACTGGGTCTGTGTTCCGCTGATCGTGACGAGCCTGATCGGGCTGCTGTGGTCGCTGCCCGTTCCCGCGACGTTCAGCGAGTCCTCGCCCGTGCTGAACTGGGGCACGCTCTTCATCATGGCGTCGGTCGTCTATTACTTCATCATGTCGCTGAGCCTCGCGTTCGGAATCCTGCCGTTCCTGGTTCTCGTCGTCGTCATCGTGTCCTGGGCCGACGGGCTCGCGACGCCGCTGTGGCTCATCTCCGCCGCCGCGTTCGTCCTGGGCTGGCTCGGGCAGTTCATCGGCCACCGGATCGAAGGCAAACCGCCGTCGTTCTTCAGGGACCTCCAATACCTGATGATCGGTCCGCTGTGGCTGCTCGCGACAGTTTACCGGCGCCTGCGCATCCCTTACTGACGCGACCGGAGCGCTCAACGTGCCGTCACGGAAGATCGTCGCCATCGTCGAGGACGAAACGGCGATCCGGGACAACTACGCCGAGCGCCTGCGCCGCGAAGGCTATCGCGTGGCCGCTTACGCCACGCGCCGCGAAGCGCTGGCCGGATTCGCGAGCCGCCTGCCGGACCTCGTCATCATCGACATCAACCTCGGCGACGAGATCGAAGGCGGCTTCGAGCTCTGCCGGGAACTTCGGGCGCGATCGGCACAGTTGCCGATCATCTTCCTCACGGCGCGCGAGAGCGAGCTCGATGTCGTGTCTGGACTGAGGCTCGGCGCCGACGACTACCTCACGAAGAACATCAGCATCGAACACCTGCTCGCCCGCGTCGCGGCGCTGTTCCGGCGCACCGATGCGTTGAGTTCGAGTTCGAGCGACGGCGAGCGGATCGAACGGGGCTCGCTCGCGCTCGACCGCGACCGGATGTCGGCGACGTGGCGCGGGCAACCCATTGCGCTCACGGTCACCGAGTTCTGGGTGGTCCATGCGCTCGCCCGCCGACCCGGCCACGTGCGAAATCGCGACCAGCTCATGGCGGCGGCAAACGTCGTCCTCGACGACAGCACGGTCACCTCGCAGATCAAGCGGATCCGGGCAAAATTCGCCGCACTGGACCCCGATTTCGCCGCAATCGGCACCGTTTACGGCATGGGCTACCGCTGGGAGACCGATTGACGCACGGTTCCGCCGTTTCTTATAGTTGGCGGTCGGCACACGTTTGCTGGGGCCGGTAACAGGAGCCAAGACCGCTGAGATCCGACCACGGAACGGCACTGCGCAACTGACCTGCGCGTATCCCCAGCCTGCACATTTCGTTTAGCCAAGCGGAGCGAGCGCCGACTCCGCACGGGGAAGCCATGACCTCAAAGGGTCGACAACAGGACTCAGCGCTCGGCGGCAACGCCGCGGGCATGCCTGTTTCCGGCCGTTCCCCGGCTCATGGCAAACCGCAGGGTGACGGACCCATGAGCGGCGCACGCACCACGACCGCACCCGGGCCGCAGGGCCTCTACAGGCCGGAATACGAGCACGATAGCTGCGGCGTCGGTTTCGTCGCCCACATCAAGGGCGAACGCAGTCACCAGATCATCCGCGACGCCGACCATCTTCTGTGCCGGATGGATCACCGCGGCGCCCGCGGCGCGGAGCCCAACACGGGCGACGGCGCGGGCATCCTCACTGCGTTGCCCCACGAGTTCCTGCGCAAGGTCGTTCGCGAGGATCTCGGCGCCGAACTTCCGGCTCCAGGCCGTTTTGCCGCCGGCGTCACGTTTCTGCCAACGGACCCCGCCGAACGCGAGCACTGCAAGGCCGTGGTGGCCGAGATTTGCGCCTCGGAGGGTCAGGAACTCGTAGGCTGGCGCGCCGTCCCGGTGCGTCCGGACCGGGCCGATCTCGGCGATTCGGCACTCGCGGCTGCCCCGCGTATCGAACAGATGGTGGTCTCGGCCGGGCACGGCCTTGAAGGCGACGCATTCGAGCGCAAGCTCTACCTGATCCGCAAGCGCGCAAGCCACAGACTTCGCGGCGACAGCTCGCTTGCCGAGGCCAAGTCCTTCTACATCTGCAGCCTCTCGACGAAGGTGCTGATCTACAAGGGCATGCTCACGCCGAGCCAGTTGCCGGACTTCTTCGACGACCTCAACGAT
Source organism: Gammaproteobacteria bacterium (assembly GCA_022819855.1). GTDB lineage: Bacteria > Pseudomonadota > Gammaproteobacteria > Steroidobacterales > Rariloculaceae > Rariloculus. The sequence goes on along the minus strand of JAJEGN010000005.1, from coordinate 272,152 downwards.
CCGGACTACAAGAGCCACCTGGCGATGGTGCACTCGCGGTTCTCGACGAACACCTTCCCGAGCTGGGACCGCGCCCAGCCCAACCGCTTCATGTGCCACAACGGCGAGATCAACACGCTGCGCGGCAATGAGAACTGGATGAAGGCTCGCGAAGGCGTCATGCAGAGCGCGCTCTTCGGCGACTCGCTGCGCGACCTCTTCCCGGTCGTCGAGCCCGACTGCTCCGACTCCGGCGTCTTCGACAACGTGCTCGAGTTCCTGCTCATGACGGGCCGGACGCTGCAGGAATCGGTGATGATGATGATCCCGGAGGCCTGGCAGAAGAACGAGCTCATGTCGGAAACGAAGCGCGCGTTCTACGAATACCAGTCCTGCATCATGGAGCCGTGGGACGGCCCGGCCTCGATCGCCTTCACCGACGGCCGCTACATCGGCGCCGTGCTCGACCGCAACGGCCTGCGCCCGAGCCGCTACTACCTGACGCACGACGACCGCGTGGTCATGGCCAGCGAGGTCGGCGTCGTTCCGATCGATCCCGGCAACGTCAAGGCCAAGGGCCGGTTGGAACCCGGCCGCATGTTCCTCATCAACTTCGAGGAGGGGCGCCTCGTTCCCGACGAGGACCTCAAGAACGAGTTCGCACGCCGGCATCCCTACGCGAAGTGGCTCGAGGCACAGCGTTTGACGCTCGACGAACTCGATACGGAAGCCGCACCGCGGCGCTTCGATCAGGACACGCTGCTTGCGCGCATGCAGGCCTTCGGCTACACGACGGAGACCATGCAGTTCATGCTGCAGCCGCTCGTCGAGCAGTTGCGCGACCCCGTGGGCTCGATGGGCAACGACAGTGCGCTCGCCTGTCTCAGCGACCGTTCGCGGATGCTCTACGACTATTTCAAGCAGTTGTTCGCGCAGGTGACGAACCCGCCGATCGATTCGATCCGCGAAGAGATCATCATGTCGCTCGAGTGCTACATCGGCCCCGAGGGCAACCTGCTCGACCCGAGCGAAGGCCATGCGCACCGGCTCAGGCTGCGCCACCCGATCCTCTCGAACGAGGATCTGGCCGCGATCCAGTCGATGGACCACCATGGCTGGCGGTCGAAAACCATCGACATCACGTATGACCGCAGTGAGATCTCCGGCGGCCTCGTCGCTGCGCTCGACCGGATCAGCCTTGAAGCCGAGCAGGCGATCGACGACGGCTACAGCATCGTCGTGCTCTCCGACCGGCGTATCGGCCCGGACCGCATCCCGCTGAGCACGCTGCTCGCCTGCGGCGCCGTGCACCACCATCTCGTGAGGCGCGAGAAACGCACGCGCATCGGCATCGTCCTCGAGAGCGGCGAAGCGCGCGAGGTCCACCAGCATTGCCTTCTGATCGGCTACGGCGCCGACGCGATCAATCCCTATCTCGCGTTCGAGGCCCTGTGGCAGGCTCGTGAGGACGGCCTGATTCCCGCGGACACGAAGCTCGTCGAAGCTTATCGGAAGGGCGTCGCCAAGGGGATGCTCAAGGTCATGGCCAAGATGGGCATCTCGACTCTGGCGTCTTACAAGGGCGCGCAGATCTTCGAGGCCCTCGGCCTCGCCGACGAGGTCATCGACAAGGCTTTTGCCGGCACGCCGAGCCGGCTGCAGGGCGTCGGTTTCGAGGTGCTCGAGCACGAATCCGCACGCCGGCATGCACTCGGCTACCCGGAAGACGAGGAGGATCGCTCCTTGTCGCTGCCGAATCCGGGCGACTTTCACTGGCGCAGCGCCGGCGAGCAGCACGAATGGGATCCGACGACGATCTTCTCCCTGCAGGTCGCCGCACGCCGCGACGACAGGAACGCCTATCGACAGTTTGCCGAACACGCCAACGCCGAGGCGCGCAATGCCGCGACGCTGCGGGGGCTCCTCGAGTTCGAACCTGGCGCCGCGGGCGGCCCCGTGCCGCTCGACGAAGTCGAGCCCGCGAGCGAGATCGTCAAGCGCTTCTGTACCGGGGCCATGAGCTTCGGCTCGATCTCGGCCGAATCGCATGAGGCGCTCGCGGTCGCGCTGAACCGCCTCGGCGGCAGGAGCAATACGGGCGAGGGCGGCGAGGATCCGGAGCGCTTCGTGCCGCTGCCGAACGGCGACTCGCGGCGTTCGGCGATCAAACAGGTGGCCTCCGGCCGATTCGGCGTCACGATCTGGTACCTGACGAACTCCGACGAGCTGCAGATCAAGATGGCCCAGGGCGCCAAGCCCGGCGAGGGCGGCGAGCTGCCGGGCCGCAAGGTCGACGAGAACATTGCGCGCATCCGCTATTCGACCCCCGGCGTCGGCCTGATCAGCCCCCCGCCGCACCACGACATCTATTCGATCGAGGATCTCGCGCAACTGATCCACGATCTGAAGAACTCCAACCCTTCAGCGCGGGTCAGCGTCAAGCTCGTCTCCGAGGTCGGCGTCGGCACGATCGCGGCGGGCGTCGTCAAGGCGCACGCCGATCACGTCCTGATCTCGGGCGACTCCGGCGGCACGGGCGCGTCGCCGCTCACGAGCATCAAACACGCGGGGCTCCCCTGGGAACTCGGCATCGCCGAGACGCACCAGACGCTCGTGCTCAACGATCTTCGCAGCCGCACCGTCCTGCAGACCGACGGCGGACTCAAGACCGGCCGCGACGTTGTCATCGCGGCGCTGCTCGGCGCCGAGGAAATGGGCTTCTCGACCGCGCCGCTCGTCGCGCTCGGCTGCATCATGATGCGCAAATGCCACCTCAACACCTGTCCGGTAGGCATCGCGACCCAGGACGCGGAACTCAGAAAGAAGTTCACGGGTCAGCCCGAGCACGTCGTCAACTATCTCTTCATGGTCGCCGAAGAGGCGCGCGAGATCATGGCGGGGCTCGGCTTCCGCCGCTTCGTCGACATGATCGGCCGCACCGATGCGCTGCGCACGCGCCGGGCCGTCGACCACTGGAAGGCCGACGGCCTGGATCTCTCGCCGATCCTCGCGCCCGCGGTCAGGCCTCATGACGCGGTTGGCGTCTATTGCACGCGCGAGCAGGACCACGGCCTCGACCGAGCGCTCGACAACCGCCTGCTCGAGCTTGCCGGGGAGTCGCTCGCGAACGGCTGCAAGACGCGGATCGACCTCCCGATCGTGAACACGAACCGTACCGTCGGCACGATACTCAGCCATGAACTCGTCAAGAAGTGGGGCGAGCGGGGACTGCCTCCGGACACGATCCACGTCAAGCTCACGGGCTCCGCCGGTCAGAGCTTCGGCGCCTTTCTCGCCCGCGGGGTCACGCTCGAACTGGAAGGCGACGGCAACGACTACGTCGGCAAGGGGCTCTCCGGCGGCGACCTGATCGTTTATCCGCCGCGCGAGAGCACCTTCGTCGCGGCCGACAACGTCCTGATCGGCAACGTCGCGCTCTACGGCGCCACCGGCGGGCGCGCGTTCTTCCGCGGGCAGTGCGCCGAGCGCTTCTGCGTGCGCAACAGCGGCGCCCGGGCCGTGATCGAGGGCGTGGGCGACCATGCCTGCGAGTACATGACGGGCGGACGCGCCATCGTGCTCGGCCGAACGGGACGCAATTTCGCGGCGGGCATGTCCGGCGGCGTCGCCTACGTGCTCGATACCGACGGCGATTTCGCGCAGAAGTGCAACATGGAGCTGGTGGAGCTTGAGGCCATCGAAGTCGACGAAGACATCGCGGAGCTTCGCGAACTGATCGAACTGCACCGGAAGTACACCGGGTCCGAGGTCGCCGCGCGGGTACTTGAGGACTGGCCGAACGTGCTCCCGCGGTTCGTCAAGGTCATGCCGACCGACTACAAGCGAGTGCTCGCCGAGCGCGAGGCCGAGGAGCGCAAGCGCGCCGCAAGCACACAGCGCGACCGGGAGCTCGCGGCCGCGGCTCGGGAACAGGCCGCACCTGCTGTCGCGGCCGGCGGCAGATAGGCGGAGATGCCGCGAGCATGGGAAAGCCGACTGGCTTCATGGACTATCCCAAGCGGAGCGTGCCCTACCGGGACGCGCTCGAACGGCTTGGCGACTTCCGCGAGATCTTCACCGAGGCCGACGATGCCCACCTGAGCATGCAGGGAGCGCGCTGCATGGATTGCGGCGTACCGTTCTGCCAGTCCGACGAAGGCTGCCCGATCGACAACCTGATTCCCGAGTGGAACGACCTCGTCTACCAGGGCCGCTGGCGCGAGGCGCTCGACCGCCTGCACAAGACCAACAATTTTCCCGAGTTCACGGGCCGAACCTGTCCGGCGCCCTGCGAGGGCGCCTGCGTGCTCGGCATCACCGATCCGCCCGTGACGATCAAGAACATCGAAAACGCCATCATCGACCGGGGCTTCGCCGAAGGCTGGGTGAAGCCTGCGCCGCCGCGCACGCGCACGGGCAAGGCGGTTGCCGTCGTCGGCTCGGGCCCCGCAGGCCTCGCCGCCGCCGAACAGCTCAACAGGGCCGGGCATAGCGTTACCGTCTACGAGCGGGAAGACCGCATCGGCGGCCTGCTCATGTACGGCATTCCGAACATGAAGCTCGACAAGGCCGTCGTCGACCGCCGCATCGGCCTCATGCGCGAGTCGGGTGTGGAGTTCGCCGTCAACGCCGATGTCGGCAACGGCATCGACCCCGAGAAACTCAGGGCCCGGTTCGACGCGCTCGTGCTCGCCACGGGCGCCACGAAGCCGCGCGATCTCAATGTCGAGGGCCGGACGCTCGCCGGGATTCACTTCGCGATGAAGTACCTGACCGAAAACACCCGCAGCCTCCTTGACAGCGATCTCGCCGACGGCAACTACATCAATGCGAAGGACAGGAAGGTCATCGTCATCGGGGGCGGCGACACCGGTGCGGACTGCATCGGCACGGCGCTCAGGCACGGCTGCCGGAGCCTCATCAACCTCGAACTGCTCGATGAGCCGCCGCCCGAACGCGCCGACGACAACCCCTGGCCGCTCTGGCCGAAGATCCATCGCACGGAGTACGCGCACGAGGAAGCGATCGCACGCTTCGGCCAGGATCCGAGGCGATACGCCGTCGTCTCGAAGCGTTTTGTCGACGACGGCAACGGCCGGGTCGCGGGAATCGAGGTCTGCACCGTGCGCTGGCAGCGCGTCGACGGACGGTTCCGGATGGAGGAAATCGAGGGAACGCGACAGGTGCTCGAAGCCGACCTCGTGCTGCTCGCGATGGGTTTCCTCGGACCCGAGGCGTACCTCGCCGAAGCGCTCGGCCTCGAACTCGACGCGCGCTCCAACTATCGGGCCGAGCACGGCCCGTTCGCGACCAACGTCCCCGGCGTCTACGCTGCCGGCGACTGCCGCCGCGGCCAGTCGCTGGTCGTGTGGGGAATCAACGAGGGCCGCGGCGCCGCACGCGCGGTCGACGAATACCTCAGGGGCTCGAGCCGCCTGCCGGCGCCGGGACTCACGCTCGGCATGGCTACCGGCTGAGCCTTGCCCGCATGTGCACCGTTATACAGCCCGCACGGGTGAGCGTTCGCGGCTTTTGCACAAGCTGCGCAGACCGGCGGATCGCATGTTCGCCCTGAGACAGCCTGCCCTGGTCAGCGCCGAACGCGCACTTGCCGGGCGTGCGGAACCGCTCGCCGTCGCCGACACGCATTTCGTCCTCGGCCGACCGATCAAGCCGCCGTTCCCGCAAGGACTTGAGCGCGCCGTGTTCGGGATGGGCTGCTTCTGGGGCGCAGAACGGAGCTTCTGGCTTGCCGACGGCGTTTACACGACAGCGGTCGGTTACGCCGGAGGCTACACGCCGAACGCGACCTACGAGGAAGTCTGCTCGGGAATGACCGGCCACACCGAGGTCGTGCTCGTCGTCCACGATCCCGCGGCCGTTAGCTACGACGAATTGCTGACGATCTTCTGGGAGTCGCATGACCCGACGCAGGGCATGCGGCAAGGCGCCGACATCGGCACGCAGTACCGCTCGGCGATCTACACAGCCGGCGAGGCGCAGCACGACAAGGCCGAGCGGAGCCTCGAACGCTACCAGAGCCGGCTCGCCGAGGCAGGCTACGGCGCGATCACGACCGAGATCCGCGCAGCGCCCGAGTTCTACTACGCCGAGGACTACCATCAGCAGTACCTTGCCAGGAATCCGGCCGGATACTGCGGAATCGGGGGTACCGGCGTGCGCTGCTCCGCTTAGCGCGCCAGGCGCCTGCGCCCGCCGCTTCGCAATGCCTTATGCCGGGAGCGCCCCGGCGCTTGCTACTCCGCGTAACGTGGAAAATGGACGCGAAACACGACGCCGTCCCCGTCCAGTCGATTGTCGGCCTCCACGCGACCGTCGTGGAACCTGGCGATCAGCGCGACGATGTAAAGCCCGAGCCCAAGATGCGGCCGGTCGTCACGGCGCTTGCGAATCGACACCAGTGAATCGAACAGTTGCTCGCGCATCGACTCCGGCAGCGCCGAGCCCGTGTTGCTGACGGACAGGACGAACTCCGACGGCGCGCCGACAAGCGCGATTCCGATCCTGCTGCCGGCCGGGCTGAAACCGACGGCATTGTCGATGAGCTTGTCCATGAGCTGCGCGACCAGATCGCCGGAGCCCTTCACGATGGCCGGCCCGTCGGTCTGCAGTTCGCAGGCGAAACTGCGCTCGGAGTAAACGTCGCCATACGCCTTGCTGCAGGCCTCGACGACGGACGCCAGATCGAACACTTCGGGCGTGGTCTCCTCGATCGCGTGCTCCATCCGCGTGGCTTCGCTCATCGCCACCAGTATCGAGTCGAGACGCTCGGTCCCGCCGCGCAGCCGGCGCATATAGACCTGCGCCGCGTCCCTGTCAGGTTCCTGCTCGAGATTGTCGAGCGAGGTCGAGACGACTGCCAGCGGCGTTCGCAGTTCGTGCGACAGCTTGCTCGTCAGCGTACGCAGATAGTCCGTGTGCTCGCGAAGGCGTCTGAGCAGATCCGCGAAGCTGCGGGCGAGATCCCCAAGTTCGTCGCGTGCCCCGCGGCCGGGCACGGCGACCTGAATCTCACCCTTCGGTCCGAGCGCGGTTTCGGCCGCGCGCGCGAGCTTTCTGACTCGCAGCGAAAGAAATGTCGCGTAGGCGAGAAGCCCTGCCGCGGCGAGCAGGCTTGCGAGCAGCGTGAACATCATGAGCCGCATCAGCGCCTGGTTCGTGAGTGTCAGGATCGGATCGCTGGCCTGTTCGAGCAGTACGGCGCCGAGCACGCCGTCCGGACCGCGAATCGGTGCGGCGGCCGCAACGATCGCGCTGTCCTCGGGTCCCCGGCGGAACCACGCCGTCGCAGGCTCCCCGTCCAGGGCTGCCCTGAGCGCAGCATCGCCGAGACGGCCGAACGGTTCCTCGAGCGTTCCGTATCCGGCGTCGTCACGGCGCAGCAGCGAACGGAACAGGCGCTCGGCAAGCGTCGTCGCGCTTGCGCCGGCCGCCGCAGCGCCCGACTCGACATCGCCGGCATCCGAAAGCACCCAGCCGTCGCGGTTCACGACGCGGAACCGGTCTCCCGCGCGGCTGAACTGATTCACGAACGCCTGCAATTGCGGAAGCTGGTGGATGAAGCGGGAGGGTCTGGCGCCCGCGCCTTGCCAGGTCGACCCGAGTTCGACCGAATAGTCCGAAGCACCTGTCGGATCGACATCGATCACTGCGAGTCCGAGCGAAGCGCCGACAAGGTCCAGCGGAACGCGGACCTCGACGCTGTAGCCATCGGCGGTGGATCGCCAGGCGCTCAGCACCCGATCCTCGAAGCTGCCGCTCGGCGCGTAATCCGGCGGCGTCGTCCGCTGAGCGCGGAATCGTCCGGGCGCGCGGGTCATGAGGAGCAGCGGATTCGACACGCCGGCTTCCGGTTCGAGCATGAGCAGCAGGCGGTCGCCGTAAGGCGTTTGTCCGGGGGAGCCCTGCTGGACGATGTCAGGGTCTGCGACCGCGACGAAAAGATAAGCGTAGCGCCCGTAGACGCCGGTCCGGTACTCGTGGCCGCCCGGCAGTGACCGCACCGTCGCTTCGCCCGGGCCCCAATCGGCGCCGAATCCGTCGACCGTGAGTTCACGGCGCAGCGACTCGGCGTAGATCGTCGCTGCGACCGGAGCAGGTTCATCGGCCCGTTCGCCCACGGGTCGAATCAGCGCGGGCTCGTCGTCGAGGGCCGCAGCGACGGTTCCGGCGCTCGCGAGCAGCGAAGCCTCGAGACCCCGGCGCAGCGCCGCCTCCATTTCCTGGACGAAACGCATCCCGGCCCAGGGCAGCACGAGGGTCAGCAGACCGAAGGCCAGAAGCTGGGCGCGCAAAGACATCGCGTCGCGAGTCCGCGCCTAGCGCGCGGCGGCCCCGGCAGAGCGCAAGGTCTGCATCATCCTGAAAATCCGGATTCCTCTAACGCGAAGTCCATTGTATTGTGACGCGATTGGAACACGAACTCGGGCGATTCCAGGAGGGAAGCCCATGCGCAACCACACGGCGCGGCGCGTCGCGATTGTCGGAGCTGTCAGGATACCGTTTTGCCGCGCCTACACGAGCTACCGCTCGTGCTCGAACAAGGAAATGATGACGGCGGCGCTGCGTGGGCTCGTCGACCGGTACGATCTCGAGGGCGAGCGGCTCGGCGACGTGTCGCTTGGCGCGGTCATCAAGCATACGCGCGACTTCAACCTCGCGCGCGAGTCGACGCTGTCCTCGGGACTCGCGCCCGAAACCCCGGCCTTCGACATTCAGCGGGCCTGCGGCACGAGCCTGTCGGCCGCGACCGCCATCGCGAGCAAGATCGCCGTCGGCATGATCGATTCCGGTATCGCGGGCGGCACCGACAGCATCAGCGACGTACCGGTGGTCTACCCGGACGCCTACCGGCGCCTGTTGTTCGCAAGCGCAAGCGGCAAGACGCTCGGGCAGCGGCTCAGACCCTGGCTTGGACTTCGGCCGCGCCACTTCAAGCCGGTGCTGCCGAACGTGACCGAGCCGCGAACGGGCCTGTCGATGGGCCAGAGCATGGAACTCACCGTCAAGCAGTGGGGCATCTCCCGTGAAGCGCAGGATGAACTCGCGCTTGCAAGTCACGCGAGCGCTGAGCGCGCGTATCGCGACGGCTTCTACGACGATCTCGTCGTCGAGTTTCAGGGCGTCGGCAAGGACAACAACATCCGCCCCGACTCGAGCCTCGAACAGCTCGGCGGTCTCAAGCCCGTGTTCGACAGAAGCGGTTCCGGCACGCTGACGGCCGGCAACAGCACGCCATTGACCGATGGCGCATCGGCCGTGCTCATGTGTTCGGAGGAGTGGGCGGCGGAGCGCGGCCTGCCGATCCTGGCCTGGATGACCCACGGAAAGGAAGCCGCTGTCAATTTCGTCGACGACGAAGGGCTGCTCATGGCGCCGGCCTACGCCGTCTCCGAGATGCTCGAGCAGGCTGACCTGGCACTCCAGGACTTTGATTTCTACGAGATCCACGAAGCGTTCGCGGCGCAGGCGCTCGCCACGCTCGCCGCGTGGGAATCGCCGGGGTTCTGCCGCGATCGTCTGAGCCGAAACGAACCGATGGGCTCCATCGACCGTGCGAAGCTCAACGTCAGGGGTGGCAGCGTTGCCGTCGGGCACCCCTTCGCCGCGACCGGCGGCCGGCTGCTCGGGACGCTTGCGAAGCTCCTCCACGAGCGCGGGTCGGGTCGGGGACTGATCTCGGCCTGCACGGCCGGCGGCATGGGCGTGACGGCGATTCTCGAGGCGGCCGACTCCGGCTGAGCGGTCAGCCGGCGATCGCCAGGGCGTAGCTCACGAGCAGCGGCAACGTTGCGGCGCTCAGCAGCGTCGAGGTGAGCACGATGCTTGCGACATCGTCCGGATCACGGTCGTAGCGCGCGGCGAAAAGATAGTTGAAGACCGCGGCCGGCATCGCACCCTGCAGTATCAGCACGGCCCTCGAGATTCCTTCCAGGCCGAAGAGTTCCGCGACGCCGAGCGCGATGGCGAAACCGATGAGGAGCCGCGCCGCTCCGAGCGCCAGCGCCATCGGCAGGCGCTTCGCCCGCAGCCCGCCAATGGTGTTGCCGAGCGCGAGCAGCATTAATGGGATCGTGACGTCCCCGAGCAAGCCGACCGACGTCGCGACCCACTCGGGCAATTGCACATCGCCGGCAAAGACGACCGATGCGACCACGGCGCCGTAGATCACGGGCGTCGTGACAAGTGTCCGGACAGGCGGAGCCTGCGACTGCAGGATCGGCGTAAAACTGACCTGAACGACCGACGCCGTCACAAAAACTGCAACGCCGAGCGCGAGGCCCGTTTCGCCAAACGCAAACACGCATAGCGGTAAGCCCATGTTGCCGTGATTGCCGATCGCGAGCGCCGGCAGATAGGAGCGCACCGACAGCCGCGCGACCCTCAGCACAAGCAATGCGCACGCGATCGTTGCAGCGAACATCGCGAGGAACGCCACGACCATGGTGACAATGTCGGCGATCGGCAGCGTGAGCCCGGCGAAGCTGTCTATGATCAGGCAGGGACCGCACACGTTCATGATCAGGCGCGTGACGAACTCGCGTTCGAACGGAAAGCCGAGCCGCCGCCATGCGTAGCCGATGACGGCGAGTACGAACACCGGCAGCAGGATGCCCGACAGTTGACCGATCACCGTGTGTCGTCCGCGAGCGCGTGCGGCCTAGACATGGCGTGGCTGTGCGTGAACCGGCAACGGACGGGGATCACGTGAACCTGCCGAGGGTGGCAGAGGGTCGATCATGGCGCGGAGTATCTCGGTTTTTTCCCGCGCGTGCTATTTTCCGCGATCGTTACGCCAGTATGACAGCGGGAGTATCGTGTGACGGTGCTGCGAAGTCCATGAAGAAATCCTTGCCTGCCCGCTACGGACAGTGGGCCGTCGTGGCGGGGGCTTCGCAGGGCCTGGGCGCCGCGTTCGCCGACGAACTCGCGAAGCGCGGAATGAGTGTCGTGCTCGTGGCGCGCCGCGGGGATGTGCTCGAGGATGTCGCCGGCCGCCTGCACGCGAACCATGACGTCGATGTCCGCTGCGTGACGCTTGATCTGGCCTCCCCCGACTTCGCCTCGACCCTCGCTGATGCCGTGGCGGACATCGACCTGGGCATCGCCATCTACAACGCGGCTCGGATACCGATCGGCAGTTTTCTCGACATGCACGAGGACGTGCTCGAACAGGTCGTGCGGGTCAACGTGCGCGGGCCGCTCCTGCTCGCCCGGGCGATTCTGCCGGGAATGCGCGAACGCGGCCGCGGTGCGCTCGTACTCGTGTCGTCGCTCGCGGGAATGCAGGGCGCCGCGCGCTTTGCCGCCTACTCGGCCAGCAAGGCGTTCAGCACCATCCTTGCCGAAGCGCTCTGGGCTGAGTTGCGCGAGCAAGGCGTCGACGTATTGGTCTGTTGTGCCGGCGCGATGCCGACGCCAGGGTATCTCGCCACTACGAGCAGGGCCGCGCCCGGCATGCTCGCGCCCGAGGAGGCCGCGCGACAGACGCTCGACGCCCTCGGCAAGGGACCGCGCTTCGTCCCCGGGTTCATCAACCGGATCTCGGCGCAGTTCATGGGACGATTCCTGACCCGCAGGGCGGCGATCCGCCTCATCGACGGCAGCACCCGGCACATGTCATGAGCCAAGCGCTGCTCGGCTTCTTCGCGCCGTGGGCGATCTACGCGGCCGTTCTCGCGCTGCACCTGACGCTCCCCGCACGCCGCATCGCCGGTTACGCCACGGACGAGGAAACCGGCGAAAAGCTCAACTATCGCATCAACGGTACGCTCGTGGCGGCGGTCAGCGTCGGCCTCTGGATCGCCGCCGGCTATGGCGGCCTGATGCCCTGGGACTGGTTGTGGACCGTGCGCTGGCCGAGCGCCGCAGGCGCGCTGACGCTCGGCTTCGTGATGTCCGCGGCGGCAGTGCTACCGGTGGCCAGCCGCGGGGGCTCTCCGCTCGCGGAGTTCTATCTGGGGCGACTCGCGAACCCGCAATTATTCGGCGGTCGCGTGGACGCCAAGATGTTCCTCTACCTCGCCGGCGCGGTCCTGCTGCAACTGCATCTGTTGGCGTTCGCCGCTCACCACTTTCTCGCCTTTCCCGACAACCCGTCGCCCGGCGTAGTGCTCCACGTCGCGCTCTTCACGTGGTTCGTCTGGGACTACCTGATCTTCGAGCACGTTCACCTCTACACCTATGACCTCTTCGCCGAACGCCTGGGGTTCAAGCTCGTCTGGGGGTGCCTCTCGTGGTACCCCTACTTCTACGTTGTGGGACTCTGGTCGGTCGCCGACCTGCCGAACCCGGAGGCACCGGCGTGGCTCGCCGTGCTCGCCGCCCTGCTCTTCTTCGCCGGCTGGTCGCTCGCTCGCGGCGCGAACATGCAAAAGTACGTATTCAAGCAGGACCCGGAGCACGTATTTCTCGGCCGTATCGCGCCGAAGGTCTTCAGCGACGGCGAACGACGCTTGCTCTACAGCGGGTTCTGGGGCGTGTCGCGCCACGTCAACTATCTCGGCGAGATTCTCATGGCGACCGGTCTTGCGCTCTCGCTCGGCTGGCCGCTGCTGCTCGGCCCCTGGCTCTACCCGCTTTACTATGCCGCCCTGCTGTTGCCCCGCGAGCGCGACGACGACCGCCGTTGCGCGAGGAAGTACGGGGCCCTCTGGGAGCAATACCGCGCAACGGTACCCTGGCGAATCGTGCCGCACATCTACTAGACGCCCGTGATGAGACAACTGCAGATCGGCCCGAACGGGGCGATCCCAACATCGTCTACCATCTCAGCCACCGGGAGTTGGCCAAGGACGAGGCCCTGCCGATCGAACTCACGCCACCGGAGTGCGAACGCTGGAGTTTTCGGGTAAATAACTACTGGATGGAACTGGTGAGCCGCCAGGCTCGCAGCACCTGGAGGCTTTTTCAGCAATGAGCGGGCAGGAAGCGAAATCGCGGCAGACGTCGACCGACTATACGAAGCCGTATCGCCCGTTCCGTGTCGCCCTTGCCAATCGTGCAGGCCGCCTCGCGCGCAAGGCGGGCCTCGGCGGTCGCCTCGACGTCGACAGGATAATCGACGCTGCCCGAAGGAAGACGGGGCTGTCGGACTTCGGCGACGAGTGGTTTCGCGAACCGCTGGCTGTCCTCGTGAAGTCGATCAACGAGGAAGCGAACCTGACCACGGTGGGTTACGCCGTACAGCGGTCGAGAATCGTGTCGGCGCTCGCGACGCGGCTGCTCGCCGAGCGTCTCATCAGCCAGCACCCGGAAATTCTCGACCTCGAGCTCGGCCGGATCGTTCTCATCACCGGCCTGCAGCGGACCGCAACGACCAGCTTGCACCGGCTGATCGCAGCGGACCCGGCCATCCGTTCGCTCAAGGCCTGGGAGGCGCTCAATCCCGTCCCGCTCCCCCGCGAGACGCAGGGCAACCCGAGTGCGAGGCTCGCGGCGGCCAGGCGAGCCGAGAAGGCGATCGCGTATCTCGCACCGGAATTCGCCGCCATTCACCCGCTGGCCCACGACGCGCCGGAAGAGGACGTTTTTCTCCTCGACCTCTCGTTCATGAGCCAGTCGCCGGAAGCGATGATGCATGTCCCGAGTTACTCGGAGTGGCTCGAGAAGCAGGATCACACGCGGAGCTACGAGTATCTGCTCACGATGCTCAAGGTGTTGCAGTGGCAGCGGCCCGGCCGGAACTGGGTTCTCAAGACGCCCAACCACCTGGAACACCTCGACGTGGCGCTGCGCGTGCTGCCGAGGACATCGGTCGTTCAGACCCACCGCGACCCGAAGCGGGCGCTCGCGTCGTTCTGCAGCATGGTGGCGCACGGCCGGGGCATTCTCAGTGACCGCGTGGACGCTCGCGAAATCGCCGCACACTGGGTACCGAAGATGCGCCGCGTGCTCGAACGGTCCATCGCGGTCCGATATTCCCGCAGCGCCGGCGCCTCCATCGACGTGTCCTACTACGATCTGCTGAAGCATCCGATCGACGAGCTGCGAAGAATCTACCGCTGCGCCGCGATCGAGTTCGACGAAGCCTCCGAGCGCTCTGCGCAGGAGGCGCTGAGCGGCGATGTCAAGGATCGCCATGGGAAACACGTCTATTCCCTCGGCGATTTTGGACTCGACGCCGAGCGAATCGATCGGGATTTCGAGTTCTACACCCGCGTCTATCGGATTCCGGATGAAGCTCGGGGACTTGCGGACGTTTGACCGGGTCGCGGCAGGACAGCCATCAGGTACAAGCACCGGACTCAGGCACCGGGAACAGACACGAGAAACGGCGGAGAACCATGCAGACCGATAAACAATCCAGGGACTACACGACGCTCGGCGGCGCCGTATACGGCGCCGTCGCAGATCGATTCGCGCACAAGGACAGGATCGGGCCTCTGCCGGACAGCGTCCGCATCGACGGCAAGGTCTGCCTCGTCACGGGCGCCAACAGCGGGCTGGGCAAGGCCGTGGCGATCGACCTCGCCAGGCGCGGCGGCCGCGTGCTCATGGCCTGCCGCAGCGGCCACCCGGAAGCCGGCCAGGACGTGAGTCGCAGGTCGGGCTCGAAGCTCGTGGAAATGCTCAAGGTGGACCTCGCGGACCTCGATTCCGTGCATGAGCTTTGCGACACGCTCAAGCAGCAAGGCCGGCGGCTGGACATCATCGTCCTGAATGCCGGTCTGATACCGCGACGCGCCCGGAGGTCCCCGCAGGGTTACGAGATGATGTTCGCGGTCCACTTTCTGGCCAACCGCGCCCTGATCGACCGGCTGCTGTCCGATGGGCTGATTCAACCCTCCGCGAATGCGGAGCAGCGGCCGCGCATCGTGGTCGTCGGCTCCGAATCGCACCGCTCCGCGGGACCCATCGACTTTCAGACCTTCGGCGCGTTTACCGACTATGGCTTGAGAGACAGCCTCAAGCACTACGCCGACAGCAAGCTGCGCCTTTGCACCTACGCCCAGGAACTGTCGCGCCGGCTCAATTCCGAGGGGGAGACCCGGGTTGCCGTGAACTCGCTCTGTCCCGGAGCCGTCCGTACGGGAATCGTGCGCGACGCGCCGTTGCTGCTGAGACTACTGACCTGGCCCGTTTCGAGACTGTTTTTCACAGCGCCCGACAAGGCCGCCCGGCCGGTCATCTACCTGTGCTGCGCGGACGAGATGGGCGAACGCACCGGCGTTTACCTGCATGTGTTCAGCGAAAAGCCCCCGTCCCCTCACGCCCGGGACGAGGCCACCGGCGCGAAGCTCTGGGAACTCAGCGAGGCGATGATCGACAAGCATGCGGCGGGCGGCTCGATGGGCATCGAGCACGGCTAGCCAACATGTTCCGCCATGCGATCAGGTCGGACGCGGTTGACATCGAAGCGCCCATCGAGCGCGCGTGGGAAGTCCTGACCGATTTCGAACGATACGGTGAGTGGAACCCCTTCACTACGCGCGTGGACGCGAATCTCGAGATCGGCGCGTCGGTGAGTCTACACGTCGTTTACGGGCCTTTCCGACTAAGGCCGACGGCACGGATCGAGATCATCGAACCGCCGACGTTGCTGGTCTGGGGCGTGACCATGGGCGCGTCCTGGCTCCTGACCGCCCGCCGCGAACAGCGCCTGGAAAGCCTGGATGAGTCGCGCTGCCGCTATCGCACCACCGATTCACTCAACGGCGTGCTTACTCCGGTGATCGTGTTGCTGTACGGCCGAGCCATCCGCCGTGGCTTCAACGCGATGGCGGTAGCGCTCAAGGCGCGAGCGAGCGGCTACTAGCGGCGTATTTCGCTGAGCCGGGATCGCGCGAGCCGCCGAACGACTCGATGGACAGGCATATCCCAGGCCAGCTACTGTAGCGAGCTGTACATTCGAACCTGGGGGGATGCGATGACGCCTGCCAGACCCGCCGTGTTCGACAGGCCCGGCATGGACTTCGAGGATGAGCGGATCGCGCTGGCCTGTGCTTTCCGCTGGGCGGCCCGCCTGGACATGCACGAGTCGGTCGCCAACCACTTCAGCCTCGCGGTAGACGAAGCGGGAACGAAGTTCCTCATGAACCCGCGCGGCCGCCATTTCTCGCGCATCAAGGCGAGCGAGCTCCTGCTGCTCGATGCCGAAGACAAGCGCGAGATGAGGCGGCCGGATGCACCGGATCCGACGGCCTGGGCGCTGCATGGAAGCATCCACCGGCACGTTCCGCATGCCAGGTGCGTACTTCATGTGCACTCGAGAAATGCGGCGGTGCTTGCCTGCCTCGCCGATCCGACGCTACCGCCCATCGACATCAACGCGATGCGATTCTGGCAACGCGTGAGCATCGACGACGGCTTCGACGGCATGGCCCTCGACGACGAGGCCGAACGCATAGCCGAGCTCGTGGGAGACAACCCGATTGTCCTGCTGCGCAACCACGGGGTGATGGCGCTCGGTGAGACGGTCGCCCGGACGTTCGACGACCTCTACTACTTTGAGCGCGCCTGCTCGACCTACATCGCGGCGCTCCAGACCGGCCAGGAACTGCGCATCGTTTCAGACCGGGTGGCCGCGAAGACGGCGCGACAATGGCTCGACTATCCCGACCTGAGCGATGACCACTTCCGCGAGCTTCAGGAAATCCTCGACCGGGAGGATCCTTCCTGGCGCGGCTGAGCGCGCCGGACGCGGTTACGCGCCGGGACCGATTCTTCGAGTCATGGGGTGGCAATATGTCCCGCAGGGCTCTCGCCTCGGATCGCCGTCGGGCGAGTAGCCGGCATCGGTGTAGAAACGCAGCGCGGTGTTGGTGCTCTCGAGTTTCATCTCCCGAACCCCGGCAGCGAGCGCTTCTTCCTCGAGCGCTGCCAGAAGCGCCTTGCTGGCGCCGCAGAAGCGGGCATCCGGCGAGACGTAAAGCAGTGCGATGAAGCCGGATCGGTCCATCAGACCAAACCCGACGATTTGCCCCTCTCGCTCCGCTACCAGCGCCACGTTGCGATCGGAAGCGATCCTGGCCTCGAAATTGGCGGCCGTCTTGTTTTCGAGCCACCAGGTCAGCACCTTCGGATCGCCGCGATGATCCTCCGTGCATAGTTCGATCATGGAGCGCCGTACGACGTCGCATGCCGCCGCTGCATCGGAACTGTACGCTCGCCTGATACTACAACCCATCGGATTGCTGCTCACTCCGGGTCCGCAAATCGTGAACCCGCCAAGTCTGTCAGAAACTGGCTCCTGCGTGGGCTCGGATCAAGGTCGCCATCCGGACCTTCCCGCGCAACCGCGCAGCGCCTGCCAAAGGCGATTGTCCGTCCAAAGCAAACCGACACATCGGCGCGATCTACCGTCCAAGCTCCCGCAACACGTCCTCGATCCTCCCAAGATACCCTGTCCCGAACAGATTGAAATGGTTGACAAGATGGTAGAGGTTGTAGAGTGCCACCCGGCGTTCCCAGCCCGGCGCCAGCGGCCACACCGCCTGATAAGCCTCGTAGAACTTCTCGCCGAATCCGCCGAACAACCGCGTCATCGCGAGGTCCGCCTCGCGGTCGCCGAAGTAGACGGCGGGATCGTATATGTAAGGTATGCCGTCTCGGGTCGCGCCCCAGTTGCCGCCCCAGAGATCGCCGTGCAGTAGTGAGGACTCTGGCCGGTAGCCGTCGAAGTACTGATCGAGCCCGCCAAGCAACGCCGTCAGCCGGCGTTCGCTGTCGCCCGGCAGTCCCCTGCGCACGGCGAGCTCGAGTTGGTGGCCGAGCCGATGGTCACGCCAGAAATCGATCCACTCTTCCGTCGGCGTGTTCGGCTGCGGCGTCGAGCCGATCGTGTTGTCGCGATGCCAGCCGAAGTGCTCGCCGGTGACCGCGTGCATCGCGGCGAGTTCGCGTCCGAGACGCTCGGCCGCTGGCTGCGCGTTGGCCACGAAGTCGATCCATTCGAGCGCGAGCCAGGCATGTTCGCCGGTCTCGCCGAGCGCGACCACAACCGGAGTCGCGACGGCCCGCGCTTCGCGAATCGCTTCGAGCCCGGCCGCCTCCGCCGCGAACATGTCGGCACTCTGGCGTGTATTGACCTTGACGAATACCGGCCCGGCGCCGCTCTCGACCCTGAACGCCCGGTTGATGCTGCCGCCGCCGACAGCGCGTACCTCACCCAGGCGGGCGATGCCGGCTTCGCGTTGAAGGTCGTCGAGAACCTGGTCGAGCGCCATGCGCTCTTGGTGCCGACGCGCAGTCAGCGAACGGCGCCGGCCCACGCCAGGTCGCCGTTCAGGCGGGCGTGCAGCGGGCTGGTCCGCGGGAAGTGGCTGAGCAGGTACTCCATCTGGTCGGCGAGAATCCGGCGACCCTTGAGGAAGATGTACTCGGCGTAGGTCGGCGTGAACGGAACGGCCACGAGCTGCATGCCCGCTGCCTCCGGCGACCGGCCGCCCTTGTGGTTGTTGCAGCGCCGGCACGCCGCCACGACGTTCGGCCAGGTGTCGCTGCCGCCGCGGCTGAGCGGGGTCACGTGGTCCCTGGTCAGCGCCGACGTCGGGAACCGCGTCGCACAATACATGCAGATGTTCGCGTCGCGCTTGAAGAGCGTGCGGTTGTTCAGGGGTGGCGTGTAGCGGCCGCGATTGTCGTCGACCTTCCGGGTGTCGCCGCGGGTTGCGACGATCGAGCTGACCTCGATGACGCTGCGCAGTCCCGTGACCGCGTTGTAGCCGCCGCGCACGCGGTAGATCGGCGATCCGCAGCAGTAGGCCACCTGGCCGCCATGGTAGAGCGATGCGGCGGCCCGGTAGTCGATCCACTCCAGCGGCATACCGGCGATGTCGGTACGCAACACTTCCTGCGAAAAAATGTGAGACTGGAAGTCCATCGTTCGCTACCTGTGCCGGGTCGCAAGTTTCACCGAGACCGCGAGAATTATCAACCGGTTTCGTTACGTTGCGGTTTCGATACACAGGCGATGGCGAGACGGGGGCGACCACCCCGAAGTCGCACGGAGGGGAAAACGTCTCCGACCGAACGGGGAGCCTGTTTCGACCCTCTCACGGTCCTGCCGCCGGTCGGCTGCTCTGCGGATTACCATATCCCCCTTTCGAGCATCCCCGTCACGACATCTACTGTCCGGTCCAGAGCCTTGTCCAAGTTCGCCGTTCCATCGCAGCCCGCCGTCCGGCCACTGGTTCGTGTCGCGGTTCCCGTTCCGCTGTCCGACGGCTTCGATTACCTGTGGACCGCAGGCGGGGCGCCGCCGCCGGCCGGCGCGCGCGTTCGGGTGCCGTTCGGCAAGGGCGAGCGGGTCGGTATCGTGCTCGAACATCCCGCGGCGACGATGCTGCCGGCGGACAAGCTGAAACCCGTGCTCAAACGCATCGACGCGCGACCGGTCATCGGCGACGAACTGCTCGCGACGCTGCGCTGGGCGTCACACTACTACCACCATCCGATCGGCGAAGTCCTCAGTCATGCCTTGCCGACCCTGCTTCGCAAGGGACGGTCCCTCGACGGGCCGATCGAGCGTGCCTGGCAGCTCACGCCAGAGGGCGGCGCGCAACCGCTGGACCGGGTGGCCGGACGCGCGCCGCAGCAGGCACGTTGTCTGAGCCTCCTGAGTCAGCAGCCGCTCGCTACCGAGACCGAACTCAGGCGTGCCGGCTTGAGCCCCGACGTCGTCAGGCGGCTCACGGCGAAGGGCTGGATCGAGCCGTGCACGCCGGATGCAGGCAAGGCCGGCAGCGAGGCTGCCGGTGCTTCGGCCGGCTCACGGACCGGCAGCAGTGGCGAACCACCATCCGATTCCGGTGGAAGCGCACCAACCGAATCGGCCGGTTCGCAACCGCCATCCCCCGACGCCGGATCACATCCGCCCACCCGGACGACGGAGCCGCTCCCTGATCTCACGGCGGACCAGACCCGCGCACTCGATGCGATCGCCGCAACGGATCCGGGCTTCAAGGTCTTTCTGCTGCACGGCGTCACGGCAAGCGGCAAGACCGAGATCTTCCTGCGCCTGATCCGGGAGCAACTCGACGCCGGCCGGCAGACGCTGCTGCTCGTGCCCGAGATCAGCCTCACGCCCCAGCTCGTTGAGCGGCTGAGCCGCCGCTTCGGCGAAGAACTCGCGATACTTCACTCCGGGCTCACGGACCGGGATCGCCACGACGCGTGGCGGCGGGCCTACCGGCAACAGGCGCGGCTCATCGTCGGCACGCGTTCGGCCGTCTTCGCCCCGCTGCCGACGGCCGGACTCATCATCGTCGACGAGGAGCACGACCCCGCCTACAAACAGGAACGCGGCTTTCGTTACTCTGCGCGCGACCTCGCGGTCGTCAGGGCGCGCCGGCTCGGAGTACCCGTCCTGCTCGCTTCGGCGACGCCGTCGCTCGAGAGCTACCGCAACGCGCTCGAACGGCGCTACCGCCTGCTGACGATGCCGAAGCGGATCGGCGCGGCCGGCGTGCCTTCGGTCCGAACCATCGACCTCAACATGCACGCGAGCCGCCACGGACTCTCCACACCGCTCGTTACCCGGATCGACCGCCACCTCGAGCGCGGCGACCAGGTGTTGCTGTTCCTCAATCGGCGCGGGTTCGCACCGGTACTGTTTTGCGCGGAATGCACCGTCACCGAGGAATGCGGGCGCTGCGACGCCCGCATGACCGTACATGCCGGATCCGGGCGCCTGCGCTGTCACCACTGCGGCCGCGAGGCCATGCTGCACTGGACCTGTCCGACCTGCGGCAACGAACGGGTAGCCGTCGGCGCCGGCACGCAGCGCGTGAGCGACGCGCTGAAAGCACTTTATCCCGACAGGCGCATCGCGCGGCTCGACCGGGATGTCTCGCGAACCCGCGGCGCGTTGGCGACCGTACTTGGCGAAGTCGAGCGCGGCGAGACCGATATCATCGTCGGCACGCAGATGCTGACCAAGGGGCACGACTTCCCGCGCGTCACGCTCGTCGGCATTGTCAACGCCGATCAGGGCCTGCTCGGAACGGACTTCAGGAGCGAGGAGCGCCTCGCCCAGACGATCGTCCAGGTGGCCGGCCGCGCCGGACGCAGGGATCGGCCCGGCGAGGTCGTGATCCAGACGCACTATCCGCGGCACGCACTGCTCGCGGCGCTCGTCGATCAGGACTACGCGGCGTTCGCGAAGCTCGCGCTCGCCGAACGCAGACTGGCGGACTGGCCCCCCTACTCGCATGTCGCCGTCTGGCGTGCCGAAGCGCACGACCGTGACACGGTATACCGCTACCTGCGCCGAATCGGCGCCACTGCCCGCGAGCATGCGGAGGACGTTCGGGTGCTCGGACCGGCCGCCGCACCGATGGAACGCCTGGCCGGCCGCTACCGGGCGCAGCTCATCCTGCAGTCCGGTAAGCGCCCGCCATTGCACCGGCTCGTCGGTATCGTCGCCGGCGCGTCGCGTGCGTGGCCGGAGGCACGCCGGGTCCGCTGGGCGATCGATATCGATCCGAACGGACTGTAGGCGACGGTCCAGGGTGCGCATCGGCCGGCGGCCCGTGGCAAAATGCGCCGCTCCGACCCGAAGGCCGACGTCACGTGCGCCAGATACTGGACAGCCTGCTCCGCGACGCCCTGCGCTCGCTCGAGGACAGCGAAGGCTGGACCGGGCTCGCCGGGACCAGCCCCGAACTCGAACGCAGCCGCGATCCGCGCCACGGCGACTTCACGAGCAACGTCGCCATGCGCGTCGCGAAACGCTATGGACGCAAGCCGCGCGAGTTCGCCGCCGCGCTGAAAGACCGCCTCGCCGCGTCCGAACTCATCGAGAGCGTCGAAGTGGCGGGACCGGGTTTCGTGAACCTCAGGCTCTCGGCCGAAGCCATCCACGGCGAAGTCAGGCGCATGCTCGGTGAAGGCGAGTCCTATGGCAAAAGCGACGCCGGACAAGGCCGCCGCGTGCTTGTCGAGTACGTCTCGTCGAACCCGACCGGCCCGCTGCATATCGGACACGGCCGCAATGCCGCCCAGGGCGCGTCGCTTGCGAACCTGCTGCGCGCCACGGGCCACGCCGTCAACGAGGAGTACTACGTCAACGACGCGGGACGGCAGATCGACATCCTTGCCGCGAGCGTGTGGCTGCGCTATGTCGAGACCCTGGGCAACGAACTGCCCTTCCCGAGGAACGCCTACCAGGGCGGCTACGTAAGCAACATCGCGGCGCGGGTCGTCGAACGGCACGGCGCTGCGCTCTGCGGCGACGTTGCTGCGGTAGCCGAGGTGTTCGGACCCGCCGCAGGCGGCGAACAGGAGGGTCTCGCCGGCGACGATGCCGCGAACGCCGACTCCAGCCACGACCCCGATGCCGACGCGCGCATCGACCGCCTGATCGCCGCGATCAGGGGCTCAGCCGGCGACGATTCGTTTCAGACCGTTGTTGACGCCGCGCTCGACGAGGTCCTGGCCGACATCCGTGACGACCTCGAAGCGTTCTCGGTCCGTTTCGACCGCTGGTTTTCCGAGCGCAGCCTGACCGGCGGGGGCGCGGTGGACCGTGCGCTCAAGACGCTCGAAGCGAACGGCCATCTGTACGAGAAGGATGGCGCGACCTGGTTTCGCTCGTCGGCGCTCGGCGACGACAAGGATCGCGTCGTCGTTCGCGAGAACGGCGCGACGACCTACCTCGCAAGCGACATCGCCTATCACCTGGACAAGTACGAGCGCGGCTACGACGTCATGCTCAACGTCCTCGGTTCCGATCACCACGGCTACGTCGCCCGGCTCAAGGCCGCCGTCGAAGCGCTGACCGGGCACGGCGAGCGCCTTGAGGTGCAGTTCGTGCAGTTCGTGGTGCTCTACCGCGGGAATGTCAAGGCACAAATGTCGACGCGCGCCGGCGAATTCGTGACCTTGCGCCAACTGCGCGAGGAAGTCGGCAACGATGCCGCGCGGTTCATCTACGTCTCGCGGTCGAACGACCAGCACCTGGATTTCGATCTCGAGCTTGCGAAGTCGCAGTCGAGCGACAACCCCGTCTATTACGTGCAGTACGCCCACGCGCGCATCGCGAGCATGCTGAGGCGTATGGCGGATAACGGCCTGAGCCGTCCCGATGCCGGCGGCGTCAAACTCGGTGCGCTCGAAGAGCCAGAAGAGCGGTCGCTCATGGTCGCGCTTGGTCGGTTTCCCGAAGTTGTCGAGCTGGCCGCCGACAAGCGGGCGCCGCACCACGTCGTCCATTACGTACGCGGCATCGCGGCCGAATTTCACGCCTGGTACAACGCGCACCGCATTCTCGTCGACGATGACGACGTGCGCGATGCGCGGGTGACGCTCGCTCTCGCCGTCGGCTGCGTCATTCGCAATGCGCTTGGGCTGGTGGGCGTGTCGGCGCCCGAGAGTATGTAACAATAGCCGCGTGGCGCGCCCAGCCCGAAAGCGAAGGACGCAGAAGCAGGCCCCCGGCTGGCTGTGGATGCTGTCGGGCCTGAGCATCGGGTTGCTCGTGGCGTTGGTCGTCTATGTGCGCGACAGCGGGCTGCCGGCGTCTGATTTGCCGGTTGTCGTGCCGGTACCGCGATCCGAACCCGCAGCCGCCGCTCCCGAACCGGCAGCGGCACCGGCGGCGTCAGCCGCACCGGTCGAGGCAACGTTCGACTTCTACGAGATACTGCCGCGGTTCGAGGTCGTCATCCCCGAAGTGGAGAGCCAGGCGCAGCCCGACACCATGCCGGCGGCCGTTGAGGCGCCCGGCGCTTACGTGCTGCAGGCCGGATCGTTCCGGCAGCTTGCCGACGCCGACAGCAGGCAGGCGAGTCTCGCGCTGCTTGGCATCGAATCGCGCATCCAGCGCGTGACGATCGACGACGATGTTTATCACCGGGTACGTGTCGGCCCGATGAACGATCTCGAACAGCTCAACCGCGCGCGGGCGACTCTCCGCGACAATCAGATCGAGACGCTGCTGATCAAGGTGCCGTAATTCTTCCCGGGCCCGTTCGCGGCCACGAACAGGTTCACCGCCGCTCCCGCAGCCGCTTACTGCTTGCCAGGCCTGCGTCTGAAATCGATGTCGAGCGATCGGAGCATGCGGTAAAGGTGGGTTCGCTCCATGCCGACCCGCTTGGCGAGCCTGCCGACCTTGCCGTCGCAGAGAATCAACTGCTGCTGAAGATACGCGCGCTCGAAGCGTTTTCGCGCCTCGCGTAGCGGCATCGCGAGCAGGTCCTGTTCGATGAGCGGTTCGACGCCGGTCGTTTCAGACTGCAGTTCCGCCTCGACCGCCGCGAGGCTGATCTCCTCGTCGCCGCCGAGTATGAGCAGGCGTTTGACGATGTCCCTGAGCTCCCGAACGTTGCCTGGCCAGGGATAGTTGCGCAGGCGATTCTGGGCGGCGATACTGAAACGGTGAAACGGCACGTTCTCCGCATCGACGAGAACGTCGACGTAGAAACGCAGCAGCTCCGGCACGTCCTCGGCGTGCTCCCTGAGCGGCGGCACCCGCACCACGACCGGGTTGAGCCGTGTGAACAATTCCTCGCAGAAGGACTCGTCGTTCTCGATCCCGGGTTTGGCGCCGGCGGCGATCTGTACGTCGAGACGCTGTTCGGCGGCCGCGGTTCCGGACGCGTCGCTGGCCCGAACCATGATTTCGAGCAACGCACGTTGTGCGCCCGAGGACATTTCGTCTATGCCGCGGATGTAAAGCACGCCGCCGCGCGCCTGTTCCAGCGCACCCGGTTCGCCGCGTTCGCCGAGCAGGATGCGCCGGCACTCCTCGTCGCCGAGCCCTGCGCCGACGACCTTGACGAACGGTCCACGCGACCTGATGCCGCGATTGGCGAAGTAGCGCGCGCACCGTTCCCGGCCGCTGCCGGACTCGCCGGCGAATACGACTGCCGTGGCGTGGCCGGCGATCCTTTCGACCTCGTCGCGCAACCCGGCCATGAGGGCGCTCTTGCCCACGGGGCCGAGCACCGGCAGAACCAGCGTGCGGCGTGATGCACGGGCACGGCGAGGTGCGAGCGCCTTCTCTACGGTGCGCAGCAGTTTCGTCAGCGAAATCGGCTTCTCGATGAAATCGAGCGCGCCGAGGCGCGTTGCCTCGACGGCGGTATCGACCGTGCCGTGCCCCGACATCATCACGACCGGACCGAGCGACCCGCCCTCGGCCCATTCCTTGAGCAGCGTGATCCCGTCGGTGTCCGGCATCCAGATGTCGAGCAGCGTGAGATCGTAGGCTCGCTCCTTGCGCGCCGCACGAGCGTGCTCGGCGTCCGCGGCGGTCGTGACGTCGTAGCCTTCCTCGCTCAGGATCTCGTCCAGCAGCTCTCTGATGTTCGATTCGTCGTCTACGACCAGGATCCGGGCATCGTTCACGCCAGTTCCCTCCGTTGCTCGTTGCCGGCAGCCACCCGCACGGCCCCGCTAGCCACCGATGCAGGTAGCAGTATAACGATCCGCGCCCCGCCGTGTTCGCCATTCCCGGCGCGTATCTGGCCGCCATGTTCCTCGATGAGCTTCTTGACGATCGCAAGCCCGAGGCCCGTGCCCTTGGCCTTGCTCGTCACGTAGGGCTCGAATGCCTGATCGATGATGTCGGCGGAGAATCCCGGCCCGTTGTCGATCACGAGGATCTCCACGAATTCACGCGCGTCGACCTCGATATAGCGTGTCGCGATATCGACGCGTGCACCCTCGCGGTTCTCGGTCGCCTCCAGAGCGTTGCGCATCAGGTTGTGGAGCACCTGGCGCATCCGCCCGATGTCGACTTCGATGCGCGGCAGTTTCTCTTCCGAAGCTAGCTCGATGGCGACGGCGGTCTCCTGGTGCCGGTAGAGTTCCGCCACTTCAGCGATCAACTCGTTGATGTCGACAACGCTGGGCTCCATGACGGGGGCGCGCGCATACTCGCTGAACGCGTCGACCATGTCCTTCATCGCTTCGACCTGCTGGATGATCGTGTGCGTCGATCGATCCAGCAGATCCAGTTCCCTGGCGTCGGCGTCGAGATAGCGCCGCCTGAGTCGCTCGGCCGAGAGCTGGATCGGCGTCAGCGGGTTCTTGATCTCGTGCGCGAGCCGCCGCGCGACCTCGCCCCAGGCCGCGCTGCGCTGCGCCTGCAGCAGGTCCGTAATGTCGTCGAAGACCACGACGAACCCGCCCGGCGCGTTCTCCTCGGCCGGCAGCTCCGTGCAGGTGCACATGAGCACCCGGCGCCGCGCATCGCCCCTGAGCACGATCTGTTCGCGCCATTCGGTTTCGTGACGCTCCGTGTGGGCACGTGCGACGGTCAGGAACTGCGCGAGTTGCGGTCTCGTCCCGGAAAGCTCCTCGAGCGATTCGCCGATGTGCGATTCGAGGTCGGCGCCCAGAATGGCGCTGGCTGCGCCGTTCGCCGTGCGGATCCGCATGTCGGGCTCAAGTGACACCACCCCCGTCGAGAGCCGCGCGAGGATGACCGCCAGCTTCTGCCGCTCGCTCTCGACGAGCTGCTCGCTGGTCCTGGCTTCCTGGCGCGCCCGCGCGAGGCGCTGCGTCATGTCGTTGAAGGAATTGACGAGGAAGCCGATCTCGTCGTGCGCGGGCGCCGTCAGGCGCGTGTCGAGATCGCCGCGTGCGACCGCTCGCGTCCCCTGCATGAGCTGCTGGATCGGGCCGATCAGGCGCCGGGCGGAATAGAACGCCCCGTAAACGGAAGCGAGCAGCGCGATAAGCAGAACCAGGCTCAGCGTTAACGTAAAGCCGTATTTGAGCGCGGTCCGCTGGAAATCGAGCCCCGTAAACTGGTTGTAGCTCCCCTCCACGGAGTTCGCGAGTTCGCTGAAGCGCGGCGGCACGGGGAATACCGCGCGCAGGATCTGCAGTTCGCCCGTCTGCAGTTGCGGGCTCAACGCGATGGCCGTAGAGATCTGAAAGCGGCCGTCGGCCGTGGGCTCGAAGTTGACGTACGGCTCGCCCGAACTCTGCGTCAGGCCGATATCGTCGCTCGGCTGGCGGGCCACGCCGCCGAGGTTCGAATCGACCTGCGCCTGTCTGAACCGCAGCAGCATTTCCTCGCTCGGCGGCGGGGGCACCGCGGCTTCGGGATCCGCGGCACTCGTCGCGACGATCTGGTTGTTCGGCCCGAAGATCGTGAGCTCCTGTGCGCCGCGTTCGCGCTGCAGGCGGCCGACCTCCGTTGCCAGGTCGGCTCGCGCCTCGGGCGAGTCCAGTACCCGCGCCATGGCTTCGAGCGCGGCGACGCTGTCGCGGGTCTGAAGATCGAGCGCAGTCTGGCTGAGTTCGAGGGCGTTGCCGAGGCCCTGCTCGACGTCGACATCGAACCACTCGTCGATGCCGCGGTTGATGAACTCGACCGAAAAACCATAGACGATTACAAGAGGCGCGACCGCCAGGAAGACGAGGAGCGTCACCACGCGCGTTTCCAGGCGCGAGCCCGGGACCTGGCGGCGATGGTCGCGTATCAGCCGGATCAGGTTGCCGGCGATCAGCGTCGCGAGTACGGCGACACCGACCGCGTTGATCAGGAAAATCCAGTTCGTCCACCGCGCGAAATCGTCGGAGTTCTCCGTGACCTGGCTGAACAGCAGCAAGCCGACGATCCACAGCAGCGCTGCCGCGATCAGCAGCACGCCATAGAGCACGTTCCTCAGTCTTCTTCTTCGAGGCTCCATCTGTACCACTCGCTTCCGAGCGACCAGTCGCGCCGCCAGAAGGCCAGCAGGCGCAACGGACCCGGCAATTGTTCCGTGTCGAGAAGGACGCGCAATCGGATGTCGTAGAGCCGCTCGGGATCGAGCAGCGCCTGGTCGATCAGCGGCAGCCGGTCGATCCGGCCGAGAAAATTGAGTGCGGCGAACAGCGTCGCGTAAGTATCGAGCGTACCGCTGTTGACGTTGCGCACGGTGTAGCGCTCGAGCAAGGGATGATATTGAAGCTCATAGAGCTGGGTCAGCTCGGCGCTCTCCCGGTCGAGCAGGTAGCGGCGCACGTGGATGATCTCGACCTCAACGCGAATGCTGAGCGGCACACCCGACTCGAGGGCTTCGCGAGCCTCGGACGAAAGCCTGAGTTCGAGCCGGGCATCGAGGAAGTAGACGTCCGAACCCGCATCGAGCCCGGCACTCGCGGAGCGGACCTCGAAGCGGCCCGGATCGTCCTGGGCGTGGGCAGCGGCTCCGGGAACCAGGGCGAGCGCGGCGCAGACGACGACGAGCCGGCTCACACGAGCCGGTGGACCTCTGCCCTGGTCGTTGTCGCGGGGATCATGCACGGGAACCTTGCCGAGCGTCACGCTTTTTCAGGCAAGCATAATAGAAGCCATCCATGTTCGCCTCCCCGGGGAAAAGCTGCCGCTGGCCGCGCGAGCGGCCGCCGGCAAGCGCAGCGTCCGGAGCCGCCTGCAGGAATCGCTCGATCTGGGCGTGATTCTCGCGCTTGAGCACCGTACAGGTCGCGTAGACGAGCAGGCCGTCCGAGCCCAGCAATGGCCAGGTCCGCTCGAGCAGGCGCGCCTGCAGCCTCGCGACAGCGTCGAGATCGCTCTCGCGCCGCAACAGCTTGATATCGGGGTGGCGCCTGACGACGCCGATCGCGCTGCAGGGCGCATCGACGAGGATTCGGTCGAACGGGCGTCCGTCCCACCAGGTTTCGGTGTCCGCGGCATCGCAAGCGAGCCACGTCGCCGAAAGCCCGAGTCGCGCGAGGTTGTCCTGGGCGATGGCGAGCCGGTCCGGGTCGCGGTCGAGCGCCACGACCTCGGCAAGATCCGGGCAGGACTCGAGCATGTGCGCGGTCTTGCCGCCGGGTGCGGCGCAGGCGTCGAGGACTCGCTGGCCGGGCCGCAGGTCAAGGTAGGCTGCGGCGAGTTGCGCGGCCGCATCCTGTACGGAGACGAGCCCGTCCGCATAGCCCGGCAGGCTCGCCGCCGGCACGGGTTCGTCGAGCAGCAGCGCGGCCGGCGCGGTGTCGTCACGTTGGGCCGAGTGGCCCGATTCGGTCAGCGTCGCAGCGTACTCGTCGACGCCGACGCGGCAGGTATTGACGCGCAACCACATCGGCGGCTGCGCGTTGTTGGCCGTGAGGATTTCCCCGGCACGTCCTTGCCAGTCTTTCTCGATCGCGTCGATGAGCCAGCGCGGGTGGCTCCGGAACGCTTCCGGCGAGTCGGCCATTGCCGCATCGAGCTGCCGCTCCTCGCGTCTGAACCGCCTGAGCACCGCATTGACCAGACCACGCCGCTGGCCGGCGCCAATAGCCGCCGCCGCGTCCACGGTCGCGGACACCGCAGCGTGGTCGGGAACCCTGAGCCACTGCAACTGAAAGAGTCCGAGCCGGATCAGCGCCGCGAGTTCGGCGTCCCTGCGGCTGCGGCCGAGCGGCCGCGTCAGCAGTCGCTCAAGCTGCCAGGCAAGGCGGTGATGCCAGCGGATCGAACCGTAGAGCAGCGCCCTGAGCAGCGGCAGATCCCGTTCGGGCAGCCCGGCAGGCTCGGTCAGCACGCTGTCGAGCGTCCGTCCGTCGCGCACGATAGCCGCGTTGAGCTTCGCGGCCACGGCGCGCACGCGCGCGCCGGCGGCGCTTCGTTCAGCCACCGTCTGCCCTCGGGCGCCCGGCGTCGCGTTCAGCAAGCACGGTCCGGCCACGAGCCGCGGCAGCGCCGCGTTCAGCAGACAAACGACACCCCCTCGAGGCTGTGGGCCGCGAGCCAGGCGGCGGCGTCCATCACAGCCGAGGACGGCGCCTGTATGCGTTCGAGCCGCAGCAAGCCGGTGCCGGTCGCAACGTCGATACCGGCGCCGCCGGCCGCCACGATCGTTCCGGGCAACGCCTCGACATGGGTCCCGGCTTCGAGCGTCGAGGCTTGCCAGATCCTGAGCCGCCGACCGTCGGTCAGTTTCGCTTCGGCTACGGGCCAGGGATTGAACGCCCGCACCTGCCGTTCGAGTTCGAGCGCACCGCGGGTCAGATCGAGGCGCGCGTCGGACTTCGCGATCTTGCCGGCGTAGGTCGCCGACTCGTCATCCTGCGCATGCGGGACGATGCGGCCCGCGAGGATGTCGGGCAACACCTCGCCGAGCAGCGCGGCGCCGAGTTCCGCCAGCCGGTCGTGCAGGCGCCCCGCTGTCATGCCGGGCTCGATATGCCGCGCACGAGCCGCATAGACAGGACCCGTGTCGAGTCCTGCGGCCATTCGCATGATGCTGATTCCAGTCTCGGCGTCGCCGGCGAGAATCGCATGCTGGATGGGCGCGGCGCCGCGCCAGCGCGGCAGCAGCGACGCGTGAACGTTGATGCAGGCGCAACGCGGCCATTCGAGCAGCCATCGCGGCAGCAACAGGCCGTAAGCGGCAACGACGAGCGCATCGGGCCGGGGCCCCCAGGCTTCGGCAAGCTGCGGATCGCGGAGCGCCGCGGGCTGCGCGACGCCGAGGCCCAGGCGCTCGGCAGTGCGCTTGACCGGCGAAGGCGTCAGTTTCCGGCCGCGACCGGCGCGGCGGTCCGCTTGCGTGAGCACGAACGGGACCGCCGCTCCGGAAGCGGCGATCCGTTCGAGCGCGGGAACCGCGAATTCGGGCGTCCCGGCGAACACGATTCGCGCCGGTTCACTCAACGCCAGGACCTCCGTGAATCGCCGCGCCGCACCTGATCAGCCGTCTTCGGCCAGGCGGTCCTCCGCGCCATGCAGCAGGGCTTATGCCAGGAACTGCTACAGCCGGTACCGCCGTTCAGATCAGCCGTGCCGAGATCGATTGCCGCGGCGCCTCGTTCGCGCTGCGCCTGACCTTCTTGAGCGCCTTCTTCCTGAGCCGCTGCCGCTTGAGTTCCGAGAGGTAGTCGACGAAGAGCTTCCCGTCGAGATGATCGATCTCGTGTTGAACGCAGACGGCGAGCAGATCCTCCGCCTCGAGTTCCGCCGGCCGGCCGTCGAGGTCGAGGTAGGTGGCCCTGATCTGCTCGGCGCGCTCGACGTAGTCGAAGACGTCGGGAACGGAGAGGCAGCCTTCCTCCGAACTGATCTTGCCTTGCGCATGGACGATGACCGGATTGATCAGGACGTGCGGCTCGTCGCGCGCCTCGGAAACGTCGATGACGAGCAGGCGCTTGCGGACGTTGACCTGCGTCGCGGCGAGACCTATTCCGGCCGCGGCGTACATCGTCTCGAGCATGTCCGAAACGAGGCCGCGGATTTCGTCATCGACGTCCTCGACCGGCTCGGCCTTGAGGCGGAGACGCTTGTCGGGATATTCGAGAATCGCGAGTCGTGCCATGGTGCCGGAACCTGGGCGCGGGGCGGGCCGCGGGGCGGCGTACCGGCGCAGTATACCAGCAAGCCCAACTGCCCGATTCGCCGGAAATCCCGTCAATCGGCGGCCTTTTACCGAGAAAGAACGCTTGCCGGACGAGTCCCCCCGCACCGAAGATCGTGAGCCCAGCTTGGATTGGATGAGCGATGAGGTCTGAGGCCTGGCTGCTCCTGCTGCAGACCCAGCCATCGGCGCCGGCCGCGTGGCGCCGGGCACTGCGCAAGGCCGGTTCGGTCGAAGCGCTGCTTGCGACACCGGTCCGCGAACTCGTGTCCGGCGGCATTTCGCAGGAGTCCGCCGCGCGGCTTCACGCGCCGGATTCGGAACTGCTCGAGCGCTGGCGCCGCTGGCTCGACGAACGCGGCCACGCCCTGATCACGCTCGACGATGCGGCCTATCCCCCGCAGCTCAGGGAGATCCCCGACGCCCCGCTCGCGCTCTGGGTCGACGGCGCGAACACGGCGCTCCTCGCCGGCGCGCAGCTTGCGATCGTCGGCAGCCGCAATCCGACCTCGGGCGGGCGGGCCAATGCCGAGTATTTCGCGGCGCATCTGAGCCGCCGCGGGCTGACGATCACGAGCGGACTCGCCACGGGCATCGACAGCGCGGGCCACCGAGGGGCGATCGGAGAAGCCGGCCGCACGATCGCGGTGCTCGGCTGCGGCATCGACCGCGTGTATCCGCGCCGCAACCGCAAGCTCGCGGCACGCATCTCGGAGTGCGGACTCATCGTGTCCGAGTACCCGCCGGGCACGCCGGTACGCCCATTCCAGTTCCCGCAGCGCAACCGCATCATCGCCGGGCTCTCGCTCGGCGCGCTCGTCGTCGAGGCGACGCGGCGCAGCGGTTCGCTGATCACGGCGCGGCTGGCGGCCGACTACGGCCGCGAGGTATTCGCAGTCCCGGGCTCCATACACAATCCGCTGGCCAAAGGTTGTCACAGGCTGATCCGCGACGGCGCGACAATCGCCGAGGAAGGCGACGAAATCCTTGCAGAACTCGCGCCCCAGCTTGCAGCCGCCGATCCCGCTCAGCCAGATTCAACGCGGTCGTCGAAGCACCCGCTGACCGACGATCCGGCCTATGCGAAGCTCCTCGATCTGCTCGGTTTCGAGCCCGTACGCGCCGCCGACCTGCTCGAGGCAGCCGGATTGACGGCAGCAGAGCTTTCCTCCATGCTCCTGCTGCTGGAAATGGGTGGGGTCGTCGAGGCGTTGCCCGGTGCACGTTACTGCCGCCTGGTGAAAAAGAACTGATGAAGGAAACGGTGCTCGACGTTCTCATGTACCTGTTCGAAGCGTTCGTCGACAGCGAGGACGAGCTCGAGCCGGATCGCAACGAGCTCAGGGACGAACTCGAGCGCGCGGGTTTCGGCGCCCGCGAGATCGAGCGGGCGCTCGACTGGCTCGACGAACTGAACTCGATAGAAGTCGCGCCGGACGACACTCCGCGTAACGCCGCAATCCGGATTTACGACCGCCTCGAGCAGACCAGGCTCGACGCGGCCTCCAGAGGCTACCTGCTGCACCTGGAACAGATTGGAATTCTCGCGCCGCCGCATCGCGAACTTGCGATCGACCGGCTGCTCGCGCTCGACACCGAGGAAGTCGATATCGAGCATATCAAGTGGGTCGTGATGATGGTCCTGTTCAGCCAGCCCGGACACGAGCAGGCGTATGCCCAGATGGAGGATCTCGTGTTCGCCGACGATCCGGGCTGGGTTCACTGACCCACTGTCGTTCCGGCGGCATGTCGAACCCATCGGGCTGACCCATGGCTTGCGGTCCGCACTGAGTACCTGATTCTGCCGTGAGCAAGAACCTCGTCATCGTCGAGTCCCCCGCCAAGGCGCGCACGATCGAGAAATATCTCGGTCGGGATTTCGCGGTCGTTGCATCCTACGGGCATGTCCGCGACCTCGTGCCGAAGGACGGCGCCGTCGATCCCGAGCACGGCTTCGCCATGAAGTACGGGCTCATCGAGAAGAACAAGCGCCACGTCGAGACGATCGCGAAAGCCGTGAGGAAGGCGGACGCGGTCTACCTTGCGACGGACCCCGACCGCGAAGGCGAAGCGATCTCCTGGCACATCTACGAGGTTCTCAAGGAACGCAAGCTCCTCGATTCCAAGCCCGTCAACCGGGTCGTGTTCCACGAAGTCACCAGGCGCGCGATCCGCGAGGCGATCGACTCGCCGCGGCCGCTCTCCGCGCAACTGGTCAACGCCCAGCAGGCCCGCCGGGCGCTCGACTACCTGGTGGGCTTCAATCTCTCGCCGCTGCTGTGGAAAAAGGTGCGGCGGGGGCTCTCGGCGGGCCGGGTCCAGAGTCCGGCGCTCAGGCTTATCGTCGAGCGCGAGGACGAGATCGACGCCTTCGTGCCGCGCGAGTACTGGACGATCGAAGCGACCGCCGCAACCGAGCCCGTTGACGGGCAGGAATCGCCTCAATTCAAGGCCCGCCTGTCGGTGTTCGAAGGGACGAAGGTCGAACAGTTCACGTTCACCGACGAAGCGAGCGCCCGCCGGGCCGTACGCGCGATCGACGCGGCAGCGGCGCCGGGCAACGCAGCCGAAATCTCCGCTGCACGAGGCGTGCTGACCTGCGCCAGGGTCGACAAGAAGCAGCGGCGCCGGAATCCCCAACCGCCGTTCATCACGTCGACGCTGCAGCAGGACGCCTCGCGGAAGCTCGGCTTCAGCGCGCAGAAGACCATGTCGGTGGCACAGCGGCTCTACGAAGGCATCGATACCGGCGAAGAGTCGATCGGCCTGATCACCTATATGCGGACGGACTCGGTGACGCTCGCGGCCGACGCCCTGACGGAGCTTCGCCGGGTCATCGCCGAGCGCTACGGCGCCGAGAGCCTGCCCGACAGTCCGCGCCAGTATCGAACCCGGGCGCGCAACGCCCAGGAAGCGCATGAGGCCATCCGGCCGACCTCGGCAGCCCGCACTCCGGATTCCGTGAAACGGTACCTGGACCGGGATCAGTTCAGGCTCTACGAGCTGATCTGGAAGCGCGCCGTCGCCTGCCAGATGATCCCTGCGCTGTTCAACACCGTGGGCGTCGATCTCGCCGCGGGTCCCTCGCCGACCGGCGATATCGTGTTCCGTGCGACAGGATCGGTGCTCGTCAATCCGGGCTATCTCGCCGTCTACCGCGAAGGAAGAGACGACAGCGCACAGGAAGACCAGGACCGTATCCTGCCGCCCGTGGAAGAGGGCGACCGGCTCATCCTCAGGGACGTCGCAAGCGAGCAGCACTTCACCGAGCCGCCGCCGCGCTACTCGGAGGCGACGCTCGTCAGGGCGCTCGAGGAGTTCGGGATCGGGCGGCCCTCGACCTACGCGTCGATCATCTCGACGCTCCGCAACCGCGAGTACGTGGAAATGGAGAGCAGGCGTTTCGTGCCGACCGATGTCGGGCGCCTCGTCAACCGTTTCCTGACCGAGTTCTTCGCCCAGTATGTCGACTATCAGTTCACTGCGAAGATGGAAGACTCGCTCGATGCCATATCGCGGGGCGAAACCGAGTGGGTGCCGTTGCTCGACGAGTTCTGGCGGCCGTTCCACGAACTGGTCGAGAAGACCGAAAGTTCCGTGACGCGCGCGCAAGTGGCGCAACCCAGGATTCTCGGCGAGGATCCGGGCAGCGGGCGCCCCGTCAGCGTACGCATGGGCCGCTACGGACCCTTCATCCAGGTCGGCACGCGCGAAGATGCCGAAAAACCGCTCTTCGCCAGCTTGCGCCCCGAACAGAAGATGGACCGGATCACCTTCGAGGAGGCGCTCGAACTCGTGGAGCAGACGCAGGCCGGGCCGCTCGGCCTCGATCCGGCAAGCGGACGCCCCGTCAGCGTACGCATGGGCCGCTATGGGCCCTTCGTCCAGGTCGGTACGCGCGAAGATGCCGAAAAACCGCTCTTCGTCAGCCTGCGCCCCGAACAGAAAATGAACGAGGTCACGCTCGAAGCCGCACTTGAACTCATCAGGGAGAAGCAGGCAGCGGACGCAAACCGTGTCATACAGGACTTCGGCGATGCCGGCATCCAGGTGCTGAACGGCCGCTACGGCCCCTATGTCACCGACAAATCAAAGAACGCGCGAATCCCGAAGGACCGGGATCCCCGCGAGTTGTCGCTCGAGGAGTGCCGGGCGTTGCTTGCGGCGGCCCCGGCACGGGGCGCCCGGAGGAAATCGGGGTCCGGGCGGAAACCGGCGGGCGGCAGGAAGGCGCCGAAACCGAAAGCCGCGCGTGCGGCAGGCAGCAAGAGCACCGCGCCACGCGCCGGCGCGAAGACCGGGCAGCGTCAAGCCAGCCGCGGGCGTCCGGCAAGGGCGCCAGCAGGCGGGAAACGGGGCAAGTCGGCCGACGCGCCGCACGACGACGACGCCTGAAACCGTGAGCTCGAAGCTGCACATCGATCGTGCGGCGCGCACGGTACTCGCCGGCGGGATCGTCGCCTATCCCACCGAGGCCGTCTACGGGCTCGGCTGCCTGCCGTTCGAATACCATGCGGTCGCTCAGCTCATCGGACTCAAGCGGCGTTCGGCAAGCAAGGGTTTTCTGCTGATCGCGGCCGAGTTCGGGCAGCTCGAACACATCGTCCACCTGCCGGAAGGGCCCCTGCGCGAGGAGATCCTCGCAAGCTGGCCGGGACCCGTGACCTGGACGCTGCCGGCCCGCTCGCCGATGCCGGACTGGCTCACCGGCGGCCGGGAGACGGTCGCAGTCCGGGTCACGAGCCATCCGCCGGCGAGCGCGCTCTGCCGGCGCGCGGGCCATGCGCTCATTTCAACGAGCGCCAATCTGAGCGGGCGCGAGCCGATCCGAAGCGTCCTGCGAGTCCGCCGCCAGCTCGGCAGCGTCGTCGACTACGTGCTGCCGGGCGCGCTCGGCGACCTGGCGCGGCCGACCGCGATCAGGGACGGGCGAACCGGGGCGATCCTGCGCGAATAAGCGGTCCGCGACGTGACATCGATGCCCGCCGCCGTATCATCGGTGCATGAGAACGAACGCACGGCGAACGCCATGAAGCTCCTGCGGACTGCTCCCGCCAGCCGAATCTCCTCAGCCTGCGGCGACAGTCCAGGCGCCACGCGCGAATTTTGCCGTGGGCTGCCGGCCATGAGCATGATGGTCGTCATGCAGCTACTCGCAGGACAGGCGGCGCTGGCCCAGACGGACGCCGAACGCCTGGAAGCGCTGCGCGCCTGCCTCGACATCGAGTCCGATGCGGCGCGACTGCTCTGCTTCGAAAGCATCGTCAGCGCGCAGGCCACAGCCACGGAAGCGCCCGGCGGCCCCGTCGCCGAGACCGCGGCGGACGAAGCGGCCGGACCCGAGGCCGAGCGCGGCGAAGCGACGGCCGTTTTCGCAAGCGGCGACGATCTCGTGGAAGCTGTCGCGGATGAGCGGGAACGGACTCGCCCGGCGAACGCCGAGCCCGCCGCCGAGGACGCGCGAGCCGCCGATGTCACAGGCGAGCGGCGGCGCGACAGCGATCGGTCCCGCGAAGCAGAGGCGCCGGAAACGATCGTCGTCGTCGAAGCCGGCAGGGGAACGCGCGGCAACGCGATCTTCGTCACCGACGACGGCCGCAGGTTCCAGCAAACGAGCGGTAATACCGCGAGAGCCTTGCCCCTGGCGCCGTTCGAGGCAACGCTCGAAGACGGGGCCTTCGGCTCCGTGTTCCTGGTCGCGCGGGCCGCCGGATTGCGGGTCCGCGTGCGCGAGCAGACCGAGTAACGGAGGCCGCCGACGATGCGCAGCGCCGCCGAGGAACTTGCGCTCGCCGCGCAATGCGATGCGAACGGTGCGCACGAGGACGCGGTCAATGCGCTCGCAAGGGCCGCCGGACTCGGCAGCGTCGAAGCGAAGACTCAGCTTGGCAAGCGCCTGGTCGCCGGCAACAACGCACCGCTGTTGCCGACCGAAGGCGCCGGCCTGCTGATTGAAGCGGTCAACGGCGGCGGTGCGGAGGCGGCTGCAAGGCTCGCGGTTCTCGCCGCCGCCGGAGTGTACGTCGAACCGGGCCTCGACCACGCGATCAAGCTCATCACGCTTTCCGCGCAACGCGGCTGGCCACCGGCCCGGACTCAACTGCTCGCCCTGGCCGAAGACCGCGAGCTGGCGTCGGCCGCGAGCGGCGGCGCCGCATCCGACAGCCATTGGCATCGCCTGGCCGACACCGTCGACATCGCGAGTTGGCAACGGGCGACCGGAGGCAAGACCCTGCACGACTCGCCGCGCGTTTGCCTCTTCGAGCACCTGGTCACGGACGGGATTTGCCGATGGCTCATCGATGCTTCGAGCGACCGGCTCAACCGCGCGCTCGTCTACGACGCCGTCGCCGGCAAGGACTACGCGAACAAGAACCGGACGAACAGTTGGGCACAATTCGACCTCATGGGCAGCGAGCTGATCCACCTGCTCGTGCAACACCGCATGGCGGCCGCGAGCGGCTTCCCGCTGCACAACATGGAAGCGACCGCCATCCTGCATTACGCCGTCGGGGAGGAGATCACGAACCATTTCGATTTCGTCGATCCGGACATTCCGAACTACGAGCAGGAGATTGCCAGGAACGGTCAGCGGGTCATGACGTTCCTGATCTACCTCAACGACGACTACGACCGCGGCGAGACGGAGTTCCCGAAGCTCGGCGTCACGCACAAGGGCCGGCGCGGCGAAGGGCTCTACTTCATCAATGCCCTCGACGACGGTTCGCCGGATCTTCGTACCGTCCACGCGGGACGTCCCACCGCCAACGGCGAGAAGTGGATCGTGTCGCAATTCATCCGCAACCGTCGCGTGCTCGGTCCGTAGCAGCAGGCGCGCCGGCAGCGCCGCGAGGCGGCAGGCCGCCCCAACACACCCGAAACTGATGCGCCTGATCGGCGGCGATGACGCCCCGAAGCTGCAAGCTGTCAATCTATTACGTTGTTTGTACAGACGACGGTGCTGTTTCTCGTCGGTTTAAATAGAAATTTGCTAGACTCCGCCTGCCTCAGTCGATTGCAGGCATGTAACAACGAACACACGGCCTGCAAGGGAATACGCACAAGGCGAGATTGAGACGGCATTACGACAGGACCGTTCGGTCGTTCGTTGATAACCCGAAAAACTTCAAAGAGGAAGATTCGCATGGATTCAGGCACACTGTTGCGCAAGCGCCACTTGACCGTGGCGATTTCGGCACTCATGGCGAGCGGTGGGGGAACTCTCGCCCAGGAACCCATCGAGGAAGTGACGGTCACCGGCTCGCGTATCGTGAGACGGGATCTGACCGCGCCGAGTCCGATCCTGACCGTCACAAGCGAGAACATCATCAACTCCAGCAGCACCGGTGTCGAAACCGTGCTCAATCAACTGCCGCAGTTCGTGCCGGCCGGCACCGAGTTCGGCGGCGGAATCCAGAACGGAGCGACGAACTCACCCGGCGCAGCGACCCTCAACATGCGCGGCATGGGCACCAACCGCAACCTCGTCCTGATCGACGGCCGGCGCGCCCAGCCGGTCAACGCTTCGCTGGTCGTTGACGTCAACACGATCCCGGCCGCGGCGATCGCCAATGTCGAGGTCATCACGGGCGGCGCATCCGCGGTATACGGCCCCGACGCGCTTGCGGGCGTTACCAACTTCATCCTCAAGGATGACTTCGAAGGCATCGAGATCGGCATGATGACGGGTCAGACCGGCGAAGGCGACGGCGCGGAGTCGAATTTCAACGTGCTGATCGGCATGAACGCCGACGACGGCCGCGGCAACGTCATGGTCGGCATCGACTGGACCAAGCGCGACGAGATCTTCCAGCGCGATCGCGATTTCTACATGAACGGCTGGCTGGACACCGGCAACGCGGGCGGCCAGTTCATGCAACCGAGCACCTGGGGCGCCGGCGAAGGCAATATTCCCGGGGGTCGCAACCTGCCGTCCCAGGAAGCGGTTGACGCCCTGTTCGCACGTTACGGCGCAGCTCCGGGAACCGTCGGCGCCAATTCGGAATTCCGTTTCAATCCGGACGGCTCGATATTCGTGACCCAGGGCGGCATCGGCTACAACGGGCCGCTCAACTGCATGAGCGGCTGCGGTCCGTACACGGCGATCAAGCTGCTGGATAACGGCAACCTCGACCAGGTCAACACGACCGGCTTCCTGTCCACACCGCTCGAGCGGCACTCGGCGTTCATGCGCGGCCGCTACCAGGTCGCCGACAACCTGAGCGTCTTCGTGCAGGGCAACTTCAGCGACATTCAGGTCGGTCAGCGCGGCGGCATTCCTCCGGCAATCACCGTGTGGCAGGCGCCGATCCCGCGCGACGGACGCGCGCTTCCGGACGACCTGAATACGCTCCTGAATTCGCGGGCCAACCCCGACGGCCACTGGAGCCTCTATCGTGTGCTCGACTACAACGGCCCGATCCAGGCGACCAACAAGAACGAGGTCTGGCAACTGCAGGCGGGCGTTGAAGGCGAGGTCGGCGAGACCATTACCTGGGAAGCGTACATCTCGACGGGCGAGACCGACATCGAGGCCGTGAACGACCGCATGCCCTCACTGCAACGCTACCAGTCGCTCGTGGCGCAGCCCGATTTCGGCCGCGGCGGCTTTTTCGCCGGTCTCGGCCGCGGTTATTCGCAGTCCTGCCCGTCGGGGCTTCCGGTGTTCGAACAGTTCACGCCGGACCCGGAGTGCGTCGAGAGTTTCGACTCGCGCATGATCAACAAGAGCCTCCTGACCCAGGACATCATCGAGTTCAACATGCAGGGCGCGGGCTTCAGCCTTCCCGCCGGTGAGTCCGGTTGGGCGATCGGCGCCTCGCGCCGGGAAAACTCCTACGCGTTCCGGCCCGGCAACCCGGTCAACCACATCCTCGACAACCCGGTCGGAATCTTCGCTTCCAACGCGACCGGCGGTGAGACCGACGTCACCGAGGTCTACGGCGAAATGCTGCTTCCGGTGCTCGATCAGCTCTCGCTCGAACTCGGCTACCGCTACTCGGACTTCAACACCGCCGGCGGCCACGACACGTACAAGACCCTGTTCACCTGGAACGCGACCGATACGGTCACGTTCCGCGGCGGCTACCAGTTCGCGACGCGCGCGCCGAACGTGGCGGAACTCTTCACCGCGGAGACGCAGGTCGTCGTGTTCCACCCGGATCAGGATCCGTGCTCGGTCACGACACGCTCCCCGTGGGGCAACGTGCCGGACAACCCGGATCGCGAACAGGTCATCGACCTGTGCCGTGCGATCATCGGCAACGACACGTCCGGTTTCGATACCCAGACGTACAGCATCACCGGCATCGACGGGCCGAAAGGCTTCCATCGGCAGAACCCTCCGTTCTTCCCGCTCGAGATCGAGCTCCGCCAGGGCAACCCGAACGTCGGCCCCGAAACGGGCGATACCTATACCTTCGGCGCCGTCTGGACCGGCGCCTTCGGCGCGGACGGACTGACGCTGACGGCCGACATCTACCGGATCGAACTGACGGATGCGATCTCGCCGATCGCGGCCTGGGTCGTCTACAACAACTGCTTCAACTGGAACGGCGAGACCAACCCGAGCTACGACGTCAACAACCAGTTCTGTCAGATGATCGACCGCCATCCGGTCTCCGGAGACCGTAACCAGGTCGATGCGCCGTTCTTCAATCTCGGCCTCATCGAAACCCAGGGCATCGACATCAACGTCAACTGGATCAGGGACATCGGTCCCGGCGTCTTCTCCGTAAACTCCGCCATCAACTACCTGGACAACTACCAGTACCAGGTGGTGCCGAGCCAGGACCCCGTGGATGCCACGGGCACGCTCGATCAGGGCGGCATGTACGAGATTCAGGCGCTGACCCGTTTCGGCTATAGCTGGAACAACCTCAGTCTCGGCGTAAGCTGGCGGCACCTCGATGCCGTCGAGTCCGCCGCCAGGGCGTCCAGTCCCAACACGACGATTCAGGGCACCGGAGCGTACGACATCTTCAATCTCTACGGGTCGTACAACTGGAACCGGTACACGATCCGTTTCGGTGTCGACAACCTGCTTGAAGAGGATCCCCGGGTGATCGGCGCCAACCCGGCCGGTGGGGACACGAACACCAACCTCACGCTTCCCGCGCTCTACGACGTGATCGGCCGGCAGTACTTCGTGGGCTTCACCGCGGACTTCTGATCTCGGGAGAAACCGTACAGCCCGTGGCAGAACGCCGCGTGGGATGAGGACATGCAGCGGGGCTCCTGCCATCGGCGGCAAGTCCCCGCCGCAGCGAGACTACGGTCCGCGAACGGCT
Organism: Gammaproteobacteria bacterium; assembly: GCA_022819855.1. Classification (GTDB taxonomy): domain Bacteria; phylum Pseudomonadota; class Gammaproteobacteria; order Steroidobacterales; family Rariloculaceae; genus Rariloculus. The sequence goes on along the minus strand of JAJEGN010000005.1, from coordinate 230,637 downwards.
GCCTTGCCGTGTGGCAGCTCTCGCGGTCCTGCCCCTGAACCCAAGGAACGAAACAAGATGAGTGAACGAACCCTGTCCGTTGTCGCCGTCGTGGCGACCGGAATGCTCGCCTGCCTGCCGGTCAGACTCGCAGTCGCCCAGAACGACGTGCCGGACAACAACTACTGGTGGCCGAACCGCCTGAGCCTCGATCCGCTGCGGCAGAACTCTCCGGAATCGAATCCGCTCGGCGCCGACTTCAACTACGCCGCGGAGTTCGAGAGTCTCGACCTCGATGCCGTCAGGGCCGATCTCGAAGAACTCATGACGACGTCCCAGGATTGGTGGCCGGCGGATTTCGGTCACTACGGGCCGTTCTTCATCCGGATGGCCTGGCACAGCGCGGGCACCTATCGGACCATCGACGGCCGGGGCGGCGCGGACGGCGGCCTGCAGCGGTTCGCACCGCTCAACAGTTGGCCCGACAACGCGAACCTCGACAAGGCGCACCGGTTGCTGTGGCCGATCAAGGAAAAGTACGGCCGCAGAATCTCCTGGGCGGATCTCCTGATCCTTGCCGGCACCGTCGCGATGGACTCGATGGGCTTCGAGACGCTCGGCTTCGCCGGAGGGCGAATCGATGCCTGGCAGCCGGACGACGTGAACTGGGGCCCCGAAGGCGAGTGGCTGGCTTTTGATCGCCGCGATGAGAACGGCGATCTGCGGCACCCGTTCGGTGCGACACAGATGGGCCTGATCTACGTGAACCCCGAAGGCCCGGGCGGCAACCCGGATCCACTGGCGGCCGCAAACGCGATCCGCGAGGCATTCGGCCGCATGGCCATGAACGACGAGGAGACGGCCGCCCTGATTGCCGGTGGGCATACCTTCGGCAAGGCGCACGGCGCCGCCTCGGCGTCCGACTACGTCGGTGTCGAGCCCGAGGCCGGCGAAATCGAGGCCCAGGGATTCGGCTGGCGCAACAGCTTCGGTTCCGGCCACGGCGCGGACACGATCACGAGCGGTCTGGAAGGCGCCTGGACGATCAACCCCGCGGCCTGGACCCACAACTTCCTGCAGAACCTCTATGGGTTCGAATGGGAGCAGACGCGCAGCCCCGGCGGCGCGACCCAATGGCGGCCCGTTGACGGCGCCGCGGCGGCACTGGTGCCGGATGCCCACGATCCGTCCGTACGGCACGCGCCGATGATGCTCACGACGGACCTCGCGCTCAGGGAGGACCCGGCCTACCGGGAAATCACGTCACGCTGGCTGGAGAACCCTGACGAGTTCGCGGACGCCTTCGCTCGCGCCTGGTTCAAGCTCACGCACCGCGACCTCGGACCGACCTCGCGCTACCTCGGCGACGATGCGCCGGACGCGGTGTTCGTTTGGCAGGACCCTGTCCCCGAGGTCGATCACGCTCTGATCGATGCGGACGATGCGGCAGCGCTCAAGGCCCGAATACTCGGATCCGGACTGTCCGGCGCCGAACTGCTGCGAGCCGCCTGGGCTTCGGCCTCCACGTTCCGCGGGACCGATATGCGCGGCGGCGCCAACGGCGCCCGCATTCGGCTCGCGCCGCAGAACGACTGGCCCGTCAACGATCCGGCGGAACTCTCCCGCGTGCTCGAAGCGCTCGAGACGATTCAGGGCGACTTCAACGGCACGCAATCAGGTGACAAGCGAGTCTCCCTCGCCGACCTGGTCGTTCTCGGCGGAGCCGCGGCCATCGAGCGCGCCGCCGCCGACGCCGGGTTCGATGTCGAGGTGCCGTTCGTTGCCGGCCGCACGGATGCCTCCGCGGACCGGACCGATGTCGATTCCTTCGCACTGCTCGAGCCCCGTGCCGACGGCTTCCGCAACTACTTCGCCGACGGCAATCCCCGCTCGCCGGCCGAAATGCTCGTGGAAAAAGCCGCTCTGCTGAATCTCAGGATTCCCGAAATGACCGTCCTCGTCGGCGGCATGCGGGCACTCGACGCCAATGCCGGCGGCTCGTCGCATGGCGTCCTCACGGACCGGCCGGGCACGCTCAGCAACGACTTCTTCGTCAATCTCATCGACATGTCGACCGCGTGGGCGCCGTCGTCCACCGAGGGCATCTACGAAGGCCGCGACCGAGCCACGGGCGAACTCAGGTGGACGGCGACTCCGGTCGACCTGATCTTCGGCTCGAACTCCGAACTGCGCGCGGTCGCGGAGTTCTATGCCGCCGATGACGGACAGGATGCCTTTGTCGAGGACTTTGTTGCGGCGTGGGCCAAGGTCATGACGCTCGACCGTTTCGACGTCGCAAGGTAACCGCCGCGCGCAGCGACGGAGCGGTTCAGAACGGATCGCGAGCTTCGACGATGCCGTAGGGATCGGCGTGGATGATGACCTCGGCCGTCGGGAAGCGCTGCCGGACGGAACCCTCCACCTCGTCGCAGATCCGGTGTGCCGCGCTCAGCGCGAGTTCGCCGTCGAGCTCCAGGTGAAGCTGGATGAACTGCGCGGTGCCCGACGACCGGGTGCGGATGTCGTGCACGCCGCGCACGGCCGGATGGGCCGCCGCAATTTCCTGGATCGCTTCGCGCACTTCGTCCGGCAGCTCGCGATCGAGCAGGATGTCGATGGCCTTGAGCGTGATCGTGCGCACACTCGCGAGAATCAGCACGACAATGACGAGGCCGAGCAGCGGGTCCGCAGCGTACCAGCCAAGGCGCGTATTCAGGAAGATCGCCGCCAGAACGGCGAGCGCCGTGAACAGGTCGGCCCGGTAGTGGACCGCGTCGGCGCCGATCGCGACCGATCCCGTGCGCCTGACGACGTAGTGCTGAAACGCGACGAGGCCGAATGTCAGGACCAGGGATGCCCCCATTACCGCCACGCCCGTCTCGGGCTCGCTGATCTCGGCCGGCGCCATCAGGCGCACGAGCGCCGTGAAGGCGACGTACAGCGCGGAACCCGTGACGATCACGGCCTGGACGAGCCCCGCGATCGCCTCGGACTTGCCGTGCCCGAAACGATGCTCTCGATCAGCGGGCTCGTGGGCAACGCGGACCGCGAACCATGTGATCGACGAGGCGATGAGATCCAGCAGGGAATCGGCCAGCGAGCTCAGCAGGGACACCGAGTCCGTGGCGATCCATGCCCAGAGCTTCAGGCCGATCAGCGTGAGCGCGACGGCGACCGACGCGACGCCGGCGGTCTTGATGAGCCTGACTGCGCGCGGGTCCGCCGCGGCCACCGTAGCGGCCACCGGCGGCTCGCGCGCGGCGCCGCTCACAAGCCGGCGAGCCTCGCGGCCGCCTGCTCGAGGGTGCCGGGCTGCTTCGCGAAGCAGAACCTCACGAAGCGATCCGCCGGCGCGCTCTCGTAGAAAACCGAGATCGGGATCACCGCAACCCCGTGCTCGATCGTTAGCCAGCGGGCGAATTCGACGTCCGGGAGATCCGATATCCGACTGTAGTCGGCGAGCTGAAAGTAGGTGCCGCGCGAAGGTGTGGCCCGGAACCTCGAACCGCCGAGCAGGCGCATGAAATGGTCCCGCTTGTCGGAATAGAACTCCGGCAGGCCGAGGAGATGCTCCGGATGCGCGGACAAATAGTCGGCGAGCGCGTACTGGACCGGCGCGACCGTCGCGAAGGTCACGTACTGGTGCACGCGCCGGAATTCAGTCGAGAGGCCTCGAGGAGCGACGCAGTAGCCGACCTTCCAGCCCGTCGCGTGATACGTCTTGCCAAAGGAAAACACCGCGAGGCTTCGCTCGGCGAGTTCGGGATGGGCGAGTACCGTCGCATGAGGCTCGCCGTCGAAGATGATGTGCTCGTAAACCTCGTCGCTGAGCACGAAACAACCGAACGGCCGGAGCATCGCGGCGAGCCGGTCGAGGTCAGCGGCGTCGATGAGCGCACCGGTCGGATTGTGCGGGGAGTTGATGATGATGAGCCGGGTTCGATCGCAGAGGCTCTCCTGCAGCCGGTCGAAGTCGATCGAGAACGCCGGCGCCTTGAGCGGCACGTGCACCGTCGTGCCGCCCGCCAGCGTCACGGCCGGCTCGTAGGAATCGTAGGCGGGATCGAGCACGATGACCTCGTCGCCGCCGCGCACGAGCGCCTGCACGGCACAGAACAGCGCCGTCGTCGCGCCGCTCGTCACGGTGATTTCGGACTCAGGGTCGACGTGAACGTCGTAAAGCGCCCTGAGCTTTCCCGCGATCGCCTCCCTGAGTTTGGCGACGCCCGGCATTGGCGGATACTGGTTCCGGCCCGTGCCCAGGTGATGAGCGACGCGCTCGACGAGAAACCTGGGCGGATCGAAGTCGGGAAAACCCTGCGAGAGATTGATCGCCCCGTGCTTTGCCGCAAGCGCCGACATCACGGTGAAGATCGTCGTGCCGGCGTTCGAGAGCTTGCTTTCGACGGTGCTCACTGGTCGAATTCCCCGATCATGCTCGCGAAAATCCTGATCGGCGCCGGCGTCGCGCTCGTCGCGGCCGGCCTCATCATGCAGTATGCGCCCTGGCTCGTGTCCTGGTTCGGCCGCCTGCCCGGCGATATCGACATCACCCGCGGCAACTCCCGAGTGTACATTCCGTTGACGTCGATGATCCTCGTCAGCATCGTGCTTACGCTGATCGTGAACCTGTTCTTCCGGCGTTAGTCCGAACCTTGCGTCGCCGTGCGGTAAAGCGCAAGCGCGACCAACGCGACCACGAGCAGGCCGACGACCGAAGGCATCGTTATCGGCACCGCGATCACGTCGGGGTTGCCGGTCACGACGATCGGAATGGCCATGAGGATGCCGATGAGCGCCTCGCCCGTGATGAGCCCCGCCGCAAACAGGAGCCCATTGCGTGCGCTCCAGTCGCGGCTTTCGGGCGAGCGCCGCCGAGCCGCGAAGTGAGCGATCAGACCGCCCGCGAGGATCGGCACGGAAAGCTCCAGCGGCAGATAGATGCCGACGGCGACCGCGAGCACCGGCGCGCGCCAGGCGCCCTGCGTCGCCTGCACGAGGTAGCGGTCCAGACCGATGATCGCGACGCCGATCAGCGCCCCGAGCCCGACCATGCCCCACGGCAAACCGGCGCCGAAGACGCCCTCCGCCACCGAGGCCATGAGCGTCGCCTGCGGCGCGAGCAGCGAGTTCGGCTGCTCCGCGGTCGGCGGCCCGATGCCGTAGGCCGCGAGCATGAGGTTCAGTATCGGCGCCATGACGAGCACGGCCGAGATCACTCCGACGGCCTGCATGAACTGCTGGCGCCACGGCGTCGCGCCGACGATGTAGCCGGCCTTGAGATCCTGGAGATTGTCGCCGCCGATCGCCGCGGCGCAGCAAACGACCGCACCGACCATGATCGCGGCGGCCGCGCCGACACCCGCCGATTCGCCCATCAGGAACAACAGCAAGAGCGACGTGAAGAGGATCGTCGCGATCGTGATGCCCGAGACCGGGTTGTTAGACGACCCGACGAGGCCCGCCATGTAGGCCGCGACCGACGAGAACAGGAAGCCCGCGACGACCATGACTGCCGTCATCGCGAGGGCGACGCCGACCGTGCCGACGATGCTGTAATAGAGCGCGAGTATCGGAATCACGAGCACGGCCACGAGTGTCATGACCCAGCGCATGGGCGTGTCCTGCTCGGTATGCGCGGCACCTTCCGCACGTCGGGCCAGCCCGTCGCGAATTCCGGAAAACAGCGAACCGCGCATCGAGATCAGCGCCCAGATCCCGCCGACGAGCATGGCGCCGACGCCAAGGTAGCGGATTTTCGAAGTCCAGATCGCGAACGCGAGGTCCGCGGCCGGTATACCCTCGGCTCGCGCGGCCGCGAGTGCCGGATCGCTTTCGAGGAAGAACGCCGAGTAGATCGGTATCGCGATGTACCAGGAGATCGCGCCACCGATGAAGACGAGCACGGCAATGTTGAGGCCGACGATATAGCCCACGCTGATCAGCGCCGGCGATGAGTTGGCGCCAACGTAGGCGATCGTGTTCTGCCCGACATAGGTGGCCGCCTGCGCAGTCGAGGACCAGAGCCTGAAGCCCGTTTCGGCGAGCTTGACGAGCGCTCCGGTGACGGCCGCGAGCGCGAGCAGCTTCGCGCCTCTGGCCGGCGCCTCGCCGACCTTGAGAACTTCGGCCGTCGCCCTGCCCTCCGGATACGCGAGCTTGAGGTCGACGATGAGCGTGCGCCTGAGCGGCACGGTAAAGAGCACGCCGAGCAATCCCCCGAGCCCGGCGATCATCGCGACCCAGGCGTAATCGAACACGTCCCAGTAGTTCAGGATGACGAGCGCCGGCAGCGTGAAGATCACGCCTGCGGCCAGCGCCTCGCCGGCCGAAGCCGCCGTCTGCACGATGTTGTTCTCGAGGATGTTCGAATCCCGGAAAAGCTTGAGCACGGCCATCGAAATCACGGCCGCCGGAATCGATGCGGAGACTGTCAGGCCCGCGAAAAGGCCAAGATAGGCGTTCGCCCCGGCAAGCACCGCCGACAGGACGACACCGAGTGCGATGGCCTTGACCGTGAGCTGCGGTAGCAGCGGTCTCGCTTGTTGTTCGTCGTTCATTCAACGCACCCCGCCCATGAGCCGCCGCAACGGCCGGGCAAACAATAGCAGCACGACACCGGAGCCGACACTGGTCAGCACGATCTGCGTGTACAGCGCCGGCATCTGTTCGACCGCGTCGGCGCTGAACTCGCCCGCGATGAGCCCGGCGATGATGTTGCCGAGTCCCGTTGCCATGAACCACATGCCCATGAGCTGCCCGACGAGGCGGCGCGGCGCGAGCTTCGTGACCGAACTCAGGCCCACCGGACTCAGTGCGAGCTCGCCCATCGTGTGCAGCAGGTACGTGAAGAGCAGCCACGTCGGCAGCACCTGTTCCCCGGCCGCCACGAGCGAGGCCGCCCCGATCATCACGGCGAACCCGAGCCCGAGGATGATCAGTCCGATCGCGAACTTCGCCGGTACCGCCGGATCGAGCTGCCGGCGCGCGAGCGCCACCCAGAGCATCGAATAAAGCGGCGCGAGCAGAATGATGAAGACCGGGTTCAGCGATTGAAACCAGCTTGCCGGGATTTCGAAACCCCCGAATTCGCGCAATGTGTAGCGTTCCGCGAACAGGTTCAGCGACGACCCCGCCTGCTCGAAGCCGGCCCAGAACATCGCGCAGGCGAGCACCAGCACGACGACCACGATCATGCGCCGGCGCTCTTCGGAATTCAGACCTCCGGCGCTGAAGATGTACGCGAACCAGGCGGCCGTCGCGGCCGCGATCACGACCGACGTACCCTGCGCGAGCGCAAGCGCATTGAAGCGAATCCAGCCGTTGAGGCCCGCAAGCAGCAGGAAAGCGACGAGCGCAAGGGTAAGCGCGCTTGCATAAGCCGCGCCGCGCCGCAGACCCGCACCGGGGTCGGCGCCGGGACGCAGGCCGCAGTCGCCGAGGGACGCGCGGGTCGCCCGAAACTGCACGAGGCCCGCGAGCATGCCGATTCCCGCCGCCGCAAAGCCATAGTGCCAGTTGCCGCCGGCAAGCCAGCCGCACACGAGCGGTCCGGCAGCGGCGCCGATATTGATGCCCATGTAGAAGATCGTGAAGCCCGAGTCGCGCCGCGGGTCGCCTTCCCCGTAGAGTTCGCCGACCAGTGCGCTGATATTGGGCTTGAGCAGGCCCGTGCCGAGCACGACGAGGATCAGGCCGCCGAAAAAGCTCGCAAGCCCCGGGATCGCGAGCACGAAGTGCCCGCAGGCGATGACGATTCCGCCGAACCAGACCGCGCGTTGCGCGCCCCAGATCCGGTCAGCGATCCAGCCGCCCGGCAGCGCGACGAGATAAACGGCCGCGGTGTAGAGCCCGTACACCGCCGTCGCCGTTGCGTCGCTGAACCCGAGCCCGCCGTCCTCGACCTGGTCGACCATGAAGAGCACGAGCAGCGCGCGCATGCCGTAGTAGCTGAAGCGCTCCCACATTTCCGTGAAGAAGAGCGTCGCGAGACCGCGCGGGTGCCCGGCGACTTCGCCGGCTGACCGCGCGGCGGCGGCAACGTCGGGACTCATGGGCGGACGCGCTCGGCGTGACTGCGGTGACCGGCAGGCGTCACGCCTGCTCTTCGGCTTCTTCGCCCTGCTTGACGATCTCGGGCAGCATGATCCGGCAGAGAAAGAGGCCGCTTTCGTAGAGCAGGTAGATCGGCACCGCCAGCAGCGTCTGCGAGATGATGTCGGGCGGCGTCAGCAGCATGCCGACGACGAACGCGCCGAGAAACACGTAGGCGCGCGCGCGGGCCAGGGACTTGATCGACACGAGCCGGCTCCACACGAGCATGAACGTCGCGATCGGCACTTCGAACGCCAGCCCGAACGCGAAGAAGATCGTGAGGATGAAGCTGAGATACTCATTGATCTCCGGCATGTTGACGACCGTCTCCGGCGTCACCGAGATGAAGAACGCGAACGCCAGCCGAAACACGACGAAGTAGGCGAACGCGACGCCGCAATAGAAAAGCAGGATGCTCGACACGAGCAAGGGCACGGCGAACCGCTGCTCACGCCGGTACAGGCCCGGCGCAACAAACCTCCAGGCCTGGTAGAGCACCACCGGCATGGCGATGAAGAGCGCCACGAAGAGCGTCGTCTTGAAGGGCGTCAGGAACGGCGACGCGATGCCGGTGACGATCATCTCCGATCCCTCGGGAAGAACGTCGGTCAACGGTGTCGACACCCAGATGAAGATTTGCTGGGCGAAAGGCACGAGGCAGATGAAGATCACGAGCACGGAAAGCACCGCCCGGACCATGCGCTGGCGCAGTTCCACCAGGTGCGACAGCAGCGTGCCTTCGGCGAGCTGTTCCTCCTCGGTTTCGGCCGAAGCGGCGCCCGGCTTGTCGGCCGATGCGCTCATGTGTCGGCGGCGGGCTGGCGCGGTGTCTCGCCCGAACCTGACGGCTCGGCCCCCGGGGCGGCTGTCGGCCCGGATTCGGCAGTCGCTGCGGCAGTATCGTCCGGCGGTCCACCGGATGAATCGCCGGGCGCCGTACGGTTCGCTTCGAAACCATTCCCGGCGCCATCGGACGCACTGCTGTCGGTGCCTGGCGTCGTATCGGGTGCAGCGTCCGTATCGCTCGCCTCGCCGTCAGCGGCGCCCGACCGGGCGGAGGGCGGGGGTTTGGGCGGTTGCCGCTGCGTCTGTTGGCGAATCTCGTTGAGCGCCATCTCGCGTTCGAGTTGACGGCGAAGCTGGCTGGCCGTGCGGCGCGCCTTGCTGACCCAGCGACCGATCTGGCTCGCTACGCGCGGCAGCCTCTCGGGCCCGAGGATGAGCAGCCCGATCGCAAACAGCAGAACCAGTTCGCTGAAGCCGGCGTCGAACATCGCCTATGGCCCGTTGTCATCCCTGCCGCTGTTGTTCCTTCTGCTCGGCGAACTGTGCGTCGGGCGCACCGTCGGTTTCGATCTGCTTCTGTTCCGCGGTGTCGTCACCGCCCTGCTGCTGGGCGTTCTCGCTGTCCATGGAGTTCCTGAAGCTCTTGATCGCACCGCCGAGGTCGCCGCCCAGCGAGCGCAGCCGCTTCGTGCCGAAGATCATCATGACGATGACCAGTACGATCAGAAGCTGCCAGATGCTTATTCCGCCAAGTCCCATTTCATCCCTCCGAGACTGTTCATGCGGCTAATCATACGCTAAAGCGCGCTGTCGGATTCCCCGCGGCCGACCTGCGCCGCGGCTCGATGCGCGGCACGACCCCGCCTCCTGGCGTCGGCTTCGCGGCCGGGCTTCGCCGGCTACGCCGTAACCTGCAACCAGATGGTGACCGGACCGTCGTTGATGAGCTTGACCTGCATGTTCGCGCCGAAGCGGCCACGCCCCGGCGTCGTGCCGAGCCGCTCGAACTCGGCGGCGAGCGCGCCGAACAGGGCTTCGCCGCGTTCGGGGTCTGCGGCCCGCGAGAAGCCGGGCCGGTTGCCCTTGCGCGTATCGGCGGCCAGCGTGAACTGGGGCACGAGCAGCACCTCGCCGCCGATGTCGCGCACGCTGAGATTCATGCGGCCGCCGCTGTCGGGAAATACGCGATAGGCGAGCAGGCGCTCGGCCAGGCGCCGGACCTCGGGCTCGCCGTCATCGCGCTCGACGCCGACCAGCACGAGCAGACCGCGCCCGATCGAGGCGACGGTCGCGCCGTCGACCGCGACGGAAGCCTCGCTCACCCGTTGCAGCAAACCGATCATGGTCTCGATCCAGTGTGCGGCATACTTTGGCTCAGCGACCGCGCAGCGGCAAGCCGGACGGGGTCGGTGCAACGCATACCCATGCTATGATCGCCGCCGGCCGGATTCCGGCGGCTGCATAACGCGCCGGACGGGGCGACCGGCGCCGCCATCGACCGAATGCATTTCCTGGAGAACGGCTATCGAACGGCAGATTCCGGCATCCGAGCGGCTCATCGTCGCACTGGACGTCGATACCCCCGCCGAAGCCCGCAAACTGGTCGGGTCCCTCGGCGATTCAGTTTGCTTCTACAAGGTCGGCTTGCAGCTCTTCGTCGGCCCCGGCATGAGTTTCGTCGAGGAACTGATCGGCGCCGGGAAAAAGGTGTTTCTCGACCTCAAGATCGACGACACACCCAGAACGGTCGCCGCCGCCGTTCGCCAGGCCGCGATCGACGGCGTCGAGTTCTTCACCCTGCAGGGCAACCGGGATACCGCCATCGCCGCCATCGACGGCCGCGGCAGCCGCACGACGCCGAAGTTCCTGCAGATCACCTTTCTCTCGAGCTGGGACACGGGCGACCTCAAGGCCTACGTCGGCCTGCCGGAGTCCGCCGACATCACGATCGACCAGGCGGTGCTGAACCGCACGCGCACGATACTCGGATCAGGCTGCGAAGGCGTCATCGCGTCCGGAAACTCCGTCGGCGAAATCAGGGAAGCGTATGGGGAGAAAGTACTGATCGTGACACCGGGGATCAGGCCGGGCGGCGCAGCCACCGACGATCACAAGCGCAGCCTGACCCCGCGCGAGGCGATACTCTCCGGTTCGGACTACCTCGTCGTCGGACGGCCGATAAGAAACGCCGCGGAGCCTGCACAAACGGCCCGGGCGATCATCGCGGACATCGAGGCCGCGCTCCGCGACGCACCAGGTCGGGCGGCCTGAGTACGGCGGCAACGCGACGCAGGTATGGCCCATGGGCCAGCGGGTTGCGTCCGGCGTTCTCTGCGAATGGTCCGGATACCCCACTTTTTGCACCAAAGATTGTCGGGATTCGCTGCATTCCGGGCGCAACCCGCAGAATAGCGAACAAAAACAGACATATTTCCCACTATATCCACGAACAGCATGTTTGTGGGACATAAAGGTGAATTTCTCCGCTGTGTATCGATGATGGTGGGATATTCGATCGCCGTTTGCGTCCTGCCTGTCTCGACACGCTCGCAGCCAGCGCAGCGCGATATCGCAGCGTCGCTCGTCTCGCCGCCCGACCAGCGGGGATACGCCTGTAGTCCAAGGCTAGGCTCATCGGGCGCGATCTGGTATTTGTAGTCGCCCGCATCCATCTAAGGTCAGCGCCCCAATGAAACGTCGAGACTTCGTCACCGGACTCGGGGGCGCCGCGGCGCTCGCCGGTTGTGCCGGCGAAACCGAGCAGGCCGGCGCGCCGGCCGAGTCCCGGCAGCGTTTCAGCTGGGATCTCGTCACGACCTGGCCACCGAACTTCCCGGGGCTCGGCACGGGCGTGAACACGCTCGCACGCTACATCGACGAACTCAGCAACGGCCGGCTGCAGATCACCGTCTACGGGGCCGGAGAGCTCGTACCGGCGTTTGAGGTCTTCGACGCCGTGTCGCAGGGGTCGGCCGAGATGGGCCACGGCGCGTCCTACTACTGGCGCGGCAAGACCGAAGCCGCGCAGTTCTTCTGCACGATCCCGTTCGGGATGAACGCACACGAAGTGAACGGCTGGCTCTATTACGGCGGTGGGCTGGAACTCTGGCGCGAAGTCTACGAGCCGTTCGGCCTCGTCCCGCTCCCGGCCGGCAATACGGGCGTGCAGACCGGCGGCTGGTTCAACAAGCGGATCGACGGCATGGCGGACCTGCGCGGTCTGCGAATCCGGATCCCCGGCCTCGGCGGCGAGGTGCTGGGCCGTGTCGGCGCCACGCCTGTCACCATACCGGGGTCCGAAGTCTTCACGGCGCTGCAGACCGGGGCCATTGACGCGGCCGAATGGGTCGGCCCCTACAACGATGTCGCGATGGGTCTGCACCAGGCCGCGCGCTATTACTACTACCCGGGCTGGCACGAGCCGGGCCCCGCGCTCGAGTGCATCGTCAACCGCCAGGCCTGGGACCAGCTTCCGGACGATCTCAAGGCCATCGTCCGCGTCGCCTGCCAGGCCGCGAATCTCGACATGACTTCCGAATTCATGGCGCGCAACGCCGGCGCGCTGCGCCAGCTCGAGGCGGACCCGTCCGTCGAGGTACTGGGTTTCCCGCCCGACGTGCTCGCCGGCCTCAAGGCGGCGACGCTCGAGGTCGTGGAGGAACTGGCCGCCGCCGACCCGGTCGTCGCGCGCGTCTGGAACTCCTACCGGACCTTTCTCGAAGAGTCCGAAGCCTGGCAGCAGGTTTCCGAACAGGCGTTCATGCAGACGCGTGTCTGACCACTGCGTCGCCCAACGGGCCAACCCAGGGTCGACAACCGTCGGGGCTCTCGTTCAACGATGGCCTGCGCGGAAACCCCGCCTGCGAAGCCGTGACGGAAGCATTACCGCTTGCAGCTTGTTTTGATAGAATCCCGCCGCGGTTTCGTCGGGGCAATCGCCCATACCATCCAGAGAGGATCGATGAGAAGGAACTTGACGCTGGCAGCGCTCGCGGGGCTTGCGTTCTGCGGATCGGCGCTGGGGCAGGAATGCGCCCTGACGATCGAAGGGAACGACCAGATCCAGTTCGTCCAGAGCGAACTCAGGGTCAGCTCGAGTTGCACGGAAGTCACGCTCACGCTCGTGCATGTCGGGCAGTTGGCCGCCAACATCATGGGCCACAACTGGGTGCTGACCACGACTGCCGACTGGCAGGCCGTCGCCCAGGCCGGTCAGGCTTCCGGCCCGCCGCACTACGTTCCCGCAGGCGACGAACGCGTGATCACGACGACCGACGTGATCGGCGGAGGAGAAGAGACCTCCATCACGTTCGACATATCGGGCCTTGAACCGGGCGGAGACTACACCTACTTCTGCTCGTTCCCGGGCCACTTCGTCCTGATGAACGGCAAGTTCATCATCGAATAACAGCAAAGACAGTAGAATCGTTCAGTTGAAGCTCGTCGCTTCCCGGACGGGAAGCGTCGCGAGCACAATGCAAGGTGCATGACGTATGGCCCTAGCCGTTGTAATCGTCCTGTTGGTCGTCGGATCGCTGGTCTTCCATTTCCTGAGCCCCTGGTACTTCACGCCGCTCGCCTCGAACTGGAGCACCATCGATTTCACGGTCGACGTCACGTTCTGGGTGACCGGCATCGTCTTCGTCGGCATCAACCTGTTCTCCGCCTACGCGATCATCAGGTACCGCCATCGCAAGGGCCACAGGGCGCACTACGAACCGGAGAACAAGAAGCTCGAAATCTGGCTCACGGCCGTGACGACCGTCGGCGTCGCGGCGATGCTCGCGCCCGGGCTCGTCGTCTGGGGCGATTTCATCACGGTGCCCGACAACGCCCTCAGGTTCGAGGCGCTTGGCAAGCAGTGGCACTGGAGCTATCGGCTGCCGGGCGACGACGGCGAGTTCGGCAACACCGAAGTCAGGTACATGAACGTCGACAATCCCTTCGGCATGGATCCGGAGGATCCCGCCGGCCAGGACGACATTCTCATCAACGACCCCGTGATGCACCTGCCCGTCGGCCAGCCGGCACACGCGCTGTTACGCTCCACCGACGTCCTGCACAACTTCACCGTGCCGCAGTTCCGGGTCAAGATGGACCTCGTACCCGGCATGGTCACCTACCAATGGTTCACACCGGAGGTTCCCGGCACCTACGAAGTTCTCTGTGAGGAACTCTGCGGTATCGGACATTTCGCGATGCGAGGCAAGGTCGTCGTCGACGAGGTCGGTGACTGGGAAGAGTGGCTCGCGCAGCAGCCCACGTACGCCGAGACACTGGCGCGGCCGGTCGGCGATGCGACCGCGGGCGCCGCCAACTACGCCGTATGCACGGCCTGCCACGGCGCTCAGGGCGAAGGGCTGCAGGCGCTCAACGCGCCGAAGATCGCCGGTCAGGAAGACTGGTACATGCGCCGGCAGATCGCGAACTACCTCAGCGGTGTGCGCGGCGCCGACCCGCGCAATATCTATGGCCTGCAGATGGCCCCGATGGCGACCGTGCTCACCAACGAGACCGTGCTCGAAAACGTCATCGCCTACATCCAGACGCTGCCCGACGCGCCCGCCGAACAGACGGTCTTCGGCGACGTGGAACGCGGCGCCGAACTCTACACCACGTGCGCGTTCTGTCACGGCGCCGAGGCCGAGGGCGTCTGGAGCACCAATGCACCGCGCCTGGCCGGGATGAGCGACTGGTATCTCGCACGACAACTCGAGTATTTCCAGCAGGGCATACGCGGCGGCCACGAGGCCGACGTCTACGGCGACCAGATGTACATGATGGCGAACATCCTCAAGGACGAGACCGCGATCAACGACATCATCGCCTACATCAATACCCTGTAGGACGCGCAGTGCGGCGTCCGGCGTGAACGGGAACAGGAGGACTCAGGGAACATGGCCTACGTAGCAATCGCTGACCGGGATCATCACCTGCACGATCCCGACACGTTCATCACGAAGTACATCTGGAGCCAGGACCACAAGGTCATCGCGATCCAGTACGGCGTGGTCGCGATCGGCGTGGGTCTCGTGGCGCTTGCGCTGTCCTTGCTCATGCGCCTGCAGATCGGCTTTCCCGATGTCTTCACGTTCCTGACGCCCTACAACTATTACCAGTACGTGACGACCCACGGCATGATCATGGTGATCTACCTGCTCACCGCGCTCTTCCTCGGCGGTTTCGGCAACTACCTGATCCCGCTCATGTGCGGCGCCCGCGACATGGTGTTCCCGTACATGAACATGCTGAGTTTCTGGGTGTACCTGTTGTCCGTCATCGTCCTGATCGCGAGTTTCTTCGTGCCGGGCGGTGCGACGGGCGCCGGCTGGACGCTGTACCCGCCGCAGGCGATTCTCGAGGGCACTCCGGGTGCGGACTGGGGCATCCTGCTCATGCTCGTGTCGCTCGCGATCTTCATCGTGGCGTTCACGATGGGCGGGCTGAACTACGTGACCACCGTGCTGCAGGCCCGCTGCAGGGGCATGACGCTCATGCGGATGCCGCTGTCGGTCTGGGGAATCTTTGTTGCGACGATTCTCGGTCTGCTGGCCTTCCCGGCGCTCTTCGTCGCCGCCATCATGATGGTGCTCGACCGGATGATCGGCACGAGCTTCTTCATGCCGGCGCTGCTGTCGCTCGGCGAGACGACGGCCACGACGGGCGGCAGCCCGATCCTCTTCCAGCATCTGTTCTGGTTCTTCGGGCATCCGGAAGTCTATATCGTCGCCCTGCCGGCTTTCGGCATCGTCTCCGACCTCCTGAGCACCCACGCACGCAAGAACATCTTCGGCTACCGGATGATGATCTGGGCGATCGTCGCGATCGGTGCGCTGAGCTTCGTGGTCTGGGCTCACCACATGTACGTGTCCGGCATGAACCCCTACTTCGGATTCTTCTTCGCGACGACGACGCTGATCATCGCGGTGCCTACGGCGATCAAGGTCTACAACTGGGTGCTGACGCTGTGGCGCGGCGACATCCATCTGAATTTGCCGATGCTCTGGGCGATCGGCTTCATTTTCACGTTCATCCATGGCGGCCTGACGGGGCTCTTCCTCGGCAACGTGACGGTCGATCTGCCGCTGTCCGATACCTACTTCGTCGTCGGCCACTTCCACATGGTCATGGGCGTATCGCCGGTCATGGTGCTGTTCGGCGCGATCTACCACTGGTTCCCGAAGATCACCGGCAGGATGGCCAACGACGCGCTCGGCAAGATTCACTTCTGGATGACCTTCCTCGGCACCTACGCGATCTACCTGCCGATGCACTATATCGGCATCCTCGGCATGCCGAGGCGCTACTACGACTACGGCCAGACCGACTTCATTCCCGAATCCGCGCTCGGCGTCAACCAGGGCATCACGATCGCCGCGATCGTGGTCGCGACCGCGCAACTGATCTTCCTGATCAACGTGGCCTGGAGCCTCTGGAAGGGCAAGCACGCCGACTCCAATCCGTGGCGCGCGACGACGCTCGAATGGCAGACGCCGGACACGCCGCCGAAGCACGGCAACTGGGGGCCGAAGCTTCCCGAAGTCTACCGCTGGGCGTATGACTACAGCGTTCCGGGCGACGACGCGGATTTCATCCCGCAGAATCACCCGATCCAACCGGGCGAAGAGAGCCTCCGGGTTGCGGGGGAGAGCCGCAAATGATGACCGGACTGGCCATCGGTCTCGTGCTCGGCGTCACCGTCTGGTGGATCCTGATCCAGCGCCTCAGGGACAAGCCCTGGGAGCGGCAGGGCGTGATCGAAGGGAGCCAGGACGGGCTGACCTCATCGGCGCCCAAGGTCGGGCTCTGGGTGTTCATGGCCATGGTCACGAGCCTGTTCCTGATCTTCAACGGCGCGTACGTGATGCGCATGGGCTTCGGTCACGGCGAGCTCATGGGTTGGGTACCCGTCGACGAACCGGGGATTCTCTGGCTCAACACCTTCGTGCTCGTCGCGGCCAGCGGCGCCATGCAGACGGCAACCGGCGCCGTGCGCAAGGGCGATCTCAGCGCATTGCGAACCTGGTTCACCGCCGGCGGCGTCCTGTCGGTCGTGTTCCTGGCCGGCCAGTTGCTCGCCTGGCAGCAGTTGGCGGCCACGGGCCAGTACGGCGTGAGCAATCCGGCCTACACGTTCTTCATTCTGCTGACGGCCATACACGGCCTGCATCTCGTCGGCGGCCTGGTCGTTCTCGGCCGGACCGCCGCGAGGGTCTGGCGGGGCCTCGACACGGAGAACGTCGTGGCCGTGGGCAAAATCGGGCAGACCGTGCGCCTGTGCACGACCTACTGGCATTTCCTGCTGCTGGTGTGGCTCGGGCTCTTCACGCAACTGTCGATTAGCTGAAGCGAGGATCGAGACAGCAATGGCTCAAGAAGGGCTGAACCCCGCCGCGGACGCGCTGCCTGCCGAAGGCTGGCAGGGCATCGTCGACGACTGGGCGACCGACAAACAGGCCTTTTACGTCCCCTGGGGCAAGGCCATGATGTGGATCTTCCTGCTCAGCGACACGTTCATCTTCACGTCGTTCCTGACCGGCTACATGAACGTGCGGATGTCGACCGCCGTCGAGTGGCCGAATCCGAGCGAGGTCTTCGCACTCACGTTCTTCGGTCAGCCGATTCCGCTGATCCTCATCGCGATCATGACCTTCGTGCTGATCACGTCGAGCGGCACGATGGCGCTCGCCGTGAACTACGGCTACCGCCGCGACCGCTACCGGGCGGCGGCGCTTCTGTTCGCGACCGCGGCTTTCGGCACGGTGTTCGTCGGCATGCAGGCGTTCGAATGGACGAAGCTCATCGAGGAAGGCGTCAGGCCCTGGGAGAATCCCATGGGCGCCTCGCAGTTCGGCGCGTCGTTCTTCATGATCACCGGTTTTCACGGCCTGCACGTCTCGGCCGGCGTCGTATATCTCGCCGTGGTCGCGCTCAAGGTGCTGCGCGGCGATTACGAACGCAGCGGCAACTATGAGATCGTCGAAATCGCAGGGCTCTACTGGCACTTCGTCGACCTCGTGTGGGTCTTCATTTTCGCGTTTTTCTACCTCTGGTAGGGAGTCACCGATGGCACAGGCGGAAGGGCAACAACACCCTCTGAGCATCTATTTCTGGATCTGGGGCCTGCTGTTCCTGTTCAGCGCGTTCTCGTACGCCACCGATTTCCTGCCGGACGGTTTCCTGAGAACGGGCCTGATCCTGCTGTTCATGGTCCTCAAGGCCGGCTTCATCGTCGCGATCTTCATGCACATGGCCTGGGAGCGCCTGGCACTGATCTGGGCCATCCTCGGTCCGCCGATCCTGCTGTTCTTCCTGATCGGCATCCTCGCCTGGGAAGGCGACTACACCGTGCTCACGCGGCTCGACTTCTTCTCCGAACCGCTGGCGCCGGCCGGACTGGATCATTGAGCCTGCCATGCTCGGCTGGCTCATCGTCCTCGCGATTCTCGCGCTGCTCTGGGCGGGCCTGTGGAGGATCAGCACGTTTCTGGGATTCGGAATCCTGCTCGGCCTGCCCGTCGCCTGGCTACTTTCGCGCCCGTTGGCGCCCTACTTGACCGGAATGGAACACGTACCCGTCTGGCTACCGCCGCTGCCGTTCGCAATCGTCGCACTGGCGCTGCTGGTGCTCGGCGCGTTGAGCTGGTTTCGCGCATCGTCTGCGCCTGAGCCCACTCAGCAGCCCGAAGATTCCGAACAGCATTAGCGGCCGGCCGCACACGCGGCTGGCGGCGCTGTCCCGTGGCGCCGAGCGGCGCGCGTGCCGCTGCGCTCTGCGGCCCTTCGCACCCGTCCCCCCGTCGCGTCTGGCCAGCCGGCTCCGGCGAGGCGATCCTCCGAGCCGGTCAGCACGGCCGCTACTTCGGTTCCGGCCCGTCTACCGCCCGTAGACGATCTCGGGCAAACGCGTCGCAAGCTCGGGAAACACGGCCAGCAGGCCGAGCGCGAGCAACTGGATCGCGACGAACGGTATGACCCCGCGGTAGATGTCGCCCGTGCCGAGACTTGCAGGCGCCACTCCCCGCAGATAGAACAGCGCAAAGCCGAAAGGCGGCGTGAGAAACGAGGTCTGCAGGTTGATCGCGATCATCACGCCGAGCCAGACCGGATCGAGCCCCATCGACAGCAGGATCGGCCCGACGATGGGCACGACCACGAACGTGATCTCGATGAAGTCGAGCACGAATCCGAGCAGGAACATCAGCAGCATCACGATGAACACGGCACCGAAGACGCCCCCGGGCAGGCCCGTCAGGAATTCCTGCACGAGCGCGTCGCCGCCGTAGCCCCGGAACACGAGCGAGAACACCGACGCGCCGACCAGGATCAGGAACACCATGCTGCTGATGCGGATCGTGCTCTGCATGACTTCGCGCAGCTTCGCCACCGTGAGTTCGCGCTTGAGCAACGCGAGCACGACGGCGCCGACGGCGCCGACGCCGGCGGCTTCGGTCGGGGTCGCCAAACCCGCCATGATCGAGCCGAGCACGGCCAGGATCAGCAGCAGCGGCGGCAGCAGCGCGCCCATGAGATCGAGGAAGCGCGGAGGCTGTGGACCGCGTTCGGCGGCCGGCATCGCGGAGGGATTCAGGATCGCAACCCCGGCGATGTAAAGCATGTAAAGCAGAACGAGAGCCAGCCCCGGCACCGCCGCGCCGACGAAGAGGTCGCCCACCGAAACCGTATCCGGCGAGAAGATGCCCTGTTCAAGCTGGGCCTGGCTATAGGCCGAAGACAGGACGTCGCCGAGCAGCACGAGCACGATCGAAGGCGGGATGATCTGACCGAGCGTGCCGGCCGCGCAGATCGTGCCGGTCGCTATCCTCGGGCTGTAGCCGCGGCGCAGCATCGTCGGCAGCGACAGCAGTCCCATCGTCACGACGGTCGCCCCGACGATGCCCGTGCTCGCCGCAAGCAGCATCCCGACGACGGTGACGGAAATGCCGAGCCCGCCGCGCAGCCCGCCGAAGAGCGCGCTCAGGCTGTCGAGCAGGCTCTCGGCGATTTTCGCCCGCTCGAGCGTCACGCCCATGAACACGAAAAGAGGCACGGCGAGGAGCGTCTCGTTGCTCATGATGCCGAAGAGCCGATTCGGCATCGTGCCGAGGAACGCCGCCTCGAACCCGCCGAAGGCGACCCCCGCCAGCGCGAAGCCGAGCGCCGTCCCGCCGAGCGAGAACGCCACCGGATAACCCGCGAGCAACACGACGATGACCGTCGCGAACATGATGACGGCGATCCACTCCATGGCTACGGACCCTCGCCGTACGTGGGCCTCGACCGCACGCCGCAAATCCGGGCTGACAGCGGGATCGATCCCATGCTTACGGACCCTCGCCGTCGGGAGCCCCGACAGGCTCGCGCGGCGGCGCCTTCCCCGCAAGCACGAGCGCGTCATCGAGCGCGCCGGCCACCCCCTGCGCGATCAGCATGAGGGCTGTCACGGGTATCACGGTCTTGAGCAGCGGCACGAAGGGAAACGGCAGTCCGCCCGCTTCGCGCGACGACTCCCCGATCTGCCACGACACGGCGACGTAGTCGAAACTGGTCACCACCAGAAAGACGGCCATCGGCAAGAGAAACAGCACGGTGCCGGCGAGGTTGACGAGCGCCTTGCGTTCCGGCCGCATGCCCCGGTAGATGACGTCGACCCGAACGTGTTCGTCGCGGTTCAGCGTATAGGCGGCGGCGAGCATGAACACCGCCGCATGCATCCAGATGATGCTCTCCTGCATCCAGATCCAGCCGAGGTCGAACACGTAGCGCAGCACGACGACGACGAAGGTGCCGAGGACCATCGGCAGCGTCAGCCAGGCGATGAGCCGGCCGCTGAGCTCGCTGAAGCGTCTGAGTTTTTCGCTGACGGAATGCATCGGTCTGGCTGCGTTGCCGGCCGGCCCCCCTCCCTTCGGTACCCGCGTGGGCACAACAGATAACGCGGGTGTGCTGTGAGTGTTGTCGCTACCGCCGTTACTGCGTGCGCAGAATATAGCCGTCAGCGGCCGGGCGCCAATCGTTTGAGAAACACGCGCATTTCCTTCGCCGCCTGCTGGTCGCCGCGCCGCTCGGCGACCCTGATGCCCTGCTCGTACGCTTGCCTCGCCTCGTCATCGCGGCCGGCTTCGGTCAGCGCCTTGCCGAGCACCCGCCAGGCCGCGGAATAGTCGGCATCGCGATCAACGGCCGCACGCGCATGCTCGACCGCGCGTTCCGCAGTGCCAGCCGCGAGGTAGCGAGTCGCGAGCGCCACGCGCAACGCCGCGTTGTCCGTACCGCCGGCCAACAGTGCTTCCAGGTTTGCTGTCAGGTCGACCATGGCGCCCGCTGACTATTGCCGTGGCTGCCTCAACCGCGCCAGAAGGTTGGCGTGATGAGCACAAGCAGGGTGAAGATTTCGAGCCGGCCCAGAAACATCGCAAGGACGCCGCACCACTTGGCGACGGCGTTGACGTCGCCGAACCCCGACGCGACATCGCCGAGGCCGGGGCCCAGGTTGTTGATCGTCGCCGCAACCGCGGCGAACGCCGAGACCTGATCCATGCCGGTCGACAGGAGCAGCAGCATGATTACGGTGAAGACGATGATGTAGGCGGCGAAAAAGCCCCACACCGAATCCACGATCCGGGGATTCACGGCCCGCGCGCCGAGCTTCACGGGGATTTCGGCGCTCGGGTGGACGAGCCGCTGGAACTCCCGCACGCTCTGCTTGTAGATCAGTGACCAGCGCATGACCTTCATGCCGCCGGCCGTCGATCCCACACAACCGCCCACGAAGCTCGCGAAGAGCAGCAACACGGGCAGCGCTCCCGGCCAGGCGGCGAAATTGTCGGTCGTATACCCGGTCGTCGTTGCGATCGACACGGCCTGGAACAGGCCCTTCGTGATGGTTTCTCCGACCCCGTCGTACTGCTGTTGCCAGAGCAGGTAAACGAGGACGAACGTCGACAGGATTCCGAGAATCCAGACGTAGGAGCGAAGCTCCGGATCGGTGAAGTAGCTCGTCAGGCGCTTGTCGCGCCACGCCAGGAAGTGCAGGGCGAAGTTGATGCCCGCGATGAACATGAAGACGACCGCGATCATCTCGATCAGCGGGCTGTCGAAGTACGCGAAGCTCGCGTCGTGGGTCGAGAAGCCGCCGATCGCCACCGTGCTGAAGCTGTGGCACACGGCGTCGAAAAAGCTCATGCCGGCGAGCCAGTAGGCGACAGCGCAGACGAAGGTGATGCCCACGTAGACGCTGAGCAGCGCCTTTGCGGTCTGGGTGATTCGCGGAGTCAGCCGGGTTTCCCGGACCGGTCCGGGCGTCTCGGCGCGATAGAGCTGCATGCCGCCGACGCCGAGCAGCGGCATGATGGCCACGGCGAAGACGATGATGCCGAGGCCGCCAACCCACTGCAGTTGCTGCCGGTAGTAAAGGATGGCAGGCGGCAGCGAGTCGAGTCCGACGAGCACGGTTGCGCCGGTGGTCGTCAGGCCCGAGACCGCCTCGAACACCGCGTCGGTGAAGCTCATCTGCGGAGTCTCGGCAAGCAGCAGCGGCGTCGCGCCGAGCGCACCAAGCACGATCCATGCGAGTGCGACCACCAGGAAACCGCCGCGCAGCCGCAATTCCTGGCGAATCCTCTGCACCGGCCACCACAGGAGGAGTCCGATGCCGGCGACGATCAGGAACGATGCGGCGAAGACGCCCCAGGTGCCGTCATCGTAGAAGAGCCCCCAGCCGATCGGCGGCAGCATCGTCATGCTGAACAGGACGATCAGCAGGCCCAGCACACGCTGAACGGTACCCGCCGTCACGGCGCTGACTCTCCCTCGTTCCGATGCTCAGCCGGAATCTTCACTGCCTTCGAACAGTCGCTCGACTTCGTCGATCTGGCGCCGGTCCGCGACGAAGAGAATCACATGGTCGTCCTCCTCGATCACGGTGTCGTGATGCGCCATCATGACCTCGTCTCCCCGGACCACCGCATTGATCGCGGCGCCGCGCGGCAGCCTGATCTCCTCAACCGCGCGTCCGACGACCCGCGACTCGCGCGCATCGCCGTGCGCGATCGCCTCGATCGCTTCCGCCGCACCGCGGCGCAGGGCGTGGACCTTGACCACATCCCCGCGCCTGACGTGGGCCAGCAGGGCGCCGAGGGTGATCTCCTGCGGCGAGATCGTCATGTCGATCATGCCGGCTTCCACGAACTCGGCGTAGGCGGGCTTGTTGATCAGCGCCATGACCCGGTGGGCGCCGAGCCGCTTGGCCAGCATTCCGGACAGGATGTTCGCTTCCTCGGCGTCGGTGACGGCAGCGAAAATGTCGGCGCTGTCGATGTTTTCCTCGAGCAGCAGTTCCTCGTCCGCGGCATCGCCGAGCAGGACCAACGCACTGTCGAGCCGTTTGGAGATCTCCTCGGCGCGCACCCGGTTGCGTTCGATGAGCTTGACGTGCGTCGTGTTCTCGATTGCGCTTGCGAGCCTCACACCGATGTTGCCGCCGCCCCCGATGACGACATTGCGCACGGGATCGTCGAGTTTTCGCATCTCGCTCAGCACCGTGCGCACGTCCTTGCGCGCGGCGATGAAGAACACTTCGTCGCCTTCGCTGACGACCGTGCTGCCGTCCGGGATGATCCCGCGCCCTTCGCGATAGATCGCGACCACGCGGCACTCGACGTTGGGGATGTGATGCGAGAGTTCCGACAGCGGGCGCCCGATCAGCGCGCCGCCATCCTCCGCGCGCGAGGCGACCAGCCACACCCGGCCGTCGGCGAATTCGAGCACCTGCAGCGCACCGGGAAACTCGATGAGCTGGGTCATGTGCTCGGTCACGAGCTGTTCGGGGTTGATGATGACGTCGACCGGGATCATGTCGTCCGCGAAAAGCTTCGCGTGATTGGCGAACTCGCGGGCGCGGACGCGTGCGATCTTGGTCCTGACGTCAAACAGCGTGTGCGCGATCTGACAGGCGATCATGTTGGTCTCGTCGCTGTCCATGAGCGCGATGAGCATGTCGCAGTCGCGGACCCCGGCCCGCTCGATGACCTCCGGATAGGCCGCGTTGCCGACCACCGTGCGAACGTCGAGCCGGTTCTGCAGATCGCGCAGGACGGCCGGGTTGCGGTCCACGATCGTGACATCGTTGGCTTCTTCCCGGGCGAGGCTGTAGGCCGCCGTGGCCCCGACCTGTCCAGCACCCAGGATCAGTATGTTCATCCGCTACCCTGTGCCCACGAGCCAGGCTACATCGCACTCACGGCAGGCACACTGCGCCTGACCGGAATGTTCTGCGGGAAATGTCTCGGAGTATTTCGCCGGAAACAGCCTGCAGAGCCCTGTTCGTCAAAGCATTGCGTTGGAAAAAACAATAACTCAAGGAACAGCAAACGACGATGAGTTGAAGTGTTCGGAGCACTCCCGAGAGTGCGCGGCAAGTTTACATCAGTTCAAGGTTCGCATAGGCGAGCACGAGCCATTTGGTGCCCGCGAGCTCGAAGTTCACCTGCACGCGCGCATGCGCGCCGCTGCCCTCGCTGTTGAGGACGACACCCTCGCCGAACTTCCGGTGCCGGACGCGCTGGCCGAGCTGAACGCCGTTGGTCTCCTGCGCAACAACTCCGCCGCGGCGATATATCTGCCGCCCGGCCGCGAAGCTCGGGCGAATCTCTTCGAGCAAATCGGACGGAATCTCACGCAGGAACCGCGACGGCGTCGCGTAGTTCTCGATGCCGTGCATGCGTCGCTGCTCGGCATAGCTCAGGTACAGCTCCTCGCGGGCCCGCGTAAGCCCCACGTAGCAGAGCCTGCGCTCCTCCTCGAGACCCTCGGCATCGTTCAGGGAGCGTTGGTGCGGGAAGAGACCATCCTCCATTCCGCACAGGAACAGCACTGGAAACTCGAGCCCCTTGGCCGAATGCAGCGTCATGAGCTGGACGCTGTCCTCGGTCGCGCCGGCCTGCGAATCCCCGGACTCGAGCACCGCATACGAAAGAAAGGCGATGAGCGGCGACATCTCCTCCTCGTCGCCGCCGTAGGGGTCGCGCGCCGCGTTGACGAGTTCCTCGAGGTTCTCGAGTCTGGCCTCGGCGTTGCCCGTCGTATCGCTGGCGTGGTGCTTCGCGAGACCGCTGGCTTCGACGACCCGCGCCACCTGCTCGTGCAATACGCAGTTGCCGGTCTCCCGATCGAGATCCTCGATGAGCTTGAGGAACCCCCACAACGCGCCGGAGGAGCGTTGCGGCAGAGCCTTGTCGGCGACGAGCGCTGCCGCCGCCCGCCACAGGCTTGCCCCCGATGCGCGTGCCCGTGAGCGCACGACGTCCACGGTCCGCGCGCCGATGCCGCGCCTGGGCGTATTGACGACGCGCTCGAACGACGGATCGTCGTCGCGGTTCGCGATCAGGCGCAGGTAGGCCAGCGCATCCTTGATCTCGGCGCGCTCGAAGAAGCGCAGCCCGCCGTAGACGCGGTAGGGGATGCCGGCCGCGAGAAACGCTTCCTCGAACACGCGCGACTGTGCGTTGGAACGGTAGAGCACCGCCGCGTCGCTGGCCCGCTTGCCGCGATCGAGGTGGTCGCGGACCCGATTGACGACGAACTCCGCCTCGTCGCGCTCGTTGAACGCGACGAAGAGCCTGATCCGCTCGCCGTCCTCGCCGCTGGTCCAGAGGTTCTTGCCGAGCCGTGTGCCGTTGTGCGCGATGACGGCGTTCGCCGCATTGAGGATCGTCGCCGTGGACCGGTAGTTCTGTTCCAGACGAAGCAGGCGCGTGCCCGAAAAATCCTTCTCGAAGCGGAACAGGTTTTCGACGCGCGCACCGCGCCAGCGATAGATCGACTGATCGTCGTCGCCGACGACGAAGGGAACGCCCTCGTTGCCGGCGAGGAGCTTCAGCCAGCGGTACTGAATGGCGTTCGTGTCCTGGAACTCGTCGACGAGCAGATGCCTGAAACGCCGGCGATACCGATCGAGGAGCTCTTCGTGGCGCTCGAGCGTTTCGAGCGTCCTGAGCAGAAGCTCACCGAAGTCGACAGCGGAGGCGGCCTCGGCGAACCGTTCGTAGCGCGCATAAAGTTCGATGAACTGCCGCCGCCCGACGTTGCCGTCGTCGCCGCAATCGCCGGCTCTGAGCCCTTCCTCCTTCTGAGCGTTGATGAACCACTGCAGGTCTCGGATCTCCTTTGCGGTCCACTCGTCGGGGTTCGCGCCCATGTCCCTGAGCATCCTGCGCAACAGCTTGAACTGGTCGTCCGCGTCGACGATCTGGAAGGTCTCCGCAAGCCCGGCCTCGCGCCAGTGCATGCGCAGCATGCGGTGGGCGATGCCGTGAAACGTGCCGATCCACAGATGCGCTGTCGGGAAACCGAGCAGCGCCTCGATGCGGTCGCGCATCTCCCGCGCGGCCTTGTTCGTGAACGTGACCGCGAGCACCTGTTGGGGAGGGACGCCTTCGACCTTCACGAGCCAGGCCACGCGGTGCACGAGAACCCGCGTCTTGCCGCTGCCGGCGCCCGCGAGCACGAGGGTCGGCGCGCCGCCCGCGGTCACCGCCTCGCGCTGAGCGTCGTTCAGCGGGTCGATGATGTCAGTAACGTCCATCGTCGCCTTCCGGAAGACCGGGCCACGGGAATTGGCCGCAACGGCAACTCGATATCGCCGCCCATTCGGAGCCGCCGGTACAAGCGTCCGGCGAGGGATGTTCCGCTCACCCTGAATGCGCTGTCAGTCACGGGGCAGGCCGCCCGCTCACGGCTCGCAGGCACTGCTCACGACGGCCAGATCAGCGGCAGGTAGTGGTCGAGCAGCAGAAAGGCGAACAGCGCCGCGAGATAGCTGATCGAGTAGGTGAACGTGTTCATGGCGGTGTCGCCGCGCGGCGCCAGTTTGAGCAGGAACGCGTAATACAGGAATCCGCCGCCGAGCAATACCGCGCCCGCCAGGTACAGGCCGCCGCTCATTCCCGTCAGGTACGGCAGCAGGGTCACGACGAACAGCAGGATCGTGTAGTAGACGATGAACGATTTCGTCACGTCGGCGCCGTGCGTGACCGGCAGCATCGGGATTTCGGCCTTCTCGTAGTCGCTCTTCCGCGCGATCGCGAGCGCCCAGAAGTGCGGCGGCGTCCACGTGAAAACGATCAGGAACAGGAGCAGCGCATAGCCGCTGACCTCGTTCTGCACGGCCGCCCAGCCGAGCACGGGCGGGGCCGCGCCGGCCGCGCCGCCGATCACGATGTTCTGCGATGTCGCCCGCTTGAGGTACACCGTGTAGATCACCGCGTAGCCGATCAGCGACGCGAACGTGAGCGCCGCGGTCAACACGTTGACGAGCAGCGCCAGGATGCCGAGCCCGGCGATGCCGAGGGCGAAGGCGAAGGTCAGCGCGTCGCGCTCGCTGACGCGGCCGGTCGGCAGCGGGCGATCGCGCGTTCGCGCCATGGCGGCATCCACGCGCCGGTCGAGCACATGGTTGACCGCCGCGCCCGAAGCCGAGGCGAGCGCGATGCCGAGGCTGCCGAAGATCAGCACGTCCCAGGGCACCATGCCGGGGGTGGCGAGGAACATGCCGACCACCGCCGTGAACACGAGCAGGCGCACGACGCCGGGCTTCGTGAGCACGTAGTAGTCCCGCCAGCTCGAGGCCGCCGGGCTGTCAGTTTCGCCAAATTCTCTGGTGAGCATTGATGATCGTCAGCAGCAGCAGAGCCGCCACGCCATTGTGGGCGACCGCGAGGCTCAGCGGAACACCGAAGAGCACCACGGCGGCGCCGATCGCAAGTTGCAATGCCAGCGCGGCCAGCATGACCGCGCCCGCGCGCCTCGCTTCCTGGCGGCGCAACAGCAGCCATCCGAGCGCGCCGACCAACAAGGCGGCGGCAATCGCGCCGAGTCGGTGCGTAAAGTGTATGGCGACGCGCGCCGGATGGTCGAGCACGCCGCCTTCGTAGTCGATCCCGATACCGCGCCACAGCACGAAAGCCTCGTCGAAGTCGGCGACTTCGGGCCACCACTGCGTCTGACAGGTCGGGAAGTCCGGGCAGGCGAGCGCCGCGTAATTGGCGCTCGTCCAGCCGCCGAGCGCGATCTGCAGCAGCACCGCTGCGGCGGCCGTCACGGCGAGTGTGCGCAGTCGACGACCAGCGGCGATCGGCCAGGGGTTCGGCCTTGCAAGCCAGAACAGCAAACCGAACGTGGCGAAGCCGCCGAGCAGGTGCGCAACCACGACGATCGGCTTCAACAGCAGCGTGACCGTCCACATGCCGAGCAGGCCCTGAAAGATCACGAGCGCCAGCAAGGCGAGCGGTACGCGCCACGGCTGTCCGGGCCTGTCGCGATTCAGCCAGCCGATCGCGGCAAGCGCGATGCAGATGAGGCCGAGCGCGCTCGCGAGATAGCGGTGGATCATCTCGCGCCAGGCGGCGCCGGTGTCTACGGGCCGGTCGCCGAATTCAGCCTGGACCGCGGGGTCCGTAGCGGCATCGGCCGCGACGATGAGCTGACCATAGCAGCCCGGCCAGTCGGGGCAGCCGAGCCCGGCATCCGTCAGTCGCACCCAGGCCCCGACGGTGACGACGATGAAGGCGAGCACGGTCGCGGCGCGCGCGAGGCGCAGAAACATCTTTTCCATATTTCCGGAGACGGGCGGCTGCGGCATGCCCGAATCGAACGAGTTGCGGCCGGAGCCTACGATTCGTGGGGGCTACGGCGCGGTGAGGCGGTATTGTCGCACAGTTCGTGGCTGGGTTTGGTGGGCGGACGCGGCGTTTACCACAACCGAATCACGTCGAAACCGTCGAACACCGGGTCCGCCGAGACGAAGGGAAGTTGGCGCGCCAGGGCCTGTGCGGCGAGCATC
The DNA here is from genome assembly GCA_022819855.1 of Gammaproteobacteria bacterium. Lineage (GTDB taxonomy): Bacteria > Pseudomonadota > Gammaproteobacteria > Steroidobacterales > Rariloculaceae > Rariloculus. The sequence continues at coordinate 201,938 of JAJEGN010000005.1, read as the reverse complement.
CGGTCGAAGGGATCGCGATGAGGACCGGGCAGGCGCCCGGCGCGTTCGGCATCGGCGACGCCGATCGCCAGTTCCTCGAATCCTTGTCTACGGATGTGGCCCGCAACATCGAGGGCCACGGCCTCGCATCCCGGCAGTTTGCCGATCCGGAACTTGGTGGCGATTTCCCACGCGGACGCTGCGCTGACCGCGACGTCGTTCGACTCGTCTCCGATCGCGTCGAGCGCGGCCGTGGAGAGTTTCTTGCTATCCGAAATCCACCACAGGAAGGCATGGGTGTCCAATAACACCCGCACCGCTATCGGCCTTCCCACGCGGCCAGCTCTTCCTCCGGCAGCGGGTCGAAGAACGTGTCGGGAACAACGATCTGGCCCTTGAGAACATCGGGCTGGCGCTTGACCGGGACCTTGCACGCCACGAGACGCGCGACGGGCTGGCCGCGCCGTGCGATAACGACATCCTCGCCGGCCTCGACCCGTGCCAACAATCGGGAAAGCTCGGTCTTGGCTTGATGGACATTGACGACGTGCATGGCATTTGACCTGGGTCGGGGCTATTTAGCTAACAATAAGACTAGATATCGGGCCGGGTCAAGATCGCAAGGGTGCCGTTAGACTCAGACCTGCCCCAGGAAGAACTGAGGTCTTTGAATGCGCGCCACACGGAACTCTGCGTTTCGCTCCGATACGCGGAGAGTCAACTCCCGTGGGGCTGCCGCGCGTGCCGCACCGGTTGTCAATTCGTCTCACGGGTCAACCTGCGCGCGCACGAAATCCACCCAATGGCTGATCGACCTTGGTAACGGGACGTTCTGACAAATGAGGAAATCTCGCAGTTCGTCCGGGTCGATGCACTGGACGCTTGGGTGTTGTTCTCCTGTGTAGTTCCCGTAGGACTGAAAAAGAAATACTCTCGTGTTGGTGTCCACCCCTTCGTTTAGCTGGGCGGCAAACGTCGCCCAATGATCGCGGTTCAGTGCCGAGTGCCCGGTTTTGACTTGTACGACGGCTCGTTGGCCTGTGTCGCGGTGAATGAAAATGTACTCGTAACCCATGTTGTTCGCTTGGCGCGACCCTGGAACAAGCAGCCATCCGTTCAGCTGCAGAAAAATGGCTACAGCGTCTTCGGTGGCCTTGTCGTCCAGTAATGCAAAAATGTCCCCGATCGGCTGCTCTTCGGGTGGATAGTGCTGGATGTCTGCGTAGAGATTCCACAGCAGTCTCGAATAGGCGGCAATTGTGTTGTCGCGTATGGCTTGAATCGTTCGCGGAGGCCGAAAGCAGGCAACGACTTTCCCGGGAACTTCATCGACTTGCAGGCGGTGGATCTGGCAAGAGACCACGTTCACGATGTCAGCTTCGACAGCCTGATCGTTCGCGACGTATCGCCACGTATCTACGACCCGCGCCAGATAGTAGATTCCTGCTGTATCTCGTGTCCAAATCAGGTGGTCCGTCTGTACGTTGTCATGCAGGTAGCGAACATTGGCCAAGTCTGCGCGTCCGTAATGCGCTACCGCCGCCTCATAGTATTCGTCCCAATTGAGGGCCGGTTCGGCTTCGGGAAGGCCCCACCCCATACCGAGAACACCGTGCTGCAAACAGTATTCAAAGGAAATTCTGGGGTCGCCAACTCCGCCGCTAGGCCGTATGTGGATTCGAAACACACTCATGGCAATGTTCCTTGATGAAAGGGCTCGTAGTCTGATCGCGTCATTGGCGGCCAACCAGCGATCAGGTCGAGGCGATTGAGGTGACGACCATGACATTGGGGCGCCAACTGAAGAGTCAAGATTGCTTGCAGGAGCAGCTTGACTACGAAGAACTGCGCGCCGCAGGTCGGGTGGCCATTGTTCGCCTATTCTTCGATGGTGTCCGCAGATGCCATGCTAATTCCGCAGCCTTCACTCCCACAGCCGGTAGATCCAGTGGGCCGTGTCGTTCCCATCCTCGGGGATATAGGGTGCAATCTGCTGTAGCTGCGGGTAGTAGTGGCGTGCTGCCCTCCGAAACATCTTATCCGTGGTGTCGCACCAAGTGATCACGTACTGGGGCTCCGCGCTCGTTCCTCGAACCGTCTCGATACGACCCTCCTTGTAGATGTGCTCGAGCACGCTCTTGCCGCAGCCGCCGCCGCCTAGTCCTTCGCGGGTGGCGCACACGTACTTCAGATTGACACGCCAGCCCGACCCAAACAGCACGTCCCAACTTTGGTTGTTCTCATACCGGAGATAGAGGATCTTCCGGCGAAAGGCACCCATGCTGCGCAGGCTCAGGATCTCCATATCCAGAATGTGCCCGTCCGGCTGACCGTGACGCCGAGGGTCGCTCCCAAAAGGAGCATAGCGTCGATCATTTGCCCACGGTACGACCTGTCGGTCCAGACAGACCGGCGTCGCTGACCGGCACGTGACGCGTGTCCCGTAGTCTTCGTACCGGACCTCGTCCTGTTGCCATGGCTCGTATTCCTTGTCGAGGCACGTGTACACGAACAGATCCGGTTCCGGAAGCCGCAGCGGTTCCCCGATACGCTTAGCAAGACGAGTTTGGTAGGCCGGGGCCGTAAACACCACCGGCCGAAAGTCGTCACCGGCCGAGGCATACCACAACACGAGAGGACGACTGAGCCCGCACAGATCGGGTGGAAGCTGGTCTACCTTCGGCTCGGTGAAGATATCGAGCCAAGACATCTCCGACAGCATGGTTCTTTCCAGAAACTCCCGATAACGGATTAACAAGACCACATCAAGGGCGTCTTGGGATCGTCGCCCCCAAACCTGTGCGGGACGCGGCGGTCGAAACGCTCCAGCAGCATGTCGCGCCTTTTCGTTCTATACCTGCAACGCCAAACGCTGACCAACGTTTCTACGTGCGCAAACCAACACTTGCCCGCAGGATCTTTGGCGTCGCCGGGGAGTTCCGCCCCATATCGTGCTTAGCGAAGTCCACGATCAATCAAACGCATGGTCAAAAAGGATCGTCCTGCGTCTCGCGGGCCATGGAGATCAGCGCCAGTATTGCTCGTTCGCACCGGAATCTCTCCGATCTTACTCGCGTATCACTCTCGCTAGTTCACAGGTCTCCTGAGCGTCGCACCCTCGGCGTTGAACGGGTCACCAACAACCGTTGCACGGGAAAATCGTGCTTCTGCCCGCGTGATCTCCACCGTGCCGATCTCGGTTTCCTCGGACCCCAGGACTTCTCCAGTGTCCGGATCAACGAATTCATCGCCGACTTCGAATGCGACGAGTTGCTGGCCCGGCGCCAGTACGGCGTCACCGTAGTTGACGATCAGCGTACCGTCGTCCTGAACTTGAATGACTCTCATGGGAATTTGTGCCGTCACAATCGATTCGGAGATTCTGGCAGCGAGCAGGCGCTGCACGTCCGCGAACGGATCAGCGCTTTCTTCCGCCTGGGAGATACCTCCTATTGAGAATGAAGAACCTGATTCCACTGAGGCGTCCATCATGTCGGCCATTACGAGCCGTCCGGTGGACACATCCGCGACCTTCAGGTCGACGCCCATGGCTACTCGGATGCTGCTCGACTGAGCGCCTCGTCCGAACGCGGCGCCACCGCGCCCGCCGAACAGTCCGCCCACGCCTTCGCTGCCGCTGATGTTGGTGCCACTTTGAGCAGCCCCGAAACTCGTGATGGTTCCGTAGACGAAGTAATCCACTCCCGTGAGGCCGCCGATCGATCCGCCTGCATCCGTCAGACCTAGCTGACCGATCCCTTGCTCGTTGAGCAGCACGTCGATCTGGCCGCGTTCCATGACGTCCATCTTGTTGGCCCGCGTCATCGATGTCTCAAGCATGGCGCGGAAACCGAGCGCCAGATCCTCGTTGCAGTTGGCACGATCCCAGCCATCGCAGGAGATGTTTTGAGCCGCAATGTCGATGGGTCCAATTGCCACAACAGGGCGGGTCTGCCCCCATGCAGAGGCACAGATTGCGGATGTTGCACAAATCGCGATCATCAATTGAAGTGGTCGTCGCATGGTATTTTCCTCCTAGTAGGTTGACGGCTGGACGGCCTGAATAACTGCCTGCAATAGGAGAGTGTTAGGGAACCTCAATCCATCCGGAATTGAGCCCAGAACCAAAACCACCAGGGTAGTGACATCATGGTCCATGTCTATGGACGCCATGAGCATAGCTCTCCGTGTTGTCGCGTTCTCCCGGCAAAGGGTGCCGGGCTTTTGCAACAACACGTGAAGGTGAGTCCTGCCTATTTGCCAATGCGGGTCATGACTCCGCATCTGGTCGTACGGGCTGTTGTATTCAGCAGGTAACCCGACCTAGCGAGCTACGTGTTGTTGCAAGAAGGGATGATGATCGAACGGAAATCGACAGTCAACCGAAAGCCTTGATTCCCGTATATCCTGGTGAAATGGCGGAAAGGTTACGTCGGTACGATTACGCGCTCCGCCGGCGACGGCAGCCTCGAGTCGGACGATTCTTCCTGGACATGCTGACGATGGGCCGGAGCTTTCCCTTACGCAGAGCCGCCGTACCGCAGTCTGATGCGGTCGTGCCGCAGAGTGGCGCCGCGCGATTTCGACCGGCGGTTCTGGCGTTCCTCATCGTCGCGTGCAGTTCGGTGGTCCATGGTCAGCCTTCCGCAGACTCGGCCGAAACGTCCGGACCCACGGTCGGTCCTTCCGCAGCCGCAGCGAATCCCGCCGGAATCGTTCCCTACGTGAGCGCGGGTATGGCCGTGATCCGTTCAAAAGGCACGCGGTTTGCCGACGGTGCGGATAGCGGTCATGCAGCGCTGTACGGCAGCATGGATTCGTTCGATGCCGGCGTGGTAGACGACGGCCCGCAGTTGGGATTGGCGGTGGGTGGCCGGTGGCCGTCGGGGCTGCGCGCCCAGTTGGAGCTCGGCGTCGCCCGTTCGCTCGATTACCGGGGCGACACGAACTATCCGAACGCGGGAGCGCGTCAGCCGTCCGAGGCAAAGCTGGACACCCGGCAGCTCCTTCTGACCGGATTCTTTGACTTTCCGGGACGGAGGATCGGCTCCGATCGTTCGCTACGGCCCTTCGTCGGCGTCGGTGTGGGTTTCACCAGGTACCGTCTGAGCGACTACGTGCAACGGTTTCCCGAACCGGACAATCCGGACGGATATCTCCGCCGGGGTCCGGGCGGGGAGGTCCCCTTCACGGGCATCCCCGGCGGAAGCGGACGGAATCGCGCCTGGATGCTGGCGGCGGGCGTTGGGGTGCAGCTTCGCGAGAACATCCATCTCGACCTGAGCTATCGATACACCGATGCGGGCGAAATACGGACCGATGTCGGCGACATCGCCATCGTGCGGTACAGGGAGGATGGAACGCGGAGGGAGATTCGGGTCCGTATCAACGAAACCGTCGCCGACTTCCGGACCCACTCACTGCTCGTGACGCTTCGGTTCGATCTGTAGCTCCGGAAGCCTACCGATACGGGCTTGGCATTCCGACGAACGAGCGACGCACCCGGCCGATTCCGGCAACCGGCACCGCTATTTCGTCCGACGGTTCGACCGATTGCCGAGGTGCGCCGCCACCCCAGGCCTGTCCCAGGATGAGCTCGATCGTGACCGTGAACCGGCCGTCACGCCGGTTCGCGAGCAAGGCGCGCTCGAAACCCTTCCAGCGCCCCGGTCCCGTCAGTGTCTTGCGCCGGCCGGCCGCGACGTTTACAGCCCCGCAAGCCCTGAGATCGCTGACGAGCGAGCCAACATCGCGATAGCTCAGCTCGAGGCGGTCCACGTCGAGCACCGGCTCATCGAGTCCGGCCGCAAGCGCGAGGTCGCCGAGATCGTGCATGTCGAAGAATCCATGCACGTGGATTTGGTCGTCCACGGTCGACCAGGCGCGGCGGACCTGCTCGAGCGAGTCGGGTCCGAGCGTCGCGAACAGGAACAGGCCGCCGTCGCCGAGCACCCGCGCCGCTTCGGCGAATGCCGCTTCGGGCCGGCACCAGGGCAGCACGAGGTTCGCGAGCAGCAACTGTGCGGCGTTTTCGGCGACTGGCAGTTGCTCGGCATCGCCGCCAAGGACGGCGGCGTTGGTTTGCCCGGCCAGTGTCTGCGCCGCCGACTCGCACATCGCCTGGCTTGAGTCGACCGCGAGTACGCGCGCATCGGGATAGCGCGTGGCAAGCGCCAGCGCGCCCCGGCCATCCGCGCAACCCAGATCGACGATTGTCTGCGGCGCAAGCCGCACCAACTCGAGCCTGCCGAGCAGGCGGTCGCGCGCCTCGTCGTGGACGACGCTCGCCACGCGGAAGTTCGCGCTCGCCCGGTCGAAAGCCTTTATTGCGGCGCGCCGTGCCGGCAGCGCATCGTGAGCCGCCAGGTTCGCCATCGCCGCGCGTCGGTCAACCCGGCGTGTGCGTGAAGCCGCGTTCCGCCTCGATCCCCAGTTTCGCGAACAACGCCTCGTCGTCGTTCGGTACGGGGTTGTCGGTCGTCAGCAGCTTGTCGCCGTAGAAGATCGAATTGGCGCCGGCGAGGAAGCACATTGCCTGAAGCTCATCGCTGAAGTCGCTGCGCCCAGCCGATAGCCTGACGTGCGAGCGCGGCATGAGGATCCGGGCCACGGCGATCGTGCGGACGAACTCGAACTTGTCGAACGGTTCGGCGTCGGCGAGCGGGGTGCCCGGAACGGTCACGAGGCGGTTGATCGGCACGCTCTCCGGCTGCGGGTCCATCGAGGCGAGCGTCCGCAACAGCTCGATCCGGTCGCGGCGGCTCTCCCCCATGCCGAGGATGCCGCCGCAGCACACTTTCAGTCCCGCGTCCCGCACATGCGCGAGCGTCTCCAGGCGGTCGGCGTAGGTTCGCGTGCTGATGATTTCCGGGTAGAACGCTTCGGAGGTATCGAGGTTGTGGTTGTAATAGTCGAGGCCGGCGTCGGCGAGGCGCCGCGCCTGGTGCGGCTTGAGCAGCCCGAGCGTCACGCAGCTCTCCATGCCGAGACGTCTGACCTCACCAATCATCTCGATGATCGGATCGAGATCCTTGTCCTTCGGTCCCCGGTACGCGGCCCCCATGCAGAAGCGCGTCGCGCCCGCCGCCTTCGCGCGCCGCGCCGCGGCTTTCACCTCTTCGACCGGCATGAGGTCGTGAACTTCGAGTTCGGTATCGAAGCGGATGCTCTGCGGACAATAGGCGCAATCCTCCGGACAGCGGCCGGTCTTGATCGACAGCAGCGTCGAGATCTGCACGCTGTTCGGATCGAAGTGCTGCCGATGCACCGACTGCGCTTCGAAGAGCAGATCGATCAGCGGCTTTTCGAACAGCGCCTCGACGGCGTCGATGCCCGCATCCGGCGGCAGCGCTGCTGCCGAGCCTAGCCTGGCGCTAGCCAATTCTCCTTCAATGACCGACATTTGCGTCTTGCTCCCCTGGATGCGGTCGCGCAAATTGCATCCCGTTCGGACTTGACCGTCCCGGCACGATTCCGGTGACGTTGCGCGCGGCGGCAGATTCGCTTGGCCGGATCGCTTCCGGCTGCGAAACGCCCCGGCAGCCGTCCCGCCATTTCTCGTGAGCCGCGCCGAACCCGAGGCGCTGCCGTCGCCCCGGCTTCGTCGATGGGAGTATCTGGACGCGGTTCGAGGCTGTCAACCTGGAGCGCGACTTGAAGTTTACAGGCATCGCCAAGCTTTTCCCGGAAGTCTGCCCGCGCTGCCGCGGTGCCACGGAGCGGGGCTTCTGCGCCGGCTGCCGCGGCGACTTCGCCGTCGTCACAAACGCCTGCAAGCGTTGCGGCCTGCCCCGGCCGGTCATGCATTGCCCGCAGCGCGACAAGCCTTGGCAGGTTGACTCGATCTTTGCACCGTACAGCTACTGCATGCCATTGCACCATCACGTGCAGGCGCTCAAGTTCAATCGCGCGCGGAAGCTGGGTCGGGCTCTAGGACTGCTGCTGGCCGAAAGCCTCGAGCCGCACAGCGGCGGCATCGACGCGCTGGTGCCCGTGCCCATGCACCCGCATCGCGTGCGGCTGCGCGGCTACAACCAAGCCGTGGAGATCGCTCGCAGCCTCGCCGCGGAACTCGCCATTCCGCTTCTGATCCGCGGTATCCGGCGCCGCAGCGCCGCGCCGCCGCAGACCGCGCTCGACGCCAGGCACCGCCTGAAGAACCTTGAGGGCGCCTTCAGCATCGAGCGCCCGGTCGAAGGTCTCAGGCTCGCGATCGTCGACGACGTGATTACGACCGGCGCGACGATCAACGCGCTGGCCCGGTCGCTGCAAGCCGCGGGCGCCGGAATGCCCGACGCCTGGGCGGTCGCGCGAACGCTCAGCCCGGGAAATTGAGCTCGACGGGTTCCGGCAGGCACGGCCCACAGCTCAGGCGCGGCCCGAAACGTTCGCAGACGGAATTCAGCCGAACAGATAGTCGAGCAGGAGCCCCACGAACACCCAGCCGCCAAGCCACGCGTTGTTCCTGAACGCGCGCAGACAGCGCGCAGGGTCGCGATCGCGGATCAGGTACTGCTGGTAAACCGCGAGACCCGCCGCGAGCGCGACGCCGCCGTGGTACCAGACGCCGAGCCCTGCACCGAGGCCGACCAGCAGCAGCGCGAAGAACAGCAGCAGTTGCAGGCCGCCGACCAGCGTCCGGTCGAGTTCGCCGAACAGTATCGCCGTCGAGCGCACGCCGGCCTTGAGGTCATCCTCCCGGTCGGCCATCGCGTACTGGGTGTCGTAGACCACGCCCCAGATGACCGCCGCCAGAAACAGCAGCCAGCCCAGCCGCGGGACGGTTCCCAGTTCGGCGGCGAAAGCCATCGGCACACCCCAGGCAAAAGCGATCCCGAGCACGAACTGCGGCGTGGCGATGACCCGCTTCGTGAACGGATAGACGACCGCGATCACGGCGCCGATGACCGCAAGTTGCACGGTCAGGCTGTTCAGGGTCAGCACGAGTCCGAACCCGACCAGCATCAGCGCGGCGAAGAGCGTCAGAGCCTCGGCGCTCGTGACCTCGCCCCTCGCGAGCGGCCGGTCGGCGGTTCGCGCCACGAGCGGATCGATCCTGCGATCGGCGAAGTCGTTGATGATGCAGCCCGCCGAACGCAGCACGATCGTGCCGGTCACGAACACGATCAGGACCCACTCGTCGGGACGGCCGTCCGCGGCGATCCAGAGTCCCCAGAGCGTCGGCCACAGCAGCAGCCAGATGCCGGTCGGCTGGTGCCAGCGCATGAGCCGCGCGTAGCGCGACTGGCGGCCGGCGAATTCCGGCAGGTCGCGTACGAGTGCGTACGCCCTGTCGCGCGTGGCCGCCCACGGCAGCGCGTTGACCCGATCGCGCAGCGGCTCCAGGGAAAACCCGGCGAGCCTGGCACGGATCTGCGGCGGTGGGACATTGCGCAAGCTGTCGCGCATGGCCGCCCACGGAATGCGGCGCAGCCACTCCCGGAGCGTCGCGAGCCCGTTGCCGAGCAAGGCCCTAAACCTTTGCATACTCTGAGCCGGCCCTGATCCACCGGCGCGTCAGCGGCTCGACGCAGCCGGGTGCATCCGCCATCAGTTCGTCGCTCAAGCGAACCACCGTCGGCAGGAGATCCGCATCGCGAGCCAGATCCGCAACGCGAAGCTCGACGATTCCGGTCTGCCGCGTCCCGAGCATCTCGCCCGGCCCCCTGAGCTGCATGTCCTTTTCGGCCACGACGAAACCGTCGTTGGTCTCGCGCAGCACCGTGAGCCGTTCCCTCGCGTGATCGGACAGCGGAGCCTTGTACAGCAAGACACAATCGGACTCGTCCCGGCCGCGGCCGACGCGGCCGCGAAGCTGGTGCAACTGCGCAAGACCCAGACGCTCGGCGTTCTCGACGACCATCAGGCTCGCGTTCGGCACGTCGACCCCGACCTCGATCACGGTGGTCGCGACCAGGACATCCAGCCGTGCCTGCTTGAAGGCCCGCATCGTCCGCTCCTTTTCGGCAGCCTTCAGTCGACCATGAATCAGGCCGACGGACAAGCCCGGCAGCGCCGCGCTCAGCTCCCTTTCGCGTTCAAGTGCGGCGCTCGAATCGACGTGGTCGGACTCCTCGATCAGCGGACAGACCCAATACGCCTGGCGCCCCTCCCCGCAGTGCGCCGCGATGCGTTCGACGAGGCGGCCGCGCCTGGCCTCGGGCATCACGGCCGTCCGTACGGGTTTCCGGCCGGGCGGCAGGCCGGCGACGACCGAGCAGTCGAGATCGGCATAGGCCGTCATCGCGAGCGTGCGCGGGATCGGCGTCGCGGTCATCACGAGCTGGTGGGGCGCGAAGTCGCCGCGCTCGCCCTTGCGCTTGAGGCTCAGGCGCTGATGGACGCCGAATCGGTGCTGTTCGTCGACGACGACGAGCCCGAGCCGCCTGAAGTTCACCGCCTCCTGGAAGAGCGCATGCGTGCCGACGGCGACGGCAGCCCCGCCACTCGCGAGCCTGTCCCGTGCCGCGCGGCGTTCGGCCGCGGGCAGCGAGCCGGTGAGGAGCACGACCTCGATGCCGAGCGGCTCAAGCCAGGCGCTGAAGCTCGCCTGGTGCTGTTCGGCGAGCAGTTCCGTCGGTGCCATGATCGCTGCCTGGCAACCCGAAGCCGCCGCACTGAGCGCCGCGAGCGCGGCGATGACGGTCTTGCCCGATCCCACGTCGCCCTGCAGCAGACGATGCATGGGTACGGGTTCGCCGAGATCCGCGCCGATCTCGCGCCAGGCGCCGCGTTGCCCTGGGGTCAACTCGAACGGCAGGCGTTCGAGAAAGCGGGCAACGCGCTCATCGGCCGGATCGAAACCGCAGGCACGCTCGCGCCGCCTGCCCGCCGCCGCGTTCCTGAGGCTCAGCCGATGCGCGAGCAGTTCCTCGAGCGCGATGCGCCGCTGGCAAGGATGCCGACCGGCGAGCAGCATCGCCGTATCGGCGCCGCGCGGCGGCCGATGCAGGAACTCGATCGCTTCGTTGATCGAAGGCCAGTCGGCCGGGAACCGGCCGGCCAGGTAGTCGACGAGAGGCTCGTCGGCAAGCATCGCAAGCGCCTGCCCGGCGAGCGTTCGGAGCCGCTGCTGTTGCAACCCTTCGGTGGTCGGGTAGACGGGCGTCAGCGTCGGCTCCGGTGGCGGAGTATCGGTATCCACCGCACGGTACTCCGGGTGGATCATCTCGAGCCCGGTCCGGCCGGCACGCACTTCGCCGAAGCACCTGAGCCTGACACCCCGCTGCAGCCCCTCCTGCTGGCCCCTGGAGAAGTGAAAGAAGCGCAAGGTGATCGCCCCGGTGCCGTCGGTAACGCGGCACAGCAGGGACCGGCGCCCCCTGAACGCGACTTCCGCGAGTTCGACCTTCGCTTCGATCAGAACCTTCTCGCCCGGACGCAGCGAGCCAAGCGGGCGGACCTCGGTACGGTCCTCGTAGCGCTGCGGCAAGAGACACAGCAGGTCCGCAACGGTGTCGACCCCGAGCCGCGCAAAGCGCTCGCCAAGCTTCGGGCCAACGCCATGGAGGCTTGCGACCGGCAGGGCGAGCTTCGCTACTCGCTCCTTGTCAGGCGGGCGCCTCACCGGTCCCGGCACCACGCGGAGTCCCGCCGCTGGCTGCCAGCACGAGAACCGCGTCGATCTCGACAGCCGCGTTCCTCGGCAGCGCGGCGACGCCGATCGCCGCGCGTGCGGGATACGGCTCGCTGAAATACTCGGCCATGACCTCGTTGACGAGCGGAAAGTTCGCAAGATCGGTGAGGTAGACGGTGAGCCTGACGGCATCTGCCAGAGAGCCTCCCGCAGCTTCGGCGACGGCGGCCAGGTTGTCGAACACCTGCCTGATCTGCACTTCGACATCCGCGCCTGCGAGTTCCATGGTCGCCGGATCCAGCGGGATCTGCCCGGACAGGTACACCGTGTCGCCGACGCGCACGGCCTGGCTGTAGGTTCCGATCGCGGCGGGCGCCTTGTCGGTGTGGATGATCGTTCTCTGCATGGATCGCCCTGTTGTCAGCAGCCCGTGACGAAAGTTCCGCTGATTTTGCCGGAAGACCGCCTCGCCGTCCCGGCGCGACGCGAGGTTCTGCCTCCGGCTGCCGGCCCGCCCGTTCAGCCGGCCTGACGCGTCACGCCCTCGACACCCGGCACGGTGCGGATATTGCGCAGGACCTCGGCGAGGTGCTTGCGGTCGCGCACACGAAGCCTGAACACCTGCACGGCGCCATCGGCCTCCGTGTCGACCCTGACGGCGTCGATGTTGCAGTCCGCCGCGGAGATTCTCGCCGCGATCTCGGCCAGCAGTCCCACGCGGTCCTGGGTGCGCACGTGAATCTCGCTCAGAAACTCCCGTTTGGGCCGGCTCGTCCAGCTCACCGGTATCCACTTCGAGGGTTGCTTGCGGTATCCGGCCAGCGTGCGGCAGGACTCGCCGTGGATGACGATGCCGCGGCCGCTCGACATGAACCCGATGATGTCGTCGCCGGGAATCGGGTAACAGCAGCGGGCATAGTCGACGACAAGGCCTTCGGTGCCAGCAACGTCGAGCGGCTGACGGCGCGCCGCGACTTCCATGTCGTCGCCGCCGGCATCCTGCGCGAGCATTCCGGCGACGATCGGTGCGATCCTGCGGCCGAGACCCACTTCGACATAGAGCGTATCGAGATCGTCAATTCCGAGTTCCTCGAGAACGGGTTTGATTCTCGCTTTCCTGAGCCTGCGCAGATTCAGCGAATAGGGACGCAGCGCCTGGCTCAGCAGCAGCTTTCCGAGCGCTCGCGCTTCATCCTTTTCGAGCTTGCGCAGATACGCGCGGATCGCGTTTCTCGCCTTCGCCGTCACCACGTAGCCGACCCAGCTCGGCTGGGGACGCGCCGACCTGGCCGTGATGATTTCGACCATTTCCCCGTTGTTCAGCGTGGTCTTGAGCGGCACGAGCCGCCGATCGATTTTCGCCGCCACGCAGCGGTTGCCGACGTCCGTGTGCACGGCGTAGGCAAAGTCAACGGGCGTCGCGCCGCGCGGCAGCCTGAGAATCTCGCCCTTGGGCGTGAAAACGTAGACCTTGTCCGGGAAGAGATCCACGCGCACCGTCTCGAGGAATTCCTCCGAATTCGCCGCATGCTGCAGCTCCATGAGCCCGGAGAGCCATGCGCGGGCGCGCTTTTCGGTGGTGGAGGTCCGCTTGTCCACGGCCTTGTATTGCCAGTTCGCGGCGATGCCGCGCTCGGCGACCTCGTCCATCTCGTCTGTGCGGATCTGTACCTCGAGCGGAACGCCGGTCGTGCCGAAGACCGTCGTATGCAGCGACTGGTAACCGTTGACGCGCGGGATCGCGATGTAATCGCGGAAACGCCCGGGCATGGGCTTGTAGAGCTGGTGCACGATGCCGAGCACGCGGTAGCAGAGTTCGATGTCCTCGACGATGACGCGGATGCCGAAGACGTCGGCGATTTCCGACAAGTGCACATGCTTGCGCTGCATCTTCTGGTAGATGCTGTAGATGTGCTTCTCCCGACCCGTGACCCGAGCCTCGATACCCTGTTTGGCGAGCAGTTTCGTCAACTGCGACTGCAGCTTCGCGAGCACCCGGCGCTGCTTGCCGCCGGCCTTGTCGAGCGCGTTCTTGAGCACGCGGTAGCGGAACGGCTGGTAGGTACTGAAGCCGAGCGTCTCGAGTTCCGACTTGAGGCTGTAGATGCCGAGCCGGTTGGCGATCGGCGCATAGATCTCCAGGGTCTCCTTCGCGATCCGCCGCTGCTTCTCGGGGGACAGCGCCTCGATCGTGCGCATGTTGTGGGTCCGGTCGGCGAGCTTGACCAGGATGACGCGCAGGTCCCTGGCCATCGCGAGAAGCATCTTCCTGAAGCTCTCCGCCTGCGCTTCCCGGGCGCTGTCGAAACGCAGCTTGTCGAGCTTGCTGACGCCGTCGACGAGCACCGCGACATCCTCGCCGAACTGCTCCCTGATCTCGGGGACGGTGCCTTCCGTATCCTCGACGACGTCGTGCAGCAGCGCGGCCTTGATCGAGCCGGCGTCGAGATGAAGCTCCGCGAGGATCCGCGCCACGGCGATCGGATGAGTAATGTAGGGGTCGCCGCTGTGCCGCTGCTGCCCCTCGTGCACACCGGCGCTGTACTCGTAGGCGTCTACGATCCCGGGCAGTTCTTCCTCGGGAAGATAGGATTCGAGAGTTTCGAGCAGCGCCCCGAAGCCGTCACCGCGCCGGGCCCCCGGCAGGCGCCGCTCGCGTATCGCCGCAGCGTAGCTCATTGAAACCTCTCATCGGTGGCCTGCGCCACGGAGGGACTCAATCGCCAAACGATATGGGCCTTGCCGTAAGCGGGTTGTCCCGCAACGCACCCGGAGACGGATCGAGGTCGAGAAGATCGTCCACGGGCTGATCGCGTTCCTCGAGGATGCTCTCCGTGACGTAACCGTCGGCCACCTCGCGCAGCGCGACCACCGTGGGCTTGTCGTTCTCCCACTCGACCCTGGGGTCGGCGCCGTTGGCGAGCTGGCGGGCGCGCTTGGCGGCGACGAGCACGAGCTGAAACATGTTGGAGATGTTCTCGGTGCAGTCTTCTACGGTAATTCTGGCCATCGCGATCCCTCCTTGGGCGTTGCCTGTCAGTTTACTGCAAAGCCCGCGTCAAGTCGCCGTGCGCGGCCTCCCCGGGACGTCCGCGGCGCTACGCCGTCGCGGCCCCGCCGACGATGGCTTCGATCCGTTCGCGCAGGCTGTCCGAGTTCGTCCTGTGGGCGCCGTTGCGGCCGCTCACGATGGCCGCGAGTTCGTCGGCCGCGCGGGCAAGATCGTCGTTGATCAGCGCGTAGTCGAATTCGTCCCAGTGCGCGACGTCTCCGACCGCCTCGCGAAGCCGGCGCGCGATCGTTTCGGGGGAATCCGTGGCGCGGCCGCGCAGCCGTTGTTCGAGAGCGTCCATGCTCGGCGGCAGTATGAAGACGCTCGTCGCTCCGGGCACGGCGGCGCGGATCTGGCGCGCCCCCTGCCAGTCGATCTCGAGCACGACCGTATGGCCCCTGGCGAGCAGCGAGTCGACATGGTCGCGGCTCGTGCCATACCGATGGCCGAAGACTTCCGCGTGCTCCAGGAAAGCACCCTCGTCCACCATCTGCTCGAACTTCTCCGGGCTCACGAAGGTGTAGTGCTTGCCGTCAACTTCCTCGGCGCGCGGCGGCCGCGTGGTATAGGAAACGGAGAACTTCAGATCGTCGACGCGGCTCAGCAGTTCGCGCACGAGCGAGGTCTTGCCGGCGCCGGAGGGCGCTGCGAGCACGATGAACCTGCCTCGCGGTGAAGCTGCTTCGGCCATGCTCACTCCAGGTTCTGCACCTGCTCCCGCATCTGCTCGATGAGCACCTTGATGTCGACGGCTGAGCGCGTCAGCCTGGCATCCTGGGCCTTCGAGGCGAGCGTGTTCGCTTCCCGGTTGAGTTCCTGAATCAGGAAGTCCAGCCGCCGTCCCACGGGTTCGTCGCGACCCAGCACAGTGCGAATCTCGGCGATGTGCGCATCGAGACGGTCGACCTCCTCGGTCACGTCGAGGCGCTGGGCGACCAGCAGGAGTTCCTGCTCGATCCGCTCGGGGTTCGCCTGAACGTCGAGCCGTTCCAGGCGTTCGGTGAGCTTGTCCCGATAAGCCTGCTCCGCATCCACGATCAGCGGACGCACATCAGCCGTTAGCGCCGCGATCGCGTCGCAGCGTTCGCCGAGCATCGCGGCGATGCGGCCGCCTTCCCGGCGCCGCGACCGCGTGAGCTTCTTGAGCGCGTCCGCCAGGCACTCGCCCGCGGGCTCCACGAGCGCCGCGATCTCAGGCGCCTTGAGCACGCCGGGCCAGCGCAGCAGTTCGGCGACACCGAAAGGCTTCGCGTCGGGAAACGCGCGCCGCACCGCATCCTGCAGGCCCGCGAGTCCCGCGAGCGTGCCGGCATCGACGTCGGGGGTCGACGACTCCGCCGCCGACGTCGTCATGCTGAGCGCGCACTCGATCCGGCCGCGCTTGACGGCCGCGGCGATGACGTCCCGGTACTGGGGTTCCGCGTGGCGAAACTCGTCCGGCAGGCGAAACCTGAGATCGAGAAACCGATGATTGACGCTGCGCAATTCCCAGTTGAGTTCGACCGGCGTGACGACGACGGCCGAGGCGGCGAATCCCGTCATGCTGAATGGCATAGAGCCCCATCCATGAATAAAGTCGCAGAGTGTCCCCGGCGCAAGTCTAAGATAGCTGCGGCGCGGAAACGAGCGCGCCGCACTCCGGCACACCGAACGACAACAGGCAAAATGAAGATTGGCTGTGCTAGTGTGCCGTCTCGCTTGCCCGGTCCCTGTCCGGCGCCGGCGGCGCAGCGAGCGGAGGGCGGCCGTGTTTGCCATCGGCGCGCGGGTGTCTCCGGCGCCGCCTTCGGAGGCTGCCGGTCAGGCAGGCGGCAGCACACCGCTCTGACGGAGAGAACGCCATGCGCCCCAGCGGACGCGACAACGACCAGATGAGGCCGGTGCGTTTCGCGCCCGGCTTCACCATGCACGCCGAGGGCTCGGTGCTCGTCGAATTCGGGTCCACGCAGGTGCTCTGCACGGCCTCGATCGAGGACCGGGTTCCCCAGTTCCTGAAGGGCCGCGGGCAAGGCTGGGTGACGGCCGAGTACGGCATGCTGCCGCGCGCCACACACACTCGCGCGCCGCGCGAGGCGGCGCGCGGACGGCAGGGAGGCCGCACCCTCGAGATCCAGCGCCTCATCGGCCGGAGTCTCCGTTCGGTGGTCGACCTCGCGGCGCTCGGCGAACGCACCGTCACGATCGACTGCGACGTGCTGCAGGCGGACGGCGGCACGCGGACCGCCGCGATCTCGGGCGGCTACGTGGCGCTGGCGCTTGCCGCCCGTCACCTGATCCTGAGCCGGGACATCCATGCCGACCCGATCCATGGTCAGGTCGCGGCCGTGTCGGTCGGCATCGTGAGCGGTATACCTGTGCTCGACCTCGACTACGCCGAGGACTCCGATGCCGAAACGGACATGAACGTTGTCATGAACGAAGCCGGCGGCTTCGTGGAGATTCAGGGCACGGCCGAGGGACATGCGTTCCGCCGCGGCGAACTCGATGCGTTGCTGGACCTTGCAAGCCGGGGCATCGGGACGCTGATCGCGGCGCAGGCCGCTGCGCTCTCCGAATGACGGCGCCTGACGCCCGCTGGGTTCTGGCCAGCGGCAATCCGGGCAAGCTACGGGAGTTTCGGGCGCTTCTTGCAGACACCGGCCTCAGCATCGAGCCGCAATCCGGCTTCGGGCTCGATGGCGCGGCCGAAACGGGCATCAGCTTCGTCGAAAACGCGCTGATCAAGGCGCGCCATGCGGCGGCTTCGACCGGACTTCCCGCGATCGCGGATGACTCGGGTCTCTGCGTCGACGCGCTCGACGGCGCTCCCGGGATTCGCTCCGCACGGTACGCGGGACCTGCCGCCGATTCCGACGCCAACATCGCCCTTCTGCTCGAAGCGCTCCGCGACACCGCCGAGTCGCGGCGCACCGCGCGCTTCCATTGCGTGATCGTCGCCCTGACGCAGGCGGACGAGCCCGCTCCTCTGATCGCACACGGCGAATGGCGCGGCCGCATCGCGCTGCAGCCGGCCGGCGGCGGCGGATTCGGCTATGACCCGGTGTTCTACGATCCGTCCCTCGGTGCGACGGCATCCGAACTCGCGCCCGACGTCAAGAACTCGGTCAGTCACCGTTTCCACGCCGCTCGCGACCTCAGGGAATTGCTGGCGTCCAGGGGGCTCATCACAAGCTCGTGAACGCCCCGCAGAACCGCTGGACGCCTCGATTTATGCACATCCGGCGAGGTTTTCCGGGAGAAACAAGTCTATTGCACCACTTTCTTGTGGCGAAACCGGTGATGTGTTCATAACTCATTGATTAGTAATCGAACGTCCTGTTTTTCAAAACTGAGCGGAATCACCGGAAATTGTTGCAGCGCCTGCGTTTCAGGACCCTGTTCACAATGGCTTCCACAGACTTGTGCACAGATACTGTGGATAACGCCGGAGAAGCGAGACAGGGCGCGGGAATCGGCATCCGAGCCCGCGGCTGCATCCGCCTGGAGGGTCCCGGGATTGACGCTTTTGAACCGTCCGCCACCGTCCGCCGAGGGCCGTCTCCAGCTTGTGTTCGCAGCACACCGGCAGTATCCTCTGCCGCCCGCGACGGAGGCGAGCGCATGAAGCCCGACATTCACCCGCAATACGACGAGATCAAGGTCACGTGCAGTTGCGGCAGCACGTTCACGACCCGCTCCACGCTCGTCGGCGAGCTCAGCGTCGAAGTGTGCTCATCCTGCCACCCGTTCTACACCGGCAAGCAGAAGATCCTCGATACGGGCGGGCGCGTCGACAAGTTCCGGCGCCGCTACGGCCTGACGGGCGGAACGAAGACCAACTGAAACGCCGCACCCGACGGCTGGCGGGCCGCGGCAGAACTCCGCGCGGCGCGGCGCCGATCCAACGCAGCGGGGCCTTCGCCGCGGGCTGCGAGACCGATCCTCCGCCTTTGGAGCCGTAGGCCGCTCTGCTGCTATAATTTCCGTTTCGGCGGCGTCCAGGCAACGCGCCGTCGGCACGCCACATCGAAATCGATCCGCCCGGGCCACGGGACGGAAAATACTTGTTTGCCGCCAGCAGGTGCGATACATGAGCGATGAGCGCTATAGCCTGATCGACCCCACATCCGCGCGTCGGCTCGAGCTTCCCGTCCTCGAGCCGACGCTCGGTCCGAACGTGCTCAGCCTGGCGGGACTCTATTCGCACTCCGGCGTCTTCACCTACGATCCGGGCTTCGGCGCCACCGCGAGCTGCACGAGCAACATCACCTACGTCGACGGCGAAAAGGGCATTCTGCTGTACCGCGGCTACCCGATCGAACAACTCGCCGAGCACTCCACCTTCATCGAGGTCGCCTACCTGCTGCTCCACGGCGAGCTGCCGACGGCCGAACAGTTGCAGGCCTTCGACCACTCGATCCGCACCCACACGATGCTCAACGAGTCGCTGCTGCGATTCTTCAACGGCTTTCACCACAACGCTCACCCGATGGCGATGGTTTCGGGGGTCGTCGCATCGATGTCGGCGTTCTATCACGACACGACGGATATTCAGATGGAGCATGATCGCGATGTCTTCGCGCACCGCATCATCGCCAAGATCCCGACCATCGCGGCGGCGGCCTACAAGCACTCCAAGGGCCAGCCGTTCGTCTACCCGCTCAACCGCCTCGACTACTGCAGCAACATGCTGCACATGTTCTTTTCCGTGCCGTCGGACAGTTACGAAGTCGATCCCGTTGCCGCCCAGGCGCTCGATCTGCTGTTCATTCTGCATGCCGACCACGAGCAGAACTGCAGCACCTCGACCGTCCGGCTCGCGGGCAGCTCCGGTACGAACCCGTATGCGGCGATCGCCGCCGGCATATCGGCGCTCTGGGGTCCCGCCCACGGCGGCGCCAACGAAGCCGTCATCAACATGCTCGAGGAGATCGGTTCGGCGAAGCACATCGGCAAGTACATCGCCCGCGCCAAGGACCGCAACGATCCGTTTCGCCTGATGGGCTTCGGTCACCGGGTCTACAAGAACTACGACCCCCGGGCGACGATCATCAGGAAGATGTGCCACCGGCTTCTCGAGCAGCTCAAGGCCAGCGACACACCCCTTTTCGAGCTCGCGCTCCGGCTCGAGGAAGTCGCACTCAGGGACGACTACTTCATAGAGAAGAACCTGTACCCCAACGTCGACTTCTACTCGGGGATCATCTATCGGGCGCTCGGCATACCGAAGTCGATGTTCACCGTCATGTTTGCGATCGCACGATGTGTGGGCTGGGTCACGCACTGGCGCGAGATGGTCGCCGACCCCGGCACGCGGATCGGCCGGCCGAGGCAACTCTACGTCGGCCCTCCCAGCCGCAATTACCGCGCGATCGGGGAACGGGAGGAGGCGGCCTAGCGGTCTGGCGGCCCGGTCCTGCAAGCGACGGTCACGATCGCTTTCAGGCAGCGAGCAGCCCGCTCACCCTGGTTTGCGTCGCACGCTCCATCGGCCGCTGGTCGATCGGGCTCAACGGCGCTTCGCGCAGCCCCTTCTCTGCGAAAACGATCACGAGAACCCGCTCGCCGGCCCTGTCGAAGCCGAAGCCCGGCACGAGCTCGATGCGCCCGCCGCTGAAGCGGTAGCGCCGTTGAGTCTCCTCGTAGTCGATGCCGGCTCGCCCGAGAAATTCCGCGATGCTCTCCGGTGCATCGGCAAACAGGTGCAACTCGATGGGGCTCGTGATCGTCGCCGTTCCGGACAGCACCGGTCCCACAAGCCTGGGTTCGAACAACGACAGCACCTCCATGGCGTCAACGGCGACACGGCGCAGCTTGTCGACGCGGCCGGACTGGACGTCGGGTGTGAATATCCGCTGCCGCTCGGCCAGGCAGGCCTCGATCTGTGCGTTGCTCGGCAACATGCGCCTGCCGTTGACGGCGAACCGCTCCGCGGCCTTCCGCTTCGCGAGCCGATAGTCCGCGATGCCGTGCTCGATCATGAGCCGCGCGGCTTCCTGAGCCAGCCGCTCCCGGATTGTCGCGCCCGTGAGACGCGAATTGCCTTTGAGCATCAGAAAATACGTTCGGGCGTTGCCAGCTGCGGGCCGGGCGCCTGATCCGCCGGCGCCTCGGCCAGAATGGGGTCCGGCTCGCGATCGGGAATGTTGTCGATCCTGAACTTCTCGAAGACGGCATTGCGCGTCAGGTCGCTCGCGACCAGGCCGTTCGCGGGATTGATGCGCACGTCGACGATACCGATCGGCCGTTCGAGCGAGTGCGCGGGCTGGCCGGCGAGCGCTTCGCCCATGAAATCGATCCACGCCGGGATCGCCGTGAACCCGCCCTGCTCGTTGCCGCCAAGCGGCCGGTCCGCATCGAAACCGACCCAGGCCGTGGCGACGACATCGGAATTGAAGCCCGAGAACCAGGCGTCGCGCAAATCGTTCGTCGTGCCGGTCTTGCCGGCGAGGTCGGTTCGGCCGAGTTCCCTTTGCGCGCGGTTGCCGGTGCCGCGCCGGATGACGTCGCGCATCATGTCGGTCACGAGATAGACGTTCGGCGCCGCTACGATGCGCTCGGCCCGCCGGGCGTCCGGGTAGATGAGGGCGGTGGCCGCGTCGGTCACGTCCGGTCCGCCGCCGTCCGGCTTCGAGGCGGCCACATGCGGCTCGTCGCAGGCCGGCAGCTCGAGCGGGGTACGAAGCTCGTCTGCATCCGATTGCCGGCGCACCGGAAAATCGATGCAGGCGACCGTGGGCTCGGCGCCGTATAGCACGTTCCCGCTCTCGTCCTCGATACGTTCGATGAAATACGGGGCGACCCCGTAACCGCCGTTGGCGAGGATCGCGTAGCCGTTGGCCAGGTTGAGAGGCGAAATACCGCCCGTGCCCAGCGAGAGCGAGAGGTTCCTCGGCAGAGCCACGTCGTCGAAACCGAACTTTCTGAGGTGGCGTACGGTGTCGCTGACGCCGACGTCCGCCATGACACGTACGGTGGCCGCGTTGTACGACCGGATGAGCGCCTCCCTGAGCTGCACTTCGCCGTGGAACTGCGAACCGAAGTTCTCGGGCTTCCAGACCGTCTCGAGCACGGGATCCTCGAATACGAACGGCGCGTCGTTGACGATCGTCGCGGTCGAGTAGCCGTCTGCGAGCGCAGCGGAATAGATGAACGGCTTGAACGCCGAACCCGGCTGGCGCAAGGACTGCGTCGCGCGGTTGAAGTTGCTGAGGAAGAAATCGAAACCGCCCACCAGCGAAGCCACCGCGCCGTCCCTGGGGTCGAGCGCGACGAACGCGCCCTGCACATCGGGAAGCTGCGACAGCCGCAGCGTACCGTCGTCCGTGCGGCGCAAACGCACGATTTGACCGCTCGCGAGCACGTTGTCGACAGCGTCCGGCCGCCTTCCGACGGCATTGTCGCTAATGAAGCGCGCGGCCCAGGCAACGGCTTCGAGTCCGATCGTCTGGTAGCCCTGCCCGCGTACATACACGAGCGCCTCCATCTCGTCGGCGCCGAGCACGAGCGCAAGCTCGAACCCGCTCGCGTCGGAGTAGTCCGCAAGAAGGTCGGCCCAGTACGATTCGCCGTCGGCGATGTCTCCGGCGCCGCCCGCAAGGCTTACGCGCGCCACCGGCCCGCGATAGCCGTGCCTCTCGTCGTAGGCGATCAGGGTATCGCGCAGCGCCTCGTTGGCCGCGCGCTGCAGTCGGCTGTCGATCGTCGTCGTGACCTTGAGACCCTGTTCGTAGGCGATGTCGCCGAACCGCCGGATGACTTCGACCCGCGCCATCTCGGCCACGTAAGGCGCATCGAGTCGCGTCTCCTGACCGTACTCCCTGGAAAGTATCGGCACGGCCCGGGCCTGGTCGTACTCCGTCCGCGAGATCTCCCCGAGCTCGAGCAGCCGGCCGAGCACGTAAGCACGGCGAGCGGCGGCATTCTGCGGGCTGTAGACCGGGTTCATGATCGACGGACCCTGCGGTATGCCGGCGAGGATCGCCGCATCGGAAATCGTGAGTTCGTCGAGCCGCTTGTCGAAATACGTCCGCGCGGCGGCAACGACGCCGTATGAGCCCTGACCGAAAAAGGTCGTGTTGAAGAAGAGTTCCAGGATCTCCTGCTTGCTGAACTCACGCTCGATGCGCAATGCCAGGATGAGTTCCTTGAACTTGCGCACGAGCTGGTAATCGCGCGTCAGGAAGTATTCGCGGGCCACCTGTTGCGTGATCGTGCTGCCGCCCGGAACGCGTTCGCCGCCCATGCCGGCCCGCACGAATTCGAAAGCGGCCTTGGCAGTGTGCACCCAGTCGAGCCCGGGGTGTTCGAAAAACCTGTCGTCCTCGGCGGCGAGCACGGCCGTGACGAGGATCTCCGGTACGTCCTCGTAGGGCACCGGCGTTCTCTTCTGCTCGCCGAACTGCTGCATGAGCCGGCCGTCGCGGCTGTAGACGCGCATCGGGATCCGGAGCCTGACGTCGCGAAGTTCTTCGGCGAGCGGCAGACTCGGTTCCACGTAGTAATAGCCGCCAAAGAGCACGGCCGTGAAGGCGAGAGCGAGCGCCGCGAGACCGCTGCTGAACGCCAACGAAATTCTGAGATAAACGTTCATTGCCAGCCGCGTATTGTACGCCCCAGACAAGAATCCCGGCACTTTGCTCAGGATCGCAAGCGGCGGGATGGCCCGCACAAGCATACCCTAGTGTCCGGTTGGACAAGCAATGTCGCGCGCAATTCCCTGCGAGGCGCAATCGGGCCGATGAGGCGTCGGAGCCGCCCGCTGCGACGTTGCTTGTGGAACGGGACAACAGTATCACGCCAGGAAGGCTCAGCATGTTCGCTACCCGCCGGAAACGATCCCTGCTCGGGCTCGACATCACGGCTTCGTCCATCAAGCTCATCGAACTGTCCGCGCAACGGGCGGGTTATCGCGTCGAAGCCTTCGCCGCCGAAGGCTGTCCGCCGAAGGCCATCAGCGACACCACGATCGTCGATGCCGAAGCGGTCGGCGACGCCATTCGCCGCGCCGTGCGGCGGTCCGGAAGCCGTACGCGGGACGCCGCGATCGCGCTCAGCGGCGACTCGGCAATCACCCGGGTCATCGAGATCCCCGGGCATCTGCACGGCGCCGAGCTCGAGGAGCGGGTCGAACTGGAAGCCGACCGCCACATCCCGTTTCCCACGGAGGAAGTCAGTTTCGACTTCGATGTCGTCGGTCCGAGCCACCGCCATCCGGACATGCAGGAGGTGCTTGTCGTCGCCGCCCGAACGGAAAACGTCGAACAGCGCCAGGCCGCGCTCGACGCCGCCGGTCTCGTGCCGCGCGTCGTCGACATCGAGACGTTCGCGGCCGAGCAGGGCTGCCGCCTGCTCGGCCACCAGATGCCGGGCGCCGGTGCGGGCAGGACGGTGGCCGTCGTCGACGCCGGCGCGACCAACACGAGATTCAGCGTCCTCGACGATCTCAAGGTCAGCTACGCGCGCGACTTCGCCTTCGGCGGCAATCGGCTCACGGAGGAAGTCATGCGCGCTTACGGTCTCGGCTTCGAGGAAGCCCGCCGAGCCACGGCAGACGGCGGCTTGCCCGATGACTACCGCTCCCGCGTGCTGGCGCCCTTCATCGACGCGATGGCGCGGCAGGTCGGCCGCTCGATCGAAATGTACCGGTCTTCGGAGGAAGCGGCGCCGGAACAACTACTCATCTGCGGCGGCTGCGCGAGCCTTCCCGGGATCGCCGATGCGTTCGCAAGCCACACGGGTACACCTTCGGCCATCGGTAATCCGCTCGGCGGGATGCGGCTTGCGCCGCACGCCGAGGCCGAGGGTGCGCAGGCCGCTGCGCCCGCCTTGCTCACCGCCTGCGGGCTTGCGCTCAGGAGCTTCGACTGAGATGCCTGCCGTCAATCTCCTGCCGTGGCGCGAAGAACGGCGCCGCAAGCTCAAGCGCGATTTCATGCTTGGGCTCGTCTGTGCCTGCGTCGCCGGCACGCTCATCGCCTACGGATGCAAGCTGGTTCTCCAGACCGTTGTCGCAAGGCAGGCAGCGCGCAACGCCGTGCTGCGAGCCGGGATCGCGGCACTCGACAGGCAGAACGAGGCGATCCTCGATCTCGAAGCCGACAGGGACCGGCTGCTTGCGAGGATGGGGATCATCGACCGGCTCCAGCACTCGCGTCCCGACGCAGTGCACCTGTTCGATGAGCTCCTCGGCACGCTGCCCGACGGCGTGCACCTCACCGCGGTAAGGCAAACTGCCGCACGAATCGAAATCAGCGGCATCGCCGGTTCGAGCAGGGCTGTCTCGACCCTGATGCGCAACATCGAGATTTCCGAGCGGCTCGGAGATCCCCGACTCGACGTTGTCGAGACCGTCGACGACGGGGCGCCGCGCAATGCCGCGTTCACGATCTTCGTCCGCCAGATCTCCCGGCCGGGCGCGCCCGAGTCGGCCCCGCCGTGAGCACCATCGAGGAGCTGCGTTCGCTCGAACTCGGGGAGCCCGAGCGTTGGCCCGCCTCGCTGCGCAAGGCCGCCGCCGCGCTGGTGCTGGTCAGCGTCGCGGTCGCAGGTTCCTGCGGGTTCGCGGTCAGGACACAGATACCGCTGCTCGACCGCGCCAGGCTCGAGGAACAGGCGCTCATGGCGGAATTCGAGAGCAAACAGCGAAGAGCCGCGAACTTCGACGCGTACGGCGACCAGCTCGCAGAGATCGAGCGCAGCTTCGGCGCCTTGCTGCGCCTGCTCCCCGGCAGAACCGAGGTCCCGAATCTGCTCGACGACATCTCCCGGGCGGGGCAGGCCGCGGGCCTCGAAGAACTGCTGTTTCAGCCGGCACAAGAGCTGCAGCGGGATTTCTACGCCGAACTTCCGATCCGCATGCGTCTTTCGGGCCGCTACCACGAACTCGGGCAGTTCGTCAGCGACGTCGCGGCGCTGCCGAGAATCGTCACGTTGCACGACATCGCGATCGAACCCGTCGATACCGCTGCCGTCGACGAACTCATCCTCGACGTCACGGCCAGAACGTATCGCTATCTTGACGAGGAAGTGCCGCAGTGACGGCGCCCGGCAAGCCGCCGAGGCAGTTCCGTGCCGTCCCGGGGTCGGCGCGGCGCCCGGCAGGCAAGGTCCGAAATGGTTGCCCTCCCGATGCCACGCGACTTCGGCGACGGGCTGCCAGACCAAGTGCTTTGCTTCCACGTTGTGTCGCACTGACGGCCGCAGCTTTCGCGGGCGGCTGCGGCAGCGGCACGGCGGATCCGGAAGCCTGGATGAACGGGGTCAGGGCGCGGCCCGCCGCCGGCATCGAGCCGCTGCCGATGGTTTCCCCGGCGCCGGCCTTTGTCTACGAGCCGGCCGGGCGCCGCTCGCCGTTCATGCCCGACACGCCACTTGCGCCGGCGAGCGCGGCGCCCGCATCCGACCGCGAACCGACGCCGAACCGTCCGCGCGAGGTTCTCGAACAGTTCCCGCTCGACGCTTTGCAGATGGTCGGAACGCTCGAGGTCAGGGGCTCGCTGTTCGGGCTCCTGCGGACGACGGATGGCCTGATTCACCGCGTCGGCGTCGGTCAGCGTCTCGGACGAAACGAAGGCCGGGTCGTAGCGATCACCGAGTCCGGGATCGCGCTGGTCGAAACCGCCCCGGACGGGCAGGGCGGCCGGCTGGAACGCGCGGCCGAACTCAGGCTGGCCGAATGAACCCGGTATGAAGGCACGCCCGCGAATCTCGCCAGGCCGCGCCTTGCATGGAGGATTACGGATGAATTTCAGGACCTTGCGGGCAAGCCCATGACGATACGGCGACCACCCTTTAGCGCTTCCCGCCGCCCGGGCGCCGCGCGTTGGCGGCGCGCCTTTGCCGGTCCGGTGTGGCTGCTCGCCGCCGCGCTGCTCGCCGCCGAGGGGCATGCGCAGCCTCCGGCGCCAATTGCCGAGCAGAACGACAGTCAGCTTCAGGAACCCGCACCCGACCAGGTGAACGCGCAGCCGGAACCGGCGATCCCCGATTCGGCGGCCGGACAGCCTGTGCCCACCGCATCCGGTCAGACCGATGCCGCCGGTAACGCGCGGCCGGTGCCGGGTCCGGACATGCTCGATCCCGACCGCGAGTACGTGGGCGAGCGGCTCTCGCTGAACTTTCAGCAGATCGACACGCGGGCGGTCCTGCAGCTCCTCGCCGACACGAGCGGACTGAACATCGTCGTCAGCGACACCGTGCAGGGCAGCGTGACGCTGCGCCTGCAGGATGTCCCCTGGGATCAGGCGCTCGACATCGTCCTGACGACCAACGGCCTGGACATGCGGCGCAACGGCAACGTCATCATCGTCGCGCCGTCGGAAGAAATCGCGGCGCGAGATCGCGCAAGGCTCGCCGCTCAGGCTGCCCTCGAAGACCTCGAGCCGCTGCGCCCGGAGCTGCTGCAGGTCAACCATGCGCGCGCCGATGAACTCGCGGCACTGATCGCGGGCAGCGGCGGCGCCGCGCCGATGACGTCGCCGCGCGGCAGCGTCGCGATCGACGAGCGCACAAACACGTTGCTCCTCCACGATGTCGCCGAACGGCTGGCCGAAATCCGCCGGCTCGTCGAGACACTCGACGTGCCGATCCGCCAGGTGCTGATCGAATCGCGCGTCGTCATCGTCAACGACGACTTCAGCCGCGAGCTCGGCGTGAGGTTCGGTTCGACGATCGTCCGCGACCGCAGCGACGGGCTCGTCTCGTTGACCGGGACGGGTCCGGGTTCGAATACGATCGCCGCATCGGCGCTCGACAATATCGTCACGTCCGGTCAGCCGCTCCCGGTCGCGACGCCGCCCATCGACCAACGCTACAGCGTCAACCTGCCCGTAACTTCACCTTCAGGCTCATTCGCGCTCGCGATTCTCGACTCGGGCTACCTCGTTGACCTCGAACTCACGGCACTGCAGGCCGAAGGCAACGGCCGGATCGTCTCCACGCCGCGCATCATCACGGCCAACAACGTCGAGGCGCGGATCGAGCAGGGCGTGGAAATCCCGTACCAGGAATCCGCATCGAGCGGCGCAACGACGACCCAGTTCAAGGAAGCGCAGCTCAGCCTGACCGTGACTCCCCGGATCACGGCCGACGACAGGATCATCATGGACCTGCAGATCACGAAGGATTCCATCGGCGAAATCGTGCCGAGCGCCACGGGCGGCTTCGTCCCGAGCATCGACACGAGTTCGGTCGATACCCGGGTCCTCGTCAACGACGGCGCGACGGTCGTCCTCGGCGGGATCTACGAAACCGAGAACCGCGACACCGTCAACAAGGTGCCCGTGCTCGGCGACATCCCGGGGCTCGGCGTGCTGTTCCGCAGCCGCGCGCGCCTCGACAACAACGCGGAACTGCTCGTCTTCGTCACGCCGCGAATCCTTGAAGACGGCGAGACCGGAAACTGAACCCGGACTGCTTGCGGCACACCGGGCAGGATTCGAGCGGCCAGCGAGCCCGGCAGCCGCGCCAGGTCGGAGCGGCTACGGGCGCCCGCGGGTTTTCTGTATCCTCGACGCATGGCGGACAAGGGCAACATCTACCTGATCGGGCCGATGGGCGCGGGCAAGACGGCGGTCGGCAGGCAGCTCGCGCAACAGCTCGGGCTCGAATTCCTCGATGCCGATGCGGAGATCGAGCGCCGCACGGGCGTCGACATCGGCTACATATTCGAGAAGGAAGGCGAAGCGGGGTTTCGCGAGCGTGAAAAAAACATGATCGCGGAGCTCAGCGAGCGGCGCCAGACCGTCATCGCGACGGGCGGCGGAGCGATCCTCGATCCCGGCAACCGGGCGCGGCTCGTCGCGACGGGCACGGTCATCTACCTCAGGACGAGCATCGAGGAGCAGCTCAGACGAACGGGGCAGTCACGCAAGCGGCCGCTGCTGAACACCGGGAATCCGCGCGCCGTCCTCGAGAGCTTGCGGGCCGAACGCGAGCCGATCTACGAAGAGACCGCCGACATCCGGCTCGATACCAGGGGACGGCGCGTCGCGCGCGTCGCGGCGACCCTCAAGCGGCTCATCGAGGAACGGCGCGCGTTGCAAATGTAGCGTGTGCCTGCGACCCTTCCGCCGTGCAAACGCTCGAGCTCAGCCTGGGAGAACGAAGCTACCCGATCCACATCGGATCGGGGCTGATCTCCGACAGCGCGTTGCTCGAACGCTCGGTGGCGGCCGAGCAGGTGCTCATCGTCACGAACGAGACCGTGGCGCCGCTCTATCTCGAGCGTCTCGAGCGCGGCTTGCGGACCCGGAACACCGCCGCGCTCGTGCTTCCCGACGGCGAGCAATACAAGACGCTCGACACCTTCTCGCGCATCGTCGACCGGCTCATCGAACTGCGCTTTCATCGCGATGCCTGTGTCGTCGCGCTCGGCGGCGGGGTCGTCGGCGACGTGGCCGGATACGCCGCGGCGAGCTATCAACGCGGCATCGCGTACGTTCAGGTCCCGACGACGCTCCTCGCCCAGGTCGACTCGTCCGTCGGCGGCAAGACCGCCGTCAACCACCCGAGCGCCAAGAACATGATCGGCGCGTTCCATCAGCCGGTCTCGGTGCTCATCGACACCGATACGCTCGGCACGCTGCCCGGTCGCGAGCTCGCCGCGGGCATCGCCGAGATCGTCAAGTACGGGCTGATCCTCGACCCGGAACTGTTCGGCTGGCTTGAGAACAACATCGAGCGGCTCACGGCGCTCGAGGCGCCAGCCCTCGCGCACGCGGTGCGCCGCAGTTGCGGGATCAAGGCGGCCGTGGTCGCCGAGGACGAACGCGAACAGGGCAAACGCGCGCTGCTCAACCTCGGCCATACCTTCGGACACGCGCTCGAGACGCTCGGCGGCTACGGCAAGTGGCTGCACGGAGAGGCCGTCGCGACCGGCACGGTGCTCGCCGCCGAAACGTCGCGGCGGCTCGGATGGCTGTCCGCGGACGATTGCCGCCGCATCGAAGACCTGCTCCGCCGCGCCGGCCTGCCGGTTCGGGCCGAGGGCGTCGACGCCGACGACATGCTTGAGGCCATGGCACTGGACAAGAAGACCGGACGCGACGGCCTCAGGCTCGTGCTGCTCACGGCGATCGGCGAAGCCGTCGTCACCGCGGCCCCCGAGCGCGAGGTTCTCCTTGAAGTACTGCGCGGGGAACGTGGGACTGCCTGAGTTCCCGGAGAACGTCCCCGCCGCCGCAAGCCCGATCGGTTACGCATGAACGGCAGAGACCGCGAACTCGCGTTGCGCCTGCGCCGCATGAAGTGGCTGGCGAGCGGCTTCCTCGTCGCGGCCGTGGCGCTCTTCATCGCCACGAGCGTCCTGCTCGAGGCCTACCCGTGGCTCGGCGTGATCAGGGCGTTCGCCGAAGCCGCGCTGATCGGCGGCCTTGCCGACTGGTTCGCGGTGACGGCGCTGTTCCGGCACCCGCTCGGCCTGCCGATCCCGCACACGGCCATCGTCCCGAAGCGCAAGGACGAGATCGGCCAGGCGCTCGCACGTTTCGTCAGCGAGCACTTCCTCGTCAGGGAGGCCATCGAGGCGCGTCTGCGGCGCGTCGACCTGGCCGAACGCCTCGGGCAGTGGCTCGAGCGCGATGCCAACGCCCGCCAGCTCGGCCGCGACCTGACCGTGATGCTCGACTGGCTCATGCGGGCCGTGGACAGCGCGGAACTGCGCGACTCGCTGAACCGCGGCCTGGAGAATGCGCTCGCGAAGGTCCCGGTCAACCGCACGCTCGCAACGATGATCGATGTGCTGGCTTCGGGCAATCACGCCGAAGCCCTGATCGATCAACTCGTGCAGTTCGGCCGCGAGCAGCTCGAAGGGAACCGGGACACGATCCGCGAGCGGATCAAGCAGAGAAGCCCGTGGTGGATGCCGAAATTCGTCGACCGGGAAATCTACGATCAGCTCATCGGCGAATTCGAACGCATTCTCAACGAGATCGCCGAGGACCCCGCACACCCGGCCCGCATCGATTTCAACGCCCGCCTCGCGACGCTCGCGCACGCGCTGCGCACCGACACGGCAATGCTCGAACGCGGCGAGGCACTGCGCGACGAGTTCGTCCGCCACCCCGCGGTTCAGGACTTTCTCGCCGGTGTCTGGTCACGCGTGCGCGAACTGCTCGGGGATTCGTTCTCGGGCGGACTCGAGCGCGAAGTCCGGGCGGTCGGCCGCACGATACTCGAGGACGCCGACGTCAGAAGCAGACTCGACCGCTGGATGCGCGAACTCGTGATCTACATCGTCGTGAACTACCGCGCGCAGATCAGCGAGATCATCTCGGGCACGATCGCCCAGTGGGACCCGTCGGCCACCGCCCGCCGCATCGAGCTGCACATCGGCCGGGACCTGCAGTTCATCCGCATCAACGGCACGCTCGTCGGCGGCCTCGTCGGCGTGCTGATCTACGTCGGCTGGCAGGCGCTCGGGCTATAGGCAACCGGGCTGCTGCCCGTGCGGCGCGACTACGCGGGAATCAGCGAAATTCGACGGCGATGTCCGGTCGGGACTCCCCGGTCACGGCGTTTCGCGATCCCTGAGTTCCCGCCTGAGTATCTTGCCGACGTTGGACTTCGGCAGTTCGTCGACGAACGTCACGTGCTGAGGGACCTTGTAGCCGGTCAGGGACTGCCGGCAGTGTTCGACGATGGCGGCGGCGTCGAGCTCGGGATCGCCGCGGACGACGAAGAGCTTCACCGCCTCGCCCGAGCGTTCGTCCTCGACCCCGACCGCGGCGGCTTCCCGCACGCCCGGATGCAGCATCGCGACATCCTCGACCTCGTTCGGATACACGTTGAAGCCCGACACGATGATCAGGTCCTTCTTGCGGTCCTCGATGAAGATGAAGCCCTGCTCGTCCATGTGCCCGATGTCGCCCGTGCGCAACCAGCCATCCGGCGTGACGGTCTCGGCAGTGGCGTCGGGCCGGTTCCAGTAGCCGGCCATGACCTGCGGCCCCCTGACGCAGATTTCACCCTTTTCGCCGGCGCCAAGCGGCGCTCCCTCGTCGTCGAGGATCGCCACCTCGGTGGACGGCAGCGGGACGCCGACCGAGCCGTTGAATTCCTTCGAATCGAGCGGATTGCATGACACGATCGGCGAAGTCTCCGTCAGGCCGTAGCCCTGCTGGATCGGGACGCCGGTCGTCTCGCGCCAGCGTTCGGCGACATCGCGCTGCACGGCCATGCCGCCGCCGAGCGCAGCGTTCATGCCGCTGAAGTCGACGCTCCCGAAGCCCGGGGTGTTGAGCAGCGCGTTGAAGAGCGTGTTCACGCCGGTCAGGAAGGCGCAGGGATAGCGCCTGAGATCCGCGACGAAGGCCGGCAGATCGCGCGGATTCGTGATCAGGACGTTGTGCGCGCCGAGCGCCGCGTAGACGAGCAGATTCACGGTCAGGGCGAATATGTGGTAGAGCGGCAGCGCGGCGAATACATGACCGTTGGCCGCGTCGAAATGCGGTTCGAACCACGCCTGGCCCTGCAGCACGTTGCTCAGGATATTGCGCTGCGTGAGCATCGCGCCCTTCGCGACGCCGGTCGTGCCGCCCGTGTACTGCAGGAACGCGAGGTCGCCGCCGGCGAGTGCGGGCTCGACGAACTTCGCGCGCGCGCCTTCGGCGAGCGCGGTCCGGTAGTCAACGGCCCCGGCGATGGCCGCGTCCGGTACGAGCTTGCGCACGTGCTTCACGACGAAGTTGACGGTCAGCCGCCTGAACGTCGGAAACTGGTCCCCAAGCCGCGTGACGATGACGTTGTCGATATCGGTCTGCGCAAGCACCTGCGCGACCGTACCGGCGAAGTTCTCGAGCACGACGATCGTGCCCGCGCCGCTGTCGGCGAGCTGGTGCCGGAGTTCGCGGGCCGTATAGAGCGGGTTGACGTTGACGACCACGAGCCCGGCCCGAAGCGCCCCGTAGATCACGACCACCGATTGCAGCAGATTGGGCAGCATCACCGCGACGCGGTCCCCGACTTTCAGGCCGAGCCCGGTCTGGAGATAGGCGGCGAAGTCCCGGCTCAGGCGGTCGATGTCGGCGAAGCTCAGCGTCGTACCGCGGTTCGTGAAGGCGGGCCGTTCGGCGAATCGTTCGAAGCTTTCGCAGAACAGCTCCGGCAGCGACGCGTAGCGATCCGGATCGATCTCCGCGGGCACGCCGCGCGCGTAGCTCGAAACCCAGGGTTTATCCCGCATATCTCACCAGGCCGTAGCAGGTATCGGAAATGACTCAGTGAAGCATGAGTTCGCGGAGGCGCTGCCGGAAGGACCTAGAGCAGCTCCGCGAGGATCTGCCAGACGTTGTCGAAAATGATCGGCTGGCCCGCGGCATTCGGGTGGATGCTGTCGCCCTGCATGAGCTCCGGGCGTAGCGCCACGCCTTCGAGCAGGAACTCGACGAGCGGGATCCCGTAGCGCTCCGCAAGCTCCGGATAGATGCCCGCGAACGCCCCCGTGTAGGCCGGACCGTAGTTCGGTGGAATCATGATCCCGGCGAGGACGGGAACGGCTCCGTTTTCCTGCACGAGTTCGATCATGCGGGCGAGATTGTCGCGCAGGCTCTGCACGGAGAGGCCCCGCAGACCGTCGTTGCCGCCGAGTTCGATCACGACGATCGCCGGCTGCTGCGCCTCGAGCAGCCGCGGCAGGCGCGCGAGCCCGCCAGCCGAGGTGTCGCCCGCGATGCTGGCATTCACCACCTCGTAGCCGTAAGCTTGCGCGTCGAGTTCGTTCGCAAGTATCTCCACCCAGGATATCCCGGATTCCAGTCCGTACCCGCTGCTCAGCGAGTCGCCGAGTACGACGATGGTCCGGTCGGCGCCGAAGACCGGCATGGCCTGCACGGCCAGCACGACAAGGAGTGCAAGGGTACGTTTGAACATGAGTGGCGGAGACTTCCTGCTCAGGGCCGAATCCCTGACGAAAAAGGTTACCAGCCCCGAGGGGGAGCTGACCATCCTCGATGACGTGAGCCTGCACATCGCGCCCGGCGAATCCGCCGCGGTCGTCGGGCCGTCGGGGGCCGGCAAGACGACGCTGCTGTCGCTGCTGGCAGGCCTCGACGAACCGAGCTCCGGACAGGTGTGGCTCAACGGCGTCGAACTCACGGGCCTCGATGAGGACGGCCGCGCATCCCTGCGCAACCGCGAGGTCGGTTTCGTTTTCCAGTCCTTCCACCTGTTGCCTTCCCTGACCGCGATCGAGAACGTGCTCCTGCCGCTCGAGCTCAGCGCCACCCCCAACGCCCACCAGCGGGCGCGCGACGCGCTCGTCGAGGTCGGCCTCGACCACCGCCTGCTGCACTACCCGAGGCAACTGTCAGGCGGCGAGAAACAGCGCGTCGCGATCGCGCGCGCCTTTGTCACGGCGCCGTCGCTGCTCTTCGCGGACGAACCGACCGGCAACCTCGACAACAAGACGGGCGGGCGCATCCTGAACCTGCTGTTCGACCTCAACGCCGCCGCGAAGACGACGCTCGTGCTCGTCACGCACGATCTCGAGGCAGCCAACCGCTGCGACCGCCTGCTCGAACTTGCGAGCGGCCGGCTCGTCTGAAACACCTTCCGGCGCGTTGGCCTCAAGCGGTATCCTGCATGCCGT
Source organism: Gammaproteobacteria bacterium (assembly GCA_022819855.1). Taxonomy (GTDB): domain Bacteria; phylum Pseudomonadota; class Gammaproteobacteria; order Steroidobacterales; family Rariloculaceae; genus Rariloculus. Next base: position 167,765 of record JAJEGN010000005.1, on the reverse strand, counting down.
GGGCGATGCCGTTGACGCTTGCCTGCAGAGCCTCGAGCACCGCGTCGTCGTCACGGCCGGCTCCCCGCCAGCGCTCGAGCAGATCGACCTGCAGCAGGCTCATCGGATCGACATAGGGGTTCCTGAGCCTGATCGCACGGCGCAGCGTTCCCGACCTCTCGAGCAGCGACTGCTGCGAGTTAAGCTGCAACACGCATTCCACGCAACGTTCGTATTCGTCGCGAATGACCGGAAAGAACTGCTCATGCAGGTCGCCCGCCAGGCGCGAGTAGCGTTCGGCGATGTCGAGATCGGCTTTCGCGAGCGACATCTCGATGCTCGTTACAAGAAAGCGGAAGAAATGCCACTCCCTGTACATCGCAACGAGCGTGTCCCTGCCGAAAAGCTCCATGCCGCGTTCGATACCGCTTGCGAACCCGAACCAGGCCGGCATCAGGCAGCGGTTCTGCGCCCAGGCGAATTCGAGCGTCGCGACATCGACGCTCTGCGGACGGCTGTCGCCGATCGCAGGGGCTCCCGCACCGATGCCCAGGCGTTGGAGCAGGTCGATCGGTGTTGCGCCGCGGAAGTAGGCGTCGAATTCCCGGGTCCCATGCACGAGTTCCCGGTACACCGTGCGGGACGCCTCGGCGATCTCGCTCATCGCCGCTTGCCAGTGTTCCTCGTCCGGATGCGGCTCCCGCGGTCGTGCCGTGACGCTGAGCACGGCGCTGAGCTTCTGCTCGAGCGACCGCAGCGCGATGCCGCGCAGCCCGTAGTCGGCGTTGATCGTCTCACCGTGTTCGGCCATGCGCAGGCGGCCGGCGACGGCGCCCGAGGGCGCCGCGAGCACGGCATCGTATCCCCTGCCGCCGCGGTTGATCGCGCAGCCGTGGCCGTGCAGGAGCGTCAGGCGAACACCGAAGCCCTCCAGCGTCTCCACGAGCGCGCGCTGGGCCTCGTCCAGCGTCCAGCAGGCCGAGACGACGCCGGCGTAGTCGCTGCCGTCGGAGTGTTCGATCATGATCATCTGGTGGTTGCCGCGGGCCTCCAGGTGGCGCCGATAGCGCTCGTCGTCGAGCAGTCCCGTCATGATCGCTGCAGCGTTGCGCAGGTCCTCCTCCGTCTCGAACAGCGGCACGATGTCAAGCGGCACGGGGGCGCCCTTGAGGCCGAGCCGCCCCCACCTCGCCAGCAGCACCACCGACAACACGTCATCGGGACCGTGCGTCATCCGGACGATGTACGGTCCGATCGCACGTGCACCGTACTTGCGTCGACAGTGGGCGATCGCCTGGAAAACGCCGAGTGTCTTGCGTGCTTCAGCTGACAGGGGGCCGAGCGGAGTCTCGCGCCGCAGGAGCGCTTCCTTGAGACGCGCCGTGCGCTCTTCGGGCGTCCAGTCGAGCCACTCCTGCTCGTCGAGACCTTCGGCGACGACCCGGCGGTGCACGAGCGCGTGCTGGCGGATGTCGAGCGTCGCCATGTGGAAACCGAAGGTCCTGACGCGGCGCGCGAGCCGGCTGACCGCGAAGAGGCCGGCATGGTGGCCGTGACTGGCGCGCAGGCTGTCGCCGATGAGTTCGATGTCCCGGCGAAACTCCTCCGAGGACTCGTACGGGAACGCCGCGTCTTCGTGCGTCGCCTGCAGCCGCGCCTGCATGAGTCGCAGCAGAACGCGGTAGGGCATATCCCGATGCCTGGTCGGAACGGCATGGGCTGCGTGCGGAAAGTGCCCTGCATACTCGTCGCTGCGTGCCTTGAGTGCGCTCGTGACGCCGATTCTCGACTCGCTCTGGCTCAACTGGCGCGCGAGCGCGCGGCACTCCTTGAAATACAGATTGAGCACGAGGGCGCGGTGGCGCGCCATCGACTCCCGGATGCTCTTGGCCGTGACGTTCGGGTCGCCGTCCATGTCGCCGCCGACGGATGTCGAAAACCGCACCAGGTCCGGAAGGCGGATCGAGCGGGCGCCGTCGCCGTAGATCGTTGCCAGCGCCGTCTCGAGGCTCTCGTAGAACGGCGGAATCATCCTGTACAGAACTTCCGTGATGAAGAAGAGCACGTGTTCGGCATCGTCGCCGAGCCTGCGTTCGGCGGGGCGCTCCTCGGTCTGCCAGCCGATCGTCATCTCGGTCCGAAGCTGACCGAGCAAGGCTGCAAGTTCGTGCGGCGTGAGATACGGATCGAGCATCCCCACGAGGTATCTTGCGATCCTCTGCTGTTTTGCGAGCAGAGTCCGCCGCGTGGCCTGCGTGCGCGGCGCCGTGAATACCGGTTCCAGACTCACCTCGCCGAGACAGGTCTCGATGTCCGCAAGGCTCTCGCCGGATTCCCTGAGCCGTTGCAGCGTGTCGATGAAACCGAACGGCTGCGGTGTGCTCGAGTCGATCAGGTAGTCGCGGCGGCGGCGGATCCTGTGGATTTTCTCGGCCATGTTGACCATCTGGAACCAGGTCGAGAACGCGCGTATGAAGTCGCGTGCGGTGGTCGGCCTGAGTTCGGCAAGCGTGTCCGAGAGCGCGCGGATCGCCTGCCCGTCGCCTTCGCGGTGCGCGATCGAGGCACGGCGCGCGGACTCGACGAGGTCGAACAGCGGCTCGCCGCCCTGTTCCCTGACGAGTTCGCCGACCAGCGCGCCGAGCCGGTGGACATCCTCGCGCAGCGCCTTGTCCTTCTCGGCGAAATGGATGTTTGCCCGCAGGTCTGGTTGTGAGGTTGCTTCGGTCATTGGGCGGCGCCGATTCTAGCAGCCCAAATACTAACGGTAGGCGCGAGCCTGGAGTTCGAAGAGCGCAGCATAGCGGCCCTCGAGCGCCATGAGGTCGGCGTGGCTGCCGCTTTCGATGATCGCGCCGCCGTCGAGCACGACGATGAGGTCCGCGTGCCGGACGGTCGAAAAGCGATGCGAGATCAGGATTGCGATGCGGTCCTTTGTCAGCGAGCGAAAGTGCTCGAAGATCTCCGCTTCGGTCTCGGCGTCCATGGAAGAAGTCGGCTCGTCGAGCACGAGGATGTCGGCCTGCTCCCGCATGAAAGCGCGCGCGAGCGCGATGCGCTGCCATTGGCCGGACGACAGCTCCTGACCGTTGTTGAACCAGCGCCCGAGCTGCGTCTCGTAGTTTTCCGGCAAAGTCTCGATGAAACCCGCGGCCTGGCCCTTGCGCGCGGCCTCGCGCCAGCGCGGCTCCTCCATGAGCGCCTCGATGTCGCCGACGCCGATGTTTTCCCCTACCTTGAGCTGATAGCGGGTGAAGTCCTGGAAGATCACTCCGATGCGCCGCTTGAGCGCCGCGGGATCCCACTGCTGCAGATCGACACCCTGATAGCTGATCGTGCCGCCGTCGGGCCGATAGAGCCCGGCAAGCAGCTTCACGAGCGTCGTCTTGCCCGAGCCGTTGTGGCCGACGAGCGCCACGCTCTGGCCCGGTTCGATATCGAGCGTGATGCCGCGTACCGCGGTCGTCTCGGCGCCCGGATACGTGAAACTCACGTCCGTGAAGGAGATACCCTTGCATGGATCGATGCCATCCGCCGCACCGCTCGGGCGCTCGTGGCCGGGCTGCTCGAGGTATTCGTAGAGATTCGACAGGTACAGATTGTCCTCGTACATACCGCCGATGGCGCTCAGCATGGACGACACCGCCGTCTGGCCCTGCCTGAAGACGACCAGGTACATCGTCATCTGGCCGAGCGTGATCTGGCCCTGGACCGTCGCGACCGCGACCCAGCCGCAGGCCCCATAGAACGCGATCGTACCGATCAGTCCGAGCGCGAAGCCCCAGGAATCCCGGCGCACCGTGAGGGACTTCTCGTCGCGGTACATGCGCCCGAAGATGTCCTTGTAGCGCCGCATGAGTCCCGGCCCCAGGTTGAAGAGCTTGACCTCCTTGGCGTGATCCTCGCGGGCGAGCACGATCTCCAGGTACAGCAGCATGCGGCGCAGCGGCGAGTGCCACTGGAAGATGCGGAACCGCTCTCCGGAGAACTTCGCTTCGGCGAAGAACACGGGCAGTCCCGCGCAGACGAGCACGATCACCGCCCAGGGCGAGAACTGCGCGAGCAGGCCCGCGTAGCTTGCGAGCGCGATGCCGTTGCGGCCGAGCGAGAAGGTCCGGTTGACGAGGCTCAGCGGCCGGCTCGACGCTTCCTGGCGCGCCCGGTTGAGCTTGTCGTAGAACTCCGAGTCCTCGAACTGCGCGAGTTCGAGCGTCAGCGCCTTGTCGAGAATCATGACGTGCACGCGCCGGCTCAGGAGCACCCGGAGCAGCGTCTGGCAGAAGTCGATGCCGCGCTGCGCGCCGGCGAGCGCGGCCACGAGCGCGCCCTCGAGCACGACGAGCCGCAGCACCGGCATGTAATCGGCCGCGCCGTCGGCCTGGTACGCGGCCACGGCCGCGACGACCGCGTCGACGAAGAGCTGTCCGACCCAGGCGACGGCCGCCGGCAACACGCCCGCGCAAACGGTCAGGAGCCCGAGCGTCACGGTCAGGCCGCGATGAGTGCTCCACACGAGCGCGATCGCACGCTTGCTGTAAGCCCAAACGCCGAGGAAGCTCTCGATCGGCATCACAGGCTTGTCGCCGGACGCTGCCATGGCTTGTGTCCCGTCCCGAAAATGGTCGAGAATCATACCGCCGCATGATCCGGGAACCAGCCCTGTCCGCCGATTCTTCGACCCCGCCCGTTTTCGTGACCGGCGCCGCCGGGCACGTGGGCGCCAATCTCGTTCGCCGTCTGCTCGACGACGGCGCCCGCGTGCGGGTACTGCTCAGACACGGCGACAACAACGCGGCGCTCGAGGGACTCGAAGTCGAACGCACCTTCGGCGACATTCGCGACCTTGCGGCCACGCGGCAGGCGATGGACGGCTGCCGGGGCGTCTACCACGTCGCGGCCAGGATCTCGACCATAGAAGGCAATCGCGCCCATCGCCGGGAGATTTTCGACTGCAACGTGGTCGGAACCCGCAACGTGCTCAGGGCGGCGCGCGAGACCGAGGCCGGCCGGGTGGTCATGACGGGCTCCTTCAGTGCGGTCGGCTACGATCTAGACAATCCCTCCGCGCCCAGCAACGAGGCGATGCAGTTCTATCCGATGGAGCGCACGATGCCCTACGAGCGCAGCAAATCGCTCGCCGAACACGAGTGCTGGCGGGCGGCGGCAGCGGGACAGGATGTCGTGGTCGCCACCTGCTGTGCGGTCGTCGGCGGCGCCGATTTCCTCCCGTCGCGACTGGGACGAGCGATGTGCGACTTCTCCAACCGCAAGCTCCACGCCTACGTCGACGGCGGTTTCGAGTTCGTCGCCGCGCGGGACATCGTCGAGGGCCACCTGTTGTGCATGCAGCGGGGCCGCTCGGGCGAGAAATACATCTTCAGCAGCGGGTACAAGACCATCTCCGAGATCATCGATCTCTGGGAGGAGGTTTCGGGCGTGCCGCGGCCGCGGCGGCGGATCCCGTCGAGCGTGATGCTCGTCTTCTCGGAAGTGGCAAGCTTCTACCTGAGCCGCTTTCACCCGGACTTTCCGCAGCGTTTCACGCCGGGAGCCATCCGCCTGCTGCGCAAGCGCCTGCACGCCGATACCGGCAAGGCGAAACGGGAACTCGGCTTCGAGCCGAGCAGCATCCGCGCTGCGATGCATGAGGCCTACGCGTTCCATTACCACCAGCGCAGGGTCATCACGAATCCGGACGCAAGATGCCCGGATCCGGATGTCGGGCGAGCAGCGGATACGTCCGGGACAAGTCAGGCAGCGCAGTCGCCTGCCGGTGGGCAATCCGGGTAAACTATAGTTTTACCGGTGCAAAGACCCCCGGGGCGACTGGATCCCCGAGGCGGCTTGCATCAATGAGCAACGAGGGGGGAAGCGGCGTGAATCGGGCACTGAATGCGCCGCCGAGCTTCGAGGAAGCAGGCAACCTGCGCCAGAAGGTGCGTGCCTCGGGCATGGACCCCGACTACTGGTATGCGGTCGAGGAAGTTCCCCGTATCAGGCCCGGTACCGTGGTCGAGGTCGTTTTCTGGAAGCGCTCGATCGCACTGTACCGGGCGGCCGACGGCTCCTTCCACGCGCTGGAAAATCGCTGCGCGCATCGCCAGCTCAAGCTCTCTCTGGGCCTGGTGGAAGGCTGCCGGCTCGTGTGCGCCTATCACGGCTGGAAGTACGCCCCGAACGGAGAGCTCGCCGAGACGGCGCACGAACGCATCGGCAAGAGTTTTCCCAGGGTTTCGATCCGAACGTACCCCGTGAAGGTCCGCTACGGCCTGGTCTGGCTGTTTCCGGGCGACCCGGCGCTCGCGGAGGAGCGCACGATTCCCGACATCCCCGAGCTCGAAGGACCCGGTCGCTGGGCCTGCGTCCCGCTCAGCTTCACCTGGTCGGCTCACCACTCGATGATCATCGACAACGTCAGCGACTTCACCCACGCCTTTCTGCACCGCAAGTATCGTCCGTTCGAAGGCGCGAAGCTCACGCGCTGCGAGACCGTCGGCGACGATGTGCATGTCGCCTACGATACCTCGGTCGGACGCGGGCGGATTTCGGGACTCTTCGTCGATCGCAAGCGCGTCGATACGAACTCCATGAAACTCTGTTTTCAGTACCCCTATCAGTGGTCGAACACCGACGAACAGATCAGGCATTGGCTGTTCGTGCTGCCCGTCGACGAGCGCACGACGCGGGCGTTTTTCCTGTTCTACTTCAAGTCGCTGAAGATCCCCTTCCTGCCCGTGCACATTCCGCGTTTCGCCATGACGGGTGTGCTGACGATCGCCAACCGCGTGTCGATCGGCCCGCTGCTCGCCCAGGACGGGTTCGCGGTCGAGGCGGAGCAGGAGGGCTACGAGCGGCACTGGGACGCCCGGCCGCTCGAGTTCAACCCGATCGTGCGGGCCTTCCAGGACGTGACCGTGCGCAAGTGGCAAGACTATCTGGCGCGCGCTGACGGAGATGGCTACGCCGGTGGCTGACTTGTCGTCGAACCTGACCGCGCTCTCCGGCGGCACGCTGCTGGCGGCCGCCGCGATGCTCGCGGTGTTCCTGGTGGCCATGTTTCTCGGTTCGCTGATCGTACCGGGACGCCGCATCGAAGGGCCGGAACTCGACGGAAGAACGATCAGCTACAAGCTCAACGGCCTGGCGCTGTTCCTGCTGACGGCGGTCGTGGCCGCGCTCGCCCAGTTCCTTGGCTGGTTCTCGCTGTCGGCGCTGAATACCCACTTCCTTGCCCTGTTCGTGGTGACGAACGTCTTTGCGTTCGCGTTCTCGGGCTGGCTGTACTGGCGGGGCGCCCGATCGCCGGGCGCGCCGCAGGGCGTCTGGAAGGCTTACTTCGTCGGCGCCGAACTGAATCCCGCCGTGCTCGGCGTGGACCTCAAGATGTTCAGCTACCGCCCCTCGCTCATCGGGCTTGCGCTCTTCAACGCGTCGTTCGCCGTGGCCCAGTACGAGGCCCACGGCGAACTGACGCTCGCGATGATGCTCTACCAGGTCTTCACGTTCCTGTACGTGCTCAACTACTTCCAGTTCGAAGGCGGCATGGTCCACACCTGGGACATCATCAGCGAGCGGTTCGGCTGGATGCTCGTCTGGGGCGACTACGTGCTCGTGCCGTTCTTCTACTGCATCGTCGGCTGGTGGCTCGTGGACGCGTCCGGGCCGCCGCTGAGCCCCGCTGCGGCCGTCGCGATCGTCGCGCTGTACGTGTTCGGCTTCTGGATGTTTCGCGGCGCCAACGGCCAGAAGCACCGCTTCAAGCGCAACCACGAAACCGCGATCTGGGGGAAGCCTGCCGAGACGCTCGACGGGCGCCTGCTCGTTTCCGGGTTCTGGGGGATCGGCCGGCACCTCAACTATACCGGCGAGATCTGCGTCTACCTCTCGTTCGCCCTGACCAGCGGGTTTGCCTCCTGGGCGCCCTATGTGCTGCCCGCGTGGCTTGCAGCCCTCCTGTCGCATCGCTCCCGGCGCGACGATCGCCGCTGCCAGGCCAAGTACGGGGAACTCTGGCGGCGCTACAAGAAGCGGGTCCCGTATTCGATGGTTCCGTTCGTCTACTGAGAGCAAGCTTGGCACGCCGGTCCGACACTGCAGCGACCCTGAGTTCGGCCGAACCCGTGGCGGCGGCGAAGCCGATTCCGGAACTCTCCGGCGGCTGGCCCCTGCTCGGCCACCTGCCCGAGTTTCAGCGGGATCCGGTCGCGATGCTGAGCCGCTGCTGGCGCGAACACGGCGAACTCGCCCGCTTCCGGCTCGGCCCCCGCGAGTTCGTTCTGTTCACGGGTCTCGAAGCTCACGACTGCTATTTCCGGGCGCCCGAAGACCAGCTCGACGCCAGGGCCGTCTACCAGTTCACCGTGCCGATCTTCGGCCGCGGCGTGGCTTACGACGTCGCGCCCGAGATCATGGCCGAGCAGTTGGGCTTCCTGTATCCGGCGCTGCGCGAAGCCGCGATGCGCCGGTTCGCCCGCATCATGTTCGAGGAGGTCTCGCAGTTCGCCGACGCCCTGGGCGACGCCGGCGAAGTCGACCTGCCGACCGCGATGAACGAACTCACCGTCAATATCGCGAGCCGCTGCCTGCTCGGACAGGAAGTCCGCGACCAGGTGGATTCGGGGTTCGCCGCGGCCTATCACGACCTGCAGGAGGGCATCAACGCCCTGGGGTTCTTCCTGCCCAGACTGCCCATACCGGCGCACCGCAGGCGCGACCGCGCGCGGCGCAGGATCGCCGCGATACTCGGCGCGATCATGGCGGAACGGCGGCGCTCGGGAGCGGCGCCCGAGGACTTCATGCACACGCTCATGCAGGCCCGCTACAAGGACGGCCGAGTGCTCGGTGACGACGAGATCACCGGCATCCTGCTGACCGTGTTGTTCGCGGGCCAGCACACGAGCGCCGTGCTCGCGAGCTGGATGGGCCTCGCGTTCGCCGCGGAGCCCGGCTGCGTCGCAGGCGTCAGGGAGGAAATCGAGGCGGTCTACCGCGAATCGGGGACCATGGATCTCGCGAGCCTCAAGCGGCAACAGGCTCTCGAGCGCAGCGTGCGCGAATGCGAGCGCCTGCATCCACCGCTGATATTGCTGGTCCGCAAGGTGCTCAAGCCCCTGGATTACGCCGGCTACACGGTGCCTGCCGGCACGCTCGCCATGGTGTCGCCGGCCGTTTCTCACCGCCTGCCCCACGTATTCGCGGACCCCCAGCGCTTCGACCCGGAGCGATTCGCTCCCCCGGCCAGCGAGGACAAGCAGCACCACTATGCCCTGATCGGCTTCGGCGGCGGCAAACATCGGTGCATGGGCAAGAACTTCGCCATCCTGCAGCTGAAGGCCATTTGGACAGTATTGCTCGACCGCTTCGACTTCGAACTCGAGACCGCCGTTCCCGCCCCGAACTACGGTAGCTGGGTGACGGGTCCCAGGGCGCCCTGCCGGCTCCGCTACCGCCGCCGCTCGCAAACGGGCGTCTTCCGATGAGCGCCGCTTCGCTCCGCTATGACATCGCCATCGTCGGCGCAGGCCCGGTCGGCAGCGTCTGCGCGCTGGCCCACGCGCGCAAGGGCGCCCGCGTCGCCCTGCTCGAAGCCAATCCGAAGGCTGCCACGCGCCTGGCGGGGGAGTGGCTGCATCCGCCGGCGGCGAAGATGTTGCGCGACTTCGGGATCTCGTTCGCTGCGCCGGTCCACAGCAGCGCCGGTCAGGGTTTCGTGGTGTTCCCGGAAGACCGTTCCGAGCCCATAGTGCTTCCCTATCCGAACTCATCCCGTGCGCTGGTATGCGAGCATGACGCGCTCGTGGCGGGACTGCATGAAGCGATCGGGAACGAGCCGGCTATCGACTTCCACCTCAACGCACGCGTCACGGCAGTCGAAGACGAAAAGATCGTCTTCTCCCGCGACCGCCTCGATGAATCCCTGACGGCGGCCCGGATCGTCGGCGCCGACGGGCGGGCCTCGATCGTGCGCCGTTCCCTCGGCCTGCCGACGCAGCGGATGACCTGCTCGCGGATGGTCGGCGTATCGGTCGAAGGCGTGAACCTCGAGCCGCAGGGCTTCGGTCAGGTCGTGCTTGGCGGTCCGGGTCCGATTCTCGTCTATCCCCTCGGCGAGGACCGCGCCCGAGTCGTCGTCGATGTGCCGCTCGACCATTGGTCGCCCCGCGATCGGATCGGCCTGCTCGCCGACTCCTACGCCGCCTTTCTGCCGGAAGCACTGCGGCCCGGGTTCATCGCAGCGCTCAGGGCCGGACGGTTTCATGCGGCAGCCAACGAGCTCAGGCCGCGCATCAGCTACGGGACTCCGCGGCGCGTGCTCATCGGCGATGCCGCCGGGCACTACCATCCCATGACGGCGGTCGGGATGACGCTTGGCTTCGAAGACGCTCTCATGCTGGCCGGGGGCAGGAATTTCAAGCAGTTCACCGCCAGGCGATTTATGGCGATCCGCGCGCCGGAGCTTCTCGCCATGGGGCTCTACGAGGTCTTTGCCGATCATCGTTTCGAGTGCGTGGCGCTCAGGAACGCGATCTACCGCAACTGGCGGACGCATCGCGTGGTCCGCGACCGGACCATGCGGCTGCTCGCCTGTGAAGACACCTCGATCATTCACCTCGGGCTCGCGCTGTCCGCCACCGTGGTCCGGGCGATGGCCAGCTCCGTTCCGCGGTCGTTCGACCGTCTCGCCTGGCGCCGGGCCCGCGATGTCGTTTACCCGCTGGGTCGTCGTCTGCGCTGGCTCGTGCGCGGCTTGCAGAAGCTGCGCAAGGTCAAACGTCGCGGCGGAATGGAAGATCGGCAGGCCCGCCGCACGCTGAGCCGCGCGTTTCTGATCTCCATGCCATCGAACCCCGGCGCTTCCAGTCCGAACCGCCCGAAGGAAGCGGCGTCAGCGGATGCGGGACCGGCATTGCGCAGCGCAATCGCGCGCCTGCTGGCGCTGCAGGGCGAGGATGGCGCCTGGGAAGGCGAGATGGTCTGGTGCCCCATGCTGACCGCGCAATACGTGCTGCTGCACCACCTGATGGGGGAGCCGCTCGAACCCGGCCGGCGCAGGCGCGTGCTGCGCTCCTTCGAACATACCCGTCTTGCAGGCGGCGGCTGGGGAATGCACGAACACTCGCCGCCGCAGCTCTTCGTGACCACGCTGGTCTACGTCGCGGCGAGACTGCTCGGTGTCGAGCGGGACGATCCGCTGATCGAACGGGCCCTGCGCTTCCTGCAGGCCGAGGGCGTCGTCGCGATTCCGAGCTGGGGCAAGTTCTGGCTCGCGCTCCTCAATCTCTACGAGTGGCGCGGGGTCCACGCCATCCTGCCTGAACTGTGGAGCATGCCGCGCCGGGTCGCCCTGCACCCCTCGAACTGGTACTGCCATACGCGCCTCATCTACATGGCGATGGCGTCGATCTGGCCCCATCGGTTCCAGGCGCCCGTCACGCCCCTGATCGAATCCCTGCGGCAGGAGCTGTATCCGCAGGGTTTCGACAACGTCGATTTTTCCGCGGCCCGCAATCGCTTGCGGGAAGCCGACCTGTTCAGGCGGCCGGGCGTGTGGCTCAGAGCCGGCTACCGGCTTGCCCGTGTCATCGAACGATTTCACGGCAAACGCCTGCGCGCCCGCTGCCTGGAAGCGCTGCGCCGGCAGATCCGGTGGGAGCTGCGATCGACAAACCACGCGAGCATCTCTCCGGTCAGCGGTTTTCTCAACATCCTGGCCCTGTGGCTCGACGATCCGGACGACAGCGATTGCCGCCGGGCGTTCGCGAAGCTCGATGGCTGGCTCTGGGAGGACGAAGAGCTTGGCGCGCGAGTCACGGGAGCCCGAAGCAGTTCCTGGGATACCGGCTTCGCGCTGCAGGCGCTCGCCACGGCGTCCGAATGCGACGCGGCCAGCGAAGCTCGCCAGGCGCTGCGCCGCGGCTCGCACTTCCTCCGCCAGCAGCAGATCGGCACGAGCTTCGAGGGATTCCGCGAAGCGTTCCGGACCGACCCCAGGGGCGGCTGGTGTTTCCCCGGCGCATGGCACGGCTGGCCGGTGAGCGACTGTACCGCCGAAGCGGTGCTCGGGATCCTCGCCGCCGGCGGACAGGCCGCCGACGCGGAAATGCTCGGCGATGCCGTGCGGTTCATGTTGCGCGGCCAGAACCGCAACGGCGGTTTCGGCAGCTACGAGGCGCGGCGCTCGAGGATCGGTCTGGAGTGGCTGAATCCCGCCGAGATGTTCGGCGAATCGATGACCGAGCATTCCTACGTCGAGTGCACGGCGTCGTGCATCGCGGCGCTCGCCGCCTGCCGCAGGCAGTTCCCGCAACTTGCGGACAGCGCCGTGACCGACGCCATGTCACGGGCCGCCGCGTGGCTGCGCCGCAGCCAGGCACGCGACGGCTCCTGGCGCGGCGTCTGGGGCGTGCAGTTCATCTATGGCACTTTCTTCGGTATCAGGGGGCTGGTCGCTGCCGGCGCCCATCCCGGCGACCCGGCCCTGCGCCTGGCCTGTCGCTGGCTGCTCGACCGCCAGCGCGAGGACGGAGGGTGGGGCGAACACCACAGCGGCTGCCTGACCGGTCGTTACGTCCCTCACACCGAGAGCCAGGTCATTCAGACCGCCTGGGCGCTGATCGCGCTGATCGAAGCGGGCGATTCGAACTGGACGGCGATTTCGCGCGGCGTGCGCTTTCTGATGGCGTCACAGGACAAGGACGGCACATGGCCCAAACAGGACATGGCCGGCGTGTTCTTCCGCACGGCGCTGCTCGACTACGTCCTGTACCGACAGTACTTCCCCCTGCATGCGCTCGGTCTCTACGAGCGAAGGCGCCGGGCGCGGCTCGACCTGACGACACCCGTCGGCCGTTCCGCCGACGCGACCGGCTGAGCGTCGTCGCGGCCTGCATGCCATGCCCTGTCCTGTTTCAGTGTCGTGGGATACCCGCCAGGCCATTCCGGGGCGGTGGTGGCGCGGCAGTCAGGCATGACCAGGCACGGCACGCAGCCGAGAAGGATCGCCATCATCGGTGCGGGAGTTTCAGGGCTGGGCGTGGCCTGGGCGCTGCACCGGCACCCCGACCGCTTCGATTTCCGCGTCTACGAGGCGCGGCCGGAGATCGGCGGCAACGCGATCACGGCCGACATGCCGCAGGACGACGGCAGCTCGATCCCGTTCGACATCTCCGTCACGGCCTGCATCCCCTCGGTCTACCACCACATCCTGCTCTTCATGCGGCAACACGGCATCGGGCTCGTCGATACCCGGTTCAGCTACAGCGTGAAATATCGCGGCGGCATCTACGCCCACGACATGGATTCGGACATCAGGCGCGAGCTGCAGGATGAAATCGAGCGGTTCCAGAAACTCCTGAAACGCCTGCACCGCTTCGGCCGGCTCAACCGGTCGAGGTCGCGACTGCTGAACGCGCTCAATCCCTTCAACTACGTCAGCATGGGCACGCTGCTCAACTTCGGCGGGTTCTCCGGCGACTTCCGCTACAAGGTACTCAAACCCATGTTCGTCAACTTCCTCATGGCGACGAACGTGTTCGACATGCCGGCGTCGCTCTTTTCCCGGTACCTCGAGTTCTTCGACATCGAGAAGGCCACGCCCATGCAGACCTGGGACCAGGGCACGCGGCGCGTCCATGAAGCGATGTCGGCCGGGTTCAGGGACAGGATTTACCTCGATCGGCCGGTCCGCAAGGTCCTCCGGGGCCACTCCGGCGTCGTCGTGCAGGACGAGAACGGCAACACGGAGACCTTCGACGACGTCGTCTTCGCCTGCAACGCGAACCAGACGCTCATGGCCCTCGACAAGCCGACCTTCCTGGAACGCTGGCTGCTCTCGTCGATCCGCTACGAGAGCGAGCTGCACAACCACACGGTCGTTCACCACGATGCTTCGGTTCTGCCGGACAACGAGGCGAGACCTCTCGACACCCGGAGCAACCACATCGAGCAGTACGGCGTGCGGCCGGACAATTACGAGATCACGTACATCATGCACAACCAGCAGCCCTGGGCGAAGCGCTCGGACAAGCCGTGCCTGGTGACCTACAACCCGGTCAGTCGCATCGATGAAGGCAAGATCGTGAGGAAGTGGTGGTTCCAGCACATCGTGCACGACGTGCGTCACGTAACCTTTCTGGTCCCCATGTTCCGCTTCATCCAGGGCAGGCGGCGGACCTGGCACTGCGGCGCCCACACGCTCATCAACAGCCAGGAAACCTGTTTCGTGACCGGCCTCGTCACGGCGCGACAGCTCGGCGCGGACTATCCGTTCGAGGACTCGGCCGCGCGGAACTGGTTCAATTTCTACGGGCGGCTGATGCACGGTTGGCGGCTGAAGAAAGCATGACCGCAACGAGCCTTCGGCGCGCCATCCCCGATCTCGCATGGCACGAGCGCCTGTCCGAAGCTGTGCGATTCAGACCCGTTCATTCGCCCGCCGGACTTGTTGATTCCCCCCTGTGAGCCACGTACGGTAGCCACGCCATGCAAGCACAGCCAGACGATCAACGTCCCCGCAAGCCGGTGCAACGCTCGCGTTCCCCTTCCCTCGGCGATCTAGCCCCGGATGAAGTCAAGTCGGTGGTCGACGAATACAGTGCAATCTACGAAGCGGGGCTTGAGAGCAGGAAAGCGCGCTATCAGTCGCTCGTGAATCGCTACTACGACCTTGTGACCGACTTCTACGAATTCGGCTGGGGTCAGTCCTTTCATTTTGCGCCGCGACGCCGGGGCGAGAGCTTCAAGGCGTCGCTCATGAGGCATCAACACTTTCTCGCCGAGCGGCTGGCCCTGAAACCGGGGATGCAGGTTCTCGACGTGGGCTGCGGCGTCGGGGGGCCGATGGGTAACCTGGCCCGCCATTCCGGAGCCAGTTTCGTCGGCATCAACAACAACGCCTACCAGATCGAGCGTGCGCAACTGCACACGGATGATGTCCGGCCGCTGTGCCGCTTCATCCACGGCGACTACATGCAGATTCCGGAAGGCGACAACAGTTTCGATGCCGCGTTTGCCATCGAGTCCATGCCCCACGCGCCGGACAAGGCAGGGGCGTACGGCGAAATCCTCCGCGTCCTGCGCCCCGGCGCCTGTTTCGCAGCTTACGAGTGGTGTCTCACCAAGGAGTTCGATCCGCGGAACACCAAGCATCTGCGGATCAGAAGCGACATCATGGTCGGGGACGGGCTACCGGATCTCTCCGGTAGCGCGGAGATTCGCGCCGCATTGAGCAAGGCCGGCTTCGAGCTTCTCGAAGCCCGCGACCTCGCCCCCGATTCGGATCCGGAAACGCCCTGGTACCGCGCCCTGCAAGGCCGCGACCTCAGCCTTGCGAGCATTCCGCGCACACCGGCCGGCCGGGCCCTGACCAATCTGACGTTGCGGGCCGCGGAGAGCCTGCGCGTGGTTCCGGAGGGCACCACCCAGGTCAGCACGTTGCTGAACGCGGCAGCGGACGCACTGGTCGACGGCGGCGAATCCGGCGTGTTTACTCCGATGTTCTTCTTCCTGGCCCGCAAACGCGCACGCAGCTAAGCGCTTCGTCTTGACGGCTCCGTAGACCCCGCGGAGTCGCGAATCGCACCGCGTCAACCCGTGGCCATCCGGCCGTCAGCGTGGTATTAGGGGCTACACAACTCGCCGTTGGTCCGAGCCGTGTTCGCACTTCCCGACTTCCATACCCTGTTTGTCCTGCTGCTCACGTGCTTCGCGCTCTTCCTCTTCACGCGCGAGAAGCTGCCGCTGGAGGCGTCGGGGCTGACCATACTGATCGTCCTCGTCCTGACCTTTCAGATCTTCCCGCATCCGAGCGGCCGGCTCCCGCCGCAGGCCTTTTTGTCCGGATTCGGTCACCAGGCGCTCATCACCATTTGCTCGCTCATGATGCTCGGCAAGGCCATGGAAACGACCGGCGCGCTTCAGCCGCTCGCAAGTGCCCTGGCCGGTGCGTGGAAGCGCAACCGCCACCTCGCAAGCCTGCTCACGCTGATCATGGCGGGCGTGCTGAGCTCCTTCGTAAACACCACGCCGATCGTGATCATGCTGCTGCCGATGCTCATGGGCGTCGCCGTGCGCAACAAGCTCGCGCCCTCCTCGGTACTCATGCCGGTGGGGCTCGCGGTTCTGCTCGGCGGCATGTCGACGACGATCGGAACGTCGACCAACCTGCTCGTCGTCGCCATAGCGGCCGATCTCGGCGCCGTGCAGTTCAACATGTTCGATTACACGCTGCCGGTCGTGATCGTCGCGAGTTTCGGGATGCTTTACCTGTGGTTGATCGCGCCACGCCTGCTGCCCGAACGCACCGCGCCGCTCTCCGATGCCCTGCCGCGCGTCTTCAACGCGATGCTGCATATCCATGACGACAGCGTCGCCTGCGGCCAGTCCTTCGCCAAGTGTCTCGCGCTCACGAACAATGCGCTCAGGGTCGACCGGATCGAGCGTGGGGAAGGGCTCTTCGTCGCGAAACTTCCTTCGGTCGTGCTGCAGGCGGGCGATCGGCTTGCGGTTCGCGATACGCCCGAACGGCTCAAGGAATTCGAAAAGCAGATCGGCGCGACGCTCCACGATGTCACCGGCACAGCCGACATGGAGACTCCGGCCGGCGCGGTGCCAGAACAGGAGCAACTCGCCGAAATCGTCGTTACGGGCAGCTCGATACTGCACAACTCGACGCTCGCGGCCACGCGATTCGCCCAGCGTACGGGCCTCCTGCCGCTCGCGCTGCACCGCGCCGGCGAAAGCGGCGGCGAGGATACGACGGGCCACATCGGCCTGCAGCCGCTGCGCGCCGGCGACGTCGTCCTCGTGCAGGGTACGCAGAAGCAAATCGATCAGCTCAAGCGCCTGAAGATGGCGCTGGTGCTCGACGGCACCACCGACCTGCCGCGCACGCACCGCTCGAGCTGGGCGCTCGCGATCATGATCGCCGTCGTGGGCGCCGCGGCGCTCAACCTCCTGCCGATCGCCGTCAGCGCGCTCGCGGGCGTGGGCCTCATGCTCGCCACGCGCTGCCTGACCTGGAAGGACGCCGGCGCCGCCCTGCATCCACCCGTGATCGTGATCATCGTGACGAGCCTTGCGCTCGGGATCGCACTGACCGAAACCGGCGCCGCGACGTTGATCGCCCAGGGCTTCCTCGCCGCCGTCTCCGGCCTGCCGACGCCGTTGATCCTGAGCTGCCTCATGCTCGTCCTGTCGGTGCTGACGAGCATCGTCTCGAACAACGCCGCGGGAGTCATCGGAACGCCGATCGCCATTCAGATCGCCAATGAACTTGGCGTCTCGCCGGAACCGTTCGTCCTGGCCGTGATCTTCGGCGCCAACATGAGCTATGCGACGCCCTTCGGTTACCAGACCAACCTGCTGATCATGGCCGCCGGCGGCTATCGCTTCAGCGATTTCCTGCGCGCCGGCGGCCCGCTCGTGCTGATCACCTGGCTCGGCTTCTCGATCGTATTGCCGCTGCTCTATGACTTGTGAGCGCGTCGCTGTCCTGAGCGATCCCGAAAGGTCGCCCGGAGAATCGACTGTACGCCGCGCTTGAGTGCCGGTCGACCGATGGTACGAACCGGTCCTGCCTGCCGGTCTTGTCTTGACCGTGGCGGGCCGGGCCGACATACTGCGCCCCCATGTTCGCGCGTGCGGAAATGTCGGCTCCGAGGAATGGCTGGTGGCGAAGGCTGTCAGCGGGTGGGTAGCGCGCGCCTGGACGACTGAAAAAGTCTGACCGAACACGGATCATGCGAACCCATCTCCGCCGCGCCGGGGATGGGTTTGTTGCGTTCTGGAGCATCGAAAACAGGTCAAGTAGTAACGATTCATGGAATCCCCCTTCGACATCGCGGCCGATCTCGATACGCCGGTTTCGGCGTGGCTCAAGCTTGCGGCGTTCAAGCCGCGCTTCCTGCTCGAGAGCGTCGAGAGCGGGGAACGGCTCGCGCGCTATTCCTTCCTCGGGTTCGGCGAAGGCCTGACGCTCGAGTTTCGGCCGGACACGGACGAGGTGCTCGTCGACGGCGCCGCGCGGCCCCGGCCGGGCAACGCCGCGCAGTGGCTCGACCTCATGCGCGAAGCGCTGGCGCTGAGCCCTGAACTGCAGCCGGCGATCCCGGGCGTCCCTTTCAACGGCGGGCTGGTCGGCGCCGCAGGCTACGACATCGTGCGCTACTTCGAGCGGCTGCCTCCCAATCGCGCGGAACTCGACGGCCTGCCGCAGGGCGCGTTCGTCGCACCGCGCTCGGTGCTCGTCTTCGACCATCTGACACGGCGTGCGGCGCTGCTGCACTCGGGATCGGAATCCGAGCGCAAGGCTCTGGGCGCCGAGGTGGTCAGGGCGCTTCGGGGCGGCGTCAGCGGCGTACGCGGGCGAGGCGGCTTCAGCCAGGCCGACTCGAGTTTCGCGAAACCCGAGTTTCTTGACGCCGTGGGCCGATGCAAGACACACATCACTGCAGGCGACATCTACCAGATCGTGCTCTCGTCGCGGTTCAGCGGGCGCTCGGACCTCGATCCGTTCCAGACCTACCGCGGCATGCGGCTGCTCAATCCCTCCCCATACATGTTCTTCTTCGAACTCGGCGACCTCAGGATCGCGGGGTCCTCGCCCGAAGCGCTGGTCAGGCTCGATGGCCGCCAGGCCTCGCTGCGGCCGATCGCGGGTACGCGGCCGCGCGGCGCAACGCGGTCCGAAGACACCGGTCTGGAAGAAGAGCTGCTCGCCGATCCCAAGGAAAACGCCGAGCACGTCATGCTCGTCGACCTCGCGCGCAACGATCTCGGCCGGGTCGCGCACGCGGGCTCGGTGCATGTGGACCCCTACCGAAAGATCGAGCGCTACAGCCACGTGATGCACATCGTCAGCGGCGTCCGGGGCCAACTCGCCGGCGACCGGGACGCGCTCGACCTCTTCGCGGCAGCGTTTCCGGCCGGGACGCTCGTCGGCGCGCCCAAGGTCCGCGCGATGGAACTCATCGCCGGGCTCGAGCCCGTCGGCCGCGGCCTTTACGGCGGCACGGTCGGCTACTTCGCGAAGAACGGCAACATGGACCAGGCGATCACGATTCGAACGATGGTCTTCAATGGCGACGAGTACAGCTTTCAGGCGGGCGCCGGCATCGTCGCCGACAGCGTGCCCGAGCGCGAACACGAAGAGGTGCTGGCCAAGAGCGCGATCCTGCGGCGCGCCCTGGAGCTTGCGGAGGAAGGATTGTGAACCGCTGCGTGCTGCCACTCGGCCGCTACAGCGCGCTCGAGCTTGCGGAGGAAGGACTGTGAACGCGAGGCTGCTCCTCATCGACAACTACGATTCGTTCACCTACAACCTCGTGCAGGCGTTCCTCGTGCTCGGCGCGGAGGTCGACGTGCACCGCAATGACGCCATCGATGTCGACGCGGCGCTCGCGCTGGAGCCGACCCATCTCGTCATATCGCCGGGGCCGGGCCGGCCGGACGACGCGGGCAACTCGCTCGCGATGATCGAGGCGTTCGCGCCGCGCACGCCCGTGCTCGGCGTCTGCCTCGGTCACCAGTCCATCGTGCAGCACTTCGGCGGACGCATCGTGCAGGCGGGCGCGCTCATGCACGGCAAGACGTCCCGGGTCGAGCATGACGGCAGCACGCTCTTCGCCGACCTGCCGAATCCGTTCGAGGCAGGCAGGTATCATTCGCTGGCGGCCGAGAAGTCGCGCATGCCCGACGATCTCATCGTCACGGCAACCACGACGGATGGCGAGATCATGGGCGTGCGCCATCGCCAACTGCCGGTCTTCGGAGTGCAGTTTCACCCGGAGAGCGTGCTGACGGCGGACGGCCCGCAACTCCTCGACAACTTTGTGCAGCTCAAATGAGCACCGACGCGACCGCAAACCTCACCAAGCTGCTCGGCGGCAGCGGCCTCGCGCAGGACGAGGCGGCGGCGCTCCTGCGCGAGATGGCGGCCGGGACGCTCGAGCCTGCGCTCGCCGGCGCGTTGCTGGCGGCGCTTCGGGCAAAGGGCGAGTCGGCCGCCGAGATTTGCGGTTTCGCGCTCGCCATGCGCGAACTCGCGCGCCGGCCGGCGATCGCCGACGGCGGCGATTACGTCGACATCGTCGGAACAGGCGGCGACGGCTCGGGCAGCCTCAACCTGTCTACGGGCAGCGCGCTGCTCGCGGCCGCCTGCGGTCTCGCCGTCGTCAAGCACGGCAACCGCTCGGTGACGAGCAAGTCCGGCAGCGCCGACGTGCTCGCGGCCCTCGGCCTGCCGATGCCGCTGGACGAGCAGGCTGCCGGCCGCTGCCTCGACGCGACGGGCTTCACGTTCCTGTTCGCGCCGCACTATCACCCGGCGATGAAGCACATCGCGCCGATCCGCATCGCGCTCGGCGTTCCCACCGTGTTCAACATCCTGGGCCCGCTCGTGAATCCCGCCGAGCCGCCGTACCACGTCATCGGCGCGCCGAGCGAACCCGTCGCCGAACTCATGGCCTCGACTCTGGCGGGCCTGCCGATTTCTCGCGCGTTCGTGATTCATGGCGCGGCAGGCTGGGACGAAGCGACGCCCATTGGCCCCTTCATCTGCTACGACGTCAGTGTCGGGAACGTCGTGCGTGGCGTTCGCGATCCCGGCGACTACGGCATGGCGCGCTGCGACGAAGAGGCGCTTCGCGGCGGCGACGCAGCAAGCAACGCCGCGCGGCTCAGGGCAGCGCTCGCGGGCGCGGACACCTCCGCACACGCCGATGCGCTCGTGCTCGGAGCCGCGCTCGCGCTCGAGGTCACGGGCTCGGTCGGGGATCCGCTCACGGCCGTTAAACGGGCGCGCGAGGCGATTGCCGACGGCAGCGCGGAGCGGCTGCTCGGACGGCTCGACGCGTTTGCCGAGGCTGAGCGCCAATGACCCCCCGCCGTTCGCTTCTCCATCCCACGTCCGACGCGATGCGCAGGCCCGCGACGGCCCGACGGTTATTCACTCGCGTAACACCTGTGAACGACCGCAGCACCTGTTCCGGCAGATTGATCGGCGGGACCTGCAAGCGCGTTCGCCCGTTTGACCGTGGTTCCGGAGCCAATCGCCCATGACCGGCGACGGGACTTTTCTCGGGCGGATGGCCGACGCGAGTCGCGAACGCGTGCGTCGCGCGCGGCTTGCCGTTTCGGAAGGGCTGCTCGCCGATCGGGCGCGCACGGCGCAGGCGGCTCCGCCGCTCAAGCTCGGCGGCTTCGACGTGATCGCCGAACTGAAACTCCGCTCGCCCGCGGTCGGCGGCCTTGCGACGCAAAGTTTCGATCGTGGCGCGCAGCTTGCGGCATACGCGCGCGGAGGCGCCGCAGCGATATCGGTTCTGACGGAACCAGACGAGTTCCACGGCGCCATCGGCCATCTCGAGGATGCCGCGGCGGACCTCGCTCCGCACGGCTGCCCGGTCATGCGCAAGGACTTTCTGACCTCACCCTACCAGGTGCTCGAGGCGCGCGCGGCCGGCGCCGGCGGCGTGCTCGTCATCGTCACGATGCTCGACGACGCGGAAGTTCGCGAACTCGTCGATTGCGCCCGCGAGTATGGCCTCTTCGTGCTGCTCGAAGGCTTCGACCGGAACGATCTCGAACGCATCGCCAACCTGCCGCTCGACTCCGGCCCGCACGCGATCCTGGCCGGCGTAAACTGCCGCGATCTCAGGGACCTCGAGGTCCGCTTCGAACGCTTCGCCGAGCTTGCGCCGTTTCTGCCGGCCAAGCTACCGACGGTGGCCGAGAGCGGGATTTCGAGCGCCGCCGATGCGGCCACGGTCAGCGAACACGGCTACGAACTTGCGCTCGTCGGCTCATCGCTCATGCGGGCCGTCGATCCCGAGCGCGCACTGCGCGATTTTCTTGCCGCAGGCCGAAACGTGCGGGCGGAGCTCCGGGCATGTTCGTGAAGATTTGTGGCATGTCCACGGAGGATGCCGTGGCTGCCGCCGTCGCGGCGGGAGCCGACGCCGTCGGTTTCGTGTTCGCGCCGTCGCCACGGGAAGTCAGCGCCGAACGGGCGCTCGAACTGTCGGCGGGGGTTCCGGACGACGTGTTGCGGGTCGCCGTCATGCACCATCCGACGGCCGAGCACGCCGGCCATGTACTTGCGGTGCTCGCGCCTGACTGGCTGCAGACCGACGCCGAAGACCTCGCGGGGCTCGATGTGCCCGAGGACTGTGCCGTGCTGCCCGTCTACCGCAACGGCCGCCCACCCGCGGGACCGGGGTATCCCGCGCGGCTGCTGTTCGAGGGCGCCCAAAGCGGCACCGGGAAGACGGCCGACTGGAGCGAAGCGCGTGCGCTCGCGGCCGCGACCGACGTCGTGCTCGCGGGCGGCCTCGACGCTGACAATGTCGCCGAAGCCATCGACACTGTCCGGCCGTGGGGCGTCGATGTCTCGAGCGGGGTCGAACGCGAGCGTGGCCTGAAGGACCCCGCAATGATCGCAGAATTCGTTGCCCGCGTGCGGGCACTGGAAGACAGCCATGCGTGACCACGCCTACGAGTACGGAGCGCCGGTGGATCGCCGCATTACCATGTCAACGCGCACGCAACCGCGGAGAGCCGCCACCCATGAGCATGCCAACGGATGCGAATCGATGGAGAACCATCATGCATGAGGACGCCAACGAACACGAAGCATTGCTTGAGGCCCTGATCGCCGGCAGCCTGCCCGACGAGCGCGGCCGGTTCGGCCCGTTCGGCGGTCAGTACGTTCCCGAAACGCTCATGACCGCCGTCAACCGGCTCAGCGAAGGCGTGCGCGACGTGCTGCCTTCCGAATCCTTTCAGCAGCGGCTCGAAGCGGAACTCAAGAGCTGGGTGGGACGGCCGACGGCACTGACCGCGGCGCCCCGCCTCGGTGAGCGCTGGAACGCTGACGTCTGGTTCAAGCGCGAGGACCTCGCGCACACGGGCGCGCACAAGATCAACAACGGCATCGGCCAGGCGCTGCTCGCGCAGGCGCTCGGCGCGAAACGCGTCGTGGCCGAAACCGGCGCCGGCCAGCACGGTGTCGCCGCCGCTGCGGCCTGCGCCCGGCTCGGGCTGCCCTGCGTCGTCTACATGGGCGAGGTCGACGTCGAGCGGCAGGCTCCGAACGTCGACCGCATGCACCGCCTCGGCGCGACCGTCGTCTCCGTGACCTCCGGCGACCGGACGCTGCGCGCGGCGATCGACGAAGCGATCCGGGACTGGGTCTCCGACCCCGAAGGCACCTATTACCTCATCGGTTCGGCCATCGGCCCGCATCCTTATCCGCTGCTCGTGCGGGAGCTGCAAGCCGTGATCGGCCGCGAGGCGCGCGTGCAGATGCTCGAAGCCGGCGAGCTGCCCGATGCCGTCTTCGCCTGCGTCGGGGGCGGCTCGAACGCCATCGGCATCTTCCATGCGTTCCTCGCCGACCGCGACATCGCGCTCTTCGGCATTGAGGCCGGCGGCTGCGGCAGCGCGCTCGGGCAGCATTCGGCAACGATCGCCGCCGGGAGGCCCGGCGTCCTGCACGGCAACTACTCGATGCTGCTCTATGACGACGACGGCCAGATCCAGGAAACGCACTCGGTCTCGGCCGGCCTCGACTATCCGGGCGTCGGTCCCGAGCACTCGCTGCTCAAGCTCGTCGGCCGCGTCGACTACGAGACCGCGAGCGACGCCGAAGCGCTCGCCGCGCTCGACGAGTGCTGCGAGGCCGAGGGCATACTCCCGGCGCTCGAAAGCGCGCACGCGCTCGCCGGCGCAAGGCGCTGGGCGGCGAAAAATCCGGGGCGGCGCATCCTCATCGGCATGTCCGGCCGCGGCGACAAGGACATGCCGATACTGGCCCGCTTCCCGCGCAGCGAGACCGGGGTCGATGTTGCAGCGTGAGAGCATCCGCGGCGCCGTGCGACAACGCGGACACTGCCATCATGGGGGGAGAACCGTCGATGTCGCCGCGTGACCGCATTCGCGACGCCCTGAGCCGGGCCCAGGGCGAGGGCGCCGCGATCGTCGCGTACCTTACGGCCGGATATCCGGATCCCGAACGATTCTTTGCGGCGTTCGAGGCTGTGGCCCGAGTTTCCGATGCCGTCGAGATCGGCGTGCCATTTTCGGACCCGATGGCCGACGGCGTAACCATCCAGCGGTCGAGCGAGCGGGCCATCGAGCACGGCGTCAGTCTCAGGTGGATATTCGACGAACTCGCCGCGCGGCATCTCGAGCTCGCGCCGCCGGTGCTGCTCATGAGCTACCTGAACCCGCTGCTCGTGTTCGGCTACGAAGCACTTGCCGAGCGCTCCGTCGAGTGCGGCATCTCGGGATATATCGTCCCGGATCTCCCCTACGAGGAGAGCGGCCCCCTGCAGGAGGCGCTCAGCGAACGGGGACTGGCCCTCGTGCAGATGGTCACGCCCGTGACGCCCGCCGCCAGGCTCCAGGCGCTCTGTGCCGCGAGCGAGGGCTTCGTCTACGCCGTGACGCGCACGGGAATCACCGGCCGCGCGGTCTCGCTGCCGGCCGAGGCCACCGAGTATCTCGCTGAGGTCAAGGCCGCCTCGAAACTCCCTGTCTGCGCGGGCTTCGGCGTACGCGAGCGGGCCCAGGTCGAGGCCATCGAAAGGCACGCCGACGGCGTGGTCGTGGGCACGGCGCTCGTCGAGGTGCTCGAGCGCGGCGAGGACGCGGCCGAGTTCGTCCGCTCACTGAGGCCCTCACGATGAAACGGGTCGCCACGCACGAACTGCTGGCCGAGATCGGGCACCTGAAGAACGTGCTCGAGCAGGCGGGCATCCCCTGTCTCGTCAGAAACGAGCAGTTGTCCGGCGGGCTCGGCGAGATTCCGTTCATTGACTGTTTCCCCGAACTCTGGGTCGTCCGGGACGACGATCTCGAGCGGGCGCGGGCGCTCGTCGACCAACAGCGGGGCGGCACGGCCGACTCGTCCGGCTGGCTGTGCCGGAACTGCGGTGAGTCGAACGAAGGGCAGTTCTCCGCCTGCTGGCAGTGCGGTGAGGCTGATGGGGACACCTGAACCGGCGATCTGCGGATGTTCGTTGACTCCAATCACGCGGCGCTCAACGGCGAGGCCGGTGCGGATTTCCGAGCCGTTGATCCTGCCGCCAATTTCGGGGGAGACCGTATGAGCGGCACGTCAGGCGCCCCACCCGGATGGTCGGGCCTGCCGGACTATCCGGAGGAAACGTCATGAGTGGGCAGACCGACGCAACCGCCTGCGTCCTGCTCATCGGCAACGAAATCCTTTCTGGCAAGACGCAGGATGCCAATCTCAGGTTTCTGGGAATCGAGCTTGCGAAGCTCGGCATCAGGCTCGTCGAGGCCAGGGTGGTCCGCGACGAGTTCCCCGCGATCATCGATCATCTGAACGAGTGCCGCGCCCGCTTCACGTACGTCTTCACGACGGGCGGCATCGGTCCGACCCATGACGACATCACGGCCGAAGCCGTCGCGCGCGCCTTCGGCGTGGAACTCGAGCTCAACGAGGACGCCGTCGATCTGCTGACGCGCGGCATCGGCGAACTCAACGAAGCGCGGCTCAAGATGGCGCGCGTGCCCGCGGGCGGGACGCTCATACACAATCCGGTCAGCGCGGCGCCCGGGTTTCGTATCGGCAACGTATTCGTGCTCGCCGGAATCCCGAGCATCGCCCGGGCCATGTTCGCGGCCGCCGTGCCGCAACTCGAAGCCGGTGCGGCGATCCACTCGGCCAGCGTCGATGTCTTCATTCGCGAAGGCGACATCGCCGCACCGCTCGAACGCATCGCCGAGGCCTGGCCCGATGTGGAGATCGGCAGCTACCCGTTCGCCCGCGACGGTATCTACGGCGCAAACCTCGTCGTGCGCGGCGCCGACGAAGCGATGATCGCGACGGTCATCGACGAGATCGTCGCAGCGATGACGGCGCTCGGCGGCGAACCGAAGCGAACCGGCGGATAGCGCGCCTCCCCGAACCATCCACGCCAGCATCGCCACCGTCAGGTAGAGGTCCGGTGCGCGTTGGCCGGTCGGCAGGCGGTGCCGGCAAACGATCGTTGCATGATCGGATATTGTCCGATATTGTCGTATAAATTCGTATCGACGGATCGGAGGCTGGGATGGCACTGGTCAAGAAGAGCATCACCGTAACGGATCGGCAGGAACAGTGGATCAGGGACCAGATCGCGAGCGGCGAGTACGGCAACGACAGCGAGTATTTCCGCGATCTGATCCGCCGGGACCGGAAGCGGAAAGGGCGGTTCGGAGCATTGCAGGAAGCGATCGCCGAGGGTCTCGACAGCGGCATCGGCGACAGAACCGTGAAGGAGGTATGGGCCGAGGCGGAAAAGCGCTACCGCGCACGGCATGCCTGAGTATCGGCTCACCTCCCGCGCCGAGATGGATCTCGCGGAGGTCGCCGATTACACCATCGAGACTTTCGGTATCGAACAGGCGCGCCGCTACCGCGCCGATTTCGAGGCCTGTTTCGAGGCCCTCGCGGCGAATCCGCGGCTGGGCCGAAGCGTCGAACGGCTGGCTCCGAACCTGCGGCGCTTCGAGCATCGCGCGCATGTCATTTTCTATGTGGAGGACGAGGACGGCGTTCTTGTGGTGCGTATCCTCCATGCCAGCATGGATGCACCGCGCCACCTTTGAGCTAAGACGGGTGTCGGATGCAGTTCATGGAACCGGCTCAGAGGTGGAGGTCGGGCTAACCCGGATATTGCATGAGTCGCCGATTTTAGCCTGAAGGCCGAGTGATTTTCGGGTTCGGGCGGATTCAGTGGAGTTCCGGGCGCGCTGTAGGCGGTCGAGGACCTTGGTTCGGATCGAGGCGTGGCGACACGGGTTGAGCCGGTTTGAGTGGGAATCGGGCGTAGCGGGGCCTGGCGTGTGCGGTGTACGCCCTCGGCAACGGGACGAGTGAGTTTTATGCACCGGCCAAGCGTCTGACCACCAAGGAAGTACAGGTCCTGGTTCGGACAGGTACTGCTGAGCAGGAAGCGCAACGCTACAGGGTACTGACCGCGACGCCGCTCGGGGTCACTGACGAAATCGCTGAATTCGAATGCGCCCGGCTGCTCAGTCTCGAACTCGCAGACGCCCGGCAAGCCGAGTGTGACACCATTCGGATTCAAAACGGCAAGCGTCAGCGACTTCAGATCAAGGGGCGCTGCGTCCTGTCCGGCAGCAGGAGTAGTCAGAGGCTCGGCAAAATCGATATCGGCAAACCATTCGATAGTGTACTCTGGTGCTGATGGACAAACACTTCAATGCCACCGCGATCTACGAGGCAGGACGGCAGCAGGTTACGGATGGATCACGAAGCTAGGATCGATAGCGCGGAAGGAGCGCGATCAGCTTTCTGTATCGCAGCTCAAGAGGACCGCCACCTTGGTCTAGCCAGAAAAAACATAGAAGCGAGCGACAAAAAATGAATGAGCAGGAACGGTTGATCATTGGGCTGCTCATCAATGAAATGGCTTTCGAGGGAGCGGACAAACACTTCGGTGAAGATCACCCCGAAATCCCGGAAACGCTGTTGGCACAAATAGAAGAAATAGGGGTACCACAGAAATATGACCGGCATTCGGAATCGTATCAAGATATGCCTGTTGAGTCCGATCCGGATGCAACAATATACGAACAGTGTTACGCGCATCTGCGCACCGTTCGCAATAACATCATTCACGCCAACAAAGCCTATGCACCTGATACCCCGGAGCGATTGACAGATCTGCTCGAATGGGCGGATCGATTCATCACGACCGTCTACGAGACGGATTCGTCATTAGCCTGGCGAGCACAGCAGATCAAGAACGTGATGCAGATCGAGTCTTTCTAGGAGCGTGACATTTTTCTTTCTTTTAGTTTCGTCGGAGCTTCTTGAGACTGCTGGCCGAACTATCACACGTGCAAATTTTGCTGGAGTTCGCGTTCGACCGATGCGGTGGAGAACGTTACGCTTAGTTCCGGACTGTTTAGTCGAAGCTCTTGCTGGAGACGATCAATAGCGGCAGGTCAGGACTTAGCGTTGCAAGAGGAAGCTCTTGCTACTCATCCCCATACTCTTGCATTAGTGATTCATAGGCATCAGAATAGCAGTTTGGGGAGAGAGAATCTTCAAGCAAGACTAGTACTTCTTGCAAAAAGTCGTCTCGAGTTTCCTGCTGTATCTTCTCCCGATCGATGGTGGCGGCAGCATTACCAACATGTGCAAGAGCTTCGTGCTTTATGTCAGTTAGGCTTGATGCGATTGCCTGCAATTCTGCAGCCGTTTCCAAGGAAGCTCCTAGAAGAGCCTTTGCGACACGGGTCTGGGCTGTTGTGACTTTCTTTGAGAGCGTGATAACACGATCAGTGTTTTCAAAATTGGCTTTTCGAAGGGTGCGCAGATCTCTTTTCGCATTTGTTAGGCTGGCTTTAAGAGCATCTACCGAGAGCTGGCCTTTCTTTGAAACCTGATACGCTTCTTTGCCCAACTCCTTTACGATTTTTGCAAACTCGCTTCTCATTTGCTTCCAATTGCCATCCTCCTCGAAACCGTCGCGTCGGGCATTTGGGACCAGCGCGCTAGGTTTTATGAATATCTCCCCGACGAAGTAGTCCTGAAAGCGTAGATAAGACTTTGCATGATCCCGGAAGACATCTCGGATTATCTCTGTTCCATCGATTTGAATGTTGCGTACGCGTACGCGAAGACCACTAACGCGTGGGTCTGTGTATGCTCCAGACTCCGATTTCTTACCGACCCAACCCCACCACTGGTCTTTTGGGGACTGATAGATCGCGCAGTCATTAAGAGCTATTGTCCCCGAGTCGAATTCATATTCGGCCCCATATCGTTTTGTTACTGGCCTCGGTTGACCCGTACCGTTCTTGATGATTATCCGTACTTCCTCAATCGGAATGCCTGATTTCTTAGCTGCCTGTCGCAATTCCACAAGATAGGGAAAATCTTCAGGATATGGGACTGGTGCCACTTGGCTAACGAAGTCGTACATGCTTCTTGCCGAAGTACATTCGTCCGGCGCTTCGGTAAATCCCTCAAGCTTTACCTCGAAAAAGTGCGTCTTTACGCTTGGATTGGGAGACCGAAAAGCTACGACACTTTCTTTCATCAACTCGAGGGCTGATTTGTTGCTGCCCTTACTAGGAGCCATTGCTTCACGCATAGACCTCGCGTTGAATATGACGGTTGACTGTTCCCGTTCACCGTTAGCTTTCGTGGTGAAGGTAACCCGGTCGCTGAAGACAATGCCCGCAAGTCGACCGATTCCACGGAAACCGGCGTTCTTGTGGTGGCGCTTGCTAGAGGCACCAACACGAGTAAGCACAGCTGCTGCGTTTCGTGCTGAGAGTCCAGCCCCATTGTCGCGTATTGTTAGACCATTCCGGTCTTCTGCGAGTTCGATTTCTATCAATCCGTTACCCGCAGGCAAAATACCTAGCTCGTCGATAGCGCGCTGTACTGAGTCAAAGCCATTTTGAATGTACTCTCGAATTGCATTCCTGGCCTCACCATACATTCCGATCGTCAATGTCTCCAGTACAAATCCTCCGAAGAAAGGCTCGAAGGAAATTGGGGTTTCATCATTCGCCATTCGGTAGCTCCTTGGGAACAAAGATGTCATTTGGGCGCTTGAAGCCAATGGTGTCCGTTAAAGCATAGGATTGCTCGAAGGTCTCTACGCGGGTTACTTGGGCAATCGGGATGGTGAAAAGCTCACAGGCCTTGCTGACCAGAGATGCACCATCAACTAGCACGTTACTGTCGAATAGGGCACCAAGCCTCAGCGAGTCGTCCGATTGAGCTGGAGTTAACAATTCGACCGCATCAATCCTTAGGCTTCGGAGCTGATCTGACATTGGTGTGTTCCACTCGGTATCAATCGAAATTGTCACCGTCGGGCAATCCGTAGTAGGCAAATAGAGAGGAGCGACGTCACTGTCGATTAATCGTTTCCTCACGGCCCAAATAGCGTTTGGGGCATAATCGGCGGATTGCATGTCGAACAATTGCTGTGCGACTGGGCTGTGCGGTGGCAATCGAGGGTAATTTGACTCGCGGATGAGATACATGGACGACAGCAAGCCGAGGTATAGTGACGCAGCCGTCTTTGGCGGTAACTGATCCAGAATCGATACTAGATCGGCAACCGCCTCTCCATAGCCAGCAATTTGTTGAAGTACCCTGTCATGCAGTTCGCGAGCGAGCATCACCAAGGTACGGTGATCAAAATCAGTCAAAGTCTGCGAATTGAGTGTTTCCGAGAACGGACGCCTAGCCTCGACGCTGGCGCGCCACTGCTCCAGAATCACGTTGAATTGCTGGTCCAAAGCTTTCCTGCTCTCAAGGAGTGCACGCGCTAGGCTTGCTCGGTTGTCCCGGACTTGAACAGGGTCTGGGAAGAGGTATCCTCTCCTAGAAGTTTCCACACGTACCCTGGCGGTGTCAGCAGCGATTCGTTGTGCGTGCAATCGTGCCCGCCTATCGCTTTCACTGAGACTTTCTGGGCCATCTGGGATGATTGCGACGTCGGCGAACGATTGGACCTCGTCGTTTGCCATTTCTCTCAACAATGCAGCCAAGTACGCACTGTCCAATAGTTCGACCCTGCCGATATCAGCTACCAGCTTTGCCTCCATGACAAGCATTGGATGTGGTCTGGGGACTGGCTTCCAGTCGCTCTTTAGCGCCCGAAGACTGGGATCCACATCCACGATCTGACGTCCGCCCATATGCCAATCGTTCTTTCGGTCATTGCTAATGACAACCACGGTTTTGGCGTTCATGTGCTTCGCGTGAAGTAAAATTTCTCTCCAAAAAAGCAAATCTCCGTATCTGTTGCTTGAGATTGGTGAGTCGTCTCTTGATTGTTTGGACTGGACGTGGGTGCCTTTCTTCTTCTGATCTTTGGTCCCGGGAGGAACAGATCCCACGAATCTGTTGTCGCCGATTGTAGAAATATCCTTGAGGTTCTTGTAAAGGGAGGTTTTTTCTGGCGTCACGTCGTTTATGAAGGCGATTACCTGGGAGGCATGGGTTTCATACGACCTTTGCCATTGCCGACCAATAGTTGGCAATTCGTCTAGCGTATTTAGTGCTTGTCGGGTTGCTGCGCGGATGGCGGCAGGGTCTTTCGCGCCCTCGCCAAGAGGCTCGTCGATAAACGGTCGAAATTCTCGGTATGTGCGCCGGATAAGAGCAGCCAATTCGTCTGACTTTGCTCCTAGGTCAGTAGCTATAGTACCGGCAACGTGATGCTTCAAGTACTCATGAGCGGCCCAAATGGGCACATGCACGCGAGACGCGCAATTGCTCTCAAGCCAGCCAACGAGTTCGCTCCTTGAGCGTGTACCAATCTTGGTCATCCACATCAGGAACGATGTGTCGATGTAGATGTGAGTGCTGTCGGCAACTATTAGAGACTTTAGGCGCTCGATAAAATTGGCCGAATTCTCTGTGCCTGTCGGTATTGAAAAAATGGGTATGCGCGTAGCCTGTGACACTACGGACCTTCCTTGGTCGTCGCCGGTAGGCGAAGTCGAATTACGCTGTTGCCCACCCTGTTAGACTCGATTTATCCCAGCCCCAGTCGAAGCAAGATACGGTCAACAAGCGCCTTAGCTGCAGACCGATTTGTCGAGCACTCGTAGACTAGCCCAAAAAAATGTTCGTACGACTTCCGCTGCGCTTCAGGGAGGCGCATAAGCGGTGAGGTCGCCACTTCATCGTCGTTCATGGCTTCGCGCAGCTCTTCGCGAAGTTCTGCAATCCTTTCTTCTAGCGCGCTGTAGCCATGCGAGAGTGGTTTCTTGCCGGCAACTTTGCTCATTCGCAATAACGTCTGTTCTACCGAGAGGGCCAGCTCTTGTCGTTTCGATTGGTTCACACTCCGCTGGCAGACTATGGCCATGGTT
Organism: Gammaproteobacteria bacterium; assembly: GCA_022819855.1. Lineage (GTDB taxonomy): Bacteria > Pseudomonadota > Gammaproteobacteria > Steroidobacterales > Rariloculaceae > Rariloculus. Next base: position 135,902 of record JAJEGN010000005.1, on the reverse strand, counting down.
TGGGCCGCAGCCTCGGCCAATATTTCAAATTCACGTTCCAACTTTCTTCTGGCTGAACTTGTTCGGCAGCGACGGGCGATATCGCGTGTAGTCGGTGTTAGATGGTTCGCCAAGTTGTGATAATGAAGGTTCTGTTCGAACTGGTCGCGGCGACCATTGGGCACGATTCTGCGGTCAATCACGTGTACCTCACCGACAGACCAAGCGTTGAAGCGTGGTTCAGGAAAAACACTTTCCAGAAGGTTGTAGCCTCCGATTTGAAGGTTACCTACACGGACGCGCAGGCCTTTCAGCATGGTTGCGTTTGGCAGCGCGCCCGAATATTCATGATGCAAGATCCATGCGAGGGCGGCGGTGTTTTCATCAACGGACGGGATTTCAATGAAGTTCAAGCTATCAAAGTTGACGCACTTCTCATCGTTGATTTGGAGGCTATCACGATGCGGTCGGTAGATTGGTTCATCGGCATCGTTTATCCGAATGTCCAATTCGGTAAGCTTGAGATGGGGGTTCAGGTGCTTGGCAATCTCGGGACCAAACGAAAATGCTGGCGAAAATGGGACAGGGGCGATCTGGCTCAGATAATGAGCGATTTCCGCGGGGCTCATTAGATGGTCATTTCGGAGGCGGATAATACCGCGCATTTCGACCTCGAAAAAACGCTCTGGCGCATCATCGATGTCGACGCGTTCCAAAGTGGTCACTGTCTTGATGAGGTCGGTCACACTTGATTGATCAGTCTCGTCTCGGAGCACCGATTTCAATCGGCGGCAATCCCAACTAAGCTGAGAGACTTCAGTCTCTCCCGTTACCCGGGACCGGAAGATTAGTTGTTGTGCGTACGCAAGCCCAGCGAGTCGGCCGACACCGCGGAATCCACGCATGGTGTGACCGCGTTTCGAGCTTGCACCGAGCCCAGTCAACTTGCAACCAAAGTCTTGAAACGGAACGCCGCATCCGTTATCTCGAATTTGCACAGTTCGCGTCACTGAATCGACAGAGATGTCGACTCGACCAGGCTCCATGCGGCGGAGTACTCCGGCGGCGCGGGCTGTATCTATCGCGTCTGCTGCGTTCTGGATGTACTCCCGGTAGACTGTCATTGGGTCGATATACATCGCGCTGGACAAGAGTTCGAGCAAGTCTTTGCCGACAATGATTTCCGGGAGTTGGAGTTTGTTAGCCGCCGGATGTGCAGATGGCCGTGCAGCATAAGCTAGTTTCTTGGCATTAGAAGGCGTCATGCCGCAACCTTTGCGCGAGAAGCATTTTCAGCGATGCTCTGAAAGTTGGCATCATCTAGTTCGTGCAGGCCGGCATCCTCTACGCGCTCATCTTCGGCTAGTTCGGCATCTGCGGTTGGTTCGCCGCGTGTGAGTTTCCTTTGCGATTCCCAAATTGCATAGAGTTCGTTCTTGGGTAGGGGCTCATAAAAGCGGAGAACTCGCTTCAATGCGGGGGTGCTTGCGCGTCTAGGTAGTTCTACAAACTCGCTAGGACCGCAAGAGGAAAGCAGTTCTACAAGCTCGGCACGATCATAGTCGTCCAGTTTGTCGAACTCCGCACGGAAGGCAACGAGCCTTTCCTCTTGGTCGAATCGTTCGAACCATTCCCTATTGAAGATGAAGTCGTGCGGTAGTAATAGTATGCTTTTGAACTGTTCGCATGTGTCTCCGAAAGCTCGTTTAAAGAAAGTGGGAGCGCCGCTGACGACCCCGTGGGTCGCCTGAAGAATGAGCTGCATGGAACGCAACTGGTAACGTGACCATTTCTTGCCGATATGGCCTCGGTCGGGCCGGTTAGTCGGTTGGTATCGCATGGGAAAGGACCAAACGCGAACGCCAAGCTCCTCGTTAAGCTTGACGTTGAGACGCATGCGCTCGAATAGGTCGGCGGGACCATCGTGAAAGTTGTACAGCATGTAGTTCGAGAGCTGGGTCAGGCCGTGCTGGGCGGCATAGCGCACGGCTTTCTCGTAGGGTTTCCTTACTCCGAGATGATCGAATGCAATACGAAGTGGCTTTAGGCAAATAGTGGCCAATTCTCGGAGGAACATCGGATCCTTACACAAAATCCTGGCGTCAACGCCTTGATTGAAGTCAACGCGGCGTTGTATCGGTACTCGATGTCCCTGTCGAAGCAGCGTGGCGCCCGGGACGAAGCCCAGATCTCGGATTTCGGCAATTATTTCCTTAAAGCGAGGAGAAGCGACAACGTTGTTGTCCATGAGGATCAGGTCTTTCTTCGGCCCGTATAGTTCCTCAATGGCACGTACGGTTGAACTCAACGACTCAGTGTCGCGCTGTTTGCCCTCAAGCTTTGGCACACCGCAAAAGTGACATTTGCGGATGCAGCCACGGGTCGTGTACGCAAAGTACGCGTCCCGAACGGCGTAGTTATAGTCGATCTGGTCAATGATGCCGTAATCTGGCACGAGATCTTCTATCGGCTTCCCGATGGTGTCGTCTGCGTAGAGCTCTTCTGCGAAGTCATCAAGTTGAAGGGAAATCGCGGGCGGCGCTGACAGCAGTCCTTTGATGAAGCGCACGCCTTGCCAGCGCGGTTCGTTAAGGAAGCGTTCATGCATGAGCGACGCTGCTATGCCGCCGACGAAGACTTTGTCGGCCTGCCTATTGGCGACATCCAAGGCGAAGTCGATCGTCTGTGCGGTCTTTCGGTATTCGAAAGAGAAAAGCGTCGTGACGTAGATCCGGTCCCAAGCCTCAGATAGAACCGAGCGGTCGGTTCCCTTGATGAAGCGCACACGGTCTCTCTTGCCACGCGGACCGTGATATTGGGCAATCTTCATCAAACCGAGCGGTGGATACTTGTTCTTGTAGCCCGGTTCAATGAGGAGAATGTTCTTGTTAGCCATTCACCACCTTGTATCGTGCCTGTTTTCTCGCTTCGCGTAGGTGGTCAACGGCGGCCGTGACCCCGCCTTGTCCGCCAAACCCCTTGAGAGGGCCTGAGGTGGACCAATCAATCGAGCCGGCAAAATCTGCCAGGGCAGTGATGAAGGCCCGCCTGTCGCAGTTCCTATCGGCATCACGGCACTCTATGTAAATATCGGCTGCTATCGTCATGAGCGAATAGACCCCGATACCCTTGGCAATCATATGTCGACGGGGGTTCGCCCATTGGTCTGCAAGCACAACCGAGACCGCAGTCCAGAAGTCAAGGACCACGGTAGCGGCGTGGTCAACAGAGTCAGTGGAAAGGATTGCGGTTGCCTTCAAGAATTTCTTGACTGCCTGCTGCATCATCCGCAACGAGACAATTCGCTTGAGTCCGGATGTGGTCTTACCGCCTAAGTTCAACCGTCGAAAGAATGGCGAGTCTTCGATGCTGTTGAGCTGTAATGCGATGAACAATTCTGGGCGGTCTTCTGCCAGATTCTCGGCAAGCTGCGCTGCGTGGTAGTCCAGCAAGCTAGTGCTCAGTCCCTTGGCTTTGCCGTTTATGATGCTGAAAATCTCCATCTCGTCCTGCTCGGAGAGCCCAATGAAACACATGAAGGGCAACTGAATCGGGAGGTCACCCAAATGGCCGAGCCGGTGCTGGCAATCGACCTGCGCCATGATCTTTCCTGCATTGGCATCTATTTCCAACCGAACCCTGCCATTGGTCAATTCGAGGATGCGCCACTTGCCTTCGGCAGAAGGCCGTAGGTTCAGTGTCAGCGGAATGGTTGAACTGTGAGCTTTCTTGATGTAGCGCCGGAAGTCCTGACTGTGCCGCTCATTGAAGGGTCGCTGATAGCCGTGTCCGCTATCCTCGTCGAAAACATCCGGAAAGCTCACCTTATACAGCAAGTCTGCGGGCGCACACCCGAGCAAGACTGAACGGTGCGCCGACCGGCCGCGGAGGCAGTCGATCGCAATTGTGGACGACATGAGCCGAAAATTCCCCTAAAGTGCAGCCGTAGGCTGCACTTTGCGTTGATTTTTTCTGCGAGTCAAGGGGTATATCTGCCGTCGTGCGTTTTGTGACCTGGCGTAGATTCAGGTTTTCCGATTGAGCTGGCCTCTCACGACCTGGATGCGCCTCGCGAGCTTGTCAAGCTCGAACTCAATTTTCTTCCGGGTCTGTCCTTGAGTACGTCCCAGGGTTCTGGCCACTTCCGGCTTCGCAATCCATTGCCGAAATGTGGCAAGCCTTCGATAGGGCGCGCTGTCGGCCCCGGCATCCACGGCTTGTTCGTGCGCATCCTCGAAGTCATAAGCCCTCTTCGCGAATTTCTTCAATACCTTGGGCGCAGAGCAGATCACGGGCAATCGGTTGCGGACATCGACTGCTTTCGCAATCTCTCCAGACTTGATCTTCTCGACGACAAGGTCGTCGAAGCCGGGCTGATTGAGCCGCGCTTTACGGATTATCCGGGACTTCAGATATTCGTCGTAGTAGCTCCAGCGGGCTGTATCGCTCTCTTTATGATCGAGCATGAACTGGTAGGTGGCGATAAGGTGTTCGACCTTCCTCTTCGACAAGCCGATCTCTCGGGCGAGCTGTGCGGGGTCAAGATTGTGAGTCGTTGAACGTCGATAGAGAAATCCAGCCTGTTCAAACGGGGCCCAATCCTTCTTGCCCTTGATGTGGTACTGACCGAGTAGCGCGAAGATGAGACGTTCATCGATATCCTCGGGCAAGAGCCTGCACTTGATCTTGGCCCACCTAATAGGGTCGATCCTGTACAACACGCGGTAAGCCGCGAGTCGGCTGTTTCCTTCCAAGACCTCCATACTACCGGCCCGGACGATGACAGGATCGGTTAGTCCGCCATCGCGCTTTATGTCCTGAATCAGTGCTTTGACGTGATCCATTTTAAGCAGCTTTTGCTGTATGTCGGCCTGGCTTGGCTTGCTGCCGTCCAATCGAAGGATGGAATAGACCCGCGGATTGTCGACAAAGAAGCGGAGATCTGCCTGCAACATCGTCACAGTCTGAACTGGTATATCCACCCCGCGAATGAGCAGTGTCTCTGGCTGTGAATCTTTTGTTTTTGAGTCGGTCATTGTTCAACTGCTCCGTCTAGCTGCAGGACATCTCGAACCATATCTCCAAACGCGTAGTCGGCGCGGCGGTCGTATTCCCGGCGGGTAATGTCGCCTTGTCCGAGTTGAGCAGCCAGATGCTTGGCGGCTAGCAATGCGTCCACCCAAGCGTCTACCGTACCAGTCGCAACCAAATTGGTTACATGGCAGGGTTTGTCTTGCGAAATTCTATGGATACGGTCTTGCGCTTGCAGGTAATCGTCGAGACTGAAGCTGCGATCAAAAAACACCGCATGGTTGGCGACAGTTAACGTCAGCCCTTCCTTCGCAGCTCCGGGTGTGGCTACAAGGACTTGGCACTCCGGATTGGTCTTGAAAGTAGCAAGCGCTTCTTCGCGAACTCCGAGGCTAAGCCCACCATGCACAACAACGGCGCCAAACTCGGCCAGATGCAGTCCCAGAAAGTCCGCGTTTGCAGTGAACGATGTCCAGACGATAACCTTGTCGCCTGCATCCACCGCTTCGTGGACCAGGTTGTCCAAATACAAGAGTTTGCCGGGTTGTGCCTTGTAGGATTGGTCGATCGTCGCGGGATTCGATGCGACTTGAACTAGGCGAAGCAGGCGCTTTAGCAGGCCTTCGGCGTCGTCCAGAACAGCTCGTCCCTCTTGAACGACGACGGCCGCGAGTTCGTAGCGGAACTGGTTGTACATCTCGGCCTGAGATGACTCGAGCTGGCACTCTACGTTTTGAATTGTTTTGCCCGGTAGATTCAGTCCGGCGGTCTTCTTGGTCTCGCGGATCGAAAAATGGGAAATCTTGTCGAAGAGCCTGTCGAGATCAGAGGCAAAGGCGGTCGCACGCTCCGTGTCACGGGCGAGCTCGTTCGTCAAGTCCAGAGCGCGCTTGAAGTCCGTGAAATCGTGACCGAGTGACTTGCCGCCGTCGAGGAACCGTACCTGCGACCACAGATCGTAGGGACGATTGGCTACGGGGGTACCAGTCATGATGACTCGACGGACGAAGCCGTCGGCAAGTGCGTGAAGCGCGCGGCTAATCCTCGTGTTGGGGTTCTTGATCTTCTGCGCCTCGTCCAGCAGCACACCCACGCGGCGGGTTCTAAGGAAGAGATCCAAGCGCTTGCGCTCCGAAACCAGCGCCTCATAGTGCATTAGATAAAGGCGCACAGGGCTGTTGAAGGCGAAAAAGTTCGCGTTGCGGTCTTGTCCCAGGATGCGCGGGGTCAAGTGGGAATGGGTCGCTACTTCCGACCGCCAATTGGCGATTAGCGACTTCTTGGCGACGACAAGAACAGAATCAACGATATCGCGATCCAACCAAGACAAGGCCAGGTCGAGGCCGATTTTTGTTTTCCCAAGTCCCTGCTCGTGAAAAACTGCCGCGTAGGGGAGGTCCTTGATTGCTTCGAAGGCATCCAGTTGATGCGGGAATGCGGACCATTTGGCTTGAAGATTTGCTGCCTTCCGAACCTTCAACATAGCTGAATCATTTCTACTCTAGATCTGAGGTGTTGAGTACGACTGTTCTGGTGGCAGCGTGCGAGAAGGGCTGGTTGAGTTGGGCAAGAAGCCTACGGGCTGCCGCGGCGGAGCCGAAGGGAACGCTAAATACGAATATGCCCCGCGGCGTATTTGACAGGTAACGCAGAAAGGCTGAAATCTGCTGGTGCGAATGGTGAGTATCGATATCGTGCTCTGTTTTGGCTTCGCCGATGAGTGTCGTGGTGGTCGGGACATTGATAACGAACACGTCTGGAACATGGCCTTCAATTTTCGGCGGCCTTTCTCCCCTAAGCGGACGTAGCGCGTCCTCTCGGATCGCGATATTGGCAAGGCCCCCGAATTCGCGTTCCGCGTAGCGGATGACGGTCTGGACTAGGCTGGAATGGGCCGCTGACTCGGGCATATCAGGTTGTTAGGCCGAGGGATTTGGTCAATTCCGTGAGTTCAGCTTGAGCGTCAATTAGGGCCTGTGCTGTATCGCCGCCGATATCGTTCGAAATTCGTTGGCACTCACTGTAAGGGAGTGAGGCGATCTTGGCGACCAGCGCCCGCGCAAATTGGCCGATTTCAGCCTCCTGAAGCGTCCGATTTAGGTCTGGCTTTTCCAGCACTGACTCAGCCGTGCGCGCACCCTGCTTGAGAAAAATCGCGCGGGCCTTCTCATTGCGCAAGATACGAGGAAGTACTCGTACCTTCTGCAGGGGGAAGAGCCTACCGTCATGAATCCATCGAGCGAAGTCGCTTAAGTCGAATCCTGCGGCAGTGATGGCCTGCTTCAGCCCGGGCTTCTGCAATTCCACAAATCCACTGAAGCGAGTCGTGTCGAACTCTCCGTCGTCGCCGACAACTGGACGATAGTATTGCTCCATGTCAGCGTAGGCATTTATGCTCTCGACCACTTCGTTTTGGCGCCCACCGCAATAGTCCACGATGGTTGCGAAGGGAAGATGCTGCTGTGTGCGAAGCTCGTACAGGTACTTGGCTTTTGAATAGGGATCCCAAGGGCGGGGGCCAACCAGATGTACCTGCAGGCGAATTGCGTGGACCGACGCTTGGTCGATCTCATCATGAACCAATGCCGGGATGTGCGTCCAGTCGCCTTTTACATTGGTATCGTGAAAGTGTTTGTAAAGGGCGACACGCGTATTGCCCTCGACGCAAATCAGCGATCCGTCGCTGCGTCGGTTCAAGATTATCGGCTGTATGATGCCACCGTTCGAAATGATCGATTGTTTAAGCTTCTCATAAGTGGTGCTGTTCGATGAACCGACGTCATCCTCGTTCCCGGCACCGAGGGCAAGGAAGATTTGCTCTGAAGTTGGTTCGTCGCCGTACATTTCAAGGAACTTACGAATCCTTGGGTTTGACTGGTCAAGTTCGATGTCTTCGACCAGCACTGACATATGAGCTCCTGCATTTACCAAGTTTCGCTCCTCGATTTTCTAAGCGGAATCAACATCGGCACATAAAAAACGGTCGCATTCTACCGTCGGTCAGGTTCGGATGCCCTAGGCAGAGCCGGCCAAGTCACTCCCAGAGCGTATATCCAGATTACATTTTACAGCCTCTGCGCTCACAGCGGTCGTGCGGCGTTCGTCACCGATCGTCATTGCGAAACTCTCGCAACCGGCGCAGCAACAATCTAGCCGTCACCAATACTACATGTAACCTGAAGGTGCTGTGATCTGCATCCGACAACCCAGGATGCGATCCTTCCGTATGCAGCATCTTAATCAGCCCGTTGATGAAACCCTTGCCGTCTCCCAACCATTCATTGCGCTCACTGGAGAGAAATCCAAGGTTGTGTAGTGCACGAAGACGGTTTTCCGCGGTCAACTCATGCGCGTTCGTGACACCCACGTCAATTGCTATCTCCTCCACCAGGCTCTCCACGAACGTGCGGACCTGGCTGTTCGCCGCTGCCCAATCGCCGCGTCCGTGACCACTCACTGCCTGGTTCAGGTGCCCCAGAGTCCTCTCGAATCCTTTTTCCTGCAAGATCTGGCGAACTTCATCATTGGGCTCGTCAGCCGCTAACTCCTGTGGCAGCGCAGAAATTAGCGCCGCGCCGCCGCGTCCGGACCAAGAACGTGCGAACTCCTCACCCTCTTCCCAGTGAAGTGCGTAGCCATCTCGTGCTAGGGACTGCTCGAGTACCATCTGTGCCCGATTGCCGGACTCGTATTCGGCCAGTGCCAATGCCTCAAGAATGACAGCCTCGGCCAATGTCTTTCGTCCTTCAAGCGTGTCGATTTCCCTATCCGGGTCGTTCGCGACGATCCGCGCGAGCCGAGCGCACTTCTTTTGCACGCTCATACCCGTGTCCTCCGGTATTTCGCGTTCCAGTTCCAATCGGACGGCCATCTGGTTGAATCCGGCCTGCACATGGCCTTCGAGGAATTCCGCTGCCGCAACGAGCGTCGTCCTGCCAAATCGTCTTCCTGATGAGTTCGTGTTCATGCCACGGGATACTGCAAACAACAGTTGAATGCGTGCCTAAATCCGCTTTGACTTGCTTTCTTGCGACGCTCTCAACGACGCGATCGACCACGATTCGCTGATGCTCTTGAGAGCGCGCCCTCTGGGCCTTTATGAAATACATTGTCAGAACGGAACATCAAGTTCTTCGGAGTCGCCGACAGTAACGAGATTTTTTCGCTCGACGATGAATGTCTTTCCGGTTACGCGATTCAGAAACATGCACAGCCTTCCATTACGGCTCCTGAAATAGGCTGCGTTATGAAGCTGGTCGTTATCCCGATAACCGTTCACGATTTGCTGAACTTCGGGGTCGGATAGGTTGGACACGACAGCGTTCATTCGGTCGAATCTGGCCATTGATTCAATGAAGTTTGGCGAAGCCACAAATGAGCGTATGAGCGACTGCTGCAATCTTTCGGCGTTGTCAAGCTTCTCCGCGATAAGCCCGTAGATTTTGGGAGCCGCGGTGTCAATGTCGTCGACATGGCACTTGAGAGCCTGTTGGCTGCCGATGAATCCGTGTGGGTCTGACTTCTGGATTTTCAGCGAAACAATCGGAATTCCCCTGCCCAGGGCGAAACCGATTTCCTGGTTTGCCCAGACGCTTTCGCGAAAATCATCGGTGATAAAGGCCAGCATGGCTTCCATTGTTTCCAGGCCGTTAAGAATCTCGGTCTGCCAACGGGTCATCGGTTCGATCGAATCGTGTGCAACGAAGGACGATATGCCATAGGGTTCCAGGGCTTGCGCCAGTTCATTCGCCTTGGCCTTATGCTCGTCGCGGTGGCTGATGAACAGGCGAACCATCCCGCGCTTCCAGATAGACAATGTATCGGGATCGCGATCCGGGCTGCCACGGAATGGTTTGGCGCGGCGGCAGTGCTCGTCGGTCTCGTCGTAAAGCTGCAGGTGAACAGTGGAGAAAAACTCGTGCTTGCCACGATCACAGACTTTGTTCAGATCTTCACAGATTCGCTCTGTGAAAACTTCGATATCGTCGATATTGACTTTGGTCAGTTCTTCAATTGGCAAGTAGAAATGCGCGTCGTGGCCGTAGGTACCGCCGTTCCATCGGTCGGAAACGGTCCCTTCGACTACATGAACATATGATCTTCGGATAACGTCACGCAGCAGTCGTTCACCCGAACGTGAATAATGATGGTACAGGCGAAGCCGGTATGTCGAGAGTTTTGAGGGAAGATCGAATGCAGCCATTTTCCCTACGCCGGTTCGTTGTGCATTTCATTGCTCGTGGCAACCCCGGTACGGCAGGGGTTCCTCCACGAGACCGTCGATTCGTAGCGCAGTAACATCAGTAACCTTTGTTCAGGTCCATCATCAACGTTGTTGTCCGCTCGCCGGACGGTCGTGCGCGGAGCGGATGCCAAGGCAAAGTTTCACGCCCACTTGGGAGCAAATGTACCAGAGTTTCGAGGCTCGCTCTCAGTTCCAAGCGCGTCAAACTGGACTTGATTTGTGGTGCTATGGGAAGAGTGCTAGATGTTACCTATCAGGCGACATTCTAGCGTTCAGCCAAGAGCGCCTTGGTCCCTGAGCGACGATGGGTACGATGCAGTGCTGTCGATGACTGGCACAGTCCGCTAACCGATCCCGACTTGGCGGTCGCCCGCGTGCGCCGCGCGGCTCGAGGCGCTGTTGTCTGAACTGTAGGGATCGCGCAGAGTTCGTCTCAGAGGTAAGACGCGTGCGGGCTGATCGAAGGCGGCAAGCAATCGAGCTATAGCTGATCGTGGGCATGCGCGGGACCGGTCGTACGGATGTTTGGCCGCGCATAAGTTGCGCGGAATGGCCGTTTGTCATGAAGCGACAGCGTAAAACTTGGTCGGTAGAATTACCGACAAGTCTGCGCACGAAGGCGCTGGTTTTTTGGTGAAAGTCGCTTACGGTATGCTTACTTGAAGTCGGTCGCAGTTATTCTGGCGAGCTTGCAAATGGCGATAACCGAAATAAGTTCAATGACTTATGTGAGGAGTCCGATTGTTGGCGATTTGAGCCAGCGAATTGCGGGCTAAACTACCGCCAAACTAGCGGCCGATCAGCCACTGCACGAGGGGCTCAGCGTCGGCGATCAGGACGCCGCCGCCGCGGCTGAGTTCGAGCATCAGCCGAAGCCGCCACTCTTCCACCGTGAGGTTCGCGTCGAGCACGGTGTCGACGCCGTGACATTCGCTGCATCCGGTCTGGATCAATTCGGTCGCCCCAGCATCGTCGAGCAGCTCGAAGTCCTCGAGCGGCCGGATCACGTACTGACGGGCGAGCGGCTCCGAATCCGGCCCGTACTCGGCGACGAGCCAGTCCAGCAGGATTTCCTTGTCGGCGTCGGAGATATCGGTGCCTTCGGCAAGGCCGCTCTTTGCGGTCTTCATCCGTTCGATCACGGCGTCCCAGCGGGCGCGGTCGAGCGCGTAGTAGCCGTACTCGTCGATTCCGTGGCATTTCGTGCAGTTGCGCAGAATCACCTGCCGGGCAGGGCCGTCGGGCAAGGTGACATCCGGCCGGGGCGGCCTGCGGTTGTTCTCGAACTGCGCCTGCGCGGCATCGATCGACACGATGCCGAGCACGACGAGCAGCAAGGCACGAGCGGCAGCGGAACTGCCGCGGAGCGTTGGCCGGCGCGCGGACAGTCTGGCCGGCGCGGTCGACATTGCTCGCGCGGCCGCAGAACTGCCGCAGGGCGTCGGATGTAAGTGATCGGAAATCATTCGCAGGGCGGAACTCGCTGCCGAGCGAATCGCTCCCACCAACGCGACGGACTCAGACCATCTCGAGCGGATGCGTGCTCTCGCCGATCGAGTTTTGCTCGATACCGTACAGATGCAGGATCGCGAGCAGCAGATTCGCGCAACGCTCGGTATTGTCGCGATACACGAGATGCCGGTTGCCCTCGAACGTGCCGTCGATACCGCCGACCAGAATCGTCGGCACCTTCTCGTGCGCATGCCGGTGCGAGTTGCCCATGTTGCTCGACTTGTAGACGAGAGAATGGTCGAGCAGGTTGCCGTCCCCGTCCTCGGTGTCGCGCAACTGTTCGCAGAAATCGGCGAGATATGCGACGTGATAGCGGTTCACCTTCGCGTAGCCGGCCTTGTTGGCCGGAATGTCGCCATGATGCGAGAGGCCGTGCCAGCCGCCTTCGTAGCCTGACTCCGGAATGCTCGTGCCCGACAGGTCGCGCCCGAGCATGAGCGTCGCCGAGCGGGTGATGTCGGCCTGAAACGCCAGCGCGATCAGGTCGTACATGAGCTTGTAGTGGGCGCCCTTGCTCTCGGGAATGCCGAAAGGCACGTCGGTCGTGACCTCGGCGGCCGGGCTGTCGACGGCGTTGCGAATGCGGCGCTCGATCTCGCGGACCTTGTCCAGGTAGTCGTCGAGCCGCGCCTGGTCGCCGATCGCGAGGCCGTTCTTCAATCCGGGAATCTCGTGTGTGACCGAGTCGAGCACGCTCGCGCTCTGCAGGCGGCCGAGGCGCCGCTCCTCCGGCGTCGACCCGTCGCCGAACATCCGTTCGAATGCGATGCGCGGATTGATCTCAGTCGGCAGCGGTGTCTCCGGATCGGGCCATGACACGGAGTTCGTGTAAGCGCAGCTATAGCCCCAGTTGCAGTTGCCGGAGTTGTGGCTCGCATCCTCGATGCCGAGCTGGATCGACGAGAGCAGCGTATCGCGGCCGTATTTCTCGGCAATCAACTGGTCGATCGTGACGCCGAGGTACGGGCTCACGGCATCGCGCCGCGGCCGTACACCGGACAGGAAAACGGCGCCCCGGGCATGATTGCCGCCCGGCTCTTCGGGCGTCGAGTAAGCTGCGGTGCAGTCGAGGCCACTGATCAGTACGGTGTGATCGCGCACGGCCTCGAGCGGCTCGGTGATGAACGAGAACTCGAAGTCCCTGCCTTCCTGCAGCGGGCTCCAGTAACCGGGCGACGCACCATGCGGATGCCAGACGCCGAGGAATCGCCGGACCGGCGCAGCCGCCGTCTGTGCGAGCGCCGTTGCGGCCGGGATCATCGCGTCGAGCAGCGGGAGCGCGACTGTCGCGCCGGCGCCGCGCAGGAACGTTCGTCTCGGCAGGTGTTTTTTCGTTATGAACATCACGCTTGCTCCTTGACCCGGGCCGTGGCGAGGCTGTCGGCATCGCCAGCGCGATGGGTTTCGGCAATCAAACTCACGCTTCGTCCGGAACTGCCTTCGTTCTCATCTGAAACGCGTCACTGCTCACGATCCCGAGCACGATACGGGAAAACCGGTTCCCGTTCTGCTCGGCATCCCCCACTATCGCACGAATTGCCGGCATATCGAAATATTCGACGCCGCGCCCGAGCGCATAAGTCATCATTTTTTCGGTCAGCATCCGCATGAACTGCGGCGAGTACTCCAGCAGCGCCGCGCGGAGCTCGACGGGACCGTCGACGAGCGTACCGTCGTAGATCTCGACGGCCGCGTCGACCGGCGTGCCGCCGGCGCCGCCGTCCAGCTCGCGCCACTGGCCGTCGCCTGCGAAGTTTTCGAGCGCGAAACCGATGCTGTCCATGATCCGGTGACAGCTCGCGCACGGCTCCTGCACCTGGTGCAACGTCATCTGCTCGCGGAGCGTGAGCCTTCGACCCGAACCTTCGGCCGAGGTTTCCTCGAGGGCCGGCACGTCCGGCGGGGGTTCCGGCGGCGGCGTGCCGAGAATGTTCTCGAGCACCCACACGCCGCGCTTGACCGGCGAGGTACGATTGTTCTGCACCCAGGTCGTCGAAAGAAAGCTGCCGTGACCCAGGATGCCGCGGCGATAGTCCATCTCCGGCCCAAGCTCGACACGTCGGAAGCGCGACCCGTAGATGTTCGGGATGCCGTAGTGCCGGGCGAGGCGCTCGTTGACGAACGTGTAGTCGGCAGTGAGGATCTCCAGCACGTCGCGGTCCTCGCGCATGATGTGCTCGAAGAGAAGTTCGGTCTCGCGGCGGAAGCTCACCCGGAGCTCGTCGTCCCAGTCGGGAAATACGGTCTGCGCGGGCGCCGTCGTGTCGAGATTGCGCAGATACAGCCACTGCTGCGCGAAGTTCTCGATGAGGCTCGCGGACCGCGGATCGGCGAGCATCCTCAGCACTTGCTGCTCCAGAACCGCCGGGTCGCTCAGGCGGCCGTCAGCCGCGATCTCGACCAGCTCGTCGTCAGGCAGACTGCTCCAGAGAAAGAACGAGAGCCGCGATGCAAGCTCGAGGTCGTTGATCCGGTAGATCTCGCCGGGGGCGAACTCTTCCGGTTCCTCCTCGACGCGCACGAGGAACTGCGGGCTCGCAAGCAGGCGCCGCAACGCAAGCTCGATGCCGTCGTCGAACGAACCGAGTTCGCGGCCGTCGTGATAGAAGCCCATGAAGAGCTCGAGATCGCCGGGCCGGACCGGGCGCCGGAACGCCCGGCGCGTCAGCGTCGAGATGATGTCGGTCGCGCACGCTTCTTCCTCCGCCTCGGTGGCCGGGCGACAGGTGAAGATCTTCTGGCGGCTCGCGCTGTCGGTCGGTCGCGTCGCATCGAACGGACCCTGGATGTTCATCGCGCCGATCACCGGGTAGTTCGAGAGTTCGGCCACGCGGCCGTTCTCGAGCGACTTGCGCGCGAAGTGCTGGGCAGTGTCCAGGCTCGGCCGATAATTCGTCGCGACAAACGTCGCGCCGACGGTTCTGGAGCCCGCGCCGACCGGCAGCGTGACGACGAGCTCGCCGTCGCGTGCCGAATCCATGCCCGCGCTCATGCCCATCTCGGTATAGGTCCACTCGTGCACGCGCTCGCCGTCGATGCTGAGCTCAAGGGTCTCGTTCGGAATGTAGATGCCGACGCCGAGGTTGCGGATCGTGAACGTGTAGTCGCCGTCGCCGGGAAACACGTGCTGCACGACCATGCCCCCGCGCGTGCCGAACGGCATGCCTTCGAGCTCGTAGACCTGGGAGCTGTCGGTCCTGTTGATGTAAAGCCGCTCGGTCGGCGTATTCCAGAAGCCGACGGCCATGCGCGCGATCTTCGTCGCGGCCGTCACGTAAGTCTCGAGCAGGGTCGGCGAGATCGTCAGCGAGCCCGCGATATTGTCGAAGCCGCGGCTGGAGTCGTCCGGAGGCAGATACAGGGTCGGGTCGATCTCGAGATCGAGCAGATCCCGGATCGCGTTCGCGTACTCGGTCCGGTTCAGTCGATGCAGGACTTTCGTTCCCGGCGTCGACGCAGCCGCCGAGTCGATCTCCTGCTCGAGCCAGTCGCGCAACGCCGCGTAGTCGGCGTCGGCCGGCCGCGGGTTGCCGGGCGGCGGCATCATGCCGGCGCGAAGCTTGCGGATCACGGCCTCCCACATCTCGGCGTCGTGGGCGATGTCCGCGTAGTCCGGGCGCTCGAGCGTCAGGTTGGCCGTTTGCGTGATGTCATCGTGGCAATCGACGCAGAATTCGCCGACGAGGCCGGCCGCGGCATCGGCCGACATCGCGCCGTCCGGGCGCGGCCCGGAGGAATTGCCGAAGAAGATATACGAACCGATCCACGCCGCGACCACCGCTATGGCCACGGCCGCGATCAGAACTCTCTTGCCGCCTGACGCCTGTTGCATCGATCAGCTCCTCTCTCGTTCGTACTATGCCCGTCCGGGACCCATCGTTTCAACGCAGCCGATTCGGGATCAGGAGTTTTCATCCTGGCGCCTGACTCCACTGCCAGGCACATGACGCCTTGCCCTTCGAAATCGATTCGGGGCACATCAGGAGCCCGACTCGTAGCGCAGAGCGGGCTGGCGTGCATAATGAGGATCGCTGGTCCGGAATCGGGATTAGGCGATGCGTTCGATCATCATCGGAATCACTGGCCTGGCGCTGCTTTCCGTCGCGGCGGCCGAAGTGCGGGCCAGTGAAATAGCTGACGCCGCGATGCGCGGCGATGGCGAGGCCGTCCAGGCCGCGCTCGCACGCGGCGTCGACGTCGACGAACAGCAGGTCGACGGCTCCACCGCGCTTCATTGGGCCGTTCAGAACGACGATACCGGGCTCGCGCTTGCGCTGCTCGAGGCCGGCGCCGACCCGACCATCGAAAACCGGACCGGCACGACGCCGCTGAGGCTCGCGGCGATCAACGGCAGCGCCGCAGCGATTCGTTTGCTGATCGACGCCGGCGCCGACCCGAACGCTCCCCTCACTCCCGATGGCGATACGGCGCTCATGCTCGCCGCGCGCACGGGCCTTCCGGGCGCAGTCGACGTATTGCTCGAGCGCGGCGCCGACGTCGCGGCCATCGAAAGCTGGGGCGGCACGTCGGCGCTCGTGTGGGCCATCAACGAAGGCCACACGGCCGTCGTCGACCGTTTGCTCGCGGCCGGAGCGCCGGTCGATGTCGTATCGAAGGTCGTCGCACCGCGCGGGGGCGCCCGCGGAGTCGAGGGAACCGCCCCGGTCGACTACGACCCCGAGGAGTATCCGCAAAGCTATGCGAACGGCGGCTTCACGCCGTTGCAGTTCGCCGCGCGCGAGGGTGAACTCGAATCGGCGCGGCTGCTGCTCGACGCGGGCGCCGACGTCGATGCGATCGCAGCCGACGGCAAGAACACGCTCGGGCTCGCGATCTACAACGGCCATTACGACGTCGCATCGTTGCTGGTCGACCGCGGCGCAATCGTCAATCATCCGGACGCGGAAGGCTTCACGCCGCTGTTCTGGGCCGTCGACCGCCGCAACATGGAATGGAACCCGGGATTCCCGTGGACTCAGACCGAAGACCCGCTGCCGCTCGTGCAGAAGCTGCTCGACGCGGGCGCCAATGCCAACGCCTGGATCGACAACCGCCCCGAGTCGCGCAGGAACTTCGGCGGCTCGCCGCGCGTAAAGTTCGCCACACCGCTCATGCGCGCCGCCTATTCCGGCGACATCACGCTCGTCCGGCTGCTCCACGAGCGCGGCGCCGACCCGCTCGTCAGAAACAGCGACAACGAGACTCCGCTGCTCGTCGCCTCCGGCTATGGCTGGATCGACGGCTACAGCCAGGGACGATCGGTCGGGGAACGGCTCGAGACGATGCGCTATCTCGTCGATAACGGCGCGGACGTCAATTGGGCGTGCAACGACGGCATCACGCCGCTGATGATGGCCGCGAACTTCGGCGAGGTTTCGATGATCCAGTACCTGATCGATATGGGCGCCGATCTCGCGGTGCACGACCTCGGCAAGAAGAACGACGGCACCTTCGGCGGCAGCATCGAGCCGCTGATGCCGATCGACTACGCGATCGGCGTGGGCTCGTTCAGGCCGAACAACGCGATACTGCACATGGCCGAAGCGACCGAACTCATGACGCGAATGATGGCCGAGCGCGGTATCGTCCATACGACATCGGAGTGCACGCTGCGCGCGTTTTCCTGCGGCAACGTCGATCCGCAGGGGTCCGCGCCTTACGAGATCGCGATTACGCGCTCCATTCAGGTCGGCAACCAGGTCGAGGGGATTACGGGCGGTCTTGGGGTGGAGGCCGCGGAGTCGGAGTAACTGCTCGCCGACTGCGACGCCGGAAAGGGCGAAGTCGCGCGCAATCGACCACTTGCGAGCCGGTCCGCGACGTCTGAGCAGCGTCCTTGCTTCGCGCGTGCTACCGCCTCGATCATTACGGTCGAAACCGCGGCAAGACGCCACGGCGGCCCCCGACTCGCTTCGCTGCCGTTCGTTTGAACTTCAGCGGCCTACCGCGTACGGCGCCTCCCGGGGGGTCGCCGGCGACCGACGAACAGCAGGAGCAGCCCCGCCCCGGCGCCGATCCAGCCCACCCAGACCGGCGCCGCCTCGAGGCCGGTCCAGAGCACGCCCGCGATCAGCAACACGGCGCCTGCAAACTGCCGCCGGACCGCGCGTCCGGGACCCCGGAACGTTCGGCCCGCGAGGCGGCCGCGAACTGCCGGCGATTCGCTCAGCCGCCGTTCGGTTCGCCTGATGATCTTGTGCAGCAGCTCCGGCACGAGCCTCAGGTCCTCCGCGATCTGCGGCAGGTTTTCGACGATCAGCTTCGCCTGCGTGCGCGGGTCCTGGCGCTCGCGCACCCAGTCCTCGAGGATCGGCATGGCGGTGCTCCACAGATCGAGCTCGGGATAGAGTTCGCGGCCGAGCCCTTCGATCGCGAGCAGCGTCTTCTGCAGCAGCACGAGCTGCGGCTGGACTTCCATGTCGAAGCGCCTCGCCGTCTCGAGCAAGCGAAGCAGCACGACACCGAAGGAAATGTCCTTGAGCGGCTTGTTGAAGACGGGCTCGCAGACCGCGCGAACGGCCGCTTCGAGTTCGTCGACGCGCGTGTCCTCGGGCACCCAGGCGGAGTCGACGTGCAGTTTCGCCACGCGCCGGTAGTCGCGCTTGAAGAACGCGAGGAAGTTCTCCGCCAGATACATCTGGTCGCGCGAACTCAGGCTGCCGACGATCCCGAAGTCGACTGCCACATAGCGCGGGTGCTCGGGGTCGGTCACGTCGACGAAGATGTTGCCCGGATGCATGTCGGCGTGGAAGAAGTTGTGGCGGAACACCTGCGTGAAGAAGATCTCGACGCCGTTTTCGGCGAGCCGCCGGATGTTCGCGCCGCGGCGTTTCAACTCCTCGATGTCATTGATCGGCACGCCGAAGATCCGCTCGGTCGTGAGCACGTTCGGCCGGCACCAGTCCCAATGGACCTCGGGCACGTAAAGCTGGTCCGACCCTTCGAAGTTGCGCTTCAACTGCGCGGCGCTCGCGGCCTCGCGCATGAGGTCGAGCTCATGGTCGAGCGTCTTCTCGAATTCGGCGACGACTTCGAGCGGACGCAGCCGGCGTGCCTCCGGCCAGTACCGCTCGGCGACTTCGGCGAGCGCGAAGAGGACCTCGAGATCGCGCCGGATCATGGCCCGGACGTTCGGCCTCAGGACCTTGACGACGACCTCCTGGCCGTCCGGGAGTTTCGCCGCGTGGGCCTGGGCGATCGACGCTGCAGCGAGCGCGTTGGAGTCGAACTCCGCGAAGGTTTCGTCTACCGGCCGTCCGAACGCGCGTTCGAGGATCGCGACGACCTCCTCGGCCGGGAACGGCGGCACCTTGTCCTGCAGCTTCGCAAGCTCATCGGCGATCTCGCGCGGCAGCAGGTCGCGCCGCACCGACACCGCCTGGCCGAACTTGACGAACAACGGCCCGAGTTCCTCGAGCGCGAGCCTGATCCGTTCGCCGAGCGGGCCGCGTGACGCGCGCCGGCCAAAGTACAGGAGTTTTCGGAGCGCGACGACGGTCCGGAAGCGATGGGTGTGGACAACGATCTCGTCGAGGCCGTGACGCAGCAACGTGCGCTCGATGGCGAACAGTCTCAGCAGCAGTCGCAGGCGGCGCATCGTTTCGAACTACCGGGGCGCAGCGCGCGCGAGCGATCGCTCCAGCCGGTCCAGGCGCTCCGCCGCGTGGTCGACATCGTCCGACAGCCGTTCGACATCGCCGTAGAACGCCCCGACCTCGTAGCGGCCCGGCATGACACGGCTTTCCTCCTGCAGGTACTCCGCCATGTTCGCCCGGAGCGCACGGCTCGCGGCAAAGCCCCAGCCCACAAACGCTCGTGTCGCGTCGCCGAGCTCGTGTGCGGGGATGTCGCCGATCCAGCCGGACAATTCCTCTTCGAAATCGGGCCTGGCCAGCCTCAGCAACTCCGCAAAGCCCTCGGCCACGCTCACGTCGCCGCTGAGCCTGGCCTGCGTGCCGCGAAGCTCGCCGAGACTGCCGGCGCGCGCGAGGCGCAGCAGGTCGAGCGGCCCTGCGCCGAGTTCGGCGCTGACGGGGCCTGCGTCATCGGTCGCGAGCGTGATCTCGCCCTGACTGACCCGCAACGTCACCCTGATGCCGGTACCGTCGATCTCGACCGCGAGGCTTTCGCCCTCGAGTTCCTGTGCAGCGCGGCGCGACGCCGTCGAGTCGGCGATGGTCCGGTTCAGCATGCTCTGGCACGTCGCGAGGACCATCGGTTCAGCAACCCGCCGCACAGGCCCGGCTGCATGAAGCGGAAGGGCGCCTGGCCGGTTCCCGTGCGACGCGGAATTCTGTCACGGACTACTACAGCCTGTAGCCGGCGTGCAGGGCGACGATCCCCGCGGCGAGGTTGTGGTACGTGCAGCGCTCGAAACCCGCAGCCTCGAGCAGGCGCTGCATCGCGTCCTGGTCCGGATGGCGGCGAATCGACTCGGCAAGATAGCGGTAGCTCTCCGAATCCCCGGCGAGCAGGCTCCCGAGGCGCGGCAAGACCTGGAAGGAGTAGAAATCATAGACCGGTTCAAGCTCCCTGAGCCGCAGTCGGGAGAACTCGAGCACGAGCAGTCGGCCGCCGGGCTTTAGCACGCGGAAAATCGAGCCGAGTGCGGCTTCCTTGTCCGTGACGTTGCGCAGCCCGAAGCCGATGGTCACGCAGTTGAATGCGGCCGAGCGGAACGGCAGCGCTTCTGCGTCGGCCAGCACGTAGTCGATGTTGCGGACGAGGCCGGCGTCGAGCAGCCGGTCGCGGCCGACATCGAGCATGGCCGCGTTGATGTCGGTGACGACGACCCGGCCGGTCGGGCCGACGCGCCGAGCCAATCCGAGCGCGATATCACCGCTGCCGGCGGCGACATCGAGCGCGCAGTCGCCCGGCCTGAGTCCGGTCCGGGCTATCGCGAACCGCTTCCAGAGGCGATGCAGTCCGAACGACATCGCATCGTTCATGAGGTCGTAGCGGGATGCGACGGAGTCGAAGACGCCTCTGACGCGAGCCTTCTTCTCGCTCCAGCGCACGCGCTCGCTACCGAAATCGGTCAGACGCTCGCTGCTCTGTGCATTGCTGTCAGTCGCCATCGCATTATTCCGCCGGCTGCTCGCGGCCGCGTTCCGCAAGGCGCTCCTGGTAGCGCTGCCACTTTCGTTCCCGCTCGCGGCAAAGCTCGTGAAGTATAGGCCACGTATACAGGCCCGTGTCGTGGCCGTCGTCGAAGACGAGCCTGACGGCGTAACGGCCGACCGGGTCGATGCGATCGATCGCGACGGTCTCCTTGTCCGTCACGAGCACGCCCTCGCCGACTCCGTGGCCAGTGACCTCCGCGGACGGTGAGTGCACGCGCAGATACTCCGCGGTCAACACTGCCGACAGGCCGTCGGAAAATTCGATCGCGAGTTCGCGGCGGCCGCGCTTGAGCGTGAGCGCCGTCGGGATGGGCGGTGGCGAAGTTTGACCGGACAAATCTCAAGCTCCGTGGTGGTTTGTGGCAAGCACTCGGCGTCGCTGCGAGACCGCCGGCATGCCCGGCAACGCGCACGAGAGGGACGCATGGTCGGTCAACTGCAGTAGAGCGCCTGCCACAGGCAACTACAGGATGTAGCGGCTCAGGTCTTCGTCCTGGACCAGTTCGCCCAGGTGACGATCGACGTAGTCCGCATCGACGACGACCGTCTCGCCGCCGCGATCGGCGGCCTCGTAGGAAATCACCTCGAGCAGGCGCTCGAGCACGGTATGCAGGCGCCTCGCGCCGATGTTCTCGCTGCGCTCGTTGACCTGGTACGACACCTCCGCGATGCGCCGAACGCCGTCGTCCTCGAAGCGGAGCTCCACACGCTCGGTCTCGAGCAGGCCCTGGTACTGCTCGGTCAGCGACGCGTCGGGTTCGGTCAGGATCCGCACGAATTCCTCGATGCCGAGCGCCCCGAGTTCGACGCGGATCGGAAACCGTCCCTGCAGCTCCGGGATCAGATCCGACGGCTTCGCCACGCTGAACGCGCCCGAAGCGATGAAGAGGATATGGTCGGTCCGGACCATGCCGTAGCGCGTGCTGATCGTGCAGCCCTCGACGAGTGGCAGCAGGTCGCGCTGCACGCCCTCGCGGGAGACGTCGGCGCCGTGCGTCTCCGCACGCCGCGCGACCTTGTCGAGTTCGTCGATGAACACGATGCCGTCCTGCTCCACGGCGCGCAAGGCGTCGACCTTGAGATCTTCCTCGTCGATCATCTTCGCCGCTTCCTCGTCCTCGAGCAGGCCGAGCGCATCCCTGACCCTGAGCTTGCGCGAGCGCTGCCGGCCGCTGCCGAGATTCTGGAACATGCTCTGGAGCTGGTTCGTCATCTCCTCCATGCCCGGAGGCGCCATGATCTCGACGCCGACGGCCGGCGCCTGCACGTCGATCTCGATTTCGCGCTCGTCGAGAGCCCCCTCGCGGAGCTTCTTGCGAAACTTCTGCCGCGTATCGCGCCCGTCCTCGGCGCTGCCCGCGCCCGGCAGCAACGCATCGAGCAGGCGGTCCTCGGCGGCGTCCTTGGCGCGGTGGCTGACCCGCTGCATCGCGTCCTCGCGCAGCATCTTGACGGCCATGTCGACGAGATCCCGGACGATCGAGTCGACCTCGCGCCCGACATAGCCGACCTCGGTGAACTTCGTCGCCTCGACCTTGATGAACGGCGCCTTGGCGAGCCTCGCGAGCCGTCTGGCGATCTCGGTCTTGCCGACGCCGGTCGGGCCGATCATGAGGATGTTCTTCGGCGTGATTTCGCTCTGCAGCGGCTCGCCGACCTGGCTGCGCCGCCAGCGGTTGCGCAGCGCGATCGCGACGGCGCGCTTGGCGTCGTCCTGGCCGACGATGTGCTTGTCGAGCTCCTGGACGATTTCTCTGGGCGTCATGGACATGGTGGTTTACGGCGTGTTCCTGCGGCGTCTTCGAAGCGATGATTTGCGGCGCTTCCCTTAGCGATGCCCATTATGCCCGTCAGTCCCGTGCGCAGGACGAGTCTGGAGGTTGATTCGTCCGGAGAGTGAAGAAATCTCGCGCCCGCCAGTGAAGTCGGACGCCAAAGTGAGAATGGCTGTACTTCCCTACAATTCCTCGACCCGGACCGTCCGGTTCGTGTAGATGCAGATCTCGCCGGCGATGGCCAGCGCCTCCTCCACGATGCGGCGTGCGTCGAGGTCGGTATGCTCGAGCAGCGCCTGCGCCGCCGCCTGCGCGTAGCCGCCGCCCGAACCGATGGCGAGCAGATCGTGCTCGGGCTCGATCACGTCGCCGGTTCCCGAAATCAGGAGCGACATCTCCCTGTCGGCCACGCAGAGCAGCGCATCGAGCCGCCGGAGCATGCGGTCGGTACGCCAGTCCCTGGCAAGCTCGATCGCGGCGCGCCTGAGGTTCCCGTACTGGTCGAGCTTGGCCTCGAAGGCGTCGAACAGCGTGAAGGCATCCGCCGCGCCGCCGGCGAAACCGGCAAGCACCGTCCCTTCGTGCAGGCGCCGGACCTTGCTCGCGTTGCCCTTGACGACCTTGTCGCCGAGCGTGACCTGGCCGTCGCCGCCGAGCGCGACGCGCCCGTCACGCCGTACACAGACGATCGTCGTGCCGTGGAACTCGCTCACGAGGTCTTCTGGCTGCCGCGCTCGTCGCGGCGGGCGCGCGGAGGCGCCGATCGGGTCCGGCCTGCGGCGCCGTCACGCTGACCCTGGCCGCGCCGGGCGCGCGGATGCGCCTTGTCGTAGCTTTGCGCAAGGTGCTGGAAGTCGAGATGGGTGTAGACCTGGGTCGTGGACAGGCTCGAATGGCCGAGCATTTCCTGCACGGCCCTGAGGTCGCCGCTCGATTCGAGGATGTGCGTGGCGAACGAGTGGCGCAGCATGTGCGGGTGCACGCCGGTGGGGCTGCCCTGCACGCGCGCCCAGTGATTGATCCGCGCCTGGACGCTGCGCGCCGCGAGCCGCGTGCCGCGCTTGCTCACGAACATGGCCAGCTCCCCGCCCCTGACGATCCGGGAGCGAACGGGGAGCCATCGCTCGATGGCCTCAAGCGCGAGGCGTCCGACCGGCACGACGCGGCTCTTCGCGCCCTTGCCGGTGACCCGCACGGTCCGGTCCGCCCTGTCGACGTCGGTGACGTCCATGCCGACGACTTCCGCGAGTCTGAGTCCGGACGAATAGAAAAGCTCGAGCATCGCCCGGTCCCGAATCGCGAGATCGTCATCCGACTCGATATCGAGCAGGCTCGAGACCTGGTCTGCATCGAGCGTGGCGGGCAGGCGACGCGACGATTTCGGCGCCTGCACGTGCACGGCGACATTCGAACCCAGCCGGCCCCGCTCGACGAGCGAGTCCAGAAAACTCCTGACCGCCGACAGGCGCCGCGCGATGCTGCGCGGCGAAAGGCCCCGGGCATGACTTTCGGCAGCAAACCGCCTGACATGATGCACGGTGAGCCGATCCGGCGTATCGATGTCCCCGCGCGCGCAGAAGTCGAGCAGCGCGCCGAGGTCGCGCCGGTAGGCCGCGACCGTATTCGGCGACAGCCGGCGTTCGGTCGTCAGCCCGGCCAGATAGCGATCAAGTTCACTGGACAACATGTTTCACCGGGGTCGAGACGCGCGCGCCGGATCTCGCGAGCCTGGTCGTCTCGGGACGACGCCGTTGCCGATGGCTTGACGCCAAACAAACCAACCGGTCATTGAGCGGCCAACAATGGGCTCCGGTGCTGTTCGGAGCATTACGGACTTCCGTCACCATCGGGTTGCCCGCTTTCGATCGCGGCCGCAACGATATTGCCCAGGGGACCCAGGTAGTCCGTGCGCTTGGTGGGATGAAAATACTTCGGGTCCTTGCTCCCGATGACGAGAAAACCGAGCCTCGCGCCGTCGCCGAGCGGCACGAACGCGGCGGACTTGATGCCCCGGCCGAAAACGAGCTTTCGCTGGCTGTCCGTGATCGGACCGCAACGCGGGCGCGCGGTGCGCAGGAAACCGTCGAACGCCTCGAGCGCCTCGTGATCCCGGTCGATGCGCAGCACGAAGTCGGCCGGCAACTCCGGCGGCGAGGCGCCCGGCTCGAACTGCACGAGCACCGCGTTATCGGCCGAAAAGTCCTTCTCGAGGCTCGACTTGAGCTTCGCGAGTCGGCCGTTCGTATCGGGAACGCGCATGAGCCTGGCCCCGAGGCGGATGATGTTCCGGACGAGCGTGTCGTTGAGCTTGGCGACGCTCACGAGTTCGGCGAGTCGCAGGTCGAGTTCGGTGTTTCGCTGCCGCAGCATCGATACCTGCCGCTCGACGAGGGAGACCGCGGAGTCCCCGACGCCGTGCGGCATGTTCATGTGCAGGAGCAAAGACGGGTAGCGCTCGAAGAAGTCCGGGTGTTCGCGCAGGTAGTCGGCGACTTCGGACTCGGTGAATTCGGGAGTGGCTTCAGCGCTGGTTTCCGGTTCGCTCATAGCTCGATTCGGCCCTCGTATACCCTGGTTGCCGGACCGGTCTGCCGCAAGGGCGCTCCGGGCCCGGGCCAACTGACACGCAATGTGCCGCCCGGCAGACTCACTGTCACCTCGCCGGCGAACTGCCCCCGGATTCGGCCGACGGCCACCGCCGCCGCGGCCCCGGTGCCGCAGGCGCGCGTCTCCCCGACGCCGCGCTCGAACACCCTGAGCCTTGCATGTTCGCGGTCGTCGCGCTGCATGAACCCGACATTGACCCCTTGCGGGAAGGCCGGGTGCACTGCCAACTCCGCGCCAAGTATACCGACCGGCGCGCCGTCCACCGAATCCACCTCGATCACGGCATGCGGATTGCCGACGGACACGGCGCCGAACCGGGCTTCGCCGGCTCCGAGTGCAAGGCTGTAGCGATCCTGTCGGGTCGGCGTCTCGAACGGCAGGGACGCCGGACGAAAGTCGGGCTCGCCGAAATCGACCGTGACGAGCCCATCGTCGAGCACTTCGGTCTCTATCGTGCCGCCGGCGCTCGTGAGGCTCAGTCTTTCGCCGGGCGCTCCGGCCAGAAAGCTCGCGACGCAGCGCGCGCCGTTGCCGCACTGCTCCACTTCCCCGCCGTTGGCATTGAAGATCCGGTAACTTGCGCCGGCGCCGTCGGCATTGATCCCATCGACGAGCAGCAACTGGTCGAAGCCGACCCCGAGGCGGCGGTCGGCGAGTTCGCGCACGCGTTCGGCAATCGGTACATCGAGGCCGTCAGGCCAGCGGACGATCATGAAGTCGTTGCCCAGACCGTGCATTTTTGCGAACTCGAGCTGCATGGCGCTGGCAATGCTCCAGTCGGAGGATGGAAGATCGCAACCTGGCCCACTCGAGAACCCGCGAGGCCGCGGGAATTCGCCGTTGCGAATCCGCTATCATCCGCTGCTTCGGCCGATCGAACGCGTCGAACGGAACCCGTCTGAACAATTAACGGCGCCACGATTATAAATGGACTCGCTCTGGCCGACACCGCAACAGAAGATCGTGGACTTCCGCGACTTTCTCGACCTGCTCGTTGAGCGCAACGATCTGCGCGAGATCGCGACGCCGGTCAGTCCGCACCTGGAACTCACCGAAATCTCGCGGCGCACGCTTGCGCGCCAGGGTCCGGCGCTGCTCTTTACCGCAGTCGGCGACAGTGGCGGCGGCGGTAGCGGCAGCAGCAACGGCAACAACGGCGGCAATGGCAGCGGTGGCAGCGACAGCGGCGTTCGGGTGCTCACCAACCTGTTCGGCACGGCGGACCGGATCGCCGCCGCACTCGGAACGGAAGGTCCCGAAGGCTTCGAGGACCTCGGCAAGCTGCTGGCCGCGCTCAGGACGCCCGAAGCGCCGCGCGGCGTCGGCGACGCCTGGTCGAAGCTGCCGCTGCTCAGGGAAGTGCTCAAGATGGCGCCGCGCACGCTGCGCTCGGCGCCTTGCCAGGAACACCGCATCGAAGGCGACGACGTCGACCTCGGCGCCTGGCCGATCCAGACCTGCTGGCCCGAGGACGCGGGACCCCTGATCACCTGGGGGCTCACGACGACCCGCGGCCCCGACGGCGGACGGCAGAACCTCGGCATCTACCGCCAGCAGCTCATCGGCCGCAACCGCGCGATCATGCGCTGGCTCGCGCACCGCGGCGGCGCGACCGACTTTGCCGCCTGGAAGCAGCAGCGTCCCGGCGAGCCGTTTCCGGTCGCGGTCAGCATCGCCCCTGACCCCGCGACGATCCTCGCAGCCGTCACGCCGATCCCGAATACGCTGTCGGAATACTCGTTCGCGGGGCTGTTACGCGGCCGGCGCACGGACCTCGTCAAGTGCCTGGGCTCCGACCTGCTCGTTCCGGCGCACGCCGAGATCACGCTCGAGGGCCACATCGCGCCCGACGACACGGCGCCCGAAGGTCCGTTCGGCGATCACACCGGCTACTACAACGAGGTCGAGACCTTCCCGGTCATGACGGTGGAGCGGATCACGCATCGCAGCGATCCGATCTATCACACGACCTACACGGGCCGGCCGCCCGACGAGCCGTCGGTTCTCGGCCTCGCGCTCAACGATGTGTTCGTGCCGCTCCTGCGCGCGCAGTTTCCGGAGATCGTCGACTTCTACCTGCCGAGCGAAGCGTGCTCGTACCGGGTCGCGGTCGTCAGCATGCGCAAGGAATACATCGGCCATCCGCGCCGCATCATGTTCGGCGTCTGGTCGTTCCTGCGCCAGTTCATGTACACGAAGATCGTCATCGTCGTCGATGAGGATATCGACGTGCGCTCGTGGCCGGATGTTATCTGGGCGATATCGACCCGCGTCGACCCGGCGCGCGACACGGTGCTCGTGGAATCGACGCCGATCGACTATCTGGACTTCGCGTCGCCCGTCGCGGGCCTCGGCTCCAAGCTCGGCATCGACGCGACCAACAAGTGGCCCGGTGAAGTGACGCGCAACTGGGGTCGGCCGATCTCGATGAGCCCCGAGGTCGTCGAGCGGATCGACGGGATCTGGGAAGGACTCGGGATCGACTGACGCTTTCCGCTCACTCCGAATGCGACGCTGGACGCCAGACAGGACCCCAGGATCAACTCACGGGGTTCGGTTCCGGACGGCCGGAACCGGGGCTTCGTCGCCGGACAGGCGCGCAACGGCGCGCGGCGCGTCGAGCGTCGGGACATCCGGGTCGGAACCGCTCACGAGATCGAGGCCCGAGCGATAGGACAGCGCCGCCTTCTCGCCTTCGCCCAACTCATCGAGCAGTCTGCCGTAGAGCGCGTAGCCGTCCGCATCCGGAGCAAGCGCCAGGCTCGATTCCAGGTAGCTCCTCGCCTTGCCCCAGAGTTCGTTCGACATGCACAAGCGCGCCGTCGCCTGCAGCAGCGCACCGTCCTCGGGGTGTTCCTCGAGCCAGCTCTCGGCCTGCCTGAGCTGCCTGATGGAGTCGGCGCCCCTGACTTCTCCGTACGTGCGCACGACATCCGCCGCCCAGTTTCGCTTGAGCGCTGCGCGCAGTTCGCGTTCGGCCTGGTCTCCCTTGCCGAGCCGCGCAAGCGCGAGCCCGCGCAGGCGGATGAGCGCTGGCGCCTTGCGAAGCGTCGTCGGCAACGCCGCCCAGTGCTTGTCGAGTTCCTCGAGGGTCAAACTGTCGCTGTCGACGAGCCACTCGAAGCCCTCCGCGGCGGTGCTTTCGAGCAATTCGGGCTTGAGTTTCGCGTGCCCGAGGCGGGGCAGCAGCTCTCCGAGGCGCTGCCGGTCCCCAAGCGCGCGGTAGGTCTGCGCCAGCAGCCCCAGGGCCGCCGGATGGCTGGAGTTCGCCTCGAGAATCCGCTCCAGCGTCGCGAGCGCCCGCTCGTGCTCGCCAGCCTCGAACTGCAACTCGGCCTGGGTCAGCAGCACTGCCGTCTCCGCCTCGGGGAGTTCCTCGTAGGCGAGTTTGAGCCACTCGTTGCGCCGCTCGGACGAGCCCTGCAACTGCGCCGCGCGGGCGGCCATGAGATAGTTGACGAGCGGCGTGTCCGAACCCTTGAGGCCGCGCGTGAGCAGCCGCTCTCCGGCGCGCCAGTCGCCTTCGGAAAGCTGGATGAACCCGCGCGTGAGCTTGCGGTGCGCACGCTTGACCCGGTGCTCGGCCACGGCCGCACCGAGATCGTGCGGCATGCGCCAGATCCTCACGAGCACGCGCACGAGCACGTAGAGCGCGATGAGCGCGAGAATCAGGCCCGGAACCGACATCTCGACGACGTAGCCCCTGAAGTTGATCAGTACGTAGCCGTTGTCCTGCAGCAGGAAGTGCGCGGCGAACGCGCCGACGATCAGGGCCCCGATACCCCAGATCCCGAAGCGCACTAGTCGCCCTCTGCGCTGAGCGCACGCAGCGCCCTCAGCGACTCGCCGATATCCGGCCTGACCGGCGCGACATCGACCTCGGCCAGCCCGTCGAGCAGCGTGACGGCGTTTTCGACTGCCACGCTCTCGGCGTCGAAGTCCTGCTCGAGCACGGCGCGCGCGGCGGCCACACCGGACGAGAAGGCCTCCTGACTCCCGCTCGTCGCCGCGAAGCGCGCAAGCTGAAGCTCGAGCTGGAGTTGCCGCCGGGCGAGCTGCTGCTCCGCTGCCGTGAGCACGGGGGCGACGGGCGCCTCGCGCCGTTCGACGGACACGATGCTGCGCAGTGCGTTTTGCACGCCGAGCCAGAGCCTGTCGAGTCCCGGTTGCGCGTCATCGAGCCCGGTTTCCGGCGCCGCGAAGCGGTTCGGACCGCCGGGGCGCAGCGACAGATCGGGGGCCTGTTCGAGCAGGCGTCCGAGCGTGATGACGATGCCTTCGATGTCGGGCTGCTCGACCGAATTGAGAGCGATGAGCTCCGCGGAGATCGCCTCGCGGACGGGGCGCAGCGTCGGGTTGCCGAGTTCGCGCAGCTTGTCGTCGGCGATCTCGAGCGCGGAGATCGCGCTGTCCCAGCGGCCAGCGATTTCGAGCTCGGTATTGGCGAGCGTCAGATAGTATTCGGCTTCCTCGCGCAGCAGGCTCTCGCGCGC
Source organism: Gammaproteobacteria bacterium (assembly GCA_022819855.1). Lineage (GTDB taxonomy): Bacteria > Pseudomonadota > Gammaproteobacteria > Steroidobacterales > Rariloculaceae > Rariloculus. The sequence continues at coordinate 106,138 of JAJEGN010000005.1, read as the reverse complement.
TTCGCGCGTGCTGCCCTGGACCGCGTTGACGCGCCTTTCAAGGGCGGCAAACCTTGCCGGCAGGTTTTCGAGCAGCGCCTCGGCCCGATCGACGCGAACCTCGAATTCCGCTCGGCTCGCGGTCAGTTCCTCGCCGAGCGCCGCGATGCGGGCGTCCAGGGCGCGCAGGGCCGCCTCGATGCCTTGCCCGTCGTCGGCGGCAATGGCATCCACATCGCCGACGGGTGACTCTGCCACGCCGCCATCGGCAACCGCGCTGTTGGCCGCTTCGCTGACGTAGCCCTCCAGAAACTGCCACCACAGGACTACCGCGAAGACCGCGACGCCGGCGGCCGCAAGCAACGCCATCGCGGCGCCGAGCTTGCCGACGCGCAAGCGGCCGACACGCGCGGCGAGCGGGGGCGCGGATTCCGGTGGGGCTTCGGGCTTGGCTGATCCGGCTTCATCCCTGGATGGGCCCTCATCGGCCGCAGTTGCTTCGTCGTCGGACGTCGCGCCAGCAACAAGCGCTGTTACGTCGCCGGACTCCGCTTCGTCAGCCGTCTCGGAATCGTCGCCAGCGGATGCTTCGTCAGCCACAGCGTCCTCCGCGACCTCCGACTCGCTGCCCGATGCCGCGTCATCACCAGCCACGGCCCTGGCGTCGGTGGCGCCCTCCTCCGCGACGCCCGTCTCGCTCTCTGTCGCAGCCTCAGCGTTCTCCGCTGCAGCCTCGTCCTGTTCGAGGCTGCCCTCCGGATCCGGCTGGCTCGGCTTTTTTCTCTTGCTCATCGTTCTCGTCAGAAGTTTAGCAGCCTGCGGTCGGCTTCGTGCCTCCGGACGCCATGCGGGTGTCGAACGCTTTTGCAGGCACCGCAATGCCGGCCAACGCGTTATGATCGCCCTCTTTCTCGATGTCTTCGGCGAATTTGCAGGTCGCAACCATCTTCCAGGGATAGTGAAATGAACGACAAGTCCAAGGGCCTCGATCTCGACAAACTCGCCCGTCAACTGACCGAGGCGGTTCCCAGGAACGTCAAGGCTCTGGGCGAGGATGTGGAGCGCAACGTCAAGTCGCTGCTGCAGTCGGGCATCGAGCGCATGGATCTGGTGAGCCGTGAGGAATTCGATTTGCAGACCGCTGTACTCGAACGCACGCGCGAGAAGCTCGCCACGCTCGAGGCACGGCTCGCCGAACTCGAGGAATCGCTCGACACCGATTGACCTGCCGGCAGCGCCAGCACCGGACCGTCGCCGCTCTTCTCGTTGTAGCGCTGACGGCCCGGCGGTCCCGATCTTCGCCCGTGACCCGGCGTTCGGAAAATACCGCGCGTGTCGATCTCGCGCTGGCGGTCCGCCAGTCCCGGCCTTCGCCTCTGACCCTGCACTCGACGGGTATCGCACGTGTCGCTCGCGCGGCTGATCAGCCGGGGTCAGGCCGGGCTCACGGCTTTCGAGGTGACCGTCGAGGTGCACCTGGCGGGCGGGCTGCCGGGCTTCGCGATCACGGGGCTGCCGACAGCCGCCGTGCGAGAGAGCCGCGATCGCGTGCGGGCGGCGTTGCACACGAGTGGGCTGCCGGTCCCTCCCAGCAAGATCACCGCGCATCTCGGCCCGGCAGATGTCCGCAAGGACGGCGGGCGCTTCGATCTCGCGATCGCGCTCGGCGTCGTCAAGGCGGACAAGAAACTCAACTGGAAGGTCGACGACATCGAGTTCATCGGCGAACTCGCGCTCGGCGGAGAACTCAGGCCCGTCACGGGCGCCTTGCCGGCCGTGCTCGCCGCCCGGGCGGCGAGGCGCCGCGTGATCCTGCCCGCGGGAAATACCGACGAAGCCGCGCTCGTCGAAGACGCCGAGGTCTACCGTGCGAGCCATCTCAAGGAGGTCATCGAGTTTCTTCACGGCAACTCGCGGCTCCAGCGGATCGAGCCGCGCAAACCGCCGCGCAAGCGCCTGAGCGCGGCCGACCTCAGCGAGGTGCGCGGTCACGCCGCCGCCAAGCGCGCGCTGACCGTCGCGGCCGCGGGCGGCCACAATCTGCTCATGGTCGGTCCGCCCGGCAGCGGCAAGAGCATGCTCGCCGAACGGCTGCGCGGGCTGATCCCGCCGCTCGACTGGGAGGATGCGCTCGGCGTTGCGAGCATCGCCTCGGTCGCGGGCGAACGCTCGGCGCTCGCCAACGGCATCGATCCGCCGTTCCGGGCGCCGCACCACACGACCTCGGCGCAGGCCCTCGTCGGCGGCGGCGCTCGGCCCAGACCGGGCGAGGTCTCCCTCGCTCACCGCGGTGTGCTCTTCCTCGACGAGTTGCCCGAGTTCAATCGCATGGCGCTCGAGGCGCTGCGCGAACCGATGGAATCAGGGGTCGTCAGGATCTCCCGCGTTCGCGAGCAGATTTCCTTTCCCGCCGAGTTCCAGTTGGTCGCCGCGATGAACCCCTGTCCCTGCGGCTACCTCGGCGACGGCACCGACCGCTGCCGCTGCTCGCTCACGCGTCTTCAGCAATACCAGGGCCGGGTGTCCGGTCCGCTGCTCGACCGCTTCGACCTGCACATCGAGGTCCCGCAGGTGAGCTTCGCGGAGCTCGCGTCGGACTCCGGCCGATCCGAATCCGCCGAGCTCGGCGAGCGCATCGCCGCAGCGCGGGAACGGCAGCTCGCCCGTGACGGTTGCCTGAACGCGCAGCTCGAGGACGCCGCCGTATGGCGCGCCGTGCCGCTCGACCGCGACGGTCTCGCGCTGCTCAAGCAGGCCGTCAGCACGTGGCAGCTCAGCGCCCGCGGCACCGTGCGCGTGCTCAGGACGGCAAGAACCATCGCCGATCTCGGCGGCTGCGAGAAACCCGAGTTCGCTCACCTCGCCGAAGCGCTGCAGATGCGCTGTCTGGAGCGGAACCGTTGAGCAGTCCTGGCCAGTGCATACCGTTCGGCTATAATCGCGCCGCCTCAACCCTCGGGAACGCACATTGAGCACGCGGGATCACCGGTTTTTCGACAGCTTCATGCTCGCGCTCGGCATCTTTGTCGGCGTGGTCGTCGGGGTGGTGTTCTTCGTGCGCATGAACGCGTTCGAAGCTCGGGACCAGTTCGCGCTCGACGATCCCGAGGTGCAGGCTGCGATCGCGGAGCGGATTCGTCCGGTCGGCAGCGTGCTGCTGATCGGCGATCCGGAACTCGAAGCGGCGGCGGCGGTCACCGTCGCCATCGCGGCACCGGAGCCGGTGGACACGGTTCTGACGGGCGCGCAGACCTATAACGAAGCCTGCTATCTGTGCCACTCGGAACCTGGCGTCGGCGGCGCGCCGGTGATCGGGAACGTCGAAGCCTGGCTACCGAGGATCGAACAGGGAATCGAGATACTCCACGAGCGTTCCATCGCCGGGTACCAGGGCGAGGTCGGTTTCATGCCGGCAAAAGGGGGACGTGTCGATCTGTCCGACGCTGAGGTCACTTCGGCAGTCGATTACATGATCGAGCAGGTTCCGCTAGCTGAATAATCCCGGCTGCGGTTGGCCCACCGCCCAGCAGCAGATTCCAACGCAATGGCTGCACGCGTGCCAGGGCAGCGCACGGTGCGCCATTGCTGGGCTCGGCGCTCAGGGGTCGTGACGTGTCTTTACCCCGCGCGGGGCGGCCGGGTAGACCCCGCGGGCCGCAGACTTACTCAATCAGGGCCTGGTAGACCGCCGACACGAACTTGTCGCGTACGTTCGTCTGGTCCCCCGGAAAACGCTGGGTCAGGAGGATGGCGAACATCCGCTCGCCCGGATCGACGAAGAAGCTCGTGTTGAAAAACCCGCCCCAGTAGTAGTTGCCTGCCGACTGTGTCTCGCCCACCTGGCCCGGATCCTCGATGACAGCGAAGCCGAGCCCGAATTTGACGCCCGGCGACACGTCAAGGTCGCCGATCTGGTTGCGGGTCATGAACTCGACGGTCTTCGGGGCGACGAGCCGTTCACCGTCAAGCGCACCGCCGTTCAGCATGAGCTGCAGAAAGCGCGCATAGTCGCTCGCCGTCGATACAAGTCCTGCGCCGCCAGAGAAGTAGGTCTGTGGCCCGTCGTAGTGAAAGCTCGCCGAGTAACGCAGCGTGCCGAGCTCGATCGGCTCGGAGCCGGTTTCGACCAGGCTGCCGTCCTCGCCCGTGGAGTAGACGCTGGCCAGGCGTTCCGCCGCCGTTTCCGCATCGATGAAGAACGCCGTGTCGTCCATGCCGAGCGGCTCAAAGATGCGGGTCTCGAAGAATTCTGCGAGCGTCATGCCGGAGACGACCTCAACCAGACGGCCGAGCACGTCGATCGACAGGCTGTACGCGTATTGCGTGCCCGGCTCGAACAGCAACGGAGCCTGGCTCAGCCGGCCTGGCAGGTCGGCGATCACGCCATCGGTCTGGACGAGGCCGTCCGACACCCCGGCTTCCACGTAGCGGCGCGCGAGTTCCGCGGGTCCGGCGCCCTGTGCAAGGAAGCCGTAGCTCAATCCCGACGTGTGGGTGAGCAGATCGTGGATCGAGATCTCGCTCCCGGCCGGAACGATTCCGGAGCCTTTTGTCGAAAGCATGCTCGGATTTGCAAGCTCCGGAATAAATCGCGAAACGGGCTCGTTGAGCAGAAAATGGCCTTCCTCGTAGAGCATCATCACGGCGAGGCTCGTGATCGGTTTCGTCATGGACGCGAAGCGGAAAATCGTGTCCGTCTGCATCGTCTCGCCGTCATCGATGTCGGCCATGCCGTAGGCGGACAGGTGTGCGACGCGACCGTCTCGAGCGATTAGCGCCACGGCGCCCGCGATCTGATCGTCGGCGATGGCGCCCTCAATCAACGCATCGACACGGCCGAGCCGCTCCGCGGACAGGCCGACAGCCGAGGGATCCGCCGTCGGCAGACCTTGCGCCAGCGCGGTGGCCGTACCGAGCGTGAGGCTTGCGGCAAGGGTGAGGCTTGCGAGGCGGGTGAGGCTTGCGAGGCGGGTGGGGTTCGCGGCGCGCGGCAGACGTTCCGCCGGCGTCGGAGCTGCGCCGCGCGTCAAGCCTGCGGCGAGCGAAGTTGCCAACGAAACCATTGAGCAGATCAATGCAGGAATACTTATTCGCTTGTCGTTCATTGCTTTTCCATCTCCAAGGATTCGTTGGAAAGGGCCCGGAAAAACGGATCCCGGCGTTGGGAATTCGCGCCTCCGGCGCCTTCCAATCTTGTTACTTCGTACCCAATTGATCCCACAGATAGCTATAGATCATGGCCTCGTTCCTCGCCCTTTGCGTGTTGTCCGAGGCGCCGGCATGGCCGCCGACCGTGTTTTCGAAATAGAGCAGGTCGTGGCCCATCTCCGTCATCCGCGCGACCATCTTTCTTGCGTGGCCCGGGTGCACGCGGTCATCGCGGGTTGACGTGGTGAAGAACGGTTTCGGATAGTCCACGCCGCGTTCAACGTTCTGGTACGGCGAGTATTCGCTGATGTACGCCCAGTCGCCGGTATCGGGGTTGCCGTACTCGGCCATCCAGGAAGCTCCCGCCAGGAGCCGGTTGTAGCGCCTCATGTCGAGTAGCGGCACCTGCACGATGACCGCGTTCCACAGATCAGGGCGCTGCGTCAGCATCACGCCCGTGAGGAGGCCGCCGTTCGAGCCGCCGCGGATGCCCAGGCGCCCGGATCTGGTCACGCCGCGCTCGATCAAATCTTCCGCGACCGCGATGAAATCATCGTAAGCGCGTTGCCGGTTTTCCTTCAGCGCCGCCTGGTGCCAGCGAGGCCCGTACTCTCCGCCGCCGCGGATATTGGCAATAACGTAGGCGCCGCCGCGGGCAATCCAGCTATGGCCCACGATCGAGCTGTAACCGGGGGTCAGGCTGATCTCGAAGCCACCGTAGCCGTAGAGCAGCGTCGGGGTGTCTCCATTCGCTTCGAATCCCGCGGGAAGCACCAGGAAATAGGGGACTCTCGTGCCATCCGAACTCGTGGCGAAGCGCTGTTCGACGGACACCCCCTCGGCGTCGAAGAACTCGGGCAACGATTGCAGCGCTTCGGCGCTCGCGCCGCCATCCCGCGAGACATAAAGCGTGTCGGGTGTCCGGAAATTCTCATACGAGAAGAAAATCGTGTTCGATGTGTCCGAGGCGGCAACCACCCTGATGCTGCCGAGCGCTTCGGTGTCGATGTCTTGCGAAACCCACTCGCCGTCGCGCAGTTCGTAGCGAACCAGACGGTTGGCCACGTCCTCAAGGATGTTGAGAATCAGGTAGTCGCGCGTCGTCGTCACCCCGCCGTCCACCAACGCCGTAGTCGGCGTCGGTACGAACAGCACGTGGAAGTCGGGTTCGCCCTGCAGGAACTTCTCGAAGTCCGCTGCGATCAGCGACCCTTGCACGAACGTCTCGCCGTCCACGGTCCAGTCGGACTTGAGCGCCACGAGCATCTGCCCGTGGAAGATGCCCTCCAGACTCGCGTCCTCCGGGATGTCGATCAGTTGGAACTCGCCCTCGTCCGTCACCAGGTAACTCGTCGTCGTGTAGAACGACAATGACCTTGCGGCGATGTCGTAGGGAGAATCGCCATCCCAGCGGCGGTATACGTTCGCCGCGACATCGGACTGCTCGCCGGCGAAGATTTCCGTGGCATTCGAAAGCGGCTCGCCCCGCCTCCAGACTCGAACCGTGCGGGCGTAACCGGAGTCCGTGAGCGTGCCTTCACCGAAGTCGGTGCCGATGTACACGGAGTCGCTGTCGATCCAGCTCAGCCGGGACTTCGCCTCGGGAGCGACGAATCCGTCATCCACGAACGCCTTGTTCTCGACATCGAACTCGCGCATGACCGCGGCGTCGGCACCGCCGCGAGACAGCTCCAGCACGCAGATGCGATAGTCCGGGCGCAGGCATGCAACGCCTCCCCAGACCCAGTCTTCGCCTTCGGCTTCGGCGAGCGCGTCAAGGTTCAGCAGGACTTCCCAGTCGGGATCGCCGGCAACGTAATCATCGACGGTCGTGCGGCGCCAAAGACCGCGTGGATTGGTCGCGTCCCTCCAGAAATTGAAAACGTGGTCGCCGCGGACGCCGGGAAAGGCGATGCGATCGTCCGAATCGAGAATCTGGAGACTCCGCTCGAAAAGCTCGTCGAACATCGGCAACGATTCGAGGTACGCCACCGACTGCTCATTCTGCCGTTCCACCCACGCCAGCGCTTCGTCGCCTTCGACGTCCTCGAGCCAGATGTAGGGGTCTTCCATATCGTTCGAATCGCCTGGTTCGACCAGCGCCTGTTGAGCCCAGACCGCGGTCATCGTCAGTGCCAGCGCAGCGCCAATCGCTCCTCGTATCAGCATATTCTCTCGACTCCGATAGTTGCGTGTCGCGCTTTCGATGGGATGAGCTTCTGTGCGTGGGGCAAGGTAGCTTACACAGTATTCCGGAGACATGGTTTACACATCTGGGATTGGGGAAGCCACGACAACGCGGCTCGCCCCGTTGAAAGTGTCAACCATGTCTCCGGAACGAAACATCGCAAAATGGCGCGCCCGGAGGGATTCGAACCCCCGACTTCTGCCTCCGGAGGGCAGCGCTCTATCCACTGAGCTACGGGCGCGGTCGTAACGGCAGCAAGCCGTCGAACGGATTATGGGCGTTGCGAGCGCACGCTCTCAAGCCCGCATAGTACGGATGCCACGCCGGGCGTGCCTCTCCGGATTTGCCCATCCGATACGAAGTATTTGCCTAAACGATTGGCCGCTGAGACCGGTGCACCCTAGGCTAGGCCGGATGCATGGGAGGGCCTGGAAGGCGCTGCGTGTCGTCCGGTCGGTCTCATGCATAATCGCCGGCAACAACGAATCGCGTGGGTACCGCAATGTTCAACGATCGGAAATTTACCGGGCAGGCCTTACTGCTGATGTTGCTGGGCGTCTTTCTGATGTTCTTTTACGCCGGGCTGCAGACCGATCACCTGAATGTCCTGACACCCTATCTGCAAGCGACCTATGGATGGGATGACCTGGCGATCACCAATCCGGTGACCGCCGCCGCGATCGTTTCCATCGTGCTTTACCTCGTGGCCGGCGCGGCCTACGTGAAGTACGGCGTCAGGAGAATCCTCGTACCGTCGATTCTGCTGCTCGCGCTCGGCTGCCTCGGGATCGCCCTTGCCGGCGAGAACTACGCTATCTACGCCGTGAGCCTGTTCGTAGTACGCGCGCTCGTCGTGCCGCTGCTGCTGGGCGCTTTCCTGCTCGCCGCCAACTGGTTCATCAAGTACCGGGGACGGGTGCTCGGCGTCGTCACCGCGGGAGCTCCGCTGTTTTCCATCATCGGCATCGCGGCGATGAACTGGCTCGCGAATGACGTGGGTCTCGGGCTGAACGTCTATGCCGTCATCGCGGCAATTCTGGTCGCAATGGTCCTTGTCGCCGCATTCGGCATAAAGGATACGCCCGAGGAATCCGGGCTATTTCCCGACGGCGCCGATCACCGGCCGCTGTCCGAAGAGCAGGATGCGGGGGAGCCGATCACCGTCAGGCAACTGCTTGGCGAAGTCAGGGCATGGCAACTGATCGTTTCCTACGGGATTCTGCAATTCGTCATCGTCGCGATGATGGCCTACATGGCCGTGCGCTACATCAGCCTCAGCACGCCCGAAAACGTGCCCAATCTGTTCGTCAGCGAGGCGCTCATCTGGCTGTCGGTGGGTGCCGCTTCAGGCATCCCGATGAGTTACGTCATCGGCTGGATCGACGACAAGCTGGGGTCGATCAAGGCTTCGCTCGTATTGAACATCCTCTTCTTCTTTGCCGTCGTCCCGCTTGCCGTCATGCCCGTGGGAGGAAGCGAGGTCCTGATGGTGGTCTGGGCGTTCGGCGTCGCCTGCATGACCGGAGGCGTTCCCACCATGCACCCGTGCATAACCACCTATGTCTACGGGCGCAAGCATTTCATGGCCGCCAACAAGTGGATCATGACCATCCAGGCGGTCCCCATGGCATTTGCGGTTGCCTTCATGGCCGCGTTCAACGACGCGGGCATGCTGACCAACGCCTATTACGTTCTCATCGGTCTGCTGGTCGTGTCCTTCGTGACCATACTGACCATGCGCAAGATCCCTGACGCGAATGCGGAAGACAGGGATTACGCGTTCGCAACGTAGATTTTCGGGCGAACCCGATACCAGGCTATCCGGACGGCAATCCGCGGAAGAAACGAGGGCGCACAATGGAATACACGGTCACCCAGGACGACATCGGAACACATCTGCACTGGCGGCACGAAGGCGTTACCGCCGAGATGATCGACTGGTTCTGGAGCAACATGGAAAAGGGGTTCATTCTCTGGCACCCGGAGGAACATGAACCTCTGACCTGGGAAGTGCCGCCGAAGCACGGCAACCCGATCAAGTCGATCCACCTGGCGCCGCAGACGTGGTCGGACGGTACGCGACGGAACCTGTATATCCGCTTCGAGGATCTCGACGAGGTGCCGATGTGGATCAAGGAGCTGATCGTGTACGAGCACGTCGTCGTCGTGGCCGGGCTTGGATTCGGTCCCGAGAGCATGGAGAACCCCGACCCGATGGGGTACCGCATCCACCAGTGGGAGAAGACCGACTACGGGGTCAAGGGCCGTTCGACAGGCATCGGCACGCGCAAGAAGGAAACACATGCGGACGGGCTGGTCTGGGCAGAACACTGCGCGCAGGAGGTCGGCAACTGGGGCGTGTTCCTGCCGCAGCTTTTCAAGCTATGGAGAGTCGTCAAGAACACGGACTACAACCCGTTTGCCGACCTTACGGTGGAAGGCAGCGGGGAGACTTTACGTTACAGATATATCGACCGCTAAGAGCGGCATTCGGAGCGTCGCCGATCCCGCAGCCGGGGTCGACAAGAGTCAGCTTCGGGTCAATCGCTGCAAGCGAAATTATCGTCCGCCCGTAGCAGCGGCAAGCGCCGCCGCAGGCACCGCAGCACTCTCGACGACGAGTTGCCCGCCGCCCGGCAGACGGCGGCTCGCGGCAACCATGGCATCGTCTCTGTCAACGACCGTGACGACCACTCCCGGCAGCGCATCGATCCGATCGATGTCGCGAGCATCGTCGAGGCGAACGCGGGAGTCGCCGGTGGCCGTCCAGTTGCTGTCGTCATCGAGGTTGATTTGCGCATCGACGACCGCGCCGGTCAGGTGCGTGCCAAGCAGCGAAACCGTCATGTCCCGGTCCACGGTGTCTTCATGCCGAATGTCGCCGTTCAGGGTCATGTTGCTGAGCGTTACGTTGATCCCCGGCGTCTCGGCGCCGTCGACCCTAGTTCTGTTGGCGTCGTCGTTGACGATCGAGTGAATGAGATTGCCGTCGCCCGGATCGAGTGTCGCCCCGTCGATTTCGAGATTCAGGTTGGCGCTCTTCACGAGAACGATCGCCTCGCCGCTCTGATGGCTGCCCCCGCTGATGGTCACGCTGCCTGACTCCGACGGGCGCCCGAACACGCTGTGGATCATCAGGACGTTCTTCGCCGCTTCCGTCGCCACGTTGTTCAACGTGATGTAGCCGACGCCGGCCAGAATGCCGCCGTAGGTGGCTGACGTGATCGTCGAGTCGTTGAAGACGACGGTGCAGCCGTTGTCGGCGTAGAGACCATAGCCGCTGTTGTTGACGATGATTACCGAGTCGTTGGCCTCGAGATAGACGTCGCCGCCGCAGGCGTCCGTGGACAGCGCGCCCCAGCCTTCGGCGATGATCGTGGAGTCGTAGAAGTAGCTCCGGGCGTTGCCCATCGTCACGTTCGTGCGCGCCGTGCCGGTGATGCCGAGCGGCGCCGGCGGCGTCTTCATGCCCGGACCGATCACCGGAACGAAGTCATCGGGAAGCTCCCCGCCATTGGCGCGCAGCGTCGAGTCATACACACGCATGACCGCGTTCCCCGTTGCGATGGTAGCCGCTGCGATCACGCCGTTCGTTTCGATGTCGACGTCCGTCACGATGACCGTGGCGCCGCCTTCGGCCATCACGCCGGCGCCGAGCCCGAGGAAGTCGTTGCTGCCGTCGCCATTGAGCCTGATCGTCGCGTCGGTCAGCGCAAAGGTCGACGCTTCTCCGCGCACGAATACGCCGTTGAAGTCGTCCCGGTCGGATTCGATCCGGACATCGACCGCGGCCGAGTCATCGATGCGGCCAGCCATGATGACCTGTTCGGACTCGGATCGTTCCGCATCGAAGCGGCCATCCTCGACATGGATTGCCGCCGTGTATTCGGTATCGGCGGTCGATGGCATGGGCGGCGGCCCGCCGGGCGGAAACCCTCCAGGGGGCGGCCCTCCAGGCGGAAACCCCCCAGGCGGCGGTCCGCCCGGTGGGAATCCTCCCGGTGGCGGTCCACCGGGCGGCGGCCCGCCCGGCTGCGCCCCCTCGGGCGCTGGACCTCCCGGTGCCCCTTCCTGTGCCGACGCGACGCTTGTCAGGCCGCCCGCCATCGCAAGCGCTGCCAAGCCTGTTGCAAACGCTGCTGTTGAGAATCGCATCAGTCGTCCCCGTCTTCCTTCGCTTGCAGCCGAACGGTTACGTTGCCGTCTGCCTGACTGCCGGAGCCCCCGGATCGGTCAGTTCACGCCCCTCGACGGCAACCTCACGGTCGCCCCGCCGGCCCACCAGATGTAGCCGTCGATCGACTCCGCCCACAGCGCAAGCTCCACCATCGGCTCACCGTTGCGGTAGTACTTGTCGTACACGTAGGAATTGACGATCGCGAGATCCGTGGTCAGGCCGTGAGCGTTGATATACCTGCCCTCCATGTCCGGCACCTTGTCGAGGAAGCTCGCCGCCGTCGGATGTCTCGGAACGTCATAGCCTGCGTCGGCCATGAGCTCCACGGGCATGATTCCCCAACGGATGTTCTGCAACCAGCCGTGATCGCCCATCCAGTTGTTGACGTGGCGAACGGCGTAGTCGCGAGCCATGTAGTTGATCAGGATCCCACGCTCGTCCGGAACGGTCTCATGCAGTTCGGTGGTGTCGATCCGGCCCTGTTCCAGTTCCGGCGGTGGTGGAGGCGGCGGCGCGCCGGGAGGCGGACCACCCGCCATTCCCGGCGCCTCCGGGACGTGATCCTCGCGATCCTCGGTTGTATAGATGCCATCTTCCCGCCGGACCAGGGACCCGTCGCCGGCAAGTATCTCCGCCCTGAGCGTGCGGTTGCCGCCGGCGCCCAGCCCCACGAGCGCGCGCGGGCTCACGCTCTCGATGACGGGACCATCGACGGTCACCGTCGGCCGGTCGCCGATGTTCACGTCTTCCCAGTAGAGCGGCTCCGCGCCCTGGCGATGTTCGTTACGCCAGAGCGTCGCGATCCGCTCCCAGTCCTCATCCGTGTAGACGTGTTGCGGGCGGCTCATCCAGTCGGGGCCGATCCAGAACGCCATGCCACCCGGACCCGGAGGGCCGTCGGTCGGCTCCGGCGCCATGCCCTCCCGGTACTGTCTGACGCTTTCCAGAACCTGGAAAACGACATCGTTCACCTTCTCGCCGCGCTGGTTGTAGACGCTGCCCTTCGTGGAGATGGCGATCCGCCGGTAGGTGTCGCCTTCGGCCGGCGTGAGATCCGTGACCGTGCGCTCGTCCGCGACGAGGAAGAGCCGGTCGCCCGGATAGATCGGCCGGTGCATGGTCACGCTGTGGTTGAGCTGGGAAACCAGCAGCTTGTCCCGTGCCGGCCCCGGGAACGGCACCATGAACGAATCGTCGTGCGCCCCGAATGTGGGATAGGCGAGCAGGTCTTCGTAGCCCAGGTCGCGCGCGTAGTCGGCGTCGGTGTAGAGCCGGTTGTCGGGATCGTACTTGCCGTTCTGGTAGGCGACCATTTCCGGCGTCGCCTCGATGACGGGACCGACTCCCGGCGTGTCTTCGGGCAGCGACCCGTCGATCAGCGCCTGCACGTCGATCGGCCCGCGTTCGGCGATCGCCCGGTTCTCGGCCAGGTACCGCTCGACGAAGGGCCGCTCCCGATCGGTCAGGCTGTTCGGGTAGACCGTCAGGTAGTCGCCGGAGTCATCCTGTGCGAACGCGATCGCACAACACGACGCCAATACCGCCAGCAGGGACAGTCGGGATGGTTTGCCGATCCGGTAGTTGTTGACCATGACGAATCCTCTCGAAAAACAAGATAGACGAAGCTGGCAGCCCGTCGCGAAAATCCCCCTGCGTTCAGCGGAAGACCGCCTCGCCGATCCCGGTGCGACACGCGTGTCTGCCGCGGGCTGCCAGGCGGCCGCGCAGGCGTTGGGCGCCGACTGGCCGGTCACCCTGACCGTGCGCTCAGAAATTAATCGTCGCGCCAACGCCGTAGGTACGCGGCGGCGCGAGCGTCACGTACTCGGCTCCGCCGCCGAACGGAGGGCCGTAGTTCGTTTGCACGGCCTCGTCGCCGACGTTGCGCGCGTAGGCGTTTACCGACCACCTGCCATCGGCCGACACCCAGTTCAGATAGACATTGAAGAGCTCATAGTCGTCCTGAATGGACTTGCCGGGGTTGGCGATGTTCGCTCCCGGCGCGCCGCCCAACGACCAGTAGTCGCTGCGCAACTCGGCATTCAGGCTCAACGTGAGATCGCTGCCGTCTGCTATCTGGAAGATGTGGCTGTACGTCAGGTTCATGGTCGTCTCGGGCGAGTTCTGCAGCACCAGACCATCGTATGACGCGTTGAGCGCCGAGAGATTGCCGTACATCGACGCAACCGTGCCTGCGTCCATGAAGCCGGCGTTGTTCATCGCCGAAGCAAACTCGGCTTCCGATGGCAGGCCGGTCGGCGCCGTCGTGATCGAGTCCAGAAACTCCACCGACAGATCCAGCCGGTCGTTGTCCGTCATGAGCCAGCTCAGCTCGATGTCCACGCCCTCACTGATGAGGTCGGGAATGGTCGAGCTGAGTATCTGGTAGCACGCATAACCGCTGCGCGGATCGTAGAACGCCGCGTTCGGGAACGGGAACGCCGAACAGGCGGGGAACGGCGGCGCGAACTGCGGATTGATCTCCACGCCCACCGAACCGTCCAGCATGCGGTCGTGGTATTCGGAATCGAAGTACTCGATGTTGAATTGCACCCGATCCTCGAGCCAGCGGCTCTTGTAACCGATGGTCAATTGATCGAGGGTCTCGGCGACCGTACCAGCCGGGGCAAACCCGAAAATATTGCCTGCCTGGTAACCCGTGGCGAAAATCCCGTAGACCATCGAGTCGCCACCGGTCAGGTCGTATTCGACGCCTACGCGATAGGTGAGGTCGTCCCACTCCCTCGAACCGGTTCTCGCCGGAGGAAAGCCTCCCGGTCCCGGACCGCTGCTGTCGCCAGGGGTGTCGGGATGGTTCAGGAAGGACTTTTCGTCGTCGCTCTGGCGCAGCCCCGCAACGATACGAAACGCATCCGTGACCGGAAAAGCGGCGTTCGCGTAGACCGAAAACGTCTCGTGCGCGTTGTTGTCGAACGACCAGCAATACGCGCTCTCAGAAACGCTCACCGCAGGGCAGAACGGCCCGGCGCCGAACCCGGGAAAACCGGCCGACCGGAATGTCCCGTCGAGCTCGGTGTCGTAGTAATAGATCCCGGCGAGCCACTCGAACGGCATGTCCGGCGACGACGTCAACTGGACATCGACCTGGGTCGTCTCCTGCCGTCGATCCTCGCTGCGCCAGTCCGTGCCGCGCGGCGGTTCTTCAGACAGGAAACGCGCCTCCTGGTACGACGGCGCAATGCTCAGCACGCCGATTCCGGTCGTCCACTCGATCTCCACGCTGTACTGGTCGATGGTCGTGTCGCGGAACGGGCTGTTCGGCCAGGAATTCGCCGGATACCCGTCGTCCCAGGGGTCGTCGCGATCGCGGTACGTCGTGCCGTCGTTGATATGGCCGAACAAGGTGCCCATCGTCACGTCGTAACAGGGCGCCGGCATGCAGCCGCCACCCGGCGGCCCCGGCGGCGGTGGGGGTGGGGGCGGAGGAGGAGGACCGCCCGGCGGCCCGGGCGGCGGCGGAGGCGGTGGCGGAGCGACCGGGCGCAGGGGATCCTGAGCCTCGTTGTACGGCGCCCAGAAGCCGCCATAGGTCAGCACGCTCGTGTCGACGCCGTTGCCGCCGATCTTGTTCTGCGACGCGGTCAACACGATGTTCAGATCGTCGTTCGGCTGGATGCGGTACTTGATCCGGTAGTTCTGCAGGTCCGAATCGCCGGCGCCGGACGAAATGTAGCCGTCCCTCTGGATATCGGAATAGGCGATACGGATGGCCTGGTTGTCGGCCAGCGGCACGTTGACCACGCCTTCGAAACTGGTCAGGTCGAAACTGCCGAATTCGAGCGCACCGTTGCCTTCGAATTCAAAGACCGGATCGTTCGAAACCAGGCTGACGGCGCCGGCCAGCGATGCAGCCCCGAGCGTCGTGCTCTGGGTGCCGCGCATCACCTCAACCTGCGCCATGTCGAGCGTGCCGCCGCGCACCGTCTCGCCGCGATTCTGGTAAACGCCGTCGATGAGCACCGCCACGACCGGTGTCGCGGTGCCCGGCGGCTGTGGCCCGGAACCCACGCCGATGCCTCGCAGGAAGAAGGAGTCGCCGACCTGGCTGCCCTGCGAAGCGACGCCCACGATCCCGCGCATGATTTCGTCGATGCGTTTCTTGCCCTGGACCCTGAGCTGTTCGGCCGTGAAAACCTGGATGGACATCGACGTCTTCTGCAGGTCCGCTTCGCGCTTCTCGGCAGTGACGACGACTTCCTCGAGCACGGCGCCATCGGCTTCCTGGGCTTGCGAACCGGACGCGTGCAACAGGCCGACAGACACTGCAACGGCGATGGCGCTACGAGGAATGTGCCTCAGCTCGAGTGGTTGTTTCGGCATTTTGGAACCCGCTGAGTCTCCTGAGAATGAATCGTCCATGCTCGGGGATTCATTGCGGGTAATCCAATCGTGCTTATCGATAGCTGCTATCGCATTGGCTGATACAGAAACGCCCTATTACGCCGTGGTGATGTACGGCCTCAGGTAGCGCTTGAAGTCGTCCGTCGGCGCCTCGAGCAGGAACTGGCAGACGAAGTCCACCGCGGGCTGCAGAAAGGGATACTGGTCGTGGGTGGCCCAGTCCGGTTTCGTGTAGCCGGGCGGGGATTCGACGACCGCCTCGCGCCAGGCGTTGGCGTTCTCGTACCAGAGTTCGGATACCCTCACGAACGGGCCGAGTCTCGGCTGTTCCACCTGCTTGTAGCTGAAGAAGCGCTTGAGTCCCGGTTGCTCCGCCACTTCCTTGACGTGGACGTTGAGAAACCAGTCCTCGCCCTCGTCGACCGGCACGCCGTCCGGGTACTTGTGCGCCGTGATCCAGCGTATGTTCGTGCCGTCATCGATCGTCAGACCCTTGCCCACGAAGTCGTCCGCTCTGCGGCTCTGTACGAAGACCATGACCGGCGGGTGCGGTCCGCCCGGATTCCCGCCCCAGCCGGCGCTGCGTGCGGCGCCTTCCGGCATGCCCACGGCGTTCGCGTAGCCCGGCGGCCAGACCTCGCCGAACGCCGTGCCGTGGTCCATGACGCCGCCGACCCAGGGAGGCTCGCGCCACCAGTGTTCGGTCATTCGCCAGTTGTACGGGTAGAAGCGCTCCGAACCGTCCGGCGCAGGGATCGCGCGGTAGCTCGTGTACCGCTCGAGGATCGGATCGAGCTGGCCGATCGTCTCGCGAGCATGATCCTTGAGCAGCCATCTCTCCATCAGAGGCAGGTGGTTCATGTCGGAAAGATTGAGTATCAGGTAACTGCGCAGCATCCCGTTCCTCCCTCTGTTCGGGACCGGATTCGATGGGGTTGGTGTCCGTGACTCCCGCCGGGACCCGGGCTCGCGGGTCGAAACCTGGCGAGTCGGCGCTCTCGGACGTTAGTGCCTTTTCACTGTACCCCGACGCGGAATCTGCGTGCCAGCACGTTGTGAAACTCCGCCGGAACCATCGCGGGTATGATTGATTTCATGCAGTTTGGGCTCGCGGCAGTGCCGGGCCCGGGAGATCCGAGATGCATTTCAATCGCTTCGATCTGAATCTGCTCGTCGCGCTCGACGCCCTGCTCGAGGAGAAGAACGTCACGCGCGCGTCCGAGCGCTTGTTCATGTCCCAGCCCGCGATGAGCGGCGCCTTGCAAAGGCTGCGGGAACGATTCAACGATCCCTTGCTGATACGCGTGGGCAGATCGATGGAGTTGACGCCGCGCGCCACGGCGCTGATCGCGCCCGTGCGCGAAATTCTGCTCGAGATTCAAAACACCATCGATACGGAACCTGAATTCGACCCAACGACGGCCAGGCGGTCGTTTACCGTGCTCATGAGCGATTACGTGGCAACCGTACTCGTGCCCGAAGTCATTCGCCGAATTTCGAGCGAGGCGCCGGGCATCAAGATCCAGGTCGCGATGCTCGGCGGGCGCGATCACGAACGGCTGGAAACCGGCCGGGCGGACCTGATGATCCGGGCCCTGGTCGACCCGAAAAGCGAATCGACGCTCGTATCGGAGAACCTCAACGTCGATGAACTGTTCGAGGACGACTGGGTGTGCGTGGCTGATGCCGATCACCCGCATATCGGCGACGAACTGACGCTTGAGGACTACACCAGTCTTCCGCACGTTTCCCACGACTTCGGCCGACGCGTACCGACGCTCGAAGAGATTTCACACGCCCAGATTTCCATGGATATCGACATTCGGGCGGCGGCGCCGAACTTCTCGACGCTGGTATTCATGGTGCCCGGCACGGATCTGATCGCCCTGATTCCGCGGCGCCTGGCCCGGTCGCTGTCCAGGAACGTCGATGTCAGGATCATGCAGCCGCCGGTCGATTTTCCGCCGTTGAACGAGGTCCTCATCTGGCACAAGCGCCACGAGTTCGACGCGGGACACGCGTGGTTGCGGGAAATGTTCACCGAAACCGCAAGCAAGCTCGTGTAGCGAATCAGACCGCAGGCAAATACCACCTATCGAAAAAATCGATACGTTTCCCGACACTCCCTGCTGTACGATGCGGAACTCGTCCTGACCTGAACTGACAACAAGAACCCACATGGCAGCGGATCCGACTTTCGACTTTCATCACGGCGGCGTCAGCGTGCCGGATCTCGATGAAGCCATCGACTGGTATCGCGAGATGCTGGGCTTCGAGGTCGAGCGAAGGTTTGCCATTCCCGGCGCCAACGCCAAGGTCGTCATGATCCGCAAGGGCGACCTGCGGTTCGAGCTGTTCGAGGTGCTCGACGCCAAGCCGCTGCCCGAAGACCGCCGCTATCCCGATCGCGACCTCAAGACCCACGGCAACAAGCACGTGGCCTTCCGCGTGGACGATGCAGAAGCCTTCCTCACGCAGATGACGGAGAAGGACGCCGATGTGGCCATGGTCGTGCGGGAAGACTTCGGTACGGGCTTCTTCATCCGCGACTGCGCCGGCAATCTCATCGAGTTCGTGGAAGACGGTTAACGCCCTTGTCGCTGACGCAGGTCGGATGCATGTCCGCCGGCGACTCGGCGTGGGATGGCCGCGAACAGGCCAGGCACTCGTCGGCGGCAATCAGAAGTAGCGCAGGCTCCTCATCTGCAGCAGGTCCTGATCCGGCCGTTCCAGCAGAAACGTACTGACGAACTCCTCGCCAGGCACGAGGAACGGGTAGCGGCTCCCCGCAGCCCAGGGCGCGGGCGTATAGGCAGGCGGGTTAGTCAGGATCGAGTCGACCCAGCCGGCGTCGTTCTCGTACCAGAGTTCCGAAAGCCGGTGCCAGGACTTCGTGATCAGGGGCGGCACCTTGTCGAAGAACGGACGCTGCCCGCTCGAACGCGGGATCGTCTGACCGGTCAGCACCCTGTGGCTGAAGAATCGGGTCAGGCCGGGCTGCTTGCAGACCTCGGGGACGTGGACGTTCAGGTACCAGTCTTCACCCTCTTCGACCGGGACGCGGTCCGGGTAGCGAAACAGCGTCACCCAGCGCAGGATCGTCTTGTCGTCATGACGCAGTTCCGCGCCGAGGAAGTCCTCGGTGGGTTCGCCCGGCACGTTGGCTACCGCCACGTCCATGTAGCCCGGCTGGTGCGAGAACGACAGTAGTCCATTGACCCCGCGCCGGTCTTCGGGGCTCCGCACCCAGTTCTCGTGAACGCGGTAGTTGATGTAGCCGTAGTCCTTCGCCCCGGGCGGCGGCGGCACCGGACGGTACAACAGGTAGCGGGTCGTCCAGGGGACCTGCGCACAGACCTCCGGGCAGTGCCGCTCCGCGAACCAGCGCTCGAGCGCCGGCCGGTCGTTGTTGTCGGGCAGGTGATGGAATATGACGAGTTTGCTGGTGCTCATGGTCAGAAGACTACCCCGCCGTCGCAATTGATCGTCTGTCCCGTGACGAATCCGCTGTCGTCCGATGTCAGGTACAGCAGTGCACCGCAGAGATCCTCGGGCTCCTCGGTCCGCTTGATCAACTGCCGTTCGCGAACGGCATCGAACTGCTCGGCCGGTATGTTCCTTTCCGCCTCTGGCGTGCGCGTGAGTCCTGGCGACAGCGCGTTCACCGTGATTCCGTAGGGTCCGAGTTCCGCCGCGAGTGCCCGCACGAGGCCGACGCCTGCGGCCTTGGTCGTGATGTAGGGGAGGAAGCCCGGCATCGGCGTGCCGAGCGTGCTCGAAGCGATCTGCACGATGCGGCCGTAACCGCGCTCCTTCATGCCGGGGGTGATTGCCTGGGCCAGCAGCAGGGACGCTTCGACGTTCACGGCTTCGAACTTCCTGAACTGCTCGATCTCGAGTTCCTCGTACGGGATCAGGGGCAGATACGCCGCATTGTTGACGAGAATATCGACGCGCCCGAACTCGTCGAGGACGTTGTTGGCGAACGCACGTACGGCGTCGGCGTCGGACAGGTCGCAGATCTCGCTATAGCCGCGCCTCCCGTCTGCCTCGACGTCGGCGACCGCGTCGGAAGCATCCGCGATGTCGGCAATCGCAACGTCGCAACCGGCCTCCGCCAGCGCACGCGTGAAGTGCCTGCCGAGCCCGCCGGCCCCGCCTGTCAGGATCGCCACGCGCCCTTCGTGCGACTTCGCCATACGCGGCCGTCAGTTTCGCCGGAACGGCAAGGTGACGAGGAACAACAGTTTCCGCAGACCGAGAAGCTTCATGCCCTTGCGCACGTCGCCCGGTCGCAGTTTCGCGGTCATCGGCATCGTGCCGAAGGTCTTGCCCCTGATCACGAGCGTGTTGGCGTCACGGTCGATGTCGCTGACGGACATGAGCTCTGCGTCGTTGGCGTCGTAGAGGCGCATGTCCGCGTCGTCGGCCGCGGAACCCTGCCGCCCCGGTCGCGCGGCGTCGCGCGGCATCCCCGAATCGTCGGGAGCAGTACTCGCGTCCGCCGATGCCGGCGCCGACACGGTTCTCGTCGTACCGTCATCCGACCCGCCCGCGAAGGTACCGTCGAAGTCCATCCCGAAGTCGTCGAACATTCGGATCGCCGTGGCGCGGCCCGCCCCGAATACGCCGCCGCCCGGGTGCTGGAACGGGCCGACGAGATACAGGCCTTCGACACCCGGCACCGTGAACTGACCAAGGTCGGGCGTCGGGCGGTGACCGAGCGACTGGTACATGAACGGCGCGCAGCCGTGCGCGTCGCCCTTCACGAAACTGTTCGGGCTTTCGCGTTCGTGGTCGAGAGGCGAGCGAACGACGCGGGCAAGGATGTTGTCGTCGGTCAGGTTCGTGAAGAACCTGCGATAGTACTCGAGGCTCTCGTCCGCGCACTGTTCCTTGTAGTCGTCCCATCTCGCGGGGCCGCCGGCGCGCAAGTTGTAGGGCGCGAACGTGACGCCGTAGAAGACGCCCGCTCCCTCGGGCGCCCGGCTCGGATCGTTGCCCGCGTTGTCGCCGCCGGCGATCAGCCGGCGTTTCGGAACACGGCCTCGGCGCAGCTCGTCGTAATCGTCAAGCAGCTCGCCGAGGTTGTCGTCGGCGACGAGTTCCGTCATCACGGCGCCTTCGCCCGCCTCGGCCCTGAGGCGGGCGCGCTCCTTGAGCGCCATGTGCGTTATCAGGAGAGAGAACGTCGAGAGCGTAACGTTCTCGGCGCGTTGGAGAACGGCTTCCGGCACGCCGTCGACGAACTTGCGCAGGACGTGCGGGTGGATGGCGCCGATCACTCCGTCGTTCGCGAGGCACTGCTCACCGGAGACGAGTTCCAGTCCGGTCGCCCGGCCCGAACTCACGATCACCCGCGCGACCTCCGATTCGCAGCGGACCTCGCCGCCGTAGTGTTCGATGCAACGCACGAGTGCGTGCGACAACTCACCCGAGCCGCCAATCGGCTGCGACACGCCGTAGGTATGCATGATCCCGGGCATCAGGAACGCGCCCATGCCGGTGCCGAGTTCGTCCGGCATCTGCAGATTTTCGGTGACCATGCGCACGATATGCAGCTTCATCAGGTCGCTTTCGAAGAACAGGTCGACCACGTCCAGCGCACTGCGCGACATGATGTCGAGCATGAAGCGTCCTTCGTCGCTCTGATCCATCATCGCGGTGAACGCGCCAAGCGGCGATGGTGGAGCGTACAGCCCCGCCGTCAGCATCGGCAGCGCCTTTTGGCTCGCCCGGGCGAACTTGCGGTAGGCCTCGGCGTCGCGAGGCGAAAATTCGGCGATGCCCTCGCAGGTGCGGTCGAGATCCTTCCAGCAACGGATGACCCGACCGTCGGCGAAGATCGTTGCCCAGGGCAACTCGGGGTAGTGGTATTTCAGGCCGAATTCGCCGATGAGGCCCAGTTCGTCCTCCCGCAGCAGCGGGTTGCCCTGGAGCATGATGTGGACAGTGCTGTGCTCGTCGTGCAGGTAGCCGGGCAGCGTCAGTTCGCGCGTGGCGACGCCGCCGCCGTAGTGCGGCTTGCGCTCCAGGACCAGCACGCTCTTGCCGGCCTTTGCGAGGTACGCCGCAGCGACGAGCCCATTGTGGCCCGCGCCCATCACGACGACATCGTGGGTTGACACGTCTCAGCCTCGTTCCGGGGTGACTCCGGCGAACGCCGAATGGTAACGACTGAGGAAAGCGGGGACGAATCGCGCTTGCGGATGGTTCCTATCGGGCGGACGGATTCCAGTACGGGGAAGAGTGGTCATCCCGTCGCTGGATGGCTCCTGTCCGACGCGCCGTTGTCGCGCCGGAAGAATCGCTCAGATTTCCTCGCGGACGATCAGGATAACCTTGCCCGTCGTGTGGCCTTCCCGGTTGTACTCCTGCGCGGCTCCGGCCTCGGCAAGCGGAAACGCCCGGTCGACGTTGATTTGGAAACTGCCCTCGTCCGCAAGTTGCCGAACGCGCTCCAACAGCGCAGGTTCCGACATGGCGCCCCCCTCCGGCTGCGCATCGGGCGGACCGAGTTCGGGGCAATCCACTTCCGCCTGCGTGCAAAGCTCGGCAGCGGGCACGCCGACCACGCTTGCGATCGCGCCGCCAGGCTTGATGATCTGCAGGCCGCGGGTTGCGAATTCAGGACCTACCGTTTCCACGTACAGGTCGACGGGCTCCACGACGTCTTCGAAATCGACCTGCGTGTAATCGACGATCTGGTCGACGCCGATCGACTCGAGGTACTCGTGGTGACGCGCCGACGCCGTGCCGATCACGATCGCGCCCCGCGCCTTCGCGATCTGCGCCGCGGAACTGCCCACGCCGCCGGCGATTCCGTTGACGAACACGCGCTGACCCGGCTGGATGTCTACCGGGACCAGAACGCGTGCGGCCGCGAGACCGACCGTACCCAGTCCCGCAGCTTCGGCGAACGTGAACCCGTCGGGCATCGGAAGGGAACGATCGGCCGGCGCGACCACGTACTCGGAATATCCCCCGTTCAATCCGTCGACGCGGATCATCCCGATCATCGTGAAGACCGCGTCACCTACCGACACTCCCGTCACGTCGGGACCGATCGCGGCTATCGTCCCTGCGGCGTCGAACCCCGGAATCCGGACGGGCGGTTCGACCGGAGGCGGTCTTCGGCGCGGTTCCTGGCCTGCCGGCGCCGCCTGGCCTTCCTGCGCTGCGGGGCTTCCGGGCGGGGCTTCGTCTCCGGGCGCCGGTTGCCTCCCACGGTAACCCTCGCGCATCCGCCAATCCACCGGATTGACCGCGGCAGCGTGGACCCTGATCAGGACCTGGCCCGGACCCGGCTCAAGCACCGGCACCGTCTGCAACTCCAGAACCTCCGGCCCTCCGTTGCGCGTTTGCACGACGGCCGTTTGGGTAGTCGGCACCTGGGCCGATGCGTGACAGGCAATCAGCGCTGCCACGATTGCAGGAACCAGTGTCCAGGGCTTTCGAATCATGATCTGCATCGCCGCTTCAGGGGAGTTTTCGAAGTCCGCGCGATGATAGCAGCAGGCATGTCTGGGAATTCCTCAACGGGTGATGTGAAATAGCGGTCGGCAGTGGCGACCCGCCCGGGAGTGACCTTGAAGAGCCTGTTTGCACATGTCGAGAGCGTGGGGAAGGTCGTCCTCAAGGGCGCGGAGATCGGCGCTCCATCAGCGAACGAACTGTTGCTCAAGGCGGAGTTCAGCACGCTGAGTCCGGGGACCGAGAGTACGCTGATGGCCGGACACATCCTGCCGCTGCCGCAGGACATCGGCTACAGCCTCGCCGCAACTGTTGTCGATGTCGGTTCGGATGTTGTCATGTACAAGCCGGGCGACCAGGTGGTCGCGCTCGCAAGGCACGCCGATTACCAGCTTCTCGACGAACGGCTTGTGGTTCCCGTTCCCGAAGGTACCGATCTCGAGCAGGCGGCTTTCTTCAATCTCGCTCAGGCCGCGCTCTTCGGCATTCGGCGCAGCAAACTGGAACTTGGCGAACCGGCGCTGATCATGGGCCAGGGGCTCGTCGGCGCGCTGGCTGCGCAGATGGCGCGTATTGCCGGCGCGGTGCCGGTCATCGTCACCGACATCGACGACACAAGACTCGAGATGGCGAGAAAGCTCGGCGCCCACATTGCGATCAATCCGGTCACTCAGCCGGAGGAGCTGGTGAACGTCGTCGACGCACTCGGTCTGGGTGGAATTCCGGTGGTTCTCGAAGCCACGGGATTGCGCGGGCCACTCGAGCAGGCGGTTGAACTCGTGAGCGAACGCGGCCGAGTCATGATGCTGTCGACCGTGCATGGCGACGTCGAGCCGAACATCACCCAATCGCTGATGATGAAGGGCGCCGTCCTGATCGGCGGATATGTGAACTCGAAACCCTGGGCGCTTCACCGCACGGACATCGCGATCAGCGAGTGGCCGCCCGTCGTAGCCGAGGGCTCCGCACCGTACGTCAACCGCGACGTCTGGACCACCGGCGAAGACATCCGCGCGATTCTCAACCTCATGCGCTACGGATCTCTGGATGTTCGCCCATTGATCAGTCACCGGTTTTCGGTGGAAGAGATTCCGGCGGCCTACGAGCTCGTGTGGAACAAGGATCCTTCATTGCTCGGCGGGCTTATCGATTGGACCGCGTAACTTCGCCTTGCTACTCGAGCAGGTTCTCCCCGCCGTCATCCATGGTCGCCGGAGGCGTCCAGTAGCGGAACTGGGGCGTCCACTGGGCCTGGTCGATGCCCGCGAGCGCAAGCAGCGGCCAGAACGTACAGTAGAGATCGCCGGGCCCGAATACGGTGCTGTTCTTGCGGAACACCTGGTCGCCCGAACGCTCGTAGACCACCGCACCGGGCATGTTGTCCACGCCCTCCATCACGGTCTGCTCGCTGATGTAGCGGCCGCCGCCGTGGGAAGCGAGGCGGAAGCGCCAGTTGCGGGAGCTTGCGAAGTCGCGTTGTAGCTGGGGAGGGTCGCTGGACAGCAACACCACGGACATGGCGGTCTCCAGGTGCGCAAGCAAGCCGTTGAAGCCGTCCGCCCACAAGGTGCAGTAGCGGCATCCCTGGCCCATGTTGTGTATGGCCAGCAACTGCTGCTTGCCGGCGAAAAGATCGAGCAGGGAGACTTCGCCGCTCAACGTTTCGAAGCGGTAGTCCGGCACCGGCTGGGGCTCGGCCTCCTTGCGCAATTCGTTCAGCTTTCCGGTGAGCTCGGAGATTTGCTGTTCGAGTTCGGTGATTTTCGGGTCGGACATCGTGATTTCCTGCGAGCGTGGTTTCGTCCACGGAGCAAACTGTAAACCATGTGTCCGGAATGGACCGTCGAAGGTTGGCGCGCCCGGAGGGATTCGAACCCCCGACTTCTGCCTCCGGAGGGCAGCGCTCTATCCACTGAGCTACGGGCGCGGTCGTGAAAGTGATCAGCCGGATTATGGCTATTGCGACGGCAAGCTCTCAAGCCCGCACTCGGCATGCCGGAAGCAGTCGACGATGTGGTCGTTGACGAGCCCCGTCGCCTGCATGTGCGAATAGACGACTATCGAGCCCACGAACTTGAAGCCGCGGGACTTGAGGTCGCGGCTCAGAAGATCCGACTCGGTGCTCGTTGCTGGCATTTCGGTTTGCGTCTGCCAGCGATTGACAATCGTTTCGCCGCCGACGAAGCGCCAGATGTAGTCGGTGAAGCTGCCGAATTCCTCCTGGACGGCCAGAAACTGCCGCGCGTTGTTGATCGCCGACTCGATCTTGAGGCGGTTTCTGACGATGCGGGGATCGGCCACGAGGCGTTCGACCGAACGCCGGTTGAAGCGGGCGACGCGTTCCACGTCGAAACCGGCAAACGCGCGGCGGTAGCCCTCGCGCTTGTCGAGAATCGTGCGCCAGCTCAGGCCCGCCTGCGCGCTCTCGAGGACCAGGAACTCGAAGTGCCGGTGGTCGTCGCGGACCAGGATGCCCCATTCGGTGTCGTGGTAGCGGAGCATGGTGTCGTTGACGCCGAGGCTCCAGGGGCAGCGCGTGACGGTGGCCTGATCGGTCTTTTTCTGGGACATGGGTTAGAAAAGCTACCGGAAACCGTGGAAAATCCAAGCCCGCAAGGAGTGTGTGCCAATAGGATGCGCGAAAGCGGCAGTTCGATGGCGCCATCCCGCCAGCGCAGGCTCCTGAAGTCGGACCGATCAAGGGAGGAGATCGTTGAATTCGCCTGAGCCGGATCGCTACGCCGTCGTGGGCCATCCGATCCGCCACAGCCGTTCCCCGCTCATCCATGGCATGTTCGCGGGCCAGGCGGGCGATCGGCTGACCTACGATCTCATAGACGCGGCGCCTGACGAGTTCGAGTCGGTCGTGCGGGAATTCTTCGAGTCCGGCGGCAAGGGACTCAACGTCACGGTGCCGCACAAGCGGGCAGCGTATCGGCTATCGGAGCACATCGGCCAGGAAGCTGCGCTCGCGCAGGCGGTCAACACGCTGAGCATCGAGCACGACTCGATCCGCGGGGACAACACCGACGGCATCGGGTTCATGCGCGACCTGACCGTCAACCTCAAGCAGAGCGTCGCCGGCCGACGAGTGCTCATCCTCGGCGCGGGCGGAGCGGCCCGCGGCATCGTCGGGCCGTTGCTCGGCGGGGAGCCTTCCGAATTGTGGCTCGCGAACCGCACCGTGGAGCGCGCCTACGATCTGAGAAAAGAGTTCCTCGGACTCGGCGAGATCATCGTGAGCTCCTTCGAGGATCTCGGCAAGCTCCCGCCGTTCAGCATCGTAATCAACGCGACATCGGCGGGACTCAAGGGCGAGCAGCCCGCGTTCCCCGGCACTTTGCTCACCCCGGGGAGCTTCTGTTACGACCTGGCCTACGGAGCCGATGACACGCCGTTCGTCGCCTGGGCGCGCGCGCACGGCGCAGGTCAGGCCGAGCAGGGCTGGGGGATGCTCGTCGAGCAGGCGGCGGAGTCGTATCTGATCTGGCGGGGGCACCGGCCGGATACCTCGGCAGTGCTCGCAACGCTTGTTAACTGATCAGGGCGGATCGGCGCGATACGCGCGAGCAATTCTGGCTGGAACGCGACGGCCCGAAGCGTTTCGACCCCCAAACCCACCGGATTAGCCAAAACCCCCGACGATCGTCGCAAGATCGACGCACGATCGGAGCATTTCAAAGAAGATAGTCGCTTTTACTACGCAAGATCGCCGCATATCGGCACGCATCCACCGGGTCCGTCGCCGATCACCGCATCGTCACGAGTTCCTCGGCGCTCGTCGGGTGAATCGCGATCGTGTCGTCGAGATCGCGCTTGCAGGCGCCCATTGACATGGCGACTGCGAAGCCCTGCGCCATCTCGTCGGCGCCCGGCCCGATGACGTGACAGCCGACGACGCGTTCTTCCTCGCCGACGGTGACCAGCTTCATCGCGGTCCTCGGCTTCGCTTCGGTCAGCGCGTTGAACATCGGCACGAACTCCGACTTGTAGACGCGTAGCGCGTCGTCACCGTAACGCTCACTCGCCTCGGCCTCCGTCAGTCCGATCGTTCCGATCGGCGGATGGGAAAAGATCACCGTCGGGACGATCTCGTAGCTCAGCTTCCGTTCCGGCTGGCCGCCGAACAGGCGATCGCCGAGACGCCTGCCCGCGGCGATGGCCACGGGCGTAAGCTCGGCCTTCCCTGCCACGTCGCCGATCGCATAGATGCCGGCCACGTTCGTGTTCTGCCAGGCATCCACGGGAATGTGCCCGCGCGGCGCCGTCTCGACGCCGGCTTTTTCCAGCCCGAGTCCCGAGGTGTTCGGCTGCCGGCCAACGGCCCAGAGCAGCGCGTCGAAGCCGGCGAAGGTGCGGCCGTCCTCGGTCTCGAGCGTGATACCGGGCGCGTTGCTGGCCGCGTGCTTGTCGGCGCCGCCATCCGCACTGTCACCCGCGCTGCCGTCGGCACCACTGTCCATGCCAGCTTGGGCACCGCTGGCTGCACCGCCGGCCGCCCCGCCAACCGCCCGCGGCACCGCTCCAGTCACGATCTCGATCCCCGCGTCGCGCATGTGCTGCATCAGGTGATCGGACAGCATCGGGTCAAAGCTTCGCAGCAGCTTGTCGAAGCGCACGAACACCGACACTTCGCTCCCGAGCGACCGGAAGATGCCCGCAAGTTCCACCGCGATGTACCCGCTGCCCACAACCGCCACACGCTCCGGCTGCGCCTCCAGCTCGAAGAACCCGTCCGAAGTAATGCCCCGCTCCGCCCCCGGCAACTCCGGCACTCGCGGATACCCGCCCGTCGCAATCACGACATGCTCCGCGCGATACCTCTCCCCAGCCTCATCGACAATTTCCCGCGCCCCCGTAAACCGCCCATGCGAATGCACGGTCACAATGTCCTTGTTGTCGAGATTCCGCCGATAAATCCCGTTCAGCCGCTCCACATAAGCGTCCCGCCCCCGCTTCAACAGCCCCCAGTCGTGCCCACCGACGCGCAGATCGAAACCGTAATGCGACGCCTGCCGCATCAAGTGAGCGATCTCGGCCGCATTCCACATGACCTTCTTCGGAACGCAGCCGACGTTGACGCAGGTGCCGCCGAGACGGTCGTGCTCGAAGACGGCCACGCGCGCGCCGTACTCGGCCGCGCGCTGGGCGACCGCGAGACCGCCGCTGCCGCCGCCGAGTACAATCAGATCGAACGACTTCACCCGTTATCCTCCGGAACACCCCAATGACCGAACCGTTGTCCGATCACGACGAAAACCCCCTGCTTGCGCCCGGCGGCCTGCCGCGGTTCGCGGCGATCATGCCCGAACACGTCGAGCCCGCCGTGCAGTCGCTGTTGCGCACGCAGCGCGAAGCGCTCGATGAGCTGCGCGAAGTCGAGGAACCGACGACCGACTGGCTCAAGGCGTTCGAGAAGATACACGAAAGCGTGCACCGTGTATGGAGCCCGGTTTCGCACCTGAACTCGGTCGTCTCGTCGCCCGAACTGCGCGACGCCTACAACCTCTGCCTGCCGCAGATCACCGAGTTCGGCACCGAACTCGAACAGGATGCCGTGCTGCATCGCCGCTTCGTCGCGCTCGACGAGCGCATCGGCGCGGGCGAGGGCACCGAAGCGCAGGTGGTGCGCCACACGCTCAGGAACTTTCGCCTGTCGGGCGTCGCGCTGCCCGACGCCGAGAAGGCGCAGTTCCGCAAGCTCGTCAAGGCGCACGCCGAACGAAGAGCGGCGTTCGAACAGAATCTGCTCGACGCGACGGACGCCTTCTCCCACCACGAGACCGACGCAGCGAAGCTCGCCGGGATCCCGGCCATCGTGCTCGACGGCGCCCGCAAGGCCGCCCGCGAGAAGGGCCTCGACGGCTGGCTCCTCGCGCTCAACGGGCCGACCTACATGGCCGTGGTGACCCACGCGGATTCGGAGGAACTGCGTGCGCTCTACTACCGGGCGTGGGCGACGCGCGCGTCCGACCAAGGGCCCGAGCCCGAGCGCTGGGACAACGCGCCGATCATCGACGAAATCCTCAAGCTGCGGCACGAAGCCGCGACCCTGCTCGGCTTCAACGACTACTCCGAGTGGTCGCTCGCGACGAAGATGGCGGGCTCGCCGGACGAAGTCATCGCCTTTCTCAGGGACCTGGCCGCCCGCAGCCGCGAGCGGGCGCGCGACGAGCTCAAGACGCTCAACGACTACGCCGGCCGCGAGCTCGCGCCCTGGGACGTGAGCTACTACGGCGAGAAACTCAAGCAGGAGCGGTTCAAGCTCTCGGAGGAGGAGCTGCGCGCCTACTTCCCGTTGCCGCGTGTGCTGGACGGCCTGTTCGCGCTCGCGGAGCGCTTGTTCGGCATCCGGCTCAAGGTGCAGGAGGTGGAGGCGCCCTGGCACGAGAGCGTTCGCTACTACGCGATTTCACGCGCCGACGGCAAGCCGGTCGGCGGCCTGTACACGGATCTCTTCGCGCGGCCGAACAAGCGCTCAGGCGCCTGGATGGACACCTGCGTGAACCGGGCGCGGCTCAACGGCGGCACGCAGCTCCCGGTCGCCCACCTCGTCTGCAACTTCAGCTCGCCCGTCGACGACGCGCCGTCGCTGATCACGCACTCCGAGGTCGTGACGCTCTTTCACGAATTCGGCCACTCGCTGCACCACCTGCTGACCGAGGTCGAGTATCCGTCCCTGTCGGGCATCAACGGCGTCGCCTGGGATGCCGTGGAGCTGCCGAGCCAGTTCCTCGAGAACTACGCCTGGCTGCCCGAGGTGCTCAGGGAGATCTCGCGCCACCACGAGACGGGCGAGCCCCTGCCGGACGAGAAGATCGCGACGCTCAACGAGTCGCGCACGTTCCTCTCGGGGCTGGCCATGGTCAGGCAGCTCGAATTCGCGTTGTTCGATTTCGAGCTGCACCACGCGCCGGAGGCGCCGTCGGGCGGGGAGGTTCGGGCGCTGCTGCAGCGGGTTCGCGATGAGGTGGCCGTGATCCAGCCGCCCGACTACAACCGCTTCGAGAACACCTTCGCGCACATCTTCGCCGGCGGGTACGCCGCGGGCTATTACAGCTACAAGTGGGCGGAGGTGCTGGCTGCCGATGCCTTTGCGGCGTTCGAGGAGGCGGGGGCTTTTGACGGGGCGACGGCGGAACGGTTTCGGCGGTCGATATTGGCGGTTGGGGGGAGCAGGGATGCGATGGATGCGTTTGTTGATTTTCGGGGGCGGGAGCCGCGGTTGGAGGCGTTGTTGAGGCAGACCGGGATCAGTGCGGCGGATTGACTCCAGGGGCTCGACGGCGCGGGCCGGATGCTACCTGCTGGGGCTCATGCGCTAGACTCCGCATCCCATGAAAATCGCAACCTGGAACGTTAACAGCCTCAGGGTTCGGCTCGACCATGTGTTGGCGTGGCTCGAGAGCGACAAGCCGGATGTTCTTGCGCTGCAGGAGACGAAGCTCACGGATGAGAACTTTCCTGTTGAGGCGTTCGAGAGCGCTGGGTATCACGCGGTGTTCAGCGGGCAGCCGACGTATAACGGCGTCGCGTTGATCTCGCGGGAGTCGGGGGAGGATGTCGCGACCGAGATTGACGGGTTCGAAGATCCTCAGCGACGCGTGCTGGCCGCGACCTACGGCGGCGTGCGCGTCATGAATCTGTACGTGCCGAACGGGCAGAGCGTTGAGTCGGACAAGTACGTGTACAAGCTCGAGTGGCTTGCGGCGCTGCACGCGCAGCTTGCGAGCGAAGCGGATCGCTACGAGCACCGTGTGATCCTGGGAGATTTCAACATCGCACCGGATGATCGCGACGTTCACGATCCGGCCGCTTGGGAAGGCAAGGTGCTATGTACGGACAAGGAGCGGGACGCTTTGGCCGGGATTCTGGAGCTTGGATTCACCGACACGTTTCGGCTGTTCGAGCAGCCTGAAAAATCGTATAGCTGGTGGGATTATCGGGCTGCTGCCTTCAGGCGGAACTTGGGGATGCGGATTGACTTGATACTAGCGTCGGAGGGGTTGAGCGGGCTGTGTACGGGGAGTCATATTGATGTTGGGCCGCGGAGGTGGGAGAGGCCATCGGATCACACGCCCGTTGTGGCGGAGTTTACGAGGATATGATGCGCGAAAAAATTCTCGCTAAGTTTGAAGAGATAAATTGGGAATACGGTCCGCACGACCCTGCCGCGCTTGCGCTCCTTCGCGAACGTATCGAAGCGACCGGTAGGAGATTTGGGCTCATCTCGTATTCTGACTTAGTAAAGGGCGTAGACTTTCACTATCCAAACATTAGTCATGGCGATGCGTACAGAATAAATACCTACGACTGGTCCGGCCTGGATCGACGTATAGTCGGAGATTGCCTTGGCTACCTTTCAGTGGAATCCTATGTCGCTGCTAATTTCATGGCAAGCGCTTTGGTGATCGGCAGACTCGACTCTCGACCAGCGGATAACTTTTTCGAATGGATGGAGTATCTCGAGGTTCTGCCAGATACTCGAGAAGATACCATGCTGGCATTCTGGACCAAACAGGTCCATCTAGCTCATCAGTGGTATGCATATGGCAATTCTGCAGCGACTTGAAGTGCTCGTTGATGCCCAACAGGTGACTCGCAACTTGCAGGGATTCCGAAGCAACGTCTCGGCGACGAAGCTAGTTTACTTGGCGCTGAGGAATATCACAGCGAAGTGGAAAAACCCGCCCAGGGAATGGCATGCTGCCAAGGCGCAGTTCGCCATCCAGTTCGGCGAACGCTTTGTGCTGACGGTTTAGACGATGAAAGACGGCTCAGCACACAAGATTTCTTACAGGACCACTGTTTTTTTCATACAGTTGATGGTGCCCACCAACACACTACTTGTTTCCTATGTTTCACCTCGACACGCTTTGCACCACGACTGTTTGTGCCAAACGTTTTGGCCAGGATAAACATCGTCTCGCTTGCGCCAGCCGAATCCCTCAATTCGTTGCCCCACTTCACAATTTGGACAAACCCAAAGTGGCGTCTCACCACCTGCGCTATCCAACATCACATCGTCTGGTTCCGGTAATACAACAGGCATCACACTTTTCTCCAACTTGCCACTATTCTTAGAAAATCTTGGCAGAAACCCTGCTCTCCCTTACCTCGCATTCATTGCCCAATTTCCACCAATCCTTCCAGTGTCCAGCAACCTATCATGACCTCCTTGCAGAAAATCGAAATTTGAAGTCATAGTTTACAATATAATCGACATCCGCATCGCTAAGTCCGTAATGAGTCCCTAGCACCTTGTCAATACGATCAATAATATGCTTTGACGCTCCAACGTCATAGTTCACTTCGCGCCTTATGCTTCCATCGGACCTTTTTCGAGTCCTAGTCGTAGAGTTTCTTTTTAGGTCATCTATTAACTCTCCAGCCAAACCACCCAACTCGTCATCATGAATGAGCGACGAGGCCACAGGTACGGTATCAACATCGAGCTGAGTTACGTGATAGCAGTCCGACAAAAGTATCCATAACCAATAATAAAGCGATGACGAAAGTAGACATAAAATGCTTTCCGAATATCCATCCTTTACGAATAATTCTTTATACTCATTGGAGTGCTTAGTCCTGACGCACTTTCGGAAATAGCGTCCTCCACTATGGTAGAATATAGCATCCTTACTTCGCTTAACCCGAAACTGTTGTAGCGACTCATGCTTACGGAGCTTGTGAAGAATCTCTCTGTCCTTTTGGCACCCAAGCTTCGGGAACGCTGCCATGGAATCAAAGAAATTTGTCTCTCGATACGCTATCGTCGCAAAAAGATGCGGCCTTGTGTGTTCCTGCCATCGGTTATACCTGGTGGAAAAAACTTGCACAATCTGTGTATCAGTTCGGTTTGTACCCAGCAAAATGGTGAGATTCATATCCACTCCTACGAACAACTTTGATGGACGCACGGCAAAGTTGCTTATATAGAGGCGATGAACATTACTCAGCAGTCGCATCAAGGGCAACATTCGTGGTGTGGAAATGGAACTTATTGGCACAATTACTCCCAACCTTCGACTTGCTCCGAGAATATTTAAGAATCGCTCGATGCAAATTGCGTATAGATTTCCGGTCTTCGTAAGGTTTAAGCCCAGAAGCGTGTACGCTTTTTTGACCTTTGACATTTCGACATACGGTGGATTGCCGACAATAACGTCAAAGCCACCTCGGCGCATGGGCTCGTAGAACTCTACCAGCCAATGAAAGGGTTTATGGCTCCTACGCCATGCGTTGTAGCGACTCCGATGTCTGAGATCGATTCCGTACTCGGAAGCTAAGTATCGGTCAAGCTCCTCCCGTAACGACTCCAACCGCTGTTGCAAGCTAGCCTTGTCGGTGATCGGCACTGATGCGTCGAGCACAGATTGCTTCGTCCGGAATTCCTCAAACGCAACACTCGCGTCGTGGGCTTCTTTCTCGATACGAACAAGTGTTGCCTTATCCTCAGGAAATACTTGACGACGTTGCCCGTCAGCCGTCACAGTCATCGCCTTACGCACTGAATTTATGGACGTATACCCGACCAGCGTGTTACCTGCTCGAATGTTAAAATCTATGTCAGGCAAGGGCTCGATTTGGTCGTACGTTTTCAGTTGCGCAACTAGTTTGAGGAAGAGCCGTAGCTTGCAGATTTCAACGGCCTCTTCCATTATGTCCACACCGTAAAGGTTGTTGAGCACGATGGATTTCAGAATGAAATACCGTTCGCTGGGGTGCTCGTTGATCCTCTCCAAGATTTCATGGAAATCAAGCAGCGCCCTTGGCGAATGCGGCCGCTCGGTTTGCTCTAAGTCGCTCAGAAACCCTCGCATACCCTCAAGGCAAGCGGTGTAGAGTGGCTCTAGAGTCTTCAGGGCTGCAAACAGGAATGCACCGGAACCACAGGTAGGATCGAGCACTGATATCTCATGTATGGCGTGCCAGAATGCGCGTACTAGTTCGGGCCCTTCGCTCTGGGAAATTACATCGTTCGTGAACCTCTCGATATCCAAATTGAACGTGATGAGATCGTCGATATTCTGCAACTTTCCTGACTCCAGTCTGGCGCGAACTTCACTGTACCGCTGGCGGCGGGCAATCACTTCCCTCCATGTCTCAGTTTGCAGGGCGTAGGCGTCAGGAGCATAGTCATTCCAGCTACTGCGTTTGGAAACGTCATTAATCCCAACCGCTATTTCTTCGGGCAACGCGATAGGCGCATCTAGGCGTACCGGCAAACCGTTCCGACGCACATTCCACGCCATACCGTGACCGACGGAAGGATAAATGTACCGGTCGGGGTCGTCGCAGAGTAAACTCCAAATGCCACCCGACGGCGCGAAGGCCACGGGACATTCCTTCTTTGCTTTGTCAAACAGGAAGGGAATTACAGTGTTTCGTGTAATGTATCCGGTGATATCCTCCTTGGTGTAGTAGGCACCCATCTGTTTTTGGTTGATGAATTTCTCAAATATGTAGCCGAGTACGTCTGGATTAATTTCGTTGTCTTCTCGATAGGGGCGTTCATCCAGATGCCAGCGATAGCTATCAAAAAAATCGAAAATCCTTTCAAATGCTGCGTCGGAAATATTTATTCCAGGGTTTTCACGCTCCAACTCATGAACGTCAAAAAGGCCGCCATTGAGAAAGGGCACTGTACCTAGCAGAGCTGCCAGCTCTGGAGCTCTCTGCGCTTCGGGTTGCCCGAGACCCTCATGAAACAGACGTAGCAAAAAAAGCCGGTAAAATTGCTGGAAGCGGGCGCCACCACTTTGTTGTTGGACAATCTTCAAACGGTTACGGAGGTAGTTGATGTCACCGTCAAGAAAACCCCGCTTCTGAACAAAATACACAAACATCATGCGATTCAGCATGAGAGATGCGTACCAGTCGCGATCACCCTGGGCGGCGATGCCTTCGATGAAGTTACCGAACGCAGCTAATTCGGTCTTGAAACGCTCAAAATAGCGCTTGGTAACCCTCTCTACATCAAAGGCCTTGTAGACACGAGCAGTTACCTCGGAAATGGGGATACCTTTGGCTTCGTCGTCAAGCGTGAACGCGACCTCTTGTAGGCGTTGCAACACCGCCTCTCCGGAGTGTCCAGCGTGGAATGTCTGTTCCCGACATGCCGTTGCTTGACCACTCTCCCGCTTGACCCATTGCCATGTCTGTGTAGTTCGGTCGACGTCGACGAACACAATCAAATGCTCGAATGCCAGCGTGCTAATTCGGTTTTCGATTTTGCGCCGTATCGGATACGGAGGTACTGCTCCATCTCGACCGGGGCTGCAAACAAAGACCGCGAAGCCAGCTTTCTCCGCGACGGCTTCGAGTGAGTACTCATGGTCATTGACGAGTACTGAAACCGGTACCGCTCGATGGTGGTCCCAACCGAGACCCTCCACGAACAGGCGGCGGAAGTTGAAGTCAAGCAGATGTGGGCGAAGTGATTCGATGGAGACGGGCGTCACGATTGCGCCTCATAGTCGAAGAGCCCGAGCGAGCAGATGATCTGCGGTTCCTGAAGCTCGGCGTCGTCGCCGGTCAGGCAGAGTCGGCCTTCTTCGTACAGGGAGATGACAACCTCCGCCAAACGAGCGTCGTCGACGCCACTGCGAAGCTGCCGGTTCACTGTGTCAACCGCCAACTGACGCAAGGGATAGCGGTAGATTTCGTTTATCGACTTATGGAGTGAGTCCGTGTCGAACAGTTGGCCCTCAATTCGATCAGCATACGACTTGAGACGCGTGTACGCTCGAAACCGCGCGCCGGAGGGCCGACCCAGTTGCCCACCGATTCGTTTCTCCTCGCTGACAAGCTGCTTGATCCCCGCGACGACTAGCTCGTGGTGGTCTTCGTGGCGACGCTGTGCTGGTGTGCCGACGGCGCACTCAGCAGCAGAGAGGATTTCGAGTGGGGACTCGGTGATGCTCTTGCCTCCGCGGTCGATGTAGGCGAGAGCATCGTTTCCGTCACCAGTTCTCATAAATACAAGTGTTCCTTCGGGACGTTGAGCCGTCGGAGTGTGCTGCCGGGAAGACAGCACGACGTTTGGCAGGTTCGTTACGGTCTTTTCCAAGCGCGGATTCGCAGATATGGCGTTCTTCCATATCTGGTAGGCTTGAGATGCCAGATCAACCTCGCCATCGGGCTCCCCGTCCAGGATACCTGCCCGTTCGTGGTAGAGGTTCAGAATTGTCCGGTCGTCGTCGTCGTCCTCGAAGAATTCTTCGTCCGTGCCGACCACTTCTGCATTCTGGTCAAGTCGCTCTCGCACGCGTCTTCGCAAGTCAATAATGCGTTCTACGCCTTCTGCAGGCATAAATGAGTGGCACAATATTTCGTCTGCCACTTGCCCGATCCGGTCCACACGTCCCGCCCTTTGGATGAGCCTTATAATTGCCCATGGCAGGTCGTAGTTCACGACGACGTGGCAGTCCTGCAGATTCTGCCCCTCACTAAGCACATCAGTGGCGATCAGGACGCGGAGCTGTTGTTCCGGGAAAACTTGTGCTGATCGTTGGTTACTTACCGGACTGAATCTGTGAGCCAATTCCGTAGGGTCAGCAGAGTTGCCAGTGACTCCTGCTAAAGCGCGGACGCCTCTGCGTTTGAGTTGCGTCTCAAGATAGGAAACCGTGTCGGCGAACTGAGAGAAAATCAAAATCTTTTTCTCTGGAAAGTCGTCCGTCAGAAGCGTATGGAGTGCGTTGAGTTTTGCGTCTTGCATCGGCGCCCACGCTCCATAAGCCTGTAGCAAGCTCAACAGGGCGTTGGAATCCGACAAGAGGTCAGCCTCCAGGGAGTGGTGAAAGAGATTGGACCTCAGCCACTTGAAGCGACTCTTGTACCGCTTGTTGTACGCTGCGTAAATCTCAGCAGCCCGTTGATCGAACGCGGCTGCGTCCCACGGATCAACGGAACTCCAGAACCGATCGTCCTTCTCTTCGCCATCCAGTTCAAAGAGAGCGTCTTGCGACCAGTCTACGTCTTCATCCGTGAATCGTGAGTCCAGCATCTCTGCGTCTTGCGTCCCCAGTGGTAGCGGCAAACCATTACGAATGGAATGAAGGAACACGTAATTGCGAAGTATGTGGCGCTCGACCGATTGCAGAAAGGCGGCACCGCTACTCTCGAGGCGCTTGAAGAGATTCGTGCGACAGAAACCGATCAACCTCTTGCCAGCCCGTGAGAGATCGCTAATCTGCTGCGCCTCTGTTTCAGTCGGAGCTGTTTCAGGGTTTTCAGCAAGATAGTTGCCAAGGCCGTAACGCGGCAGGTGCAGCGCCTTCACCGTTTCGACAACTCTTGCAGAATACAGCTTGGCGTATTGGTCGTTTGGGTCAGAGTCGTCGATCGCAAACTTTATTGTCTTCGGCACGCGGGCCGGGAAAAACGACTTGGTGCCGTCCTCGTAGGTGAGATACTTGCGCCCAGTTTGCGGATCTGTATCCGCGTAGTAATCCTGGATGAAGCTCCGGGTACGACGGACGAGGTAGAGCCGCATCAAATCGCGCCAGTCGTCCGCAAACTCGCTTTGCTCGAATGCAGCCAAGCTGCGCGGAGAGGCTTGATGCCGCCTGCTGAACTCGACTTCCCCCAACTCTCGCAATAGTCGCTCGGGGCGGATACCAAGATCCTGATCATCTTCCACAAAGAGACGTAACTGGCTCGATAGATCGAGATATGTCTTGTTATAGGGTGTTGCCGATAGGAGTATGCACTTGCTTTCGTTCGAACGGAGATACTCCTGTATGGCGCGGTACCGCTTCCCTTCGCGGTTCCGAAGATTGTGACTCTCATCTATCACCACCAGACGGTATCGCCGCAGGTTGGGTAGCGCTGTTAGCACTCTGCTGAGCGATAGCACCCTAGCTCGGAGTTGGTACTGGTACGCGTAGTCTTCCCACATAGGAACGAGGTTTCTCGGGCAGATGATAAGCGTCTCTAGCCCGTAGTCGTCCTCGAAAATGCGGATAACCGCAGAGGCCATCAGTGTCTTACCGAGTCCCACCACGTCACCGATAAGCACACCGTTACGTTTGTTTATGTGGTGTGCGGCGACCTTCACAGCCGCCGACTGAAAGTCGAACAAACGGTCGCCAAACACTTTTGGAATCCTGAACTCCGCTAGACCTGCCCGGGCTTCGTGGGAAAGGTGATAAGCCATCTTTAGGTAGACGTGGTAAGGCGGAATCACCGTCTCACGTGCCCAACTTTCTTCGATGATCTGAACCAGTTCGTCGGTTATGTCGACACAAAGCCGGTCGTTCCAGCGGTCCTCAAACCACTCTTTCAGCTTGAGCGCTGCATCATGGTCGAGCACATCGATAGTCAACTCGCCTTGTCCAGACAAGCCGGCGAAGGTGAGATTGCTGCTTCCCAAGAAGCCCATGATGGGGTTAACTGGGTCGTCGCGATACAACAGATAGAGTTTCGCGTGCAGGTGATGGCGCAAGAACAACTTGACTACGACCCTCTTGTGGCGAAGTTGATTACATAGCTGCCTCAGCGCCTCCTCATCGGCATTGGTCGGTGCTCCTATGGTGAGTTGTTGACGGAGTTGCTCAGCCAAGTGAACCTTGAGGCGGTGCGCCGTCTGATTGTCGATCCCGGAAGGTCGATCAATCAGGCTTAAGGCATCTCTGAGTTCGTCATGCGCCAACCGCTGCATACCGATCAGAACACGACATGGACCACTTTCGGTATCCCAACCATCTATGTATCGCGCTAGCCCGCCCCATCCACGCAAGTTGAAGTAGCCGACACAAAAATCCGCACGATTAGAAAGGGCCAGAGTCTTCTGCAGGGCCGGTAGGAGACTTGATTGGGGACGAAGATTATCGAAGATACGCGGCATAATTGCTTCAGCAGATGTTCGCTTCAAAGGGGCATCGTGGTTCTAGGCAAGAAATCGAAATGCAGCGGTTTGAACCTCCGACCACGCCGAGCCGCTTCGCGTCATTGCCGGGCTGGTGGGCAACAAGTTGAAGTGGTTAAGCAATTTTACGATAGTTGGCCTGTTATAGGGCGGGCACCGGGGTCTCCGGTAGATTGGTAAGTGACCAAACGAACCAACTACAAGGAGACGACCGATGACCGCGACAACAGAGAGTAGCAAGCGCAAGCTGTCCTTGCTGCAATTGGCCGAGAAGCTCGGCAACGTATCGAAGGCCTGCCAGATCATGGGCTACCATCGCGACACCTGCTATGAGGTCCGTCGCGCCTTCCAGGTCGGCGGCGTGGCTGCCTTGGTGGAACAGAAGCGCGGGCCCAAATCGCCGCATCCGAACCGTGTGGCGCCGGAGATCGAAGAACGGATCCTGGCGCTGTGTCTTGAGCGCCCGACCTAGGATCACCGCGCCGATCTTGAACAACTCCAGGCGGATGCT
The DNA here is from genome assembly GCA_022819855.1 of Gammaproteobacteria bacterium. GTDB lineage: Bacteria > Pseudomonadota > Gammaproteobacteria > Steroidobacterales > Rariloculaceae > Rariloculus. The sequence goes on along the minus strand of JAJEGN010000005.1, from coordinate 66,426 downwards.
GCCGACATAGGCGCGCGCCAGCGCGGTGCCTTTCAAGCCGATGTTCCGGATGGCCTCGATCAATGTGTGTAGCCGAGCGTGGATCACCTGACCGATCGCCGCTACAGCCAACGACGCGCCTGTCGGCTGGTGGGCCTGCCCCGTTCGGTGGCCTGGTATCGACCGAAGGGCCGAGACGATGCGCCGTTGTGTGATCGGCTGAAGGTGCTGGCCGAGCGCTATCCCCGCTACGGCTATCTGACCCTGCACGAGATGCTCAAGCGGGAAGGTCGGGTCAGCAATCGCAAGCACACGTATCGGATTTACCGCGAGGCAGGCCTGCAGGTGCGCACTAAGCGCCGCAAGAAGATCACGCGGCCCAGAGTGCCGATGCCCGTACCGAGGAAGGCCAACGAGCGCTGGTCCGCGGACTTCATGTCCGATCAGCTCGCCAATGGCCGGCGGTTCCGTATCCTCAACCTCATCGATGACTGTTCGCGTCAGTACGTCGGCCAGATCGTCGACACGTCGATTTCCGGCGCTCGCCTGGCTCGCTACCTCGACGAGCTCAGCACCACTCGGCCACTGCCTAGGACCCTGGTGCTGGACAATGGTCCGGAGTTCACGTCAAAGGCGATGTTCTTCTGGGCCCGGCGAACCGGTGTGCGACTGCACTTCATTCAGCCCAGAAAGCCGACTCAGAATGCCTTCGCGGAAGGCTTCAAAGGCAAGTTCCGCGAATACCGCCTGGACCTGCATTGGTTCGGCAGCCTGGCTGAGGCACGCGACATCATCGAGCGCTGGCGAACTCACTACAACCATGTCCGGCCTCGTCGATCCGTGGGCAAAATGCCCCCTGCGATGTTCGCCAGGAAAGTGGCCTGATATGCTGATCCTCCCATTTCCAAGGTGGCTCGGATCCAGGGGAACGGTCCAGCTTACGAGCCGATTGGCTATAGTAGTTGTACGGATACCAGGCGCAGGGAAGAACACCATTATGCATCTTAAGCTCACGATTGCCGATATTGGTCGGAAGTTAAGAGACGGTCGATTCCCAAACGAACAATCAATCTCGCAAGGGATCGTTCTCCGCATCCTAAGCGATCTCGGTTGGGACGTGTATGACACCAATGTTGTCTGGCCCGAATTTTCAACCGGCGAAGGCAGAGTGGATTTTGCGCTCTGTTCCCCGCCTGGAAATCCGAAGTGTTTTGTGGAAGTGAAACAGCCAGGCAAAGCTGAGGACGGCGTGAAGCAGGCTCTGGAATACGCCTTTCACACAGGCGCTCAGTTCGTCACGCTGACCGATGGGCAAACATGGAGCTTTTATCTCCCGGCCGAACAGGGCAGCTATGAGGATCGGCGAGTATTCAAATTGGACCTTTTCGAGCGCACGGATCAAGAATCAGCCGAAGTCCTGCAACGGTATCTTGAGCGGGACAGGCTGGGTTCAGGAGAAGCACTCGAAACGGCCCGCAAGGAGTATCGCAACAAGCATCGGCGTTCCGCTGCACGGCAGGAAATTCCCGCGGCGTGGAACGAAATAGTCGATAGAGGAGACGAGCAGCTTGTTGAATTGCTTACTAACGCCGTGGAGTCCAAGGTCGGTATACGACCCGTTGAAGACGACGTGCTGAAATTTCTTGCCGGACTCGCTGTGAGCGAGCCTGGGATTTCACCAACGACACCTCAACCACTTGATCCACCTAAACCGCCCCAGCGGCCTGTTGGACCGGTACGTCCGGTACCAAGTCCGAGGCCGGCCGCCGGTACCAGAACGGGAAGAGTTTGGGACATCGCCGACGAAATTTCGGCTAAAGTACAACGACCGGCGCTTCGAGAAGAGGTGTTGAACGCCGCGAAAATCGAAGGAATTAATCCGAATACTGCCTCCACGCAGTACGGGCGCTGGGCTCGCTCTGTTGGTTTAAATAGAGAAGACCTCGCAAAGATTCGCAAGGCAACCGGGAAAGTGACACCGCCCCAAAGCGGCCGCCCTGAATCCCTGCGCACTGGGATTGGCGTACTTCGCGACAAGCAGTTTTCCTATGCTAACGCCACGGAAGCGATGGTTTTCGTACTAAGTGAACTCGCGAAAGGCGATTCGACTTTTCTGCAGCGGTGTTCCCAGCACCCAGCTTTCCAAGGACGCAAGCGCCACTATATTGCCAAACGTGCTGCGGAACTCTATCCGGGTAGGCCAGACCTCATGGGGAGCCAAGCTGCGCTACCGGGGGGCTGGATAGTCGGAACGAACCTAAATAATCAGCTCAAGATGAGGATCATCAAAGCGGCTGCCGAGGTTGCGGGCATTAAGTTCGGGCGCGACGTTATCGTCGATTTTTTGCGCCCTGAATGCTAGCTGCCCGTGCTACTGAGGGGTTCGAAAACAAGTTGCTTCCCTGTCGCCAGAACCGTGAGGTGCGATACAGCACAGGATAATTGGCCGAACAAGCTTGACACCGCGGCATTCATAGGAGCGATACTCATATGTTCAGTCGCGCCGATTTAAAGGCCCGCGCTCAGCAAATTGAGAAAGACTATCCCGACAAGCTCGGCCTGCGAGTCCACCGGGCGCTAAGTTGGTTTGAACGGGCGAATCTTTGCGAAGACGACGACGCTAGGTTCATCTTTCTTTGGATCGCGTTGAATTCAGCGTATGCCAACGAGATTCAGCGGGAACAAGGTACAGAGCGGTCTGTGCTGGATCAGTTTATGAGCCGCTTGGTGGCCCTCGATCAAGAGAATCTGCTTTATGAATTGGTCTGGACCAGTTTTCCTGGTCCAGTTCGGCTTTTGCTCGACAACCCGTTTGTCTTCCAGCCGTTTTGGGACTATCAGAACGGCCGCATCTCGGAACCCTTGTGGAAGTCGAAATTCAACGGTGCAAGGAATACGGCACTCCGGGCCTTACGCGACACGAACCAAACAGCCACTGTACTCGCCATTGTCCTAGCGCGATTGTACACGCTACGCAATCAACTCATGCACGGCGGCGCGACATGGCAGGGCAGCGTGAACCGGGATCAAATTCGCGATGGCACGGCGATTCTCAATAATTTGGTTCCGCTCGTGATCCATTTGCTGATGGACAACGCGAACGAGGATTGGGGCGACCCATGCTATCCGGTGATTGCATAAGAGAATGAACATCCATCATCATTGAGATATGGACCCGTCGCGCTCGGGACTGATTTTTGTCCGGCTGATGTGTCTATTTGTGCGATCTGATGAGCCACACATTGGCAGTTTCTTCTCACGATGCAGGACAAGACAACGAAGTCATCAAGTAGCAGCCGGCTGCTCAAGGCGGCGGCCGTGTTTGGAGGGAGCGGGGCCGGAGCGAACACTGCACAAGCAGAGGCGGCGGCATCGGATGCGTTGAGTGAGGGCCTCAAGAAACTGCTCGATACCGCAACGAAACTCTCTGGAATGGATCCCGGTCAGCTCAAGGGATTCCTGTTCGCACGAATCAACGTGGCCAAGTTCAACGTTGATGCCGCGCGAAAGGGGTTGGACATCCGAGCCCGTTTGACAGCGGACAAGCTCGGCGGATGGAACGATCCGGTTGTCGATATAGAACTAATACAAAATCGAGAAGTACTCGAGAAGGTTCAGTCCAAAGCCTCCGATAACCCAACTTGGTTGGCAATGGTGCATCGAAGCTAGAGATCTGAAGATGGTCAGGACCATCGAGTGTCAGTGGCGATAACAGCGACAAACACCCAACTCAATAGGTAGCGAAAACCAAATACGGCCAAAAGGTCGACTTATAGACAGGACAGGCGTAGTGCTCGGCGTGTACAGAGCTTTCTAGCCTTGTAGTCGACCATCGGCTCGGAGATAGTTCATGAGCTTAGTGCCGCTGTCCTCGCCGATGCCAAACATGGTTTGCATGAATACGTAGTCGACTTCGGTAATCGTTTTTATTTCAGCTGCTGTGAGCGGCGGTGCTACCCTTTGAAAGGAGCGGAGCTGCATGCAGTATTCTGCCGTTCCTTCTTCACCATCATCAGGGTTCCCATGGTAAGGGTTTATTTGAAGTCTGCCATCCGCTTTACCAACAGCAACAACGCCAGATCTGGACTGATACAAGAATATGAAATCACCTTTTTGCAACGACTTAATCTTGAATTTCCACGGCTTGTAATACGCAGCTGCCTTCGCGTTACCTAGCATATCGTCGTGATCTGTGGGGTCAGATCCGTCTTGAAGGTTTGTGTTGAGGATGTAGTAGCCTTCGGCTATATCCTCATAGGGATTGTCTTCTACCCTAAAAGCCGAGATTTCGAGTAGCATTTCGTTATCGTTTCCTAGGTAAACACGATATACCCACGGGCGAATATCTAGTCCAGCCCGACGCCAATATTTGATTGTCTCGCGCGTTCGGTAATCGAGCCCATTGGTCATGACTACGAAGATCTGATTGCGGTTGAAATCCTGCTTCGGGATATCCACACCAAATTGAAATTTGTGTGCGTTCTTCAATGTTTAGGTCCTGTCCGGAATGCGTTTATATAACTTGTTCAAATCATCGTATTGTGATGCCCCGAATATTTGCCCATATCTGAGCACCTGAAGGAGATTCTCGCTCTTAGACTCCCCGATCTTGAGTTCGAAAATGTAGAGGCTCCCATCCTTGTCTATGGCCATTAGATCCGGTTCTTCTCTCCATACCCTAGATTGCATAAGCAAGATGAGTTCGTCTTCGGGGAATAGCCGGTCAAGTGATTGGAAAAGTATATCTTGCAGCGCTCGTTCATCCAAACCAAAAGTGCGAAGATCTTTGGTACGTTTTTTCTCTGGATATCGCGTTTTAAGATTGACGCTCAGCAACATATGTGTTCGCTCCACGGTAGACTAGAAGTCTATCTTGCCTAAGGCGTTCGGCGCCATTCTGAGCGATTGCCGCTTAATGGACCAAGCTCTCCACCGTCAGACAATCTGGAAACTTAGCAGGGAATGAGTTCCCTTTGCCGTTATTCGAGCCTCAACTTCGCCTATTTCGATCATGCTGTTTTCCCTACGGGTCAGTTGTATCCACAAGCCGCTGTCGCCCCTGCCTACTTAGCCGCGCGATCCCAATACGACGGGCAAATGCGACTGGATCATCGTCTAGACTTAGGGACTCTCGAATCGCCCGCAATTCTTCCCGGCAGATGTACTCAATCTTCCGCATCTCGTCGTCTCGTCCGCTGTGGCGGGCCGGTGCGAGACGTTCCTTGACTGTTCCTTTAGGCCAGAAAAACACACCGACGCTTTCAGTCGTGCGGCCGCGGCGCCGCGTTGCGAGTACCAACACCCTCTCTCGGATCTGCCGGCCAGCACGACGGAATCCATGATGCCGGGCGATACGACGAACAAGAACATCCTCGTGAATCGGCCCTTCCGTGTCGATGACATGGTCGATCATTTTGTTCAATCGACGCGAGTAGTCGTCGGCATGGAACTGCTTCGGGTCGGCCCTGTGGCGTGCATCGTCAAAACGTGTGGTGACATATTGAGTTGCCGTGTCATCCATCTGCTCGTCAATAGCCATCAGCGACGGCTGAACACTCGAATCACTCGTGGAGTCGTTTGCGCTGGAGCGCCGCGCAAACTGGGTTTGGGGCGGGTCCAAGGGCGGGAATTCCGGGGTACGATCCACCGTCGCGTCGACCGTCGGTAACGATACTGGCTCAGAATCCGGCGCAACCGGGGTTACGTCGGTGACGGTCGGCTCGCCCGCCGAGCCGTTTCCAGCAAGGGCTTGAGCCGCTTCCTCGCGCTCTTGCCTATCAACCTGCAATTGCTCCGTAAGCGAATTGTGCAGGTCTTCAAGTGCCTTGGCCCTGTGCGTCCACCAATCCGTGGACCACACTCGAAACAGCGTCCAGCCGAGTCCTTCGAGTACTGCCTGCCGGATTTTGTCACGCTCCCGTGCAAAGGCGGAACTGTGGTACATGGCGCCATCGCACTCTACGCCCGCCAAGTACGCGCCCGGCGCATCGGGATGGACGATGCCAAGGTCGATGCGATAGGCAGAAACGCCGACTTGCGGATGCACCTTCCAACCCTTGTCTCGCAGTGCCCGGGCGACGGCTGTTTCGAACGGTGATTCGAAATCACCTATGGAGCCGTGGACAGCGGCACCCAACGCAGCCGGTCCGCGCTCGGCGAACTCCAGGAAGTGCTTGAGATCCGCAACGGCTAGAGCCTGGGTTCGCGACAGGTCGATACGATCCGGGCTGAGGGTGGAGAAAACCACCATTTCCGAGCGGGAACGGGAGATGGCAACGTTGAGGCGCCGTTCTCCGCCATCACGATTCAGGGGCCCGAAGTTCATTGTCACGTGATTGCCCTGATCCGGTCCGTAGGTGACGCTGAACATGATGACGTCGCGTTCGTCGCCCTGTACCGTCTCGAGATTCTTCACGAAAACCGGCTCGATACCGCTGTCCGGGGCAAATGCCCACTCAATGTCCGGGTTGGAGGAACGAGCTTCATCCAACAGGTCTTCGATCAGGGTCTGTTGCTCGGTGTTGAACGTCACGACGCCAATCGACTGCTTTCGCATGGCGGGGTCGTTGTGCTTGAGGCGGTTCAGGATTTCCGCAACGATTGCTTTGGCTTCCCCCTGATTGTGCCGGGCCTTTCCGCGCGAATAAAAGCCGTCCGGGCGTATCAAGTGAACGCCATTGTCAGGATAGACAGGCGCTGGGAAGGTAATCAGTTGGTTGTCGTAGTAGCGGCTGTTGGAGAAAGCGATAAGGCTTTCCTTGCGCGAGCGGTAGTGCAGGCTGAGCGTGCGGTCGGGGATGCTCGCGCCCAGCATCTCGTCCAGGATGCTTTCCAGATCACCTTCCATGTCGATATCGCCGTCCGGATCGTCGTCGGCTCTTGCAAAGAAGTTGGTCGGCGGCATCTGCTTGGGATCTCCGACGACGATGGCCTGACGTGCCCGTGCCAGGCAACCGACGGCATCCCAGACGGTGATCTGAGAGGCTTCGTCGAAGATGACAACATCGAACAAGGCCTGGTCGGGCGCCAGGTACTGGGCAACTGACAGAGGCGACATCATCAGGCATGGCGCGAGGGCCGTAACGACATCGGGAACCTCAGCCATGAGTTGCCGAACTGGCTTGTGACGCCGTTTTTTCTGAATTTCGTGCCGCAGCACGCCCCAGGACGATTTTCGAGTGACGTTGTCCGATCTTGGAAGTTGGCCAGCGAGCTTGGCGCCGATGTAGGCAGCGGTGAGCTTCTGGAACTGGTCGTCTATTCGGCGGAACTTCTCGATGGTCGCCACATGCTCGGGTGTCGAGAATCTGCGCAGGACGTTATCTTCACCGATTATCGCCCCCGACCACCACGCGCAATATGCGGCCTTGAATGTGGCCTCGATTTCGTCGGTGGGAACTTGGCCATTCTCAATGCCTCTCACCAGCGGGGTCAGTTGCAGGTCCATGGCCTGGGTCCGCCGATGCCACCAGTCGCACCACGCCTTCAATTCGTGATGGCGGCGGGCTATAGAGTCTACGGTCTCACGAATAGCCTCCAACGCTTTTTGATTGCTCGCGAAGTGTTCTCGAATCGACTGACCGGCGAGCGACTCAAATTCATCGCAAGCATGCTGCACCCGACGATTCGCGGTCAGGAAGTCATTCATCGCTCGTCCAACGGCAGCTTCAGGCGCCAGAAGATCGTTCCCGTCATGAAGCAGGGTCTTGACCCTGACGCGAGTATCCAGCAAGGAAGGAGCATCGTCGGCCAGTTTGCTCACTGCGACTGTTGCCTGTTGTCCCAGCGCGCGTAGTGCCAGCAAGGCGTCGGGTTGCGTGGTGTGACCCTTCCAGACTTTGAGGTCTGAGAGTAGTTCCCCGAGACGATCGATTGCTTCGCCGTGTTCCCGCAGTCGGCTAAGCGTCGTCGCATCGCGTTGGGGATCCGGCGTTCCCTTAGCTCCGGCGTCCTTCATTTCCTTGAGGACTCGCCGGCGAATCAGGACCCGCTTGACCAGCCAGGACTCTTCGGCATCGCTCCATTGACGGGCAATTTCCTCGCCGTCCAGCTTTCGCCACGCCATGGGATCGTAGCGACAACTCAACGCCGCTTGCGCCTCAGTATAGGAATTCAGGTGCGTTGCCGCTTCATCAAGAGCCTCAATGCGTTCGTGCCCATCCGGCTCCAGCGCGAAGGCTGTTTGTTTTCGCCAGGATTCCTGTAGCGTTTCGGCGAGTTGCTTGAGCGCGTCAATACGCGTCATCGTGCGGTCGGGAATACTGATTCCGATCGCATCGAGCAGCCTCTCGCATTCGCGTTCCATTGCGAGCACGGCTGCGGAAAGCGCCCCGGCTTGCTTCGAGAGACTGCCTTGCCATTGAGGCGACCAGTCTCCGGTCGTAACCACTTTGAAGGGGCTATCGGAAATGTTCTCGACGGCGGCCGCTTGGACTTGAAGTTTCTCTACAACGTCGCGCATGTGCGACAACGCGCCTTCATCATGATGGTCGGATGTAGGCCACGACAGCGTGACCTGTCTTGCCAGATGGGTATCCCGTATACGGACCCCCATCGCCTCGAATGCGGTCATCCCATTGCGACGCCGCAAATGAAGCCGGTCGACGACGACATTGAGTTGGTCGCGCAATTGCTTGAGTCTGTCGGCTTCCTTCCGCCAAGTCTCTGCGTCGGCATTTGTGCGAAACTCCCAAGCGGAACGTAATTGCGTCAATACGTCCAGCTTGCGGGCTTTGTTCGAGTGAAGTTCCAGGGCGAACTGTCCGAGCCCGATGTCCTGGAGCCGGCGATATACGACTTCGAGCGCGGCGGTTTTCTCGGAGACAAAAAGCACGGATTTGCCCTTTCCGAGCATGTGGGCGATGAGATTGCTTATGGTCTGGCTCTTGCCGGTGCCGGGCGGACCGATGATGACGAAGTCCTTCCCTGCATCGGCAGTGGCGATCGCTGCCATTTGCGATGAATCTGCCGGCAAGGGCGCGAGGAGGTCGGAAGGCTTGTAGCGGCGGTCAATTTCGGCAGCATCGACGAACGCGATTTCGCTAGGGTAGGGATCGCGCGGAGTGTCCATAAGGTGCTTGACAATGGCGCTTGATCGAAGCGCTTCCGTTCGGTCCACCAAGTCCTTCCACATGAGGTACTTCGCGAAGGAAAAGTGCCCCAGGACAACGTCTTCGACTACCTCGAAGCCCGGTGCGTCCTTTACCGCCCTGCGCACCTTGTTCCAGACGCCGTTTACGTCGACGCCGCTCAGATCCTCCGGCAACGCGTTGTCGAACCCCCGAATATCGATCCCGAAATCCTTTCGAAGCATTTCCAACAGCGTCGTGTTGAATCGCGGCTCGTCGTCGTGCGCCAGCATCCGAACGCCGCTGCGAACAGATTTGCGAATCAGTGTCACCGGCACGAGGATCAAGGGCGCGCGGAACCGGCGGCTGTCTTTCTCATCCCGCTTCCACAGCAGAAAACCGAGGGCAAGATACAAGGTGTTCGCACCGCCTTCCTGTAATGCGGTTTGCGCCTTCCGGTAGATGGAGACTGCTCGGCGCGAGAGTTCAGTGGGGGTCAAATCGACGAGGACCTGCTTCTTCTCGAGCGCCTCACGCGCATACTCTTGGGTGATGACTTCGCCGGTGCGTTGAAAGTGCAATTCCTCATCCTGCGCCTGGCTTGTGGGCTGCGGCACCGAGCGAATGGAAATACGTACACCGTCTGCCAACTTGTCTTCCAGTCGCCCCGGTTCGGGACAGATCAGCTTTACGCTCGCCTTAGTCGATCGGTGGTTGAGGAGTGGATTGCGCGCCGACAGGTCCAGCAACTTTCGTTGCCAGCGCTCCAGGCGACCAGTCGGCGTTTCCGGCAGTTCGTCCGCTTCCAGTCCTTCGTCGAAGTCTGGCAGAACAGGAGCTTCTTCAAGTGCCAGTTCCACCCGGACGTCCGTGTCAGATTCCAAGGACTGAGCCGGTTGAACGGATTTCTTGCCCAATGGCGTGATCCGGTGAGCCCGGGCACGACGGATATCGATTGCAGAACTAAAGGTGTCGTCCTTTTCCGGTGTGATGACGTCCGCTGCGGCCTTGACAGCCCTGGAAAACGGCGGCGCCGGGGATTGCGTAGCAAGCGTAGTTTCGAACAACAGCAATTCGTTCAGTTGGATGCGTTTTCTCAGGATTTCCGCTTCATCGACGACGATGGTCGAAAGTTCCTCGGGCTGCAGCCAGACGCCGGCCACGGCGTGTTCGTGGGGAAGCGCGACAATTGGGTTAAGGCCGGCTTGCTCCAGCACGGAAGCGAAGAGCATCGTGGTGTCCAGGCAGGTTGCAACGCCATTCGCTAGGATCTGGCCGGGCAGCCGAATTTTTCGGCCGTCACGTTCAAAGCTGGCTGGCGGGACGGCGTAGGTGATGCCAAGATTGCAAACGGCCGCGTAGATGGCGGAGGTAATTTCCCATACACGTTGCCGGCTGCCCGACTTGTAACCGTCGATTCCGTCAGGTTTGCCGGCTTGTCGCAGGATCAGGCTGGCATCGCGCAAGACTCGATCCACCGCCGGATCGTTGGGCATCGAGAAGGCTGCAAGCAATTCAGGCATGTAGCCTGCGCCGCCCCATTCGTTGTACGCGAGCAGTTCAACGGGCTTTGTCTGGTCCGCGATAATCGCGCCGTTTTGTTCGACCGTGATCTTCGCGTGTCCGGATAGGGAATCAGCCAGTTCGAGCAGGAAGGCTCCATCGAGCTCGATATCTCGGTCAGTGATCGGACGAATGCCTGCGGGGGCAATTCGATCAAGCGTCCACGACTTGGGCTTCAGGAAGGCCGGATTTGAGGATAACGTGACCCGCACGTTTTCCAATCGTTCCGTCAAATCGTTGTTTTCGATTCGTAGTTCGCGAAGAAAGGCAAATGAACTCTGATGGCATGCGAAATTTAATTTTGCCGCCGATTCGCTATGGATGGTGGCAAGTGTCGTGCCGTTGGGATTCACTACTCTGCTCCTCGTGGTACGAGCTTGTCGTTGGCGCCCGAATTCGTGTGCGTCTTCCTATCGGTGCGAGGCAATCGGGTAATCCTGGTAAGGCCGCGGACAAGGGCGGGTGCCGAGAGCACGCCCGTAGGGCCGCAAAGGATAAGTGTGTTTCGAAAGCGACAAGCTCACGTCCTTGTGTCTTCGGTTTGTTGTTGACGCGTGGAGCTACCCGGCAGACGCAGGTGACGCTCGACGCGCATTATCAAGAAGCTCTCGATAAATTTCCACTGGCGATGCAGACGAAGTCCGGCGAGGGGAGTCAAGCGCCGCTGCATGAGATTTCTAACGAAAGCTCCCGCTACTGCGAAGACGTGTGGCTTCTCTAGTTGTTATAACCCATTGGCTCTCGCGTGCGCGCGATCAATGGACAGCTCGGGGGCTTTGGAGAGTTTGGTCACATGTCCGATCGCATCGGACTGCTACCCGGCCCACGCCCCCTCCAATCGAGCCAGTTGACCGGCGATGCTCTCTTGATCCCCGGTGGGCGGGGGCAAGGCCAAAACAGGCTGAAAGGTGGATGGGGCCTGGCGGGCGCATGGCTCGCGCAACACCTCGTACCACCCGACCCCGACACGCACAACCTTGTGGCCGGTGGCACAAAACCCCATTACGGCAAGGGGTAGCATCAAGTGGGCCGCCAAAGGAATGAGCGGCGGGAACGCCAACGCCACGGCCACCATCAATCCAGACACCGCCGCGCCGGAACCGGCAGACTTTCCCGTCTCCCGGGCGATCCGCCGAAACATCTCGTCGCGGTCGATTCGCCCCCGTTGCCATTCCAGTCCGTGCTCCAGGATGGCGAGCACGCAACCGGCCGCTGCAGCCACTACAGCCCCGGCGAACATCCGGGAGGCGGTAGCCGACAACGCCGCCGAGAATGCTTTCCCTTGTAAGACTTGCTGGGCCACCCGGATCTCATTGCGGGTCATCGCGTGCGCGCCCCGGCTGCGATTCAATCCGGCGCTCTCGAAAATGCCATTCGACGCATCATTGCTCCCGCCAGCACTGAACGGGACAATGTGGCTCCAATCGAGCCCCCCCAAATGTTTCGCGACCGCATCCGGACCTGTGGCACGCAAGGTCTCAGGAATTGTCTGCCACACCCGATGTGCCTCCTCCATTCCGCGGCTGATCCCATGAGTGCCTGCATACAGGTACTTGGTAGGATCGGCATTAGCCCAGTTCAAATTGGCGACGAAGTTCGACAATGCGTCGTGTCCAACGGCCACTCCGGCCGTGGAGCCGAGTATCGGTACGCGCGATACAAGCCGCCTGACTTGTTTCTCTAAAGCCTTAAGATTCATCGGTTGGTGCAATTGCCGTGCTTGGGACGTCAAGCTACCGTATTTGGAGCGGAAATGAAGCACAGAAGCACAATGTAAATGTTCCGTTCTGTTGAGGATCAAGCGATCGAGACTGTCGAACCAATATTGCGGGAAAAGATAATTGCGGGATATCCGATGTGAGTCCCTCTCCGGCGTGCGAGGCGTTTGGCTGCGCCACGAGCTGGCCACACGCCACCAGCGCCTGCTTCGCCTCGAGACCCACGCACAGGACGACACCGTGGCGCTCAGCGACGAGCAGATCCGGCTGCTGGAACGCCATTCCTGCGAGTTCCGGATGCGTCACGTGGAGGTCAGCGCACCCGGCGAGTTGCTCAACCAGGACACGTTCTACTGGGGCACGCTCAAGGGCGTGGGGAAGATCTACGTGCAGGTCGTCGTGGATGCGTTCTGCTCCCTGGCCTTCGCCAAGGTCTATACCTCGAAGATGCCGATCACCGCGGCGGAACTGCTGTACGATCGCGTGCTGCCGTTCTACGAGGCGCTGGGCGTGCCGGTGCAGGCCGTGCTGACCGACAATGGCCGCGAGTTCTGTGGTCGGGCCGAGCGACATCCTTACGAGCTGCTGCTCGCGCTGCACGCTAGTTGAAGAGGAGGTCGACGGCAACTTCTCATTTGCGAGGCGCTCTGTAATCGGCTACAAACGCGACACTCCGCATATTCCAGTCCTATACCGAAACCACCAAGTATTGACCGCCGCCCCCGAATCACAACGGAGCGCCAAGCAGCGTCCTCCTGAACAAACCTCACAAGCCGGGGACACCTTCAAGGCGAGACGAGCGGGACTGGCGGCGTTCCTGTTCGCCGTGCTGCAACCGCGCGACGCCAGGGCGGTCGCAGTGAACCCAAACGTCTTGAGACTGAGCTTTGCGTTCCGGTCAAGGGAGATCTCCATTGGCGATCTAAAGACCGTACGGATTAAAAACCACCGCCTCTGGGCCAGCGTGTCTCTGCGCCATGCCGAAGGCAGGGTAACCGTGTCGGGACTGACGCGAGAAGATGCACAAGCGCTCGGCGACTCGCTGGACAACGCAAGGACTCGCTGGTGGCGCGGTGCCTTGGCGCCACAACTCGGAAAGTTACGCTTAATGCACGGTCGCCTCGCACAGCTAGCAGATCCGCCAAACTACGTACGCGTTGCCGATATCCGCGACCTCACGCGAGATGCGGAGGCGGTCGCCGGAGGCTTGGTAGGGCAATGGCCGCCAGCGCTTTCCGACTCCACGGAAATCCGAATGCTGAAGGACATCCTGGATTTCCTGGAAGCCCCGGATCGCGCCCGCGAAAAAGCAAACAAAGCACGCATTGCCAACGAGTTGGCCCGCTCACGCACCTTGTTCGACACGATCGAGGCCATGCCACTCACCGAGGAACAACGCCACGCGGTCGTCCGCGACGACCACCGCAATCTGGTCGTCGCCGCCGCCGGCAGCGGCAAGACCTCGGTGATCGTGGCCAAGGCCGGCTGGCTCATCAAGCGGGGCTACCGGCGTCCGTCCGAATTGCTACTCCTGGCCTTCGCACGCGACGCCCGCCACGAGATGCAACAGCGGATCCGCAAACGCCTCGGCCCATCCGCGGCGCGCGGCGTGACGGTGCGCACCTTCCACAGCCTGGGCCTGTCCATCATCGGCCAGGCCGAAGGCAAGCGACCCACGCTCGCACCTTCCGCCGAGAGCGACGGCGCACTCTTCGAACTCCTGAAAGACATCGTCGCCGACCTGCTCGCCGACGGCGGCCTGTCAGGGACCCTGCTGGAATGGTTCCGCGACCAGTTCGCTCCCTACAAGAGCGAGCACGAATTCAGAAACTGGGGCGAATACTGGAACTACATCCGCCTTCACGACATCCGCTCCCTGAAGGGCGAGAAAGTCAAGAGCTACGAGGAATGCGAGATCGCCAACTACCTCTATCTCAACGGTATCGCCTACGAATACGAAGCATCCTACGAGCACGACACCGCCACACCAGACAAGCGTCAGTACCAACCCGACTTCCATCTCCCCGATCACGGCATCTACATCGAGCACTTCGGGCTCGACGCCGACGGCAAGACCGCGCCGTTCGTCGACAACGACAAGTATCACCGCGAGATGGACTGGAAGCGCCGGGTCCATGAAGAGCACGGCACCGTGCTGATTGAAACCTTCAGTCACGAGCACGCCGATGGCAACCTGTTGCGCAACTTGGCGAAAAAGCTCGGCGCTCATGGCGTCGTCCTCTCGCCGATCCCCCGTGACGACTTGTTCAATGTCCTCGAACAACAGGGCCGGATCGACCCGTTTACGCGACTGCTCGCGACGTTCCTGCAGCACTTCAAGGGCACCCGGCTGTCCTTCGCAGAAATCTCCCAACGCGCCGCATCCCTCGCGGATTGCAAGCGGGCGGAAGCCTTCCTGGCCGTGTTCCGGCCGGTATTCGAGCGCTATCAGGAATCGCTGACCCGCTCCGGCACGATCGATTTCCATGACATGATCAACCGGGCGACCGACCTGGTGGAGTCGGGCCGCTACAGCAGTCCGTTCGGCTACATCATGGTCGACGAGTTTCAGGATATATCCGCGGCGCGGGCGAGGCTGCTCAAAGCGTTGCTGGACAGCGCTCCCGACGCCCAGCTCTTCGCCGTCGGCGACGACTGGCAGGCTATCTACCGATTCGGCGGATCCGATATCGCCGTCATGCGCGAATTCGAAACGTGGTTCGGCGACTACTTGCGGATCGACCTGGAAACCATGTTCCGGACCGACGACCGCATTGCGGAGGTGGCGACCAACTTCGTACTGCGCAATCCCGCGCAGATTCGCAAGACCGTCCGCCCGATGCGCAAGGCCGACCGCCCGGCCGTGCATCTCGGCCTGCCGGAACAGAAAGGCCCCTCCCTGTTGATTGAAGCGCTCGACAGAATTGCAGAGGATGCCGGCCGGCATGACGGAACCGCAAGCGTGCTGCTGCTGGGCCGATACCGGCACTTGAGGCCCCGGAATTTGGGCCGTCTGGCACAGCGCTATCCGGGACTTCGTTTTGCCTACAGGACCGTGCACCGTTCGAAGGGAATGGAGGCCGACTACGCTGTGGTGCTCGGCCTGTGTTCCGGCAAACACGGCTTCCCCTCCGAGATCACCGACGACCCACTGCTCAACCTGGTGCTGGCGGCGCCCGAAGCGCACCCGAATGCCGAAGAGCGGCGCCTGCTCTACGTCGCCATTACCCGGGCACGACGCCAAGTCTACCTGCTGGCTGAAGGCGGGCCGCCGTCATCGTTCGCCCACGAACTGCTGGACGGACGATACGACGTGCACGTATTCGGCCGGCTGCCGCAAGCCGACGCGCCGTGTCCGCACTGCAAGGAGGGACGCCTGGAGCGCCGCGAAAATCCAAGGAGCGGAAGCACCTTCTACGGTTGCTCCAACTACCCGTATTGCAGCCTCACCCGACCGCCGTGTCCGAGTTGCGGGGTTGGGTTGACGGAAAGGTCGGGGGACGATCACCGTTGCCGGGATTGCGGCGAGATCCTGGAGCCGTGCCCTGACTGTGATGGTTGGATGGAGACTAAGATGGGTCGATATGGGAGATTTCTGGGATGTTCGAATTGGCCGCGATGCGAGTTTACGCGGGACTTGAGGGACTCGTAGAGTGAGGGACACGGAAAATAGTTAGGTCGATAGGAACCGCGACCTTCTAGCTTCAAGCGCGGCATGAAGGGCGTCTATCAACACTGCTCGGAGCGCAATCTGCGCCGCTATCTGGTCGAGTCCGCCTTCCGGCACAACCATCGCGTAGCGCCCGGCCACGATGACGAGAGCCTAGCGGATGCCGCTCTTTACGGAGTAGTGGGCAAGCGGCTAACCTACCGAGACTCATTGACTGTGTAACGACAGGAATTCTGGTGGCGGATGAACGGGCAATCCGGCTCCACATCGACGGAGATATCGAGATAGGGCAGTTCGCGGAAGCGGTCGGCGCCTTCTCGACGATGCTCACTTGTGTCACTAGCGCGATCCCTAAGGCCAGCCCGCTTTCGTGGCGCACGGCCGTCCGGGACGGAAGCTTGGAAATCATCGCGACGCCCGAGTCGGGCGACGCGAGCGCTGCGAAAGCGACTACACATGCGATAATCGACGGCTTGCGCCGTATCGCGGAGCGTTCGGAGCGGCCCGCGTATTTCGATGACGATGCGCTCAAGTCGGCGCGCGAGCTAGCCAAGCTTCGTCGCAACGGAGACGGCACATCGAGCGACGCGGCCATCACGATCATCCACGCGGAACACACGGAAAGCCTCGATATCGAAATTGTCGACCACGTAACCGTAGTACTGGATCGCAAGGAACGCGCTCACGGATCCGTAGAAGGCACGCTCAAAATGGTGTCGACGGTAAGGGCACTAAACTGTGCGCTGTACGACCGCCTGAACGATAAGCGCATCGAGTGCCGGTTTCCCGAGACGTTGCGCCATCAGGTATTCGTCGCGGCCGAGGAAGCACGGCGCGTCGAAGCCACGGGCGATATCCGATACTCGGAAGATGGCTACCCGGAATACATCGCGGTCGAGGAATTGTACGTTTTCCCAGATCCCGACAAGCTCCCGTCCTTTCGCGATGTCAAAGGCATCCTAAAAGACGACTGGGTGCCGCCCGATGAGCGGCGATAGGCGCTACTGGGACTCGTCAGTATTCCTCGAATGGCTGAACGAGCAATCAAGGCGGGATGCGTGCGAGGGCGTGCTTGCAGCCGCCGAGAAAGGCAATATCCTGATCTGCACGTCAGCGGTCACGCTAGGCGAAGTCATCAAGCTGAAAGGCCAAACGCATGTGCCGGTAGAAAAGCGCGAACTGATCCGCAATTTCTTCCGGCAGAATTACATCTACATTCTCAACCTGACGCCAACGATCGGCCGAAGAACTCAGGATCTGATCTGGGAGCACCCACACCTTCAGCCCAGAGACGCCATGCACATCGCGACAGCAGACTGCAACGATATTCCGCTGATCGAGACATTCGACCGTGATTTCCTCCGCCTCGACAGAGATATAGGGACACCGCCAATCGCAATCAGGGAACCTCACGAGCAGTACCAACCGCCACTCGAAAACCTCGACCGCTGAGCAGCGTCAGCGGTTCCGAGACAAGGCCCGAGAACTTGGGACCGACGAATCCGACGATGCGTTGGACCGCTCGCTTGACCGCCGGAGATTAAATCGCTCGGTAACGGACGAAGAGACGACTGAGCCGCTCGACGACCGGAAAGCCTGGCCGTTCAGTAAGCGTACTTGGGCGGTAATCAATTCGGTCCCTCGGGAAGCCTAGATAACACATAACCGATAACCGCACCAAAGAGGGCGCCGAGGGTCGCGTCATCCATATCTCCCGCAAGGCCGAGGATCGCTATAGTGGGCAAGACGATAAGAGCCGTAATAAACTGAATTGCGCGAACTCCAATTGCCTTGTCGGTCTTAATCCGGTGCCAATAGAAGCCCACGAGCGCGATAATCATAAACAGCGCCAGGATCAGTTGGATAGTAGTGTAGTCAATCGTCATTCTGAACTCGCTCGCGATCCCTGATCCATTTTACAAGCTCGCTTAACGCGGCCTGAGAAAGCCCGACCGATCCATACATCGATATGCTGCCCGGGTCTTGGGCGTACAGCCACACGCGATCATCGTCGAACCCGACATACACGCTGTCGCCGAGATACCGGTTATCGCGCAGCCGCTTTCGGTCGATGATCTTCATTAGGTGGCTAGATTCTCAACCCACCTCACCGCTTTATCCGAGAGTCGCCAATATGCGCGCCGCGAGGAAGCCAGATAACCCCGCTTCTTAAGTGTGTTTCTCGCCCATTGAACCTTGATATTCTTTGCGGCTTGAACCTTGCCATCCCCGAATTCCTCGTCCCGTGTTCGTTGTCGTTCTTCACGGCTTAGGCCGAAATGCTCCGCGAGTGGATCGTATGTTGACCCTGCAGTTACCTCATAAGCAGCCCCGCCATGATCGTATATATGGCGGAGCAATGCCTTGGCAATTTCTTTTTCGCTAGGATACATACATATTCATCGGGAGCAGAATAGTCTATCGATATTTCGGCGTCGCGCGGGCGATGCTACTAGCAGCTAGCTACGTACGTCAAGCACAATAATACCAGACGCTTGGTCACACGCGATGATAAGGCTCGAAACGGCGCTACAAGCCTGGATACTGCCCAAGTTCGGGATACCCTTGCTGGGTGACATATATCAGGAACTCTCTTCCTGAGTCCGTAATTTGGACATTTTGTCCTTGCGAAACGACAAGAGCATTAGTCTCCAAATATTGGAACCACTGTTCAAATGTCATCCCAGATTGAATTACTGTTAAGGGTTGAAGCTCTCGTAGTGATTTTTGTGCTATTCCATTATTCGCCGAGTTTACGGCTCTGAGTGCGCTTATTTGGCTTCCATAGATCTCCCGATATACTCTCTCATAGAACGTCGAAAACTCCTTTTCGGCGAGTGCCTGTAACAAAAGGCTCTCGCGATCCGTGACTCCCGACTCATGTAGAAATACCCTTAACTGTTCAATGCGTGCCTTAACCGCTGGGCTCGCGGTCTGCGGTTGTGTAATTGTGGGGGCCTTATCCTCCGTGGGAGGTTCGTCTCCGCTTGGCACTCCCATCTGAGTTCCCCCGGGGAAGGTAATTGGAGATTCTTTGAGACGCTCTGTAATTTCGCTAAAGAGCTTCTTGATCTGATCATAGAACAGCCAAACGAAACCAGCAACCAATACCAGTATCACTAGTGGAAATGTGATCGAGGCGGTGATTCTTTCGAACACCGTGAGAGGAATGTCTAACCATCTTGGCACTGCGGGGTCCTCCTACCTTTCTCGTCTAGGATTCCGCATTACAGAAAAGGTCGGCCCAGCGCCGTCACGATTTCCTTTCCGTTACACAAACTGATGGGGCAGGCGCTGAGCAATCAGCCCGGCCCGATGCCCCGGTCACGATGCGGCTAGGGAATTGGGCTATTCGGTGTGCAGCAATCCTACCAGAATGGCGCTACTAAACATCTCGACGCCTAAGCTTGGCCATCCCCGTCGGCATGTTTCGGCACGTACGCAAAGACGCCACGCACGATGCGCCGGATATTGCCGGCTCGCAAGTGCTGGGCCAGCATCGTTGTGACAACCTCGTCTTGGGGTCGCCGACCAACGGCCGCTGCGTACTCGGAGCGCCGGAAGACCGGATGGGCGCTGGAGACGGGTGCGGAGATGAGGCGAGGCATGGCCGTGTGGGACTTGACTTCTATTGGATCGACGAAGGCGATATATGAACGATTGCCTTGTCCACAAACTGCGAAGTAACAAGCCCCGATCCAGCCCAGTCACGCTCTTTCGGTCTATGCCGAGGCCGCGCGAACGGCTGGCCGAATAGTCGAGCACGACACCGCCCTTAAGTCCGCGAAAACCCTGCTACACTGCGCGCCCGCTTGACGGTAACCGTCTGCCGGTGCCGCGGAAACCTCGATGAACGACCAATCAAATTCCCAGTTGCTTTCGCACATCGTCTCGCAATGGAGCAACCGGACCGAAGACATCGCCGTTGACGCGCTGGGGTTCATCCTGTCGCGATCGCGGGCGGCCAGGAACGCTCTGCAGGGCGTCGTCGAGGCTGTGGCTCCGAGCGTTGGCGAGCTGACGAGTGCCCGGACACAGGTATCCGGCAGTGACGGCGCTCGTCCCGACCTGGTGGTCTACGGCAGTGAAGATCGCGAACGCGTCATCGTGGAGGCGAAGTTCTGGGCCGGTCTCACGGAAAACCAGCCTGACTCGTACCTTGCGCGGCTGCCTGACGACGGCGAAACGTCGGTGCTGCTTTTCGTCGCGCCCGAGGCCCGGCTCGAGACGCTCTGGATCGAGTTGCAGCGGCGAACGCGGCACGACGCCGGTGCCGCCGACTGGTCGGAAGTCGGTGGCGTAAAGTGCATGCCGATCGACAGCGGTCAACGATACCTGGTGCTGAGCAGTTGGCGCGTGGTGCTCGACCGCATGCTCACGTCGGCTGTCGCTGCGGCAGATCCGATCGAGGCTGATATCCGGCAGTTGCAGGCGCTTTGCGAACGGGAGGATACGGCGGCGTTTCGGAGTCGAGTACGACGCTGTGCTGGATTCGGTCGTCGGCTATCTGTCCGAACTTGCTAACCGAATCGGGGAGGTATCACCAAGGGCGCAAGAGTGACGCGGCGGTTGCGTTGAGCGCGACGGCGTGAATCTCCCCAAGGATCTACTCTCGCAGGCCCGGCTCCTTGCGACCAAGGAAAAGCGGCGCCATGAAACGAGCGCTACAGGATTGGCGCGTAGTGCGGCGCTCGGTTCAAGCCGACACCTTTCTGGTCGGGCTGCTGGCGTTCGACAAGATGCGACGGTAGTGCCTGGGCAATGTCCATCGATCACGAAGTCGCAAGTCCCGAATGGCGGCTTCTCTGATCAAGCGTTAGACCGCGCTCAGCCAATCGCTTCCACATCCACGGTCGCAACGCTGCAGCACGGTTCCGGTACACGCTCCCCGTGTTCGCGGAGGCTCTCGATATGCAGAGCGATCGCGCTGCGCATCTCCCGAACTACCTCCTCTCTGGTGGCGCCGGTCGCAACGCAGCCGGGCAGGTCGGGGGCATACGCGGAGTAATTCCGGGGAGACCTCTCGATCAGGATGGTGTACTGCACGAGCATGGTCATTCCTTCAATCCAGCTTGTTTCATGATACTTGCCCACGTACCACGAGCGAGATCATCGCCAGGCTTTCCGGCAATCGTTACAGCTCCTGGTTTGTCCGGATGCCGGTGTTGACGGTGGCTCCTTGGTTCGAACCAGCCGCCATCGATCGCCTTCGACCAATCGAACGGCATCTCGAACCTTGGGCATTGCGTTTCGCCTGCGGCTATCTGTCAGCGACCTGGCATGCGCCGACATTGAGCGATTCGAGGTTGCGCGCGGTCGCCGTGCAAGCCGCTGTGCTAGCGGCCTTGAACATTCAGCGATCGCAAATGACAAGCCCCGCAGAAGCGGGGCTCCCGAGGCACCCGGCAGACTTGTCATCGTCTCGCCGGAGCTGCTGCGAGGATGGTTGCTCGCAGACTTGGTGTGTCTTGGTGCTACCCAAGAATCGGGGACAGCCTACCACGTCGTTGCTCTAAATCTACATCCGCATATCACCTCATTCCGTACGAATTGCGGTTTCAGGGCGATGCGTGCATGGAGTCAACCCTGGGCATCGGACACCTTGACCATTCAGGCGTCCATTCTCCAGCCCCTTGGCGGTTTGGCCGGCGTCAACCGTAGGCTGATGGAAAAGCGTTTCGAAGAGACAAACACCATGAAAATAAAGCATAGACAGCTCGATTTTCATGGTAATATCGCGCGATGCTGGAACGACCCGCGGCACTGTCCGCAATCCAAACCGCTCTGGACCGCGCGCCGGTTGTCGTGCTTGTGGGTCCGCGCCAATGCGGCAAGACAACTCTGGCCCGAGAGTTCCTCGACACGGATTCGGTCAATTACTTTGACCTCGAGTCGCCCGCAAGCCTGGGCCGGCTCGACGAACCGCTGACGGCACTCGAGCCGTTGCGCGGGCTCGTCGTCATTGACGAGGTGCAGTTGCGCCCGGATCTGTTTCCGCTGCTCAGGGTGCTGGCGGACCGGCGTCCTTCCCCGGCCAGGTTTCTGATTCTCGGAAGTGCTTCGGGCGACCTTCTGCGGCAGAGTTCCGAGAGTCTCGCAGGGCGCAGGGAGCGAGTGCTGCTCGGCGGCTTCCGATTGAGCGAAGTGTGCGGACCGGATGGCGATGACTCCGATGCTCTGGCCGTGCTCTGGCGCAGGGGCGGTCTGCCTCCTTCCTTTCTCGCGAATCGCGAGGAGGACAGCGTGGCCTGGCGGCGCGAGTTCATTCAGGCGCTGCTCGAGCGCGATTTTCAGCAATGGGGCGTCAACGTGCCGGCAGTTACCATGGGCCGGTTCTGGGCAATGCTGGCGCATTATCACGGCCAGACCTGGAACGCCGCGGAACCCGCACGGGCGATGGGGGCTCAACCCCGGGCCATGCGCCGGTACCTGGACGCGCTTACCGACGCCATGATGGTCCGCCAGTTGCAGCCGTGGTTTGCCAACGTCCGCAAGCGCCAGGTCAAGGCGCCGAAAATCTACCTCCGCGACACCGGCCTCCTCCATCAACTGCTTGGGATCCGGGAGGAAAAGGACCTGTTGACACACCCCCGGATGGGCGCATCGTGGGAAGGCTTCGTAATCGAGCAGGTGTTACTCGCGGAACCCCACGACGAAGCGTATTTCTGGGCGACACACCAGGGAGCGGAAATCGACCTGATCCTGCAGCGTCATGGTTCCCTCTACGGGATCGAGTGCAAGTTCGCCGACGCTCCGCGCATCACACCGTCGATACGCAACGCGCTGGCGGATGTCGGCCTGGCCCGGGTCGCGATCATCTATCCCGGCAGCCGCCGGTATGCGTTGTCCGATCAGGTGGAAGTGGTCCCGGTGTCGGCTCTTGCAACGGGCGAGCCGGTGTTCGCAGGCGACTGACCGACAGTGTTGGTCTGGGCGCTGCTCCATTACGATGGCGCCGATAAGGACGCACTGTTTCGTCTCAAGGACATGGTGCGCGAAGTCATACAGGATACGTCCGGTCTCCGGGCCTACGTCCGAGTCCGCGATGCGAACGTGCCGGTCGCATTGCGGCAGATAGAAGACGGTTTGCGGCTGGTCTTGAGTTTGTAGCGCCGAGCGATCGTAAGCCAGGGGTTGCCGATCGATACTGGTAGCATTATGCTACCGTCATGAGTTCAATTCACATCCGGGACGTTCAACCGGCGACGGTCGACGCCCTGAAGCGGCTGGCGCGTAGCCATCACCGGTCGCTGCAGGGAGAATTACGCGCGATTCTCGATCACGCTGCCCAATTGGCGCCGCCGGAAGAAGACGCCCGTGTGCTTGATCTGGTGACTGCAAGGACCGGTCACGCCGCATCGTGGAACAGGGATGAGATCTATGGTCCCGAAGGTCGGTGACCTCGTCTTCGTTGACACCAACATTCTTCTGACCGCTACGGACGAGTCGCGCCCGAATCACAATGCGGCGCGTCAGCTCATTGCGGAATCAGGCTCGCGCGGCCTGCATCTCGCGACGAGTGGACAGGTGTTGCGAGAGTACCTGGTAGTGGCGACCCGGCCGGTTGACGCGAACGGCTTGGGTCTTGACACGCGCGATGCCGCCGACAACGTGACGGCGTTTCTGCGCTACATCGGTCTGTACGAAGAGCCCGTTGCGGTCGCGAACAGCTTGCGCCGGCTGGGTTTGACGCATCAACTGCGCGGAAAACGGTTTCATGACGCCAATATCGTAGCCACCATGTCCGCGCACGGAATCCGTTTCCTGGTTACGGAAAACATCAGCGACTTTGCGTGCTTCACAGATGTCGAGATTGTAAACCGGCAATAAAACCGGCGATCGATGCGGCACTATGATGACATCGGCGATGGAACCGATGCTGCCTCGCGACGGCGAGGCTGGCCTGACCGATCTTGCGGTCGAGCTGGTTGCAAAGGCCAGCTACCGGGCGGGTCAGGTCCAACGGCCGGTGCGCGAGCGGCGGACCCAAGGCGCGGCACTGAGCCGGCACTCTCACGGCATCCCGAGCTCGCCGACAAACGTAGTAAACGGCGCCACGCGAATGTTCCTTGCCGCCTGATAGTCGGCGCTGCCGAGGTGCACCTGGTACAAAGCGGGGATTTCGGTGCGGTCGCGGAAGTACCGCAGGTGCGGCGACGCCGCTTTGTCACCGGCCTTGCATTCCACGGCAAAGAGCGGCCGCCGATCCTGCAGGACCACGAAATCCACTTCGCGCCGGTCCGTGTCGCGCAGGTAGCGCAGCTCCATCGCGAACCCTTCGGTATCCTCCCGGTGGTGGCAGAACTTCAGCAACTGCGCGGCCACGAGGTTCTCGAAGCGCGCGCCGACGTCCTCGAGCACCGACCAGTCCCACAGATAGAGTTTCTGCTCCTTCTTGACGGCACGCACCCTGGGCGCGCCGTAAGGGGCGACGCGGAACGTCAGGTAGAGGTTGTCGAAGATATCGAGCCAGCGGCGGATCGAGTGGTGCGATACCTGCAACTCCTGCCGCAGCGCCTGTAGCGACAGGGGCGAACCGACCCGCGCCGGCAGGGCAGCGAACAGCAACTCCAGCAGGCTCACTTCGTTGACGCGCTCCAGGCTCGTCAGGTCGTCCGCGAACACACGCGAATGGCGTTCGCGCTGCCAGCGTCGGCAGTGCGTGGCGTTCTGGCGGGCCAGCGGCTCCGGAAAGCCCCCGAAGCGCAGCAATGCCTCAAGGTCGTCGCGGCCGGGAGCGGAGTTCATTTCCATGAGGGAGTAGGGATGCAGGCGGTAATAGTGATAGCGCCCCTGCAGGGAGTCTCCGCCCTTGCGATAGTGGTCCAGCCTGGCAGAGCCCGTGACCAGGGCGGTGCGCTCCGGGAAATGCTCGTCGAAAAAGCCCTTGAGCAGCGTGCGCCAGCGGGCGAACTTGTGGATTTCATCAAAGACCAGCAGCTTGCCGGTCGGCAGTTCGCCTGTGAGTATCCGTTGACGGTGCCTCGCGACGTCCCAGTTCAGGTAGTCCGGATGTCCCGCGCCTCGCTCGCTGCCAAGCAAGTGGAGCGCCAGCGTGGTCTTGCCCACCTGCCGGGGTCCGCCGATGAAAACCAGCTTTTCGCCGAGGTCCCGGCGGCAACTGTCGGCGATATAGCGATGGCGCGTCAGGTCATGCATCGGTAGCATGAATTTATTTTGGTTTACCGAAAATAACTCATGAGTATATTTGGGTCAACCGAAAATTGCCGCCTGGACACGCAGCGCCCAACGGCTTACCGCGAACTCACGGAGATATCGCGGCGGTCCTGGCTGCGGGGAAGCTACCAGAATGCCCCGGGTGCCGCTATCCAAGTTTTTCGGCGAATTCCACACAATTCGGGAGGCTCGCGTACCTGCGCGTTACCACCGATACTCCACGTAAGCCCGGTAGTGCCTCGGCAACTCCGGCAGCGCGATGACGCTGCCGTAGAGGTTCGGAAAGTTCGCCCGGAAGTAGCGTTCGTCGGTGATGTTTCGAGCGGTGAGGTTGAAGGTCCAGGGACCCCGGTCGACGACCACGCCGAGGTTGAGCAGCGTATAGGCCGGCAGCGTCACCGCCCCCGACAATCCCGAAGCGACGGCATCGACATCGACCGCGCTTGTGCTGATCGCGACGCCGTTGCCGAAGTTGTAGGTGCCGGTAAGCGCCAACACATTGCGCGGCATCCCTGCGCGGCGGGCGGCGTCCTCGCCATCGACCGTGACGATGCCGCCGAGGGCTCCACCGTAGAAGGCTTCCGGCGCAACGCCGGGGATGTCGTCGGCGCCGATGTAGCTGTAGCGTCCGCCGTTGGCGAGCGTGTTGAGGTTGATCGCCTCCATGTCGGTGTAGCTCAGGGTGAAGAGCCAGCTCGGCCCGGGGATCCAGCGCATCTCGAATTCGATGCCGTCGGTGCGTGTCGCCTGGTTGTTGACGATCGATTGGGCGTTGTAGTCGGTGCGTTCCTGCCGATAGCGCGCTATCGCGAAATAGAGCGCATTGAAGAACAGGCTGCCCTTGAGACCCGCTTCGAGCAGTTCGGAGCTGTCGAAGGCGCCGCTGCTCAGCACGTTTGCCGTTGAGAGTTCCGCGCCCTGCCCGGCGATGACCGTGGACTGGCGCGAGGCGGTCAGGTACGGCGTCAGGCCGTTTTCGCTCACCCAGCTCAGGCTCAGGTTCCACGACGCGCCGCTGACGGACTTTGACGCTTCGGTGACCACGCAGTCCGGCGCCGACGGCAGGCACTGGTGGTTGGAGCTCGGCAGCAGCAGCTTGTCGAGCGGTGAGCGGCTCTCCATGTCGATGACGTCGTAGCGGAGGCCTGCGAGCAGGCCGAAGCCGTTGTCCCAAGTGATGTCCGCGAGCCCTGCGAGGCCCAGGTTCAGGTAGTCGCCCAGGTAGTACTCCGTGTAGTCGCGGCCAATTTCGGTCGCGAGCCACCGCGTGTTTAGCGCGCTCTCCGGCCTCGTCAGGTCGCGGCGGTCAAAGTACTCGTTCGTGTAGTCGTTGGCGTGGTGGAAGTTCGTGTAGCGCACGGACGGCGACCATTGCAGGTCCACCGTCGCCCCGGCCGGACGGAACAATGCCTGGGCCACGAGCTTGTCCTCGATCACCCAGGTGTCGTGAAACTGGGAGAAGCCGTAGCTCGCCTGGTTGAAGTTGTCGTAGGACTCGTAGAAAAGCTGGTTCTTCCACTCCCAGCGGCCGCCTTGCCGGTCGACGAGCACATCGAAGTAGAGCGTGACGACATCCGTGTGGATGACATCGTCGGGGCTCACCAGCACCTGGCTGCCGTCGAGCATCGCCAGACCCGGGTCCACCAGCCCGAGCAGGTCGGGATGGCAGTCGAAGACGGTCGTTTCGCCGATGGCGCAGGCGTCTCCGGCGTCGGATGGACGCGTTAGCGGGGACCGGATGCCTGACACGAGGCCGGCGGCGAAGGGATTGAGGTCGCTGAAGCCGTCTCCGTCGACATCGAATTCCTGGTGGGAAATGTGCCCGTCGCCGTTGGCATCGAGCGGCGGCGGGCTGCCCGTGATGTAGATGCCATGGTCGATGAGGTCCTGGGTCAGGCGGTTCCAGCCCGCCACCTCGGTGACGCCGACCTCGTGGAGCATGGCGCCGAACTCCAGGTGCACGCGGTCGGTGGCATCGACATCGAACGACGCCTGTACGAGGTTCTGATCGAGGCCGACGCTGTCCCGGTAGTAGCTTCCGGAGTCCTCGCGCTCGCCGTACAGGTAGTAGCCGAAGGCCCTGCCCCCGAGCCGCGCCGGTCCGCCGACCTCGCCGCTCAGCGTGCGCTTGGTCCAGCTTCCGGCGCCGAGTTCGACGCCGCCGACGGGCTCCGGCAGCAAGGCGCCGGATTCCTCGACCCGCGCTGAACGTGGCGTGAAGTTCATGTAGCCACCCATCTTGGCCGGCCCGAAGATCGGCGATGCCGGACCTCGCACGATGTCGATGCGGTTGGAGGCGCCGATGGGAGTCGGGTAGTTGCCGCGATTGGCGAGCCGCCGCATGCCGCGAAAGTAGCTTTCCCCCGGCGTGCCGCGGATGTCGAGCGAGCCCGCCACGCCGAAGAACGACTGCGTGTAGGTGCCGGGCGCCAGCGCCACGAGCTCGTCGATGTCGCGCATGTCGAAGCGCCGGATCATCTCCCCGCTGACGCTGGAGACCGACCGCGGCGTCTCGAGCAGCGACTTTCCGAAGCCGAACACGGAATCGACCGCTTCGCCGGGCTGACTGCGGAGCTCACCGCGCACCACGACTTCCTCCAGGACGTTTTGCTGGGCGAGGGTGGGCGCCGCTGCGGTCAGAAAGCCCAAGGCGAAGGCAGCGCAGGCGGGACGCGTGGTGGAGCTACGAATGGAGAGATCGGGCGGCAACGCTGTTTGCCTATTGCCTGCCGGCGCTCCGGCGCAGTTCACTTTCCGGCGATGTGGCGGCGGTCGAGTCTCACGGCCAACAAGCTCAGGCCGACGAGAATCAGCCCGAGCATGATCAAGGCCAGCGGCCAGCCGATGGAATCGACGAAGTATCGGTCCGTGAAATAGCCGATGTACCCAAGAAGCGCGATCGTGCTGCCGAACAGCACGATCCTGCTTTGAACATAAGTGCTGAGCACGAGCCCCCCGCACGCAACAACGGCGTACAGCAGGTCAATGGGCGTGTTTTCGAGCGCAGTGAAAAGTCCGCCATAGAAAGCTACCGTGCCAAGCACGTACCAAAGCGCCAACGTGGGCCGATAAACAGTGTTTCGCAGCCCGATAGACAACCCAACCAGTCCGGCGCCCAGCACAATGGCAATGTACTCTTGGCGTGCGTCGAGCAGCTCGAGTCCGACTCCGAGAAAGCCCAACGAGAAGACTATCGTCGTGGAGAGCAGCACCGCCGTTCGGTATTGCCAGAACACGGCGCCCTGCTGCAGCAGCATGACGCCTGCGGTGATCAGTACCGCCTGACGCCAGTCTCCGCCGCTGAAAAGCTCATCCATCGCGACCAGCATGCCGATCGGCTGCAGGGCTGCGGCAACCAGGAACAAGGGCGTTCTGGTAGCTCGGTACTTCTCGTCGCGCATGGCCAGGAGCGCGATGACAAAGACAGCGATTCCCGTACCCAGCGTGATGATTATGCGCGCGGCCGAGTTGAACGCGTCCCAATTGAAAGAAACGAGAACGCTGATCCCCGCCAGAACGAGAATCCCTCCCAAAGCCGCCAGGACGCGGCCAGCGATACCCGTAGCTCTACGCTGCGAATCCGAACGCGTTTCGGCCAGCGCCGCGCCGATCTCGGCGCTGCTCAAACCGTGCTGGCGCGCGAGAGCGACAATTTGCTCGAGTCCCTGTTCTCGATCGCTCATGTCGCCCGGCCTGAAACTCCACCCGTTCCGAGTTCGCTCCTGACCACGAAAGACGTGCACACGGCGAGCCTACTCCACGATCCAACCATGGAACCGATATCTCCGGTCACTGTAGGGACTGTCCTCCCCGGGCAACGCGATGACCGCGCCATCCTTGACGAGTCTCCCAACAGAACCGCGACCACTATTACCGAATAGCCCCGTGAATATCGTCGTGCTGCGAGTGCGAGTGGGTTGTTCGTATCGCCAGCCGTCAGCCGAATTCCAGGATGGATCCACGCGAACGTCTGCAAGCCGCGGAATCGGCAGTTCGTCTCCGAGCCGCAGCGTCGACACGTCGCTTGGCATGTTGATCGGAATCTCATCCAGCGCCCGGGTTTGCGTATCGAAGACAAAGAGCCTTGGCATTGACCTTTGACCAAAGCGACGGCTTGCCGTGACGCGTACTCGCACGCGCTCATCAATGACATTTACTGCGATGCCCGCGGAGGCGACTCTCAACTCGTTTGTCAAAATGACATCGTACGCGGGCTCGCCCACGCGCCACATCGGAATCAGGGCCGCAGCACCAAACACCGCCAGCACAACGATAGGTAAGGCGACGCTGATGACGACGATCAGGTTTTCTCGGAGCAGAGCCTTCATCCGTAAGGGCCTCGCCAATCGGGGGGCGCAATGGCTACGCTACTGTTTCGGGCACGCGACGGTCGGCTGGCGTTGCGTCACTGAATCACCTTTTCGGGACGGCCGCAAGTCGGCGGACTTGATCGCAACCCCGAGCTACACTTCACAGGAACACAGCGCCGAATGGAGGTGGCCCACGCTCTGAGGTGTGGTTGCCCGGCAAGGAGAAACTCGATCGAACGCCGAGAATGGCTCCGTTGACGCTGCGTTTCGGGGCTTGCTACGGTTCTCGGCATGAAGAACGGCGTTCTCGACCGCGCCCTGCTGATGGCGATTCTCGCCGCGCTGGGCGGCGTGTACTGGCAATTGTTCAGCGTTGCCGGCGACATCGCGGATGTGCGCGAGCGGTTGGCGCGCGTCGAAACCCAGCTCGAGTACGCGCTGCCACCTCCTGCCGATCCGCTCTTGGACTGACCCTCCGCGGTCACGGAATCAACCCAGCGCTTTCACGCGTCCCTGCGGCCACCGCGACGAGTGCACCTCGGATTGGCTGACGAACCCCCGCGCCGTCAGCCACCGACGCTTGCGGGCGAGCAAATGAGCCGGTTACGCTCTTGCGCCCGCACACCGTTGTCCGGACAGCCTCGACAACGACACCAACAAGGGGGAGAGCCATGCACTCGTGTCGCCGTACTCCGGTCAACAATTTGACGATGTGTGCCGTTGCCTTGTCCGCATTGCTTTTTGCGGGCCATTCGCGGGCGCAGTTCGCGGGCGACATTGCCCTGCCCGAGGAATTCGGCGAGGCGCAGCGGGTCACCCTCGCCGCACAGGCTTTTCTGGACTCGCTCACCGCCGCACAACGGGAAATCGTTTCGCTGCCTCTGGACAGCGAGAACCGCGGCAACTGGTCGAATCTCCCCAATGGCATCGTTCAGCGATCGGGGCTGCGCACGGGAGACCTCGGCGAGACGCAGCGCATCGCCCTGCACCACTTGCTGCGCTCCGCGATGTCGAGCCAGGGCTATCTGAAGGTGGCCGGCGTCATTCACATGGATGAAATCCTCGGCAACACCTATGCCGACCCGCCCGAAAACCTCATGAACATCGACGTCGGCGGCTTCGGTCGAGGGCCGGTTGAAACGAGCGGCGACATGCCCGTGATCTTCGGCGCCAATCACTACTACGTTTCGCTGTTCGGCGAACCGGACACCGATGGGGAGTGGGCGTTCCTGCTGACCGGCCATCACCTGGCCGTCAGCTTCACGGTCGCGCAGGGCCGGGTTGGCTTCACGCCGCTGTTCATGGGATCTCAGCCCCTGGTGGTCCGGCGCGGCGTCGAGGCCGGCTGGTCGCCGCTCTATCACGAGACCACCCGCGGCTTCGATCTCATGGAATCTCTGACCGCCGAGCAACAGCAAACGGCGCTCATCAGCGAGGAACGCGTTTTCGACGTCCTGACGGGTCCGGGCAGACGCGACGGCGTGTCGGCGTTCGAAGGTCTCAAGGCGTCCGAGATGACGCCCGAGCAGCAGTTGTTGCTGCGGCTGCTCGTCATGGAGTTCGTCGGCAACGCCGGATACGAGGGCGCCCGGGCGCAGCTTCAGGCGATCGACGACAGCGGCTGGGACGAACTCTGGTTCGCCTGGCGCGGCCCGGTCGGCGACCCGGAAGACCTTTTCTACTACCGCGTGCACGGCGAGCGGCTGATACTGGAGCTGGCCTGGGAGGCGCGCAACCACATCCACGCCATCGTTCGCGATCCGCTCAACGACTACGGCGAAGACTGGCTCGGCATCCATTACGTCGAAAACCACCCGGACGTGAGGGCGTTGATGGAAGAGTTGCAGGAGCAGGTCGAGCGCGGCGAAGCGTCTGCGCAATAACCTCAAGGGAGATGACGATGACCAGAACGACCCTGGCAACCTGCCTGCTCATGCTGAGTTTGGGCGCCATCGGTCAGGAACCGGCGGATGGGCACGCAACCCCTCCCGGTGAACGCATCGAGTGTGATCGCGCCTGCCTGAGGGGACATCTGGATATCTATCTGCAGGCGGTCTTCGAGAACGATCCGGCCGCAGCGATGCTCGCACCTGAGCACCGCGCAACCGAGAACGCCGTCGACTTCGGCCCTGGTGAAGGACCGTGGGCGAACACGACGGGCTACGGTGATGTCCAGCGCCGTTATGCGGATCCCGAGACCGGACAGGCCGCCTACTTCGGCTACCTGCGCGAAGGCGACACGGACAACATCGTTTCCGTGCGCATCCGCGTCGAGGACCGCGTGGTCACCGAGGCGGAGTGGACCATCGCCCGCGACGGACAGTTCGGTCTCATGGATGCCGCCGGGCTTGCCGCGAACCCGCCTCCCCCGGAAGAGGTGCTGCCGATGGACGAACGGACATCCCGGTTCATGATGGTCGCCATCGCGAACGGCTACTTCCAGGCGCTGCAGGATCATGACGGCGAGTACATTCCGCACTTCGACACCTGCGAACGCGTCGAGAACGGCGTCAAGGTCACGCATCGTCCGCTGAGCCAGCCGCTCGGCGGCCCGCCGCCGGAACCCGTGGAGGAAGCCGATGACGAGGCGCCATCGCTTGCCGACGAGGAGATTTCCGGCGACTGCGTGGCGGGCTTCGAGATCTTCCGCGACGGGATCGCCGAAGCGACGATGCGGCGCTTCCCGCTGGTGGATGAGGTTGCGGGCGTCGTGTTTGGTGCTACGATTTTTCGCCGCCCCGAAGGGAATACGAATCGAAGGAACCTGCTGACCGAGTACTTCTACGTTCGCGAAGGCAGACTCGCTGGCATTTGGGCGGCCATGTACTACCTCGATCCGCAAGCGCCCTGGTCGTCCGGATGGGAGAACAGATAGCGAGTCTGGCATCGCCGGGCAGCAGACGTGAGGAGAATAGGAAAATGACCAATTTCCCACTTGGGACCAGGATCATGGTTGGCGCATTTGCGTTGGCCCTGCTCGGCGCCTGCGCCGAAAGCGAAATGCCGCAAGCGCAGGAGGCGCAGGACACTGCGGCCGCGCCGGACATGCCGGCTGCTCCGCCGGATCTGACGGCAGTCTGGGCCGTCGAAACGCGTTACGTCCTCGAAGGCAGCGCCGCCGGCGTTCCCCTTCAGCTCCACAGCACCAATTGGGCTCCCCTGAGCGACGGCGTGCCCGAAGAGATTCAAGCACCGACTTTCGAAGAGCAAAGGGCTGGGATTGAACAGGTGATCGCGAGCAATGTGGACATCTTCGCCCAACGTGCCCGAAACCGGTTCCAACCCCCATACAACGAAGCCGGACTAGCCGCGCTTGAGCAGATGCAGGCCGGTCAGACGCCGCCGCAAAACCCGTACGAGATGTGCCTGCCAAGCAACGCGACCGGGTTCGGCGGAGTGTTCGCGACCGCGCGTATGGTCCACAAGGACGACCTGATCGTGGCCATTTCCCAGGACGGAACCGTTCGGCACTTCTATCTCGACGCCCGTGACTCCTCCAACGCCCTGCCCGCCTACGAGGGGCACTCGGTTGGTGCGTTCGACCCGGACGGTACGCTGGTCGTCGAGACCACAGCCTATCTCGGCACGACATTCAATGGTTGGCCCATGAGCAGCGAAGCCCGCCTGGTCGAAACGCTGAGTCTTTCCGAAGACGGCAACGAGCTCGCGATCAAGTCAGTGTATGAGGACCCCGTCTATCTTGCTGAACCCGTTGCCCGCATGACCTACATGTTCCGCCAGCCGGCCGACTTCGAGCTGATTTTCGACCGCTGCGTGGAAAACGCATATGGCGCACAGGTTTATGAAGAGATCGTACCGGACTACATCAACGAACGACGTGAACTTGAATAAGAGGATCGGATCGTGAACAAGACACTTTCAGCGCTGTTGATTGCCGTGTTGGGCCTCTCGTCCGCTGCGATCGCGCATCACTCTACCAACCTGGGCTACGACACGTCGATCGGGGACTTTGAGGTCACGGGCGAATTCATCGAGTTTCGCTGGATCAACCCGCATGTGCTCATGCGCATAAGGCTGACCAACGCGGCGGGCGAAGAGGAAATCTGGACCGCCGAAACCCATAGCGCCGCAGTTCTCGGTCGCTTCGGCTGGCGCCCGAACATGTTCGAACCGGGCCAGCAACTCACGGTGATCGGCAATCCGCCGCGCCGCATGGAAGACCACATCGTGCACATCCAGTACGTGGAAACCGCGGACGGTCAACGATATTCGGTGAACCAGGCGAACTGATCCAGAGCGGATACCCGATCTCCGCGGGGCTAGACACTTCCGGAGTCGCCGCCCAGGCGCTTGTGTTGTCAACGATGCGTTTTCACGTCGACACATAAGCCGTGCGCACATATCCTGTGCGGCCATGAACGTAACCTTGTCGCTCAATGATCGGGTGGTCGCCGAAGCGAGGCGGATCGCTCAGGCTCGCGGTACGAGCCTCAACCAGATGATTCGCGACTACCTCCAGCAGTTGACGGGAGCAGACGACGTCGAAGCCGTGATCGCGGAGCTTTCACAGCGGTGGGCCGACGAGAACTATCGCTCCGACAGCACATGGACGCGCGAGGAATTGCATGAGCGGCAGGGCGTTTCTTGATACGAGTGTTCTCGTTTACGCGCACGACGCCCGCGACCCCCTGAAGCGCGAGCAGGCGCAGCAGTTGATCCTGCAGTTGCTGCGCGAGCGACGCGGCGTCGTGTCGGTCCAGGTGCTCCAGGAGTTCTTCGCGGCGCAGAGCACGCCCCCGTAGACGGACGGACGTCAGCTACTCCACGGTCACGGACTTCGCGAGATTCCGCGGCTGGTCGACGTCCGTCCCCTTGAGCACTCCCACGTGGTAGGCGAGTAGTTGCAACGGCACCGTGTAGACGATCGGTGCGATGAGGCGGTCGGCGTGCGGCATCTCGATGACCGTGACGCCGGGTTCGCGCTCGAGGCCCGAATTGCGGTCGGCGAAGACGTAGAGCTGGCCGCCGCGGGCGTGCACGACCTTCATGTTGGACTTGAGCTTGTCGAGCAGCTCGTTGTTCGGGGCGACCACCACGACCGGCATTTCCTCGTCGACGAGCGCGAGCGGGCCGTGCTTGAGTTCGCCGGCGGCGTAGGCCTCGGCGTGGATGTAGGAGATTTCCTTGAGCTTGAGCGCGCCTTCCATCGCGACCGGCCACATCGGGCCGCGGCCGAGGAAGAGCGCATGCTGCTTCTCCGCGAAACTCTCGGCGAGATCCTCGAGCTTGCCGTTCATGGCGAGGGCCTCTTCGACGGCCGCAGCGGCGCGATAGAGGTGCGGCACGAGCTCGGCCTCGCGTTCCTCGGAGAGCCCCCGCTGCCGCGCGAGCATGAGCGTGACGAGCAGCAGGGAGATGAGCTGCGTCGTGAACGCCTTCGTGCTCGCAACGCCGATTTCCGGGCCCGCCTGCGTCATCATGACGAGGTCGGACTTGCGCACCATTGAGCTTTGCGGGCTGTTGCAGATCGTAAGCACGCCGAGGTAGTCGGCCTGCCTCGCCATGCGCAGCGCCTCGAGCGTATCGGCCGTCTCGCCCGACTGTGAGATCGCGACGAACAGCGTGCCCGGCAGCACGACCGTGGCGCGGTAGCGGTATTCGCTCGCGATCTCGACCTGGCACGGGAGGCCCGCCAGCGATTCGATCCAGTACCTGGCCACTCGGCCGGCGTGGTAGGCCGTGCCGCAGGCAACGATGTGCAGGTTCCGAACCTGGGCAAAGAGTTCCTCTGCACGCGGGCCGAGCGAATCCGTCACGACGCGGTCGTCGGCGACACGTCCGTAAAGGGTGTCGGCGATCGCGCGCGGCTGCTCGAAGATCTCCTTGAGCATGAAGTGGCGGTAGGGTTCCTTGTCGATCGAATCGGAACTCCACTGGGTCTCGTGGACGGGCCGCTCGACGTCCTCGCCGTCCGAATCGAAGATCCGAACCGAGTCGCGCCCGATATCCGCAATATCGCCCTGCTCGAGATGGATGAAGCGCCGCGTAACGGGCAGGAGCGCCGGCACTCCACTGGCGATGAAGTTCTCCCCGAGGCCGAGGCCGATGACGAGCGGGCTTGCGATGCGGGTCGCGACGATACGGTCGGGGTTCTCGGCATCGATGACGGCGAGCGCGTAGGCGCCGGCGAAGCGTTCAGCCGCCAGGCGCACGGCTTCGAGCAGATCGTGTCCTTGCTCGAGCTGTTCGCGAATCAGGTGGGCGGCGACCTCGGTGTCGGTCTCGGACTGGAATTCGCAGCCACGCGAGACGAGTTCCTGCCGAATCTCTTCGTGGTTCTCGATGATGCCATTGTGGATGACCGCCACGCGGCCGCCTGACAGATGGGGATGTGCGTTGGCTTCGGTGACGCCGCCGTGTGTCGCCCAGCGCGTGTGCGCGACACCGAGGCGGCCGCTGAGCGGCGCCTGGTCGAGCTTCTCCCGGAGCGCGGCGATCTTGCCGACAGCACGCCGGAGATCGAGCCCCCTGCCGCCGGCACGCCGGAGATCGGGATCGCCGGCACGCGCGACCACGGCGATGCCGGCCGAGTCATAGCCGCGGTATTCGAGCCGCCGCAGGCCCTCGACCAGGATCGGAACGACATTGCGTTCCGCTATCGCAGCGACTATGCCACACATCCTCTGCCCGTCCTCTCAGTACGACCTGTTCACGCCGCCCCGTTCAAGACTTGTACGTTCGAACCTTGATCGCGCTGCTTCGAACGCTGCGCACTTCTTGCCTGTTCTCCTTGCACCGAGCTACCGCGGTTTCTTCGCCGGCCTCTGCCAACCGCGAATCTCGGCCTGCCTGGCCCGCGCCACAGTGAGCTGATCGGCCGGCGCGTCCTTGCTGATCGTCGAGCCCGCGCCGATCGTCGCGCCCGCGCCGACCTCGACCGGTGCGATGAGCATGACGCCGGAGCCGATGAAGGCCTTGTCGCCGATCGTCGTTTGGTGCTTGGCGGCGCCGTCGTAGTTGCAGGTGATCGTGCCGGCGCCGATGTTGACTCCCCGCCCGACCGTTGCATCGCCAACGTAGCTCAGATGGTTGATCTTCGTGCCGCTGCCGATCCGGCTGTTCTTGATCTCGACGAAGTTGCCGATCCTGACCCGCTCGTCGAGCTCGGTGCCGGGCCTGAGCCGCGCGAATGGGCCGAGTTCGCAGGCGGCGCCGGCGGTCACGCCGTCCACGACCGTGTTCGGGTGGACGACCGTGTCCGGCCCGAGGCGGCTGTCGCGGATCGTGCAGTTCGGACCGATGCGAACGCCTGCCGCGAGGGTGACTTCTCCCTCGAACACGGCGCCGACGTCGATGAAGACGTCAGCCTCGACGCTGACCTCGCCACGCACGTCGACGCGGGCCGGATCGGCAAGCGTCGCGCCGGCCTCCACGAGTTTCTGCGCCTGGGCCCGCTGGTAACTGCGCTCGACGTCAGCCAGTTGTGACTTGTCGTTGATACCGAGCACCTCGTCCGGATCGTCCACCTCGACTGCCGCGACGCGGGCGCCTTCGGCGACGGCCAGCGCGACGACATCCGGCAGATAGTACTCCTGTTGAGCGTTGTCGTTGCTCAATCCGGCGATCCAGCGGCGAAGGTCGCAGGCTGCCGCGACCATGACGCCGGCGTTGGTTTCGCGGATCAGGCGCTGTTCGTCCGTCGCATCGGCGTCCTCGACGATGCCCGAAACGCCGCCATCGGCGTCGCGCAGAATCCGCCCGTAACCCGTGGCGTCCGGCAGCGTCGCCGTCAGCAGCACGAGGTCCGCCGACTCCGCCTTCGCACAAAGGTCGCGCAGCGTCCCGGCACCGATCAGGGGCACATCGCCGAAGAGCACGAGCACGCGATGATCGGCGGGAATGACAGGCAGCGCCTGGGCGACCGCGTGAGCCGTGCCGCGCTGCCTAGCTTGCAGGCGCCAGCCAAGATCGTTGCCCGGGCAGGCCGCACGGACCGCGTCGGCGCCATGACCGTGAACGACGCAGATCGCCTCCGGCTCGAGCTCCCGCGCGCGATCAAGCACGTGCGCGAGCAGCGGGCGGCCAGCCAGCGGCTGCAGCACCTTCGGCAGGTCCGAACGCATCCGCTTGCCCTTTCCCGCGGCCAGGATGACGACTGTGAGCGGCACGTTCAGGGTCCCTTCGCTAAGACGGCCATCGATGATACTTGCTGAGCGGCCATGGATTTTCCGAGTCCCGCCAACTCGTTCGGGTCGCCTCCATGGAAACAGCGTTGGCGGGAGTGTCACCCGCGGTTCCCGCGCCTCCTGCCGCGTCGTTCGCAACGGCGCACTCGCGTGACACTGCTCGTCGCTTTCGATTGTTCGGCTGCCGCGTAACGTCCGATCGCCCGGTGGATCGCGGCGCGAGTCGGCGTGGCGCCGCGCGACTGGCGGCGCTTGCCATTGAGCGTCTGCGCCTTGCGCTTAGCGCCGCTTGCCCTTGAGCTTCTGGGCCGCGCGGTAGCGGGCCTCGGCCTCGACGAGTTCCGCCTGCGCCTGCGCGAGATCGATTTCGTCGCTCCGTCCGGCCAGCACCTCGCGCGCTTTCTCGCGCGCCGCGAGCGCCGCGTCCTCGTCGAGATCCTCGCCGCGCAGGGCACTGTCGGCGAGCACGGTCACGAGATGCGGCTGCACTTCGAGCACGCCGCCCGTGACGTAGAAGAACATCTCTTCGCCGTCGGTCGTCTCGACGCGCACTTCGCCGGGCTTGAGTTCGGTCAGGAGCGGCGCGTGCCTGGGCGCGATGCCGAGCTCGCCGAGCCTGCCGGGCGCGAATACCCAGTTGGCCTCGCCCGAGTAGATGTCGCCTTCGGCGCTGACGATGTCGACGTGGATGGACATTGCCAGGCTATTCCTCCGCTTGTCCAGTCACTGCCGGCTGACCGGACTTCACCGCAGCTACGCCGAACCGCCGCGGCACTGTCGTCTGCTGTTCCATAAGTTCTTGGCCCATAGGATCCTCGCGAACCAGCCAGTCCGGCCAGCGCTCCGCGCCGGCTCTCCGGCTACTGCAGCCGCTTGGCCTGCTCCTCGGCTTCCTCGATGGAACCGACCATGAAGAAGGCCTGCTCGGGAAGGTGGTCGAAGTCGCCCTCGACGATGGCCTTGAAGCTCTTGATCGTTTCCTTGAGCCGCACGTACTTGCCGGGCCTGCCCGTGAACGTTTCGGCCACCGAGAAGGGCTGCGACAGGAAGCGCTCGATCTTGCGCGCACGCTGGACGGCGAGCTTGTCGTCCTCGGAGAGCTCGTCCATGCCGAGAATCGCGATGATGTCCTGCAGCTCCTTGTAGCGCTGCAGCACGGCCTGCGTGGCCCGGGCCGTCTCGTAGTGCTCCTGGCCGACCACGTTCGGGTCGAGCAGCCGGCTTGTTGAATCGAGCGGATCGACGGCCGGGTAGATGCCGAGCTCGGAGATCCGCCGCGACAGCACGAGCGTTGCGTCGAGGTGGGCGAACGTTGTCGCGGGCGACGGGTCCGTGAGGTCGTCGGCCGGCACGTAGATTGCCTGGAACGAGGTGATCGAGCCTTTTTGGGTCGACGTGATCCGCTCCTGCAGCACGCCCATCTCTTCGGCGAGCGTCGGCTGGTAGCCGACGGCCGACGGCATGCGGCCGAGCAGCGCGGAGACCTCGGTGCCGGCGAGCGTGTAGCGGTAGATGTTGTCGATGAAGAGCAGGACGTCGCGGCCCTCGTCGCGGAAGTATTCCGAGATCGTCAGGCCCGTGAGGCCGACGCGCAGGCGGTTGCCGGGCGGCTCGTTCATCTGACCGTAGACGAGCGAGACCTTGTCGATGACGCCACCCTCGGTCATTTCGTGGTAGAAGTCGTTGCCCTCGCGGGTGCGTTCGCCGACGCCCGCGAACACCGAGTAGCCGCCGTGTTCCTTGGCGATGTTGTTGATGAGCTCCATGAGCGTGACGGTCTTGCCGACGCCCGCGCCGCCGAAGAGCCCGATCTTGCCGCCCTTGGCGATCGGCATGATGAGGTCGATGACCTTGATGCCGGTCTCGAGCAGTTCCGTAGACGTTGCCTGCTCCTCGTAGGACGGCGCAGGGCGGTGGATCGACCAGCTATCCTCGGCGCCAATCGGGCCTGCCTGGTCGATGGGCCGGCCGAGCACGTCCATGATGCGCCCGAGCGTCTTTTCGCCCACCGGCACCGAGATCGGTTCGCCGGTGTTCGTGACAGGCAGCCCGCGGCGCAGGCCCTCGCTCGCGCCCATCGCGATCGTCCGGACGACGCCGTCGCCGAGCTGCTGCTGCACCTCGAGCGTGAGATCGCGATCGTCGAGCTTCAACGCGTCGTAGACCTTCGGTATCGATTCGCGCGGGAACTCGACGTCGACCACCGCCCCGATCACCTGAACAACCTTGCCCGTATCCATCGTTTCCTGATCCTTGAATTAAACTGCCGCCGCGCCGCCGACGATCTCGGCGATCTCCTGCGTGATCGCCGCCTGGCGGGCCTTGTTGTAGTCAAGCTGTAGCTGGTCTATGAATTTGCCGGCGTTCTCGGTCGCGGCCTTCATCGCGACCATCTTGGCCGCCATCTCGCAGGCCACGTTTTCGATCACGCCGCGATAGACCTGCGATTCGATATAGCGGTCGAGAACGCCGTCCACGAGTTCCCCCGCGCTCGGTTCGTAAAGGTAGTCCCAGTACTCCTGAAGCTCCGCCTTGTCGACCGGTTCGACGGGAAGCAGCGTCGCGATCTCCGCGTTCTGGCTCATCGTGTTGACGAAACGGTTGTAGACGAAGAAGAGCCGGTCGATCGTGCCTTCACGGTAGGCGTCGGTCATCGTCGTGATCGCGCCGACGAGATCGGCGACCTTCGGCACCTCGCCCACGTGGCTCGTCGCCGCGACGATGTTGGTGCGGAGCCTGCGGAAGAAGGCGTGGCTCTTCGCGCCGATGAGGCAGAGATCTGTTTCTACGCCCTCGTCCTCCCAGCGCCTGAGATCGGCGAGGATGGCCCGAAACATGTTGACGTTGAGCGAACCGCAGAGCCCGCGGTCGGTGCTCACGATGATGTAGCCGACGCGCTTGACGTCGCGCGTGTCGAGATAGGGGTGGCGGTAGTCCGGATTCGCTTCTGACAGATGGCCGATCACCGTGCGGATGCGCTCCGCGTAGGGGCGCGACGCCTCCATGCGGTTCTGGGTCTTGCGCAGCTTCGAGGCCGCGACCATCTGCATGGCCTTGGTGATCTTCTGCGTGTTCTTCACGCTTGCGATCTTGGTGCGGATTTCCTTGCCGCTCGCCATCGTTCAGATCTCCGGGTCCGTTCCTCGCAGCCGCCCGATCCTAGTAGCTGCCCGTCTTCGTGAACTCTTCGACGAGCGCCTTGAACTCGGCCTGGATCTCGTCATCGTAGTCGCCCGTCGCGTCGACCCTGTCGAGCAGGTCCGGCTTGTTCGTGCTCGCATAGGCATGCAGCCCCGCCTCGAAATCGAGCACCTTGTCGACGGGCACGTCGTCGAGATGGCCTTCGTTGACCGCGTAGAGCGACAGCGCCATCTGCGCGACCGTGAGCGGCGAGTACTGCTTCTGCTTCATGAGCTCGGTCACGCGCTGGCCGCGTTCGAGCTGCCGCCGGGTCGCGAGATCGAGGTCGGAGGCGAACTGCGCGAAGGCCGCGAGTTCACGGTACTGGGCGAGCGCGAGGCGCACGCCGCCGCCGAGCTTCTTGATGATCTGCGTCTGCGCGGCGCCTCCCACGCGCGATACCGAAAGGCCGGCGTTGATGGCCGGGCGGATACCGGCATTGAAGAGGTCGGTCTCGAGATAGATCTGCCCGTCGGTGATCGAGATCACGTTGGTGGGCACGAAGGCCGAGACGTCGCCGGCCTGGGTCTCGATGATCGGCAGTGCCGTGAGCGAGCCCGTCTGTCCCTTGACAGCGCCTTCGGTGAGGCGCTCGACGTACGCGGCGTTGACGCGCGCCGCGCGCTCGAGCAGCCGCGAGTGCAGGTAGAACACGTCGCCCGGGTAGGCCTCTCGGCCCGGCGGGCGACGCAGCAGCAGCGACACCTGGCGGTAGCCCCAGGCCTGCTTGGTCAGGTCGTCGTAGATGATGAGCGCGTCCTCGCCCTTGTCGCGGAAGTACTCGCCCATCGCGCAGCCGCCGTAAGGTGCGATGTACTGCATGGCGGCGGATTCCGACGCGGTCGCCGCGACGACGATCGTGTGCTCGAGCGCGCCGGCGTCCTCGAGCCGGCGGACGACGTTCGCGACGGTCGAGTTCTTCTGCCCGATCGCGACGTAGATGCACTTGATGTCGCCGCCCTTCTGGTTGATGATCGTATCGATCGCGACGGCGCTCTTGCCGGTCTGGCGGTCGCCGATGATGAGTTCGCGCTGGCCGCGGCCGATCGGCACCATCGCGTCAATGGACTTGAGGCCCGTCTGGACCGGTCGGCTCACCGACTGCCGGTCGATGACGCCGGGCGCGACCTTCTCGATCGGCGAGGTGCCTCGCGCTTCGATCGGCCCCTTGCCGTCGATCGGGTTGCCGAGCGCGTCGACGACGCGGCCGAGCAGCCCCTCGCCGACCGGCACTTCGAGAATCCTGCCCGTCGTCTTGACCGTGTCGCCCTCGGAGATGTGCTTGTAGTCGCCGAGAATGACGGCGCCGACGGAATCCTGCTCGAGGTTGAGCGCGAGCCCGAAGCTGCCGCCCGGGAACTCGATCATCTCGCCGTACTGCACGTCCGCGAGCCCGTGGATGCGGACGATGCCGTCGGTCAGCAGCACGATCGTGCCGACGTCGCGCGCCTCGGCCGTAGCCTCGAAGTTCCTGATCCGTTCGCGGATCAGGTCGCTGATTTCAGATGCCTTCAGTGCCGCCATGTCTCAAATCCTCTCAATCGACCAACGCCTCGGCGAGCCGCTGCAAGCGGCTTCTGAGCGAGCCGTCGATCACCCTATCCTCGGCTCGAACGATCGCCCCGCCGAGCAGCGCCGGGTCGACCTCGTGTTCAAGTTCCACATCCCGGCCGAGCCGGTCCTGCAGAGCCTGCGTGACCTTCGAACTGAGCTCCGCGTCGACCTCGCTTGCCGACGCGAGCGTAACCTTGATCGTGTTCTCCGCCCGGCTCCTGAGCTCGTCGAACTGGGCGGAGATTTCGGGCAATGCCGGCAGCCGGCCGTATTCGGCGAGAAGCCTCAGGAAGTTCGAGCCCTCGCCGGTCCCGAGCGCCGCCGCATCGTCGATACCGCCGCAGATGTCGCCGACGAACCGCGCACGCTCGTCCGCAAGCAGCTCCGGCCGCGCGAGAAACTCCCTGACTTCCTCGTCCGCGACGACTTCCGCCGCCCTGCGCAACGCCGACGACCACTCCGCGAGCGATCCTGCCGCGCCCGCAAGCTCGAACAGCGCCTTCGCGTACGGACGGGCTACTGTGCTGAAGTCGGCCATCGGCTGCCGGTCCTCTCCTGTCGCTGGTGATTCGGCTCAAGGGATCGCACAAGCGTTCCTACAGTTCGGCAGCGAGCCGGTCGAGCATCTCGCCGTGCGCCGCGGGGTCGATCTCGCGTGCGAGCAGCTTCTCGGCCCCCGCGACGGCGATCGCGACAACCTCGCCGCGCAATTCGTCACGGGCCCGGTTGATCTCCACTTCGATCTCGGCGCGGGCGCCATCGAGCTGGCGCGCCTTTTCCTCCGCGCCTTCGGCTCGAGCCTGCTCGACGATCTCGCCCGCACGCGCGTTGGCCTGGTCGACGATCTGCCTCGCCTGCTCGCGCGCCGCGGCGATGAGCTGCTCGCTCTCGCCCGTGGCTTTCGCCAGGTCGCTGCGGCCGCGCTCGGCGGCCGCGAGGCCTTCCGCGATCTCGTCCTGCCGC
Organism: Gammaproteobacteria bacterium; assembly: GCA_022819855.1. GTDB lineage: Bacteria > Pseudomonadota > Gammaproteobacteria > Steroidobacterales > Rariloculaceae > Rariloculus. The sequence continues at coordinate 23,097 of JAJEGN010000005.1, read as the reverse complement.
GCCTCGATCGCGCCCATGATGAACGGCCAGATGTACTTCATGCAGAACCAGACGAACACGATCATCGCGATCGTCTGCCCGATGAACGTGAGATTGAAATTCACCTGCGACCTCCCGTCAGGTATGCGCCGCCGGTCAACCGCCGACCGCGTTCTGTAGCTGACCGACGAACGGGTTGGCGAACGCGAAGAAGAGCGCGATGCCGACGCCGATCATGCCGACCGCGTCGAGCAACGCGACGACGATGAACATCTGCGTGCGCAGCATCGGCGTGAGTTCGGGCTGACGCGCCGCGCCCTCGAGAAAGCGGCCGCCGAGCAGCCCCATGCCGACGCCGATGCCGACCGCGCCCGCGCCAATGAGAATCGCAACCGAGATTGCAGTCATGCCGATAACAAGTTCCATCAGAGTCTCCAGTCGGGATAAGTCAGTGTTCCGAAACCGTGTCCTCGATCAGTGCCCGGTGTCGTGCGCCTGGCTCAGGTACACGATCGTCAGGACCATGAAGATGAACGCCTGCAGCGTGATCACGAGGATGTGAAATACCGCCCAGCCGAAATGCAGCGGGAGCTGGTAGAGGCCGAGCAGCGCGATGAGGATGAAGATGAGCTCGCCGGCGTACATGTTGCCGAAGAGCCGAAGGGACAACGACAAGGGCTTCGACAGCAGCGAGACGCCCTCGAGAATGAAGTTGAACGCGATGAAAAACGGCGCGGCGATGATCCCGACGCCCCGGGTCGGCGGCGTGAACGGGTGCATCGTCAGTTCCTTCGTGAACCCGCCGAAGCCCTTGATCTTGATCGAATAATAGATCACGAGCACGAAGACCGACAGCGACATCGCGAACGTGATGTTGGGATCGGTCGTCGGCACGACCTTCAGATATTCGATCCCGACCGCTGCAGCGGCTTCGGGCAGCCAGTCGACCGGGATCAGGTCCATGAGATTCATCAGGAATACCCAGATGAATATCGTGAGGCTCAGCGGAGCGATGAGCTTGTTGCGGCCGGGAAAGGCGTCCTTGACCGAGCCGTCGACGAAGCCGACGATGAGTTCGATGAAGGTCTGAAGCTTGCCCGGACGGCCGGACGTGGCTTTCTTCGCCACCCGGCGGAACAGGTACAGGAACCCGAAGCCGAGCAGAACCGCGATCGCCATCGAGTCGACGTTGAGCGTGTTGGCCGAGAAGAGCCCTGCCTCGCAGTGGTTCCAGACCCACTCGCCGTCGATCCTGCAGACCTGCAGGTTCGTCAGATGATGGTTGATGTAGTCGCTCGCGGTCTCGGCCGCTGCGCCATGCGCTTCTTCTTCCATCGTTCAGGTTTCGGTCGGCGATATACGAACCTTGTTGCCCACGAGCAGGGATCCCATGACCACGAACTGCGCGGCAATGAATCCCGTAAAGACCGCCGCCGCGGACAGCGGCCTGAGTAAGGCGAAGACGACGCCGAACAGCAGGACAGTCAGCAGCAGCTTGCCGATCTCGCCGATCCACGCCGAGCGCAGCAGTGCGCGGGCCTCGTTGCGCGCTCCAAGGAGCCGCGCGGCAAGGAAGGTGTTCGGGATGACCGCAACGAGCGTGCCGGCCACGACGGACGTCGCGGCGACCCCACCCTGCCAGAACCAGACGAGTACCGCCAGACACAGCCCGACGCCCACCTGGGCAAGCAGGGTCAGCGGCAAGAATCGCCTGTCATCAGCCAGCACGGCGGCCCTCGGGTCTGCCCGACATCCGGTACAAGGCGTAAAAAAATGGCCACGACGGAATCGTGACCCTGTCAGCGGGCGGATTTTAAGGGGTCGCCTTGCGGCACGCAATACGATCCGCGGGCGGATCCGCGCAATGCGGAAATGTCCGCCCTCCTGTTCGCTGGAATCGCTTGCAGCCGACCTTCGACGGTGGCGACAACGCGGCAGCATCGGGGAGACATGAGCGCCTCGCCGACGACGGCTGACAGAGCGGCGCTCCGGCGCGGCAGTGAGCTACTTGATGTGTTCGAGGATGCCTTCGAGCTCGTCGACGCTGTGATAACGGATGACGAGCCGCCCGCCTTTCCTGCCATGCTCGAGCGACACCGCTGCGCCGAGCTTCTCGCCGAGTTCTTTCTCAAGTCGGACGATGTTCGGATCCTTTGGCTTCCTGGCGCCGGCCGCCGGGTCGCGATCGCGCGCCTCGGCGAGCCGCTGCACGGCGCGCTCCGCCTGGCGCACGCTCCAGCCCTCGCGCACCGCGCGGCGGGCGGTCGCGACCAGGCGTTCGGCGGGCTGCACCGACAGCAGCGCGCGGGCGTGCCCCATGTCGAGTTCGCGGCGCTCGAGCATCCCGATGACCGCGTCCGGCAGCTCGAGGAGCCTCAGCAGGTTGGAGACCGCGGCCCGGGAGCGGCCGACCGCTTCGGAGGCTCGTTCGTGGGTCATGCCGAAGTCCGCGACGAGCTGCCTGAGCGCGCGGGCCTCCTCGATCGGGTTCAGGTTCTCGCGCTGGATGTTCTCGATCAGCGCGACGGCGACGGCCACTTCGTCGGGGATGTCGCGGATGAGCGCGGGAATCGTGTCGAGTTCCGCCATCTGGGCGGCCCGCCAGCGCCGTTCGCCGGCCACGATCTCGTAGCGCATGGCGCCGTCTGCGCCGTCGTCCACCCGGCGCACGACGATCGGCTGCACGATGCCCTGGGCGCGGATCGACTCCGCAAGTTCCGTGAGCGTTTCCTCGCGCATGTCGACTCGCGGCTGATAGCGGCCGCGCACGATGACATCGACCGGCAGGTCCCGCAGTTCGCTCTGGCTGGCCGCGGGCATCCGCCGCCTGCTCGAGCTCAGCAGCGCTTCGAAACCCCGGCCGAGACTCTGTCGTTTCGCCATGCGTGCGTATTCCCGTTCCGGTCAACCGCTACCCGAGTCGCGCTCGGCAAGGACGCTGCCCTCGCGGCGGTTGATCTCGCCGGCGAGCGCGAGGTAAGCCAGCGCGCCGCGCGAGTTCCTGTCATGAAACAGCACCGGCCGGCCGAAACTCGGCGCTTCGGCGAGGCGCACGTTGCGCGGGATCACCGTACGGTAGACACGGTCGCCGAAATAGTCCACCAGTTGAGTCGTGACTTCCCTGTCGAGGTTGTTCCTGAGGTCGAACATCGTGCGCAATATGCCATGTATCTCGAGCTTCGGGTTGGCGGTCTGGCGAATCTGGCGAATCGTGTCGAGCAGGTCGCTGAGGCCTTCCATCGCAAGATACTCGCACTGCACCGGGATCAGCACGCGGTCGGCGGCCGTGAGCGCATTGACCGTGAGCATGTTGATCGCCGGGGGACAGTCGATGAGCACGTAGTCGTAGTCGCCGACAACGGCTTCGAGCGCGTCGCGCAGGTAGAACTCGCGCCGCTCCCTGCCGAGCAGGTCGACCTCGGCCGCCGTCAGGTCCCGATTGGCGGGCAGCACGTCGTAACCGCCGACAGCGGCCGCCAGTATGACCTCCGCGACCGGGTCACCCTCGATCAGCACATCGCAGGCGCTTCGTTCGAGAGCGCTCTTGTCGATGCCCGAGCCGACCGTCGCGTTGCCCTGCGTGTCCATGTCGACGAGCAACAGGCGGCGGCGTGTCGCGGCGAGCGAGGCCGCGAGATTGATGCAGGTCGTGGTCTTGCCGACTCCGCCCTTCTGGTTGGCGACCGCGATTACTCTGGCCACTCGGCTCCCCCGTGCGCCGGCCGCTCGAGCGCGGCGATGACGCTGCGGATGCGTGCACCGGCGTCCGGCCGAATCGGGTCAAGACCCAGGCGAGGTCCGAGCGAACGCAGTTCGTCGGCCAGGTGTGCCGCCGTCAGTACCAACAGGACGCCTCCTGGAGCCAGCAGCGGCCGCGCCAGGCGGATGAGTTGCTCCGGCGGCGCCACGGCTCGGGCGAGCACCGTATCAAAGGGGCGCACGCTCGGTAAATCCTCGACCCGGCAGTGCTCGACGCCGGCATTGCCAAGGTTGAGCATCGATACCACGTGCCGGAGGAAACGCACGCGTTTTGCGCGGCTCTCGATGAGCGTGAACTGCCGTTCCGGCGCCGCGATCGCGAGCGGGATACCGGGCAAGCCCGCGCCCGTGCCGATGTCGGCGACGCGGGAACCGCGCAGCAGCGGCGCGAGCGTGAGGCTCTCGACGAGGTGCCGCTCGACCAGCGCTTCGGGCGAACGGATGCCGGTCAGGTTGAACACGCGGTTCCACTGCCCGAGCAGCTCGATGTAGGCCGACAATGCCGCGCTCTGGGCGGGTACGATTTCAAGGCCGGCCGCGTGCAGGCGGGCGGCGACCGTGGCTTCGCCGGCCGCTGTGCTGCTCATCGAGGCCTCCGTCATCGATTGCAGTATACGGCTTGCCGGTGTCCTGCCGCGTTCCGATTACTCGCGACCTGCCACACGCCGCGAAACAGCAGGACAGTGCCGGGTCATGCCCCCATGAATCGGCGCCGTGGCGATCCGCAAGAGTGTGGAATCGCTGCTATTTGCCGGCCGGGACACTAGAATCCCTGCCCATGGCCACTCAGCAGGCACATCGCGCCGGCTGCATCGTCATCGGCGGTGGGCACGCGGGCACCGAGGCGGCGCTGGCCGCCGCGCGGCTCGGCGTCGAGACCGTGCTGCTGACCGACAAGCTCGCGACGGTCGGACAGATGAGCTGCAACCCGGCCATCGGCGGCATCGGCAAGGGTCACCTCGCCCGGGAGGTCGACGCGCTCGGAGGAGCGATGGCGCGCGCGGCCGACCGTGCCGGCATACACTTCCGCACGCTGAACGCGAGCAAGGGTCCGGCGGTGCGGGCGACGCGGGCTCAGGCCGACCGGGTCCTTTACAGGCAGGCCATCCAGGCAGCGGTCAGTGCGCAACCCAAACTCACGGCGCTGGAAGAGAGCGTAGTCGACCTGCTCATCGAAGGCGGGCGGGTACGCGGAGTACGCACGCGGTCCGGCCGCACGATCGAGGCAGCCGTCGTCGTGCTTACGGTCGGCACCTTCCTCGACGGCCGGATCCACATGGGCGAGGTCAACTATTCGGGTGGCCGCGCCGGGGACGCCGCGGCGATTCCGCTCGCACAGCGACTGCGCGACCTTGGCCTCGCCGTCGGCCGCCTCAAGACGGGCACGCCGCCGCGTATCGCGAGCGACAGTGTCGACTTCGCAAGGCTCACCGAGCAGCCCGGCGACGAGCCGCGGCCCGTCTTCTCGTTTCTCGGGCGCCGGGCCGAGCATCCCCGGCAAGTGCCCTGTCACATCACGCACACGAGCGAACGCACTCACGAGATCATCCGCGAAAATCTGTCGCGCTCGCCGATGTTCAGCGGCGCGATCGACGGCATAGGGCCGAGGTATTGCCCGTCCATCGAGGACAAGGTCGTGCGTTTCGCCGACCGCAGCGCGCACCAGGTCTTCGTCGAGCCTGAAGGGCTGACGAGCGACGAGATCTATCCCAACGGGATTTCGACCTCGTTGCCCGAGGACGTTCAGGAGCGGTTCGTCCGCACGATCCGGGGCTTCGAGAAGGCGCGCATCACGCGGCCCGGCTACGCGATCGAATACGATTTCTTCGATCCGCGCGATCTTGAGCTGACGCTGCAGACCAGGGCGGTTCGCGGGCTTTACTTCGCGGGCCAGATCAACGGCACCACCGGTTACGAGGAGGCTGCCGCCCAGGGCATCGTCGCCGGCATCAACGCAGGCCTCGATGTGCTCGGCCGGGAGCCCTGGTATCCGAAGCGCGATGAAGCGTACATCGGCGTGCTCCTCGACGACCTGGCCACGCTCGGCACGAGCGAGCCGTATCGCATGTTCACGAGCCGCGCGGAGTACCGGCTCATGCTGCGAGAGGACAACGCCGACTCGAGGCTCACGCCCGTCGGCCGCGAGTTGGGCGTGGTGGACGATGCCCGCTGGACCGCCTTCACGGCAAAACAGCGGCTGATCGACTCCGAACGCGAGCGACTGGGGGGAATCGTCGTGCGTCCGCGGGATGTGTCCGGCGGCAGCCCGTTCAGCCCGCTCGGCAAGGACACGAGAGCCGCGGCGCTGCTGCGTCGACCTGACGCGCGTTACGAGGACATCGTGGCGCTCGAGCGCGTCGGCCGCGCCCCGGCCATGGCCAACCTCACTGCAGAAGAGCGCGAGCAGATCGCAAGCAGCCTTGAAATCGGCGCACGCTACCAGGGCTACATCGAGCGGCAGACCGACGAGATCGAGCGGCAGCGCCGCCAGGCGGAGACCGCCCTGCCGGCCGCGATCGACTATTCATGCGTGCAGGGACTTTCAAACGAGGCGCGCGAGAAGCTCGCTCGCATCCGGCCGGCCAATGTCGGTCAGGCAGCGCGAATCTCCGGGATCACGCCGGCCACGATATCGTTGCTGCTCATCCACCTGAAGAAACTCGAGCTGCGGCAGACCGCCTGAACCGCCTCATTTCCCGATACAGAAACTCGAAAAGATCTCGCCGAGCAGGTCGTCGCTCGTGATCTCGCCCGTAAGCTCGCTGAGCGCCGTCTGCGACGCGCGCAACTCTTCGGCGGCGAGTTCCAGTGCCCCCGGCAGATGCGCCTCGGCGCGCTCGAGCGCTTCACGCACCCGTTCCAGCGCATCGAGGTGGCGTCGCCGCGCACTGAAAGTGCCCGCCGCCTCACCCGCCCAACCCGCGAGCGACTTCAGGTGGTCTACGAGCAGCTCAACGCCTGCGCCCGTGAGCGCCGAGAGCCGGATCACGTCGCGGCCGGCGTGCTCGATGGCGCCAGGCTCCTCCGCGCTCAGATCCACCTTGTTGAGGATCAGCGTGAAGGGCTGGTCGGCGGCGAGTTCGGCGGACGCGGCCGCAAGCGCGGCATCGAGACCGTCGCGGATATCGCCGAGCCACAAGGCATGGTCGGCTCGTCCGAGTTCGCGCTGGGCGCGCCTGACGCCTTCCCGCTCGACGGGATCGGCGGCGGCCCGTAAACCGGCGGTGTCGACGACGTCGATCGGTACTCCGTCGAGCGAGAGCCGCTCCCGAAGCGCGTCCCGGGTCGTGCCGGGAATGTCCGTCACGATCGCCGCGTCGTGGCCGGCAAGCCGGTTGAGCAGGCTCGATTTGCCGGCGTTCGGCGGACCGGCGATCGCAACGCTCAGGCCATCGCGCAGTGCGGCGCCCCGCGTTGCCCCGGTGATCAGCGCCTCGAGACTCGCCCGAACTGCTGCGAGCCGCGCGGCGAGCTCATGCCGTGTTGCCAAATCGAGTTCCTCGTCCGGAAAGTCGAGCCAGGCCTCGATGAGCACGCGCAATCCCGTGAGCCCGGTCTGAAGGCCGGCCACTTCCTCGGAAAAACGCCCGCTCAGCGAGCGCAGCGCAGCGCGCGCGGCGCGCCTGGAACGGCTGTCGATGAGATCGGCCACCGCCTCGGCCTGCGTCAGATCGAGCTTGTCGTTGAGAAAGGCCCTGAGCGTGAACTCGCCGGGCTCCGCGGCGCGCGCGCCGAAATCGCAGAGCGTCCGGACGAGCCAGTCGCTGACGACGGCGCCGCCGTGCACGTGAAGTTCGATGACATCCTCGCCGGTATACGAGTGCGGACCCGGAAAGTAGAGCAGCAGTCCCCGGTCGATCTGCCGCCCGTCGGCGTCCCGGAACGAGCAGATTTCGGCGAAACGCGGCACGGGGTCGATGCCGGTCAGCCGCTTCGCGATCGCGAGCGCTTCGCTGCCCGAGAGGCGCACGATCGCGACGGCGCCGACGCCGGGCGCCGTCGCCACTGCGGCTATCGTCTGGCTTCTCAAGCCTGTTTCGGCTGGTTCTCGCGCTCGACGATGACGTTGATGCGCCACTGCTGGAGCATCGACAGCAGCGTGTTCGTGAGCCAGTAGAGGACGAGCCCGGCGGGAAAGAACGCGAAAAACACCGTAAATATCAGGGGCATGAGCTGCATGACCCGGGCCTGTACCGGGTCCGGAGGCGCGGGATTGAGCCTCGTCTGCAGGAACATCGCGGCGCCCATCAGGAGCGGCAGCACGAAGAAGGGATCCCGCACGGAAAGGTCGTCGATCCAGAAATAGAAAGGCGCCTGGCGCATTTCGACGCTCTCGATCAGCACCCAGTAAAACGCCAGGAAGAACGGCATCTGGACGAGTATCGGCAGACAGCCCGCCGCCGGATTGACCTTCTCGCGCTTGTAGAGCTCCATGGTCGCCTGACCGAGCGCCTGACGGTCGTCCTTGTAGCGCTCCTGCAGCGCCTTCATGCGCGGCTGCAGCTTGCGCATCCTGGCCATCGAACGCCCGCTCGTGGCCTGGAGCCGATAGAAGACGACCTTGATGATGAGCGTGACGATGATGATCGCGACGCCCCAGTTCCGGACCCATTCGTAAACGCGCGACAGCACCCAGAACATCGGCGCGGCGAGCACGGTGAATATCCCGTAGTCGACGGTGAGCTGAAGTTCCTGCCCGGTTTCGCGGAGTTGGTCCTGCAGCTTCGGCCCGACGAACAACTGGGTCGTGTACACGAGCCGCCCGCCCGCCGGCACGTCCTTGAGAGGACTGATCGCCGTCAGCAGGTATTCGTTACCGCTCGCTTCCGCGCTGTACTGCGTCGATTCCTCGGGCGGCGGGACGGCCGCGGCGAGGAAATGGTGCTGAATGCTCGCGAGCCAGCCGCCCGTTACGGTCTGCGACACCGGTTCGTCGCCGAGATCGTCGAAATCGAGTTTCTCGTACTCATCGCCGTCATAGAGCACCGGACCCCTGAAGGAATACGAGTCTACCGAGGTGAAGGAACGGTCGATGGGCTCGTAAAGTCGGCGCATGCGCGTGTAGGCGACGCCCTGCCAGGCGGCGTCGCCCGCGTTCTCGAGCACGAAGTCGAGACCAACGCGGTAGGACCCGCGCCTGAACGTGTAGATCTTGCTCGCGCTGATCTCGGCGTCGGCCGCCCAGTCGAGGCGGATGACGAGCTCGTCGCCCGAGAGCTGGTATTCCGGCGCCGCGCTCCGGAAGGGTTCGAGGTGGTTCGGTTCGGGACCGCCCTCGACGCCGCGCATGCCCGTCTGAAACACCCAGCGGTTGCCAGCGCTGAAGTCGAGCAGGCGCACGGGGAGGTCCGGTCGGTCCTTGTCGACGGGATACTCCGGCAGGTCCGCACGCACCAGGTCGCCGCCGGTCGTGTCGATGAGCACGTCGAGCACGTCCGTGCGCACGCGCACGGTCGACGCGGGTGTCTCCTGAGCTTCGGGCAGGGCCTCGACCGCGGCAGCAGGCGGCGCGCCGGCCGGCGTCGGCGCGGGCAGATCGGCTGCCGGCTGCGCGGGGTTGATTTCGGGCAGGGTGTCCGCCGGTTCGGCTGCCGGGCTCGCTGCGGTTTCAGGCGGGGAGGAGTAATCCTCGACCCACTGGGTATAGCCCAGCCAGAGCGTGCCGAGCAGCGCGAACCAGAGAATCAGCCGTATGTTATCCATCGTGCCTGGGGCCCGCCCGTCGCTTCAGCCGCTCGAAATGTCCATCGAGGCTTGCTCTGAGCACCTTGTTGCTCGCGCTTGCCGCACCGTGTTTCGCCATGACCACGAAATCCCAGCCCGGCAGACCTGTCTGCATGCGAAACGACTCCCGGGCCAGGCGTTTCAGTCTGTTGCGATCGACGGCTCGCTTCGCTGCGCGCCGCGATATGGCCAGGCCAAGTCGCGCTGCGGGTGCGTTCGCTGCCCGGGCGAGCACGGTGAAGTATCGGTCAGCGGATCGTACCGGATTGGCGAATACCCTGCCGAACTGTCGCGAGCTGCTCAGGCGCCTGATTGCCGGCAGAGCTGAGGCGGTCACCGGCGGCGAGTGCGGGACGCCCTGGCCCCGATCTCAAGGCGTGAGGCGGGCGCGGCCCTTCGCGCGGCGCTTGCTCAACACCTTGCGCCCGGCCCGCGTCGCCATGCGCGCGCGGAAACCATGCGTGCGCTTGCGCCGGAGGTTGCTCGGTTGAAACGTTCTTTTCATCGCGGATTCGGCCCAACTGCAATAAAGACCTAATAAAAACAATCACATGCGCCGATTCGGGCGACGCGTAACTGTACGCGGGGGCGTGCCGGCTGTCAATAGCGGCAAGCGCATCGGCCGCGGTTGATTTTACGCTCCGTATGGCGGATTGTATGCAGAATCCCGCAGGTGGGCAGCATGCGGTCGCGTGGGGACTCGACGATGATCGGCGCCTGTGGATAACCGGGGGCGGCTCGTATTAGACTGGCGCTTCTCCCCCTGATAACAACACAAGCTCTTGACGCGGAGCGCGCGACCTTGACACAGGATCTCTCACCCGAAACAACCCTATGGACCAACTGCCTTCGCGTGCTCGACGGTGAACTCTCGGAAGCCAACTACAGCACCTACATCCGGCCGCTTGAAGCGGTAAGTGAAGGGGGCGGCCTGCGGCTGCTCGCTCCGAACCGTTTCGTCGTCGATTGGGTCGATCGCAACTGCCTGGAGACGATCAGGCAGGCCTGCAACGACATCCACGTCACGCTGGGCGTCGGCAGCCGGGAGCTTCTCGGACCGCCGGCGGTGAGCGATGCCGAGCCGGAGTCGCCGCGATCGACGCTCAACAGCCGGCTGAACCCGGAATTCACGTTCAAGACTTTCGTCAAGGGAAAGAGCAACCAGTTGGCAGCTGCCGCGGCTCAGCGAGTCGCCAAGAAGCCCGGCGTCGACTACAACCCGCTTTTCATCTACGGCGGGGTCGGCCTCGGCAAGACGCACCTCATGCATGCGATCGGCAACCTCATCCAGAAGCGCAAGCCCGGCGCCAGGGTGGCTTACCTGCATTCGGAACGCTTCGTCAGCGAGATGGTCCGGGGCCTGCAGTACAACGCGATCGCCGACTTCAAGCGCACCTATCGCAGCCTCGATGCACTGCTCATCGACGACATCCAGTTCTTCGCGGGCAAGGACCACTCCCAGGAAGAGTTCTTCCACACCTACAACGCACTGCTCGAGGATCAGCGTCAGGTCGTGCTGACGGGCGACCGCTATCCCAAGGACGTCGACCGCCTCGACGAGCGCCTCAAGTCGAGGTTCGGCTCGGGCCTTACCGTGTCGATCGAGCCGCCGGAACTCGAGACCGGCGTCGCGATCCTCATGAGCAAGGCGGAAGCCGCAGGCGTCGCACTCCCCGAGGAAGTCGCGTTCTTCATGGCGCAGCGCATCAGGTCCAATGTCCGCGAGCTCGAAGGCGCACTGAAGAGCGTGATCGCCACCGCAGATCTCGCGGGCAAGAAGATCACCCTGGAGCTTACGAAGGAAGCGCTGCGGGACCTGCTCGCGCTGCACGACCGCCGTATCACGATCGACAGCATCCAGAAAACCGTCGCGGCGTATTACAAGATTCGCGTAGCGGACCTTCTTTCCAAGCGCAAGACCCGCTCCGTCGCACGGCCACGCCAGGTCGCCATGGCGCTCGCGAAGGAACTGACGCGCTACAGCCTGCCTGAAATCGGCGACCGCTTCGGCGGGCGCGACCATACGACCGTGCTGCATGCCTGCCGCCGCGTGAGAGGCTTGCGGGACACGGACTCGCGCATCGACGAGGACTACAACAACTTGTTCAGAACCCTGACGAATTGATGGGAACAAGCTCTTGACAACTTTCCAGGTGCAATCCATGCACAGGCACTACACAGGATAGCGGTGTTTCCACACACTGCAGTATGGTGCTTAAGTATCTGTTTATAAAGGGATTATCTCCCTTTTCAACGGTTTTTCCTGGCTAATAGTCACCGTAACCTACATAAGTCCATATAGGTAATACAGACAATGAAGTTCAGCGTACCGAGGGAGGATCTCCTCAAGCTTCTGCATGCGGTCGTCGGCGTCGTGGAGCGCCGTTCAACGATGCCGATCCTGGGCAACGTGTTGCTCAAGGTCGCCGGCGGCAAGCTCTCCGTTACGGCGACGGATCTTGAAGTCGAACTCGTGGCCGGCACACCGGTGGAAGTCGAAGCACCGGGTGAAACGACGGTTCCGGGTCGAAAGCTGCACGACATCTGCAGGCTCCTGCCGGAAGGAACCGTAGTGAATGCCGCGCTTGACGGTAACCGCATGGTCATCAAGGGTGGGAGGGGTCGCTACACGCTGGCAACACTGTCCGCGACGGACTTTCCCACGGTCGATGAGATGGCAACCCAGCAGACCTTGCGCATACCCCAGAAGGCCTTGCACGAACTGCTGAACCGGACTCAGTTCTCGATGGCTCAGCAGGACGTGCGCTACTACCTCAATGGCCTGCTGCTTGAAACCGGTACCGATGGTCTGCAGGGGCTGCGCGGAGTCGCGACCGACGGCCATCGCCTGGCCTTGTCCGAAATCTCCCTGGGCGAGCCGGGGGCAGCGCAGCGCGTCATCGTCCCGCGCAAGGGCATCCTGGAACTCAGCCGTTCGCTCGGGCAGGAGGGCGATGCCCTCATGATGATCGGGACCAGTCACCTGCGCGTGGAGTTGGACGGTCTCCGGATGACGTCGACGCTCATTGACGGTCAGTTCCCGGACTATGGCCGCGTGATTCCCCTGGATCCGCCCAATACCGTCGTTGCGGACCGCGAGGAATTCCATCACGCGCTGCAGAGAGCAGCGGTCCTTGCAAATGACAAGCTCCGCGGCGTGCGGCTCGAACTCGGCGAAAACAACGCCGTGATTTATGCGAACAACCCGGAGCAGGAGGAGGCCGTCGAGACCGTCGAAGTCGAGTATGGCGGCGATGCGCTGGAGATCGGCTTCAACGTGAACTATCTGCTCGATGCCCTCGCGCACATCGACGGCGAAAACGTCCAGATCGGGCTTCGCGACGGCGATTCGAGCTGCCTGATCACGGCCCAGGACAACAGTACGACACAGTACGTGGTGATGCCCATGCGGCTGTGAACGGCGGCCGCGTTTTCGGGGAGACGCTCTGACCGTGCCGCTTGAGCGGCTGCAGATCGATGCAGTGCGTTGCCTCGAGGCGGTCGACGTCGAGTTGCACCCCCACCGGAACTACCTGTTCGGCCTGAACGGCGCCGGCAAGACGAGCTTTCTCGAGAGCATCCACCTGCTCGGCCGGGGGCGCTCATTTCGTACGCGGCAAACCGCCCGCCTGGTCCGCCATGGCTCGGACGGGCTCACGGTATTCGGCGAGGTGCGCTCGGGCGATCGCCGTCATCGGGTCGGCGTCTCTCTCGCCGGCAGGGAGCTCACGGTCAGGGTCGACGGCGAAAAGACGCTCGGCATGGCGCAGCTTGCGGAGGTCATGGCCGTACACGTCATGGGTTCGCGGCTCCATCGCCTGATTGAGGCCGGACCCAGTGAGAGGCGACGTTTCGTCGATGGTGGAGTGTTTCACGTGGAACACGCCTATCTGCAAACCTGGCGGAATTACCGTCGCGTGCTCGGCCAGCGCAACGCTGCCCTGAAGCGAGGCTTGAGCGGCGCGCCGCTGACCGTGTGGACGCAACCCATGCTGACCGCGGCCAAGGCCGTCAACGCGGCCAGGGAACGCTACGTCGAGGAGCTTTCCGACCTGGTCGAACTGGTCGGCGGCCGCCTGCTCGATCAGCCGCTCGCGATCGTCTATCGGCCGGGGTGGAAGCAGGGCATCACCCTGGAGCAGGCGCTCGGCGACTCGCTCGAGCGCGATCTGCGCACCGGCTTCACGCAGGTCGGTCCGCACCGCGCCGACATCGACATCCGCATGGAGGCGGGCAGCGTCAGGGAGCACGCGTCGCGCGGCCAGCAGAAGCTCATCGCCGCGGCGCTCGTCCTGGGTCAGGTCCGGCTCTTCGGACAACGAACGGGACGCGGTGGTCTGTTGCTCGTCGACGATCCCGCCGCCGAACTCGATGGCGAGTCGCTCGACCGGCTTCTGGCCGAACTCGAGCCTCTCGAGACACAGCTTTTCCTGACGGGACTCAGCGAGCGCGCGCTGCGTCCCCGAGAGGGTTTTCCGGTGTTCCACGTGGAACAGGGCAGGGTCGAAGCGATGGTATAATCGGCGGGTTATCCCGGACGCGGTCGACCATGTCCCAAGACGAATACACCTCAAGGAATATCAAGGTCCTGAAGGGCCTTGAAGCCGTACGCAAGCGGCCCGGGATGTACATCGGCGACACCGATGACGGAACCGGCCTGCACCACATGGTTTTCGAGGTCGTCGACAACTCGATCGACGAAGCGCTGGCGGGCTACTGCCAGGAGATCACCGTCACCGTCCACGCGGACAACTCGGTCACCGTAACCGACGACGGCCGCGGCATTCCGGTCGACACGCATCCCGAGGAAGGCCGCTCGGCAGCCGAGGTCATCATGACGGTGCTGCACGCGGGCGGAAAGTTCGACGACAACTCCTACAAGGTGTCCGGCGGCCTGCACGGTGTCGGCGTCTCCGTCGTAAACGCACTGTCCGAATCGCTCGATATGACGATTTGCCGCGGCGGCAAGGTCTACAGGCAACGCTACCGGATGGGAGAGCCCGTGGCGCCGCTCAGGGCCACGACGAAAACGGACCGGACCGGCACGATCATCCGTTTCACGCCGAGCCCGAAGGTCTTCACGAACATCGAGTTCGACTACGACATCCTCGCCAAGCGCCTGCGGGAGCTTTCCTTCCTCAATTCCGGGATCCGGATCGCGCTGACGAGCGAGTCCGAAGACCGCCGCGAGGTGTTCGAGTTCGAGGGCGGAATCCGCGCCTTCGTCGAGCACCTGAACCGCAACAAGACCGCGATTCATCCTTCCGTCGTGACTTTCAGCGAGGATCGCGGCGCCGTGCAGGTCGAAGTGGCGCTGCAGTGGCACGACGGTTACCAGGAAAACATGTTCTGTTACACGAACACCATTCCCCAGCGCGACGGCGGCACGCACCTGGCGGGGTTCCGCACGGCGCTCACGCGCACGCTCAACAACTACATCGAGAAGGAAGGCATCGCGAAGAAGGAGAAGGTCAACACCTCCGGCGACGATGCCAGAGAGGGCTTGACGGCCGTGCTCTCGGTCAAGGTTCCGGAACCCAAGTTTTCCTCGCAAACCAAGGACAAGCTCGTCTCTTCCGAGGTCAAGGGCATCGTCGAATCGGCGGTCGGACCGAAGCTCGAGACCTTCCTCCTGGAGCACCCGGCCGAAGCTAAAACGATCGTAGGCAAGATCGTCGAGGCGGCCCGCGCCCGCGAGGCGGCCCGCAAGGCGAGGGAAATGACGCGCCGCAAGAGCGCGCTCGATGTCGCGGGCCTGCCGGGCAAGCTCGCCGACTGCCAGGAGAAGGACCCGGCGCTTTCGGAAATCTTCCTCGTCGAGGGCGATTCGGCCGGCGGCTCGGCAAAGCAGGGCCGCGACCGGCGCACGCAGGCCGTGTTGCCGCTCAAGGGCAAGATCCTCAACGTCGAGAAGGCGCGTTTCGACAGGATGCTGCAGTCGGTCGAGGTCGGCACGCTGATCACGGCCCTCGGCTGCGGCATCGGCCGTGACGAGTTCGACCCCGACAACCTCCGCTACCACCGCATCATTCTCATGACCGACGCCGACGTCGACGGTTCGCACATCCGCACGCTGCTGCTGACCTTTTTCTACCGGCAGATGCCCGAACTCATCGAGCGAGGCCACGTCTTCATCGCCCAGCCGCCGCTCTACAAGCTCAAGCGCGGCAAGCGCGAGTACTACGTCAAGGACGACGCCGAGCTCACGGGCCTGCTGTTGTCGAGCGCCGTCGACGGCGCCGCGCTTTACCCCGCGGCCGACGCGCCGCCGATCGAGGGCGAGACGCTGCTCGGCCTCGCCCGAGACTTCACCGAGGCCAAGGCCATCATCGAGCGCTGGGGCAAGCGCTACGACGAAAACGTGCTGAGCGCCATGATGTGGCTGCCGCAGATCGACAGTTCCACGCTCGACGATTCGGACCGGATGGACGAGTGGTGCAGGCAGCTCGAGGAGCGTCTGCGCATACTCAACGGCTCAGGGCCGCGATACCGGGTCGAGCGCCGGCCGCAGTCCGATACGAGCGACGCGACGGTGCTCGTCACGCGCGAGCATCATGGCGTGTCGACGACGAAAAGCGTTCAGGCGGGCTTTTTCGGGTCGACGGAATACCGCCGAATCGCGACAGTCGGCGCGACCTTCAGAGATTTGCTCGGCCCCGGAGCGCATATCGCGCGGGGCAATGAAAACGCGGAGGTCGCAACGTTCCCGGAGGCCATCGGCTGGCTCATGGACCAGGCCAAGCACGGTCAGAGCATCCAGCGCTACAAGGGCCTCGGCGAGATGAACCCCGAGCAGCTCTGGGAGACGACCGTGAACCCCGACAGTCGCCGGCTCATGCAGGTGCGTATCGAGGACGCCGTCGCCGCCGACGAGGTCTTCACCACGCTCATGGGCGACCACGTCGAACCGCGCCGCGACTTCATCGAGCGCAACGCGCTGTCGGTGGCGAACCTCGACGTTTAGCCCGCTGTGCCCGCGGCCGTGAGCAACCGCAACCCGCGATCAAATTGCTTTTGTGGCGGAAGACCGCCTCGCAAGGCCTGGTTGAACGCCCTCAGCCGTCCGAACAGGATGTCGGGTTCCAGCCCGAATCGTCGGCTTGTTTCTTGAAATTGGTGCTCGTCACGTAAGGGACTTCAAGATACTGCGGGTCGTCGACTATGGTCGTGACGAAAAGCCAGGTATCCCCGTTGGGCATGTCGGCGACGTCGTAGTATTCGGTGAGGACGGTATCTGCGCTGTAGGGAACGCCGTTCCAACGCAGGTAACCGGGCCGTAGATGGGTCGTGACCGCTTCAAGCGATCGCCAACGCGATGTGCCCGATCCAGCACTTCCAACTGCGGCGCCAAGGTCCGGAGGTGCGGCAAACCCAAGGAAAGCGCGACCGCCCGGCGGCGGTTCCCAGCGCGCCGACGAGTAGCCCTGCCAGGAGGGTTCCATCTCGGGCCGAGCTTCACCGCCGTCAAAGTGAAACAGCCGCGTCTGCGTGCCCGCATCGGTGTCGATTCGCAGCGTCCGATCGTCTTCCCACGTGATGTGCAGGCGGCCCGGTACGCGCATGATGCCCGCCGCACCGTAGGGACGGCATTCCTCGCCCGGTTCCGTTACGCCGGGCTCCCATTGGTCGGCCACCCGGATTCCTTCGGCGTTGACCGGAATACTTGCATAGTCGCCCTTGCCCGGAACGATCATGCGCCAGCGCCAGTCCTCGGTAACCACAGACACCCAGTAACCCGTCAGATCGACGGGCGCGGAGTCCCGCGGAGACGTCTGCGACTGCGACAACGCGGCCGGACCCACCGTCAGCGTCAGCGCGGCCGCCAGTGAAATGCCCGATCGGGTGAACCTGCTCATTCGCTGAGACTCCGGTACATGGCTTCCACAAACATTTCCGTTGTCCAGGACCCCGAATCGGCGCCGTATTCGGTGTCGTAGTCAAACGATGGACGGGCCGCCTGGACCTCTTCCAGGGACATGCCGTCGTCAATCAGCGCCTGCACGCGATCGCGAATAATCGTGACCATGTCCCGGTATTCGACGACGTCGGCTTCTTCGGAAAGCCGGCCATGTCCGGGGATCACCTTCGTGCCGCCCTCCTGCTTGTCCTCGGGCACCGCGATCCGGATGATTCGGTTCAAGGCGTCGATGACGCCCTGGACGCTGCCGCCCCGATCCAGATCGATGACCGGGTACCGCTCCGGCGTGTAGATGTCCCCGGTGCTCAGGACATCCGAGCGGCGAAAAAACACCAGGCTGTCGCCATCGGTATGGGCCGCGGGCTGGTGCAGTATTTCTATGGGCTCGCCGTTGAAGTGAATATCGCGGTAGGGCAGGAAATAGGCCATCGTCGGCCATCCTTCGGGAGATAGCTGCGTCTCCGGCACGTCTTCGTCGGGTGGTGCGGTCATGCGCACGAGCACGTTCTCGTGGGCGACGATCTCCGTGCCGACGCCGGTTTCCTGCCGGCCCATGTTCGACAGCGCCTGGTTGCCGCCGCTGTGATCCGGATGCACGTGCGTATTGATAATCATGTAGCGGACGGGGTCTGCCGCAAGTTCATGAATATGCTCGGCTATTTGCGGCGCCAACTCGGCGGTTTGCGTATCCACGAGCAGTACGCCGTCGTAACCGACCTGCAGCGTGGTGTTGCCGCGCGGCCCGACGAGCATGTAAACGTTGCCTTGAACGGGGAGCACGTGAATCTCGGCGTCGCCCGGACTCCCGCTCTGCTGGGCGAGGGCCGGAGCGGCCAGCAGCGTCGTCAGGGCCGCCGCCGACAGCCATTGCAGCCAATGTGGGCGCATGCCGGGTTTCATTCCGGACAATTGCCCAGTCCCGTGCAAATGCAGTACCGGCTGCACTGGGGGGCCGTCGGCACTTCACCCATCGTCATCCGATATTCCGGATACAGGGTCTCGGCCCCGCCGCGGGCCGCGTCATATGGAACGCCGAAGATCTCGGAAAACTCGCGGCCAAAGGGGTTTTCGCCCGGCATGACATGCGGCACCGTGCCTTCCGGTACGGGGACTTCGGGCGCCGGCGTGCAGGTATTCGGCCGCATCTGCGCGCCGGGCTCGAGGGCCCAGTTGGACGTTCTGACCAGCGGTTCGGTCAGGAAAGCCGGATCGTCGATGTAGGTCAGCACCGTCAGATAGTTGCCGTGCCGGACCCAGACTTCGGTCAATGTGGCCTTGGCGCTTCTCGGCATGCCGTTGCGCCGCAGATAGGACGGCTTGAAGTGCGTGGTGGTCGTCCTGAGCGTATTGCCCTCCCAGACGCCCGTGGAGAATCCCTGCCAGGTGTGGCGCTCGTATTCGGGCGGATGGGGGCGGCCGTCCATGTAGATCGTCCGCTCCATCTCCATCCACGCCATGCGGGTGCGAATGGCGACAAGTTGCTGGGTGTCCGGATCGTATTCTTCCCAGATCCGCATGGGCACCGAGAGGCCGCGCATGGAATAGTCGCCCCCGTGGGGCCGGCACTGGTACTCCTGGACCGCGGATATCCTGTTGGGGTGGTAGCTGTCGGCCCGCATCCTCGCGGCCTCGTTGATCGGCAGTTCGAGGTAATCTCCAAGTGCCGGTCCGGGCAGACGCTCGGGGGCATCCTCGTGGTACAGCGCGACCCAATTGCCGGTGAGATCGACCTGGGCGACCGCCGTCAGACAGGGCAACAACAAGCCCGCCATCAAGCCGACTGCGGCATTGGCGCCGTTCAGGCTTCGCATTTGCAACTCCGCGTGTTGGTGTCGATGCGTTCTGAACGCGCAGTTTACATGCGGCGCGATTCGACTTCAGCCATGCTGCCGTCCGTGCCCCCCGGGCTGAGTGCGCAGGCTCCCGCCACCGTGGCCGGGGCTATGCTGCGGGCGGCGAGTCCATTTCCGCGATCCTGCCCTCGATCCACCCGCGAACCTCGGCCATGACGTCCCGCGGTTCGCGGCCGACGGTCGGGATGGCGGGCCCGACCGCGACCTGAATCGTTCCCGGACGCTTCAGCCAACTGCGCCGCGGCCAGAACACGCCCGCGTTGTGCGCGACAGGTACCACGGGGCGCCCCGCGGCGCTCGCGAGCAGCGCGCCGCTCAGCCCGTAGCGCCGCGACTCGCCCGGCGGAACCCGTGTGCCTTCGGGAAAGATGACGATCCAGAAGCCTTCCGCGAGACGTTTCTGACCTTCGTCGATGACCTTCTGTACGGCGATGCGCCCGGAGCCGCGGTCGATCGCTATGGGCTTGAGCAACATGATCACCCAACCGAGGAGAGGCGCGAGCAGCAACTCCCTCTTCATGACCCAGGTCTGTGTCGGAAACAGCTTGAATTGCGCGAGCGCTTCCCAGGCGGAGGAATGCTTGACGAGCACGACCGTGTTCTGCTCGGGCAGGTTCTCGAGTCCCTCGACGACATGGTCGAGGCGGCAGAGCTTGCGCAGAAGGAACAGGGCCGAGTCGACCCAGTAGACGCACAAGCGATAGGTGACGCGATGCGGAAACGGCGCCGATGCGATGACCACGATGCTGTAGATCGCAACGGAGACGAACAGATACACCGTGAAGACGACCGAACCGAGCCACTGGCGCATGTCAGGCATCCCGCCGTTCGGCGAGCACGGCGGCAACGGCGCTTGCGAGGTCGGCGTGAACTTCCGGTTTACGGTTTCCGAGGGCTTTCTCGGTCTGCAGCCCATAACCGGTTCTGACGAGCATCGGTCGCGCTCCCACAGCCAGGGCGGCATCGATGTCTGTCAGGCTGTCGCCGACGAAGGGCGCATCGCGCAGCGATTGTCCGAAGTCGCTCTCGATCCGCCGCAGGAGTCCCGGCGCGGGCTTGCGGCAGTCGCAGCCCTCGTCGGGCCGATGCGGGCAGCAATACACGCCCGAGAGCGCGCCGCCGGCGGCCTCGACCTCGCGCCGCATGCGTGCGTTGATCGCCTCGAGCGTGCTCGCCGGGAAGAGGCCCCGACCGACGCCTGACTGGTTGCTGACGACGACGATGCGATAGCCCACGCCATGCAGGCGCGCTATCGCCTCGAGACTGCCCGGAATCGCATGCCACTCGGAGGGCGACTTGATGTAGTCGCCGGAGTCCTGGTTGATGACGCCGTCACGATCGAGCAGGACGAGCTGGCCGGCCGCCTCGCCCACGCGTCAGGTCCCGATGCACTGGGCCAGGTAATCGGCCAGTTGGCCGCTGCCGACCCGCTTTTGATCGCAACTGTCGCGTTCGCGCACGGTGACCGTATCGTCGCCCAGCGTCTGGCCGTCGACCGTGACGCAGTACGGCGTGCCGGCCTCGTCCTGGCGCCGGTAGCGCCGCCCGATCGCGCCTTTCTCGTCATAGGCGGCGTCGAGCTTGCTGCGCAGTTCGCGATAGATCGCCAGTGCGCGCTCGGGCATGCCTTCCTTGCGAACGAGCGGGAACACCGCGACCTTGACCGGCGCGAGCCTCGGGTGCAGCTTCATGACCGTGCGGCGTTCGCCGCCGACTTCATCCTCGGCATAAGCGTCGCAGAGGAAGGCGAGCGTGGCCCGGTCGGCGCCGGCCGAGGGCTCGATGACATGCGGCAGGTAACGGCGCTCTTCGTCCGGCCCGGCCTGGTCGTCGAAGTAGCGCAGGTCCTTGCCGCTCGCCTGCATGTGCTGGCGGAGATCGAAGTCGGTGCGATTGGCGATGCCCTCCAGTTCGCTCTGACCGAACGGAAAGCGGTATTCGACGTCGGCGCAGGAGGCGGCATAGTGGGCGAGTTCCGAATCCTTATGCTCGCGCAGCGCGAGCTTGTCCGGCCGGAGCCCGAGGTCGACGTACCAGCGGTAACGCCGGTCGCGCCAATAGACGTACCAGGCCTCGGCGTCGGCCGCCCGGCAGAAGAACTCCACTTCCATCTGTTCGAACTCGCGGCTGCGGAACGTAAAGTTGCGCGGGTTGATCTCGTTGCGGAAGGCTTTGCCGACCTGGCCGATCCCGAACGGCAGCCTGACGCGGGCAGTGTCGAGTATGTTCTTGAAATTCAAGAAGATTCCCTGGGCGGTCTCGGGGCGCAGATACGCGGCGCTCGAGCTGTCCTCGAGCGCGCCGATGTACGTCTTGAACATGAGATTGAACGCCCGCGGCGCCGTCAGCGTGCCGGGCTCGCTCGCGCCGGGTGCGAGCGTCCTGGCCCGCGCCGATTCGTCTTCGAGGGCGCCGGCAATGACTTCGATCGACAGGTCAGCATCGCCCGGGCGGGACTTCAGGATCCGCCGGAACCGCTTGCGGTGCGGCTCGAGGAGTTCGTCCTGCGGCGTCTTGCCGGCCTCTCCCGGCGACGCGAAGAGCATGTCGGTCAGCGTTTCCCGGCCACCGTCCGGCGATTCGAATACGGGGGCGAACACGACCAGTTGATCCGCCCGGTAACGGCTCCTGGTCTCCCGGCAGTCCACCATCGGATCGCTGAAACCGCTCAGGTGACCGCTCGCGTCCCAGGCCTTCGGGTTGAGGATCAGCGCGCTGTCGATACCGACCATGGCGAATGGCGAAGGGGCGCCGGTATCCGTTGCGGTCTCGTCGTGGTGGCCGATCATGTCATCCCACCAGGCCTGCTTGACGTTGCGCTTGAGGGCGACGCCGAGGGGACCGTAGTCCCAGAAGCCGTTCAGCCCGCCGTAGATCTCGCTCGACGGAAATATAAATCCGCGGCGCTTGCTCAGCGATACGATTTTTTCCATCGAGTCCATAACGGCCTGCACGGTGTTGAGCGGAGGCGAAGCGCGAGAGTATAGCGACGCGCGGCGTTCGCCGGGAGCCGTCCACCGGCGATTTCCGAGTCCGAAGGACGCATTCAACGCTGCGGATACCGTTGCAGCGGCAGGGCTACGCTGCGCGCAGCCGGAATCCCGGCGCGCAAGCGCCGACGCCTCGATCTTCCCGAAGCCCGTGGAAACGCCGGCATCGCTCGGCATCGCGGCGTGGGCATCGCACGTCGCCGAGCGTATAGTTCGCAGCAATAGACCCCCTGGAAGGAGCAACTTCATGCACACGGTTCTCGTCAGGTACGTCCTGCCCGGCCCCGTCCCGCGGCAGAAGATGATGGAAGGCTTCAAGGAGGTCGAAGGCCGTTTTCGGGCGACGCCGAAGCTCATCCGCAAGTATTTCAGTTACGACGAGAGCAAGCACACCGGCCACTCGGTTTACCTGTGGGAAAGCGAGGCCGACGCCCGCGCCTTCTTCAACGACCAGTTTCTGACTCACTTCAAGGCCAAGTTCGGCGCAGACCCCGAACTGTTCTACGTCGATACCTTGATGGTGGTCGACAACGAAGCCGGCAGGACGACCACGAACTGATCGCGGACCAGGTCCCCCGCTACCGGGCGGCGCCGGCGGCAATTGAAGGCTCCAGGCTGACGCACGCCCCACGACCACACCAAAGGCGACCGATCGCATCGCCTCCCGCCGAATCCCTTCGACCACCGGGTGGGGTGCGGTGGGCGGCGAGGTGAGCGGTCGCCCCACCCCGAGTCCAGCGGCGGTCAGGAGTTGGCGAGAATAGTCAGCGGCGGGGCGCTTCCCTTTTTGCACCGCTTTGGTGCATCATGGCGCGCGTTTCGCTCCAATGTGGGGCTGGGGACGGCCGTAAAGCGGCCCGGGGCCCCGTAGAAC
>JAJEGN010000007.1 GCA_022819855.1 Gammaproteobacteria bacterium | reverse complement strand
GTCAACCCCCACGCCTACCTCAAGGCCACGCTCGAAGCCATCGCCAAGGGCCATCCGGCCTCGGAGATCGATCGACTGCTGCCCTGGGCCTTTACGCCAATCTCAAGCTGATAGCCAGGTGGCGTAGCCACACCGCTTACGTCGCGGTCAAGTTGAGTCGTCTCTTTCGCATGGATTCTCCGTTGAGGTTGAGCCGATAGGCGTTGTGGACGAGCCGGGTGCGTAGTCCACGCATTTCGGCCACCCAGTCCACGGGATTCCGGCCACCGGGTCCACGCCATTTCGGCCGCTGTCGGAGCGAAGCGACGCAGGACTTTTTCTTGATGGTCTTTGTTACTCCGAAGACGCAGTCGCGGTCAAGCCGAGTCGTTTCTTTCGCATGGATTCTCCGTTGAGGTTGAGCCGATAGGCGTTGTGGACGAGCCGGTCGAGGATGGCGTCGGCGAGGGTGGGTTCGCCGAGGTAATCGTGCCAGGTCTCGACCGGGAGCTGGCTGGTGACGAGGGTGGACTTGCGGCCATGGCGGTCGTCGAGGATCTCGAGCAGATCGCGCCGGGCGTCGTCGTTGAGGGCCACGAGCCCGAAGTCGTCGATCAGGATCAGATCGGTCCTGGCGAAGTTGCGCAGGAGCTTCAGGTAGCGGCCGTCGGCCCGGGCGATGGCCAGGTCCTCGATGAGCCGGGGCAGTCGCAGGTAGCGGGCGGTGTGGCCGTCGCGGCAGGCCTTGTGGGCCAGGGCGCAGGCGAGCCACGTTTTCCCGACGCCGGCCGGGCCGGTAATGAGGATATTGAGCTTGTCGCGCAGGTACTGGCCGGTGGCGAGCTGTTGCATGAGTCGCCGGTCGAGGCCGCGGCGATGCCGATAGTCGATGTCTTCGACGCAGGCGGGCTGTCTGAGCCGTGCGGTTCTGAGGCGGTACTGCAGGCGCCGGTCGGCGCGCTCGGTGGCCTCGCGGTCGACCAGCAGCCCGAGCCGCTCTTCGAAGCTGAGCGTATCGAGATCGGTCATGTCCAGTTGCTCGCCGAGCGCGCGGTGCATGCCGGTGAGCTTCATTTCGAGCAGTCGGTCGAGGATGGGATGGGTCAACATGATGCTCCTTCTCAGTGGTAGTACTTCGGTCCGCGGACGTTGCCGTGGTCGATGGGCCGAGCCGGCTGAGTCGGCTCGGGCAGGGGCTCGCGGTCGAGCCCGTGCCTGAGGATCGACTCGATGCTCTTGAACCGGGCCGAGCCGATGTGCAGGGCGCGCCGGCAGGCGGCCTCAAGGCGGTCGTCGCCGTAGCGTTTGCCGAGTCTGAGGATGCCGAGGCAGGATCGGAACCCCTGTTGCGGATGGCGGCGCCGGGTGAGGATGTGCTCGATGAGTTCGCCGGTGGCGGGGCCGGTCCTGGCGGCCCGGGCGACGAGCCGCCGCGGCGTCCATTCGGCGTATTCCCGATGCGGCCTGGGCATGTGCTCGGCGACGGTCGTGTGCCGGCCGCGCTCTCGGGACCGGCGGTGGCTGGCGACGCGCTTGCCGCGGTGGAAGATCTCCACCGTGTGCGCCGTCAGGCGCGCCTCGACCTCGGTTCTGACGAGCTGATACGGCACCGAGTAGTAATGCCGCTCCAGCTCGATGTGGTAATCGATGTTGACGCGGGCCTTCTTGAAGGTCGCGAACGTGTAGGGCTGCGCCGGCAGGGGCTGAAGCGCCGGCCGATCGAGTTGCTCGTAGAGTGCCCGGCGCGAACCGGGCAGCTTCCGGAACGGGCGCTCGTTGAGCCGGACCAGCTGCTCCGCGATCATGCCGTTGAGCTCGCCGAGGCTGAAGAACGTCATGTGGCGCAAGCGCGCGAGGATCCAGCGCTCGACGACCTGCACGCCGACCTCGGCCTTGGTCTTGTCGCGCGGCTTGGCGACGCGCGCGGGCAGGATCGCCGTGCCGTAGTGCGCCGCCATCTCCGCATAGGTCCGGTTCAACTCCGGTTCGTACCGGTGCGGCCGGGTCACGCCGGCCTTCAGGTTGTCCGGCACGACCGTCGCCGTCACGCCCCCGAAGAAGCGGAACGCCCGCTGGTGCGAGGCGATCCAGTCCGCCAGGCCCTGCGTCCAGGTCGCCTCGGCATAGGTGTAGTTCGACGCGCCCAGCACCGCGACGAACACCTGCGCCTGGCGCGCCTCGCCCGTGTGCCGGTCGATGACGTCGACGGTCTGTCCGGCGTAATCGACGAAGGCCGTCTCGCCGGCCCGGTGCGTCTGGCGCATCACCACGTCGACCTTGCCGGCAAAGGCCCGGTAATGCAGGCAGAACCAGCTGTAGCCGAAGCCCTCCGGATGCGCCGCCTTGTACTCCTCCCACAGCAGGAACAGCGTCACGCCCTTGCGCTTGAGCTCGCGGTGCACGTGCGCGAAGTCCGGCAGCCCGCGGGTCTCGGCCGGCACGTTCGGCGCCGGCGGGAACAGCGCTTGTTCCAGCGCCGCATCGTCCCACCCCGCCGCCGCCGGCCACACCACGCCCGCTCGCCGGGCGCGCGTCAGATAGTCCGACACGGTGCTGTTCGCCGTGCCTAGCGCCCGCGCGATCTCACGCTGGCTTCGTCCCGAAGCCGACAGCCGCAGCAGGTCCTTGATCCGTCGCATCGACAACCTCGCTCTCGCCACCTCGACTCTCCCCGTCGCTCAAAACGGGGCAAGGTAGCCGGTTGTCCTGCGTCGCTCGCTCTTTCCATCCGACCCTTCGAGCAGGCTGCTCGAATTGCCGTGGAATCAGCGCTCGAATTCGCGTGGAATCAGTGCTCGATTTGGCGTGGAATGGGTGCTCGAATTGCCGTGGAATACGCACATCGCCATTGCGCGCGAGCCTGTAAGGAATTTTGTGTTCCTGAGCCAAACCATGAACGATTCGATTGGAGGAAGGTATGGCAAAGAAGCACGACGACGGCATCTCACGTGAGCTGCTGGATGAGCTGATCGCCAAGCGAGGCGCCCGAGGGGCACTGGATTTCGAGTCGCTGGCCGCGGAGCTGAAGAAGGCGCTGGCCGAGCGGATGCTGGGCGCCGAGATGGATGTTCATCTGGCCGCGCCGGTCGAACGGCAGGCCGGCAACCATCGCAACGGCAGCAGCCCCAAGACGGTCGACACGGGCAGCGAGCGGATCGGTCTGGCAGTGAGCGGCGATAAAGTCTATTCGCGCAACTGTCGGCCACTAAATCTCGGAGAGCGGTAGATCGATGAGTAGCGATCCGTTGAGGTACGTCAGAAGATGAAGGTATTGCTTCGCCCCCGCCCCGCGCCGATCAATGAATGCCCTGCTGCTGGGCACGGTGGTGCACGACCCCATTATGGACTCGGAGCTGGTCAGCGGTGGCGTCAGCATGGTGCATCGGTTTATAACAAGGCGCGGCGGATCATGGTCCCGACGGGCATCAACGGGAATTCTGGATATGGGTATCCAGTTCAATGCTGAGTTGCTGCGCCTCGGCAAGTTGCGTGTCAGAAAGATCGGCGGCAATCTCATCCCGAAGGTTTGCCGCAGGATCATTGAGGCGGCGCACGCTCTCTGGAGCCTTTCCGCACAGGGAAATCCGATGCAGGTGGCCAACCGCCAGGTTCGTCCATGCGTAGGCGTGGACGTTGCTCGCCTGGACACCGGTGCCGCTCTTGTACATGGAACCCAAGGAGAATTGTGCGTTGGGTTCTCCCTGTTCTGCCGCGCGGATGAACCACTCGATGGCCTGCATGGGATCTTCCGGGACGCCTTCGCCGTTGCGATACATGTCACCCAGCTTGAATTGAGCGACGGCGTTTCCCTGTTCGGCTGCGCGGGTGTACCACTGGACGGCTTGCCGGTAATCTTCCGCTACGCCCAAGCCAGTGGTGTACATTTCGCCTAACTTCAATCTAGCGTCCTCGTGTCCATTCTCGGCAGCGCGGGTATACCAATGGGCGGCGTGTGCGGGGTCTTGCGGCGTACCATCGCCGCCGATCTCGTACCTGGAGCCCAACTCGTATTGCGCCTCGGCATCTCCCTGCTCGGCGGCGTGCTTGTACCGCTCGACGGCTTGGACTTCGGCCATATATCGTCGGGCGGCGTCGTGTCCCTGTGCGGCAGCGAGGCTGTACCAGTGGACAGCTTGGGCGTGATCTTTCGGAGCGCCCGGATCGTCCCAGTGGTACATGCTGCCCAATTTCCATTGAGCCTTCGCGTCTCCCCGCACGGCGGCACGATAGCGTTGAGCGACCGGGGGTGCCTTCTCTCCCTGCTCAGCAGCGAGGGCGAACCAATGGACGGATCGAGTACGGTCTTCTGGTACGCCCTTGCCAAAATAGTTCATGACTCCCAACTCGCATTGGGCGTCGGCGTGTCCCTGTTCGGCGGCGCGGGTGTACCACGTCGCGGCCAGGGCCTCGTCTTTCGGCACGCCGCGCCCACTTGAGTACATCTCACCCAGATGATATTGCGCGTTCGCGTGTCCCTGATCGGCAGCGCGAGCGTACCACTCAACTGCTTGGGCGTGATCTTGCGATACTCCTACGCCGATTTCGTACATTAAGCCCAATTCGTCTTGAGCGCTCGCGTGTCCCTGACCGGCGGCGCGGGTGTACCACTCGACGGAGCGGGATTCGTCTTCCGACACGCCCTCATCATTCAGGACTCGCGATAAGATGCGCACTCCGGGTCCGTCGTCGCCATCCCGGAACATCCGGCCCAACTGGTATTGCGCCTCGGCGTCTCCTTGCTCGGCGGCGAAGGTGAACCACTTGACGGATTCGCTCCAGTCTTGTGGCACGCCATCGCCGGTCTTGTACATCTTGCCAAGACGGAATTGAACATCGGCGCGTCCATGCTCGGCGGCGCAGGTGAGCCACTTGACAGCCTGGACGTGATCTTCTGAGGCGAGATAGTGGACGCCCAACCGCACTTGAGCACCGACGCACCCGTGTTCGGCCGCGCGGGTGAACCACTGAAAGGCTAGCGAATCGTCTTTGGCTACACCTTTGCCGTAGTAGTGTATTTCGCCCAACCTGTATTGAGCCTCGGCGTGCCCCAACTCGGCCAGCTTGCGGTACTCGCGTAGCGCAATTTCATATTCGCCTTGATCGTGCGCCCTTTCAGCCGCCTCGAATACGTCCGCGATCACTCGCTCACTGTGAATGTCCGTTGAACTACTTATTGGGCGTACTGACGCATTCAATAGTGCCCGCAAGTCACCACAATGCTGCGGGCGACCCTCGGGGTACAAGCTCAGGCAACTATCGATGACCTTCAATACGTTGGGCGAAAACCGTCCTGCCCCCAACTCCGTCGCCGGCACCATCGGGTCCGGCCGCCCCCGGTGAAGCGCATACGCCCGCTTCTCCGCAGCGCGCGGCGTGGGACTCCAGGTTCGTTCTCCACCGGACTCATCCGTTATCAGCAGCCGGGAGTCGCCCGGACGCCCGCCCGCCACCATCCGCCACATCAGTGCGCCGATCGCGTAGATGTCGGTCCACGGACCGATGTCGCCCTCGGACGAGATCTGCTCGTACGCCGCATATCCCGGCGTGTACGGTGCCCGTGAACGGCTGTGCTGCTCCAGGTAGTTCTGCTTCGCCGCTCCGAAGTCCATCAGCACCGGCTGCGCCGGACGCCCGGTGATGTCATCCGGCCGACGCACAAAGATGTTCCCTGGCTTGATATCCCGGTGCAGTACTCCCGCCCGGTGGACAACCGCCAACCCCTCCAGCAATGGCTCCACTACGGCCAGCAGATCCGTTCCCGTGAACGGCTGGCCCGCGGCTTCCCGACGCTCGATGAACTCCGACAACGGCAATCCATCGTCGTAGTCCATGACGAGGTACGCGGTTCCGTTCTGCTCGAAATAGTTCTGGCAGGAGACTATGTAGGGCTCGTTTCTGAACGTCCGCAGTTGCTCCGCTTC
This sequence comes from Gammaproteobacteria bacterium, assembly GCA_022819855.1. Classification (GTDB taxonomy): domain Bacteria; phylum Pseudomonadota; class Gammaproteobacteria; order Steroidobacterales; family Rariloculaceae; genus Rariloculus. The sequence goes on along the minus strand of JAJEGN010000007.1, from coordinate 405,622 downwards.
ATCCCGGAAACGCCGCAGGCCGTCCTCAAAGGCTTTCTCCGCTTGAACGTTTACCGGCCGGACCGTGCCGCCGTCGTTGTCCCGCGCCGCCAGTTCACGTGGGAAGTACTCCTTGATGGCGTGCAGCCAGTCGGACGTGAGGCGGTGGCGCGCCAGATACACCATGCTGAAACCGCCGCTGCCCAGCTCCGACTCGATCACGTAGTCGTGCAGCACCGTGCCCAATGGCAGGGCGTTCAGCGATTGGGATGTGCTCCTCGACGGCATACCGTCCGCTTCCCAAGGGGCGTCGATGGTCGAATTATACGTTTGGCGGGTATTTTGGCGGCGCGAACCGCGGGTGGATTGAACCCACGCCATTGACCCGAGACTTTAATGCGAGTGTTCGGGCGCGAGTCGAGCGCGACCCAAGCTTCCGCGAAGCCCTCGCTGAGGAAGGAGTGGGGAACCTTTTCGCCGGAGTGTGTCCACTATTGATAGTTGTCCACGGATCATGGACAATAAAAAATAATGGACACACCAACCGAAAATGAACTCTTGCAGACGGTCGTCGCCACGGTCGCGGACCGGATCGGTATTCCGGTTACGGTCACCAACATCGAGCCAGGGCTTGACGGACAACGCGTTGACGCGTTGGTCCGCATCGGGCAAGGCAAGGCTGTGGTCACCTATGCGGCCGAAGTGAAAAGAGGTCTCCGACCCGCAACCCTCGGCCCAATTCTTCATCAGGTCGACCGTCGCAACGCGCGTACACTGCTTGTCGCGGACTATGTGACGCCGCCTTTAGCCGAGGCGCTCAAGGACAGAGGCGTAGCCTTTCTGGATGCGGCTGGAAACGCATACATCGATCAACCCCCATTCTTTGTTTGGATCAAAGGCGAGCGGTTGCCGGAAGACCCTGCCGCCGGCCCGCGTACCGGACGGGCATTTCAGGCGAGCGGGCTCAAGGTGCTTTTCGCGTTGCTCTGTCATCCGGAATGGACGGAGCGGCCCTACCGCGAGATAGGACGTCTCGCCGGTGTCGCTCACGGAACTGTGGGTTGGGTGATGGCGGAACTCCCGAAGCTTGGTTTCGTCGGTACGATCGCTGGAAGGCGGCGCCTGCTCCAACGCGAACTGCTTCTAAAGCAGTGGGTGGAGGCTTACGCTCGAACATTGCGGCCCAAGCTTGTCTTGGGTAGATATCGGGCGATGATGAACGGGTGGTGGACAGAGTTAGTTCCAGAAGAGTACGGGTTCGTTCTCGGGGGCGAACCTGCGGCCGAGCGGCTCACTCAGTACCTGCGACCCGAAACGGTTACGGTCTACGGTCCCAGGCCGGATCCGCGTTTCTTGCTCGATTTCAGAATGCGGGCCGACGCAGAGGGACCGGTGGAGGTGCTGAAGCGCTTCTGGAATTTCCAGGGAGAAGATGGAGCTGTGGCTCCCTTGCCGCTGGTCTATGCGGACCTGATCGCAATCGGCGATGCACGTTGTTTGGAGACGGCGAACCTTTTGCACGAGCGGATCATTGATCGATTTGACGGCTAGGGAGGAACTGGGCTGGCTCGCGACAGTCGTCCAGGACCTGCGGATAGCGGCAGACAGGGAGCAGGTACTCCTGGTTGGGGCGCAGGCCCGTGACCTGCTCCTCCACTACGTGCACGGCGTACCGATTACGCGTGCAACGTACGATGTTGATCTGGCGTTTGCAGTGGCCGACTGGGATGACTTCACCTCGCTGAAAGAGGCATTGCTGCGCTCGGGCGCCTTCGAAAGCGTACGACTCGTGGCTCACAGGCTGATTCACCGAACGCGTGTACCCGTCGATCTGATTCCATACGGCGGCGTCGAAGGCCCGGACAGCAGCATCGTTTGGCCTGATGACGAAAGCGAGATGAGTGTCTTGGGTTATCGGGAAGCCGTCGAGACGGCTGTTAACGTTTTGCTTCCTGGCAATGTGCACGTCTCGACCGTGTCGATACCCATGTTCGCCGTCCTCAAGTTGATCGCCTGGTCGCACCGACACGATTTAGCTCCAAAAAAGGATGCAGGTGACTTGTTTCTTGTCCTATTGAACTACTTCAATGTGGAGGATCCGGATCGGCTCTACAACGAGGCATCCCATCTGCTGGAGGCCAAGGATTTTGACTATGACGCAGCGGGCGCTTGGCTGGCCGGCCATGATGCGGGGTTGCTCGTGGTCCGGTGTGGGAATCCAGGGCAGGTGATCGATAATGTCGAGAGCGTCCTCACGGCTGAGACCGACCCCGACGGACCGCTTCGCCTTATCGGGGAGGTCGGTGCCGGTGAACCGGAACGGCGACGCCAGCTTCTCGAGGCATTCCTTATCGGCTTCCGTTCACGAGACAGCGCGACGCCTGATAACGGCTGATCGGCACGGCGTTCACGGTTTGGACATGCCATTGTCAATGGCAACCGAATATTTCACGTTTTTGGCAACTGAAAACTGCACACTTGGGATGCGGGTGACTGCGGAACCTGCGAAATTGGCCGCTAGCGCGGCTGGATCCACGAGTTGCCGACTCACGCTCGAGGTCAGGACCTTGGGGGCAGGGTTGCCCGCTTCCTTCGAAACTGCGCGTCGTGTGTCAACCTATTGAGATTGATAGCCCTCCGGTGCCGGTCCGTCACTATCGCCCATTTCAAATCTGATAATGGAGCGCACTCCCTGCAGCCGTTCCTCCAATGGCGGATAGACCCACTGGGCGGCTGACTGCATCGCAGCATCGGCGAACATGTTCGGTGGTTCCTCGCTGACGATTCGAATGTTTTCCGTCGCACCGTCCTTCGTGATATCGAATTCCACCAGAACCACCCCTTCGATTCCCTGACGTCCCGCCTCTTCGGGATAGACGGGGGCGACCCGCACTGTCGGGAGCAAACGAAATTCGCCCCGCTGCGGCTGCTCCGGGCCTTGCACGGATACGCAAGCGATCGGGCACGTCAGCAGGAGGACCAGGGTCGCTGTCGTCGCAAACTTATTGGCATTCATGGGTTCTCTCGCCGCATTGCGGTTCAGGATGGACTCGATGCGGTCCGTCAACGGGTGTTGCGAACCCGGCAGCTTGAAGCTCTCCCTTCTTCGGTGTCTTGCGATATCCAGGAGCGTTTCAGCGTACTCGTAGCGGTCCGCGCCGCGTCGCAGGACGAAGTCGTCGCAGGCACGTTCGGCAAGCGTCTGCATGCGCTTTCTGATTCCCCAGGAAAGCGGCTGGAACCAGAAGAGATTGCAAATGAAGCGCGCCAGCGCATCGCTAAGCCAGTCCGACCTGCGGATATGGGCGATTTCGTGTGCCAGCGCGTCTCGGCGGCGGGACGCCCCCCAGGTGCAGAAGTCTTCGGGGACGACGATGATCGGGCGACGAGCGCCGTAGACCCATGGCGAACTGCAGCGGTCGACCTTGATTCGGATCCCGTGGCCGGCTACCGCTTCATGCGATCGACGGTACTCAGCCAACCGTCGCGCATACCTGGACGTCGCCCACAATTCCGAGACGCTCGAGATCATAAACGCGGCGAGTCCGAGCAAATACACGATGATCAGCCAAGTCGACCGCGTGGCGGTCTCGGCTGGCGCTACTGCCGCGGATGCCCAGCCAAGCACATCAGGCACCGGCTCCGGAAGGGCTATGTTCCAACGTATCACGAGTCCACCGACCGCTATTAGCGGCAGTGCAAGAATGGCGACAAACGCGACGGCATGACGCTCTGCCGGAGATCGTGACTCCCAGCGGGAATACGCGCCCGCCAGTCCAAGGAGCAGCGTGGACTTGAGCAGAAACGTCGCGACGATCTCAATCATCGGCATCTGCTCGAGAGTCTCTGGCAGCCTGCACCATGGCTTCCAATCGGGCGAGTTCCGCGTCGTCAGCCGTTTCGTTCGACAGGGCCAGCAGCGCGCCCAGGGCGACGGCGTGGTTGCCCTTGAAGAAGGTGGCCACTACGGTTTTCAGTGCATTCCTGCCGGCAATCGCAGGTTCCTGAGACGGCTCATAGACGTAGCGCGGGCCGCTGTAGTGCTGCGAGATCACACCCTTCTTGACCAGGCGGGAGAGAAGTGCTCTCGCTGCCGAGTAGGACACGCCTACCTTTCGCTGAATGTCAGCCGCGGTACACGGTGCGTTCCGGTAGATGACTTCCAGAACCTCCTGCTCTCGTCGGGTGTACTTGGGTGCCGTCATCGTTTACCTCGATTGAGGCCAATTGATGCACAATTATGAGCACAATGCTCAAACATATGCAACACATGTCGGTTTGCCTGCCCCGATCGCGGCGAGGTTACGCTGACGTGAGGGTTGACAGCCGTGGCGGTCTTCCGCAGGGTTGGCTCCGCGCAATCTGCGTGACTGAGTGTGACTGGCGAGAGGAACCGTGACGATGACGCGAAGCAACAGGACATTTGCGGTCGTGTGCGCGGCGATTGTGGGCGTCGGCGCGACCGTTGCGCTTGCGCAGCAGGCGCCGGCTGACGGTCCGCGCTACGAGAACGGGACGCATCTGGTGCGCCCGGACGACTATCAGGAGTGGGTTTTTCTCGGCGCCGGCCTGGGAATGACTTACGAGGAGGATACGGCCGACGGCGTGTCCTCGGAGGAACTGTCGCAGTTGTTTACCAACGTCTTTGTCAACCCGTCGTCGTATCGGCGCTTCATGGAGACGGGCGTGTGGCCCGACCGGACGACATTCGTCCTCGAGTTCCGCCAGTCGGCATCCGAGGTGTCGATCAACCGGGCCGGGCGGTTTCAGACGGATCTCTTCATGCTCGAAGCGGAGGTCAAGGACGCACGGTTTCCGGACGGCTGGGCGTTTTTCGATTTCGGTCGCGCCGGCGAACTCGCCGACGCTGCCGAACCGCTCTCGGGAGAGCGGGTCGCCCCCTGCATCGAGTGTCACACGCTCCATACGGCGGTCGAGCGCACGTTCGTGCAGTTCTATCCGACGGCGCTCGACGCTGCGCGTGAGCACGGCACGCTGAAGCCCGGGTTTTGAACTGACGAGCACTGCGGGATGTACCGCGTCACGTCGCCTCGGCGAACGCCGCAGGGTCGCCGAGCGAACGGACGCTAACAGCAACGCGAAGGGGAGCTTTGTATTACAATCCTCCCGTCGGAAACACGGTTGCCTCCGGCGTTCGGAGGCAACGGAAAAGCAAGGCGTCCGGTAGCCGTCGCTGCCCGGTTTCGGGCAACGAAGCGATCGGCGCGTCGAGGGCAATGGCATTGGACAAGCTTGTGACTACCAGACTGCTCGGAGCTGCGGGGCTCACCGGCATACTTGCGGCCGGCTGCGGCCTGGTGGGCGACGAGGCCGAGCAGCACGCGGCTGTTGTCGACCGGACTTGCCTCGACTGCCATAACCCGATTGAACAGGCCGGGAATCTCAACCTCGAGTCGGTCAATTTCGACGCCGTGGCCGCTGACGCGGAAACCTGGGAAATGGTCATCGCCAAGTTGCGCGCAGGCCTGATGCCGCCACCCGACGGGCCAGGTCTCGACGCGGATGCGCGCACGGAGCTCGTGGCTTTCATTGAAGAGGAGATCGACCGCGACGCCGAACCGCATCTGCCGGCGCCCGGTCTGCACCGCCTGAACCGCGCCGAGTACTCGAACGCAATCCGCGATCTGCTGGCGCTGAATATCGATGCCACGAGTTTTCTGCCCGCGGACGATTCAAGTTTCGGCTTCGACAACATGGCCGGGACCCTGACCACATCGCCGGCGCTCATGGAGGCGTATCTCTCTGCCGCCGGCAGGATCGCACGCCTGGCGATCGGCACCGAGACGGCCCCGACGCTGGCGGTTTTCGATGCACCGCACGACACGTCCCAGAACACTCATATCGAAGGGCTGCCATTCGGTACGCGCGGCGGCATGCTGATCGAGCACGAATTTCCCGCAGACGGCGAGTATGTCTTCACGGTCAAGGGGATGACCGGCTATTTCACGCGCGTCCTTGGCAACGTCGGCGGCGAACAGCTTGAGGTCACGATCGACGGCGAGCGGGTCTACCTTTACGACTGGGATTCGGAGATCGGCAACACCGAAGGCAACGGGGGACGGACACCACCGATCGAGATCGCGGCCGGCTTCCATACGGTGGGTGTGACGTTCATCCTCACCAGCGACCTGCCTGACACCGGACTCAACACCTCGTTCGTTCGAACCATGAACTCGCCCGGCGCGATCTCCGGTTACACGTTCTATCCGCACGTCGGCCAGGTCTTCATAGAAGGGCCGTTCGACGGCCGCCCGGCCGCAAATACCCAGAGCCGCGAGAAGGTATTCGAGTGCTACCCGGAGAGCGTCGCCGCCGAAGGGGAGTGCGCGCGTCAGATCGCGGCGACGCTCGTCTCGAACGCGTTTCGCCGTCCCGCGACCGAGGCCGATCTCGACGCGATGATGGATTTCTTCGTGGCCGGCCGCGAGCAGGGTGGGAGTTTCGACCACGGCATCGAGGCCGTAATCCAGCGTGTTCTGGCGGATCCCGAATTCATCTACCGTTCCGAGATCGAGCCGGACGACATCGCACCAGGATCGCCTTACCGAATCAGCGACCTCGAACTGGCTTCGCGACTGTCGTTCTTCCTCTGGAGCAGCATTCCGGACGCGGAACTCGTCAGCCTTGGCGTCGAGGGGCGTCTCCACGAGCCTGAGATTCTCGAGCAACAGGTTCAGAGGATGATCGCCGACCCGCGTTCGCAGGCATTCATCGAGAACTTCACCGGGCAATGGCTGAACGTTCGCGGCATCGCTGCAAGCGAGCCGGTAGTGGATATCTTCCCGGATTTCGACAGCACCTTGCGCGACGCTTTCCGACGCGAGATTGAATTGTTCTTCGCCAGCGTCATTCACGAAGACCGCAGCATCCTTGACTTGCTGACGGCGGATTACACGTACGTCAACGAACGCCTGGCCCGGCATTACGGTATCCCGGAAGTTTACGGTTCGCAGTTCCGACGCGTGCAGCTTTCGCCGGAACTCGACATGCGGCGCGGGCTACTCGGCAAGGGCGCCTTGCTGACCATCACGTCCCAGGGAGAGCGTACGTCGCCGGTGGCTCGCGGCAAATGGTTCCTCGAAACTTTTCTGGCGATCAGTCCGCCGGAACCGCCGCCGGGCGTCGACACGGATCTGGCGCCGGTCGAAGGATCAGCGCCGACCACCCTGAGGGCACGGCTGGAAGCGCACCGCATCAACCCCAGTTGCGTCTCCTGTCATACAATATTTGAGCCGATGGGTTTCGCGATGGAGAATTTTGACGCGGTCGGCGCGTGGCGGACTGAAGACGCCGGCACGGTGATCGATCCGTCTGACGTCACGAGTGACGGCATACCGCTCGAAGGCATCCACAGCCTGCGCGACCTGACAGTGAGCAGAGGTGAACTCTTCACTCAGGTCGTGACCGAAAAGTTGCTGACGTATGCCGTCGGACGCGGGATGGAGCACGAGGACATGCCCCTGATCCGGTCGATCATGCGAAGCGCGGCCGAGGATGACTACCGGTTCTCGTCGCTGCTCATGGGGGTCATCGAGAGCCCGGCCTTCACGATGAACATGAAGTCCGGTGCGAGTGAGGGATAAACCGATGTTCATTACCAAAAAGCACATCTCACGACGTACCCTGTTGCGGGGCACCGGCGTTGCGCTCGGGCTCCCGCTGCTTGATTCGATGCTGCCCGCAGCAACCGCGCTGGCCCAGACGGCCGCGGTACCGCCGCGCCGATTCTTCGGCGGTTTCGTCCCGCATGGCGCGGCGCCGTTCCACTGGGTCCCGGATGAGGAAGGCCCGCTGCCCGAGGAGCTGCCGTTCATCTGGCAGCCTCTGGAGCCTTACCGCGACAGCCTGACCATTCTGACCGGCCTGCATGCGACGTCGTCGGAGCCGCCTCCGGGCGAGACGGGCGCCGACCACTGGGTTGCCGCGGCATTCCTGAGCGCCCGGAAACCCAAGAAGACGGCGGGCGCCGATGTGCGCGCCGGCCACACGATCGACCAGATCATCGCGGAGAAGATCGGCCAGGAAACGCTGCTGCCTTCCGTCGAAATCTCGGTCGAGGATCCGGGTTCGGGTTCCAGCAACTGCGGCGAAGGCTATAGCTGCGTCTATACCAATACCATCTCCTGGGCGTCGCCAACGACCCCGCTGCCGATGGAGCTGAATCCGCAGGTCGTTTTCGAGCGCATGTTCGGGAGCGGCAGCACACCCGAGCAGCGCGTTGCCCGCAGGGAACGAAACCAGAGCATCCTCGACTCCATCACCGGCAAGATCGCAAGCCTGAGGAACGAGATCAGCGTTCCGGACCGTTCGCGGCTGGACAGTTTCACCGAGAACGTTCGCGAGATCGAACGCAGGCTCGAAGTGGCGGCCCGCGCGACGACGACCGCGCCTGAAGACTTCGCCGTGCCGCCGGGCATTCCGCAGTCCTTCGACGACCACATCAAGCTGATGTTCGATCTGCTGGCCCTGGCGTACCAGGCCGACATCACGCGCGTCGGCACCATGCTTTTCGCGCGCGATCTCACCAACCGGCGATATCCGGAAAGCGGATCCCCGAACATGAGCTTCCATGGCGGATCGCACCACGGCGAGGCCCCGGACATCATCGCCGACTTCGCCAAGATCAACCAATACCACGTCGAGATGCTGGCCCATTTCGTCGAGAAGCTCGCCAACACCGAAGAAGGCGACGGCACGCTGCTTGACCATTCCCTGCTTCTCTACGGCAGCAATATGGGGAATCCCAACCAGCACCTGCACTATGACGTGCCGCACGTGATTCTCGGTGGAAACGACGGACGGATGGCCGGCGGGCGCCACCTGGCCTACCCGAGAAAGACCATTTCCACCGGCAACCTGCTGTTGAGCCTCCTGGATCAGTTCGACATTCACCTCGATAGTTTCGGCGACAGCACCGGCAGGCTGGAGAACATATAGATGCCAGGCAGACGAGCAGTCGTGCCGGCGCTGATCCTGGCGCTGGCCTATGCCAATGTCACCCTCGCCCAGTCGCCGGTGGCCGATGCCGCCATGCAGCGCGACAACGCCGGGGTCGCTGCACTGCTCGAGACAGGCGCCGACGTGAATCTGGCTCAGGCCGACGGCGCGACGGCCCTGCACTGGGCGGCGTACCACGGCAACGTCAGCCTCGCCGGGCTCCTGCTCGAGGCCGGCGCTGACGCTTCGGCCGCCAATCGCAACGGCTCAACGCCCTTGTGGCTCGCGGCGAGCCACGGTGACGCGGTCATGGTCGAGGCGTTGCTCGAAGGCGGGGCCGATGCCAACGAAGAACTGCCGCTCGGACGAAGGCCCCTGATGCTGGCCGCGCGCTCCGGAGCAGTCGATGCAGTTCGCGCCCTGCTTGATCACGGTGCGGACGCGAACGCTGCAGAAGACGAGCGCGGGACGACTGCGTTGATGCAGGCGGCCGATCAGGGCCATGCTGATGTCGTTGCCGTTTTGATCGAGCACGGTGCAGATTTCGCTGCTGGCTCCGCTCCGGTCCTGCGCGGCGGACGCACGGCCGCTCTCGGGAAGAGCAACGATCCCCGCAATCAGGTGCGACGGCAGGTGATCGCTGTCCTCTGCGAGCAGGAAGCCCCGGATCTCGGCACGCTGCGCGCGCTGTCCGCGCTCTCAAGCGGAACTACCGAAGACGCGTTGCTGGCACTTGCGAGCGGATCGCCGACGGCTTCCACCGAGGCGTGCGACCAGCAAGTCGATGCCCTGGGTTTCGTGCGGGGCGGCGCCGGGGCGGACGATGACGACGAGGATTCGAATGACGCTCAATTGTTGGTGAACGTCGGCGCGGTTGACAGCGATGCGGTAAACGCTGACGACAGCGCGGTCGATGGTATTGATGACAGCGATGACGAGAGCGCTGACGAGAGCGCTGACGACGACGCCGGCAGCCAACAGGCCGCCCGCAACAACTTTTTCGGTCGCGGGGCTCCCAGGGAGCCTGACGGCGGCGAGTTGACCGCGTTGGTGTACGCGTCCCGCGCAGGGCACAGCGACGCCGCGCGCGTCCTGCTCGAAGCCGGAGCCGACGTCAACCAGGTTTCACGCTACGGCTGGAGCCCCTTGCTCGCGGCAACGCAAAACCGAAACTACCAACTCGCCAAATTCCTGATCGAGAACGGAGCGGACGTCAACATCGCCAACAAGGGCGGATGGACTCCCCTGTATCTCGCGACCGACAACCGTAACCTCGAGGGTGGGGACTATCCGACGCGCCGGCCCGACATGGACGATATCGAATTCATCACGCTTCTGCTCGACGAGGGTGCGGACCCGAACGCGCGGTTGACCGAGAGTACCGAGACCCGAACGGTCTTCACGAACCAGTGGCTCGACGAGAACGGGGCCACAGCCTTCCTCAGGGCCTCGCAGTCCGGCGACCTGGAATTGATGCGCCTGTTGCTCGAGTACGGCGCCGACCCGCACATCTATACCGAGCTTGGAGTGACCCCGCTGTCCGTCGCGGCCGGTATCGGCTGGGTCGAAGGCATTACGAGCGAGTGGTCGACGGAGCAGACGGTTGAAGCCGTGAGGTTGCTGCTCGAACTCGGGATAGACCCCGACTACCAGGCCGACACGGGCCGCGTGGCTCTGCATGGTGCGGCTCACAAGGGCGCCACCGAAGTCGCGCGCGTCCTCGTTGAAGCAGGCGCCCGGATGGACGTCCGTGACTTCGGGAACACCGACAACCGAGGGAGCCCCGAACTCGCTGCACGTACGTGGCTGCCCATCGATTACGCGGACGGCCTGGTCCGGGTCGGGGTCCAGTCCGCCATCGCGAATCCCGAAACGGCCGAAGTCCTGCGCACGCTGATGGAAGAAGCGGGTCTGGAGCCACCGCCCGCGGGCCGCACGCTCGAATCGATCTGCATCGTTGAAGTCTGCTCGGCAAACTACAATCCGATCGAGCTGAACTGAGCGTGCACTCCGTCGTCTTTGGAGTTTCAGTTTAGGGAGCGTCCTGCGCTGCCGTCGCGCGCTGCCGCTTTCTGGCTGCGAAGCGAGTCATGATGTACCACATCAGCGTTCCCCAGACGTAACCGAGCGTCAGCCACACAACCGCCGAGTACAACACGTAGCCCAGCGACAACTGGCCCGCCAAGCTAAGGACGCCGAAGTACTGGAGGATCAGGGTCAAAGCGAGCATGGTGGCGCCAAAATAGCCGACCCCCATGGTCAGAACGAATCTGCGGCGACCCAGTCGCGAGATCCGATCCCACCTGGCCGTGCCTGAACCCAGCCACGGTACATGGCGCTCCGCACGCTCGGTCCATTCCATCAAGTCGAGAAATCGATCCACGATTCTTGTCAGCATGTGTTCCTGCCTCCCGCGAAAGGCGGTCAGTATATTTCCCGAATCGCTGCCGGCCAAACGAGGCTTCGGCAAGGTCTCGGGGATGAGCGTGGGGTGCCCTATACTCCGTGAACCATGCAGACCAGACCGCTAGCGGACCGCATGCGGCCGCGCACTCTCGCCGAGATGGTCGGTCAGCAACACCTGCTCGGGCCTGACCGGCCGTTGCGGGCCCTGCTCGAGGGCCGCGGCCTGCACTCGTTGATCCTGTGGGGGCCGCCCGGCACCGGCAAGACGACCTTGGCGAGATTGGTTGCGAGCGCCTGCGACGCTGAGTTCATCGCGTTGTCCGCGGTGCTTGCGGGAGTAAAGGACGTACGGTCAGCCGTCGATCAGGCGCGGATGGTTCGCTCGAGCAACGACCGGGCTACGGTGCTCTTCCTCGATGAAGTGCACCGGTTCAACAAGGCCCAGCAGGATGCGTTTCTGCCCTTTGTCGAGGACGGCACGCTGGTATTCATCGGCGCCACCACCGAAAACCCGTCGTTCGCCCTGAACAACGCCCTGTTGTCCCGCGCGAGAACCTACGTGCTCAAACCCTTGGACGCCGGGGACATCGAAGAGCTGCTACAGCGTGCGATCGAGGACCGTGAGCATGGCATCGGCGAGGCGGAGCTACACGCGGCGCCGGAACTGATACAACGTCTGGCGGATTCGGCGGACGGCGACGCGCGTCGTGGCTACAACCTGCTTGAGCTCGCCGCGGGGCTCTGCGAGCAGGTTGACGGTCGCGTCACCCTGACACCCGCGGCGATCGATGCCGTGCTCCACGGCAGCTACCGACGCTTCGACAGGCAGGGCGACGCCTGGTACGAGCAGATTTCAGCGTTGCACAAGTCCGTTCGGGGCTCGAACCCGGACGCGGCCCTGTACTGGTTGGCGCGGATGCTCGATGGCGGCTGCGATCCCATGTATATCGCGCGCCGGCTCGTTCGAATGGCATCGGAGGACGTCGGCAACGCCGATCCGCGGGCATTGCGCCTGGCGCTCGATGCGTGGGAGAGCTACGAACGCCTGGGGAGCCCCGAGGGCGACCTGGCGCTCGCCCAGGCGGCGGTTTTCCTCGCGTGCGCGGCGAAGAGCAACGCCGTCTACGCTGCAATGACGGCCGCCGGGCGGGACGTCAGGCAGTACGGCTCACTGGATGTTCCGCCGCACCTTCGCAATGCACCGACGCGGCTGATGAAGGAACTCGGTCACGGCGAAGGCTACCGTTACGACCACGACGAGGAGCAAGCTTTCTCGGCTGGGCAATCCTACTTTCCCGAGGAGATGCCGGAGCAGATCTACTATCAGCCGGTCGATCGCGGGTTGGAGCAGAGGATTGCGGAAAAGCTTGAGCGGTTGCGCAAAGAGAATCGGGAAGCGCGCGCCAAGCGATAACGGGGAGTCCGCGCAAAGCCATAACGGAGAGTCTGCGCCGAGCGGCGACGGAGCGTCTGCGCTCCATCGTCGTTGGAGGATGTGCCGTGCTATCGGCTCCTTTCTCTTTCCCGAACAAGGCTATGGATTGCCGCTCCGATTGCGAGCAGACGCCGGTCGCTGCCTTCGGGGCCGTCGATTTCGACCCCGGCCGGCATCTCATCGACGGCCGCGGGGAGCGGAATCGACAGGCCCGGGATTCCGGCGTTGCTTCCGGGATCGGTGTTGCGGACATAGGTGCCGAAGGTAGGAACCTGCTCACCGTTCAACTCGACGGTTGCTCCGATATCCGCGATTCGCCGTGCGGTCAGCGGCGTGGTGGGAAAGAGGATCGCCTCCACGCGGTGCTCGGCGAAGTAATTCGCGTAGGCCGCCTGAAGCCGCGGACGGTCAACGTCGATGGCTTGCCGGTAGTCCGACTCGGAAACCGTGCCGCCAATCACGCCGGCGAACATGGTTCTGACGTCCGGACTGGCGATTGAATCGGCCAGCGCGTCGAGCGTCTGACCGGGGACGAACTCGGCCAGGTAGTCGCGCAGCAAGAGGGGGGCTTCGAACGGCACGATCGGCATCCTCGCCGCCTGGTTCAATGCGGCAATGTCCACAACGTCTTCTTCGACGAGGATCACGCCCGCATCACGCAGGAAGCTGAACAACGTCTCGATGCGTTCGACGACCAGCGGCTCGAGATCATCGTAGAAATAGTCCCGTGGCACGCCCAGGCGAATCCCTCCCAGGTCTATTTCAGGAAGGTCCGTGCTGTCATCGGCCATCACGGCGTCGAGCAGGGCGACGTCGGTGACGCTTCGTGCCATGGGTCCGACCGTGTCCCGGGTACTTGAGATAAGCGTCAGACCCCCCGCCGGATATCGCCCCACGGTGGGTCTGAAGCCCACGATGCCGTTGAGAGCGGCGGGTATGCGGGAGCTGCCCCCGGTATCGGTGCCGAGCCCCGCAACCGCCATGCCTGCCGCAACCGCAACCGCCGTTCCCCCGCTGCTGCCGCCGGGGATGAAGTCCGGGTCGCATGCGTTTCCGACGGCGCCGAACGCCGCGTTCATGCTGGTGATTCCGAATGCCAGTTCGTGCAGATTGGTCTTTCCCACCACGATCGCGCCGGCGGTCTTCAGACGGGCGACGACCGGTGCGTCTTCATCGGGTACGAAAGACGCAAGGAGTGGCGTTCCGGCCGTATTCGGCATACCGGCAACGTGAATGTTGTCCTTTACCGCGATCGGGATGCCGTGCAGCGGACCCGGCACCTGCCCCTGGCTGCGCTGTTCGTCCAATCTCCTCGCCTGCGCAAGCGCGCCTTCGGCGTCGACGGAAATGAAGGCGTTCAGGTGGCTCTGGCGCTCGATCTCCTCCAGCGCGGTTGCGGTGAGCTGCTCGCTCGAGGTCGTGCCTTCGGCCATTCCCTACTGGTATGTGTAGAAGGACGCGTCCGGCGTCACGTCGCTGAGTGGGAGCTGGGCGCCGAGGATCAAGAGCGCCGGGATTAGTGCACTACACCGAACGACGTTGCATTTCACTGATGGGGATTCTCGTCATTGAAGGGTCTGGTAGTGATTCTAGGGCGGCGTACTTCGAGAGGGAAGTTGGTCCGCATGCACGGATGCCTTCGATTTGGCACGGTGCATACATAGGATTCGAGGGCGTTTGACCATGGCGCGGAGCCCCTTAGCGCCGTGCCCGAATCGCGCGTCGCCGATTGGCTCGACGTACAGGGCTTGGAAATGGACTGTCTTTCCGCCGTTACGGTTGCCGAGCTACGTTTCGGCGTGTGCTCGCTGCGTTCGAAACGCCTGCCAGCCTGCATCCTTGCATAGACCACAAGCCCAAGATATGATCATAGTACTGACAAAAGCGCGAACCATATACCGGAGCGTTTGCGCACAGCGTAATTTCCGTCGAAGCGAGGGGTCGTCCGATGAACAACAAAGCCAGGTATTTGCTGCCCTTGATGGCAGGCAATTGCGCTTTATTGCCACTTCTTGTCACTTCACAAGCGGTTGCACAGCAAGGCGGGTTGGAAGTGGTTGTCGTAACAGCTCAGTTTCGTGAAGAAGACGTTCAGGATACGCCTATATCCATAACTGCGGTCACTGGCGCCGAAATCGACAACAAGGCGCTCAACAGTATGGTTGATATCGCCGCTACTGCTCCGAACGTAAACATGACCGTTGGGTCGGGTGCATACGGGTCCGGCGCGGCCGTGTATATTCGAGGTATTGGACAGTACGACACCAATTTCGCGTTCGAACCCGGGGTTGGCATCTATGTGGATGATGTCTACCATGGTGTTATTGCGGGGGCTGTTTTCGACTTGCTGGATCTGGATCGGGTTGAAATACTGCGTGGTCCCCAAGGCACGCTCGCCGGAAGAAACTCCATAGGCGGCGCCGTCAAACTGTTCTCGCGACAACCCGAAGGCGGCGGTGAAGGCTATCTGTCAGTCACAGGCGGCGATTTTGATCGCATCGACTTGCGAGGCGCCTACGATATTGGCCTGACGGACAATTTGAACATGCGCGTGTCCGGGTTCTCGAAAAAGCGCGATGGCCACGTCGATCGGCTTGATTTTGCCTGTGATCAACCCGCCTTGGCGGGCTCGCTTCCGAACAACAGAAACAGTCTCGATGATTGTGTCATCGGCACCATGGGCCGTATCGAGTCGAGCGGTGCGCGCGCCGTACTGGGTTGGGAACCCAGTGACAATGTGGACATCACGATCACGGGCATGCTGATACAGGACGATTCCGAAGGCGCCGGAGCGGAGCAAACATTCGCGGACCAGTCTGCCTTGTTCCCATTTCAACGATTACCCCCGTACGAGGGCGTCACTTACAGCCCCATATTCGTCACAACGGGCCGGTATGCAAACTACGCGAACTACACTGAAACTACCACCGGTCTCACCATGGAACCTCTGGCAGCTACTGAAATGAAAGCCTTTTCCGGCCGCGTAGTCTGGGATATCAGCGACACCCTCCAATTGACAACCATCACCGCATATACGGATATGGAGTCGGAATGGACCCTGGATAATGACGGCAGCCCCCTGAGCGTCAGCCTGACACGCAACATTTCTCCCTATGAGCAGTTCACACAGGAATTGCGAATCAACGGAACAACGGAGAATGCCGATATCAATTGGACCATCGGTGCATTCTATTTCGATAGTTCCGGCGACGTTGCTGCAAATGTCGTGAACCTTGGCTTTCTCCAGGATGATCCGGTTGAGAGCGAAAGTACGGCTGTTTTCGCTCATGCAGTCTGGAGTGCTACCGAAAGTCTGAATCTCACAACCGGTGTGCGCTACACCGAAGACGAAAAGACATATGACTTTACCCGCGTGCTCCCGTCCGGCGCTGTAGCGCCCCCTCCCTTTGGCCTGATCCATGGCGCCAGCGGCAGCTTCGCTGGCGATCAAACCGACTGGAGGCTGGGCGTGGATTATCTGTTTACTGACGAAGTCATGGGATACTTTACTGCATCCACCGGCTACAAGGGCGGCGGTATCAATCCGCGCCCGTTCGTGGCCTCACAGGTCGTGCCGTTCGAACCCGAAACAGTGGATGCCTTTGAGATTGGTCTGAAGTCGGACCTGCTTGACAATGTCCTGCGTTTGAACGTTGCGGCTTTTGTCAACGAGTATCAGGACATTATCCTGATCGACGCAAACGGCTTTCCCGGGGCGCCAGGCGACCCCGGCTACTTCTTTCTCTCTGCCGCGCCGTTCAACGCCGGTGATGCTGACATCACGGGCTACGAAGCAGAGTTGTTCCTGGAACCGGGTAACGGATTCAGTCTCTCCGCGTCGTACGGCTATCTGGACTTCGAGTACAAGAAGCTGGACCCGAATGCTACCGCCTCGGGGATCGGCCCCGGCTTCATTGCGCCGTTCACGCCCGAAGGGAAATACTCTCTGCAGGCCTCTTATGAATTTGCGCTCGAAAGTGGCGGATCGATCACGCCGCAGATCTACGCCAACTATGTGGATAGCGTCTTTACGGATCCTGTCAATTCCAGCACCAACTTCCTGGAAGACTACACGGTTGTCAACGCAAATATTACCTACCGGACTGCAAACGGCGACTGGGAGTTGGTAGCGGGCGTAACCAATCTGGGCGACGAGCATTTCTACACGAATGCCTTCGATATTGCAGGAATCAACGGCACCACGCAGAATGTGGTTGCCAGGCCCAGGGAGTGGTTCCTGACTGCCAGGCACAATTTCTAGGCGTCGTTCGCGTTTCGTGTGGTTGGCAGCGTGTGGCTGCGATGTCCCGCGGCCGCTTCAAAGGCCCGGATCGCAGTGTCTTTCTTCGACGAAGTTCCTGCAAGGCAAGTCCGCTGAGCTTGTGTGTGCAAGACGCGCGAATGGGGGCAGTTGGTCCTGGCCTTGGTTCTTCAAGGACCGAAGCTTCGACGAAGCCAAACGCCATGGATAAGCATGCACTTTGACCTCGTAGCGGAAGGGCTGCAGTTTCCCGAGGGTCCGGTCGCGCTATCTGATGCGTCCGTGCTGCTGGTGGAGATCCGAAGGCAGACGCTCACTCGCGTTACTGCCGATGGTCGCGTATCCATCGTTGCCGAATTGGGAGGAGGACCAAACGGCCTTGCGATTGGGCCGGACGGGGCCGCCTATGTCGCAAACAACGGCGGCGCCGAATGGCACGAACGACCGGACGGATTGATCGTGTCGGTAGGGCCTGGCGCCGATTACAGCGGCGGCAGTATCCAGCGGGTAGATCTCGGCAGCGGTGAGGTCTCGACAATCTACACTGCATGCGAAGGCAGACTCCTGCGCGGCCCGAACGATCTTGTTTTCGATGGTTCCGGCGGCTTCTGGTTCACCGATTCAGGCAAGAAGGGCGCGCGAGGCCAACTGGAATTGGGGCAGATCTTTTACGCACGGCCCGACGGCTCGACGATCTCACGCGCGCGCGAAGGCATGATCGTTCCGAATGGCATCGGACTGTCGTCCGATGAACGCAGTCTGTACGTGGCCGAAACACTGACCAGCCGACTGTGGGCGTTCAACGTCTTGAGTCCGGGTGTACTGGCGCCGCCGGGCGACAACTGGTCGCCCGAAAGGCGCGAGAAGATTCTCGGGCCACTCAGCGGTTACCAGCTCCTGGACAGCCTGGCGTTGGAAGCCGATGGAAAAATCTGCGTCGGAACGCTCGTCAACGGCGGGATCACCATCTTCGATCCCGACAGCGACGAGATCGAACATATCCCGTTGCCGGATCCGCTGGTCACCAATATCTGCTTCGGTGGATCTGACATGCGGGACGCCTGGATCACCGCGGCGGGGACAGGACGGCTCTACAGGTGCCGCTGGCCGCGTCCCGGCCAGAAGCTTCGTTTTGGCGCTTGAACGGATCGCGTCTATCGGTCAAGCGCGTCTTCGGCTTCGCGGCGAATGTAATGCTGAAGCGCCCTGATCTTCCGTTCTTCAAGATCAGGGAAGCCGGGCATTCCCGCCTGCAGCAGCGTGCCGTCGTTGACGATCGAGTAGAACGCGGGCCAGTCGGCAACCGCCACTGAGGCGCGCAGGTCCGGGCCGGCCCCGCCGGAGATTGCGGCGGAACCGTGGCAGGTTGCGCAATAGGCAAGAAAGTCCGGAGCCCCGGCATCGGCCAGTGCTTGGTTCACTTCGAAATCATCTGCGGCAAGCGGTTCGACCGGTTGTGGCGCGCTGTCGGGCAGGCGGGCATTGCCGCCTAAAGCGAACGTCAGCACGCGCCGGTGCTGGCCGCGATAGGTCCAGCCGAATTCGGCTGCAAGTGGACCCAGTATCGTCGCGCTTCCCGCGACGCCGCTCAAGACCGTAACAAATTGCCGCCCGTTTGCCGTATAGGTGATGGGCTGACTGAGGATGCCGGTCTGTGCGTCGAACGACCACAACTCCTCGCCGTTTTCGTCGTCGCGTGCGACGAACTTGCCGTCGTACTGACCCTGAAAGACGAGCCCGCCTTCGGTCGACAGAAGGCCTCCATTCTGAGGGGCGCGGAACGGGACGCTCCAGCGCTGTTCCTGAGCCACCGGATCCCAGGCCGTTAACGTGCCGAAGGTCGCATCTTCCGGCGGGGCGCTGACGTCGAGATCGCCGATGTTGAAGCCGGTATCGTAGACCACCGACTGCGCATTGCGTCGCCAGCTCCCGTAGTCGATTCCGCGATCGTCGTAGGTTCCCGGCAATTCGATGGTCGGGATGTAGACCAGCCCGGTCCGGTGGCTGAAGGACATGGGCTGCCAGTTGTGGCCGCCCATCGAGCCCGGCCAGATCGTCAGCAGGTTTCCGTTCGGGCGCGCGCCGGGTCGTTCGACGGGCCTGCCGGTCGCGAGGTCGATCCGCTCCGCCCAGGTCTGCTCTGTATACGCTTCGGCCGAGATCAGTGTTCCGGTGCTGCGGTCGATGACATAGAAGAACCCGTTCTTGGGCGCCTGCATCAGCACGTCGCGAGGCTCGCCGTCGATGGTCAGCGTCGCGAGCTGAATATCCATCGTGGCAGTGAAGTCCCAGGTCTCCGCCGGATTGACCTGATAGTGCCACCGGTAATCGCCCGTATCGGCGTCCAGCGCAAGGATCGAGCACAGGAACAGATTGTCGCCGCCCGCGGGGCTACGGATCCTGGCGTTCCAGGGCGCTCCGTTGCCGGTGCCGAAATATACGAGCCTGTATTTCGGATCGTAGGTGATCGCGTTCCACGCGGTTCCGCCCCCACCGTGTTCCCACCACTCGCCGCTCCAGGTCTGCGCAGCCATTTCCATTGCCGCGTTCTCGAACCCGTCCGCCGGGTTGCCGGGCACCGTGAAGAACTTCCACTTCTGCTCGCCGGTTTCGGCATCATAGGCCGAGACGTGACCGCGGACTCCCGCGAAATCGGCGCCGCCATTACCAATGACGACGAGGCCGTCAAACGCCCGAGGCGCACCAGTGATGTACAGGCCGCTGCCCGGCTCGGTGGTTTGCGCTTCCCACGCGAGTTCGCCCGTGCGGGCGTCCACGGCAACCAGCCGTCCATCCATCGTGCCGACGTAGATCCGACCCTGCCAATAGGCGGTGCCGCGCGCGCCCCACGCGGCGCGCAGTTCCTGCCCGGCTCTTTGGGCTACGTCGGGGTCATGGACCCACAGTACCTCGCCCGTGACGGCGTCGAATGCACGCAGGATACTCAGTCCGCTGGTTATGAAAACTGTCCCGTCCACCGCCAGTGCACTGCCGACGGCGGTGCCGGGAGGGAGGTCGGCGTACCATTCGAGCCCGAGCTGGCCGATCGTGTCGTGATCGATTTCAGTCAGCGGACTGAAATGCGATTCGTCATAGGTGCGGCCATACGAGGGCCAATCAGCTCCATCGCCCGAATCGGTGAACATGTCGACCGACTCGCTCGGGTCGCTGCAGGCAGCAAGCGCGGCGAGGGCGAGCAGCGGAGAGAGGATTGCGCGTGGCACGGTCAGACTGCCTGCGCCAACGGTTCGTGCGCCGGCGCCCGGACGATCAGCCGGCGCATTTCACGCGCGCTTCCGTGATAGTCGTTGACGGCATAGTGCCAAGCTTGGCGATTGTCCCAAAACGCCAGCGAACCCTTGCGCCAGCGGAAGCGGCAGTAATGTTCCGGCCGCTGCACATGGCTGAACAGGCGCTGCAGCAAGGGCTGCGATTGCTCCGGCGTCTGTCCTTCGAAATTCTCGGTATAGGCCGGATTGACGTAGAGCACCTTGCGCCCCGTCTCTGGGTGGACCCGCACCACCGGATGCGTCGTCGGCCGGGATGTCGCCCTGGTCGAACCGAACAGCTTGTCCGGGTCGCCGGTACGCTCAGCCGTCTGCCGCAACAGGTATTCCGGCGAATGCACAGCTCGAAGTCCGCGCACGGCCTGCTTCAGGTCGTCCGGCAGCGAGTCGTAAGCTGCGGCGGTATTCGCGAACAGCGTATCGCCGCCATGGGACGGCACCTCGACGGCGTAGAGGATCGTTCCCATGCACGGATCGGGACGATGCGATTGGTCCGTATGCCACTCATCGCCGATATTGCTGATCGCGTCCGCTTCCTTGCGGATAATCTCAAGTTCGGGATGGTCGGCCATCGTCCTGATAACCGGACTGTTGTTCCTGATCAACTCGCCGAAGCGCCGACCGAATTCGAGATACCGCTCGATACTCAATTCCTGGTCGCGGAAAAAGACAACAGCGTTCTCAAGCAGGACCCGATAGATGTAGCGATACGTGTCGGCATCGTCGCAAGTCGCAAGATCGACCTCCGAAATCGTGGCGCCCACATATCCTGTAACTTTCTGAACCTTCATGCCGGCCAACACACTCGAGTTGTTATTATCATATTGCTGACTGTGTTACCGGTAAAGTCGCGTTCCGGCGTTTCAGGCAGCCTGGCGAGCGGCTTGCGCGGCCACCGCTTCGCCAGCGAGCAGCCCGAAGACAACCGCCTTCGACAGACCTCCGGTATAGGCGGAGTTCGGTCCGCCCTCGAGCCCGCCAGTCGTGGCGCCCGCGGCAAAAAGGCCCGGGATGGGCCGATCGTTCTCGTCGAGCGCTCGGGCGCAGGCGTCAATCGCGATACCTCCCATCGTGTAGGTAATGCCCGCACAAACCGGCACCGCAAAGTACTGCGCCTCGGCGATCGCAAGCGACGGGAATCGATCGCTCGTGCGTGGCGGGTCGAGCGCGTGCAATCTCCCTCGCGCGACTGCGTCGTTGTATAGGCGAACGGTCTCACCGAGCTGGCCGACCGGCAGACCCACCTTGTCGGCGAGTTCGTCGAGAGTGTTCGTCACGGCTGCCTCGCACCCGGCCTTCGCCAGGTTCGGGTTAGGTCCCAGGATCGCGTCTCGCGCGGGTCCGCGCCAGGCAACGGAGTCGCAGATCACCGTGCAGGACAGCGGATCGGCGAGCCTGGCAATCGCATTGGCGACCGACACCCCGCCCAGCCCTTCGTCCAGAACCCGTCGTCCTTCGCGGTCCACCACGATGCCGGAAACTGCCATGCTGTCGATCATGGGATGCGGCCAGAGCCGTCCGTTGGTCCGTGCGTCGCGATGCAGGACATGGCCATAGAAACTGTCCATGCCCACGAGCTTCGCCCCGGCGGCAGCCGCCATGCGGATGCCGTCGCCGCGTCCGGTTTCGGCGTTGCGCTGGCAGAGCTTTTCGGGAGCCGGGGAGATATGCTGGCGCACCAGTTCCGCGTCGGCTTGAAAACCGCCATCGGCAACGACTATGGCCGCGGACTCGATCCGCCTGACTTCCTCGCCAATCTCGGCCTCGACGCCGATGCACCGACCCGAGTCCATCAGCAGCGCGCGCACCCGGGCGCCGCGCATAATCGTGCCGTCGTTCTCCGCCAGACGGTCGGACAATGTGCGCAACAGAACGTCGCCCCCGCGCCCCTTCCAGTGCATGCCGAACTGCTGCAGCCGTGGGGGCGCCAGCACCGTGCCCAGCTCGGGTGTCGGCCCGCCGCGGATGAAACGAATGCCCTGCCTGCGCAGCCAATCGATCGAGCGGCCGGCATTCTCGGCCAGTGCTTCGACCAGTTCGGGCCGCGCGAAGCCGCAGCTGGCGTTCTCGATATGGCGGCGTGCTTCGGCTGTGTCGACCCGGATATCATGCATCGCGACATGGAAGATTCCGCCGGTAATTCGCGAGTTGCATATGTAACGGTCATCTTCGCCAGCTTCGAGCACCAGCGGCCGCAGCCCGAGTTCCGCGGCGCGGCACGCCGCAGCGAGACCCGCAAGGCCGCCGCCGATCACCACCAGGTCATGCCTTGCGTCGTTGCTCATTCGGGGTCGGTCCTGTTCATTCCCGTCTTGCCAAGGCGGCTCGCCCGAAACTGTTATCAGCAATATGACGATCTTGGGGAGAGATTTCAATGAACGACGAACCCGCTTACGCGCTGATCCATTTCAGCCTCAGATACCGACTGCTGTTACTGATCGCGGCGGTCGTGACTCCGATCCTGCTGATCGCCTTGCTCGCATGGCCTGGCGTCACCGCGACCATGATCATCGGCGGAGTCATTGCCGGCGGAGCGGCTGCCTACTTGATGCAACTGTTCATCGAAATCATCAACGTTATCGCCGAGACGCTGTTGCCCAGGTGAGCGCGCAGATCTTCGCTATCGGCGACGAGAATCGATCCTGCCGTGAGCTCGATCGTTCGTGCGCAAATCGGCGAAACTGTCGTCGTCGCGGATAGGCGAGGGGATTTCGAAGGCGACGATAGTCATCGAGATGAGTGCGTAATAGCCGAGGATACCGACCAACTCGACCGCACCCTGCTCGCCGATCGACTCGACAAGTCCCGAATAGGCGCTTTGCCCCGTCCGGCGATCTTCCAGCAGTTCGCGAGTGAAGAGATAGACTGCCCGTTCCGCTCCCGAGCCGAAACGCGGCTTGCCGCGCCGGCGTATCGCCTCAATGGTCGCAGCGTCGACGCCCATCGCGAGCGCTTCCTTCTCGTGCAGATCCCACTCCACCGCCGCCTGCCAGTGCGCCGCGGTCGCAAGGATGGCGATTTCGATCAAGCGCGGATCGACGCTGGTTTCGAAGCGGCAGAAGCGTCCAAAGTCTTCCGCCTTCGCCGCCATGGCCGGACTGCGCAGCCAGGCCCAGTGGGGCGCCCCGATCTTCCCGCGCGGACCCGATGCGATGCGATCGTAGACCTCTCGTTGCGCCGGGGTCAGCCCGTCGAGCGGGATGGCGGACATTCGCGGTGAATTCATCGTCCTGTCTCGCAGCTACTCCAAACCATGGCGCATAGAATAATGCTCAATCGCCAACCGGAGGGATGCATCCCATGATCGAATGCTACTGCGCTGCCACGGCAAACAGCCAAAAGGCCACGATGATGCTGGAGGAGTGCGGCGTGGCCCATGAGCGCAGGATTGTCGATCTGGCCAGCGGAGAACAGGGCTCGCCCGCGCATCTCGAACGCAATCCTGCAGGCGCCGTCCCGGTAATCGTCGACTCGGACGGTCCGAACGGCGAACCGATTACGGTCTCGCAGTCCCTGGCCATCTGCCTCTACGTTGCGAAGAAATCGGGCAAGCTGCTGCCCGAGGATCCGCGGCTTCACGCCCGGACGATGCAGTGGTCCGCTTTCGGCGCGAGCGATCTGGCAGCCTGCGCTACTGCTCTTTACTTGCTGTCGCGCCCTGGCGACGAACAGGAACGCGCGCTGGAAATCGTGAGTGGCCGCCTGACGCGCCACCTCGCCGTGTTGGATGGGCAGTTAGCGGGGCGCGACTATGTTGCCGGCGATTTCACGATGGCCGACGTGATGATCTATCCGACGCTGTTGCCGCCCTTTGTCGATGACGTGCTGCGGCGTGGCCCATCTTTCGCGAACATCGAGGCCTGGTTGAAACGCATGGCGGGCCGCCCTGCGATAGCGCGCGGCATGTAGGGCACGCGAAACATCACGCCACATCCGCGAACGCCGTGCCGACGATACGCTCGTAGCGCTTGATCATCGCAGTCACGTCTGCATCTGCTCCGATCTGTGTCCTTGCATCGTCCAATACATATAACGCTCGACTTACAAGGCCGGCCGGCAGTCCGGCTTTGGCAGCAACTTTCAGATAGCGCCGCAACGCATTACAGGCTTCGTCGATCGAAGTGCCTGTATCGAATCGACGCGTCAGCACCTGCTCGTTGAAGACGCGCTCGGTCCAGTAGCTGCGCGCCGTCCCGGCGTTCAGGACGTTCAACAGCGTTCTTGGCGCGATGCCGCCTCGTAGCCCGACCGCCGCAGCCTCGCAGGTAGCCGCGAGTACGGTGTAGGCGATCGCGCTGTCGGCCAGCCCCAACCAGCCTGCATCGCCTGACCGGTCTTTGCCCTCTTGCCGCGTACCCGTTGCGACCTCGGTGCCCGTGAAGTGTTCGAAATAGCGGATGATCGTCGCCGCATCGCCTTCGGGATCGAGCATCTGCACGGTCTTCGCCCACAATTCACGCGTGCCCGCCACTACGCCCTCGGGCAAGCCGGCCTTGCGGTATTCGTCCAGATACAGGTCCTGGTCCTTGAGCGCCGATTCCAGTGTCGCTCCGACGTCGAATGTCCTGTCTAGCACGTATTTCGGCAGCTTGGTGAGAGTGCCGCTGTTCCTCGCCCGCCCGTCGTTCAGATGGGCGACGACCGCCTCGGGGGGAAATCCGGCCCCCACGGCGGCGGCGACAACCTCCGAGGACACGAGGAAGGCCGTCATGCTGATGCCGTTATTGACGAGCTTGGCGAGCTGCGCTTGTCCTGGCTCGACTCCCACATGTGCAACGTTGCCGCACGCGGGCCCGCAGATCAGCGCCACCCGCTCGGAGGCAACGGACGAGCCGGCAAGCATCAGGTTCAGCGTTCCCTGCCTCGCCCCAAGCGGGCCACCGCTGACCGGAGCGTCGACCAGCTCGATCCCCGCTGCCGCGAGGATGCCGTTCATCTCGTGGATCGAGTCGCGGCCGATCGTCGATAGCTCCGCGAGAATCTCAACCCTTTCGGCGAGCGCCGCCTCACGCGCGACGGCGAGCGAGATGGCGGGACCTGGCAGGCAGGTCAGCACCAGGGAAGCGCTGTCAGCAAGCTCGCGAACCGAGGCACAAGCGGTGGCGCCGGCTTTTTCGAGCTTCGCGACGGCGGTCGCGTTCACGTCGAAGACGCGCAGGTCGGCGCCGTCGCCGAGAAGCCGTTCCGCGATCGCACTGCCCATTTGGCCGAGCCCAACGATGCCCGGGACGCAAGATCTCATCGTCTTATGGTGTTGAGTTGCAGGTTTCGCAACGTCGAAGCCGCTTGATTATCTGCATTATGACAGATAGCCTCGCCTACGGACGGCGCAGATTGTGAGTGGCGAGCCAGGCTGCCCCGCATGCGAAGCGCGAGGAGTACGGGGCGGATGACGACGGCAGAATCCGGTGAGCTTTCCCGGCTTGAAATCCCTGTTCGCAAGCAATTCTCGATCATCGCGATCTGCCTGCTGATCACCATCGTCGATGGATTCGACCTGCTGTCGATCGCGGTCGTTGCACCGCTTATCGCGCGTGACTGGGGCCTCGATCCTGTGGAGTTGGGCCTGGTCTTCAGTTCCGGCCTTGCAGGTATGTGGTTCGGCGCTCTGTTCCTCTCTCCCCTGGGCGATGTGCTGGGTCGCAAGACCGCGATCGTCTTCAACCTCCTGATCGTTACCGCCGGAATGCTGGGCGCTGCCTGGTCGCAAGACATATACCAGCTTGCCGCAGGACGCATTCTCGCAGGTCTCGGGATCGGCGCCATGATCAGCAATACCAGCACGCTCATACTGGAATACGTGCCGGCCAGGCGCCGCACGCTGGCGCTGGGTCTGATGATGGTAGGCAACCCGATCGGCAATCTCGGCAGCGGCGTGGTCGCCCTATGGGTGATCGAGCGGGCTGGCTGGGAAACTCTGTTCCTCGTTGGCGGTCTGGCAACCCTTGTTCTCGTTCCGGTCGTCCTGTTCGGCATACCCGAATCGATCGAATACCTGGTCAAGCGCAAACCCAGGAACGCATTGGCTCGCGTCAACCGGGCACTTCGCTCCGTGGGTGAGCGCCCTGTGGATCGCTTGCCCGAGGCGCGTCAAGCCGAAGAAGCCAGGACACGCGTGCGCGAATTGCTTGGCGGCGAGTTGCTGAAGCGAACGCTCCAGATTGGCGCGATCCAGTTCATGTTCATGTTTGCCTACTATGTTTACGTGAACTGGTCGCCAACGATCGTTTCCGACCTGGGCGGATCGGACCAGGCTGCCGTGGTCGTTGCCATGTTGATCCATGCGGGGGGTATCGGCGGATCGCTACTCGTCGGGATCATCGTGCGGAAGCTGGGGCTTTCGGACACGACCGCGCTCGGTTTCATTCTCATCGCGCTCGGCCTCGGCAGCTTCGGTCTGGCGCCGCCGTGGATTGCACTGATGGGCGCCGTATCCTTCGTCACCGGCTTTGTCATCTATGCGACACAGGTTCCACTCCTTTCGCTGATCGCCGGTTCCTACCCGGCCGAAGTGCGAACCTCAGCTATTGGCATCGCTTTTGCGATCGGGAGGATCGGTTCGGTCCTCGGGCCTTCGGTCGCCGGTTTGCTGCTCGACAACGGGGCTGGCCGAGCCGGACTTTTCCTTGTTGCAGCCATGCCGATATTCCTGGCAGCAGCTCTCGTACGGCGCCTGCCGGATCATGAGGCGGGCGGAAGTGGTGGCCAAGGTCCGGTTGCGGGGCCGACCGGCGCGTAACTCGCTTTGGCGCCCGAAGGGCGCAAGAACTTGATCGGCCCGCGGGATCGGGCCGTGAGCCGGGAAGCCTGAAGCCGGCGCTCGATTCCGGCAGCTATCGGCGCGGTGGTGGTCCTACCGCAATGCCCCACGGCGTTTCACCCACACCGATCGTGGCAACAACACTGAGCGATTCAGTATCGATCACGGAGACATCATTCGACGGACCGTTCGCCGTGTAAAGGTGCTTGCCGTCGGCCGTGAGCCCGATTCCCCAAGGTCGTATGCCGACTTCGACGTTGGCCACGACAGTCCGGGTTTCAACGTCGATGACCGAGACCGTTCGCGCCCGCCCGTTGGAAACATAAAGGCGGCGTTCGTCGGGAGAAAGGGCAAGGGCCATCGGCAGGGAACCCGGCGGCAGCATGATGGTTTCCAGCACGCTGCTCGTTGCGACATCGACGACCGCTACGCTGCTGCCATGCTCGGCCGAAACATAGGCTCGTGTGCCGTCGGCCGTGAAAATCGAATCGCGCGGGCGCCAGCCGACGCTGATCGAGGCGAGCACTTCGGCGGTAGCCGTATCAACGACCGTCACGGCATGATCGCTCTCGCTCGTCACGTAAACGGTCGCGCCGTCGGGTCTCAGTCTCACGCCCTCGGGCTCCTCGCCGACATCCACGACCTCCAGCACCTCACTCGTCGCCAGGTCCACGATCGACATCTCGCCAACATCTTCGTTTGACACGAAGAGCCGGCCGGCAGCCTCATCGACATCGAACTCCTCGGGATCGGAACCGCCTGGAAGCACACGCGCGACCTCGCCCAGGCGGGCGTCAATAACGCCAATCCCGTCCTTGGACTTGTCGGCGCCCAGCGCGGCGCATTGCTCGTCGGGCATCGTTGGCGGGCATTTGGGGGAACCCGAGAGCGCCACGTACACAAAATTGCCGTCGTCGCTGACCTCGATCCCGCGCGGCCGCGTGCCCACTTCGATCTCGCCGATCACCGATTGCGATACCGAAGAGATGATGCTGATCGTTCCCGCGTCCTCGTTCGTCACGTAGACGAGTTGCTCCTGGGCGAGAGCGAGTAACGGCAACAGGAACGAGAGCCCAAGGCTGAATCGTGTAAACATTCGCTGATTCTACAGTTTCCGGGACACGGCGGTTCTGCCAAGCACGCGCGCGGGCGAACCGTCGGATCCCGCGATGTTGAGCGCAGCGAAAACGAACTCTGCGGGCCGACCCTTGAGCTGCGGCTGCAGCCTGAGATTCTCCGCCACGAGAATTCCGTGGCTGAGCAGTATGTGGTGGACGGGCCAGTCGAATCCCTTGCCGCGTTTCGCGATCGGTAGGTCCGGCGAGGGGAAGTCCACGGCCAGCAGCTTGATGTTTCTCTCGAGGAGCCAGTGGGCCGCGTCTGCGGTCAAGTAGGGATGCTCGTCGTAGAGTGCGCGCCCTGCGTGTTCCGTCCAGCCGGTATTGAGCACCACGATGTCTCCTTCAGCCACGTCGGACGCGCACTCGGCAAGATCGGCATCGCTGATCGCATGCAAGGGCTCGCAGGGGAGATCGACGAATCGTCCCGGCCCGTAGAGCCTCTCCAGCGGGATCTCGTCAAAGGCCGGCCCGTCTGCGATGAAGTGGATCGGAGCGTCCACATGCGTACCCAAATGCACGACCATTTCCATTTCGCTCAGATTTACCGGATCGTCCGGCATGCTGCGGAGTCGCTCGAAGCGAGCCTGCGGGAAGGCCCAGGCCGCTGGCGATCCATCGCGAGGTACGCCCGGAACCGGCGTTTCGTCACCGAGCGGATGAGAGAGATCGAGCCATGGGCCGGTCGATGACATGCTCGTGGTTGGCGGCAGTCGGTTCCACCCCTTCCACCCCCAACTCCGATACCCGTCCGGCTCACACATGGAACGACCTTCTCAGCCCAAGGGCGGCTGGCGTGAGGCCTGTTTGGCCGCCGCAGAAGCGAAATCGCGCAAGGACATGCAATCCTCCGAGACGTCATAATACGGATTTTGCGAATATCCTGTACGAAGTCATCTCATGCAATCGCCGCCGTGGCAGCATCGCGGAAGGTCCCGCCGACATATAATCATTCATGAACTGGAGGGTATCGGGACTCTCCGGTTACCGGAGAACAGGTTGACAATGAACGACTCATCGACGGCGTCCACGGCGCGACAGGACCGCGACTACACCGACTCCGGCGACCTGAAGATACTGGACCGGCCGGGGCCGCTGATCCGGCGCCTGCACCAGATCGCCGTTTCCGTATTCCTGACACACGGGCGGGAATTTGACCTCACGCCGATCCAGTACGGTTCCCTGCAGCTCGTCGCGATGTTTCCCGGCATACACCAGGCCGGGCTCGGAGATTTGCTGGCGCTTGACCGTCAAACGGTAAGCAACGTGGTGCAACGGCTCACGGACAAGGGATTGATCGACCGCAGGGTAAGGAACGGTCGGACGAACGCGTTGTATACGACAGGCTCCGCCAAGGCGTTGATCAAGGTCATGCGGGAACGTTTGTCCGAAGTCGACGACGTCATTCTTGGGCCCCTGGACGAGTCGGAAAAGAAGATCTTCATGGATCTGCTCAAGAAGCTCGTCGACGAGAACAACGATCTCAGCCGCGCGCCAAGCGGCAGGAGCGCACACAAGATCCGGCAACTTCGGGCTTGAGCCGGGCTCAGGACGCGGCCGGGCGTTTGATGTTTGGCGCGCGAGACCGGATCGGATTCTCCGGAACGGATCGAGAATCGTCACCGCCGCTGTCGGAAGCTCTATTGGCGATCGTTTGCCGTTGTCGGTAATCCGTCGAACAACGATCATGCGCATTGTCGCGCCTGGGCGAGCAGACGCGAGGACAGCGTCGACGGTGCGGCGAACCCGGCGCCGCAAAGGCGCGTCTCGGGCACAGTCGCGCTGGCCATGCGCACTATAATGACAGTACTATGACGATTAGATGCCCTGTTCGGCGAGCGATGGGACCGACACTGTGACGCCGATCGGCGGGGTAGACCGATCGCATCCGGGAATGGCCGTGACACTCGATTCAAGCGTTCCGAACGAGAAGGGCAGGACATCATCGGTGGACGACGACTCCGTATTGATCGCCGGCTGGAAAGACGAGCTGCTGGCCCCGCTTTGGGAAGGTTCCGCGCACAGCCGCTCGGGCGCGCCGCGCGCCGGCCATCATTGGCGCTGGAAGGACATCGAACGCTGTGCGCTGCAGGCGGCGAAGCTGACCCGTCCCGAAGTCGTCGAGCGGCGCGTCTTGCGGTTCGTCAATCCAGACGGTGTTTCCGCCGACGACGAGTCCACCGTCGGAAATCTCGCTGCGGCCATTCAGGTGCTTTTGCCCGGCGAATCCGCACGGCCGCACCGGCATTCGATCAATGCGCTGCGTTTCATACTCCTGGGCGAGGGCGCGACCACCATCGTGAACGGTACGGCGATTCCCATGCGACCGGGCGACGTGTTGCTCACCCCAGGAGACTGTTGGCACGAACATCGTCACGACGGCGGCGACATGATGATCTGGCTCGATATCGTCGATGCGCCGCTCAACGACAGGCTGGGCACCACGACGTTCGAGTCCGGACCCGCCGGTGACGACGCGCCTTCGACCGTGGCGGCGGAGGCGTTCTGTTCGGCCAATGTCATTCCGGCCTCGATCGACCATCGTCATCCGTACTCACCCGTCTTTGCTTACCCCTACCAAAACGTCGTCCGTGCGCTCGACCGCGCGCCGCAGGCTCGCAACGGCGCCCGAACCGTGCGGTACATCAACCCGCTGAGCGGCGCTGCCGCGCTTTCCTCGATCGAAATCCAGATGCTCGGACTCTCGGCAGGCGAGGTCACCGCCGAACACAGATCGAACGCGAGCACGATCTGTCTGATCGTCGAGGGAGAGGGCGAAAGCTGGGTAGGCGAGCAGCATTTCGTGTGGTCGAGACACGATGTGCTGACGATTCCTCAATACGCATGGTGCCGCCACGAGGCGCACTGCCCGGCTCGGATGTTCGTCGTTTCAGACGCGGAGGCGTTGCGCCGACTGGATCTGTATCGGGAGAATGTCCGGGAGTCGCCGCCCCGGGGCCTCGCGCCGACAGGGCGCTAAGCTGCAACAAGAGTTTTCCGCGGCGTGCCGGACAAGACATCACCCGACACGGCCAGGTCGACGCTCGTGCTGGCAAATCGAATTCTCGTTCATCACCGGGTGCTCGACGCATTCGGACACGTCAGTTCCCGCCATCCCTCGCGGCCGGACCGTTTCCTGCTGGCCGGCAGGATCCCGCCCCATCTCGTAACGGAACAGGATATTCTCGAGTTCGATCTCGCCGCCGTTCCGGTCGACGCTCCGGAAGCTCCAACCTTCATCGAGCGGTTCATACACAGCGCGATCTACGCCGCGCGCCCCGACGTTCTTGCAGTCGTACACAGCCATTCGTCCGCGATGGTCGCCGTCAGTGCGGCAGGTGGCGCACCGCTCAGGGCCATCGCCCACACCTGCGGTTTTCTGGCTGACGGCGTTCCGGTATTCGAAATGCGCGATGTTGCTGGCGACGGTACCGATCTGCTGATCCGAACCGATGTGCTGGGCCAGGCGCTTGCCGAGAAAATGGGAGATTCTGCCGTGGTCCTGATGCGCGGACACGGCTCGACTGTCGTTGGGTCGAGCATGGAGCACGCCGTCTACAGGGCCGTGTATTCGGAAGTCAACGCGCAAATCCAGATCGCCGCCGCGTCGCTTCGAGATCCTGTCTTTCTTACCGCGGAGGAGGCCGCGGCCGCGGAGGCGACGGCGGATCTTCAGGTTGAACGCGCCTGGGACTATTGGGCGTCCCAGGTGCAGGTCGTTGCAGGAAGCTGAGGCTCGACAGGTGCACGAGTGAAACTGTGCTGGTTCGACAACCATAGATTGGGTGTCGTGATCGACGACACGGTGCGCGACGTGAGTCGGGCACTGGATTGCATCGGGCCTGATCGATACCCGCTGCCGGGCGGCGATCCCGTCGTGAGCCAACTCGACCGGATCGGGCCGCTGATCGAGGATTTGGTCGACGGCGCGGACTCGAAGCCGCTTGAGTCCGCTCGATTGCTGAGCCCCGTTGCCCGTCCGAACAAGATCGTCGGCACGCCGGCAAACTACCTGAAGCATGTCGAGGAGGTTGAGGACGACATCGAGATCGTTACGACTCGATACGCCGGCACGGTCCGGGATCAGGGCCTGTTTCTGAAGGCCGTCAGCGCGTTGACGGGACCCTCGGACGGCGTCCATCTGCGGTTTCCCGATCGCCGCACGGACCACGAGATCGAGCTTGCCGTCATCATCGGAAAGAAAGCCTCGGCAGTTTCGCAGGACGATGCCCTGGATCACGTTGCAGGGTACGCGATCGGTCTCGATATGGTCGTACGCGGCCCGGAGGACCGCAGTTTTCGAAAGTCGATCGATACCTACGCAGTTCTCGGACCGTGGTTGACGACAGCCGATGAAATCGCCGATCCCGGCAATCTGGAGTTCTCGTTGCACGTCAACGGCGTCAGGCGTCAGGCGTCAAGTACCCGTTTCATGATTCTCTCGATCGCCGAGCAGATCGCCTGGGCTTCGGAGTTCTACACGCTATTGCCGGGCGATGTGATCATGACGGGCACCTGTGAAGGCGTTGGCGCGGTCAATCCAGGCGATGTCCTGCACTGCGAGATTCAGGACATCGGAGCCATGGATGTCGCGGTATCCCAATGGCGCCCGGAGCGGAACCGGGCATGAGCACGGTTGCGGAGCCTGTGCGCAGCGACGGGTCGGTAACCGTCGGATTCGTCGGCCTCGGCCAGATGGGCGAACCCATCGTCGAACGGCTTCTGGGTCGAAATTATCGCGTACTCGCTTTCGACACGAATTCCGAGGCGCTTGACCGATGTGCCGGCCGCGGCGCGACGGCCGCGACGTGCCCTGAAGAAATAGCCGATGAGGCCGAACTCGTCATGGCCTGCTTGCCGCACATGGAGGCATCAATCGACGTTGCAACGTCCGTGGCCGGCGGCAAGCGCGTCGCCGTTTATTCCGAGCTCTCGACGATCGGCCCGCAAGCCATCGAAGACATCGGCGCAATCGTCGGGCCACGCGCCATAGACCTCGTGGATGCGCCCGTGAGCGGCGGGCGCCGAGCGGCGCAGACCGGCGCGCTCAGCATGATGGCATCGGGACCGGGCGGCGCCGTATCGCAACTTGAATCCGTCGCTGGCGCATTCGTCGGCGAGTTTCTCCGGATCGGTGAGCGCGCCGGACAGTCGCAGCTTTGCAAACTCGTCAACAATGCCCTGAACTTCACGGCGCTCGCCGTGTCCTGCGAAGCGATCGCCGTGGGCGTCAAGGCGGGCATCGGCGCCAGGAATCTCGTCGATGTCATCAACGCAGGTACCGGCCGCAACAGCGCTACGGTCGACAAGATCCCACGTGCAATTCTGCCGAGAACCTTCGATCTGGGCGGCGGACTCGGGGCGGCGTTGAAAGACATCGATCTCTACCTGGATGAGGCTACGAAGGCAGGGTTGCCTGCCGGCGTCATTCAGGAAACAGGAAACCTGTGGCGAAAGGCACTCGACGAACTTGCGCCGGGTGGCGACGCGTCACACATCGCACGTTTCTTTGAAGCGCTCCTCAATGTCGAGATGAGAGCATAGTGCGGCAACCGATCGGATTCATAGGCGTGGGACTCATGGGAGGCGCGATCGCTCGCCGCATGTTGAGGTTCGGCGTTCCGCTTGTCGTTTACGACATCGACCCCGCGACGCTGAAGGCCGTGGCGGATCTGGGCGCGCGTCCCGCAACATCGGTCAGGGATGTCGCCGACACGGCGTCCCTTGTCATCGTCTGCGTACCGACGGGGGGAAACGCAGATGTCACCCGGGAAGCCTGCCGGGGCAGCGCGATCGAGGTCTATGCGGAGCTGTCCACGATGCAACCGAAGACAATGCAGGAGCTTGCGGAGATCGCTGCAGATGCCGGAGTTCCGGTCGTCGATGCGCCTGTAAGCGGAGGCGTGGCGATCGCCGAGCGCGGCGGGCTGAGCCTCATGATGGCGGGACCGGAGACCGCGATGTGCGCGCTGGAAGACGCCATGTCGTGCGTGACGTCGCATGTGTTTCGCATCGGCGATCGGCCTGGGCAAGCCCAGATGTGCAAGCTCGTCAACAATGCAATCGGGTTTACGCTGTTCGTGGCCTCGTGTGAAGCATTGAGCGTCGGCGCCGCCGGCGGTATCGATTCGCGCGTCCTCCTGCGCGCGGTCAATTGCGGTAGCGGGCGCAACCACTGGACAGCGGAGAAATTCGGCCCGCATGTGCTGTCGCGAACGTTCGACGCCGGCGGCAAGCTCGGTGGAGGCCCGCGGGCCCTGGATCTCTATCTCGATGAGGCAACCGCCGCGGGGATGCCGCCCGGACTCGTTGCGCGAACCAGAGCATTATGGGCGAAGATTGCCGAACTACGCGATCCCACCGAAGACTTCACCAACATGATCAAATACTTCGAGGGCTACACGGGGGCGCGCCTCAAAGGCGGGAGTGTGCGGTGAACGCGGATGACGTTCGCGCGATCGTCTACGAGAAGGCGCGCTCCGGCGTTCAATACGTCATCATAGTCATCTGTTTTCTGATCACGGTTATCGATGGGTTCGACATCCTGTCGATTTCGTTCGTGGCGCCGATTACCGCACGCCAGTGGGGCCTGTCCGACATAGAACTCGGATTCGTTTTCAGTGCCGGTCTGGCCGGCATGACACTCGGCGCACTGACGCTGTCGCCCGTCGGCGACCTGTTCGGCAGGCGTACCGCCATCAAGGCGCTTCTCGCTGTGATCGGAGCCGGTATGCTGCTGTCGGCAACGGCAGAAAACGGCTGGATGCTTGCAGCTTATCGATTCATGACAGGCCTCGGAATCGGCGGGATTGCAAGCAATGTCGGCACGACCCTTCTGGAATTCGTGTCGCCGGAGCGGCGTGCCGCAGCGTTGAGCTTCGTGTTCATCGGAACGCCGATCGGCGCGCTCATCAGCGGATCGATCACGCTGTTGGTCATCGAGAGAGCGGGATGGGAGGCAGTGTTCCTGATCGGCGGGGTATTGACCTTGCTGATGATCCCTGTCGTTCAACTCGGACTACCCGAATCGGTCGAGTTTCTACTGGCGCGAAGGCCGCGCAATGCGCTCGCCCGGTTGAACGCTGTCTTGCGTAGACTGAAGATCCCCGCGCTTGATCGAATGCCGCGTCCGGGCGCGACGAAGCTCGACAGGACATTCAGGCTCACTGATGTGTTTCGCGGCGATCTGTTGAAACGAACGATCTCGATCGGCCTGATTCACCTGTTCTACATGTATGCATTTTATGCCTTCGTCAACTGGGCGGCTCAGCTAATCGTCGCAAGCGGTGTGAGCGACAGTCTGGGCGTTTCGATCGCCATGCTCATCAATGTCGGCGGACTCGCTGGCGCCTTGCTTGCGGGCCAGGTGGCTACGAAGCTCGGGCTGACTGTGACGACCGCGGTGGGGTTCGTCGGCATGGCTTGCGGGCTGATTCTGTTTGGCGCCGTCACCGAAGATCTGTGGGTACTCAGCGCGGTCTGCATCCTGACCGGCGTCATGTTTTTCGGGACCCAGGTCAGCCTTTATACGTACGTGGTTTCGTCCTACCCTGCCAGCGTGCGAGCGACGGGGATCGGTCTGGCATTCACCATAGGCCGCATCGGTTCCATCGTGGGTCCGTACCTGGCGGGTGTCTTGCTCGAGTTCGGCGCCGGCCGCCTTGTCCTCATGGTCCTGCTTGCGCTCCCGCAACTGATTGCCGCGACGATGATCGCGCGCAGTCCGGCGCAGTACGATGCCGCCCCGGCGAGGTCGGAGGCGTGAGTAGCCAACGACGGCGATACGACCGCTGGCAAACGCTCAGGATCGGCGGAAGTAGTCGTCGAAGGGACGAGCGCACGCCGGGAGCGAATCGCCGCGATCGTCATCGTCGCCGCATACGGCGAGCATCATCGATATGGTCGCATACTGCCCGAGTATGAACACAAGGTCGGTGATCGCCTTCTCCCCGAGCGCTTCGACGGCCATTGCGAAAGTTTCGTTCCGGATCCGGTGCGCGACCTCCAGCTCGATGACGTAGGAAAAGACGGCCCGCTGAGAATCGCCGAGTCCTCCGGGCAGGTTGCCGATACGCAGAGATTCGATGATCGTCTCGGCAAGGCCGGCTGCGCGCGCGCGCGGTGCGTGCAGCTTCCATTCGTATTGGTCGTTCCACACGCGGGCATGGACGAGAATGGCCAGTTCAATCAATGCATCGTCGATGCCGGTCTCGAAGCGAAGGTATTCGCCCATGCTTTGAAAGCGGGCGCACGCCTCGGGACTGCGGAGCATCATGTCGAATGGCCCGCGCGTCGCGTGTTCCGAGAATGCCCGAATCTGTTCCATGACCTCGCGCTGGCGCGCAGACAGCGATTCGTTCTCGAGCTTGGGCAGGCGGCGGGTCATCTGTGGCTATCGGAAGGCGCCGCGCTTCATGCGTTGCACGGTTTCCGCATAGGGCGCCGGGGCAACGGTCACCTGAACTTCCGTTTGCCGATGCCTTTCGACCTGAGGTTTCCTGGATCCGCCGTCAGCTTCGCCCCAGGTCAAGACGAGAATCGTGCCGGGTTCGGAGTGTTCGCGGTCAATCATCGCGAGGGACACCATTCGGGTTTCGTTGGAACTGTATCCGCAGAAGGTTGACAGGCCGGCGAGTTCTCCGTCCCGGGTTCTGACGGCATCATACTGCTGATACGCATACGACGAGTACGGTAGTCGAATCATCTTGTAGGCGGTGCCGGGGTCCAGCAGCGACGCGAAAATCTTTTTCACATCGGCCTTGTTCCAGACCAGTGTCCGTCGTGTTCGCGGCGGCGATTTCGACAACGCCTCGAGCGCCGACCTGCCGACGAAATCGTGATCGAACTTGATGCGGGCGCCGACGCCGAGATCCCACGGCGTGACGTAGTAGTCTTCGATGTTGTCGCTCAGGTAGCTGCCGCCGAGTTGCGAGCCGGCTTCCCAGGTCGATGCGGGTAGCCACTTCCTGTAGTCGCGCAACCCGGGGTTCGTGAAAATCGCCGGAAACGGAGACGCCATCCATGCACTTTCCGCGACGGCACTGAAATACGCGAGCGTGCCGCCCCGGAGCAGCCCATATTGCTTGCCGGCGTTCAAGAGCGCATCGATGACCGTGGGGCCATCGACAAAGCGTCCGGACAGTTCGACGCCCTGGTGTCCGGCCATGCCATGTCGCAATGCGACGACGTCGCAGCCGGCAATTCGTACCTTCGCAGTGCCAAAAAACGAGATCTCGGGAAGGGCGCCATCAATTGCGTTCGCAAGGATCTCGCGGGCATTCGGGCCGTCCATGCCGAATCGAAACCTGGTGCGGGCTCCGGTCGGATTGCGTGCCGTATTGTGATCGCGGTCGACGGTTACGTCGTAGCCTCCGGATATGGCGTTGTACTCGACCCAGTTCAGCAGCGGCATGCCGCTTACGAGTTCGAAGTCGTCGTTGCCATGGCAATACATCAGCGTTTCGCCAATGACCTGTCCTTCGTCGTTGCAGGCGATGAATTGCTTGGCCCGTCCCGGCACAAAATTCGCAAAGCTGTTGACGCCGATGCGACTCAACAGTCGAATCGAGTCGGGGCCGCTGAGAAACAGCTCAGGCATGTGATGCGATTGATCGAAGAGGACGGCTGCGTTGCGCCAGGCGCGCTGTTCTTCGATCCAGGTGCTGTGTTCGAGCGGAACGGGCGTCAGGCCGGACCTTGCCTTGGAATGCGGCGCTATCGTGTCGTTGTAGAAGTGGTCAACGAGATTCGCGATCGACGACAGCTTGTCTTCCAGCGACAGATACCGGTCTTCTGTCACGTGACTCACCCGGCCCGGTGCGCAGCCACACCGTTTGCCGGCGGCGCCTGAACGACGAGTCGATACAGGACCCGCCGCATTCCATGGTAGTCGTTGCTTGCATAGTGCCAGACCTGGCGGTTGTCCCAGAATGCGATCGATCCCTTCTTCCAGCGGAAGCGGCAACCGAACTCGGGCAGCAGCACGTGGCGGTACAGCCGATTCAGCAAGGGCAGGCTCTCTTCGCGAGTCCGGCCGACGAAGTTTCGTGTGGAGGCGGGATTGACGTAAATACAGTTTCTGCCGGTTTCCGGGTGCACCTTGACCACCGGGTGAACGGCAGTTGCGTCAGCCTTCTTCAGGGCCCTCGCGAAGCGGCCATCCGGATCCCCCGTCCGCTCCATTGCCTGCTCGATCAGGAACGAAATCGAATGAACGGCTTCGAGCCCGTCGATCTCGTCCTTCAGTTCTTCGGGAAGCCGGTCGTAAGCTGCCGAGGTGTTCGCGTAGAGCGTGTCGCCGCCGAACGGTGGAATCTCCTGGCCGTAGAGAATCGTGCCCATGCACGGTTTCTCGCGATGGGCCTGGTCCACGTGCCATTCGTCTCCGATATTGCTGGTCTCATCGGGTTCCTTGCGAATCTCCTCGACCTCCGGGCGCCGGGGCAGGGCGGATATCGACGGGCTGTTGTTGATGAAAAGCGTTCCGAAGCGTTTGCCGAATTCGATGTACTGATCCAGGGTGAGTTCCTGATCGCGGAAGAACACCACACCATGATCATTGAGCGCGCGGCGAATCTCGGCGAACGTGCGCTTGTCGTCGCATCTGCGCAGATCGATGCCGCAGATTTCGGCGCCGACATTGCCGGATACCTTGCTGACACGCATTACCCTTCCCTGAACTCAAACGGCCTGCGCATGGTGTTGCTTCCCGGCGCCCCGATTATCATAATTCTGACGATTGTATCCTGTCCAGCAGAGTCGGCGACTCGGAGCGTGAGGGTTGCCCAAGCCGGGCAAGACTTCAAGTTTTTGATATCAATAGCTATTATCGTCTTGTCTCGTGTGCAGCCGGGAGACCAGCAATGCCAGTTCGAATCCTGATCGCCAGCATTTCAGTGCTATGCGCATCAATTGCACTACCGCAAACCGTTCGCTACCGGGGCGCTCCGGACCCGCTCACAGTCGAGGATCTTGTCGGGCCGGACCCGCGAGGCCACGATCGCGGAGTGGTCATTGCTCCGGTGCTCTATCCCGTCGTTGCCGCTCAGGATGGCAACGTACCTGAAGGCATCGAACCCTTGCCGGTCGACATTTTCACAACGACAGATTTCTATGTCGACACGGAATTCTGGAGCGATCCTCGTTATTTCCGTTGCAACTCACCTGCCATGCTCGAAGCCCAGTGGGGCGCAACTGAAGTACCCATAATCGGGGACGATCCCCCGCGCACGGCGGCCTGGGGCTTCTGCGACCGCGATTATCCGCGTGACGAGATGGTCAGCCCGTATCCGTTCGATAGCGCGAAGGCCCATTATGAAGCGCTTGAAGCGGAAGCGCAGAGCAGTGGAGGACCCACGATCTACACGCAGGCCACCCTGCCGGACTGGAACGGCCGTTATGAACGCCGACGCCAGAAGGTGCAATCCTGGCTATACGGCAACATTCTGCAGATCCCGACGTTTCTGTCGCTGCTGACCGACGAGTACCAACGTCGCTATGTGCAACAGGCCTACCATGCGGCGCACAATTCACCGCAATGGCCCGCCTCGTATTGCTGGCCCGAAGGGTATATGCGCCGAATATCCCAGTACGGCGGCGGTGCGACGCAGTTCATTCTTGCTCCGCAACTCGTTCTCGAACTGCGTTTCACGTCGCAACGCATGGCAACGCAGATCCACATCGGGCGGGAGTTCATCGAGGAAGACGGGATACCGCGCCTGGGGCCGGCGGTTCCGCAGTGGTACGGAGAGACGATAGGGTTCTGGGACGGCGAGGCACTGATCACCTGGACGTCGAACATCAAGAGCTGGATCTCACACGGCATCCACGAGTACAGCAACCGTCTGCAATCGATCGAGATATACACGCCGCTCCGCGGCGAATCGGGTGTGCTGACCGGCCTGAAGCACGAAATCGTCCTTTACGATGACGAGGCGTTCGTCGAACCCGTCCGAGTCGTGCAGTGGCTGGACAGGGTCGGCGAACTCGGCGATGGTGACCCGTTTCCGACTGACGAGTGCATCGCAGCCAATTTTCCGGTGAACGGAGAAACTACGCCTGTCGCGCCGGGGCGGATGGTCGAGTACATCGTGCCCGACATTTACGGTCGACCCTGGGCCGCGATCTGGGAGCGTTACCATGAAGAAGGCATGACGCCGCCGGTCGCGGATACCGACATCTTCGATTTCGGTCCGTGACTCGGGCAATGCCGGGGCTCGGCGGCGCGGTGTCGCCGTGACCGCCGAACGGCGACCAACCTGTCCGGCACAACCG
Organism: Gammaproteobacteria bacterium; assembly: GCA_022819855.1. Classification (GTDB taxonomy): domain Bacteria; phylum Pseudomonadota; class Gammaproteobacteria; order Steroidobacterales; family Rariloculaceae; genus Rariloculus. The sequence continues at coordinate 365,145 of JAJEGN010000007.1, read as the reverse complement.
ATGTCGCCAGACGTCTCTACCGAGCAGGTTCCTGGAACGGTCCGACAAAAACCATCCTGAATGGCTCCGTACCGGGCGGATCGAGATTGCGCAGGGCGCCGAGATGCAGCTCGTGGTTTGAAATCCGTGCATCGACGGTGTTGTAGAACGGCGCGTTGTTCAGCCCGTCGTCCGTGCCAGCGTCTTCGTGCACGACCTCGAAGTAGAGTTCCGTCCCGTCGATCCGGACGTTATCGATCGGCCCCATGTTGTTGACGTTGTCGCAGGGTCCGCATACGAGTCCGAGGACCTCGCCGCCCACGAGACGCAGGTTCAGATACTGTGTTCGGATGCCCGCATTGGCCAGCCAAAGCCCGGCGATCGCCTCGGCGGAAAGCGTCTCGGCCGGTCCCGGCATCACGTAATCGGGCCGGGGCGGCGGCGGTGGAGCATCCGCCGGTGGCGGCGGCAGTCGCGGCTGGCGGTGAAAGTCGTTGGACATGGTCTCGCCCGTGTCCTCGCGGCGGCTCGTCAGCACGAGGCTGCCGTCCGCGATCTCACCCGTGACCGAGCGTCGATACGGAGCGCCTTCGCCTCGGTCGTGCAGCACGGAGAATTCCAGCGCGCCGTCGTCGAAACGCCCTTCGCGGATGAACGCGATGTTCTCGCCGATTTCGCAGTTCTGGCAGTAGACGCCGGTAACGTCGTTATTTGCGTCGATCTTGAGGATGTAGATGTGCCGTGTGCCGTCCAGCTCCGCAACCCAGCCACCGCGGACCTCGTCTGCAGTCTGGGCTGCAGCAGTCCCGGCAAGCGCGAGGGCAAGCGCGGCGATCAATTTCGATGGATGCGTTTTCATTGGTGTTATCCTTGAGCCGCAACGATTATCAGCATTATGAATACCGGGGCCGATAAAGGCAATCTGGCCGTTCCCGGTCGTGCAAACCCTGTCAGGTCGGTTTCAGGTCCTGCGGATTGATCGGCAGCGACCGCACCCGTACGCCCGTCGCTGCGTGAATCGCGTTGACCAGCGCGGGAATCGCCGGTGGCAGCGACGGTTCGCCGAGGCCGGTCGGCGGGTTGTCGCTCCGTACGAAGTGCACTTCGACCGGCGCAGCCTGGCTCATTCTGATCAGCGGATAGTCGTGGAAATTCGTCTGCACGACGCGACCGCCTTCGAACGTGATTGCGAGATTGAGCGCCTGCCCGATGCCGTCGAGAGCCGCTCCCTGCACCTGGTTTTCGGCCGCGGTCGGATTGATGACATGACTGCCGATATCGCCGGCGACCCAGACCTTGTCGACAACCGGAATGCCATTCGGACCGACAGTGACCTGCACGACTTCGGCAAAGTACCCGAAGTGACAGTAGTAGAACGCGAGCCCCTTGCCGGTACGGAATGGAAGCTGATCGCGGCTTGCCCAGTCGGAGACCTCCGCGACGCGGCTCAGCACGCCCCGGACACGACTTGTATCGAAAGGCGGTTGCTCGATGCCCAGGATCGGCGGCGGCGGATCGAAGATATCCGGTTCGCCGTATACCTCGGCCCGGAAGTCGAGCGGGTCCTTGCCCGCCGCCTCGGCCAGCTCATCCATGAACGACTCGAACACGAACGCGAGCGCGTTGCTGCCCGGGGCGCGCATCGGCCCGGTCGGATGGCCGAGCGGCAGGACCGAGTAGCCATAATGAAGATTCGGCACGAAACGGGCCGGAAACTCGATGTCGGTCAACTCCGCGGAGCTTGCCACCGGGTCGCCTTCGCTGTACGAGGGATCGGCGAACGTGACGAAATGGTCCTTGAACGCCGTCAGGCTGCCATTGGCGTCGAGTCCAGCGCTGAAGTAGTGAAACCCGCCGGGACGGTACATATCGTGCTGCAGGTCCTGGCGCCGGTCCCAGACGAGCTTGACAGGCTCGCCGGCAAGCTGCGCGATCCTTGCAGCCTCGACCATGTAGTCGTTGGCGAGCCGGCGTCCGAAACCGCCGCCGCAGCGCGTGAGATGGATCGTGACGTTCTCCGGCGGCACGCCGAGCGTGGCGGCGACCTGCGCGCGCCCCGGCTCCGGGAACTGGGTCGGCGCCCAGATCTCGACCTGGTCGCCCGTCACGCTCGCCGTGCAGTTCATCGGCTCGAGCGGCGCATGTGATAGGAAGGGATAGTCGTACGCTGCCGAGACGACGGTCGCCGCGTCCGCGAGCGCCGCGTCGGCGTCTCCGTCCGTGCGCACCGTGGTGACGGGCGTTTCCCCCGCAAGCGCGGCAGCGGCTTCGGCCCAGCGCGCCGTGCTTTGCTCGGCCGTCGGATGCTCCGCCCACTCGATCTCGAGCTGATCGCGCGCCTTGCTGGCGACCCACCAGGAGTCGGCCACTATGGCGACACCGTCGGTGAGGTTCATCGCCATGCCTTCCTTCGTCGGGTTCTCGTCGCCACCGATGATGAACGCATCGCGCACGCCGGGTATCGCCCTGATCGCGTCGACGTTGGCGCCGAGGATCCTGCTGCCGTAGACCGGCGACTTTTCGTAAACGGCATAGCGCATGCCCGGAACTTTGACGTCGATGCCGAAAATCGGCTGGCCTTCGACGATCTTTTCCGTGTCGACGCCGCGTACGGATGTGCCGATGATCCGGAAGTCGCGCGGATCCTTGAGCGTCAGGGATTCCATGGCTGGCGGCGCTACGTAGGCTGCCGCCTCGGCCAGTTCGCCGTAGCCGAGCGTTCGCCCCGACGCGGCGTGACGCACGACACCGGCGTCAGTTTCGAGTTCCGCGATGGGGGCATCAAGACGTTCGGAGGCGACTGTCAGCAGCATTTGACGGCCAGCCGCGCCGACGCGCCGCAGTGAATCCCAATACATCGGCGTAGCGAAGCTGCCGCCGGTGAACTGCGGCCCGTAAATGGGATCGTACATCGCCTGCTCGACTGTAACGTCGCTCCAGGCGACATCGAGTTCCTCGGCAATGAGCATCGGCAGCAGCGCGTTGACGCCCTGACCGATTTCCGGGTTCTTGGACATGATCGTCAAGGACCCGTTCGGTGCGATCCGGACGAACGGGCTGAGCTGACCGTTGCCCGAACCCTGTGCCCTGGCCAGACGCGGCCAGTTGACGCTGAGCAGCAGGCCGCCGCCCGCCGCGATGCTGGCTACGATGAAACCCCGACGTGTCAGCGTCGCCGTCGAGAGACGTGTTTCGAGCGTGCGTAATACCTGTCGTTCCATGATTACGCCTCCGCCGTTTCGTTTGCAGGCAAGCCGGCGGCTTGCTTGATCGCCGCGCGAATCCGGATATAGGTGGCGCACCGGCAGATGTTGCCGTTCATCGCGGCATCGATGTCCCGGTCGGTCGGTTCTGGATTGCGTTCGAGGAGCGCCGTGGCCGACATGATCTGTCCGGATTGGCAGTAACCGCATTGCATGACGTCGACGTCGAGCCAGGCCGTCTGCACGCGCCTGCCGAGTTCCGTTTCGCCGATCGCTTCGATCGTCGCGATCTCGGCCGAACCCACGCTCGAGATCGGCATGACGCAGGAGCGCATGGGCACGCCGTCGACATGAACCGTACAGGCCCCGCACATCGCCATGCCGCAGCCGTACTTCGCCCCCTTGAGATCGAGCGAGTCGCGCAGCACCCAAAGTAACGGCGTATCGCTGTCGACGTCGACAGTGCGCGTTTCTCCGTTGACCGAAATCGAGTATTCCATGATCGGGCACTCCTCCCCATGCACGCGGCGCCACAGAAAGGGTCAATCTAGCTCGGTCATGGCCGGTCGATCAAGGGGCGGGCGCCTGCGCCGCCATGAAATCACCGCCGCAAGCCCGCGCTCATCTGCGCCATCGTACGATCCATCGATTGCGACAGTGCTCGACTATCCTCTCGGTGGGCCGGCAGATGCGGACGGCAATATCGAATTGCCGCTTCGACCCATTCGTGCGGAGCGGGCGCCCTGCGCCTTGCAACGTGAGTCGGCAGCGTGGGATAGTCCCCGGAATGAACAATACCTCCGGTTTCAGGCGCATCCTGCTGGCGTTCGGCGCCTTCGTCATGGTCGGCCTCGCCGTCCTGGCATGGGCGGCGATACGCCCCGGTCCGATGGACTTCGCCGGTTCGACGGTGGCGCTGGACGAATTCGACGGGGACCCGACGGGAGTGCCCGTCGACTTCGAAAGCGCCGACCCGCTCGCGCGCGGCCAGTATCTGGCCGAGGCAGCCGATTGCCTGGCCTGCCACACGGACGAGGGCGGCCAGGCGTTTGCCGGAGGCCGCGCCTTCGTGACCGAGTTCGGCACGATCTATTCGTCGAATATCAGTCCCGATCAGGAGACGGGGATCGGCGGCTGGAGCGACGAAGACTTCGTCAGGGCCGTGCACCGGGGCGTCGGTCCGCAAGGACAATGGTATTATCCTGCGTTTCCCTACGCTGCGTACACGTATCTGACCGAGCAGGATGTCCTCGCGATCAAGGAGTACCTGTTCCGCCAGCCGCCCGTGACGAGCGTGCCCCCGGCCAACACACTGCGCTTTCCCTACAACCAGCGGTGGCTCATGCGGTTCTGGGCGATGCTCTACAACCCGAATGCACGTTTCGAGCCCGTCGCTGACCGGTCGCTTTCGTGGAACCGCGGGGCGTACATGGTGGAGGCGCTCGGGCATTGCGGCGACTGCCACACTCCACGAACGCCGCTGCAATCGCTGGACAACCGCCGCAAGTTCGGTGGCGGCATGGCCGAAGGCTGGCGCGCCTACAACCTGTCGAGCCACGAGTCGTCCGGGATCGGAAACTGGAGCGCTGCCGATCTCGAGCAATACCTCAAGACTGGGCGAGCCGACAACAGAGGTTCCGCGTTCGGCCCGATGGCCGAGGCCGTGCACCTGAGTTTCCGCAGGATGACCGACTCCGACATCAGCGCGATCGTCGAGTACGTGCGTTCCGTTCCGCCGGTCGAAACGCCCGACTTGCCCACATTGCGGATGCAGCCCGCAGCCCTGGATCCGTTACAGGGCGTCGCGGTCGAAGACAATCCGCGCGGCCTCGAGGTCTACTCGGCCGATTGCGCGGGCTGCCACGGCTGGACCGGCGAAAACGACCTGGTGCCGCATTCGACGTTCACCGGCAGCCGCGCCGTCAACGATCCGACAGCCACGAATGTCGCACTCGCGATCATCCACGGGGCAAGTTCGCTCGCATCGCCCGATGGCGCCGTCGCGATGATGCCCGCTTTCGGGGAAATCTATACCGACGACGACATCGCGGCCGTGTCGAACTACGTCATCGCGCGGTTCGGCGCAACGCCGTCTTCGATCGGCGCCGACGAAGTCGCGCGGCTGCGCGAGGCGCACTAGACCAGAAGATCTCACGCCGCTGAATTCGGAGCGCAATCGGGTTCGGGTCGCTTCGAGCAAGTCGAGGGCGTACCGCGTTCCCGGGCGGTCGCCCGCGTGATCTGGGCGCCGACGTTGACCTTGTCCAGGATTTCGCTGGCGCGATACAAGGCAGTTTCGGACGGCTCCGGTTGAGTTCCGACGGACACCCGGACGCCTGAGTCATTTTACTGTCCAAGTGATCGGCACTATTATGACTATCATGAACAACGCAGGATTCTCGCTGCCGGCAGTGCTCGCGCTCGGACTCGTCGCTGGCGCCGCACAGGTCGCGGCGCAGGAGTCTGCGCCCATGACGCAGCCGCAGACTCAATGGCCAACCAACGGCGGGGATTATTTCAATCGCAGGTTCTCGCCGCTGACCGAGATCGACAAGGACAACGTCACCGACCTGAGAGCGGAGTGGCACATTCACCTTGGCGGTTCCGGGGCAGGATTCCGCAACTCCGGAGAGGCGCAGGCGATCGTGGTCGATGGGGTGGCCTACCTCAGTACGGGCGACAGCGACATATTTGCGATAGCCATCGACGACGCCGAAATCCTCTGGCAATACCGGGCCAACCTGCTGGAAGAAAACATCACGCAATGTTGCGGCTGGGTCAGTCGCGGCGTCGCGGTCGGTGAAGGCAAGGTCTTTCATGGCAATCTCGACAATCGCGTGGTTGCGCTCGACCAGCAAAGCGGGGAAGTCATCTGGGAAGTCCAGTCGGAGGTTCCCGGTCTTGGCTACAGCATTACGCACGCACCGCTCTACCACGACGGTCTGGTGTATATCGGATATGCCGGTGGAGAGATGGGAATTCGCGGCCGGCTGCGCGCGTTCGACGCCAGCGACGGTTCGGTTGTCTGGACGTTCTTTACGGTACCGGATCCCGGCGATTTCGGAAGCGATACCTGGCCCGCGGACAGCGATGTCTTTCAGCGCGGTGGGGCAGCCATATGGCATACGCCTGCGATCGATCCCGAACTCGGCATGCTCTATTTCTCCACGAGCAACGCGGCGCCGGGTTCCCAGGGTTGGCTGCGGCCAGGCGACAATCTTTTCAGCGTGTCGATTCTGGCGCTGGACTACCGGACCGGCGAGTATCGCTGGCACTTCCAACAGGTCCATCACGACATCTGGGACTACGACGCGTCCAATCCCGTGATCCTGTACGATGCCGAGTACGACGGCGAGCCGCGCAAGGCGCTCGTGCAGGCAGGAAAGACCGGCTGGTTGTACATTTTGGACCGCGAGACGGGAGAACCGTTGATCGGGATAGAAGAGAGGCCCGTCCCCCAGGAGCCGCGGATGGCTACGGCGGCTACCCAGCCATACCCCATCGGCGATGCGTTCGTGCCGCAGTCGCGCGAGATCGCGCCGGAAGGGTACCCGCTCGTCAACAACGCCCGCATATTTACGCCTTTCTACGACGAGCGCGTCGTGATTTCGCCGGGCTTTGTCGGCGGGGCCAATTGGCCGCCAAGTGCGATGGACCCGAGATCGAAGACGATGTACATCTGCGCCGCGGATCGGCCGGTAGCGATTCTCGCCGGGCTCGACGGCGGGCTCGCGCCGCCGGTATTTCCGTTTCCCGATATGGGAATCGTTGCCGCAATGGACCTGCACACGAATCGTCTCGTCTGGCAGTGGCATTGGAACGAACTGTGCTGGAGCGGCGTGACCGCGACGGCAAGTGGCCTGTTGTTCGTAGGCCGCAACGATGGCCGCCTGACGGCGCTCGACGCGGACGACGGCATGAAGTTATGGGAATTTCAGACCGACGCCGGACTCAACGCCCCGGTCAGCGTGTTCGAACACGAAGGTACGCAGTACGTTATCGCCTACGCCGCCGGAAACCTGCTCGGTGGAACCGAACACGGCGACAGCGTCTGGCTGTTCTCGCTGAACGGCACGATAGACTCATTGCCGATCGCCCCGCCGCCGTCGTTTATTCCGGTAGAGCCGAGCGAGGATGAGCAGGTGGTCGCGACACCCGTAGCGCTTGCGCCGGCGGCGGGAATGGCAGACCTCGACCGTGGCCGCGTCGCCTATCGTTCCCTGTGTGCTGCCTGTCACGGTGAGAGCGGTGCGGGCGGACATGGCGGAGGTTCCGATCTGACGATGCTAAGCGATCCCGCCAGTATCGTTGCGGCGATCATCACCGGCGGCGAAAGGATGCCGCCGCTCGCGGCAGCCTTCACGCCCGAAAGCTTGCGCGACGTTACCGCGTACGTGACCGACGTTCTCGCCGATTGACTGCACTTGTCGGCTCGAATTCAGCGAGGCTCAGTCGCTAGGACAGCCTGGCGGTGTCCGCCGCGAATGCCTCCCTGGCCGCATGAAACCAAAGGACTGGAAACCCGCCATATACGCGAGACACGCTCGGTACGTGAGCGATCTCGGCCTGCCCGTACTGGAACTTCTCGATCCCCGGCCCGGCGAGCGGATTCTCGACCTCGGATGCGGCGATGGTGAGTTGACCCGGGTCCTGAGGGACCGTGGCAGCGAGCCGGTCGGTACCGATCCCAGCGCCGAGTTCATCGCCGCCGCGCGCGAACTCGGTCTCGATGCACGGGAGCAGGATGCCCGCGAACTGGACTTTGAAGATGAATTTGACGCCGTGTTCAGCAACGCCGTCCTTCACTGGATAGGGGAGGCCGACCTCGTCATCGAAAAGGTCTATCGCGCCCTTCGGACGGGCGGACGCTTCGTCGCGGAGTTTGGTGGCTACGGCAACTGCGCCGCGATCGAGCAGGCGCTCGTGGCTGAACTGGAACTGCGTGGCATCGAGGCTTCGACAGCCAGTCCCTGGTATTTCCCGACGACCGATGAATACCACGACAAACTTGCTGCTGCAGGTTTCACCGTACGCTACATGGAGCTGATCCCTCGCCCGACGCCGCTGCCCGGAGGCATGCTCGGCTTCCTCGAGACTTTCGCGGACAGCTTTGCTTCGCTTGTCGCTCCCGATCGCCGCGAGGGATATCTGTCGGCTGTCTGCGACCGGTTGGAGCCGCTTCACCGAAAGAACGATGAATGGATTGCCGACTATGTGCGCCTCAGGTTCGAGGCATTCAAGGGCTAGCCCCGGTCGACGAGACACGGCATGAGGGCCAGCTGACCAGCGCGTCAGTCCTGTACTCAACCCTTTGATTCAGTATCTCGAATCGATGTCAGACCAGACTCTCAGGCATGTGCTGCTCATGCCGCCGACGATGCAGCGAAAAGAGGGGTTTCTGTGTGCCCCTCAATCGACATTGCTTTCGTCCCGATACATGACACGGTGGCGCCGCGTCTTGATCCATTCCTCGATCTGTTCTTCGGTCCAGTAGTGCGCCGGATCGAACCTGTCCCAGTTGACTATTTCGTCCAACCGTTTTTTCCAGCGCTTGTACGGCATCTTCTTCGGTGGGCCGAAGCACATGATGTCCAGCACCGACAAGTCCTCCGGGATCCCCAGCAGCGGCTTCATGGCTTCCTGCGCCTCCTGCTGCCCGATGGCGGTGATCCACCAGACGTTGTATCCCAGGGCCGCCGCCGCCAGGTGCGCCGACATGGTGGACGCGGCCACGCTCTGAAGCAGGATGCGCTCGGCATTCTCCCTGTACATGTCGTTGAGCGGCGAGTCGTCATCCCGCAGTACCGGGAATGCCCGCACCCACCGGAAGTCGGATGCCACCACGACCAGGCCGGGCGCCGTTCCGATGCCCCGGTAGTCGGGCGTAGGGAACTTCATCTTGAGCTTGGCCCGCCGGCGCTGCTCGGCGACGAAGTACTCGGAGATCCTGCGCTTTGTCTCCGGCTTCGTGACGACGATGTAGTGCCAGGGTTGCGCGTTCGCGCCGGAAGGCCCGTGCCGGGCGGCATCCAGAATCAGTTCGTAGTGCTCCCTGGGCACCTCATAGTCCGGGTCGAATGCGCGTACGGTCATCCGCTCTTGAACCACTTCCATCAGGGAGTCGTAGCGGTCGCGGTGGATTGGAAATGATTGTATGGACACGGGGCGAACTCCAGACGTCGTCAGATAATCCAACTGTCCCCAACGGCGTGAGTCAGGTCAAGCCTCCACTGTAGAGCGTTCTCGGAATACTGTCCCGGGCTCTTGGAGGTGCCTGTTGAATTTGTACGATCGGAGTGATTCGGGTTGCGCCTCGCGTAGGCGCCGGCCCCAAGCTGATTGGTGTGGTTAACAAGCCAGTCGCGATCACACGACCCGATCGAGTAGCCGTCTTGTCACCGATACCCCATCGTCAGCACGCCACTCTCAACACCATTCGCGGTTCCGTCCCTCAGCCACTCGACGGAGGCATCGAACAGCAGCAGCCGGTTGGTTTCCCACATCGCGTTGTGGGACGCACAGCCAAGGTCGATCAGAATCTTGTTGTCGGATCCCAGATCCTCGTACAACTGGTGAACCCGTTCGGCGGCAACCTGGGCATCGTGGATCGGGGCGACCAGCAACATGGGCGTCTCGGTCTCAGCAACGACGTCCGCTGTCCATCCCCATACCGCGGTCCGGGGCGCCCGGCGTACACCGGTGCCCCAGGTCGCACCGACCGGGTCCGATGCCATCATCGCCGTCCAGACAGCTTCGCTGACGGCGGGTTCGTACTGTTCGGAACAACCGACCTGCCGATTCCAGTTCGAAACGAAATCCTGGCGGGACTGTTTCGTCATGGCGGCGCCTTCGACGGGACGATCGGGCGGATCGGCGGGAGCGTCGCGACGGTATGCGGGGGCGAGCAGCACGAGACGATCCACCTTGTCCGGGTAACGGGCGGCATATCCACCCGCGCGAGGACCGCCTAGCGACCAGCCCACCAGACTGACGCGTTCGACGCCGCGCAATCGCCTGAGGTAATCGACAACCGTATCGATATCGTGCCAGTCCGACGCAATCGTGGTCGCGGAGTAGGGGTAGCTTGGAGGACACGGAGCGTCCAGAAACTGTGGCACAAGGTCGGCTTGCTGACTCTCGGACAGGTTGCACGGGTCGTTCATCAGCAAGGGCCGCGTCGACCGGCCGTATCCGGTCGTGTCCATCGAAAACACGTCGAAGCCCGCCAGAGCAACGTGCTCCATCCAACTGTAGCCGCGATGCGGTACGTCGAACGCCACCTCGGCCGGAGTTCCGGCGCCGTGGACGAACAGGATGACCCTGCCCTCGAGATTCAGCCCGCGAACGATGGTTTCCGGTTGCGCACGCTCCCTGACGTAGAGCTGAGCAATTTCGCCTTCGATCGCAGGCACAGTTGAGACCGTGGGGACGTAATGGTCGACGGTGAGTATTTGCGCACCTGTCGCTTCTCCTAACTGGGCCGCAATGGGTGGCGCCACGGAAAGCAGGAGTCCAAGCGTGCAGATGGAGCGGAGGGAATGCTTCATCATGGCGACCTCCTTTTCAGATTTCGCCATCCGGAATTACTCGTATGGTAGCCCGAACTGTGCTCAAGAACGGACGGTCTTCCAGGACGAAAGGGACATGATCGGCGGGTTGCTCGGCGTGTTGTCCACTGGCGGGGCGCGACCCGACGCGTTCCGACCCCGTTGCTGCCGCCGGCATTGCGCGCCCCGGTTGCGGAACGCCCTCGGAAAGCTCAGCGCCGCTCCGCTTCGATCTGCTCCTCGTAGATGCGCTCGAGACGCTCGACTTCGGCGAGGAACCCTTCCGGATCTACAAACGTATCCGGATCGTAGGCCTGGCCCGGCGCGTACTTGTCGTGCATTCCGTACTGACCGCCGTGGGCGGCCACCCAGACATCGACCTCCATGGCCTTCTGGCTCGCGTAAGTCCGCGCGAAGTCCTCGGCTACCCCGGGGTAGGTCGGATCGACAACCAGCCTCTTGCCTTCGTTGATCGTGCCCAGGTTGGCAACCACCACGGCGTAGTCTCGGCCGTTTTCGTTCACTTGCATGGAGTAGCTGGAGCTGCCTTCCGTGTGGCCCGGATGTTCATGCACGCGCAGGCGCGTGTCGCCGAGTTCGATGATCTCGCCGTCGCCGATGATCCTGTCAACCTCGACCGGGCGGAACGACACGTTGCCGCCGAAATGCGGGTCGCTGAAACCGCCGTCCTCGAGAACTCTTGCGTCATCGGCCGTGGCCCACATTTCGGCCCCGGTGATTTCCTTGATTTCGGCCAGGGCGGCGGTGTGGTCCCAGTGGGACTGCATGGTCAGCAGGATCCTGATGTCTTCAAACCGATGGCCCACCGACTCGATGTTCGTCCGGATGAGCGGCGTGGAGTCCTCGAGTCCCGTGTTGATCAGGATGTGGCCATCCTCGGAAGTGATCAGAAAGACGCCAAGGCCGTACGTGCCGACCGCATAGAGATTTCCGATGACACGGTGTCCCGGAAAGGGCCTGGACCAGTCGGGGTCCTGGGCCTGCACCTCGGCGGTCGGAGCAGCCAGCAGCAAGACGGCGACGATGGCGGGGATGGTCCGGATGGCGGGGACGAGGTGGGTGAACTGTCGCAATAGCGTCCGCGCAGAGTGATTGAGTGTCATGGTTATGCTCCAACTACATCCCGTCCAGCCACAGAGCCTGTACGCGTCAGCTGCGCCGGACGGCTGGGCGAGTCCGCATTGTAGCTCGGGACGATGGAAGCGACTTCAACCCGTTGTTACCGATCGTTCGCTTGCGCCGCTGAGCAATAACCGTGTAGCGTTCGGACAAGCGAAAACAGGCGTACGTCAGTAGTCCGCTTGAGTTTTCGCCGCCGAGGAGCAGCAAGCATGAAACGCAAGGTCGGTGTCGGGATGGCTGTGGTGGCCGTTTCCGTTGCGATCACGGCGATACTGCTGGCGACCAGCCGGCAGCTCGTCCCGAGCGAGCCCGAAGCTGCAGCGCCGACCGTCCGCGTGGTCGAAGTGGCGCCCACGAGCGTGCGCATGATCGTGCACGCCCAGGGAACGGTCGCCCCGCGCACCGAGGTCGACCTCGTGCCCGAGGTTTCGGGGAACGTCGTGTGGATCGCTCCGAACCTGGTTCCGGGCGGCTATTTCGACGAAGGCGAACCGCTGCTGCGTATCGATGACCGGGACTATCGCAGCGCCGTTGTCAGGGCGCGCGCGGCGGTGAACCGAACGACCGCGGAGGATGAATTTGCCCGATTCGAGCTGCAGCGGCTCCAGGAGATGGAATCCCGCCGGTTGATCAGCCCTTCCGACGTGGAATCGGGCATGAGGGTCGCGCGCGTCGCTGCCGCCGCACTCGAAGATGCGAGGGAGGCGTTGGAACAGGCTGAACGCGACCTGTCGAGAACGGAGGTCCGCGCAGCTTTTTCGGGACTGGTGCGGGCCGAGCAGGTCGACCCCGGGCAATTCGTGAGCCGCGGTGCGCCCATCGCGCGCCTGTACGCCCTGGACTATCTCGAGATTCGCCTGCCGATCGCCGATCGCCAGCTCGCCTTTCTCGATCTGCCGCCCATGCAGTACGGCGAGCTGGATCAGGCCACCGCCCCGGATGTCGTGCTGTCCGCGGAATTCGCCGGCGAGCAGCAGCAATGGCACGGCAAGCTCGCGCGCACCGAAGCGGAAATCGACTTGCGCAGCCGAATGGTGCACGCCGTTGCGCGCATCAGCGCCGCGGAAAACATGACCAAAGACCCCGACTACGTACCGCCTCCCGTGGGCCTTTTCGTCAACGCGGAAATCCTGGGCCGCTCGACCGACGATGTCGTCATACTGCCGCGCTCGGCGATCCGCAACGGCAATCAGGTCCTGGTTGTGGGCGCCGACGACCGGCTGCGGTTTCGGACTGTAAGCATCGCCCGCATCTACGGCGACGACGCCTATATCGACGGCGGGCTTGACCGGGGCGAACGCGTCAGCGTCTCCGCGCTGCAGGCCGTGGTCGACGGCATGCGCGTGGAGGTTGTGACTGACGATGCGTTTGGAGGGCCGCAGGCGCCCGGGCCATGAAGCGCATAATCGGCTGGTTCGTCTACAACCCCGTCGCCGCAAACCTGTTGATGACGATCCTCGTAGTCGGAGGCCTGATATCCGTTTTTCAGCTTCGACAGGAGGAGATGCCGCCCATCGACCTCGGCATCATCCAGATAACTGTCCCGTACCTCGGCGCCGCGCCGGAAGAGGTCGAAAACGGAGTCAGCCTGAGAATCGAAGAGGCGCTGGAGGGCATCCAGGGCGTCGACCGGATCACCTCGACCTCGAGCGAAGGCCGCAGCCAGGTCATCGTCGAGATCGAGGAAGGCGCCGACAGGGTCCAGGTGCTCAACGAAGTCAAGGGCCAGGTGGACGCCATCAACACGTTTCCCGTGGAAACCGAACGGCCCATCGTCTCGCTGGTGACCCTGCTCAACGATGGCATGGAAGTCGCGATCTACGGGAACGCCGACGAGCGTACGCTCAAGGAACTGGCGCTCGAGATGCGCGAGGAGATCGCGGCCCTGCCGGCCGTCTCCAGGGTCGAGGTGACCTACGTCCGGCCCGATGAGATCTCCATCGAGGTTTCCGAGGAAACGCTGCGACGGCTGGGATTGACGTTCGATCAGGTGGCCGACGCCGTGCGGCGCACGTCGCTGGACATGCCCGGCGGGTCGATCAGGACCGGCGCCGGGGAAATCATGCTCAGGACCCAGGGGCAGGCCTATCGCGGCGAGGATTTCCGGGACATCGTCGTCCTGTCGCGGGAGGACGGCACGCGAGTTCTGCTCGACGAGGTCGCCAACATCGTCGACGGCTTTCAGGAAGGCGACACGCAGGCCCGATTCGACGGCATGCCTGCCGCGATGATCAAGGTATACCAGATCGGGGACGAAGATGTCGTGGAGATCGCCGAACAGGTTTCGGCCTACGTGGAGGAAGCTCGCGCGCGTGTGCCCGACGGCATCGAACTGACCATCTGGCAGGATGAATCCCTGGTCCTCCGGGATCGGATCGACATTCTCCTCGGCGCCGCTGCGAGCGGGCTGGCCCTGGTGCTGGTATTGCTGAGCCTGCCGCTGCAGTTTCGCCTGGCCATGTGGGTGGCCGCGGGTATTCCGATCGCGATGCTGGGCACGATCGCCGTTTTCGGGGCCGTGGGCATTACGATCAGCACGCTCTCCGTGGTCGGATTCATCCTGGTCCTCGGCATCGTGGTCGACGATGCCATCGTCGTGGGCGAGCGGGTGTTCTCGCACGAACGTCACGGCAAGGACAGGATGACCGCGGCCGTGGAGGGCACGGCGGAAGTCGCAGTGCCGGTCATCTTCGGGGTCATTACCACCGTTGCGGCGTTCATGCCGCTCATATTCACTCCGGGCGATATCGGTCAGCTCTTTTCGGTCATCGGTTACGTCGTCGTCATCTGCCTCGTATTCAGCGTCATCGAATCCCAGTTCATTCTGCCGGCGCACCTTGCCCATCGAAAAGTCACCGACCCGGACTCCGCCGGCAGCGGCTTCGCCGGCCGTTGGACCAGGTTTCAGAACAGGATCTCGTTCGGTATGGAGCGGTTCGCTCACGACACCTTCGGGCAGGTGTTGCAACGTGTACTGGAGTGGCGCTACGTGACACTGACCTGCGGCTTCGGGGCATTGCTGATCACTTTCGCCCTGATCGCCAGCGGTCGCGTCGAGATACAGTTTCTCCCGGCCACGGAGGGCGACGATCTCGTCGCCCGGCTCGAAATGCCGGAAGGCATTGACGTATCCGAAACCGCGCGGGCCGCGAGGCAGATCGAACAGGCGGCGATCGAACTGAAGTCGGAACTCGATGCCGCTTATCCGGATCTCTCCTCCTCACTCATCCAGCATGTGTTCTCCTCGGTGGGCCAGCCGCTCGGAGGCCGGTTTACCGCCGCTCCGCAAAGTCACACGGCGGAACTGGTGCTCGCGCTTCTGCCGCTCAGCGAGCGCGGCAACATCTCCGTCACCGGCATGGTCGAACGCTGGCGCGAGCTGACGGGACCGATTTACGACAGCGTGTCACTGACCTTCGGGACGACGGGACTTGCGATCGGGGATGCCATCTCGATCCAGCTTCAGGGCAGGAATGTCGACGAGCTGGCGCTCGCCGCGGCGGAATTGCGCGGCGAACTCGCGCGTTTCGATGGCGTGGTGGACATCTCGGATTCGTTCCGCTCCGGGAAACAGGAGGCGAAGCTGTCGCTTCGTCCGGAGGGTCGGCTTGTTGGCCTGACGCTCAACGATCTGGCGCGGCAGGCGCGGCAGGCGTTCTACGGCGAGGAGGTCCAGCGGGTGCAGCGTGGGACGGAGGACGTCCGGGTCATGGTCCGCTATCCCGAACTCGAACGACGCTCCCTGGGCGATCTCGAAGACATGCGGGTTCGCGCCGCCGACGGCACGGAGATGCCCTTCGCGGCGGTGGCGGAATTCACGCTTGGCACCGGCTACTCCGACATCACGCGAGTCGATCGCCAGCGCGTGGTCACGGTGCGTGCCGACGTTGACAGGGACATCGTCTCCGCGGAGGCGGTGCTCTCCGCCATCTCGGCCGACGCCTTGCCGAGAATCCTCGCAAGCTACCGCGGTATCAGCTACTCCCTTACCGGTGAGCAGGAGGCGCGCGATGAATCCTTTACCGGCCTGATGAATCTGATACCGATCGCATTGCTGATGATTTATGCGCTGCTGGCCATTCCGCTGCGCTCCTACCTGCAACCGCTGGTGATCATGAGCGTGATTCCGTTCGCCTCGGTGGGCGCCGTCATCGGGCACATGGTGATGGGTTGGTCCATCCTGACCGCTTCCATTCTCGGATTGATCGCTCTGGCTGGTGTCGTGGTGAACTCGAGCCTGGTGCTGGTCGACTACGCCAATCGGCAGCGGCGCATGGGCGCCGATGCGTTCACGGCCGCGCATCGATCCGCCGTCGTGCGGTTTCGCCCCATCGTCATCACATCGGCCACCACGTTCGCGGGACTCCTGCCGCTGATGCTCAACACGAATCCGGCCACGGTGTTCGTCGTGCCCATGGCCATCTCACTGGCCTGGGGCGTGATCTTCGCGACCGTTGTCACGCTGTTTCTCGCGCCATGCTGCTATCTGATTCTCGAGGACTTCGCTCCTTCGGGCGCGCTCGTCACGCATCCATATTGATTGCCCGGTCCGCCTCGCGGGTTGTTCGCGGCCAGGCCTTGGGCTTCAGTCTCCCGCCAGGACCGCGAAGTCGCTGCGCCGCCATTTATTTCCCTGCCAACGCCCTCTCGGCGAGCTGCACGACGCGATCAAGCGTGCTGCGCACGTCCTCCCAGGTGGTGGTGTGGTTCAGAATGCAGATGCGCAGCGAGAAGACCCCCTTCAGCGAGGTTGAAGAGAGAAAGGCCAGATCGTCCCAGAACACGTGCGCCAGCACCTTCCGGTTCAAGTCCTCCAGGGCGTCCTCGCCGTATTCGCTGCCGGGATTGACCCTGAAACACACGATGCCAAGCGACACTTGCGCCATCAGCTCCAGCTTCGGGCTTTGTTCGACGTAGTCCGCGGCCTGCTGCGCCAGATCCATGCCCTGCAGCACCGCCTCGCGGAACCTGGCCATTCCGAAGGTCTGCACGGACATCCAGATCTTGAGCGCGCGCGGCGAGCGGCTCAGTTGCAGCCCGCGGTCCGCGAAGTTCGGGTGATTGGCGCCCCATACGGTGTCCTGCAGCACGTCGTGGCCGAGCGCGAAGGCGCGTTCCAGGTGTTCGACGTTCCTTACCATCAGCACCGCAGCCTCGTACGGCTGAAAGAACCACTTGTGCGCGTCGATACCCACGGAGTCCGCCAGCTCGATACCGTCCAGCAGGCGCTTGCCCCGCGCCGTCACCAGGGCGAATCCGCCGTAGGCGGCATCAACATGCAGCCAGGCGCCTTCGTCAGCGCAGATCTCCGCCAACTCCCGAAGCGGGTCGATGGAACCTGTGCTGGAGCTGCCGGCGTTGGCGCAAACAGCCATCGGAACAAGGCCGTTCGCACGGTCTTCGGCGATCTGCCGACGCAGCTCACCAGTGTCCATGCGAAACCTGTCATCGGTAGGTACCAGGCGGACCCGTTCGCGCCGCACGCCAACAATCAGCGAGGCCCGGCGCAGTGCGCTGTGCGCCTGGTCGCTCAGGTAGACCGCGGCCCGCTCGGGATTGCCCGTGGCTTCCCGAGCGGCCACCAATGCCTCGACGCTCGCTGCGGAGCCGCCGCTGGTGGTCAGTCCGCCGGCACTCTCCGGGTAACCGATCCAGTTTCGCATCCAGTCGATCACGGTCAGCTCGATCTGGCTCGTTCCGCTCGAAACCAGCCAGGTGCAGGAGTTTATGTTGAACCCCGCCGCCATCAGGTCCGCAATGACGCCGGGCCAGGTTGCCGACGACGGAATGAAACCAAAGAACCTCGGGTGATCCAGTCGGGCCGCGAACGGGAGCACTTCCCGCGCGGCCTGCTCCAGGACCTCGTCAGCCGGGCGCCCGTCTTCCGGAGGGATCGACGACGACTTCAGCGCATCGCGGAACTCCCCGTCCCAGGCAGGCACGCCGTCCAATCCGCTCATCCTTTCGATCAGCAGCTCGGTCGCCCTGTCGGCCAGTTCCCGCATTGCCTGCGGCTCCATCGTCAAGCCGCTGCCGCGTCGCTTCATCCCACGATCCGCTGCTTTATTCGGACAGCGTCTCCACCCCTACACCTGCTGCACGCGCGTGCCGATGGTGTTGTATATGTCCAGACCATCGGCGGTGACGACGGCAGTTGCGCCGACTTTCGCCGATGCCATCGGTCCCTCGTGCGCGCTTGGCTCGAAGCTGAAGAGCATGCCTTCCTGAACCTCGACATCGGCGCCGAGCGTTCGCGATCCCGGAGCGTTCTCGCCGGGGAAGACGGGGCCGACGAGCATCATCGGGAGCATGCCGTGAATATGCGGCACCCGATGCCAGTATCCCGATCGCGTGCTGATGCTTTCCATCTCTTCCATGAGGTCGCCGAAACGCTTGCCGGCGCGCAGGTGCTCGGCGCCGTAATCCATCAGTTCGTGCGCAACCTCGGTCAGGGCCTCCATCTGGGCGCTCATCGCGCCCACGACCATGCAGAGCGTGACCTGGCAGTACCCGCCATTGTGGATAATTCCGTATTCGGAATTGAAGACAAAACCGTCAGGCATCGGTCCCGGCGGGAAAAAAGCGGCCTGCACGTCGGCCGTTGCGCCGTTGCGCAACAAGTGCACTGCCACGTTTTCGCGCAACTCGGCGGAGTCCATGCCGACATGCGTCGTCTCGACCATCATCTCATGCAGGCGCTCGCCGATTAGCGCCGCATTGGCGCACGCGGCAATCTCTTCCTCGCCCTTGATCGACATCAGCACGCCAAAGTCGCCGGATATGTCGACGAATTCGGCGTTCGGCAGGCCCGCAAGCACGGCCGCCCAGGTCGAGTAGGTCACGAGACCGTCGTTGATGAATTCATTCAGGCCTTCACTGCCCGTGACCGTGCCGACGACACCGATCGTGCTGTTTTCCATTCCGAGTTCTTCGACGGCTTCAACGATCTGACGACCCAGGGGCGCCTGCACGCCATCTTCGAAGACGACCGGTTTCGCGCGGCTGATCCAGGGCGATGGAAAGCGATTGGCGACGGTGATGGGATCGCCTTCGAGCGGAAAAACGACTGCGCCATCGCCGAACATGAAGAAGCCACCGCCGGAAACGTAGCTGGCGTACTGGAGCAGGTTGACGCCGTCGCCCGCACGATGGGGGATGATCATGCAGTCGAGACCCTGCTCGGCCATCATCGCGCGTATGCGTGCATGACGGCGTTGCCCCTCGGCTGGCGTGAACGGCGGCGGGCCGAATTGTGCCTGCGCAGTTTCGGCAGGCAGCAACGGGAGCACAGCGGCAGCGGCAGCAACGCCGCCGGGAATCACTGCCATGCGTGTCAGGAATTCGCGTCGATCCAGTTGACCGTCCGAAAGTCTTGCGACGAGGTCGTTCAGTCTCTTTTCCATTTAAATCATCCTGTTATTGGGTCTTGAGATTGCGTGAGCGGAAGGTGGCGATATCCTGGAGCTTGCCCTCGTCGCTCCTAACGTATGTGGCTCGGTAGTCGAGTGCAAGGCCCGGCGCAGGGCTGACGCCGTTGTGCCAGCCGCCCTGGTCGCGGACCACCATGGATGGGAGTCTCCATTTCAAGGCGTACTCGGCGGCGGGACGCGCCGCAGGGTTGCCTGTTCGAATGCGTACGCAAGCGCGATCAATCGGGGCTCGCTGCAGGGTAGGCCGGCAAAGGACACCCCAAACGGCGCCGGTTGCGGCTCGAAGTCTTCGGGAAACGCAGGTTCCGTCTCGGCCGGAACCAGACCCATGGGCACGATGACCGTGGGATAGCCGGGTCTTGCGGAAACATCCGCGCCCCGGGTCATCGGAAACAGCAGCGCGTCGAGGTCGTTCCCGGCGATCGCGGCGTCGATGCCTTGCGCACCGTTCAACTCGATATCCTTCGCTCGATCTGCCTCGTACCGTGGCCGATCCAGGTCCAGATCAACCTCATCGGATATATCGAGCAGCGACTGCTCGTACTTCAGCGTGCCCAGAAGCTCGTTTTCCCTGTTCCACTCCCGCAACTCCGTCAGCGAGCGAAGCGGTGCGCTGGTCCCGAGGGACTCCAGCCATCTGTTGAAGTCGCGTTTCATCCCGTACTTCAGGACGATGGAGCAGTGCGCATCGTTGCCGCGCGTCGCGCTTTCCGCCGCGCAGATGCCCCAGTTGAAGATGTTGCGGCCGGGATCGGGGTCGATCGCCGCGGGCAGGTTGGCAGGATCGACGACGGTCGCCCCCTGAGCCTCCAGTACTGCGATGGACTCTTCGAACAGTTCGGCCTGCGCGGGGCCCAACCCGCCTCGTGAGCTGTTCGCCCCCGGGGGCGTAACAGGATCGACATAGCCGGCGCGCGGGATGCCGATCCGGGCACCCTGCAAGCTGTCGACGTCAAGGTATACCGTGTAGTCGCCGTTCGGCGGCGCTTCGCAACGCCCGGTGGCGGAGTCCTCGGGATCGGGTTCGCGGCTTTCGATCGCTCCGAGCAGTATGGCGGCATCCGTGACGGATCGCGCCATGGGTCCAGCCGTATCCTGGTCAGCCGTGATGGGAATGATGCCGTAGCGGCTGACGCGGCCCAGGGTGGGTTTGATGCCGACCAGCATGTTCTGATTCGACGGCGACAGGATCGAACCGGATGTTTCCGTGCCCACATTGGCCACCCAGAGATTCGCGCTGGTGCCGATTCCCGAACTGGAGCCCCCCGCCGACAGCACTGGCATTCCATCGCCGATTCCGGGTCTTGGGTCGCGTCGGGGGTCGTACGGATTGAAGCCGTATCCCCCGAGGGAGCTGTAGTTGCCGGGCATGCGGTAAGGCGCGCCGGCCACCCAGTTTGCGAGCTCGGTCATCACCGTCTTGGCGATGATGATGGCGCCCGCGTCGCGCAGTTGTTCCGTCACGGTGGCATCGTAGGGTGGGACGAACCCTTCGAATGCCAATGCGCCGCCAGTCGTCGGCATGTCAGTAGTGTGAATGTTGTCCTTCAACGCGATGGGGATTCCGTGCAGCGGCCCGCGAGCCCCCGTAGCCGCGCGTTCCCGATCGAGTCGTTCGGCTTCCGCCAAAGCGTTCGGATTGACGGTAATCGTTGCGTTCAACAGGTTTTCGTAGACGGCGATCCTCGTCAGATACTGCTGCACGAGGTCGCGCGCCGTCAGTCGCCCTTCGCTCATCGCAGCCTGCAATTCGGGAATCGTCGCTTCCATGATGTCGTATGGTTCTGCGACGGTACGCGTATCCTGCTCGGTCGCGATCTCACAACCGGCCACGGTGACCAGGGCGGAGATGAGCGTGTAGCGGACGGGCGTCGTTGTGGTCATCGGTGCCTCCTCGCAGGGTTATCCTGCCAGAAATCTCCAACTACAGACTGTGTCACGCCGGGGGAGCTTGCGGGATTCCGGGGGCATTCCGGATTTTCCTTACCGGGCTTGACCGGACACCCGGTATGTCCAAGTATGGATTCAAGATCAGACCCAGTGCGTGGAGCGAATCCCATGACAAGCATCCGAGTGACATCCGCCCTGTTTGCCGTCGTTGCGCTGACAGCAAGCGGACCTGCCCATACCCAGTTCGAAAACGTCGGCACCATCGACTTCCCGACATCGGCCACGGAGGACGCGCAGCAGCATTTCCTGCGCGGGGTGGCGATCCTGCACAGTTTCGGCTGGAAGCAGGCGATCGAGCAGTTCCGCGCCGCCCAGGCGATCGAGCCGGACTTTGCATTGGCCTACTGGGGCGAATCGCTTTCCTACAATCACCCGTTGTTTCCCGAGGCCGATGCCGAGTCGCCGCGGGAAGCCCTCGCACGTCTTGGAGCAACGCGGGAAGAGCGCCTGGCCAAGGCGCCCACCGCCCGGGAAAGGGGCTTGCTCGAAGCGGTCGAGAGCTTGTGGGGCGAGGGGAGTTGGCAGGAGCGCCGGGTCGCCTACATGGACGCCATGGCCCGCCTGCACGAGCAGTATCCGCAGGACGATGAAATCGCCACCTTCCATGCGCTTTCCATGCTGAGCGGCGCGCGGGCTCTCGGCGACGACAGCCTGCGGCTGGAAGTGCGCGCCGGCGCCATCGCGCTCGGCGTGCTGGAGCGCAATCCCACCCATCCCGGCGCCGCGCACTTCGTGATTCACGCCTTCGACGATCCGCTGCATGCCCCGATCGCCCTGCGGGCGGCCTACGTCTTCTCCGAAATCGCCCCGGCGGTTTCCCATGCCCGCCACATGCCCACCCATATCTTCATCCAGCACGGTATGTGGGATCTGGTTTCCTCGGGCAACCAGTCCGCGCACGATGCGGCGCAGGCCCTCTGGCAGCCCGGAGACTCTGTGGGTGACGCCGTGCACTCGGCGGACTGGGGCCAGTACGGCGACCTGCAGCGGGGCGACTACGAGAAGGCCCGGCTGTGGATCGACCGTCTCGAGGCGATCATCGATGCAAGCGAGGGCCAGGCCCGGGCGGTCATGACGTTGCCGCTCATGGAAGCGCGTTACGTGGTCGAGACCGAGGAATGGCGGATCGAAGAGATTACTGACGAAACCTCGCCGCACACATTGCTCGCTACCGGCCTGAGTGCGGTCAGGACGGGTGACATCGAAACGGCCCGGATGGCCGAAGAGGCGCTTGCGCGCCGTGTGGCAGCTGGAGACAGTGGCGGCGACATGCGGTCGGGCGCGGGGCAGCGCTGGGTCCAGGTCATGCACAAGGAGGTGGCGGCCCTGGTGCGCCTGGCCCAGGACGACGCGGACGGCGCCGTTCGATTCATGGACGAGGCGCTTGCCATTGTCGCCACGATCCGGCCGCCCAACGGGGCGGCCGATCCGGTCAAACCGGCCTATGAACTCTACGGCGAGATTCTCCTGGAACTCGGGCGGCCCGAAGAGGCGGCGGCCAGGTTCGAGACATCGCTGCTGCGCATGCCGAACAGACCCCGCTCGGTGCTGGGTCTCGCCAGGGCCCTGGAGCAGATGGGCGATAAGGAAGGCGCCGCAGAACAGTACGAGATTCTCAGTGGCATCTGGGACGGCCGAGACTCGTTCACCGGCTTGCAGGAGGCGCGGCGCTACCTGATGTCGCGCAACTAGCCCGGAAAGGTCGCCAGCGTCCAAGTACGCTGATTCGTTGCGTACGGCAATGAATCACGTCTGACATGAAACGCGGACATCCGGTAGCGACACGTGCGCTCTTGGGCTGCTGTCTCGTTTCTCAGCCTGCTGGCGTTCGCCATTCCCGCATTCGTTTCTTATGTGCTTACCAGGTCAGTTATTCGGGGCTGGTTGTCGGTCGTGCTGACCATGCTGTGGCTATTGGCGTTTTCTTGGCTGTATTTGGTTGGTCCCGAGTATACAGGTCCCTGAGGACCGCCGATGTCAAAGGCAACTGAAAACTGGTCACTCTTTGGAGTGAACGCCTGAAGTTGGACACCTAGGCGGCGTGCCGTGTCGGTTCGAAGGGGGAAAGATGGTGCCGGTGGACGGATTCGCATCCACGGCAGCGGTCCTGTAAGAAATCTTGTGTGCTGAGCCGTCTTTCATCGTCTAAGCCGTCAGCACAAACCGTTCGCCGAACTGGATCGCGAACTGCGCCTTGGCAGCATGCCACGGCAGCACGCACGAACAACCGCTCGAGCGATTCGACCAGACCGAGCGGCACCTGTTACGGCCGCTGCCGCCGGTCGCAGCTTGCCTTACCAGCCGCGGCGCCTGCGCTCCTCTTCCTCGCGGCGCCTGCGCTCCTCCTCCTCCTCGCGGCGCCTGCGCTCCTCCTCTTCCTCGCGGCGCCTGCGCTCCTCTTCCTCGCGGCGCCTGCGCTCCTCCTCCTCGCGGCGCCTGCGCTCAGCATGTTCCTCGTCACGGCGCCTGCTCTCGTCCTCCTCGCGGCGCCTGCGCTCTTGCTCAGCGCCTGGGCGGACTAGAATCGTCCGATCAATCGGGCGCCCTTCAAGCCGCATTTGCCTTTCCTGTCGAGCGGCTTCGTCGCGGCTTCTCAACTCTTCCTCTTCCTCCTCGCGGCGCCTGCGCTCCTCCTCCTCTTCCTCGCGGCGCCAGCGCTCCTCCCCCTCGCTACGTCTTCTGTTCCACGGGAATTTCATTGCTCTACCTCCAACCTCGATGTTAACAGCGCGAGCCGTACAGGGAATTGCTAGCCCAAGTTTACCAACGCAAAACGTAAAGCGCGCGTTATCAGTGCTTTACGGGGGCGTTTTTGGCCGTAAGGCACTACATTCGGGGATTTGGGGGGAGTTGGTCGGGTATCAGATCACCGTTTTGACGAAGCCGCCGGCGTCGGGATCGATGCCGAGGGCATGGTAGATGAGGGCCTGATGCGGTTCGGGGGCGGTGGCCTTGCGCAGATGCAGGGTGCGGCCGTCGGTGCATCGGAAGGTGGCGGTGACGCGGCATCGCGTGGCGAGGCGATTGCGCAGGGCGGTCCAACGGTCGGCGAGACCGCGGTCGCGCAGGCGTCGGCGAACGATCTGGACGAGCTGATAGGCGACGACGGCGATGAACAGATGGCCTTCGGTGCGTCTGGGCACGCGGTGGTGGATGGGCCTGAGGCCGAGTTCGGATTTCAGGCAGCGGAACACGGCTTCCAGGTCCGTCAACGTGGAGTAGGTTCGCCGGAGCCGTTCGGCATCCCAGTCCATGAGGTTGGTGCGCAGGCAGTACACGCCGGGCATGTCGGCCATGGAGCCCTCGGCGGGCTTGCGGGTCTAGGTCACGGGCTCGACGCGGTCGACGCTGACGCGGAGCGTGTAATACCGGGCCACGCGCCGGTGTTTGGCCTTGAGCCGGCCGATGCGTTCGTGAACCTCCTCGGGCTTGCGCCGCGCGCGGGGTTTGGACAGGCCCTCGGCGAGCGTCGTCAACGCCGCCTTGTAACGCGCGCACAGGCGCTCGACCATGGCGCGCTCCTTTGCGCGCGTGCCTCGGAGTAGCAGTTCAGGCGGACTTCTCCGCTGTCCTCGCAGACCCGTCGGTCCAGATGCAGCGTCTGCCCCGATGCCGTGTCGATGGCCTCGGCGGCCTCGGCGTCGAACTCCCGCTGGCGCTTGCGGCTGACGACCAGATAACGGTAGCCGGACTCCCGCAGCCAGGCGATCCGCGCCTCGGTGGCGAGGCCCCGGTCCATGACCACGAGCGCATCGGCCGGTGCGCCCAGACCGTCCAGCATGCCTTGCAGCGTGGTGTGCTCGCGCACGTTGCCGGCGAACACCCGCGAGCGGCTCACGAAGCCCGAGCCGTCCAGCACCAGACCCAGCGGGAGCAGGGGACGGTCGTCGCGCTGCTCGTTGGAATGCCCGTGCCGCGCCAGCGGCTGTTTTGCGGCGTCGCCCTCGAAGTAGGTGTTGGCCGGATCGAACAGCGTCACCGTGGCCGCCAGGCCGAACAGGTCCATGGCGCGCTCGTACAGCCGCGCCTCGATGACGTGGCGGTGTTTGACCAGGGCGTCGGAGGCCCGGTACAACTGCATCGCCCCCATGGCTTCGTAGTCCACGCCCAGCAGTTCGCCCAGACCGCTGTCGCGGCCCAGCCAGCGGTGGGTCTCGCGCTCGCTGGCCGGGTGCGCCATGCGGCCGACGATCAGCCCGGCCGCCGCCGCCCGCAGGGCGCCGTTGACGCCGAGCTCTTCCAGCAGCGGCATGAACCCGACCTGCTCCAGGGCCCACACGCCCAGCTGTTCGACGCCGACGCTGCGCGGCGCGTCTGGGTGCGGCGGATGAACATGCACGGATGATCGGCCGCGGCCCGGGCGATGTGAATACACAAGCGAACGCTTATGGCACTACATTCGGCTTTATGCCGCGCAAGTACTTTGAATCAATGACTTACGCCCGAAAAACCCTGGGGTTCGCCCTTTTCAGGCCCCAAACAGGCTCAAGTTGGTAAACTTGGGTTAATGATGGCGCAGATGGTTCCGGAGTTGACGAAGGAAGCATTACAAAAATTAAGAGACGAAAAAAGGAACGGGGAAGTTGACGTCTATTCCGCGCTCAGAGACGGTCTTGGTGACGATTATATTGTTTACTACTCCTGCCAGCTTGTGGGTCTCATTTCTAACCCCAATGT
This sequence comes from Gammaproteobacteria bacterium, assembly GCA_022819855.1. Lineage (GTDB taxonomy): Bacteria > Pseudomonadota > Gammaproteobacteria > Steroidobacterales > Rariloculaceae > Rariloculus. The sequence goes on along the minus strand of JAJEGN010000007.1, from coordinate 339,216 downwards.
TGCAGAAATTTCCGGCTGAGGTGGTGTTGAGACAGGGCGAGATGGGCGTCACTGCTGGTATTGTTGAGATTGCGAACTTCGACAATGCCGAGCAGGAGGGGCCACATCTCGTGAGGTTAAGGAAAGCAGATTTGCAGCGCCGAATCAATGGTCAATTGACGCTGCGCTACGAGGCCGGCGGGCTGACGTCATTTGCGGGTTTGGAGCTGGTCGGACGATTGATTCGCCGGCTGGATCTCCGGGCGCTATTGAAGGGCGTGGAGAAGATGTTGCCGCGGAGCGATTTCGGTGCGGCGCGGCTGTCGCTGCTGGTATTGGCGATGCTGATCGCGGGCGCTCGACGGGTACTGTCAGCGCTGAAGTAATACTCCCCATTTCTGCCGAAGTAAAAATCCCCAGTTGCTGAGCTTGGTGACGTCGTTGCCGAGCTGGCACACGCTGGGGCGCTGGCTGCGCGGATTCGATGGGGACGGAGTCGAGGCGCTGCTCGAGGTCAACGAGCATCTCGTGGCGGACGCGATCGGTCGCAGCGGCGTGCGCCGCTTGACGCTGGACGTGGACGGTTCGGTGGTGTCGACGGGGCTGAAGGTCGAGGGCGCACGCCGGGGGTTCAACGCGCATCGGCGGAAGGTGCCGAGCTATTACCCGATCACGGCGTACGAGGCGAACACGGGTCAGGTGCTGCGGGTCGGCAACCGGGCGGGCAACGTGCACGATTGCAAGGCGTCGGTGAGCTTTCTGGAGGCGCTGTTCGAGCAGCTCGACGCCACGCTCGAGCGCCGGCCGGTGCTGGAAATGCGTATGGATGGGGCGTTTTTCCGCGCGGACGTGATCGACGTGCTGGACGCCGAGGGCGTGGAGTACGCGATCAAGGTGCCGTTCTGGCGGTGGCTGGGCTTGAAGGAACGGATCGCCGAGTGCCGGTACTGGTCGCGGGTGGATGCGACGGTGGAGTGCTTCGAGCAGTGGCTTCCCGTGCCGGCCTGGTCGCGCCGGATGCGTGTCGTGGTGTACCGCAAGCGCGTCCATCACCGGACCGCGAAGAACTATCAGCTCGACCTGTTCGATCCCGACGACGGCTACTTCGAGTACTCGGCCGTCGTCACCAACAAGGCGGTGACCGGGACCACCCTATGGTTCTTCATGTGCGGCCGCGGCACCCACGAGAAGGTCTATGGGGAGCTCAAGGGCGGCTTCGCGTTCGATTGCCTGCCGACGCAGCGGTATGACGCCAACAGCGCCTGGCAGGTGTTCAGCGTCATCGCGTTCAACCTGATGCGGGCCTTGCAGGCCGGCGCCGCCGAGCGACGATCCATGAATCGAAAACGACGCACGATCCGGCCCTTTCAAACTATCCAGACCTTGCGCTATCGATTGATCAATCGCGCCGGCTTGCTGATCAGGCCGAATGGCCGTCAAATACTCGATGTCGGCAACAATCCGACCGTGCGGGAGCGATTCCAGACCATCGAGAGCGCCCTCGCGGCCTGAAGTTTCTGCAACATCAAGGTTAGTTGAAGAAAGGGGTCTGACATACGAAAAAATTGCCTTGCTTCGTCCAGACAAGCCGAAAAACTTGGAAGACTTGCAGAGCGAGGTTGGTCGCCCGCTGATCGACATCGACAGGTACAATGAATGGACAAAAGGCGAGGGCATATTGGTGACCTCGACTAACGGCTTTAAAGGGTTGCAGGCTGATGTCGTGCTACTTTATGATATTTGTAGTGAGGGATTCGAGTGGTTCCAAGAAAAACGTCTTTACATCGCTTGCACGCGCGCAAAACATACGCTTATCGTGCTCACCGTCGAGGGTGGCAAGAACTCGGAAATGGTTACGAGGACTGTAAAATAGGCTTGCGGAGACCATGAAAAGCCATGAACGTTCGTGAACTGATAGATCTTTTGGAACAGCATCCGCAAGACATGCGCGTCGTTGTCAACGGATACGAGTGCGGCTACGATGACTTGGCGCCCGAAAGGATATCCGTGGTTCAAATCGCTTTGAACACAGGCCGAGAGTGTACAGATAGCGTATTCGCCTGACAGTTGCCGCTCCCGGTAGCGGGTGTTTCAGGCGGCTTTTCTGGTTTTCTCCTCCTTTGTTGTTGTCGGTTCGGGCAAGCACCGGACGAAGACGTCGGCAGGCGTTCGTCCTTTCATGCCACGGCCCTGGTGGGGTCGCTCGGTATTGTAGTGGACGAGGAAGGTGTCGAGGTCCTTCTGCATGGCTTCGATGCTCTCGTAGAACTTCTTCCGTCCCATGATGCGGAAGTGCTCGTCGAGCAGGGTCCGGTGCAGGCGCTCCACGAAGCCGTTGGATTGAGGCCGCCGCACCTTCGTGGTGCGGTGCTCGATCTCCTTGAGCTGCAGGAACAGCTCGTAGGGGTGGCGATCGGGTCGGCCGCAGAACTCGCGACCGTTGTCGCTGAGCACGGTGCTGATCCTGGCCTGATGGGTTTCGAAGGTCGGTAACACGTCAGTGTTCAGCAGGTGGACCGCCGTGACCGGCAGCTTGTTCGGGTAGAGGCGTCCCCAGGCATAGCGCGAGTGGCAGTCCACCGCGGTCTGCAGATACACCTTGCCGACGCCCTTCAGATGACCCACAAAGAAGGTATCCACGGCCACCAGGTCGCCGGTGTGGCGGGTTTCGATATGGCGTTCGCGGAACTCCGGGCTGAAGCGCTCCAGTTCGGCGAACGGTTTGTGCTGACGGCTTAGACGATGAAAGACGGCTCAGCACACAAGATTTCTTACAGGACCGATGGCCTTGTATCGTCCGGCAAGTTCGTCCCGGATCCACTCGATCGTCGAATCCTCCGCATAGCCGATATCGCCGGCCAACACCAGCACGTCAGCGCCGATGTTGGGGACCGGCGGGTTATGCCCGCACTCACGGTGGATGTCGCTCGCGATCTGGAGTTTCATGCGACAGCTCATCTCCTCATGTCCTCATGGCGCGCAGGCCCCGATTGCGTCCGCCGCGATCTTGCGCCCACAGATCAAGATCCGCCGCGTAGTGCCGGTGTGCTTCGACTTCCGTAAGCCGGTTGCCTGCGCGGTTCATTGTGCGTACCCCCTCGTAGGTCGCCCATGCTCCGGCTCGACTTCGACGATCATCCATGGATCGTATCCCGGCAGCCCGGAACCTGACTCGCGCGGATAGCCGCCCTGATTCGAAAGGATCCGTGTGTCCCCAAGCATAAAGTCCACATTGTAGTGGGTGTGTCCGCAGATCCACATTGACGCTCGGGTCGCCGCAACAACCTTCGGTATGTCGGCACAAAAATACTTCGCGATGTCGTCGTTCGGGTGGTTCATGTGGCGGGCCTTCATCGTTGGCGGCCAGTGCGTGATGACGATATCCCCGGGGAGAACTTCCGAAGAGAGGAACACAACGGCCTGGGAGTGCAAATCCAACATGGCTCCAGGCGTCATTTTCCTGCCTTCGTGGCGGATGTGGCGAAAGTCCGCGATCTTGGCTCCAGCCTTTAACATCGACCACGGCTCGTGGCAGAAATTGGCCCACAGGGGACTGCCGACGAAACGCTGTCCGCCGATCTCGACCGCCCGGTTGTTCATCCACTTGTAGCCGCCGTACTGGGCCATCCGCTCCATGTACAGGTCCGCCTCATGCACGTCCTGGCCGTAGAACTCGTGGTTGCCCGGGACGTACAGTATTTCCTCGAACCGTCCGGCAAGGTTCTTACGAATCCATTCGACCGTCTTGTCGTCCGCATGCCCGATGTCGCCCGCGAGGACAAGCACATCGCCCCCGGCGTCGGGAATCTCCGGGTTGTGACCGAATTCACGGTGAATGTCGCTTGCGATCTGCAGCTTCATGGAGCTGCCCCCTCGATCGATGGGACGTCTGCGCCGGGCGGTGGATTCTACCGCACGATCATGGGCGAGGCTGTCGTCGGGCCGGCGCTACTGCCGCTCTGGCCGCCGCAGAGCCGCCACCGGGCGCGTCTCGGGTGGCTGGGCGGATTCGATCGCGACACCCCTACCCGACCATGGCCGAGTCGCGCGGTCCTCCCCGAGGCTCTGGCGGCGGCCGCCAGCGGTCTGCGGCTCGCGGGTACTCGCCGCCGCACGCGGCAGCGGAGATTGCCCGGCGGCAACTCGCACGCGAAGAACCCGTGATCGTCCGCAGCCGATACGGCTGCGGGCACGACGTCGTCACTTCGGACGGCGTGTGGTACCCGCCGGACGGTTGGCTCCGCCAATCGGCGCCCGATGGCCCACGGGCACGGCCCATGCCCAGGCGACACCCCCCGGTCGACGTGCGCAACCCCCGGATGAATCGGGGACCTCAAGATTGGCCGGTCGCCGACCCCCGAGGCGGATTCTCCGCCATGTTCTCGAAGCCGAGGCCGCGTTTGGGGAACTCTTGTACCATTGGCATCGTCGAATGCCCACGCCCTGTCCGACACAGGGAGTGGCCACGGAACAGTGGCCGCGATTCCCGGACCGGCGCGGACGGGGAACCGAACTGGTTCTCAGCGAGAATTCCCCGAGTCTCTAGCCTGGCGGAGGCACGGGTAGCGGGAAAGCCCGATGAATGATCGGACGAAGCGCCTTGCCGTGCTGATCGACGCAGATAACGCGAGCGCCCGGCACGCGCAGGCGATATTCGCGGAAATCTCGAAGATCGGCCGGGCCGACGTCAGGCGCGTCTACGGGGACTTCGCGTCGGGACGCCTCTCCGCGTGGACGCTAGAAATCAAGTCCCTTTCGATCGTCCAGCGGCAATGCTTGAACGCCGTCGCGGGCAAGAACTCGGCGGACATCGCGCTAACCATGGACGCGATCGACCTGTTGCACCTCAACAGGCCGGACGGGTTTTGCCTGGTCAGCTCGGACAGCGACTTCACCGGCCTCGCCCAACGCCTGCGCGAGGAAGGGTTGACGGTCTACGGCTTCGGCGAACGCAAGACCCCCGAACCGTTCCGCAACGCTTGTTACCGTTTCATCTACGTCGAGAACCTCTCGGATGCGGCTCGGGAAAACGGGGGCGTAGCCAAGGACGAGCCCGCGTCATCGAAGGAGCCGCCGACGAAGGCCGTCCCATTGATCGCCGCCGCGTTCGGAAACGCCAATAGCGGCGAGTGGGTCAACCTGGGCGCGGTGGGCAACCGGCTTCTGGCTGCCGCTCCCGATTTCGACTCGCGAAGCTATGGCTGCGCCAACCTCAGCACGTTGGCCGAAAAGACCGGCGTTTTCGATCTGCGAAAAGACTCGGGCGGGGTCGTTCATATCCGGCGCAAGCCCGTTAGGTGAGCTTGCCGGCGACTACCGATCCGCGCGAGTCCCGGCCCCGTGATTCGATTACGGGAGCCAAGCGGCCCAAAAACCAGCCGATTGTGGGCCGATTTCCCCGTCAATCGCCCCAACTGTCCACCCGTCCCGAAACCGACCTCTCGCCCGCTCGAATTCCCGCGCCAGACGGGCCGTGGCCGCCGCGTGCGTGGCGATCCCGAGTTAATGCGTGGCCGTGTTCCGCCGGGCTCAGGATCATTGTCGCGGGCGATTCGGTGCCCGGGCCGCCGGGCTTGGCGACGGGTTCTCCGGCCACTCCGACCGTGTCGGCATGGCGCAGTCGATGACTCGGCGCGGGGCGCCTGACGCGACGGTCAAGCGTCAGGACGGTGGAAGTCCGGCCGGATGGTCGCGCTGTACACCCGCAACGAGCGTGCTGGCGAGGCTGGTCGGTTCCTCGAATGAGCGTCGCGGTAGCGGTAGTACGAATCTCGCACGGTCAGAGAACCAACCCCTCCGGCAGCTCCGGACCCAAAACCTCCCGGTCCGGTGCGCCCGACACCGGCTCGTAGTCCTCGAACCGAGTATACGTCCGATCCACGGACGTACGGATGGCGATCACGGTAGTGTTGTCCCTCGCGGACTCGGCGAGAACGCCCTCCACCCCCTCCAGGAACCGTGCTGGATTCTTGTGTCGGTATACCTCTTCCCACACACGCGCCTCCTCCCGGCTTTCCGGTGGCCCGCCGTACCGACGTCGAGAGTCCACGAGCACATCGAATCCGTCGCTGGCCGCCAGCACTATTGCGCCCGACGGGGTCTCGCGCGGCCCCGGCTGAATATCGATTTGACTGACGCAATACCGCGCTAGGTCCGCCTGCGTGCGGGCGCCATGCCCATGACCGGCAAGCAATCCGGACTGGACCCCCCAGCCCTGACTGTGGCTCTCGGTCAGCCGCCCGGGGCCTATCCCGTTGATGGCCGGCAACGTCCAAATACCGCTGTCCCCGACGTTGAGCCAACGAACTCCGTCGGAATCCACCCATAACGCGGACAGCGTGGCGGCCATGCCGTCTTGCCCGTGACCGGACTCGGCAGCCGCGTTAATCGCGTCGAGCGCGCCGGTCAGCCCGTCCGTGAAGCGCCGCACCCAAACGATGTTGGGCTCGTGGCCGTCCGCCGGCGTGCCGAAACCGCGCTCGAAGCCAAGCACCGCCGCCATCGAGGCGATGTCGCCAGCGGGCTCGCCGCCCATGCCGTCGGCCACGACGATCAGGCGCCCTCGGCCGAGCCGGACGTGCAACGCCGAATCCTCTTGCCGCTTCCGGGAGCCGAGCGTTTGCAAGGCGGCGACGTCGCCGAGCCAGTCATAGTCCATGCGTAGGTCCTGTGATTTTTGGGGCAGCTCAGCGTACCCGACCGGCGCCCCCTTTTGAGGGTCCACCTGATCCGGGCCGCATGTCTTTCCCGGTCTTCATTTCGCTCGCTTGACCGGCGGCCCGGCATTCAGGGCTCACCGGCATTTCCGGCGCCAACGCCGGCGCTCACTCGGCTTTATGGCCGCAGGAAAAGTGGCCGCAGGAAAAGATGATATCGAAGGGACCAATCTGTATCATGCTGGCGAATAAGCAGCCATTGAGTTTGCAATCAATCAGATTGTTGGAGCAACTGCGAAATGGAATCAGTAAAATTGGACGCCGATCTGCGTGATCATGAGGCGATAATACGTCTTACTTCGGCAATTGATGACAACTTGATCAACAAGTGCGTCATTGTCATCGACGAATTGGTCAGTGTGTATCAGTACATGAAAATAGCAATTGAAATCGCATCGCCCGGAGGCAGTGTCACCAGCCTGAAGTATTTTTTGCATGCCATTGGCGAATGGAGGCGCAAGGGGGTACAGATCAACACGCGAGCGCTTACCAGCGCGGCAAGCGCTGCGGCACAGCTCTTGTCCGTTTGCGATGAACGACGGGCTGCCGCAACAACACGATTGCTTTACCACAATAGCCGCTTTCAAATTGGAAGTGACCGTGTTTTTGAGCAGACGGCGGAGAAAGCAGAGGTTATTACCGATCGTCTAAAAGCAATTGACGAAGATGCTATCGATGAACTTGCTGATCGCGCATGCAGGATTCCGAAAGACGATTGGAAAAACTATCTGGATGGGAGTCACAAATTTTTCGATGAGGTGGAGTTGGAGCACGCTTTCTGTACGAGACTATTTGGCGTGCCATTGGTGAGACCTCTTTTCTATTTTTTGCCGGAGTGGAACTGGGACTGGGACAAAGGGGAAGTGACGCCGGAGGGCATGGAGCCGGGAAGACGAGAACAATGGCACCTCGTGCCTACCACCGCGACCGACAATAACAAAGGCGCACTCGGAGATGTTGCCAATGTGTTCGAGCCACGCGAGGTTTATGGCTATTGGGTTCGAGGAGTTTGCGGCAAGGAGTCCGATCGAATCGACAAAGTTTGGGAATCTGTCTCCGAGAAGCAAGACTCCGAATTTTTTAACATCTACACGCTTTCTGAATATACTGTTGAAGAGGGAGGCAAACCCATTGAGGAGTTTCGAAAACGTTTGCAGAAGCGCATTGAGCAGGATGCAAATGCGAGCGTTTCGCTGCGAGAGGCTCTTAGTGGGCCCGATGACGAATACGTACGTTATAATGACGAATACGCAAAGGAACTACAAAAGAGCGTGCAAGTTGAACTAGCGCCTTACTGGTCCTTAAAATTGTTGATGAAACAAATATTGAGTGATCGGGGCGAAAACAACACAGAAGCTCTGAAATCGAGACTTCGTATTTTGTATGGCAACCTTTGCCTCATGGACACTGAGATATCCCCAGCCGTGGCCAAAGCGCTCGGGCTGATCGACGCTGTTGGGGACGAAGAAGCCTATGGGCGGGAAACGGATGACGAAAACGAATACGACCGGAACCAACACGATAGTTCAGCGCTTCAAGTAAAAGAATGGAAAAGGATGTATCCGAATGGCATTGCCTGGGAACTGCTTTGCAGACACACTCTGATACTGGGGGAAACGGGGTCGGGAAAAACGAAATCAGGAATCCTGCCGATTCTTAGGGCAGTATGCGGAACAGCGTGCCGAAAAACCGACGAACATAAGCCTCCGGTGGGTTGCCTACTTGTTATCGATCCGAAAGAAGAGATTTGCAGTAGTCTGGAACGTTGGGCTGACGATAATCCTAACGTGGAAATAAAGGACCTTGGCCCTGCCGAAGAGGGCAAGCCTGTTCCTAAATGGAATTTGATGGCCGATCATCCGAAATTCAAAGACATCCGTGTCGACGCAGATTTTCTCGGCTTAGGGAAGGATATAATAACGGGAATAGCAGGGCTCGTTCCCGAGCATCCGGGCAATCGGCTTCTTGGCGCTGGTACTAATGGGGGTAACGAGGCATTCTGGCACGATATGGCATGTGATCTTGGTACTCTTTTCATTGGAATGGCGATAATGCTGGTCGCGTTTGGTGATAAAGAAGGACAAATCCGGTGTGGTGATGAAGATCAAAATACCTGGAACGGACTAAAAGATGTGAACGAAAGCCATCCGCTGAAGCGATCCTATCAACAAGTCCGAGAAGGTAAAAAAAACGTATTGGCTTTAGCGAGCGCGATTACGGACGATTATCTTTTGAAATATCCGAAAACAATGGGCTTCTGGAAGGGGGGCGGTTCTAATCACAGTGGCGACTTTGTGGATGGTCCTGAGTCCGAAGTGTACTTTTCGGACAGTTTCAAACAGTTGAAGCAAAAATACGAACATTTTCGAGCATATCACACGGAAGAGACAAGAACGTTTGTGAACATGTTGGCGAGCACGCGGCAGGTTTTTTTGCACGTCGCTGACGGAGCGTTTTGCGAAGGAGTTTTTTTTGGTGTCGAGCCGGAATGGGACAAAAATGGCGAAGCGATTAAGTTCGATGAATTGGTAAAGACCGACCGGGACAAGTTGACGGTGTTAACGTATCGTCCAAGTTTGAAGAGGGAAGGCGAATACCTGGCCAGATCGCTCAAAGCTTCCTTTTTTTCTGCTGTGCTTAACGACAGCGACAGGAAAAATCCTGAAATGAAATTTAAACAGCTTGTCGGTTACGTTGCAGACGAGGCCCATCGATTTATTACAAACGATCCCACCCACGGTGAACAGTCATTTCTAGACACATGCCGCTCATTTGGGGGATTTTGCGTATTGGCTACCCAGTCAGTCGAGAGCATGGCATATTCGCTTCAAGGTTTTGATTCGAAACGTGCGAGTTCAGCGCTGGACGTACTGTTGAACAACACTGCAACAAAGGTGATTTTCAGGTCGACTGGAATGGATACCCAGGCACGCTCGGAAAAGATGAGCCGTTTGGGCACATGGGGATATGTAACCGAGAGAAGGCCGTTGTCATCACTGCGGCCCGGAGAATGTTTTGCCTCTTTGGCGGACGGAAGGTTTGTCAGAAAGCAAATTGAATTACGAAGGGAGTGAGATTCCTTTAGGCTGTAACCGACAGGAATTTTCCCGCTCAGAATGGCGTAATTCCACTCAGTATATGTAATCGTACAATTTGTACAGATAGGGCATTCGCCTGACAGTTTCCGCTCCCGGTAGAGGATGTTTCAGGCAGCTTTTCTGGTTGTCTCCTCCTTTGACATTGTGGGTTCATTCAGGCACCGGACGAAGACGTCGGCGGGCGTTGGTGCTTTCATAACCTGGCCCTGGTGGGGCCGCTCGGTATTGTACTGAACGAGGAAGGCGACGAGATTGTTTCACATGGCTTCGATGGCTTGGTGGAACTTCTTTCGTCCCATGATGCTGCAGTTCCCGTCGAGCAAGGTCCTGAGCGAGCGTTCATCGAAGTTGTTGGATAACGGTCGCCGGACTTTGGCCGAGCGATTCGCGATCTCCTCGATCTGCGTGCAAAGCTCGCAAGGGGCGACGATCCGGTCGGCCGCAGAGCGCGTGGCGGTTGTCGCCGGACACAGTGGCGATCCTGGCCCGATTAGATTCGGAGGTCGACAACATTTCAGTGGTCAGTGGGTGGACTGCGGTGACCGACAACGTGTTCGGGTAGAGACGCCGCAAGCCTAGCGCGAGCGGCAGTCCGCGGCGGTCTACGAGTGCGCCTTGCCGGCGTGGCCGGCATTGCGGTAAGCGCCGTTTCGATGGAGGTATACATTTTGCACGACACTCGGCAGCCCGTCAGCCATCGTCCAACCCGGCTCAATTTTTGCGGGAATGCGTTGTCGGTGTGGCGCCGCGCCTACTGCGGCTGCGCGTATTGCGCTCCTCGTTTGGCGATATGCGCCACAAGCGATGGGATGGGTGCGATGTACTCCCCGGCCGACGTTCTTCGAGCAGCCCGGCCCGGACGGCCAAGCGGGTGAGCGTATCCGCCGTCGCCGTGTCGATGGCCAGCGCGTCGGCCAGGTCGTTCGCCGTGACGCTCTGCCGCGTGTCGAATGCCGTCTGTCGCCCAACCGGCGTATTGCTTCGGTCGTAACGCGCCGCGCATGGCTTTGAGGCGGTCATCGTAGTAGTTGTCGCGCTCGGCGTCGGTCATGGCGTGGTCGAAGCCCGTCTCATCCAGTATCCACCGATGTTCATGCGCGATCTTGGCCAGCGCGCTTAACGAGTGCGCCAAATGCTGCGGCCAACCCCGTGTGGCTTTGGCAATGGCGCGCGCCACCGGTCATTCCCTTGGCGTTGATCGCCGCGCCCAATGTCGTCAGCCGCGTGAATTCCGGGAGTTTCGGAACATCGCGCCGGGACACCGACAGACTTGCGAACTCCAGGTTCAGCCCGCCCGACAGGTCCGCTTGACGCCACAGCCTCCGGCGCAACTCGTTCGGGAGTTGGCGATGCAATTGCGCCTCGAACGCCTCGGCGTCGTGCAGCATGTCGGCGCTGCCTTCCACGACCCACACGGGCCGTTCGGGCGTGCTCAAGGCCTCGGCACGTTCGCGCAAGTGCAACAGGATTTCGGATTTGCCTGCGCCAGGCGCGCCATATAGCACGCGCGTCAGGTTCTTCAGCGGCGCGGTCCGAGCCTTGGAGCAGATGATGCCGGATGGCCTCGTCACGTTTGGCCGCATCGGGCGTGGCAAGCATTGCGTTGAGCGCCGTTTTCGATAGGGGTATACAGTTTACACGACGCAGCCTGCCAGCCCGTCAGCCATCGTCCGGCCCGGCTCGATGCGTCCGGGGATGGGCTGCCGGGCTGCGCTGTTCGCGATCCGCCAATTCATGGCCTTGCGCTTTCATGAGCCGCGGGGCGGCTTCGCGGAAGACGCCGGGCGTACCCAGTCCAGTTGCTTCCGCGTTATGCCGCCATCGACGCTAATGGCGTAGCACTCTCCCGGGCGAAGCCTCGACGGTGGCTGGCGTTCCGCGACGGCACCCCATGTTCCACTCGGCAATAGAGAACACAAAACTTGCCGGGTTGCAGTGTCAGTGGACCGAAAGAACAGCTTTGTGGCGGTATTGTTCAGCAACATTCCGACGGTAGGATCAACCTTTGAGTTCCCCGATCCGTCGGAACTGAGGAGCGCGTGCTGGATGCTTTGGACGGACTGGCACGCCAGCGCACAAAAACCGCCGAACGAACGGCAGGTGTCGAGAAAGGACTGCTCGCCGTGCTGCGGATCTTGCGTGACGAACCGGTGAAATTCATCGGCGATATACCCCACGTACGAGTGCGTGCGGTCAGAATGCTCCGGCGCCCGATCCAGTCCCTATTTCCGAACGGGATCATTACGAACGGATGCGAAATAGTCGGCCTTCAACGCACGGCCGATGAGTGTCGAGTCCGATGCCGACAAACTTGGACTATAAACAAAAACATCCAGATTCGCCTTGTTGGTCTTGACCGCATCGCCGAAATCCAGCATGCGCTTCTCTTCCCACCCCGGCTCGACGCCGAAGAAGAGCGTCTCGGCGACCGCATCGTCCGCAATCTGAAAAAAACAATTGCGTGTGGAAGCGATTGTGGACCCAAGGAATCGATCGCCGCTTGCAAATCGTACGTATGTGTTGAGCTTTTCGCAGACGCTGCGCAACTGTATCGTGATTGCTCGCCCTGCTTCCTTGTCCTGGATGGTATTTGCAGTGCCTTGCAAGGTATTTTTCAGGCTCTTAAGGCGAGAAGAGCTGCCGAAAATATCGAGCAGGCGCTTGGCCGAGTGCAGGATATTCCTTTGCCCGCGCGCGGAATCTTCGATCAACTCGATTAACTGGTTGTCCAGCCCAACCGAGGCATCGCCTCGGGTAAATCAGGCCAGCGTGGCAACAGGCGGATCGTGTCAACGTTGAGGACGAGTTCGTCGTCCGCGATATCGAGCTTCAGGTAGCGTTGTCGTCCCAGTGGGCCTTGATACGCAATTCGCTTCGGCTCGTCACCAGTCAGATTCAAATCCTCGACGGCGCCTGTTACCTGCGTAAGTGCCGCTTCAATGGTCGCGTAGGCGCCTTCAACGTCATTCTCGACCACCGAAAAATCCAGATCAGCCGAATAGCGATAGTCTTCGAAGTAGCAGAGTCTGAGTGCAGTTCCACCCTTGAACACGAGGCCGTGGTCGTCGCCAAGCACACCGAGAGCGGCTATGACGTGCGCTAATACATAGTCCCGTTCCACGGTCGGCGCCGGTACACCGTCACGCGCGGCCCGCTGCGTAATCTGCGCGCGGTTGCTCACTGACCGGTCACGGCCAGTAGCTCGTCAACAGACCTTGGCCAGCGCACGCGCCACCGACTATCCCGCCAAACCGTGGGTTCATCGGTTCCGGGTTCGAGGTCGAGATCCGCCGTCATGGGTCTGATAGGCTGGAGAGCACCCTGGAGCGGTTTCAATGCCTGGGCGTCGGCGAGTGAGCCCAATCGCCGTAGCGCCGCTGCCCAACCCAACCGGCGGGCATGGTCCATTAGGATCTCTGCGTTCAGTTCATGTGCGGCGGTGGCGAGGGCTTCCGCCAACACCTCGACGCCACCAACGAGCCGCGGACGCTGTGCGGCATCCAGAATGGCGCGATGCCGATCGGAAATGTAGGACGCCCCCCACGGCACACGCCCCACCTCAAGCTTTTCGGGCGATTCGATTACAACCCGCAGCGGTCGGTCGGAGAGCGTCTTGGTGCGGATTCGGCGTTCGGCCGCAACCTGAATGGAACGCGGGGGATGGACCAACAGGTCATGCTCGTGAAGGGCGCTTCGATAGGCAATACGATGCAACATGCTGGGCAGTGCCGCTCCGACCGACAACGCGACGTCTTCGGCAGCGGCGGGTGTTCCGAGCACACCCAATTGGCGTACAACGTAGTGCCCCCGCCGTACGCGATCGATCAGGCCGGTTCTCTCCATGCGCTTGAGGAGGTTTGCGGTGGCCGTCTTCGACTTCCCGAGCCGCTTTTCCACTTCGTCGAAGGTGAACGCCGAACGACCGTCCGCAACCAGCTCGTTGGCAAGCGCCAAGCCTCGCTGTGGTGAATCGATATGCATAACTAACGAAAAACGTGAATTAAAGCCTATTCTACAAAGTGTCGATTACGATGCAATATTCATGTAACCAGTGAATAACGGCCATTTAATCACACGCACTCAATACGAACAGCGTTTTTTTCGATCGCATCGCGGCCCTGGGCCATCGGCAAATCCGTCTGTGACGATTCGATTGTTGACCTGAGGGAGGCGTAAACCATGTGGCCGGAATGGACCCATGTGGTTGTGGTGCCGGTGGACGGATTTGAACCGCCGACCCACGCATTACGAATGCGTTGCTCTACCGACTGAGCTACACCGGCTTCGATAGTTGCCCGTTGAAGATGCGCCTTCAGGCAGGTCCCTGGAGGTGGCGGGAATTGTACCCGTTTTGGACCCAGGTTGCGGCTACCGGGTGCTCGACTCGAATGACTTCATCGGCGGCACTGCCAAGCTGCGACCCGCCCGCCGGGAACGATCGAGTCGATTCGTTGCAGACCCGGTCTACGAGCCCTTGGAACCCCGTTGCTCGCGCCACATCCGGAGCTTTTCCTGCGCGGCCTGATCCGAGGCGCTGAAGATCGTCGACTCGGTATCGGCGGCGATCCTGAACTCCTGCCAGCTCGGAATCACGAAGATGTCCCACGGTCGGTACTCGATCGCAGGCGTCTCAGCGCCGGGAAACTCCACCGTTCCCGCGCCCTCAACTGGACAGTAGATCGTGCCTGCCGTCGTCCTGTAGCTCTCGGTCGTGAAGCCCGCCGGCAGGAGCTGCATGTGCGCGGAAATCGTCGGCATCGCCGGGCCGCCCGTGGTCGGGTCGACGTACTCCATCTTGAGACCGTGGCAGGCATCGAGTTCGGAGTGGTCCTTGAGCCGCTCGATCACTTCGCGGGTGCGCTCGTAGGGATAGCTGAAAATTGGTGAAGCGCCCTGACCGCGTTCGTAGCCAACCGGGAGCATGTTCATGCCGTATCGATGGAGCGTGTCGAGCGGTTCGGTAGGCTCGGGACGGCTGTCGTCGGGATAGTGCTCCGTGAACGTTGCGTTGAATAGATGCGTCATCGCGACGTCGAGCACATCGAGCCAGACTGTCGGGCCGTCGCCCTCGTGGCCATGGTCGTGCCAGGTCCACGCGGGCGTGACGATGAAGTCGCCGGGCTTCATGTAGCAGCGCTCGCCGTTGACCGCCGTGTAGGCGCCATCGCTCTCGAGCACGAACCTCATGGCGGTCGGCGTGTGCCGGTGGCAGGGCGCAAGCTCGCCCGGCATCATGAGTTGAAGCCCCGCGTACAGCGACTCCGTGGCCAGGCGCCGGCCCGGCAAGCCGGGATTCTCGAGCGCAAGCACGCGACGCTCGGCATCCGCCGGGTCGACGATGGCGGCGGCTTCAAGGATCGTTTCGCGCAGCGCTTCGTAGGACCAGACGTGGGGCAGTGACTGCACATGCGGCTCGAGCGTGAACCAGTCCTTGAAAAACAGCCACAAAGGAACGAGCTGGTCTTCGCCGACGCGAGCGTAGTATTCGTTGCGCCGCGCCTCGATGTCGTCGGGTCTCGGTTTCGCACTCATGCTGCGATGCTAGCCTTGTTCGACCGTACTGAGAAGATCGCGAGGCATCGCTGCGGCCGCGGCCGACAGGCCGCGATCCCAGCGGTGGTCGCCGCGAGCGGCCGGCGGGCTTCGTCCGCGATCCGTGCGTCGCATTAAACGTTCGCTCGGGTCAGCCCCAGACTTCGTCCGCAACCTCCACGATCCGCTCGAGCTTCGCCCACTGTTCGTCCTCGGTCAGGACGTTGCCTTCCTCGGTCGATGCGAAACCGCACTGGCATGACAGGCAAAGCTGGTCGATGTCGGTGAATTTCGCGGCTTCGTCTATCCGCCGCAGGAGTTCGTCCCTGCTCTCGAGTCGGCCCCGCTTGCTCGTCACGATGCCGAGCACGACACGCTTGTCCTTCGGCAGCCGCCTGAGCGGCTCGAAGCCGCCGGAGCGTTCGTCGTCGTATTCCATGAAGTAGCCATCCACGTCGATCTCGCCGAACAGCACTTCCTGAACGGCGTCGTAGCCGCCGGCGCCCATGAACGTGGAGCGAAAATTGCCGCGGCACATGTGCATCGTGATCGTCATGTCTTCCGGTACTTCGGCAATCGCCTTGTTGATGAGACTGCCGTAGAGGCGCAGCAGTGCGCCAGGATCGTCGCCGCGCTCGATCATCTGGCGCCGGTAATTCCCGTCGCAGAGCATCGCGACGAAGACCTCGTCGAACTGCAGGTAGCGGCAGCCGGCGTCAACGAACGCGCGCACGGCCTGCCGGTAGGCCTGGCCGAGATCGGCGAAGAATTCGTCGAGATCCGGATAGACGTCGGGATCGATCGGCGGCCTGACCGGCCGGCCGTATATCGCCGACGGTGCAGGGATCGTCATCTTCGCCACGCGCGTCGTGTGTGTCTTGAGGAAACGGAAATGATCGAGCATCGGATGCCCGGAGAATCCCAGCTTCGCGTCGATCCGCACGCCCTCGTTGCGCGTTGCGAGTCCGGCGAACCGCACACCCTCGCCGAGTTCGTGCCGTTCGACGCCGTCCAGCCCCCAGAGAAAGTCGAGATGCCACCAGGAGCGTCGAAACTCGCCGTCCGTCACGGCCTCGAGGCCGATCGCTTCCTGCTTCGCGACGATGCGGCGGATCTCGGCGTCCTCGACGGCTTCAAGTGCCCCGGCGTCGATCTCGCCACGCGCGTGTTGCTGACGTGCATCCTTGAGGCGTGCGGAACGGAGCAGGCTACCGACGTGGTCGGCGCGAAAGGGAGGCCGCACGAGCTACGACGCCATTCGCCGGAACCCGGGCGCGAATGAGAATGCCGGTGCGTCGAACGAGGGCTTGCTTGCGCTGCCGGGGAAGCTCCGAGCAACCGTGTTCATCGAGGTTCGGGAGCGACGGCGAGACGAATAGTCTGGAGGTTCCCTGGTGGACACAAATCGTCCTCGCGCTGCGCGAGCGCTCAGTCCACGACGTGCGGCTTGTGGCCGCCGTACAGGTCCACGCCGGCCGGCGCTTCGAACTTGATGCGCCTCACGTCTTTCGGGTCCGCCCGGTCCACACCGATCACCGGTCCGCCGCGGATCGTCACACGCTCCATGTAACGCCGCTGCGGGTAGTAGTCGTGCACGGCGTAGTGCTGAGCGGAGCGGTTGTCCCACATGACGAGCGTGTGCGGCGCCCAGCGATGCCGATACTGGTACTCGGGCACGTGCGCCTGGCGGAACAGCACGTCGAGCAAGGTGCGGCTCTCGTTCTCGTCCATGTCCTTGATGCGGACCGTGAATACGGGGTTCACGAACAGTACCTTGCGGCCCGAGACGGGGTGGATGCGCACGACCGGATGAACCTGGAGCGGATACTTGAGTTCGAAGCGTTGCAGTTCGCGGCGGTCTCTCTCGCTGCTGCCGAACAACGGTCTGAACGGGAGAATGTCGTGGATCGCCTCGAGCCCGGAAACGAACCGCTGCATCCGGTCGCTGAGCCCCTCGAACGCTGCCGACATGCTCGCGAACATCGTGTCTCCGCCGAGCGCCGGCACGACTTTCGCACAGAGCACTGTCGCCATCGGCGGTTCGGTGCGGAAGGTCTCGTCGGAGTGCCAGTTGTCCGTGCCGTACGGTGCGGAGTTCTCGTCGTTGCGGAACTGGATGACCTCGGGCGCGGCCTCGTCCATCGGCGCGAAGGGATGCACGCTGAGTTCGCCGAACCGGCGGCCGAATGCCGTCAGATGGTCCGATGTGATGTTCTGATCCCGGAACACGATGACTTCGTGCTCGACGAGTGCCGCGTCGATCGCGTTGAACTGCTCGTCGGGTAGTGGCCCGGTCAGGTCGACGCCGCTGATCTCCGCGCCGAGGCTCACGGCGGCACGGGTCACCGTGACGCCGTCGGATTCGGTCACGATACGGTCGGAATCGACGGGTCTGACGGGCACTGGCGATGCTCCCTGGCGCTACGATCGGCGGCTTGCGCCGTGCTTCAGTCAGCGCTTGCGACCGAAACGCCGGTCACAGGCGAATCGGGCGCGAGCGCGCCGAACAGGTAGCTCGATCCGTGCGTGAGGCTGCCGCCGTAGTGGCCGGTCGTGAACACGAGGATGAGCAGGACGGCAGCAAGCGCGAGCCGGGATTTCTCGTATAGCGCCTGCGACCGCGTGCGAAGTATCCAGGCGATCGTCGTCACGACGGCCAGCGCCGTGCCGAGGATTCTGTGCAGATTGCCGGCGGTGCCCTCGTAACCACCTTCGGCGAAGTGCATGTATCCGAAAACGACGGTGACGACTGCCGTGATTGCCGCCGTTGCCCACAGCAGCGGCGCCGCCGCGTCGAGCCGGGCGTACTTCTCGCTGCGTGCTGCCCACTCGAGCGCGATCGCAAGGAGGATGATGCCGATCGGCAGATGCAGAACCAGCACATGGAAGCGGCCGAGGAAATAAACGAACTCCATTTTCTGACTCCCTGACTTGGGTTGGTCCTGTCTTCAGTTGGCAGGCGGTGTTGCGAACTCGTCTCCGATCAGCGCGCTAGCCTTTAACAATCAGTGACTTGGGAAGTATACGCGGGCGTTTCCCAAATTCAACGTCGAACCGTTTCGGTCGTCTTCGCCGAGATACGAAGCTGGTTCGGGCACTCGCCGACATCTACTGTTCGATTGCGCCCGACGCATTTCGCGCGAGCGGAACGCGCCTGGTCGGGCGACGCTCACATGATGGTACATGCACGACAAAACCGTGGCGATCCGGCAACCGGGGGTCCGTCTGCGCCTCAGCGTTCAGGCATGACGCTTGCGGGCGCTGCTGCCGCGCGTCGGGCTCGGCGCCGAGCGCCGTCCATGGCTCGGTGCAAGGGCATGACGCTGACGGAGCTGATGTTCACGTTGCTCGTCGTCGCCACGCTGCTCGGCTGGGGCGTGCCGGGTTTCGAGTCGCTCGTCGCCGATTCGAGGCAGACGGCCGATATCAACGCCTTCGTCACCGCCGTACAGCTCGCAAGAAGCGAAGCGGCCAAGCGCGGGCGCGCCGTCGTGCTCTGCAACACGAGCGACTTTTCCCGCTGCGGCGCCGACGGCGCCGGCTACGGTGCAGGCTGGATGGTATTCGTCAACGAAGACAACGCCAGCCCTCCCGCGCGCTCGGATGACGAACCGCTGCTGTACGGATACGAGCCCGCCAGCGAGGGATCGATCGTCTCGAATCGACGTCTGTTCGAGTTCCGGGCGCATCTGAAGCGCAGCACCAACGGCACGGTCACTTTCTGCGACCGGCGCGGCGCCGATGCCGCGCGGGCGATCGTCGTGAGCTACACGGGACGGCCGCGCGTGTCGCCGGGCGGGCCCGGCGGCCGCTCGCTGGAATGTCCGCCGTGACTCTGCGACGAGTGGAGGCGGGTCACGGTGCGGGCGGTCGATTCGCGCCGTCGCAGGCGGGGTTCACGCTCGTCGAATCGATGGTCGCGCTGCTCGTGATCTCGGTCGGCATGATCGGCATCGCGGCACTCAAGACCCAGGGTCTCGGCGCCGGCCGCACGGCGCAGTTCCGCATTCGAGCCGTCAATCTCGCTGCCGACATGGCGGACCGCATCCGGGCCAATCGGCTCGGGCAGGCCGGGTACTCAGTGGCGGGAGAGGTCGAGGAATGCGACGGAGACGCCGATTGCGTCCGGGCCTCGGTCGCCGCGCAAGACCTGGCCGAATGGGAGGAGAACGTTACGGCGTTGCTGCCGGACGGCGAGGGCGTCGTGCGGTTTGACGCAACCACGCTTCCGCCGTCGTTCGTCATCGAACTGAGCTGGAACGAAGTCGGCATCGGCAGCGTCAGCTATCGCAGCGTCGTGCAGGTCGCGGGCAGATGAGGGGCGGGTCTGCTGCCACCGGTCGGGAATCGTTTGGTGGTCCCGCAATTGGAATGGAACTCGCGTCCACAGTGATGGTCTCGGGGCCGCCGGGCGGACGCGGTGAGGCATGCGGCGCAACCGCCGTACCGCGTCGGAAGACGGCCTCGGGGCCACCGCGCACGCGCAGCGCCGGGCTCACGCTGATCGAGCTGACGGTGGCTCTGGCGATCGGAGCGTTCCTGCTGCTCGGCGCGACGACCGTGTTCGTGCAGAGCCGGGCGACGTTCCGCGTGACCGAGTCGATGTCCCGCCTTCAGGAGAACGCGGTCTTTGCGCTCGATCGTCTGCAGGCCGACATTCGCATGGCCGCTTACTGGGGTCTCAACGCGAACTCGACCAGTGTCGCCGGACGGGCGGGACCCGGCGATCCAACGGCGTTCACCGTCCGCAGCGACTGCGCGAACAACTGGTCCGTGAACCTGGATTTCGCCATCGACGGCAGCAACAACGGTTTCCCCGCCTTGGCGTGTTCGGGCAGCTACAGCAGGGTCGCCCAACCATTCGCCGACATGCTCGTCGTCCGCCGCGTTGCCGTCGACCCCGATCCGGCGCCCGACCGCGGCGTCCTGTACGTGCAGTCCGCACACTTCGAGGAAGGCCAGTTGTTCGTCGGGCCGAACGTGCCCGCGGGCTACTCGGCAGCCACGTCGCAAGCTCACCGGCTGATCGTCAACGGTTACTACGTGAGCCGGGATTCGACGGTTTCGGAAGCCGACAATCCGGTACCGTCGCTGCGCGTCAAGACACTGACCGGGGGCTCGCGAGGGCCGCGGATAGTCGATCAGGAGGTGCTGCCGGGCGTCGAGGACCTTCAGATACGGCTCGGTGTGGATACCGACAGCCCGGGATCGCCCAACCGCGGCCTCGTCGACCGCTACGTCGATTTCGGCAGTCCCTTGCTCGATCCCGCGCTCTATCCCGATACCGCCATCGTCGCGGTCCGCCTCTGGCTCAGGGTTCGCGCCGAACGCCCCGAGGCCGGTTTCACGGACCTTGCGGATTACGAATACGCCGATCGGAACGAGTCCGCGCCCGGCGACCGGTTCAGGCGCGTGGTCGTGTCGAGAACCATCTCCCTGCGCAATCTGAGGCCTGCGTCATGAAGTGCCGCGGTGCATGCGATGTGGGTGCCGCGTTTCCGCTTCGGGGCGGTGCGATTCGGCAACACGACGCCGCCGCGTCCCGGTGCCAGGGTGGCGCCACCGGGCGTCAGGACGGCGCGTTCCGGCATCAGGGCGGCCGTTCGCGGCGTCAGTACGGCGCGTTCGGGCGTCAGTGCGGCGCGGCTCTCGTCGTCTCGCTCGTGCTCATGCTTGCGCTGACCGTGCTCGGCGTTTCCGCCATGAACATGAGCATGCTCGAACTTGCGATGGCGACCGGCATGGAGTCGCAGCAGGGCGCGTTCGAGGCTGCCGAAACGGGGATCGAGATCGCCCTGGCGCAACCGGCTTTCGCGACGGCAGCGCCCGCGCACATCCCGGCCATGCCTGTCGGCGAGGGTCCTTTCGAAACGCAAACTTCAACGGTGTGCGTGACGACGACAGCCGTCCCGGATGTCGGCTTCAGTATCGGGGCCGGGTCGGGCGCGATTCAGGCGTTTCATTTCGAGGTCGTTTCCGTCGGCACCGGTCCGCGCGGCGCGGCATCGACTCATCGGCAGGGGTTCTATGTCATCGGTCCGGCAGGTTCGGGCGGCTGCTGAGCGGTCAGCCGCCCAACGCTGTGCGCGGTGGGCGGTACGCGCGCGCTACGCCTTGGCGCGGCTGAAGCGCTCGGCTGTCCGCGTACGCTCCGCGCGGACGCGACCGAAACGGCTGAACGTCGAGGCTGGACCAAACGGGCACGGGCGAAAGGAAAACGTTTCGATGGATTGTCGTCCGGTCGCGATGCGGACGGCAATGAGAGCCGCGTGGTTCGCCGCAGGTCTGGCCGGGGCGGCGATCGTCGGCCGCCCCGCTGTCGCCGACGATACGGAACTGTTTTTCGGCGCCAGCGGTGACGATGCGACCGAGTGCCGGCAGGGCGAAACCGCCTCCGAAGCCCCGTCGACGTTCACCCCGCTCGCGGTGCCCATCGACAGCTTCAACCGAACCCGCAACGTGAACGATCTTTTCGTCGGAGTATTCAGGCCGGCGGCGGCGACTCGCTGGCCCGGCAATCTGAAGAAGTACCGCTTGCGCGCCGGGGATGCCACGATCATCGACGCCAACGGCGCCCCGGCGGTCGATCCCGCGACGGGGTTTTTTCGGCGCAATTCGCGCAGTTTTTGGTCGGCATCGAACGATCCCGAGGTCGAGCAGGGTGGCGCCGCCAACCGCTTGCCTGCGCCGGCCGTTCGCAATGTCTATACCCATCTTGCCGGGAACGCCGCTGACCTGACGCACGCGAGCAACGCCGTCAGCCGCGCCAACCCGGCGCTCGACGACGCGCTGCTCGCGAGCGGAGACCCCGGCGGACCGACGCGCGACGAGGTCATCGACTTCATTCGCGGGACCGTTGCCGGCGGTTCCGAGCCGCGCAGCGAAATCGGCGATCCGCTCCACGCGGCGCCAGTCGTGATGATCTATGACGGCGCCGATCCTGACGCGGCACTCGTTTTCCTCGCGACGAACGACGGTTTCCTGCACGCGATCAACGCGAACACCGGAATCGAGCAATGGGCCTTCGTTCCCGCCGAGTTTCTCGACGATCAGGCCGATCTGTACGCAAATCGGGCGTCATCGGTAAAGCACTACGGCATTGACGGGTCGCTGCGCCTGCAGACGCTGTCTGACGACGACGGCGTCATCGATCCCGCGACCGAGAAGGTCTTCCTGTTCTTCGGGCTGCGTCGCGGCGGAACCGCCTACTACGCGCTCGATATCAGCAACCGGTATGCGCCGAAGCTGCTGTGGCGCCGCGGCTCGGCGGAACTTCCGGGCAACGGCCAGAGTTGGCCCGCGCCGGAGCCCGCTCGCATCGACGTTGGTACTGGCAGCCAGTCGCGGGACAAGCTCGTCGTCGTGCTCGGCGGCGGTTACGACACCACGCAGGATGGCTACGACAACGCGGTGGACTCGGCGGGCAACGCCATCTACATCGTGGATTCGGAGAACGGCGAGTTGCTCTGGCACGGATCCCGAGCCGGCGGCGACAAGGCGTTCGCGGCCATGCAGTCGTCGTTCGCCGCGGGCGTCAAGGTCGTCGATCTCGGCGCGGACGGGTTCGCCGACCGCATGTACGCGGCCGACATGGGCGGGCAGGTCTGGCGTTTCGACATCCATAACGGCCGCCCGCCGTCCTCACTGATCACGGGCGGCGTCTTCGCGCGGCTCGGCGCCGCGCCGCTGCCGGCCTCGCCCGGCGTCGTGCCCGACGGGCCGGACAACCGGCGTTTCTACTACGCGCCGGATGTCGCTCTCGTCAGCCACCGCCGCGAACGCTTCATGCATATCGGCATCGGCTCCGGATACCGTGCGCATCCTCTGAGCACGGTCAACCATGACCGGTTCTACGCGTTGCGCGACCACGCCCCGTTCCGCAAGCTCCGCGATGCCGACTACGCAGCCCTCGAACCGATCGCCGACGCCGACCTCGTCGATATCACCGACGCCGTCGACGGGAGCGTCCCGCCCGGCGGACCGGGCTGGCGCCTGGAACTCCGGGATCCGGGATGGATCGGCGAGAAGGTCCACGCCGAATCGAGAACCTTCAACAACCGGGTCTATTTCACGACGCTCGTGCCCGGATCGGCAGACAGGGCGGCCGATCCCTGCTCTCCGGCGCCGTCGACGCACCGCCGCTACGTCGTCGATCTGTTTGACGGTTCGCCCGTGATCGACCTCGACGGCGACGCGATACCCGGCGAGCCCGACGACCGCTACGTCGAAGCGCCGGGCGCAAGCACGAGCGAGACGATTTTCGTCTTTCCGTCACCGGACGATCCGGACAACTGCGTGGGGAGCGAGTGCGCGCCGCCGCCCGTCGCCTGCATCGGCCTTCATTGCATGCCTACCGACTTCCCGAACGGCCCGATTCGGACGTACTGGATCCAGGAGGGCATCGATTGAATGCCGGGCTGCGATGCCGTGTCGCCGGCGCGGCCCTCGTCGGCAGCGTCCGAACGGGCTTGCGGCCGCATAGGCCACGATGCGGCGCTTCCGGGATTGCTCGTGTCGGCAGCAGCCGAACGGGAGTTGCGCCGCCTGGGCCGCGGCGCCGCTCTGCCGGCGTTACGCTCGTCGAAATCATGGTCGTCGTCGGCATCGTCGCGCTGCTCGCAGCGGTGGCCGTGCCGAGCTATCGGCAATACACGATCCGCGCCCATCGGACCGAAGCCAAGGCCGCGTTGCTGCGCCTGGCTGCCAACCAGGAACGGTTCTACTTTCAGAACAACCACTACTCGCTTGACCCGGAGGCACTCGGGTTCGCCGATGGGCTCAGCGAGCAGGGCGTCTACACGCTCGTAATCGATACGGACGCGGGCGTCACCCAGGACTGGTTCGCCACCGCGACACCGACGCCGGGAGGCGGGCGCAACGGTATCGACCAGACGGTGGACACCGAGTGCACGTCGTTCACGCTCACCTCGGCGGGCATTCGCAGGGCAACCCCGTTACCGAACGGCGCGAACGACCGATGCTGGTAGCCTTCTACCCGGCTGCCTCGGAATCGGGCACCGCTTCGGCGCGCAACTTCAATCCCAATGCACCGACAATCCTGAGTACGGTGTCCAATGTCGGTTTGCGTTCTCTCGAAAGCGCCTTGTAGAGACTTTCACGGGACAACCCGACATGGCTTGCGACCTGAGGCATGCCCTTGGCGCGGGCAAGGTCTCCCGGCGCCTTGGCGATGGCCACGGTGTCTCCGTCGGCCTCCTCGATGCAAGCTTCCAGATAGTTACAACTGGAAAATCTGCTCTTATGTGTAGAGCGTGCTGCGGTCAATGCGCGTCGGCGCCGTCCCGGTCCGCATCGAGCCGCTCGATCAGTTCGGCGCCCGTGCCGCAATCGACGATGCGCTCGCCGATCCCGGCGAGACGGTCCGGGTCGGAGATGTCGGCAAGATGGCGGACCAGCGCGTCGCCGGCCGCGGCGCCGAACTTGCGGGTTGCGAGTCGGCGCAGCAGTTCGCGCTCCGCCGCGAGACCCTTCTCGAAGCCCTGCGCCTGGCCCTGTTCCAGGCCTTGCTCTCGGCCGCGCTCCAAGCCTTGCTTGAGCCCCTTCTCAAAGCCCTGCCGGCCGTACTCCTCCTCCCACTCCAAGGCTCGCTTCGCCAATGCCATCATCGTGCCTTCCTCTTTCGCAATATCTGGAAATTCCCGCTCCAGCGACGCGATCACCCCCGCCGCGTCCGACTGCGGAAACTTCTTCGGGAACACCGCTCGTATCCAGTCGATCGTCGCCCGCAACGCATCGCCGTGCAGGCCGCGCGGCATAGCCCGCATCCGGTCGGCCATCTCGGTCGGGTTCTCCGCGGCGTTCAGTTCGAACACCGCGGAGACCAGGTTGTCCCGCGGCAAATCCTCCCGCGCCCGGCGGTTCGCGTCAAGCAGCAGGTAGGCGCCGCGAAGCGGCAGCCATGCCTCGCCGCCCGCCGTGACGCCCACTTCCGCTACGCCGCCCCAAGCGTTCCAGGGTCGGTCCCCCGAGTACAACACCATCGGCAACACCCGGACCTCGCCGTCCATGTCCGTTTCCCTTTGCCGGCGCAGCCGATCCCGGGCCGCCTCGGCGTAACCGTTCATGCGCGCGGCCATCGACATATCGACCGTGGATTGGAACTCCACGAGCAACACGAGCGAGCGCCCGCTGCCGTCGTCGTAATCCATGCGCCAGGCGGCGTCGCCGCGCCGTTGCCTTGAGTCGGCGTCCACCGAGTTCGCTGGCTGTTGCCGCAGCGTCGAGAAGTCGAGGCGCTCGGCGACGGAGTTTACGAAGCCCTTGAGCAGATTCTCGATGAGGATCGGCAGGCCGAACAGGCGTTTCCAGGCGGCGTCGTGGTCCATGCCGGGAGTGACGCAGGCGACGTCGACGGCCCGATACTGACATTACTCGCTACTATGCGCGGAAACGGCGCGGCGATGGACGATTTGCAAACTCGAGTTGCGCGGGCTCAACCCGCACCTCGTATGACCGACCGGAGATTCGAAAGAGCTGGAAATACGTTGGCTACGCCTTGCTCCGCCGCCAGTCGAGCAGACTGTCGAGCAGCAGCAGCGCGACGCCGATCGAGATCGAAGAGTCGGCCACGTTGAACGCGGGGAAGTACCAGTCCTCGTAGTGGACACGGATGAAGTCGACGACGTGGCCCCACAGGATTCTGTCGGTGACGTTGCCGATTGCGCCGCCTAACACGAAGGCGAGCCCCGCTGCGAGCAGGCCGCGGCCTTTCGTGGGCAGCCGAACGATCCAGACGACGATTCCGGTACCGACCGCGAGGCCGATACCGATGAACAGCCAGCGTTGCCAGCCGCCGGCGCCGCTCAGAAAGCTGAATGCCGCGCCCTCGTTGTGCAAGCGCATGAATTCGAGCACGGGCAACAGCACCATGCGTTCGAACTCGATCAGGTTCTGCATGATCAGGTACTTGGTGTACTGATCGGCGGCGGCGACCGCGAGCGACAGGAAAAGCCATTTCCACGCGCTGGCGCTGAGCGAGACCGTGCGCTCGTCGATCTGCGAGGTCATGGGTACAAACGCGCCGTATTGGCGGACCGTTTCGCCTGCGCAGATTCAACGGCCCGCGCGCTCATGCGTACAGCCTCGTCTCGCCGCGGCCATCGACGTTTTCGACGCAGCGCGCGCACAACTCTGGGTGCGCCTCGTTGCTTCCGACATCGTCGCGCCGGTGCCAGCAGCGCACGCACTTGGGAGCGCTGGCGGGCGAAACTGTGAGCCGGAATGGTCCGTCCGCCACGTTCCCGGTCGGGACGGCGTTCTCCGTGCGGTCGGCAGCCGGATCGGCGTTCCGCGGATCGTCTCCATCCGTCTCGACAGCCGCGCCGGAGGTGATGAAAACGAACTTCAGTTCTTCGCCGAGGGCGTCGAGCTTGCCGAAGAGATTGCCCCCGCAACGGATCCGCACCTCTGCGTCGAGCGGTGCGCCGATATCTCCGGCGACGCGCAGACTCTCGAGTTCCCTCGAAACCGCCTGACGCACTTCGAGTATCGCCGGCCAATCGAGCTTCATTCCGCCGTCCACCCGCGGCAACTCGTACCACGTCTCGAGAAACACCGATTCGCTGCGCTGGCCCGGCAGGGCTCGCCAGATCTCGTCGGCCGTGAAGCTCAGGATCGGCGCGAGCCAGCGCACCATCGCTTCGGCGATGTGGTACATCGCGGTCTGTGCCGAGCGCCGTGCAGCGCTGTCCTCGCGCGTCGTGTAGAGCCGGTCCTTGAGGACATCGAGATAGAACCCGCCCATGTCGTTGACGCAGAAGTTGTGCACCTTGTGATAGATGCGGTGGAACTCGAAACGTTCGTATGCCTCAATGACTTCGTCCTGCAAATCTCGCGTCCGCTCCAGCGCCCAGCGGTCGAGGTTGACCATCTCGCCGGGCGGCACGTCATGCGTTCCGGGTTCGAATCCGTGCAGGTTGCCGAGCAGGAACCGCTGCGTGTTGCGCATGCGCCGATAAGCGTCCGACACGCGCTTGAGGATCTCGTCGGACACGTGCATCTCGGCGCGGTAGTCGGTGGCGGCGACCCATAGCCTGAGCACGTCCGCGCCGAGCGTCCTGCAGATCTTCTGCGGCGCGACGACGTTGCCGAGCGACTTCGCCATCTTGCGGCCATGCTCGTCGACGGCGAACCCATGCGTCAGCACGGCCCGGTAGGGCGGGCGGTCGTCGAGCGCGACGGAGGTGAGCAGGCTCGACTGGAACCAGCCGCGGTGCTGATCGGAGCCTTCGAGGTAGAGGTCGGTGGGCACGGTGACCTGATCCGACAGCGTACCGACCGCGTGGTGGCTCAGGCCCGAATCGAGCCACACGTCCATGACGTCGGTGACCTTCTCGTAGTCGCGGCCTTCGGCGCCAAGCAGCGTTTCGGGATCGAGATCGAACCAGGTTTCGATGCCGGCGCTCTCGACCTCGTCGGCCACGCGCAGGATGAGTTCCGGCATGTCCGGATGCAGTTCGCCGCTCTGCTTGTGTACGAGCAGCGTCAGCGGCACGCCCCAGGCGCGCTGGCGTGAGATGCACCAGTCCGGCCGGTTCTCGACCATGCCGCGGATCCGCTCGCGACCCCAGCCCGGGACCCACTGGACGTCTTCGATGTGATCGAGCGTCCTGCTGCGAAGCTTCTCGCTGTCGTCGAGCCGGATGAACCACTGCGGCGTCGCCCGAAAGATCACGGGCGACTTGTGCCGCCAGCAATGCGGATAGCTGTGTTGAAGCGACTCCTGCCGGATCAGCGTGCCGTTTTCCGCGAGAAGTTCGAGGATGCGCGTGGTCGCGGTATCGATGTGCAGCCCTTCGAGCCGATCGGTACCTTCGACGAAATGTCCCTCGCCGTCGACGGGGCTCTCGACCGGCAGGTCGTACTCGACGCCCATGGTGAAGTCGTCGTGGCCGTGTCCCGGCGCCGTATGGACCGCGCCGGTGCCGGCGTCGGTCGTCACGTGCTCGCCGAGGACGACCGGTACCGTCCTCGCGTAGAACGGGTGATGCAGATCGAGTCCCTCGAATCGGCTCCCGGGGCCGGTGCCGACTACGGACCAGTCGCCCGCTTCCCAAACAGCCGTCGGGTTCTCGCGCATCGCCGATTCTGTGTAGCGGTCTTCAACATCCTCGAGCATGTCCGTCGCCACGAGCAGGTACTCCGTACCCGGTCCCAAGTCGACTTTTGCGAGGCTGTAGTCAAGCCCGCCGTTGAGCGCGACGGCCTGGTTGCCCGGCAACGTCCACGGGGTCGTCGTCCAGATCGGGATGGAGACTTCGGTTTCGTCGTCGAGTTCGACACCGAGCCGTTCGGCGAACGCCGCCCGGTCCGCCGCCCGGAACCGCACGTCGATCGTCGGCGAGCGTTTGTCCTCGTACTCGACCTCGGCCTCGGCCAGCGCCGAGCGGCAGTCCATGCACCAGTGCACGGGCTTGTAGCCGCGGTAGACGAGGCCGCTTCCGACGAGCCGGGAGAAGGCACGCAGTTGTTCGGCTTCGTAGCCCGCGTCCATCGTGACGTAGGGCCGATCCCAGTCCCCGAAGACGCCCAGCCGCTTGAAGTCCTCGCGCTGGCGTTCGATCTGGGTGCTCGCGTAGTCGCGGCAGGCCGTGCGGAAGGCGCGGGCATCGAGCCGGTCGCCCACGCGGCCGTGTTCGCGTTCGATCTCGCGTTCCACGGGCAGACCGTGACAGTCCCAGCCCGGCAGGTACGGCGAGTCGAAGCCCGAAAGCGAGCGCGACTTGACGATGATGTCCTTCATCACCTTGTTGACGGCGTGGCCGATGTGAATGTCGCCGTTGGCGTAGGGCGGCCCGTCGTGCAGGACGTAACGCGGCCGGCCGGCGAACGCGGCCCGGATCCGGCCATAGAGATCCTGCTCCTGCCATCTGGCGAGCGCTTCGGGTTCCCGCCTGGCGAGGTTCGCTCGCATCGGGAACTCGGTCCGGGGGAGATTCAACGTGCCCTTGTAGTCAGTCATGGCCGCGGCGTGGCTCGGTGAAATCGGCGGAAGGTCCCGGCCCGCGCTGTTTCCCGGCCCCGAGTCGGGCGCGGAAGTGTAAGCGATTCATGCGGTGAGCGCAGCCTGTGCGTCGAGCACGTCCAGGTGCATCTGCCGGGTCATCGCATCCAGATTCTCGTACTTGCGCTCTTCACGCAGCCGCTTGACGAAGTGGACCGTGATGTAGCGGCCGTAGATGTCGCGGTCGAAGTCGAAGATGAAGACTTCGAGCAGTGTCTTGCCGCCGCCGATCGTGGGCCGACTGCCGACGCTCGCAACGCCGTCGAGCGATTCATCCGAGATGCCCTCGACACGCACGGCGAATATGCCGTCCACAGGCGCGAGCCGTCGCTTGAGATTCACGTTGGCCGTCGGGAATCCGAGTTCTTTCCCGAGGCCCACGCCCGGCACGACCCGGCCCGACATCGAGTAGTCGCGCCCGAGCATGCGTTTCGCACTGTCGAGATCTCCGGCCTGGAGCGCGCCGCGAATCGCCGTACTGCTGATGCGCCGGTCCTGCCAGTTCACCGGGTCGACGATCGTGACTTCGAAACCGAACCGGGCTCCGGCACGCTGCAGATCGTCGAGCGTGCCCGCGCGTCCCGTTCCGAACCTGAAGTCGTGCCCGACGACGACGTGTGCGACGTTCAGACCGTCGACGAGCAGTCTCCGAACGAAGCGCTCAGGCGCGAGGCCGCGGACCATTCCGAAGTGGGGGCAGAAAAACTCGTCGATGCCGGCGGCGGCAATCTGCTCGTAGCGTTCTCGGAAGCAGGTCAGCCGTGCGGGCGGATTGCCGGGCGCGAAGAACTCCGTGGGCATCGGCTCGAAGGAACACACGACAGAAGGGCAGTCGAGTGCGGCCGCGGCGGACATCGTTCGGGCGAGTATTTCGCGGTGACCGACGTGCAGTCCGTCGAAAGCGCCGATCGTGGCAACGCGGCGGTCGGCTGCTGCGCCGGTCCCGAGCGCGGGAAAGTTCCGATACAGTCGCATGGAGCGCCTCAGCCCTGGCTGACCGCCGCCGGACCGCGAAACTGCGACGGTCTCAGGCCAAACAGCCAGCAAGCGGCGAAGTATACGACCACCCCGGCCGCCACGAGCGCCACGAGCACGCCCGCGCGCGTCCAGGCGCCGAGCACGTACCAGTCGCCGATTCGGTCAAGCGTCCACCATACGAACAGGCTCATCACGATGCAGGCGCCCATTACCGGGAGCAGCAGTGCCTTCCAGCCCGGCAACGGGCGATAGACGCCGTCCCTGCGCAAGCCGAGCAACAGGCGTGCGGCGTTGTAGAGGCCCGAGATGCTCGTTGCGGCCGCCAGTCCCGCATGCGCCGGCGCCCATCCGGTCCTGAGCAGCACGAGCACGAAGGCGATATTGAGCACGGAGTTGAGAACCAGCGCCTGCACGGCGATCCGTACCGGAGTGCGTGTGTCCTGCCGGGAGAAGTATCCCGGCGCGAGCACCTTGACCAGGATGAAGCCCACGAGTCCCGGACCGAAGGCCAGCAGGCTGGCGGTGGCCATGAGCGTATCGGTGTCGGTGAATTCGCCGCCGTAGTAGATCGTCGTCGTGAGCGGTTGGGCAAGCAGCATCAGGCCGACCGCCGCCGGCACGCCGATCAGAAGCACGAGCCGGAGCGCCCAGTCGATCGTGGCGCTGAACGCCTCCATCGAAACCTTCGCGTGCTGCTCGGATAGGCTCGGCAGGATTGCAGTCGCAAGCGCGATCCCGAAGACACCGAGCGGAAAACCGACGAGTCGGTCGGAGTAGTAAAGCCAACTGTAGCTCCCGGCCACGAGAAACGACGCGATCATCATGTCGATCAGGATGTTGATCTGGGCGACCGAAGAGCCGAACAGGATCGGCACCATGAGCGTCCGGATGCGCTTGACGCCCGCATGAGCGAAGCCGAGCTTGGGGCGAGGCAGCAGCTTCGCCCGCCAAAGAAACGGGATCTGGAAGGCCAGTTGCACGGCGCCGGCGGCGAATACGCCGAGTGCGAGTGCGAGCGCCGGCCGTTCGAGCAGCGGCGCGACCGCTGTCGCGAACACGATCAGCACGACGTTCAGGAGCACCGGCGTAAAGGCCGGTACCGCAAACCGGCGGTAGGTGTTGAGTACGGAGCCCGCGAGCGCCGTCAGCGAGATGAAGAGGATGTAAGGGAAGGTGAACCGCAGCATGTCGGTCGCAAGCACGGCGCGGCCGTCCTCGCTGAATCCCGGACCCGGGGCGAATACGAGGATCAGGAGCGGCGCAGCGATGACGCCGATCGCGGTCACGACAAGCAGGACCAGCGCGAGACTGCCGGCGGTGCGGTCGATGAGGTCCCTGGCTTCCGCGGTCGAACGGGTCGCCCGATACTCGGCCATGACGGGCACGAAAGCCTGTGCGAACGCGCCTTCGGAGAAGAACCGCCTGAGCAGGTTCGGAATCTTGAAGGCGACGAAGAAGGCGTCAGTTTCGACCCCGGCGCCGAACCCGCGCGAAATGACCATATCGCGGGCAAGCCCCGACACGCGGGACAGAAAGGTCATGGCGCCGACGATCGATGTTGACTTCAGGAGGCTGTCGCGGGGCGCCGCCGATTGTTGCGTGGAGGGCACTATCGTGTGATTGACTTGCCATGCGGCGCTCGGAATAATAGCGCCCTTTTTTCGGGCCGTGGCCCGAACCTTCTACGAGCAATACCTTGGCGAACATTCAATCCGCCCGGAAACGGGCCAGACAGGCCGTCAAGCGCCGTGCGCACAACGTCACTCTGCGCTCGCGCATGCGCACGGCCATGAAGGCGGTGCTCAAGGCCGTGCAGGCGGGCGACAAGGACGAGGCGCAGGCCTGTTTCAGGAAGGCCGTGCCCGAGATCGACAGGATGGTCGGCAAGGGCATCATCAAGAAGAATCGGGGCGCTCAATACAAGAGCCGCCTCAACGCCAAACTCCGCGCCATGTCCTGACGGCGCGCCCGCGTCCTCGCGGGGCACATGAACGCGCAACGGGCTTCCGGCCGATCTTGCGAAGCGGAGGCCGGAAGCCCGTTGCGCATTCACGTGCTTGATCGTTGCCTGAACCTTGAGGACGCGTACGCTGCTACTGTTCGTCGAGCTCGTTCAAGTAGCGCATGACCGCGCGGGCGAGTTCCGGCACTCCGTCGCCGGTCGCTGCGCTGATGCCGTAGAGCGGTCCGTGCCAGTCGAGCGCCTCGCCGAGACCGGCAACGACGCGGTCGCGCTCTTCCGGCGGCACGAGATCGAGCTTGTTCACCACGAGCCAGCGCGGTTGGCGTGCGAGCTGTTCGGAGTAGCGGCCCAGTTCCGCCTCGATGGACCTGAAGAACTCAACGGCGATCGTCGGGATCAGCTTGTCGGTTGGCACGCGGGCACTGGCATCGATCAGGTGCAGCAGCAGTCTCGTGCGTTCCAGGTGCTTGAGAAACTGGATGCCCAGGCCCGCCCCGTCCGCAGCGCCCTCGATGAGGCCGGGTATGTCGGCGACGACGAAGCTCTGGTCCACGTCGACGCGGACGACGCCGAGGTGCGGGTGCAATGTCGTGAACGGGTAGGCCGCAACCTTGGGTCGTGCAGCCGAGAGCGCTCTGGTCAGCGTTGACTTGCCTGCGTTCGGTGCGCCGAGCAGTCCCACGTCGGCCAGCAGCTTGAGCGCCAGGAGCAGGTGGCGCTGCTCGCCGGGTTCGCCCGGTGTCGACTGCCGCGGCGCCCTGTTCGTGCTGCTCTTGAAACGCGTGTTGCCCTTGCCGCCGCGCCCGCCGCGCGCGACGAGCAGCGTCGCATCGGCTTCGGTCAGGTCGCCCAGCAGTTCCTCCGTGTCGATGTCGCGGACTTCGGTACCTCTGGGTACCGCGATGTAGAGGTCGTCGGCCGACGCTCCGGTCATGTTCCTGCCGGCTCCACCACGGCCCTTGCCGGCGCGAAAGCGCCGCCGAACGCGAAATTCGACCAGCGTGTTGAGCGCCTCGTCGACGCAAAGCCTGACGCTGCCGCCATCACCTCCGTCGCCGCCGTCCGGGCCGCCGCGCGGGACGAACTTCTCGCGGCGGAAGCTCACACAGCCGTCGCCGCCGCGGCCGGCCTCCACGCGAATGTCTGCCTCGTCAACGAATTTCATGGTCTGCGGTTTGTACGCTGCGGCGTGCCGAAGGCCTGGAGTATTCACTGCTCGAAATGGCCAAAGCGGACATCCGCTGTCGCCGTTCGGTCAGTCTAACGATTGAAGAGAATGTCGCGCCATGCGCGACTCGACCGATCCGTCGCGAAAGTGACCGCAGGTGGGCCTGCAGCCGCGGGTCAGGCGGGGCGGCGCTTCGGCCAGGCCGGCAGACGCAGGGGGGTTCGCCCGGTCGTGCCGGCTGCGTCAGTCGGCGACTACGCTGACGTGCTTGCGCTTCTTCGGGCCTTTGGTCTCGAAGCTGACGCGGCCGGCCGCTGTGGCGAAGATCGTGTGATCCTTGCCCAGGCCGACATTGGCTCCGGGATGAAAGTGCGTGCCGCGCTGGCGCACGATGATGTTGCCCGGCGCGACGAGCTCGCCGCCATACCGCTTGACTCCGAGTCGTTTGGATTCGGAGTCGCGTCCGTTCTTGGAACTGCCGCCTGCTTTCTTGTGTGCCATGGTCTACCTCACGCGCCGCTGATCGAAGTGATCTCGACCTCGGTAAAGTACTGCCGGTGACCGTGCTGGCGCTTGTAGTTATTGCGCCGCTTGAATTTCACGACCTCGATCTTCTTGCCGCGCCCCTGTGCGAGCACGGTGCCCTCGATCTTGCCGCCTTCAACGAGCGGCGACCCGATCCTGACGTTCTCACCTTCACCGACAAGCAGCACTTCGTCGAAGCTGATGGAATCGCCGACGCTGGCGTCAAGGCGCTCCAGCCGCAACCGGTCGCCTGTACTCGCGCGATACTGCTTGCCGCCGGAACGAAAGACTGCGTACACGGTGAAGGCTCCTGTGATGGTTCGGGCCGATCCGCGGGCTCGCGGAAAGGGCGCAGATTCTAGTGTTTCGACGCGGTCCGGTCAACGCGCGAAGCGGCGCCAGGCAGGCGCCCGGGCGCCGTCCGGGTCGTCAATTCGCGAACCGCAAACCGTTAGGGCATCATCCCCGCCATGGCTCTCGTGCAGACCGACCGACCCGCACCGGTTCTCGAGGACTTGCGCGCTCTCGTGGGGAGCGAGTGGAGCGAGGTCAACCGGCTCATCTATCGCCGTCTGGGCAGCGACGTCGCGCTCGTCAATCAGGTTGCCCATCACATCATCAACCACGGCGGCAAACGGCTGAGGCCGCTGGCGGTCCTGCTTGCGGCGCGGGCCAGCGGCTCGGACAGAGACGCCAACGTCGCGGTCGCCGCAATCATCGAGTTCATCCACACCGCGACGCTGCTGCACGACGATGTTGTCGACAACTCCAGTCTCAGGCGCGGCCAGGAGACCGCCAATTCCGTGTTCGGCAACCAGGCGAGCGTGCTCGTCGGGGACTTCCTGTATTCGCGGGCGTTCCAGATCATGGTCGAGATCGGGGAGATGAGGATTCTGGACGTCCTCGCCGACGCCACGAACACGATCGCCGAGGGCGAGGTGCTGCAGCTCATGAACTGCAACAACCCCGACATCAGCGAAGCCGACTACATGGAGGTCATCTACCGCAAGACCGCCAAGTTGTTCGAGGCGGGCACGCGCATCGGCGCGATTCTGGCCCGGCGCGACGAGCGGATCGAGACGGCGCTCGTGAACTACGGCCGCCACCTCGGGCGCGCCTTCCAGCTCGTCGACGATGCGCTCGACTACGATGCCACGCCGGAGGTATTCGGCAAGAACATCGGCGACGACCTGGCCGACGGCAAGATCACGCTGCCGCTCATCTACGCCTTGCGGCACGGCAGCGCCGCGGAACGCCACATGATCCGCGAAGCGATCGAAACCGGCAGCACGCAGAATTTCAAGTCGATTCAGCTCGCCATAGAGGCGTCAGGCGGGATTCGCTACACGGCGGAGCGCGCGCAGGATGAGGCGAACCAGGCGATACACGCGCTCGATCTGCTCAAGCCTTCGAAGTTTCGCGAGGGTCTGGCGGGCCTCGCCCGGTTTGCGATCAGCCGCCGCTACTAGCAGCCTCCGGCGACAGCCCCTTCGTTCCTGAGGCGAATCTTCACTCGCGCTGCGTTTCCTTGAACTTCGCAAGCTGCTCGGGCGTCGCTTCGGCCTGGTAGCGCGACTTCCACTCGGCATAGGGCATGCCGTACACGCGTTCGCGGGCGGCGTCGAGGTCGAGGTCGATGCCCTGCTCGCGCGCTGCCTCGAGGTACCACTTGCTCAGGCAGTTCCGGCAGAAGCCCGCGAGAATCATTAACTCGATGTTCTGCACGTCCTTGCGATCGTCGAAGTGCGAGAGCAGGCGTCGCAGCACCGCCGCATCAAGTTCCGTTTGCTGATTCCTGTCCATCTATTACCACGCTATCCCGTAGTCGTCGCCGAAGTCGCTGGCTCCGCCCCACATCGTGCCGTGCTGCCGATCGAAATGGATGGCCGTGATGGGTCCGGAGGTCTTCTCCCAGGTCTCGACCTCGTAGCCCATGCGGCCGAGTTCGCGCATCACACGGAACGGCGTGTCGGCGCGGACCACGAGCCGTCCGGGCTCGGTGCGCTGGGTCCCGAAGGAACTGTGCATCTGGTAGCTGTTGATGTTGGCCGCTTCGACGGCCTGCTGAACGTTCATGTCGAACTCGACGACGTTGAGGAAGAACTGCAGCAGGTTCTGGTCCTGCGAATCGCCGCCCTGGACGGCGAATGACAGGTAGGGCTGACCGTCCCTGAGCGCCATTCCGGGGCTCAGCGTCGCACGCGGGCGCTTGCCGGGCTCCACGACATTGAAGGGGTTGTGCGATTCGTCGATGCCGAAGCTCTGCATGCGCTGGGACAGCCCGATGCCGGTCGTGCCCGCGATGAAGGCGGGGATCCAGCCGCCGCTCGGCGTGATCGAGACGACCCAGCCGTTCTCGTCCGCGGCCTGTATGGACGTGGTGCCGGCGAGGAAGGCCTCGTCGTGCGTCATGCGGCCCGGCGCATCGATGACCTCGGCCCGGTTGCGGTTCAGGATTCTCGGGCGCCACTCTTCGAGCAGTTCCGCCCAGGGATTGCTCTCGCCCTGAAACGGGTAGGGGTTGCCTGGGCGCACGGCCGGATCATTGCGCTCCCAGTCGATCTCGGCCAGGCGTTGCTGCGCGTACTCCTTCGACAACAGTCCGGCGATCGGTTCCTCGGGCGGGAAATAGGGGTCGCCGTAGTAGAAGTCGCGGTCCGCGAACGCCAGGTTCATCGCCTGGTAGAGCGCGTGCATGTAGTCCGCGCTGTTGTAGCCCATCCGCTCGAGGTCGACGTCTTCGAGGATGTTGAGCATCTGGAGCATCACCGGTCCCTGTACCCAGTGGGTCAGCTTGTAGACGTCGATGTCCCTGTAGCGGGTGGTCACCGGCTCCTCGATGTAGACCTGCCAACGGTCCAGATCGCTCATCTGGAACAGGCCGCCTTCGGCCTGCGCGCCCGCGACGAGGTCGCGCGCGATATCGCCGCGGTAGAAGCGATCGTATGCGGCCATGATCGCTTCCTCGCGGGACTTGCCGGCTTCGAGCGCCTCGCGCTCCGCGTCGACGAGCTTGTTCAGCGTCGCAAGCAACTCCGGTTGCCGGAACACCTCACCCGGCAACGGTGCTGACCATCGAAATGGCCGGTCCTCGTCGAAGTGCGGCAGGAAGACCCGGCGCGACGCTTCCCAGCTCGCAAGCAGCGACTTGTCCTGCTCGATGCTCTCCGCGCGGCTCTGTTCCATGGGGTAGCCGTCGGCCATTTCGATCGCCGGCGCGAGCACTTCTGCGAGGCTCATCGTGCCGAATTCGGCCAGCATGACCATGAGGCCGCCGGGCGTGCCCGGGGTCACGGCGGCGAGCGGTCCGTACTCGGGCGGCTGGCGCATGCCGCGCGAACGAAAGAACTCGGGCGTCGCGCCCGACGGCGCGGCGCCGAGCGCGTTGATCGCCACGACTTCGCCGCTGCGCGGGTCATGAATCAGGGCCTGTGTCTCGCCGCCCCAGCCGAGCGTGTCCCACATGGTGGCGACGGCTGCGAGCATCGCGCATGCCGCGTCGACGGCGTTGCCGCCACGGGCGAAAGCGATCGCGCCGGCCGATGCGCCGAGCGGCTTGCCCGTGATCGCGACCCAGTGCTTGCCGTGCAATACCGGTTTGGTCGTGTCGCCGGGCTCCTGTGCGGCGACGGCCGTGCACAGCGCCCCGAGTGCGATGCCAATGATGAATTTTCGAAGGACCGGCATGTTCGACTCCCTGACCCTGGCAGGCAGCGCGTAGTGGCAAGAACCATGCCGCGATTTCAGGTGCGACGCAGCACCGTTGCCGCGGCTGCCTGTTGCGCTGTTCGCGGATGACTGCGAAAGGTCAAGCATACCGAGGTCGCGTGCCATGTCCACAGCAGCGACGGCGCATGCCAGTCCGCAGCCATGGTGTCCCTTCTCGCGAGGGACGCGGGGCTGCGCCCCACAATGCGGTGCTTCGCGCGGCCGCGCTACAATCGCGACTCCACTGGCGAGGACTTGCGACGAAGGCGGCCGGCGATGCTGAGCAACGACACGATTGACCGGACGTTCTTCGTTGCGCTGCTCGTCGTCGTCACGATCGCGTTCGTCTGGCTCGTACGCGGGTTTCTCCAGCCGGTTTTCTGGGCCGTTGCGCTCGGTATCGTCGTCTTTCCGGTGCATGGGCGCATCGAGCAGAGGCTCGGCGGGCGCAAGTCGCTCGCCGCGGCGGCCAGCATGCTGCTCGTGTTCGTCGTCGTCATCCTGCCTCTCGCCGGGATAATCGCTGCTGTCACGACGGAGGCCGCCGGGCTTTACGCCAGGCTCGCCGACGGCGATGTCGTTCCGAGTGCGGTATACCGCTTCGTCGAGGAGAACCTGCCGGCCCTCCTGACATTGCTTCAGTCACTGGGTATCGATCCGGAGCGCCTGCAGACGCAACTTTCGGCGGGAGCCGTCCAGGCCAGCCAGTTCGTTGCGACACAGGCATTGGAACTCGGACAGGACACGGTCCGCGTTACGGTGTTCTTTTTCATCATGATCTACCTGCTGTTCTTCTTCTTGCGCGACGGCCGGCCAATACTCGACGGAATCGTGCGCGCACTGCCGCTTGGCGACGAGCGCGAGCGTCACCTGATCGGTCGGTTCGCGGAAGTCTCGCGGGCGACGATCAAGGGCACGTTTGTGATCGCCGTCATACAGGGAGCGATCGGCGGCGCCGCGTTTGCGGTACTCGGAATCGGCGCGCCCGTTCTCTGGGGTGTCGTCATGGCGCTGCTCAGCATCGTCCCTGCAGTGGGACCCGCCCTGGTCTGGGTTCCGGCCGCGATCATGCTCATCGCGGGAGGGAACCTGGTAGGCGGAATCGTCCTGGTTGCGGTCGGCGTCTTCATCATCGGGCTCATCGACAACCTGCTGCGTCCCATCCTGGTCGGCCGCGACACGCGAATGCCGGATTACCTGATCCTGCTGTCGACGCTTGGCGGGCTCGCGGCGTTCGGTCTTGCCGGCGTCGTGATCGGACCGATCATCGCAGCGTTCTTCCTCAGCGTATGGGCGATGGCCGCCGAGGAATTCGAGGAAGAGCCGACGCTCGCGGTTGCGCCGGCGGACCCGAGTGCCGGCGTGACCGAGGCAGTCTCCGGCGATTCCGGCACGGGAGCCGAAACCGATGCGGGTGGCAGCAGCAACGCAGGCACTCAAGCCGATGCGCGCGCTGACGCCGATTCGGGCGACGACACCGATAGGGGTGACGGTGCTGACGCTGGCGCCGAACCCGGTGCGGCCAGGGACCCTGACGGCGGCGCTGCCGGTTGAGAACGACGCGACACGGCGTGGCGGACACAACGAACTTCGGAACGGTCAGGGATCTCGTCGCAACATTTCCCGAGCGCGGCAGCGCACCGGCGATCATCGCATTCGGGTCCGGCAGCGCGGACACACTCTCGTACGACGCTCTCCATAGGGACATACGCCGGGTCGCCGCGGGTTTCAAGCTGCGGGGTATCGGACCCGGCGATACGGTACTGCTGTGGGCACCGAACAGCCCCGCGTGGGTGGCTGCCTGGTTCGGTATCGTCGAGAACGGCGCGACCGCGATTCCGGCCGACGATCAGTATCGACCGGATGACATCGTCTCGATCCTGAACCACCGCGGCGCAGAACTCGTGGTAACCACCGCGAGTCACATGACGGAGCTGCTCGAAACCGACAAGGTTCCCGAGGACGGGTTCGTTCTGCTCGACGGCGCACAGTCCGATCCGCGCAGTTTCTCAAGCCTCATTCAACATGCTGCCGGCGCGCCGCTCAAGGGCGGTTCGGCGGCGGGGGAGGGCGGCCCGACGTCGAGCGGGGACCACTTGGCGAGCGGTCAGGATGCGCTGCCGTCCGGCAAGGATGACTCATCGGGCGCCCATGGCAGCCTGCCGTTCGGCGACGGCGATGCGCCCGGGATCGAGGCAAGCCAGGTCGCTTCGCTGCTCTACACCTCCGGGACCACCGGGACACCCAAGGCCGTTCCGCTCACGCACGGGAATCTCGCCTCGAACGTGAACGCGCTGCTGCGCGCGAGACTCATCCGCGCGACCGATCGTGTGGCCGTTCCCCTGCCGTTCCATCACACCTATCCGTTTACCGTGGGCCTGCTGACCGTGCTCGGCAGCGGCGCGGTGGTCGTGTTGCCTTCGGGCGTTTCGGGTCCGGAACTCACGCGTGCAACGACCGAAGCCCGTGCGACGGCGCTGCTCGCAGTGCCCGCCCTGTGCGCGGCGCTCTGCAGCGCGATCGAAGCGCGCGTCGCGGGCCGGGGCAAGCGCGCGGCACGAATCTTTGGAGTCCTCATGGGAGTGAGCATGGCCGTGCGCCGCGCCACGGGGCTCAGGCTCGGCAAACTTTTCTTCCGCCCGCTGCACAAGGCCGTCGGCGCGCGTCTTTCGATGCTCGGCTGCGGCGGCGCGAAACTCGACGGCGAGCTCGCCCGCAAGCTCGAAGGCCTCGGCTGGACGGTGCTGACCGGTTACGGGCTCACGGAAACCTCGCCCGTCGTGACTTTCAACCACCGGCGCAAGCGCAGGATCGGGACCGAAGGGCGGCCCTTGCCCGGCGTCGACCTGCGCATCGAGCCCGTGGCGGGTCAGGCGCATGGCGAGATCCTCGTCCGCGGGCCCAATGTATTCGCCGGCTACTGGAACAATCCGGAAGCCACCCGGGAGGTCTTCACCGAGGACGGCTGGTTCCGCACGGGCGATCTCGGCTGGTGCGACGCGGGCGGTTTCCTGCATATTGCCGGGCGCAACAAGGAAGTCATCGTCCTGCCCGACGGCAAGAACGTGTTTCCCGACGAAGTCGAAGCGGTGTACGCAACGTCGCCGTTATTGGGTGAATTCGCGGTGCTTGAGAAAGACGGCGAACTGGTGGCCCTGGCGGTGCCGGACGAGGACGAGTTGCGGCAGCGCGGCGCGCTCCGGGAAGCCGAGCTCGTGCGCGACGATATCGAGCGGCTTTCGATGAGCCTGCCCGCTTACAAGCGGATCGGCGACTATCGCCTGACGCGCGATGCGTTGCCGAGAACCGCGCTCGGCAAGCTCAAGCGCCACCTGCTGCCGGACATCTACGCCGGAGCGAACGTGCGCGAGCGCGTGCCGGCGGCCGCACCGCTCAGCGACGACGACAAACGCCTCATCGAGTCGGGCGTCACGGGGGATGTGTGGCGTTGGCTCGCCGAACGCTATCCGGACGAGACGCTTTTCCTCGATACGAGCCCGCAGCTCGACCTCAAGGTCGATTCGCTCGAGTGGGTCACGATGACGCTCGAGATCGAGCGCCGCTTCGGCATCGTTCTCACGGGCGAAGCCGTCGCGCAGATCCTTACGCTGAGCGACCTGCTCCAGCAGGTTCGAACGGCGCCTGCCGCCGAAGTGAAGCCGGCGGGCGAGCCGGAGTCCGTCCTGCCCGAAGTCGAGCGGCCGAACATCTTCCTGCGTGCGCTTGGCGCCTTGTTGTTCGCCGTTGACAGCCTGCTCATGCGAACGTTGTTCCGGCTGCGCGTGCGCGGCGGCGAACATCTGCCCGGCAGCGGAGCGCCGTGCGTCATCGCCGCGAACCATGTGAGCTTTCTCGACCCGCCGGCAATCGCCGCCGCATTGCCGAAACGCCTGCTCCGCGAAACTCATTGGGCCGCCTGGGTCGGCATCATGTTCGCGGGTCCCCTGCAGCGTCTCGTGAGCCGGGCGACCCGAGTGTTTGCCGTCGACCCGGATCAGGATCTCGCGGGCGCGATCCGGACCGGACGCGCGGTACTCGCCGCCGGCCAGTCGCTCGTCTGGTTTCCCGAGGGGCGACGCTCACATACGGGTGAGCTGCAGAATTTCCAGCAGGGCATCGGCGTCATGCTCGAATCCGTCCCGAACGCTCAGGTCGTGCCGACCGCCATTGCCGGCGCCTACGAGGCCTGGCCGCGGCATCGGCGCCTGCCCCGGCCCGGCCGGGTTACGGTCGTGTTCGGCCCGCCGCTCGGTGTGGCTGAGCTCAGGCAGCGCGGTGCAGGCGCAACGGATGCGGAACGGATCGCAAACGCATTGCAGCAGGAGGTTGCGCGTTTGCTCGACGCGTCCTCCGGCACTCCTGTCAGTCGATGATGGCCTGGCGCACGGCGTTCTCGAACGCACGTCTGAGCTGGCCGCCCGATCCGCCCTGGACCATGTAGAGCGAGATCATCTCTTCGGCGGGCTCGATCCAGAAGCTCACGCCCGTGCCGCCCGCCCAACCGTAGGCGCCCTTCGACACGGCCAGCCGCGCCGCGACCGGATCCTGGACGACCTGCATGCTGAGCCCGAACCCCATGCCTCGCGCCGGCCGGCCGAACTGGCCGTTGACCATGTCGCCGGTATGATTGGCCGTCATGAACTCGACCGTCCTCGCGCCGAGGAAGCGCCGGCCGTTGAGTTCGCCGCCATTGAGCAGCATCTGCGCGAACTGCAGGTAATCTTCCGCCGAACTCGCCATGCCGCCGGCGCCGGAGTGATAGATGCGGTTGAGCGGACGCGGCGTCGGCGTCAGTCCTTCGGCGCCGCGCGTGTAATAGGTCGGTACGCGGTCCGCCTGCTCGCCGTCGAACCAGAACCCGGTATCGGGCATGCCGAGCGGCCCGAACAGGTGCTCGTCGAGCCAGTCGTCGTAATCCTGGCCTGACACGACCTCGACGATCCGGCTCATGACGTCGAAGCCCGCAAGACCGCTGTAACGCCAGAGCGTGCCGGGCTGGAAGTCGAGCGGCACGGCGCCGAGTTTCGCGATGTAGGTCGCAAGCGTGTCCCGCTCGGTACGCGGTGCGAGTTCGTTCGCGGCACGCGAGCCGAGCCCGCCGCTGACGAGCCCGGAGCCATGGGTGAGCAGATCCCGCACGGTAATCGGACGATTGGCGGTGACGAGGTCATATTCGCCTTGCTCGCCGCCCGGTCGCGGCACGGCGACCCTGTCCGAGTTCGCGAATTCGGGAATGAATCGCGATACCGGATCGTCGAGCCGGACCTCGCCCCGCTCGACGAGCATCATGATCGCCACCGCGGTGATCGGCTTCGACATCGACGCGAGCCGGAAGATCGCGTCGGTCGGCAACGGCGTCTGCGACTCGATGTCAAGAAACCCTTGTGCCTCGAAGTGCGCGATGTGGCCCCGGCGCGCCACGAGCGTCACGGCGCCGGATACGTCGCCGGCTTCGATATGCCGACTCACGACTTCGGTGATGCGCCCGAGGCGCTCCGACGACATGCCCACCTCCTCCGGCGAGGCATGCGGAACGGCGCCCGCAGTCGCCGCCAACGGCAGCGCCAGTGCTGCGATCGCAAGTATCGGAAGGTGTAACGGCCGCGTTGATGC
This sequence comes from Gammaproteobacteria bacterium, assembly GCA_022819855.1. Taxonomy (GTDB): domain Bacteria; phylum Pseudomonadota; class Gammaproteobacteria; order Steroidobacterales; family Rariloculaceae; genus Rariloculus. The sequence continues at coordinate 295,913 of JAJEGN010000007.1, read as the reverse complement.
GGCAGCCGATGGCCGGGTTGCTTGACGATTCGCTGTTGCGGTCATGATTTCTCCCCTCGTGTCGCATGAATCCCAGTGTCCATTCCTCGATTTCGCCTGCAGTTGCAGGCACCGGCGTCGTCGTTGCGTCGGACTCGGATTGCAGGTGCCGTACCACATGGTCCGAACGGGCTGCGGGCTAAGGCAGTACGTACAATTGACCCATCATTCCGGCCTCGGCGTGGTCGAGGATGTGGCAATGGTACATCCACGCGCCGGGACGGTCCTCGAACGGGATCGCGATCCGAACCGTCGAGTCGACCGGCACGTCGATCGTGTCCTTCCACTCCGGAATGCGCGAGTCGTCGAGCACCTGGAAGAAGTAGCCGTGCAGGTGAAACGGGTGCGAGAAGATCGTCTCGTTCGTCAGCGTCCAGACGTGGGTCTCGCCGATGCGCGCCTCGACCGGGTCGAAGTTCCAGTACGGAATCCCGTTGATCCCCATGACGACGTCGCTGTTGCTGAGGTCGATCGTCATGTCGAGCGCATGCTCGACGGCGTTTGCGATGTCGACCGCTTCGATCTCGCGCAGTTCACCCGGAATCGGCGCGGGAATCACGGGCGCTTCATCGACGGTCTCGATCGCCATCATGTTCTCGCGCGGGCGGTTGAAGACGGTTCCGAAGCCGCGTTCGGTCGGGACCCAGCGCAGCATGCTCGTCTGTCCCGGCTCGTTCGACGGCGTGAAGACGATGTCGGCACGCTCGCCCGGCACGACGACCAGGTTCGGCACTTCTTCGGACCGGGCCGCGAGGCCGTTGTCTCCGCCGAGCCGAACGAGCATGTGCCCCGGTAGGCCGATCGTGTAGTAGCGGGCGCGCGCAGCGTTGATGATGCGCCAGCGCTGCTGTTTGCCGGCGCGCACCTTGAGCGTCGGCTGCACCTTGCCGTTGACGAGCAGCACGGTGCCTTCGCGGCCGAACAGGTCGCCGAACGCCCCTCCGGTATCGACCGGCAGGAAGTCGCCGCTGCCTTCCGCGAGGCCGATGTCCGAGAGCATCAGTACGAGTTCGTCGCCGAATTCCTCCGGATCGTCCGGGTCTTCGATCACGATCGGTCCGTACATGCCCCAGCCGACCTGCGCCGCGGAGTTGATGTGCGGGTGGTACCAGAAGGTGCCCGCGTCTCTCGCGACGAACTCGTAGCGGAACTCGCCGCCGCTGGGGACCGGGTCCTGGGTCACGCCGGGCACGCCGTCCATTTCGTTGGGCACGCGCATGCCGTGCCAGTGGATGCTCGTCGGCTCCGGCAACGCGTTTCTGAAGTGGACGATGATCGTGTCGCCGATCTTCGCGCGAATGAACGGACCCGGCACCGTGCCCCCGTAGGTCCAGGCCGGTGTCGTCAGCCCTTCCCTGAATTCGATATCGGCGAGCCTGGACTCGAGATCGATCTCGAGGATGTCGGGGTCGGGATTGAGGTCGACGGGCAGTGTCAGCGCGAGTTCATCGTCCCAGCCGTCGGGCTGATCGACCTCGAGCGCCGTCAACTGCGGTTCGTCGTTCAGGCTGCAGGCTGCCGCAATGAGCGTGCCGGCGAGAAGCGGCAGCACATGGCGGTGCGGGGCAGCGATACGGTCGCTCATCTGGCAGTGACGTGTGCGTCTCGTGGTGTTCCGATCGTCGTATTCCGAAGGTGGCTGCTCGCCATCGTCGAGCCTCCTGGCGACATCGTGGGCGGGCGCGAATTATAGACGCAGCGCCATCAATCCACCGCAAAGAAGACGATGAAAGCCAGGGCGATCGGGTAGACCCCGATCGGAACTTCCCGCGCCCGTCCCGTCGCGGCCTTGACCGCGGCATAGGATACGAATCCGAGCCCGAGACCCGTGGTGATCGAGAACGTCAGGGGCATCGAGATGGCCGTGAGCAGCGCCGGCGTGTACTCGGTCAGGTCGTTCCAGTCGATATCGGTCAGGCTCCTGGCCATGATGCAGCCGACGTAGATCAACGCCGGCGCCGCGGCGTAGGTGGGCACCATGGCCGCCAGCGGCGCAAAGAACAGCATCAGCAGGAAAAAGCCCGTGACGACCAGGGCCGTAAGCCCCGTGCGCCCCCCGGCACGGATGCCGGGCACGCTCTCGATGTAGGCAGTCACGGGCGAGGTGCCCATGCAGGCGCCGACCACGGTAGCCGCGCTGTCCGCGGCCAGCGCTTCGCGCAGTCGCGGCAGTTTGCCGTCCCTGTCCAGGAAGCCGCCGATGTGGGCCGTGCCGATCAGCGTGCCCGCCGAATCGAACAGATCCACGATGAAGATGGCGAAGATTACCGCGATGAGTTGTACGTCGAGTGCGGCACGGATGTCGAGCGCGAAGAAAGTCGGAGCGATGCTCGGGGGCGTGGAGACCACCCCCGTCCACGGCTGCAGGCCCAGCGCCACGGCCGCAAACGTCGTGCCGAGGATGGCAATGAGCAGCGCCCCGGGCACCTTGCGCGCCTCGAGCGCAACGATGGCCAGGAAGCAGACGACCGCGAGCAGTACCGTGGCTTCGCCGAGATTCCCGACAGTCACGAGCGTGGTCGGGTCTGCGACCACGACGCCGGCGTTCCTGAGTCCGATGAAGGCGATGAAGAAACCGATGCCCGCGGCCGTTGCCAGTTGCAGCGAACGTGGAATGGTATTGACCACGGTCTCCCGGAACCGGGTCACGCTGAGCGCAAGGAAGATCGTGCCGGAGATGAAGACCGCGCCGAGTGCCGTTTGCCAGGCGTGACCCATGGAAACCACGACGCCATAGGTGAAGAAAGCGTTGAGTCCCATGCCGGGGGCGAGCGCAATCGGGTAGTTGGTCAGCACGCCCATCAGGGCCGTGCCGACGGCGGCGGCAAGGCAGGTCGCGACGAACGCCGCGCCGGGATCGATCCCGGCATCCGCCAGGATCGACGGGTTGACCACGACGATGTAGGCCATCGTCAGGAAGGTGGTCGCCCCGGCGATCAACTCGGTACGCACGGAAGTGCCGCGCGCTTCGAGTTTGAAGATTCCCGCTAACACGAGCCGAAGTGGAGACTGAAGCCGGTCACGCTTCCGCCATTATGACAGTACGGCGACGCGGATGGGTGACCGCGTTGCTGCGGCCGCGCGCAACCCTCGCCAGGCATCGCATGCGTCCGCCGCTGAAGACCGCCCCCACGGAATAGTTCGTGCTCTCCTCCGGCTCGAGCTCACGGCCGCCGAGCGCCATGGCCACGGGGTGCGTGGAACCAATGGTGCCCCGTTCCTCGAACTCGTTCGTCACCGCATTGACAACCGTGGACAGGTTGCGGGCGTTGGACTGGCCGGGCGTGGGAGTCCTGAAACCGGTGCCCCCGAGGCGCGCAGCGTAAAGCTGTCTGACAGGCGCAGGTGCGTGGCGAGCTTGTAGTTGGTGGTGTTGCCGAAGCCGTTCGAGCCGGAGGCAAAGCCGTACTGGTTGTACGGTCCGATTTCCCAGGCCGCCCGCTCGCCGGTGGCGATCTCGAATTCTCCGTATAAGCCCCGTACCTGGCTTCGAGCGAAAAGCCGTCGTCCGCGTCCTTGAGAACGAAGTTCAGGACACCGGCGATGGCGTCGGAACCATACTGCGCCGCCGCGCCGTCGCGCAGGACCTCCATGCGCCGAATGGCGATCGCGGGGATGGCCGAAACGTCAGGGCCCTGCGCGCCGTTCGATGCGCCGTTGGATATCCACTGGATCACGGCTCCGCGGTGCGGGCGCTTGTTGTTCACGAGCGCGAGCGTGTGGTCCGGCGCGAGCCCGCGCAGGTTCACGGGACGTAGCAGCGACGACAGGGCAGGCGAGTAACGCCAGCAACGATGTGGATGCCGTGACGATGCGCCATGAGGAGCGGTTCGCAACCGCGCGCGATTCGACCATTGGGAGGGACCTCAATGCAGAAAACTGGTAGTCGGACGCCCGGACCCGGGCGTCGGCGGCATTGTATCAGCCCCCATCCATATTGCGGGTCGGCATTATCAGCAAACTAAACATTATTTCGCGCCGCACGGTGGGACGATTAGACTTGCCGCGAACCGCCCGGCCGGAACCAGGAGCCCGCCATGTCAGCAACCGACGACTTCCTCGCAAACAACGCCCGTTACGCCGAGAGTTTCGACAAGGGTGACGTGCCCTTGCCACCCGGCAGGAAGACCGCGGTCGTCGCCTGCATGGACGCCCGAATCGAGACCGGGGCCTTGCTCGGCCTCGAGGAGGGCGACGCCCACGTGATCCGCAACGCCGGCGGCGTCGTGACCGACGACGTGCTGCGTTCGCTGACGATTTCGCAGCGCCTGCTCGGCACCCGCGAGATCATCCTCATCCACCACACCGACTGCGGCATGGTGACCTTCTCCGACGATGCCGTGAAGACGCAGATCGAAGCCGACACCGGTCTCAGGCCGTCGTTCGCACTGGAGGCCTTTCCCGATGTCGAAGAGGATGTCCGCCAGTCGATCCGCCGCATCGAGGCCTGCCCCTTCATTCCGGAAAAGGGCCAGATCCGCGGTTTCGTCTACGACGTCGCCACGGGCAAGCTCAACGAGGTCGAGTAGCAAGCCGCGCACTGCAAACCATTGCAGGCCGAGCATTTGGCCTGAACGGCGCTTGAGTGGCAGGGTCGCCGCGCGCTTGCGGCAACACGTCCCGAACCGCCGCGCGGCTTGATTTGCCGTACGCAGTGGCATGTACCTGGATAATCGCCTGCTTGACGAAACGGAGAAGCCATGGACCTGGATGTCGAACGCCTCCTCGGCGCCGTGGAGCGCACAGTGTCGTCCCTGGAGCGCGACGGACAGGCCGCTCGCGCGGTCACGCTCGCCCGCAGCTATGCGACGACAGTGGAGGATCTCTGGGACGCCGTAACGAGCGCGGAACGAATCGCACGCTGGTTCCTGCCTGTCAGCGGCCGCCTCGAACCCGGCGGCCGCTACCAGTTGGAGGGGAACGCAGGCGGAACGATCAGCCAGTGCGAGCGTCCCTCGTATCTCGGGCTGACGTGGGAATTCGGCGATGAGCTGAGTTGGGTGGAGGCGCGTCTGCGTAGTGATGGCATCGGCCGCTCGCGCCTTGCGATTACGCATACCGCGCTGGTGTCTGACCACTGGCACCAGTTCGGTCTCGGCGCCGTCGGCGTCGGTTGGGAGATGGGCTTGCTGGGGATGGAACTGCATCTTGCGCAGCCGGACGAACCCAGGTTGGACGCGGCAACGTTCCACACGACTCGTGACGGAAAGGCGCTCCTCGTCGGCAGCAGCGCGGCCTGGGGCCGGGCGGCCGAGGCAGCGGGAACGGACCCCGACGTTGCGCGCGCAGCGGCGCTGCATACCGCGGCCTTTTACACCGGCGACACGGTCGCGCCGGATTGATGCACGCTATCGACGTGTTCCGCGACCCGGAGCGCTGCGCTGCTATTGTCGATGCGTGATCGGTCGTGGGCGTTAACTCTTCATCGCTCTCCGGTTGATACCCGCCTCAGCGCCGGATCCGTCGCCAGCTCTCCGTAGGCAGGCGCCGGCGCCGCCAGCCGTGTTTACGACGTTGCCACGGGCAAGCTCAACGAGGTCGAATAGCGCCCCAAACGCCGGCGCCTCCTTGCCCGCGCCTTTGACTAGCTGTTTCGGGTGTAACGATTTCCAGGTCCTGCGCTCGTTTCTTGCGCGACCGTCCAGAAAGTGGCGTTGCGCGCCGCGCTGCGGGTGCTATCGTGACTTCACTGTCCGCAGCGCGAACGCGCGTACCCGGCGGCAGACCGCAGGAGCCCGAACATGTCCGAACCGGCGTTTGATACACTGGACGCCGCCCGCAGGCTAAAGGCTGCGGGCCTCGATTCCGAGCACGCCGAAGCCATCGTGGAAGTCATGTGCCAATCCGTCAATCAACTGGTGACCAGAGCGCACTTCGACGCGGGCATCTCGAAGTTGGGGACGGAGCTACACGCCCGCATTGACACTGTACTGGCGGAACTGCACGCCCGGATCGGCGGCGTGGAATCCAATCTGCACACCCGGATCGACGGCGTGGAATCCAATCTGCAATCCCGGATTGGCAGCGTGGAATCCAATCTGCAATCGCTGGAAGCCACCATGCGCACAGAGATCATGCGCGCAGTGCTGATCGTGTTGGGCGTCTTGATTCCCGTCATCGGGTTGATGATGGCGGTTGTCGAATTCTACTCGGCCCGTGGCGGCGGAGCGTAGACTCGCGTCGAACGTTCCAGCTATCGGTCCGCACGGTGCGTCGGAGAGTTATACAAACGCTTGCACGGCAGAATGGACTGTGGAGCCGAAAGCGAATTGCGGGAAGCCGAACCGTGCGATAGCAGATGGCGGGACAGGGTGATTGGCGTGCGCATTGTGATAGACGAGCAAATCCACAACAATCTCCTCGTGTTTAGCTTGGGTCTCCGTCAGGGAAGCGGAGCCCTCTCTCGGCCAAAAGCTTAGAACGGCTATCGCACTCAGGATCTCGTTGCGGTCGTACGGTGCCCTATGGCGATTCTCCTCCCGGAAAGCGCCGACCACGGAACCATCGCGTTTCGCTATCCTCAAGGTCATGTGGCCTTCCAGGACGGCGCCAATTTGGTCAGGATCGGCATGGTGAAGTCCGCAGGGATCGATGACCGCAAGGATCGCTGGGCCATAGCCGTGCCGCTGCAGGTACGATCTAAGCTGGGAACGAGCCGAGTTCGCGGCCTTGGCGAGTCGCTGACCAATCTCGACAGTCACTCCCTCGGTGTACGCTTGACTGCTGAGGAGTCGCGCGTCGATGCGTTCCTGCTCATTGCGCGAGAATTCCTTTAATTCGACCGGAACGACCCCTTTGGGAAGAACAACTTCGAAATCGGGAGTCCGAAATTCTTCTTCGGGGATACGCCTACAGCTCGTTCGGGCAGCGATCATGTATTGGTAAAAGAGATATTCCCACTTAGTCAATTTCAAGGTACGTGCTCGCTGCTGAAAAGTGTCCGTATCTATCAGCGGCAGATTGAAAACCTGGGCGGAGATGAGGAGCGTGGCCATTAACTTGTAGTGGTTGCCAGGCCAGTTGAAGCTCCAAAATTCAGAAGGACGAAGTGTCCTGATATCCGAAAAATGACTTGCGGACCAGGCTTCCAAGCGGAGCATGAATGGCGAGTCATTGTAAATGGCCCAATCACCCTGCTGGAGGTCGAGCAGTTCGGTCCTATGGTTGGGCGCGAGCGAGCGGACGCGACGCAGAGTTCCCGCGGGAGAAATCGCTGCGATATCGAGGCCGGAGACGGGCTCGTAGGGAATGGGCGTCGGATCGAACATTACATGCGTTTCGTTTTCGCTGGCGTTAACGTCCGTCTGGAACTGAGTCTAATTGTCCGCTTGGCTCAGAGACAGATTTCGGCGATTTCCCACCACAGGACATAACGCACCCCATCACAGTCTGGATCGTTCCTCACCTGAAGTCGCGCAGCCGCAGTAAGCGGCGCGGCTCAAGGTAATACCTGCAGGGTTGACCCCGATCGGCGGAGGTAGCCATCCACCGTATCGCGGGCAGATTGCTCGTTGCTGGGTGTGAAAGTCCCCCACAGGTCGCGATACGTTTCCGTGAAGTGACGCTCCATCTCTGGATGGAGTCGTCCGCGGGCACTGGTCAGGGCCAACAACTTGAGAACAAGAATCTCCATTTTTCGGGACCGTGCCCGCGATCCAGACGTGACCGCCAGAATGGCGCTCGCCGTCTGCTCGGCTGGACCGTGGCAATCGAGTAGTAGCCAGAGCCTTGCCCAATAGAACAACGAATTTATGCTGTATTGCGTCGCGTCTCCGAAGCGCGACTCAGCAGCGCGTCCGAAATGGTCGGCGAAATCTGCGTAGTCTTTTTCACTTGGCGCATGTTCTTGTTGATTCTGAGACATGCATTGGTCCGCCAGTGCCCATAGCGCACGCGAACAGAGTTCCGCCCTAGCCGCCTGGCCGACCAACCACTTTTCCTCAACTGCACCGAGTTCTACCACCGCCCGTGCAGCCGCTTCAACCGCCACGGAAGCATCTGCGTCGATGCAGCCCCGCTCCTTCGCGAAACTGCAGTGACTCCAGGTCAGCTCCGCGAGTGTGCGGACATCCTCTGGATGAGTTGGCTGGCCGAACTCTGAAGCGTAGTGCGCAGCATGCACTCCGACCAGCAACCAATGTCGAGCGATACGATCCGCTGTCAGGAATTCGGAATACCGCTCTTCGGAATCCCAGATAGTAAGTGGGAGTTCAAGGCACCGAGACCGAACCCATTGGGAGTAGTGGTTCGGGGAGTGCGACGACTCGGACAACACAAGCGCGCGACCCAAGGCGTCGACCGAGTTCCGGTGGTCCCAATACGCCCAACTAAAATGGAAGTGCCCGCCGGCCAACTCGGTTCTGGCCTGTTCTGAATGGCAATCGAGAGCTGCTCGCGCGAGCATTCGAGCGCTGTCGCGCGAGTCTGTGCGCATCTTCCAGGCGACATCGGCAACGTGCCTGTTCCAGGTCTTTCTTCTCGTCAGGCGTAAACCCGTCCGGAATGCCCTTAGGGTGTCGTCGTCAACGCCTGATGCGTGTCGCGCCGAGAAGTGCTCAGCACAGGCCGCCTCCAGTTCGGACACCCGTTGGGGTTTCGCACCGTCCGCGTTTCCGTTCAGGATGTCCGGGGCAGTGCTCAGCAGTTCACCGAGCCATCTGACACTCGGCACTTTCGGAAGTTGAGATATTCGGTGAACCAACTCCGCTATCAAACCACGTGCTGCGCCTTCGAGATCGTCATGGCCGGGCTTGAGTTCGGTGCGCCAAGCATCACGCGGGACGGCAACCGAATCAGATCTGCTGTCTTCGTCGAGAACATTGATCGCACCCAGAGTATGGTAGATCGCGAGCGCCACGACGGCATCGCAGACTCCCGGTTTCAGCCACCTCAACGGGGCGCGGTGATCGGCACGCCGCGCGTTAGCGACGAAACACTCGGCCGCCAACGCCTGAAGCACGGGGTGATCGAGCTCCGCGATCAGAGTCTCGAATCCTGCAGGCCGGAGGTCGACGAGCAGCTTGACCAAGTTCGAGACTGTACCGTCCAGTGCATGATGAACGAGTTCCCAACCGCTATCGCCAAGGTGCTTGAAGCTGCTGATCTGGCCGTCCCGCTCGATGGCTTCGCGGGATATTGTCACCTTGGCTGCATCGATCCCCGAATACCTGCTTGCGCGCTCCGGATCGACTATTTTCTCGCGTTCAGTTGCTTGCTGAATCGCGTTCAACGCGCGTGAGCAGAACTCGTCGATTTCTTCCTCGGACCAGCGCGCTTTCAGTATCGGCAGGACAATCTCGGAGTCTACCGCCCCGATCGCCCAGATGGCCGTTTTCGAGAAATCCGCACGGACGCCATCGATAATGGCTTGGGCTACCGGTTCACGCATCTCCGGGGCAAGCCAACGGTGCTCATCGTGTGTCTGGAACCATCCGCGTATCTCTGCAATGTGGGTAGTCTGCTGACGTCGGGGCAGCGAAGCTCGCTTTGAAATCACGGTCTCGATCAACTCAAACGCGGATACATCCCTCATTGGCGATGCCCCTGGGCCAAAAATGCGCCACAGCAGATCGCGCACTTCGGCAGGGAGATTGAGCGAACCGTTCGTTTCGGCATTCATGAGGCGTACTCCTCCACCAGCAACGGTGCGCTGGTCGAACGGAGGTCAATGGACCACAGATACTCGGCTTCGCTGCGGTACACGGCGAAGGGCAAGGTGACAAATGTGACCCCGTCCCGAGCCCATCCGTTGAGCGAATGGGTCATCAGTGTCTCCCGATTTGGCGTGATGATGTACCGATCGTGGAACGCGGGCTGGGGTATCGGATCGTTGGTGAGGAAAGATCGTACGACGAGGTGGCTCGTGAGAGCTGTCGGAAGCGTCTGCCACCATGCGTTCGGATGCTCTTTCGGGGGCTGGGTGCAAAGAACACGAAATTCGCGGCCGACGGTGGCTTCGAGCATCCTTGCGTACAGTTGAACGCCTTGCACGCCCTCGATTTTCGCGAGGAAGTAGCGGTCGGCAAGGTAGACGGGTCCGGATGGATCCGTGTCCTCGGAAAGAAGCCTGGCGAAGTGCGCGACGGTGTCTGCGAACGCGTTCGGCTTGTACCGCGCTACAGTGCCTTGGCGTCGGGCAGCCGCCTCAGACTTTGCGGCGCGATGGCCAAGACTCCTGGTACGCACGATCCGATCGACCTCGGGTGCTTGATCGTCTGTGGATACGACGACCCTGGATCGCGAACGAACCGGATTTACCTCGCAGATTCTGTTGCCGTCAGGATCGGTCAGGTTGAGTGCGGGTCCGGTGGACGCGTCGATGCGGACGTTGAAACCCATGATCAGATTTGCGTCCATGTAGTCGACACACTGGCCGTCCGATGAGCGGAGTACTTGAACGCCAATTCGGTCGGGCGTCATTGGTAGCGCTATCTTCGTTCTGCCGGATGTTGCCGGAAGCTGCCGGTGAAAGAACGCATCCCCGCTACCCGCCGCCCACACGGTCGTCTTGTACTCGTCGGGCATGAAGTTTCCGGCTATATCCAGAGCGAGCGAATTCGTGTGTTGCGCCGCCGAAAGCTTGCACGTAATCCGGTCCCATGCCGATGCGACCGCAAGATTTCCCAACCGGTCGGCACGGTCGAGGAGTGAAAACCCGAGCGACGCGAACCCATTCCAGGTTGGCGGAAGCGCATCCACGGCTTCGGTCAACAACAGGCGGCTGTCGCCGTCGCGGGCCCAGTACTCACGGACTTCGGCGCTGTGAGCGGAGAACGGACTGGGGATCGGGTCGTCCTGATCGCCGCGGTAGTCCCGATACGCCCAGTACGACCTGGGACTACCGAGCAGATCGTATTGGCACACGCGGTCGTCCAGGGTCATCCTGCCGCTGTTCACCGCAGCGGAAATCAGCTCTTCGCAATGGCCCGGGTCGCTATCGAGACTAAACAGTTCAAACCCATGGCCAACATCCTCGCGGCGCCATTGCCCGTCCGGAGTACCGTTCCACGGCCCGAGATGCTCGCGCCCCCGTAGGCGAACAAGCGTAAAGGCGTTAACGTAGCTGCCGTCGGCATTTCGATACGCCGCCACGGTCAGACGTGCGACTCGGTCGCCTGCCAATGGCTCGACTGGCAACCCGGACGCGGGGGACAAGACAAGTCCCCGTGCTTGACACCAGCGAATCGCTTCGTCGTTCGTGACGTGGATTCGGCGTCCCTCCTTTTGCGGTACCAAATGTCCGCGGTGGATGTGCTGCCGGACGAAATTTTCGGTCTTCCCGACAGCTTGGGCGAGTTCGGCAACGGTGTACATCTCCACCTCTCGGTTAGTTCGACACGCGAATAGTACATCGTAAATTACAAATGAACAATACGAGGCTGATCTTACGACTCTTTGTGCGTGTATCCGTGAGGAGATTGCGTCGAGAGCCTCTGCCAGCCGAAATTCGGTCTCGGGCTGAACGGGACTTCCCGGGTAGGGCTGCCCGGTACCCTGCCACGATTTATACGAACCTCGAGCGGGCTTGTCGTGCGCTCGCCATTTGCCGAGTCGACCACCCCATGCAAATTGCGCCTTGGTCCGTGATCGCGTGGCGTTGTAGTCTGGCCTCATGGCTTGGTTCCCGTTCGTCGACGAAAGCGGTCACAACCGCGCCGCATCCACAAGGCTCGGATGTCTGGCTGAGATTCAGCGATTACACTTCTGGCCCACTGGCGCAGCAGCGATGCCCCGACCTGTTCCGTCGCACGGACGGAGTAGGCGTGGGTACGGTGCTTGGAACGAGATTGGAACGGACAGCCGTAAATCGATGATCGGCATGGCGTCACCAGAACACGCATGCTCCTGGTCGCGCTGCTGTACACGCCCATACCTGGGGTCCACGCGATGATTCCGGGTGAGTTCATCGCCAAGTGGCGAGCATCCGAGTTGAAGGAGCGCTCGGCCGCACAGGAACATTTCATAGATCTGTGCCGGCTGCTCGACGAGCCGACGCCAGCGGAAGCCGATCCGGCGGGCGAGTGGTACTGCTTCGAGCGCGGCGCACGGAAGGACAGCGGCGGCGACGGCTGGGCTGACGTGTGGAAGCGCGGCTGCTTCGCTTGGGAGTACAAGGGCCGCCGCGCCGACCTGGACGCGGCGTTCAACCAGTTGCGGCAGTACGCGCTGGCGCTGGAGAACCCGCCGCTGCTGATCGTCTCCGACATGGTCCGGTTCCGCATCCGCACGAACTGGACGAACAGCGTGAGCGTGACGCACGACTTCACGCTCGACAATCTCGCCGATGGCGCGACCCGGGACAGGCTCAAGTGGGCGATGTCGGACCCGGAGCGGCTGCGACCGGGGGAGACTCGGCAGACCGTGACGGAGCGCGCGGCGGCCACGTTCGCCGATCTCGCGCAAGGCTTGCGGGATTGGGGCCACGACCCCGAAACGGTTGCGCACTTCGTCAACCGCCTGGTGTTTTGCATGTTCGCCGAGGATGTGGGGCTGCTGCCCGACGACATGTTCACCCGGATGCTCGACCGCTCGCGGGGCGATCCCGGGAAGTTCGAGGGGTACGCCAGACACCTGTTCGGCGCGATGGCCACGGGCGGCGATGTCGGGTTCGAGCGGGTGGACTGGTTCAACGGCGGGCTATTCGATGATGACACCACGTTGCCGCTCGACCGCGAAGGGATCGAGACGGCGCTCAAGGCGGCGACGCTCGATTGGTCGGAGATCGACCCATCAATCTTCGGCACGCTGTTCGAACGCGGCCTGGACCCCGACAAACGCTCGCAACTCGGCGCCCACTACACCGACCGCGGCAAGATCATGCGGATTGTCGATCCGGTCATTGTCCGGCCGCTGCTCGCCGAGTGGAAGGAGGTGAAGGCAGAGGTCGCGGACAAGCTCGAACGCGCCGACGCGGCGGGGTCGCGCGCGGCTCGCACACGGCTTCGGCGGCAGGCGGATCGGGCGCTGCGCACCTTCCTCGAACGGCTGCGCGCGTTTACCGTGCTCGATCCTGCCTGCGGGTCGGGGAATTTCCTCTATCTCGCGCTGTACGCGCTTAAGGACATCGAGCACCGCGTTCAACTCGAAGCGGAGGCGCTCGGTCTGGAGCGCGGGTTCCCGGCGGTCGGCCCGGCGAACGTGAAAGGCATCGAACTGAACGCCTACGCCGCGGAGCTTGCCCGCGTATCGGTATGGATCGGCGAAATCCAGTGGATGCGGCGTAATGGGTTCAGCAATTCGACGAATCCGATTCTGGACCCGCTGGACACCATTGAGTGCCGTGACGCGATCCTCGCCTCGGATGGCGGCGAACCAGACTGGCCGCAAGCCGATGTCGTGATCGGCAACCCGCCGTTTCTCGGGGATCGAGTGATGCGGGGCGGTTTGGGTCACGAATACACCGAACGCCTGCGCCGGACCTATCGGGGCTCGGTTGCTTCTTCAGCCGATCTCGTCTGCTACTGGTTCCACAAGGCGGGACGATTGGTAGAGGATGGAAGGATCGCCCGTGCCGGCCTAGTTGCCACAAACTCGATACGCGGCGGAAACAATAGGCATGTTCTGGACCGGATAGTTGCTCGCGGGGCAATCTTCGACGCTTGGTCGGATGAACCTTGGGTGGTGGATGGAGCGGCGGTCCGGGTGTCGCTGGTCTGCTTCGCCACAAAAAAGGCGAACCTGCCAGTATCCCTCAATGGCGAGGAAACCACCGTTGTTCACGCTGATCTTTCAGCCGGGGGCATCGACCTGACGCAGGCTGAAAGACTGGCGGCGAACCGGGACACTGCTTTTTTGGGGGTCAACAAGAACGGCGCCTTCGATATTCCGGGCGATGTTGCCCGGAGTTGGTTGAGGCTCCCGTCCAACCCTAACGGGCGTCCGAACGCCGACGTACTGAAACCTCGTGTCGTCGGCAAGGATATTGTTCGCCGGTCCTCCGACCAATGGATTATCGATTTCGGTTCCTCCATGACCGGGGAGGAAGCCGCGCTCTACGAAGCACCGTTTGAGCATATCGAGGAACACGTAAAGCCTGTTCGGGCCAATAATCGAATCAAGAAACTTAGGGACGAGTGGTGGCGACACTGGCGACCGCGGCCGGCAATGTGGCGGGCGCTCGACGGCCTGACTCGATTCATCGCCACGCCCACGGTCGCCAAGTATCGGCTGTTCGTCTGGCTTGAGTCGGGAGTCTGCCCCGATCATCAGTTGATTGTCATCGCCCGCGACGACGACACGACGTTCGGCATCCTCCATAGCCGGTTTCACGAGGCGTGGTCGCTGCGGCTCGGGACATGGCTCGGCAAAGGTAACGATCCACGCTACACGCCGACCACCACCTTCGAGACCTTCCCGTTCCCCGAGGGGCTGACGCCCGACATTCCCGCCGCCGACTACGCCGGCGATCCGCACGCCGTCGCCATTGCCGATGCGGCCCGGCGGCTGGTCGAACTCCGCGACCGCTGGCTCAATCCTCCGGAATGGGTGGACCGGGTCGCGGAGCCGGTGCCCAGTTACCCGGAGCGCCCGGTGCCGCGCGACGACGCGGCGGCGAACGAACTCAAGGCCCGCACGCTGACCCGGCTCTACAATGCCCGCCCGCAATGGCTCGCCGATGCGCACGCGGCCCTTGATGCCGCCGTCGCAGCAGCCTACGGTTGGGATGCGGAGATTTCTGAGGAAGACGCGTTACGCGAACAGTTGGTCGCTAATACTTGTATCCGGCGTTAGGCGCTGACCGTGCGCACCTTCAGGTGCTGGGAGCGCGACGCGGGACCATAGCTGCGAATCGTCTGCGCGATCCGTTCCATACCCTCCTCAGCGCTGAATCCTTCGCCAGCTCTCCGTGGGCAGCCGCCGGCGCCGCCAGCCGTGATAGGGATGGCGCGCGAGCAGGCGCCGGTCGCGGAAGACGAGCACCAGCAGCGCGCCGGCGACGAAACCGCCGACATGCGCCCAGAAGGCGACGCCTCCGCCTTGTGCCCCGAGTGAACCGAAACCGCTGATGAGCTGCACGAACAGCCAGTAGCCGAGCATCACGAAGGCCGGCACGGCAAACGTCGTGACGAAGAAGCCGAAGAAGACCAGCATGTGCACGTGCACGCGCGGGTACAGCAGGATGTAGGCGCCCATCACGCCCCCGATCGCGCCCGAAGCGCCGACCATCGGCACGGTCGAGTCGGGATTCGTCGCGATCTGCAATGCCGCGGCCGCCAGACCCGAAAGCAGATAGAAAAACAGGAACCGCACGGAACCCATGGAGTCCTCGACATTGTTGCCGAATATCCAGAGGAACCACATGTTGCCGATGAGGTGGAACCACCCGCCGTGCAGGAACATCGACGAGATGGTCGTGTGCCAGGTGGGGCCGTCGCCGAGCACGCACGCGATGCCCGGGCCGAGCGGGAACCGGGTGCCGGCCGGTACGGTGCTCAGCAATTCGCCCGGAATCAATCCGAGCGTGCAGATCGACTGCGCGAGCGCCGCGTTGCTGCCGAGACCCTGCACGAAGATCCACGCTGCGACATTGAGGCCGATGATCGCGTAAGTCGCGTATGGCGTCAGGAAATGCGGGTTGTCGTCGCGGATCGGAAACATGGTTTGGCGGGCCTTCAGATCGCGCCGAACATCGAGTCGGGCAGTATGGTCGCCAACGCCGGAAAGGCGACAAGGACGACCAGCACCACGAACATCGCCAGCCAGAACGGGATGATCCCGCGGAAAATCGTGCCCATGGGCACATCCGGCGCGATGCCCTTGACGACAAAAACATTCACGCCGACGGGTGGGCTGATCAGGCCCATCTCCAGCACGATCACCATGAGCACGCCGAACCATACCATGTCGAAGCCGGCCTGCATCACCATCGGCTGCACGAAGGGCAGCGTCAGGACCAGAATCGCGAACCCTTCGAGGAACGTGCCAAGCAGTATCAGCGTCAGCAATATCAGGCAGAGCACGGTATAGGGCCCGGCTCCGGAGTCCGCGATCAGGGTCAGCAGGGCGTCCGGGATACCTGACAGCGTGATGAAGGGCGTGAGCACGAATGCCCCGATCAGGATCAGGAAGGTCGTGCCCGTCGCCTGCAGCGTATTGCCCACGGCTTTCGTTATCTTGTCCATCGTGAGGCTGCGACGCAGCGCCGCGACGGCACAGGTCAACAGCGTACCGATCCCTGCGGCTTCTATCGCGGAAAAGACGCCCAGGTAGATTCCGCCGATCGTCACGAGAATGATCCCGATGATCCACAGCCCGCGACGCAGCGCCGCGAATTTCTCGGCAGTGGGAATCCGCACGTCGGAAGAGGGCGCCATGTCCGGCTTCAGGGTAGTCTGCACCACGACCGCCACGACGAAGAGCGCGGTCAACAGGAGCCCGGGCAGCACGCCCGCCATGAACAAACGGCCGATGGACTCCTCCGTCAAGATCGAATAGACGATGAATCCCGCCGACGGCGGAATCAGTATGCCCAGTGTCCCCCCGGCGGCGATCACGCCGGTGCTGAGACCGTCGTCATAACGAAACCGCTTCATTTGCGGCAAGGCGACGCGCCCCATCGTGACCGCCGATGCCAGCGACGAGCCCGACATGGCCGAAAACCCCGCCGCCCCCACGACGGTTGCCGACGCCAGTCCGCCCCTGAAGCGGCCCATCCAGGCGTGAGCTGCATCGTACAGATCCCGGCTCAGGCCCGCTGCACCGGCCATGTTACCCATCAGCACGAACATGGGCAGCATGCTCATTGAGTACAGGGTGGACGTGTTGAACGTCTCGCCTGCGAGGACCGGCAGCGCAGCCACCGGATTGATCGCGAGCGTACCCACGAAACCGACCAGCATCATCGCGAGCGCTACGGGCATTCGCAGGAACAACAGCACGAACAGCACGACGAAGCCCGCGACGCCTATCTGCAGATCCGTCACCGGAGTTCCTGGAGAACCGGCTTTGAGCCCGGTTCGTCCGCCGACCTGCGGACGATGAGCTGCAGCACGTAGAGAAAGAATCCGATGCCCAGCGCGAGGTACATCGGCCAGAAGGGAATCACCAGGTCCGGTGTGAAGTGGCCGCAATGGAATCCGCAACTCCCCTGCCTCGCCAGGGCCACCAGCACGACGACCAGCAAAGCGACGCTGCCCGACGTGACCAGGATGCCCACCATCCTTTGAGTTGCGGGGCGGCGAGTCAGAGTCAACAGATCGACGGCAACGTGCGCTCCCCGTCGGGCGGCATGGGGAATGGCGCCACTCACGCAAATCAGCAGCAGCAACTGACTGATATCCCTGAGGCCATTGATGGGTGTGTTGAGGACATAGCGGAAGAACACGCCGACGCCCGTCGCCAGTACCAGCAGGACGAGCGATACGCCGCCGATGCCCGCCCAGATCGTGATGGCGCGATCAACCATGCGCCGATGGAAATCGGGCACGGGCATGGTCAGCGGTCCTGCCCCATCATCAGCGCGACGATGTCGGCGCCCGTCAGCCCGTTGCCGAAGTCGCGCTGCAGCTCTTCCTCCATCACCGGGGCGAACAGGGAGAAGATCTTCTCAAGTTCGGCATCGGACATGGTGATGAACTCGATGCCGTCCTCCTCGGCGAGCGCGAGTCCGCGACGAGCATTCGCGAAATACGCCCGGGCGCCCCGCAAACTCAATTCCAGGCCGCTGGCGGTGTCCACCCACGCCCGCTCCTGAACCGACAAGCCCGCGTACACCTCGCGGTTCATCAGCAGAAAAAAGGCTGATGCAATGGGTGGAAAATTCATGGTGATGTACTGCGCCGGTTCCCAGAGACTGAAAGAAAGGATCGAGCTCGCATCTGCGAAGACCGCATCTATGGCTCCGGTGGTCAAGGCCTGGTGCGCCTCGCTCGTGGGCAGCGACATGGCGGCGGCGCCGACGCGTTCGAGATAGGCGACATCCTGCGCCGACGCCGCCGAGACGATCATGCCGCGCAGATCGTCCGCCTCATCGATGCGCCGGGTCGCCGAGATCAGCACCTTGGGCTCCCCGGCCCACAGCCCCAGCACCCTTGCGTCGTACTCCGCGGCGATCGTCGGCAGGCCTCGCCAAAGGCGTTCGGTACCTGTGATCGCATCCGGAGACATGCCAGGGAAACCCAACAGTGCCGTCATCGGGAAGCGCTGCGTCGTGTAGCCCGGCAGTCCGAACGAAATGTCGGCAACGCCTTCGAGCAATCGCGAGTACTGTTGAGCGGGAGCCGAATTGAGCGTGGCGCCGTGAAACTGGCGGACCGTCAACCGACCGCCGCTGACGCTTGCCAGTTCCTCGGCGAACGGATCGAATACCGCAGCCACGACCGGATGTCTTGAGCCCACGAAACTGGCCAGGCGCAATTCATGGCCCTGCTCCGTCGCGGTGCAGGCCGAGCAGAGAACCGCGGCTGCCGCAACCATGAGTTGCCGCATGTGTGCCGTCCCGGAGCCCGCCGATTCGGGTTCCGACAGGTAATCGCTCGGCTTCATTGTCTACCTGTCGATCTCTACCGCTGAAAAAGTGACGATGGGTCCACGGCTGACGCACCCGCGCCGAATGGAAACAGACCTGGAAGGTTCGGGATGCACCGCAAGCTAGCACATAATCGTCGGCCGCCGTCGGATGGTCGATGATTTTCGGTGATGCTTCGAAGCAGGGCGCGCGCGACGGGCATCGCTGGAGGGTCGAGACCTGCGCTGTTTTGGCCGACCTGAGCGTCTCCCCGTCCGCGATCTTGATTGGCCGCTGCGGATCGACTATATAGTGCGCAGACCGCGAGGTAGGGGGTACGGATGGTCAGGGCTCTAGTCGGATTGCTCATAGCCGTGGCGGTGACGATCGCTGCTGCGCGGGTCGCGTTCATTGCGAGCAGCGACGGTGGCGGCGAACCCATGAACGAGCCCTGGGCGCAGGACCGGATGGAGTATGTGACCTGGAACGGCGGGCAGTGGACGGCGTGGGTTCGCGGTGACAGTTTCGAACTCGATCCGCTCGACGACGGCCGCTGGCACCGCCATGCGAATCAGAGTATCGCCTTCATCGACTGGG
The DNA here is from genome assembly GCA_022819855.1 of Gammaproteobacteria bacterium. Classification (GTDB taxonomy): domain Bacteria; phylum Pseudomonadota; class Gammaproteobacteria; order Steroidobacterales; family Rariloculaceae; genus Rariloculus. The sequence continues at coordinate 276,832 of JAJEGN010000007.1, read as the reverse complement.
AGGGCGAGGAGTGGCAGGCGCGGCTCGACGGCGACGAGTTTTTGCTCGCGCACCGCGGCGACTGGAGCGCGCATGCCGAGACGGCCACGGCCATCCGCTATCGCGACTGGATGGGCCGAAATCAGCTTCGCACCGTGGCGCAATTACGCCGTGGCGGGGCGCTTTGAACTTGCGTTGCTTTTGCCCTATGCTTGCGCCCGACCTGCGACTAGACCCGAACGGAAATCGACTGCACAAGGACGTTTCAGCACTCAAATGGAAGCCGGGCGCTGGGGACCAGTGCTCACGGTATAGGTCGGCAAATGCCTAAGCTATGTTCTGACAAGCACAGGCATGACGCGTAACGGCATACGCCGCGTTATTGCCACTTTCGGGCAGCTCTGCTCGATCGTCCTGGTCATTTTCGGGTATTCGCAGGCCGCCGTGGCGCAGGTTTTCGACATGCGCGAGGGCGTGACCGAGATCAGCCAGCGCGTCCAGAACCTCCATCACATCAGTCTCGGTGTCTGCGTCGTCGTCGGCATCGTCGTCTTCGGCGCGATGTTCTACACGATGTACGCCCATCGGCGCTCGAAGCATCCGGTACCCGCCAAGTTCCACGAGAGCACGCCGGTCGAGATCATCTGGACGATCATCCCGACGCTCATCCTCATCGGCATGGCGGTCCCGGCCACGACGGCGCTGATCGACATCGAAGACAACTCCGATCCGGATATCACCGTTCTCGTCACCGCTTCGCAGTGGAAGTGGCACTACCAGTATGTCGAGGCCGACATCGGCTTCTTCAGCAACCTCGCGACCCCGCAGGACGCGATCAACAACCTCATCGAAAAGGAGGAGACCTACATCCTCGACGTCGACAATCCGCTCGTGATCCCGACGAACCAGAAGGTTCGTTTCCTGATGACCTCGGGCGATGTCATCCATTCCTGGTGGGTGCCGGATTTCGCCGTCAAGCAGGACGCCGTGCCGGGCTTCATCAACGAAGCATGGACGCGCGTCGATGTGCCGGGCGTCTACCGGGGGCAGTGCACGGAACTGTGCGGCATGAATCACGCGTACATGCCGGTCGTGGTCGAGGTCCTGCCGGAAGAGGAATTCGACGCCTGGATCGAGGATCAGCGCGTCGCCGCGGCGCTTGCGGGCGAACAGGCCGTCGCCGACCGCAGCCGGACCTGGACGATGGACGAACTCATGCCGATCGGCGAGCAGGTCTACATCGCGCAGTGCGCGACCTGCCACCTGCCGGACGGCGCCGGCCAGGGCATCAGGTACCCGGCGCTTGCCGCGAGCGAGATCGTCAACGGGCCGGTCGAAGGCCACATCGACCGCGTCATGAACGGCGTCGCCGATACGGAGATGCAGGCCTGGGCGCCGCAGCTTTCCGACCGCGACATCGCGGCGGTCATCACCTATGAGCGCAACTCGTTCGGCAACGCCACGGGCGATATCGTCCAGCCGTTGACCGTGTTCGAATCACGGTAGGGACGACAAGTCATGATTGCCCACGCAGACACCATACCGAAGCAACGCCATCCGCTGATCGCCTTCCTCCTGCGCTGGCTCCTGACGACGAACCACAAGGAAATCGGCACGCTGTACCTGTGCCTGGCCTTCCTGCTGTTCTTCATCGGCGGCGCGATGGCGATGGTGGTCCGGCTCGAGCTGTTCCAGCCGGGGCTGCAGTTCACGCAGCCTGATTTCTACAACCAGATGGTGACGCTGCACGGTCTCATCATGGTGTTCGGCGCCGTGATGCCGGCGTTCGTCGGCCTTGCGAACTGGCTCGTACCGCTCATGATCGGTGCGCCGGACATGGCGCTGCCGAGGCTCAACAACTTCAGCTTCTGGATCCTGCCGTTCGCATTCATCCTGCTCCTGTCGTCGATGTTCATGGAGGGCGGCGCGCCGAATTTCGGCTGGACCTTCTACGCGCCGCTGTCCACGACCTACGGGCCGCCAAGCACGGACTACTTCATCCTCGGCGTGCACCTCATGGGCGTGTCCTCGGTGCTCGGCGCCATCAACGTCATGGTCACGATCCTGAACATGCGTGCGCCCGGCATGACGCTGTTCAGGATGCCGCTGTTTGTCTGGACCTGGCTCATCACGGCGTTCCTGCTGATCATGGCCATGCCGGTGCTCGCGGGCGCGGTGACGATGATGCTGACCGACCGGCACTTCGGCACGAGTTTCTTCGAGGCTTCCGGCGGCGGCGACCCGGTGCTGTTCCAGCACGTTTTCTGGTTCTTCGGGCATCCCGAGGTCTACATCATGATCCTGCCGGGCTTCGGCATCGCCTCGCAGATCATCCCGACGTTCGCGCGCAAGAAGCTCTTCGGCTATCACTCGATGGTGATCGCAACCATCGCGATCGCGCTGCTGTCCTTCATCGTCTGGGGGCATCACATGTTCGCGGCGGGCATGCCGCTGGCCGCGGAACTTTTCTTCATGTACGCAACGATGCTGATCGCGGTGCCTACGGGCGTGAAGGTGTTCAACTGGGTGGCCACCATGTGGCGCGGTTCGATGACCTTCGAAACGCCGATGCTGTTCGCGGTCGGGTTCGTCATCATGTTCACGATCGGCGGGTTCTCGGGCCTCATGCTGGCCCTCGTCCCGGCCGACTTCCAGTATCACGACACCTTCTTCGTCGTCGCGCACTTCCACTACGTGCTCTACCCGGGTGCGATCTTCGGCACGATGGCGGCCGTCTATTACTGGCTGCCGAAGTGGTCGGGACGCATGTACGACGAGCGGCTCGGCAAGATCCATTTCTGGACCGCGACGATCGCCGTCAACCTGACGTTCTTCCCGATGCACTTCTCGGGTCTCGCCGGCATGCCGCGCAGAATCGTCGACTACTCGATCGCGTTCGCCGACTTCAACATGCTGTCGAGCATCGGCGCAGGATTGCTCGGGCTCACGCAAATCCTGTTCCTCTACATCGTCGTGAAGGCCCTGACGAGCGGTGAGAAGGTCACGGACGCCCAGGTCTGGGAGGGCGCCGAGGGCCTCGAGTGGACGCTGCCCTCGCCGGCGCCGCTGCACTCGTTCGAGACGCCGCCCGTAATCGAGCCCGATGACGCCCACGCCGCTGCCGACAGGGCCTGATGAGCAAGAGCACCAACAGCAAACGCCGGCACGTCGCCGTACTGTTGTTGGTGGCTGCGGGGATGTTCGGCTTCGCGTTCGCGCTCGTGCCGCTGTATGAGATTTTCTGTGAGATCACGGGGATCAACGGCAGGACTTCCGGGGAGGCCGTGAGCGCCGCGCCGATGGCTGAAGTTTCCGATCGGGAGGTCACGATCCAGTTTGCCGCGCAGGTCAACAGGGGCATGCCCTGGGAGTTCAGGCCTACCGAAAACCAGATGCGCGTGCGGCTCGGGGAGGTCAACAGGACCGAATACTACGCCCGCAATCGCGCGAGCGGCCGGGTCACCGGACAGGCCGTGCCGAGCGTCGCGCCAAGTGCCGCGGCGCCGTACCTGCACAAGGTCGAGTGTTTCTGCTTCACGCAACAGCACCTTCAGGCCGATGCCGACATCGACATGCCCGTGCTGTTCTACGTCGATCCGGAGCTGCCCGAGGACATCGGCACGCTGAGCCTGTCGTACACGATGTTCCGCGTCCCCGAGACGGAAGTCGTCCTGTCCGAGCCAGTTACAGATTCGCATGCCGACCACGAGGGACATTACCAGCCGTGAGCGAAGCACCCGCCGTCGGCGAGACCCCTCGCTATTACGTACCGCACACGAGCGTCTGGCCGATCGTCGGCTCAGTGGCGCTCTTCATAATGGCGTACGGCCTGGTGACGATGATTCATCAGACCACCGACAAGGTCGCCGCCGAAGGCACGCACGGCGTCTGGATCTTCTACATCGGGCTCGGGATCGTCGCGTTCATGCTGTTCGGCTGGTTCGGGACGGTGATCCGGGAATCGGTCACGGGCATGAACAGCGGCCTCATGGACCGTTCCTACCGCATGGGCATGCAGTGGTTCATCGTCTCGGAGGTCATGTTCTTCGCGGCCTTCTTCGGTGCGCTGTTCTATGCCCGGGTCATCTCGGTGCCCTGGCTCGCGGGGGCCGGCAGCAATCTCGAAACACACACGTTCCTGTGGCCCGATTTCGCCGACGTGTGGCCGTTGTTCATGACGCCGGGCGGAACGGAAACGGAGGCGATGGAGGCCTGGGGTCTGCCTTTCATCAACACCGTGATCCTCGTCACGAGCAGCGTAACGGTGACGTTCGCCCATTGGGCGCTCAAGAAGAGCCAGCGGATCGCGCTCGGAGTCTGGCTCGCGATCACGGTGCTCCTCGGCGCGTTCTTCCTGCTGCTGCAGGTCGTCGAGTACGCCGAAGCCTATGAGGAACTGGGCCTCACGCTCGGGTCAGGGATTTACGGCTCGACGTTCTTCATGCTCACGGGCTTTCACGGCGCGCACGTGACGATGGGCACGGTCATGCTCGCGGTCATGCTGTTTCGCGTATTCAGCGGCCACTTCACGCCCGAGAACCACTTCGCGTTCGAGGCGACGAGCTGGTACTGGCACTTCGTCGACGTCGTGTGGCTGTTTCTCTTTACGTTCGTCTACTGGTTCTAGTTCATGTATCTGCTGACGAAACCCATGGCGAGCAGCGCGAGCAGCAGGACGGAAAGCCCGACCCGTACGGTCAGCGATACGACCGTGCGGTTCGTCTTGCCGCCGTCACGCACGAGGAACGTGAGGCCGAGACCGAGACTGACGAGAATGCCGGCCATGACGACGAGAAGGATGAAATCGAACATCGGAAGCCTCGATGGCTCCGCGGCGCGGCCGGTGCCGCCGTGTGTGACAGCATGATGACGAGAACGGCCGAAATCAAGCTGACCGTTGAGCTCGACGGCGAGAACCTGCCTTCGAGCATCCTGTGGCAGGCGACGGACGCCGAGGCCGACGGCCCGATGCCCTGCCAGTCGATGATGCTGTCGCTCTGGGACAGCGAGAAGAAGACGACGGCGGCGATCGACCTCTGGATCAAGGACATGACCGTCGAGGACATGAACCTGTATTTCTACCAGGTGTTCCACAAGATGGCCGACACGTATCTGCGTGCGACGAAGAACGAAGAAGTCGCAACTTCGATCCACCAGTTCGGCGACGGTTTCGGCGATTCGCTCGGACTGACCGCCGCGCATGAGATGAGGGGGACGAGCTGAATGGGCGTTTCCATCGTACCGACCCTCAAGGTCCTGAAGCCCGTCGGGATGATCGTCGGCGTCGGCTTCGTGGGCCTGCTCGTCGGTTATTTCGCGAACGCGGCGTTCTTCCCGGGCACCACGCCGGTGCAGCCAATCGAATTCAGCCACACGATCCACGCGGGCGACTACGAGATCCCGTGCCTGTACTGTCACACGGAGGCCCGGCGCTCGCCGTCGGCGGGTGTTCCGAGCGTCAACAAGTGCATGGGCTGCCACGCGATCGTCGCGACCGACAGCCCGCTCGTACGGGAGGTCGCGCGGCACTACGAGAACGCTGAGCCGATCCCGTGGATCAAGGTCCACGACCTGCCGGATTTCGTCCATTTCCCGCATAACAGGCACGTGGCGGCCGGGCTCGAGTGCCAGGAGTGCCACGGGCCCGTCGAGACGATGGACCGGGTCACGCGCATGGCGCCGAACGAGATGGGCCAGTGCCTGACCTGCCACAGGGACATGGAGGTCGAGCACGGCATCGACTGCCTGACCTGCCACAAGTGACGGGCCGCAATTGAACTCCGGGGAATTCCTGACGCCATGCCGAACATAGATCGAAGAAGCTTCCTCACGCTCGTCGGCGCGGGCGGCGTCGGCGCGGGTGCGGGCTTCATGCTGTCGGAGTCGAGAAAACACCCGGTCGAGCATCTCGTGCCCTATCCGGTGCCGCCGGAAGAGTTCAGCCCCGGCATCGCGACCTGGTACAACAGCGTGTGCTCGATGTGTTCGGCCGGCTGCGGCATCTCGGTGCGAACGCGCGAGGGGCGCGCGAAGAAGATCGAGGGCAACCCGGCGCACCCGGTCAGCCAGGGCCGGCTCTGTGCGCTCGGTCAGTCCGGGCTGCAGGCGCTCTACAATCCCGACCGGATTACCGGGCCGCTCGTTCGAGCGGGAAGGCGCGGCGAGCTCGAGTTCGACCCGGCGACCTGGGAAGAAAGCCTTGCGGAGCTTGCGAACCAGCTCGAGCTCATGCGGACCGCAGGCCGCGGCGGAGGCGTGGCGCTGCTGACCGGCGGCGTGCGCGGCCATCTTGCGAGCCTGCTGGAACTGTTCATGAGCTGGCTCGGCTCCGACCAGCTCCTGCACTACGACTTCAATCATCCCGCGACGCTTTACGCCGCGAACGAACGCTTTTTCGGCGAAAGCGAGCTGCCTTACTACGACATCGAGAACTCGCGCTACGTGCTGTCCTTCGGCGCCGACTTCATCGGCCACTGGCTTTCGCCCGTCCACCACGGGCTCGGCTTCGGCCGGAGCCGGCAGGCCCGCGACGGAATCCGGGCCCGGTTCGTGCAGATCGAGCCGCGCATGTCGCTGACCGGCGCTGCGGCCGATGAATGGATCGCGGCGAATCCCGGCACCGAGGGCATCCTCGCGCTCGGGATCGCACGCCGCATCGTCGATCAGGGCGGCTACCAGGGCGCCGACCTCGATGCCTGGCGGGCTGCGCTCGATGGGTATGCGGCCGAGAGTGTCGCCGAGCAGACGGGCGTTGCGGCCGACACGGTGGCACGGCTTGCCGACAGTTTCGCCGAGACGCAGCCGGGGCTCGCGATCGGCGGCGGCGCGACCGGAAACCACAGCAACGGCGTCGATGCGCTCGTCGCGGTCAATGCGCTCAACCATCTCGTCGGCAACATCGGCGTCGAAGGCGGCGTGATCTTCAATCCGCCGCCCGCGTTCGGTCCGACGGCGTCACGCCAGGCGGGCCTCTCCCGGATGCTCGAACTGGCCGAGGATGCGCGGGCGGGCCGGATCGAGATGTTGATCGTCAGCAACACGAACCCGGTGTTCAATCTGCCGGAGGCGGCCGGTTTCGCCGAGGCGCTGGCCGACATCCCGCAGATCGTGAGCCTGTCGACCTTCCTGGACGAGACGACGGCGCAAGCTGACCTCGTGCTGCCGAGTCACACGTATCTTGAGAGCTGGGGCGACGACGCGCCCTCGCCAGGCGTCGGCTTCCGGGTCGGCGCTGTTTCGCAGCCCGTCGTCGAGCCGCTGTACGACACGCGCGCAACCGGCGACATCGTGCTCGAGCTCGCCCACCGCATGGGGCTCGATCTCGCGTTCCCCTGGCCGAACATGGAGGAGTACCTCAAGTACAGTTGGCGCGAGGTCTGGTCGAGCGGAACGCCGGATCCGGCCATCCCCGACTTCGACACGTTCTGGACCTCGGTCGTCAGGGCGGGCGTCTGGGGCGACGAGACGCGAGCGCCGGGCGGCGAATTCGCGCCCGATGCGGGCGTGGTCGACGGCATCGGTGTCGGCGCGCCCGAATTCGCGGGCGCGGAGGGCGAGTTCCCGTACGCGCTGCACCCGTATCTCTCCAACGGCCTGCACGACGGGCGCGGCGCGAACCTGCCCTGGATGCAGGAGTTACCCGACGCGCTGACCGGCGTCGTCTACGGGAGCTGGATCGAACTCAATCCCGTGACCGCCGAGGAACTTGGCTTGAGCGAGGGCGACGTCGTTGCGATCGAGTCGCCGGCGGGCAGCATCGAAGCACCCGTCCTCGTCTATCCGGCGATCATGCCCGGCGTCGTAGCGATGCCGATCGGCCAGGGCCATGAGCAATACGGGCGTTACGCGCACGAGCACGGGGTCAACCCGATCGATGTCCTCGCGGCGCAGACGGAACCGGGCACGGGCGCGCTGGCCTGGGCGGCGACGCGCGTGCGGCTCGTCCCGACGGGCGGCCGCGTGGACCTCGTCAAGGTCGGCGGCGATTCGCGGGAACTTGGCCGGGAGATCGTGCAGATCGCCGATGCCGGTACGCCTGCCGCCGCCGGCGCCCCGACCGTCGCCTCAGCCACCGACGCCGGAGCTGCCGTCGGCATCGACGTGCCGGCCGTGGGCGCAGAGGCAGCGATGGCCAACACGCGCCTGAACAGCATCCCGATTACGGTAGTGAATACATGAGCCTCATCGACGACTTTCTCGCCAGGTGGCACGAATACCGCCGCCCCGGCTACTACGAGGAGTTCGACTACCACTGGACGATGACGGTCGATCTCGACCGCTGCACGGGCTGCGAAGCCTGCGTGACCGCCTGTCAGGCCGAGAACAACACGCCGATCGTCGGCGAGGACGCGATCGCCCGGGGCCGCCACATGCAGTGGATGCGGGTCGAGCGCTACTGGGAAGGCGAATATCCCGACGTGAAGCTCCGCGCCATCCCGATGTTCTGCCAGCACTGCGATGCGGCGCCGTGCGAGACGGTCTGTCCGGTGTCGGCCACGTATCACAACCAGGACGGCCTCAACGCGCAGATCTACAACCGCTGCATCGGCACGCGTTCCTGCGCGGTGTACTGCCCCTACGAAGTCCGCTACTTCAACTACAACAACCACCATTGGGACGAGCCGCTCGACCAGCAACTGAATCCCGATGTCTCCGTGCGCGAGAAGGGCGTGATGGAGAAATGCACGTTCTGCATCCAGCGCATCCGCCAGGCCAAGGACGCGGCCAAGGACGACGGCCGACGGCGCGTGCAGGACGGCGAGGTCCAGCCGGCCTGCGTGCAGACCTGTCCGACCGAAGCGCTCGTATTCGGCGACCGCAAGGACCCCGACAGCGCCGTGTCGCTGATGCTCGGCAACGAGCGCGCCTACACGGTGCTCGAGGAACTCAACACCGACCCGTCCGTGGTCTATCTGAAGAAAGTTGACGCCGATGCAGCGTAGGCACGAGGACATCAAGTTCGCCGATGTCAACAATGACATCGTCCGCTCGCTCGTCGAGACGGGGCCGCGGTACTACGTCACGCTCGCGATCGCCGTGCTCATCACGCTCGCGTGTTTCTTCTTCCCCTGGTTCTACCAGCTTTACTACGGCATCGGCGCGGCCGGCATGAACCACCCTACGGTGTGGGGCACCTATCTCGCGAGCTTCATTTTCTGGATCGGCCTCAGTCACTCCGGCACGCTGCTGTCGTGCGTGCTGCACATCACGAACAGCGAATGGCGCAAGGCCATGTACCGCAGCGCGGAGGCCATGACGCTGTTCTCGCTCATGGTCGCGGCGATGATGGTCATGGTCCATGTCGGGCGTCCGTGGTTCATCCACTGGGCGCTGCCGTATCCGAACCAGATGGAGTTGTGGCCGAACTTCAGGTCGCCGCTGATGTTCGACGTCATGGCCATCACGACCTACCTGACCGGCAGCAGCATCTTCATCTACATGGGATCGATCCCGGACTTCGCGGCGGTCAGGGACCGCACGACCGGCTGGCGCCATCACATGTACGTGCTGCTGTCGCTCGGCTGGCGCGGCACGGACACCGAGTGGCACCGCCTCGGCTGGGCCTACACCTTCCTCGCCGTGCTCATCATCCCGCTTGCGGTGTCGGTACACAGCATCGTGTCGTGGGACTTCGCGATGTCGATCGTGCCGTCGCTGCACCAGACGATATTCGCACCGTATTTCGTCGTCGGCGCGATCTATTCGGGCACCGCCGGCATCGTGACCGTCATGTTCGTGCTGCGCAAGTACATGAATTTCGAGCACTACATCACGAAGGTCCACTTCGACAACCTCGGCAAGCTGCTGCTTGCGCTGTCGCTGATCTGGACCTACATCAACGTGGTCGAGGTGTTCACGGGCTGGTACAGCAACGATTCGGCCGAGCTCGAATCGCTCCGGTACAAGCTCTTCGGTTTCTATGCGCCGCTGTACTGGGAAATGATCCTGTTCTGCGCGGTGGCGCCGCTGCTGTTGATCTCAAAGCGTTTCCGGACGTCGTTCGTGCCGATGCTGATCCTGTCGATCGCGATCAACATCGGCATGTACACGGAGCGCTTCCTGATCGTCGGCACGTCGCTCTCGCGGCAGTATCTGCCCGATTCCTGGGGCGTGTACGTTCCGAGCCTGGTCGAGCTCTCGATCCTGGTCGGTTCGATCGCGATGTTCTGCACGCTCTTCCTCGTATTCGTGAAGATCTTCCCGAGCGTGTCGATCTACGAGGTCAAGGAGACGTTGCCGGCTCCGGATGAAGGAAAGACCCAATGGCAAGCAACGCATTAGGACTGTTCGGCGGCCCGAACGCAGCACTTGCCGCAGCCGGCAAGCTCAAGGGCGCGGGCTTCGAATCGCTCGACCTCATCACGCCGATCCCGCTGCATGGCGTTGAGGAAGTACTCGGCAAGAAGACGTCCGTGATCAAGCGGTTCACCTTCTTCGGAGCGATCATCGGCGGCTTGAGCGGTTTCGTGCTCGCGGCGGGCACGGCAGTACTCTATCTGCATCCAACGGGCGGCAGGCCCATCATTACCTTCCCGCCGTTCCTCATCATCACCTACGAGATGACGATCCTGTTCGGAATCCTGGCGACCGTTCTTGGGTTCCTGATCAGCGCGCGCCTGCCGGTGCTGCGCGAGCGCATCTACGTGCCCGAGTCGGCCGTCGACAAGTTTGCGGTCACGGTCGCCTGCGCCGCGGACGACGACTTCAAACGTGCGACGGAGATACTCCGCGAGGCGGGCGCCGAGGAAGTTACTGAAATCACGCCGGGGAGTGGACGATGAAGTACGGATACCGCGAGGCAGCCCTCGGGCTTGTGCTGCTCGCCTACGCGGGCGCCGCAATGGGTTTCCCATGGGACAAGGACATGGTCGACCAGCCGTCGGTCAAGGCGCAGGAGTCGGTCGTCGCAGGGGATTCGGGCGGGATTCCCGTCGAAGGCGGCGAGACGCTGCCCGCGCCGCCCGACGAGGCCGGCATGTTCGCCGCAAAGGACGAAGCCGCTGCAATCCCGAATCCGGTCCCGGCGACCGAAGAGTCGATCGCGCGCGGGGAAGAACTCTATGTGAACACCTGCCTCGTGTGTCACGGCGCGGAAGGCCTCGGCGACGGTCCGGTGGGCGTCGTCTTCGACCCCGTCCCCGTGGACCTCAATGATGCCTATACGCAGGATCAGGCCGACGGCCAGATCTTCTTCACGCTGACGCGCGGGCGGGTTTCGATGCCGTACTACCGCGATGCGCTGAGTCAGCAGGAGCGCTGGGACGTGATCAACTACCTGCGCGCCGAGTTCGGTCAATGAGCGCCGATCCTGCGGCCATCGAGCAACGCCTGCCGCCGGCGATCGGCGGCGGCCTGACCGTCGGGATACTGGCCGTCGTTTTCCTGGCGGCTGCGGCGGGCTTCTACTACGCGCTCACGAGCGACCCGGGCCAGATCGACTTTCCCCTGCTGACCGCGAACTTCCTCTTCCTCATGGGCGTGAGCCAGGGCGGGATCGTGTTCTGCGCGATCATGCGGCTCGTCGGCGCTCAGTGGAGCAAGCCCTTCTATCGGCTTGCCGAGATCTGCACGCTGTCGTTCGCGCCCCTCGCGCTGATCGTCTTCCTGCTCATCTTCGCGTTGGCCCGGGAGGAGATGTTCTATTGGCTCACGATGACCGCAGCGGAGCGCGAGGAAGAGCATCTGAGTTCCTGGCTCAACATCGACTGGCTCCTGATCAGGAACCTGTTCGCCCTGCTGCTCTTCTACGGCGTGAGCATTGCCTATGCGCTCAAGGCGCTGAAACCGGATCTGAACGGCGGCGCCGGCGCTGCCGGAACCGCGGATCATGACCGGCTCGAGCAACAGCTCTACGTGATGTCGCCCTTCGTGATCCTGGCGTTCGGTCTTTGCAGCACACTGTTTGCCTGGGATTTCGGCATGATGCTGATCGCGCACTGGCACAGCACGGTGTTTCCGATCTTCTTCTCGTTCGGCAACCTGTTCGCCGCGACCGCGTCGCTGATGTTTCTCGTCGCGATTCTGGGACGCTCCGAAACGGCGGGGTCGCTGTTCGGTCCGGACCAGATCCGCTGCCTTGGCATGCTGGTCACGGGCTTCACGGTGCTCTGGCTCTATTTCTTCTGGGCGCAGTTCTTTGTCGTATGGTTCGGCAACCTGCCGCGCGAGACCGACGCGCTCTGGCCGCAGATGTACGGCCACTACGCGCCTTACTATTGGACGATGATGTTCGGCTGCTTCTTCGTTCCGTTCGCGGCGCTCGTGTTCGCCTGGGTCAAGCGCTCGGCCCGGGCCATGATTGTTCTGGCAGTCGGTATCAATGTCGGCATCTGGATGCACAAGTACCTGACGGTCGTGCCCGTCTTCTCGGCTGACGACACGCCGTTCAATTCGCTGCTCGATGTCGTGTTTGCCGTCGGCCTGGTCGCGGGCTACGCTGCGGTCTTCCTGTTGCTCGCCAAACGCTGGCCGATTTATTCATACTGGGAGATCAGCCGCCGCCCGGCACGCGAGCATTAGCGAAAGCGGGTCATGCACAGCATCAGCGACATACTTCGCAGGAAGGGCGCGGACATCTGGTCCACCGCTCCTGACGAGACCGTGCTCGAAGCCATAAGCCGCATGGCCGAACACGGCGTGGGCGCACTGCTCGTCATGCAGGGCGACCAGCTTGTCGGCTTATTGTCCGAGCGCGACTACACGCGCAAGGTCATTCTCAAGGGCCTGCGATCGCGCGACACGGCCGTCGAGGCCGTCATGAGTTCGCCGGTGCTTACGATTTCTCCGGACGCCACGGTCCGGCAGGGCTTGGCAATGATGACCGACAAGTATGTCCGTCACCTGCCGGTGACCGATGACTCGGGCGTGATCGGCGTGGTTTCGATCGGCGACCTCGTCAAGGCCGTGATAGAAGAGCAGGCAACGGTGATCGAGCACCTGGAGCGCTATATCACCGGTTGACTCCGCTCGATCGTCCCGGATCGTCCGGATCGCCCGAATCCGTGCAGTAACCCGGATCGCAGGACCATACCGGACTGCCCGACCAAGCGTACGACTGCGCCAATCGCCGAAAGAGATTCGTCCTCGGTGCGCTCCCGATCATGGACAACCGTCCAGGTTCCTATAATGGCGCGATGCGAGCGATCCTGACTGTCCTGTTCCTGGCGCTGGTCGGCGCCTTCGTGGGTCTCGGCTTCTGGCAGCTCGATCGCGCCGAGCAGAAGCGCGAACTGTTCGGGGCGTTCGATGCCGGCAGCGGCGGCGGCGCCGCAACGGCGCTCATTGAAGGCGACGCGCTGACCGAGCATCGCTACGAGCGGCTGCTCTTGCGCGGGCGCTTTCTGTCGTCGCGGCAAATTCTGCTCGACTGGGTCACGCACGCCGGGCGCGTCGGTTACCAGGTCCTGACGCCGTTTCGGCCCGAAGGAAGCGAACGCTGGATCGTCGTCAACCGGGGCTGGATCGCCGCGGCGCCCGACCGCGGCGAACTGCCCGCCATCGACGTCGGCGAGCACGACCGAACCGTTTCGGGCCAGATCGATGCGTTGCCCCGGCCGGGCCTCCGGCTCGATGTGCCCGAGGAGCCCCGATCGCAGGCGTGGCCGCGCGCCTTGCTGTTTCCGACGTTCGACGAACTCGAGGCCGAGCTCGAGCTGCCGCTCGTCGACTATCAGCTCCTGCTTGCCGCCGACCAGCCCGACGGCTTCATCCGCGAGTGGCAGCCGCGCTCGATCACGCCCGAACGGCACCAGGGTTACGCGCTGCAGTGGTTCAGCCTCGCCGCCGCGCTGGTCGCGATCACCGCAATCGTGACGGTCCGATCGGTGCTGCGTGCGAAGCGCGCCCAGGCCGGGCGAGGCAGCGGGTCGTGAGCACCGTGCAAGGCGGTCGAGGCGCCGGGCCGTGAGCTGTTGCTTGCCGATCGAGCCGCGAGGAGCGGCGTACTGCGCGCACGGCGGCCGAAGCGCGCAAGGCAGCCGACGATGAGCCGCCGCCGATCCATGGAGCCGCTGATGCTCGTGGCCGTCTTCGTGGTTCCGCTCGCGCTCGCCGCCATCGCCTTCTACGGTCCTTGGGACTGGACGCCGAGCAGCGCCGCACACGGCGAGTTCATCCAGCCGCCGCTGGCACTGCCTTCCGGCGAACTCACGACGCAGTCGGGCGGTCGTACGGAGCCCGACTGGTACCGTGGTCGCTGGTCGATCATCTACGCGACGACGGCGGACTGCGCCGAGCAATGCGTCGTCGAACTCAACCGCCTGAACCAGGTTCGCCTCGCGCTCGGCGACGACCTCGACCGCGCCCGGCTCGTCCTGCTCTACGCACGCAACGGGCCGGAACTGCCGGAAGGGGCCGCACTGCTTGCCGCGCGTCTCGACGACGCAGCCGGCAGCGTGCTACTCGAACTGCTCGGCGCCGAACGCGTCGGCAACGGGCGCATCTACCTTGCCGATCCGCTCGGCAACCTTGTCATGACTTATCCAGCCGATGCCGAGCAAAGGGGAGTCCTCGAGGATCTCGAGCGGCTGTTCACGGTGACCGTGATCGAGTAGCGGCCGTTCGCATCGTGTCGCATTGAGCAAGGCCACGAGTTGCATAACCCCGGTCATGCAGCGAGAGTTGACACCCGATGAACCGCCAAGGGCCGATGATGGAGCGCATTGAATCGAAGATCACTTCCCAAGGACGGACTTCGATACCAGCCAGGATTCGCCAAAAGCTGGGACTTGGCCTTGGTTCGACAATGGAATGGCGCGTCCGGGGCGATGAGGTCATCGTTCGTCGGGCATCGAAATACACGTCTCAGGACATCCACGATGCGCTGTTCGATGCGCCTCCCGATCCGTGCACAGTTGACGATATGGACAAGGGCATCCGGGCGCATTTGCGTAAGAAACACGCGCGCCGTTGATGCCAACCTCGTAGTACGGCCAATCGTCGGAGTTTTGACAAGGCTGGATCGAGAGATTGTCGGGAGTCCAATCGCTGGCGATCTCAGCTCACGGATCGGCAGCCGGATTCGTGGGCATCCCCGCTGGCGTTTCCTTGTAAATGGCGATCGACCAATACCAGAAGGAAACGACAACAAGGAGCAGAACCAGCACAAGACAATGTACGATCATTCCCAACGCCGCCCGTGCCGACAGCGCATCGAAATCGTTCCGGCCGACTATCGCCATGATGACGTGGAACACGGCAATCCACGATCCTGCAAACAGGGTCAGAGCCATGGCGTTCACGCCGACATCGGGTAGCAGCCGATTCTTGTCTCGAACATCTGCCGCGGTCATGGCGGCGATTGCCACGAAGAGGGCGACGACGATGTAGAGAGGCGCCTCGGGTAGCGCCAGAGTGGCTGCCGCAATCTCCTCCGGCATGATCTACGCAGCCTGGACGGCGTGCTTCAAACCGTGCTCGAAGTGATCCCGGTACTGCTTGCTGATTCGATGGCGAGTTTTGAATTCCCACCACCGCAGAGCCCTGCGGAGTCGATACCCTCTCGCGCGGGCTCTGTGCTCGTGGGAAGAAAGGTGAACGAGCCGCCCACCGTCCACGATCTTGTAGTGGGTGTCAGGTTCTTGTCTGCCGCCGCTCACGTACCAGATCTCTATGTGGTTTCGGAATTCCTCCGAGTGGGCCAGCTTGAGCAGTTCCAGAGGCTGATCCGCATCGTTGAAGAGGCATCTGACCCTGATGTTGCGTTTACGTATCCGCTCTCGCAGTGCATCGATGACATCCGGGCTGTTGTACATCGACTCCGCAAAGTCGTTGCCGTCGTCGTGAATGTCGATCTGACGGCGAGTCTGATTCACCAGCTTGATGAACATCTCCGTGGCTTGCTCATCCGTGTTCAGCCCGGATTCCTCGCGAAGCCTGAGATCGCCCTGAACGGATGCTATGAGGTACGCGCTGACCAGAAAGCCCGCTGCCAGGATAGCTACCACTACCCATTCGGCGCCCTGAATCATGTCCATTGCCTGGTCTTCTCCGTTCCCGGTGTTGGCATTCGCCAGGGAGAACAAAAACGGTGCGAATCGCAACGAAGCCTGCTCTCCTGCGGCCCGCGAGCGTATGGCGCCACCTCTGTCCACTCCAGGGCCGTGCAAGTGCCGGGAGTGAAATACGAGCCCGGAGATTATCATCAACAGTCGAACGCCGCGCGATCGGAATCTGCGCTGGATTTCGAGAAACTGTGGTCCTGCGCTCAGTAACCGGCGTGCTCAGCCATGTGTGTATACGCGGTTCAGCAAATCCGCGGCAAGACTTCCCGAATTGTCAGATCGCTACCAGGTCAGCGGATTCGTTCTACGCGTAACGTCACGATGTCGATGTCGTGATACTGCTGGTGACGCACGGACGACGCGTAGTGCCTCAGCAGGCGCAGCGAGAGGTCGCGCTCGGGCGACCAGTCGGCGGCCGGGTTCGCGAGCAGGACGAGCCGGTCTTCGAGGTTGTCTTGGCCGACCGCGGCGATGAAATCGATCTCCACCGTTCCGTGGTCGTTGCGGGCGACGACGAGCAGACGCCGATCGTCGCCGGCGGGCACGTCCTCGTCCTGGCGGACGAGGCTCAACAGCGCCTCCTCCCCGGCGGAGCGCAGGCGTTCGGTGGAATCGGGATCCCAGTCGAGCCGGGCCGCCATCTTGCGCAGCAACTCGTCGATTTCCGGCAGGGATGCGGCCGAGAGTGCCGTTTCCAGGCGCTGGCGCCGCGGCTGGGTCAACTCGATGAAGGCCGTCAGCACGATCGCCGCGAGCCCGCCGGCGGTCATGCCGTTGTCGAGAAGCTGGCTCAGCGTCTCGCCGAGTCGGTCGGCGAAGATCAGGCCGTTCTGGAACCCGAGGCCGATCCAGAACGCAAGCCCGGCGATCATCGAATTGCGGTAGCTAGCGCCGTCCTGCACGACGAGCTTCATGCCCTGAATGAACAGCAGAGCGAGCAGCACGAGCACGTAGGCGGCGATCACGGGTCCCGGTATCGCGAGCAGCAGCGCGATGAGTTTGGGCAGGAAGGCCAGCGCGATGAACACGATGCCGATATACATGCCGACCCGCCGCGAGCCGACGCCGGTGAGTTCGACCAGGGGCAGGCTGCTCGAATAGGTCGTATTCGGCACCGTGCCGAAGAGACCGGACAGCAGGTTCCCCATCCCGTCCGCGTTGAGCGCGCCCTGCACCGTGCGGAAGTCGACCGCCCGGGACTTGCGCCGCGAAACCTTCTGTATGGCCACCGAATCGCCGATGCTCTCGACGGCGCCGACTACCGTGACGAACATGAACGCAGGCAGCAGCAGCCAGAAGCGGGCATCGAAGGTCAGATCGAAACCGGGCCAGGCGAAGGTCGGCAGCCCGACCCAGTCGGCGCGGGCGACGAGACCGATGTCATAGAGGCCGAAGAAGGAGGACACGACGCAGCCGACGATGATGCCGAGCATCGGCGCCCACAAGCGCAAGGCGCCGGTCGCGCGCAGGGCTAGCGCCACGGTTGCCACGAGCGTCGCGATGGCGCTCGCCGGCGCTGCCGCCGATGCCGTACCTTCGGGCACCTCGTTCAGCATGTCGAACGCGATCGGCACGATGGTGACGGCGATGAGCGCGATGACCGTTCCGGCCACGGTTGGCGTGATGATGCGCCTGAGCAGTGAAAGCTGCGCGGCCAGGCCGAACTGGACCAGCGAGGAAATGACGATCAGCGTCGCGAGCAGTCCCGGTCCGCCCTGGGCCAGGGCCGTGACGCACACGGCGATGAAGGCGCCGGACGTGCCCATGATGAGCATGTGGCCGGCGCCGATCCGCCCGAATCGCACGGCCTGGGCTATCGTGCTGATCCCGCTGACGATCAGCGCCGCGAAGACCGCCCAGGACAGGTAGGCTTCGCTCTGCTCGGCGGCCCTGATGATGATGGCCGGCGTCAGTACGATGCCGCCGATGGAGATCGCCGCGGCCTGCAAGCCGAGCCCGAAGGCGAGTGAATCCGGCGGCCGCTCGTCGGGTTCGTAGAGAACGTCTCGGGTGGCGCCCTGCGATGATGGATCCATTGGCGTCCCTGCTCCCCTGTTGTTGATGGTTCCGGCTGCGCGTCGTTGCGCCACGTCCCTGCGCAGTGTAACGCTCGAACCGTACGAGGTCACGGACAGCGCCGCTCTGTTCCGGGCTCTTCGCACCTGGCGCAGTGCGCATGCGGACGGCTCGGGCGACGTGGCCGGGCCGGGTATAATTCGCGCGCGACGGACCGCGGGAGACAGTGCTTGAAACGTGACACAACCGGTGTTGCCAAAGGGCTGATCGCGTCGGCCATCGCCTGCATCGGGCTGCCTGGCCAGGCAGTTGCTCAGGTCCTCGAGGAAGTCGTCGTCAGGTTTGACCTGCGCAGCCTGCCGGGCGAGGAGGTGCAGTCCGTATTCGGCTTCGGCCGGTCGATCCTCGAGACGCCGCGTTCCGTGTCGACGATTTCCACGGAAATGATGGAGCGCTTCAGCATGCGCGACATCGACGAGTTGATTGCGGTCGCTCCGGGCAGCTTCACGCAGTCCTTCTTCGGCGTCGCGGGCAGCCTCGACGTGCGCGGGACGCCGGGCGAGACCTACTTCCGCGGCGTCCGACGCCTGGACAACCCCGGCAACTATCCCACGCCCATCGGCGCGTCGGACCGGATCGATATCGTGCGCGGTCCCGCATCACCGATCTACGGCCCGTCGAAGATCGGCGGATATCTCAACTTCAACCCGAAGTCCGCGCGGATCGAATCGACCGGACAGTTCATCGCCGAAACCACCGGCGCCGTATCCGTCACGACCGGCAGTTGGGACAAGTCCGTCGTCGCTGCGGAAGTTGGCGGACCCGCCGCGCTCGGCGATCGGGCCTTCGGCTACCACCTGTATGGCGAGCTGGAGCGCTCCGGCAGCTATTACGACAATTCCGGCACGGATCAGGACCTGTTTCAGGCATCCTTCGACACGGACCTTACCGATCGGGTACGGCTTCAGTTCGGCGGCATGTGGCACGACTTCGTCGGCAACCAGATCGCAGGCTGGAATCGGCTCACACAGGATCTCGTCGACCACGGCATCTACGTCACGGGCGAAGCCAGGCCGCTCGACATCGATGGCGACGGCAGGATCTCGCATCAGGAGTACGACACCGACGGCGACGGTTTCACCGACCTCAACCCGTTTTACGTCGCCGGCGACCCGGCTGCCGGCGGGGCGCTGACTCCGGGCAGCGGCCTGACGCTCGCCGAGCTGGAAGCCCTTGTCGGAGACCTCTCTGCGCTCGCGCTCGTGAACCCCGGCATCGCCATGCTGGAAGGCCACCAGGTGCTGGTCGCGCCCGGCGACACCGTGACGAACGACGTGACGACCCTCTACTTCGACGTCATCGTCGAGACGGACAGCGGCTGGGAGTGGACCAACCAGTTGTTCTTCGAGGGATACGACAACCTCAACGAGAACGCCTACGGCTTTTCCCAGTTTCACGACAGCCATGTCGTCGAAGACAAGCTGGTCATATCGAAGACCTTTCCCCGGGACGGGATGACCGCGTCCGTGCAGATCTCGCCGTCCTACCGGTTCACGGACTTCGCGCACGGCGACGACTACACCAACGAGTACTTCGACCGGCGGGATCTGACCGGCGGTTCGTCCGCGCTCGATGCGCGGCTGCTTGCGACCCGGATCGACGACGACTACACGGAGTACTACATCGGCGACTACGGCAACTGGGGTTTCGCGTTCATGGGCGATCTTCTCTGGGACAACGGCCTGAACCTCATGGCCGGAGTTCGCCACGACACCATCGACATGCAAAGCCGCCAGCCGGTTGACAAGCTCCTGTTCGCAAGCGCCAACAACTTCTGCCCGCCGCCGGGCGGTTGCGAGGCTGTGGAAGCCGCCGACACGGTTGACGGCCTGTCCTGGACACTGAGCCTGAGTTATGCCTCGAACGCCGGGCTCATTCCTTACGTCACGGCATCGGAGCAATCCACGATGATTGTGGGACAGGGCGCCGAAGTTTCAGTTGCCAACATCCTGAGCGGCGGTGCGTTCGACCAATCGACATTACTCGAAGCCGGCCTCAAGGGCAGCTTTCTCGACGACGATCTTTATTTCGCCGTCTCCGCGTACCGGCAGGAGCGTACGGACTTCTCCGCACAGGCCATCGTCACGAACCAGGCCACCGAAGCCGAGGGCACGGAGGTCGAGATGAGGTGGGCGGTCAACGACAGGCTGCTCATGACGTTGGGCTATTCGAGAATCGAAGTGGTCAACCTGAACACCGAAGGACAGGGGTATCGATTCAGCTTCATCGGTTGCGACGACCTGCCGGCAATTCCCTGCCATGCGCTGTACGGCGGCACGCTCGGCGCCAATGTGAGCGCCGTCCCAAGCGGTTCACGCCGCGCGGGCATGCCCGAACATACCTGGTCGGTGACCGGAACATACGACTTCGGCAACGGGCTGACTGTTGCTGGCAGCGCAATCGATGTGGCAGCGGTTCCTTCAGGTTTTTCCAACAGCGTCAGGTTGCCGCACTACACGCTTGTCAACCTCGCAGTGGGCTACGAAGCGGACAACTGGACCTTCGGGGTAACGGCCAAGAACCTGCGGGACGAACGGTATTTTCGCGCCAACTTCCCGAATCTCTTCGGCGGCGCCATCGTGCTGCCGGAGCTGCCGCGCCATTACAGCGCGCACTTCGAGTACAGGTTCTAGTTCGCTAGAATGCGGACATGCTGGGGAAACCCGCCGCGAGTGAATCCTGGGCTCGCCGGGGCGACCAGCTCATGACCGCGTAGGTTTGCAGTAGGGGCGCAAGGCTCAATGGGCGTTCGAGTCACCATCCGAGGCATCGCATCCTCAGCGGCGTTGATCCTTGCCGGCAGCGCCCTGGCGCATCATTCGGTGTCGACCAACTACCTGACCTACGAAGACGATCCGGTGGTACTGGTCGGCACCATCACCGAAGTGGAGATCCGCAACCCTCATTCCCTGATTACGCTGGACGTTGTCGACGACGGCGGGGTGACAGTCGAATGGCTGGCCGAATGGTCCGACGGCAATGCGCTGCGCCGCAGGGCCGTGGATGTCGATCTGCTTAAGGTCGGCGAAGAAGTCACCATTCACGCCCGGCGTCACCGCAGGATCGAACACGTGGTCTTCATTCGGGACGTGGTCCTGGCCGACGGCACGGTCGTTCGCGACTGCGGCGCGGGAATCTATCGTGGCGACGAGTATTTCGCGACCTGCGACGAGGCGGAAGCGGTCCAGGGCGAGAAGGACCCGTTCATTCTGGTGCCATAGCCGCATTTCGAGAGGACGACCCGATGCGACGCAAGCACCCCGGAAGGAGACTTCCCGCGCGACGCTGGACGGGCATTGTGTTGCTTGCAGGCGTTTTTGCCTGGTCGGCAACAGCGCTTGGCGCAGGCCTGCGCTCGGATCTCGACGGCGTCTGGAACGTGACCGGCAGCTACAGCCTCGATATCGCGCTCAACGCCGCCGGCGAGGCGCGGCGCGAAGCCTACGACTTCCTCACCGACGACCCCCACATGCAGTGCATGCCGGCAAGCGTGACCCGCACCATGATCACGCCCTCGCCGCTCATGGAAATCCGTCAGCACGATGATCGCGTGGAATTCAACCACGAATTCATGGACGTGAAGCGCCGAATACCGATAAACGAGCAGATGAATGCGCGGGATGCGCCGATCGCATCAGCCGAGTATCCGCACCTCGGACGCTCGGTTGCCCGTTATGAGGGCGAGAATCTCGTCATCGACTCTGCGGGCATTCATGCGGGTGTGTTTTCGACCTTCCAGTGGGTCGGATACCCGCAGTCCGACCAGATGATGACCACCGAGCGCTACATCCCGGACGGCGACCGCATGGAAGCGCGAATCACCCATTTCGATCCGGTCAATTACGAGACGCCGTTCACGATCGTGATCACCTACGTGCGTAGCGATGCTCCGCTGCTGGAATGGGGATGCGTTCCCGAAAAGGCCTGCATCGACCCGCGAACCTGTGGCGTCGATCCGGAGGACGAGTAAGGGAAGGACTGGCGACAGGCTGCTAGCTTCTGGCCCGCTTGCCGACGCGCTTCTCCGAGCGGTTCTGCAACAGCTCGATCACGAGTAGCAGCAGCACCGCTATCACGATCAGGAACGTTGCCGCGGCGAGGATTGCGGGGCTGATCTCTTCCCGGATGCCGGACCACATCTGCCGCGGGATCGTGCGCTGCTCGATGCCGCCCATGAAAAGCACAACCACGACCTCGTCGAGCGATGCGGCGAACGCGAAGAGCGCACCGGAGATCACGCCCGGCGAGATGAGCGGCAACTGGACCTTGAAGAAGCCGCGTAGCGGACTCGCGCCGAGGCTTGCGGCGGCCTGCAGCAACTCCCGGTTGAATCCCGCCAGTGCTGAACCTGAACACCGAACAACAGGGTTACCGCTTCAGTTTCATCGGTTGCGACGACCTGCCCGCGATCCCCTGCCACGCGCTGTACGGCGGTACGCTCGGCGCCAATGTGAGCGCCGGCCCGAGCGGCGCCCGCCGCGCGGGCATGCCGGAAGACATCTACGTGGTGACCGGCACCTCCGACTTCGGCAACGGTCTGACCATCAGCGGCAGCGTAATAGACGTGTCGGCAGCGCCTTCGGGTTTCTCGAACAGCGTCACGCTGCCGGCCTACACGCTCATCAACCTGGCCGTGGGCTACGAAGCCGACAACTGGACCTTCAGCGTGACGGCCAAGAACCTCGCCGACGAGCGGTACTTTCGCGCCAACTTCCCGAACCTGTTCGGCGGCGCCATCGCATTGCCCGAGCTGCCGCGCCACTACAGCGCGCACTTCCGCTACAGCTTCTAGCTGCCATTGGTACAAGTCGCGCTGCATGTCGCGGAAGGCAGCCTCGCCGGCGACGGCTGACCGATCGACGATGCATGCTGGCTGATCAGGCGCATCGACCGCGCCGCGACAAACCAGTCTCTTTGCCAAGATAGCGCTTCACGTGCCCGCGGGCACGCGTGCTAATCTTTTTTGCATGGAGCCGGAACGGGCCGCACTGCTGGTGTGCCGCGACGGCTGTTGTTGAGCATCGAGCATGTTGGCGGTGTCTTGATTGCATCGCAATCATTACGTAATTTGGGACATTGAAATTGCCGAAGGCACGACCATGGCGAGCATCACGATCCGCAACCTCGACGACGAAGTGAAGACGCGCCTTCGGGTGCGCGCGGCCCGGCACCATCGCTCCATGGAAGAGGAAGCGCGGGTGATTCTGCGCGAGGCGGTGGGGCGCAAGCCGAGTGCACGCAATCTTGCGGAGATCACTCGATCCTGGTTCGGGCCGGAAAACGGCGTGGACCTGGAGTTGCCGCCGCGCGGACCGGGGCGGGAACCCCCGTCCTTCGACTGAGAAACCGGCCATGTCCGTGCTGTTGGACAGCAACGTGGTATCCGAATTGATCCGCAAAGCGCGCGATCCCGCAGTGGCGACCTGGGTGGCTGGCTTGCCTCTGGAAGACCTGTTTTTCTCGGCGGTAGGGGAAGCGGAACTGCGTTACGGCGTCGCGATTCTGCCGGCGGGCCGACGCCGGGAGATGCTGTTGGCGGACATTGAGGGGATGCTGCGCGACGCGTTTGGGGAGCGTGTGCTGCCGTTCGACAGAGCGGCAGCGTGCGAGTATGCGGACATCGCTGCGGCGCGACGTGCGGTCGGCCGTTCTGTCGCGCCGGCCGACTGTCAGATCGCTGCGATCGCCCGTGCGCGGGGCATGTCGGTGGCGACGCGCAACGTTCGCGACTTCGACGACATCGGCGTCGACATCGTCAACCCTTGGACGGCCGCATGACTGCACGCTGACTCCGAAAATCTGACGGTTCAGGATGCCTCAATGAAACACCTCTTCTCCTGAGTTTCAGGACAGGTACACTCCAGTCCATGACCGCGCCCACCAAACGGGACTTCGAGCGCGCACTCCGCGAGATGCTCGCCACAGCTTCCAGAGACAAAACCCAACGCGAGTTGATAGTAGGTGCTGGGGATCTGCACCGTCGTGTCGGCGGCTATCCAGACAACACGGGGCATACGAATCGAATGCCCACGTGCTGCTCGGTTATGAAGGCAGAGATGCAGGACGGGGACGACATCATCGACGGCCCTCCGTCGTGTAAAGGAGCAAGTCTCGTGATCAGGTATCGCTTTCCGCGGGTACACCGGCTTGCGACGATACACACCGAAGCGCCAACGAAAGCCGTCATGCGGAAACGCGTTACTCGCGCCAGAGGTACTCATCCTTGAGACTGTTCTCGATTTCCTGCTGTACAGTGGGCCTGTCGGTCTCACGCTGGACCCACACCTGAAAGGTCTGCAGCGTACCCTTCTCTCCCTTGTCGAACAGCCGGCCATCAAGCACGTTGGCAGTCGTCGATGAGAGAGACACGCTGGCACCAGTGGAATTGCGTCTTTCCTTTCCGCTGAACGGTCCCAAGGTGATCCGCGTGATGCCCGGAACTCCTGTAATCGCCCTGAATACGCGGCGTGCTTGAGTCGACGGTATCTCGGGGATGCTGCGAACCGTCTTTCCCCAGATGGTGGCATGGGACTTGGGTCCGCACGAAACTGAAACGTCCGTATGGCCATAGCCGCTCTCCCGGTCCGTTTCGGATATCCGGTTAATCGGACCAGCCGAACCAGCTTCTCTCGTGTGCCGCCAATGCTCCAGTATGCCCCGAACGGCTGGCGCTCGGGCGTTGTCGGCTTCAAGTTCCCTGAACGTGGCCATCACCGCCCGGTAGATATCCGTGCTTGTGACCCGATTGCCGATCTTTCGCTTAGGCGACTTCAGTTTTTCGATGATCAACGGTAGAGCTAGCCGAGGGACGACGATTTCGTCTTGCTCCGCTCCCCGACAGGCGGCGCGCAGGGCGTTGACGAGCTTCTGGCGTTCGAACGGTTCTTCCACTCCCGGCGTTGCCTTGACCACCCGCCAGTTGGTTTCCGCACGCAAGATCGCAAGCAGGGACTTGGCGGCCTTCAGCGGATCGTCGGTCAGCACGTCGGCGTAAAAGCTGACCATTCGGCTGCGAATCCGGTTCGGGTCTGCGGCGACCACCGGTCGTCCCGCCCGCTGTGCGTGCACTATCCCCATGGCGGAGCCGATTGACTCTCGCCACATGTTTACGATCATGCCGTCAGCATTCTCTATCGCCTCAAGATCCGCTTGAACGATTTCGTAAGGTGTCGCTTTTCGGCCTAGCAAATCGGCAGCAGGATCGGAAAAGTTGAAATGTGCCGCATACTTCCTCTTGACCTCTTCACGCCACCCGTTTCTCTGTGCCTCGTTGCAGCCACTGATGGGACCGGCGAGATAAACCAGAAACTTTCGCCTCTTCGCCATCTACTGTTTCCTCCTTCTTCATCGCGAGCGACGAGTTGCCGGAGAAGGAGTTCCCGATCAACTCGATCAATGCCCGCGCGCCCTTCAACTCCGGACCGCCCATGACCTTGCCTTGATCGTCTCAGTGTACCGCCCGCGCGCTGCCGCCCGTTCCGGTGCTGCGTTTCGCCGAGCGAGCCCGCAGCAGTTCGATCGTCACGAGCAGCAGAACCGCTATCACGATCAGGAAAGTCGCAGCGGACAGGATGGCGGGGCTGATTTCCTCGCGGATGCCGGACCACATCTGCCTCGGGATCGTGCGCTGCTCGATGCCGCCCATGAAGAGCACCACCACGACCTCGTCAAGGGACGCTGCGAACGCGAACAGCGCGCCCGAGATCACACCGGGCGAGATCAGCGGCAGTTGCACCTTGAAGAAGCCGCGCAGCGGCCCGGCGCCGAGGCTCGCCGCCGCCTGCAGCAGTTCGCGATTGAACCCCGCCATCGCCGCGGTCACCGTGATCACGACGAACGGCGCGCCCAGGGCCGCGTGCGACAGGATGAGTCCCGTGTAGGTCTGGGTCAGGTTCACCGACGAATAGAAGAAGAACATGCCTGCGGCGGCGATGATGATGGGCACGATCATCGGCGAGATCAGCAAGGCCGTGATCGCCCTGCGCCAGGGCATGGCGGGGCTCGACAGGCCGACCGCGGCGAGCGTGCCGAGCGTCGTCGCAAGCGCCGTCGCCGACAGCCCGATCACGAGCGAATTGAACGCCGCGCGCCGCCATTCGTCGCTGAGCAAGACCTGCTCGTACCAGCGCAGTGAGTATGCGTCCGGGTCGAGGGTGAGCATCCCCGCCGTGAACGTGAAATAGGGCTCGGCGTTGAACGACAGCGGAATGACCACGAGGATCGGCGCGATCAGAAACAGCAGCGCGAGGGTGCAGAAGATCGCGAGCGCCCATTGTCCCGGACCGCGGCTGGATTGAACCTTCGCGTTCATGCGCCGAGCTTCATGCGGTCGAGGCCGAGCACGCGGTCGTAGAACACGAACAACAGGACAACCGCCGCGAACAGGATCGTGCCGAGCGCGGCGCCGAGCCCCCAGTTCAGCGATGTCTGGATGTGATAGGCGATCAGGTTCGAAATGAGCTGCCCGCTCTGCCCGCCCACGAGCGCGGGCGTGATGTAGTAACCGATCGCGAGGATGAACACGAGCAGGCAGCCCGCGCCGACGCCCGGCATCGACTGCGGCAGGTAGACGCGCAGAAACGCCCTGGGCCAGGTGGCCCCGAGCGATGCGGCGGCCTGCATCTGCACGCCGGGGATGCCGCTCATCACCGAATAGAGCGGCAGCACCATGAACGGCAGCAGCACGTGGGTCATGGCCACGAGCGTGCCGGTCATGTTGTAGACGAGCGTGAGGCGCTCCGTGTCCGGAACGAGCCCCGCCCAGACGAGAATGTCGTTGATGACGCCCTGTTGCTGCAGCAGCACGATCCACGATGTCGTGCGCACGAGCAGCGAAGTCCAGAAGGGCAGCAGCACGAGTGTGAGCAACAGCCTCGCGCGCCGGGGCGGAGCGTGAGCGATGAATCCCGCCAGCGGATAGCCGATCGCCAGACACAGCAGCGTCACGCTCAGGCTCACGCCGATCGTGCGGATGAAGAGGTCGACGTAAACACGGCGCGTTTCCGGTTGCCGCACGATGTCGCCGTCGACGGTGCGTTGCAGATCGACCGCATTGAGGTAGTAGTCGGCGGTAAACCGGTCGCCCGTCAGCAGCAGCGTTTCCCAGACCTCCGGCTCTCCCCAGGCTTCGTGAATCTCCGGCAGCGACTCCGACCACGGCGGTTCCGCGCCCCGATTCAGCGCGCGCCCGGTGCGGGTGATGACGCTGCGCGTACCCGCCGCCTGCCGGTTGAGCCGCGTGGCGAGCCGGCCGATGGTGCGCTCCTCCCGTGCGAGCGTCAGTTCCCGTGCCGCTGCGGCGTAGACCTCTTCCGGCGGCAGTCCCTGCCGGTCCCAGGACTGCAACGCCGCGATCGTCTCCGGCATGATGTCGGCGACCGTGGGATCGTAGACGCCGCGCGCCATCATACTGATCAGCGGCGCCACGAACGTGACGGCGATGAATGCGACGAGCGGCAGCGTCAGCATCAACGCATTGACGCGCGTCCTCGGGCGGGAAACGCTTGCCTTGCCTGCCGCCATCGTGTGTCTCGTTCCGTGGGCGAGTCAGCCCGTCGGAAGTTTCAGCGGCCTCCGGTCACGAGCCACGCTGCGAAACGCTCGTTCATGTCGTCGAGATTGTCCGCCCACCATTCCGCATCCTCGATGACGGCGTTGACCGCGTTGGCCGGCCAGTCGGGAAGGTGCGGCGCCATCTCGATTCCAGTATCCAGATGCGTGTCGACGAGGGTCTGGGACGAGCGGCGCAAGGGCGCGTATGAAATGTAATGGGTGATGTTGGCGAGCGATTGGGTCGAGGTGGCGAATTCCACGAAACGCCGGGCGGCTTCGAGCCGCGACGTGCCGGCCACGATGGCCTGGTAGCCCGCGGCCAGCACCTGGCCGTCCCAGAGAATCTCGAGCGGCTGGTTCTCGAGTGCCTGGGCATTGAAAATTCGGCCGTTGAATGCGGTGCTCATGAGCACCTCGCCGTCGGCGAGCATTTGCGGAGGCTGGGCGCCGGTCTCCCACCAGACCGCCACATCCCTGATGGTATCGAGCTTCGCGAAGGCGCGGTCGACGCCGCCCGGCTCCGACAGTACGTCGTAAACGCTTTCCACGGGCACTCCGTCGGCGACGAGCGCGAACTCGAGGTTGACTAGCGGCGAGCGGCGCAGGCCACGGCGGCCCGGAAAACGCTCGAGATCGAAGAAATCCGCAATGGTCGTCGGCGCCGGTCCGGTCAGCCGTTCGCGGTTGTAGGCGACGACGGTCGAATAGGTCAGCCCCTGGACGCCGCAGTCGAGCGCGTAGGTCTCGTCGAAGTCCTCTTCTGCCGGCGTTCCATCCGGAGCCGGGGGAAGGGTCGCGAGGTCCACTTCTTCGAGCAGGCCCTCGTCGCAGCCGAGCAGGAGGTCGCCGGCTTCGATGTCGATCACGTCCCAGGACACGTTGCCGGTTTCCACCTGCGCGCGAATCTGCGCGAGGCCGCCGCTGTACTCTTCCAGATCGATGCGGATCCCCGTTTCGGCCTCGAAGCGTTCGTGGTAGGCCCGTACCGAAGCGCGGGCATAGGAGCCTCCCCAGGACACGACCGTGATCGACTGTGCTTCCTGCGTGTGCGCCGAAGGCGAGAGCCAGATCGCGGTCAGCAACGTTGCCGCCGCGAGGGCGATACGGTTCGGTGATTTCATGCCAATCTCTCCTTGGAATGGATTCCCGGTCAGCCGCGCGCAGGCGCCGTTTCGGTCGACGTTGCGATGGGTACCCGATCCTGCTCCGGCGCCGCGCTGTACGCGCTTGCGGACCCCGTGGCGTCCAGCGCCCTGCAGTCGGTCACGAGCCAGCCCAGTTGCACGGTATCTCCCGGGAGCACGGCCCCGTGACCGACGATGTTCGGGATTTTCACTATGAACGGCGCACGGCCGAGCACTTCGGTGTGCAGGCGCAGATGATCCCCCATGAAGATCATGTCGAGCACCTTCGCATCGAAGACGTTGGAATAGCTGCCCGAGGGCGGGTTGAGTGCGACGCGCTCCGGCCGGATGGCAAGTTTTGTCGGCTGGTCGGCGCCGTCGACCGCGACCGGGAAAGCCTGAACGATGGCCGGCTTGCCCGCGCCGTCGCCGACGTCGACCCGGCAGCTTGCGGCATCCCACTCGACGACGCGGCCGTCGAGCAGGTTGTTCTCGCCGATGAAGGTGGCGACGAAGACGCGCTCGGGTTCTTCGTAGAGCACTTCGGGCGAGGCGATCTGCTGGATCCGGCCCTCGCTCATCACGGCAACGCGGTCGGACATCGCCATCGCCTCGCCCTGATCGTGGGTCACGTATAGCATGGTGACCCCGAGCCGCTGCTGCAGACGGCGTATCTCGTACTGCATCTCCTCGCGCAGGCGCCGGTCGAGGGCGCCGAGCGGTTCGTCCATCAGGACGATGTCGGGCTCGAACACCAGGGCTCTGGCGATCGCCGCGCGCTGCTGCTGGCCGCCGGACATCTGCCCGGGCAGACGGTCGGCAAAGTCGCTGAGCTGAACCATGTCGAGCGCGCGAGCCACGCTCGCTGCGACCTGCTGCGCCGGAACGCGCCGCGCCTGCAACGGAAATGCGAGGTTTTCGGCGACGGTCATGTGGGGAAACAGTGCGTACTGCTGGAAAACCACGCCGATGTTGCGCTTGTGCGCCCTGATCTGCCCGACGGGCTGGCCCTTGAGGAAGATTTCGCCGGCCGTCGGGTGTTCGAAACCGGCCAGCATCTTGAGGCAGGTCGTCTTGCCGCATCCCGACGGGCCGAGCAGGGTCACGAACTCGCCCTGCGGAATGCGCAGACTGAAATCCTCCACGGCAAGCGTGTGCCCGTCGTAGCTCTTGCCGACCTGGGCGAACTCGACAAAAGCGTCAGCAGCGGATTTCAATCGACCCTCCGTGGCATGCACCCGGCGGTGCGGGCTGGCGAATCCTGATTCCGGCAGTAGCCGGATCCCGGCCGGCGGCGGGCGGGGTCTTGCAACGGCTATTCTGGCTGCGGGAGTATACAATAGCGCTCACAATCCACAGCAGCGTTCACGCTCCACAGCCTTGTCCGTCTCGATCCGGGGGAGAAGCTCATGTACCAGTTGTTTCGCCATTTGCCGACCGCCGCCGTACTTTGCGTCAGCCTGCCCGCCTATGCGCAGGACGCGCTTCCCGACGGGCATGGCAGGGAACTCGTCGAAGCCGCCTGCGTGGCCTGTCACGAGACCAACCTGATAACGACTTCGGCCGGCTATACGCACGAACGCTGGCGCAACCTCATCAGCAAGATGATCCCGCTCGAGGAACCGCTCGTCGGCGACATCACGCAGTACCTCGCCGCCAACTTCCCCGAGAAATACGACCGCCGCCCGACGCTCGTCGACGGCGACGCGAAGATCACCTTCCTCGAATGGGACGTCCCGACGCTCGGCCAGCGCCCCCGCGACCCGCTCATGACGCCCGACGGCATGATCTGGTGGGCCGGCATGTACGGCAGCATCATCGGCCGGCTCAACCCCGAGACGGGCGAGATGACCGAGTGGGCGCTCGCTCCCGATGCGCGCCCGCACAGCATCATCGACGATGCCGACGGCAACATCTGGTACACGGGCAACGGCAACGGCACGATGGGCATGCTCAACCCGGAAACGGGCGAGATCACCGAGTATCCGTTGCCGGACCCCGCCGCCCGCGACCCGCACACGCCGGTCGTCACGAACAACGGCGACATCTGGTTCACGATCCAGCACAGCAACATGCTCGGCCGGCTCGTGCCCGATACCGGCGACATCAGGCTGACTGAAATGCCCACGGTGCGCGCGCGGCCATACGGCCTCAAGGAGGATTCCGACGGCATGCTCTGGGTCGCCTACCGGGGCGCGCCCAAGATCGGCCGGATCGACCCGGACTCCTGGGAGATCGTGGAGTTCGCGACGCCGGACCCCGATCCGGAGTCGCACAACGGCGAGACCTACATCAGGCGGCTCGCGATCGACAGCAACGACACGATCTGGTACGTGGATTCGGGGCGCGGCTATCTCGGCCGGCTCGATCCGGTGACCGGCGAGACCACCGAGTGGCTCACGCCGAGCGGCGAGACGTCGCATCCCTACGCGATCGAGATCATCGACGACATCATCTGGTTCAACGAGTCCGATCAGCGGCCCGATGCGCTCGTGCGCTTCGATCCTGCGACCGAAGAGTTCCAGAGCTGGGCCATTCCCTCGGGCATCGGCATCATCCGCCACATGCGGGCGACGCACGACGGCGACCTCGTGATCCATCAGAGCAGCACGAACACCGTGGGGCTCGTGCTCATCGACCACGAGAGCGACTGGGGGTCGTGAGTTAGCGCTCTGTTGTCGGGGAGGCGCACTACCGCTCGCTTGAGACACGCGGTAAATGCATCCGAAGTACGCCCTCGCGCGCATCCCTGCGCGCGAGGGTCTCAAGCGAGCGGTAATGCGCCTCCCCTTGCGTTTGTGGTAGTTCGGGAGCGTCAGAGTGCGGGTTTGTAGTCGGTCGGCCGTCAGAGATCGGCGTTGGGGGCCTCCCGGGGGGCGAGATAGCGCAGATATTCCTCCTCGAAGCTCAGCAGCGTTGAGTCGGTGATCCGGTCGACGTAGAGCTTGCCGTCGAGGTGGTCGAACTCGTGTTGGAAGACCGTCGCGAGAAAACCCTCGAGTTCGAGTTCATCGCTGCCGCCTGCCTCGTTCGTGTAGCGGACCTTGACGTGCTGCGGGCGCTCGACGAAGCCGCGCAGGCCGGGTAGCGAGAGGCAGCCTTCCCAGTAGCCCTGGGTCGCGTGGTCGACGACCTCGATTGCGGGGTTGATGAACGCGGTCAGCGGCATGACGGGGATGTCGCCGTAGCGGGTCGGTCCACCTGGAATCTCGATGATCGCGAGCCGGACGGATTCGGCGACCTGGGGCGCCGCGAGCCCGATGCCGCCGTAGTCGTGCAGCGTGTCGATCATGTCGGCGAGAAGCCTGCGAACAGGCTCGCTGCCGATCTCGTGGGGCTCAAGCGGGCGGGCCGGCTGGCGCAGCACCGGGTGGCCCATGCGGACGACCTTTCTTACCGCCATCGCATCGACCTTCAACGGCCGGGATCGCCGGCCGCGTTCGCATCGCCCGACGGCGGTTCGGTGACGAAGGCGAACTCCGCAGACTGGTATTTCGCTTCGCCGATGACGCCGCGCAGCCCGCGCAGGGTCCGGTAGGGCGCCTGGCCGATGAACATCTCCTGAAACCTCGCGAGCACGCCGGACGAGACTCCGCCGCCCGGGTCGGCGAAGCCGCGAAACTCGATCTGCACGCGGCCGTCGGGCAGCGGCGAGAACGTCCACGAGGACTCGATCACCGGCATCCTGACGTAGCGCTCGTCCTCCGGACGGTGGTCGGGGACGCCCACGGCCCGCGTGGTCAGGACGTGCGTTTCGGGATCCTGTTCCATGCGGGTGTGCAGGACGATGTCGCGGTCCCTGAGCGGCCAGGGCATGGCGTTGATCGAATAGGAGTAGCCTTCCGTGTCGCTGACACGCTCGATCTGACTGATTTCGCGCGTCCTGTACAGCCAGTCCGGCATGGCCTCGTAGTCCTGCAGCAGCGCCACGAAGGCGCTGAGCCTGCTTGATACGTGAGTAACCCCGCGAAATTCCAGGTAGCCGTCCGGCCGCGCGCGCTCGTAGACGGTAATGTCACGCCGCGAGTCTTCCCTGACCAGCGTCCAGTCCTGGGCGAGCGCCGACGATGCCGCGAGCAGCAGCAGTGCCGCGGTTGGAGTGAAAAGTGTCCTGATCGTTCCGTTCATGTTCGGCGGTTTGCGTCATTGTACGTAACTGCTGCCTGGGGGCCATCCGGGCAGCTACCTGTCCCGAGCCGTGGCCGTGTCCGTCCCGAGTAGCCGACGCTGCAGCCTGCGGCTGTGGTGCGCCAGGGCGTCATGACGCTACGGGACACGGTGATGGTACAGGGCGTCATGGCGGTACAATGCACGCCCGAAGCGACGATCATCGCGCGCGCAACAGGGGCCCAGGTGGCAGACGAGCAGGACAAGTCCCCTTTGGCCGTTCCTCGATCCGGCGAACGCAGACGCGTGCTGCGTGCGCTGTGTGCGGTCGGACTCGCGCTGCCGATGGCCTCGAGGGCTCAGGGCGCCAGCGGCGCGGCCTCGCCCCCGGCCGAGAACGACCAACTCGTCTTCGCCTTCGGGGAACGGGCGGGCGAGGCGATCGCGCCGGACGACCTCGCACTTGGCACTGAGCAGGTGTTCGCCTACCCGATGGATCCGCTCACGGGCGAGGTCCGTAACGGCACCCGCCTCAATCAGATCGTGCTCGTGCACGTCGACCCCGCGGGCCTGTCCGAGCAGACGCGGGCGCGCGCCGTCGACGGCATTGTCGCTTACTCGGGCGTTTGCACGCATACGGGCTGCGACATCACCGACTGGGACACTTCAAGCAATCGGTTTCAGTGCCCGTGCCACGAGTCGCAGTTCGATCCGAGCGACGGAGCCCGCGTGGTCGGCGGTCCTGCGCCATGGCAGCTCGCGGCCCTGCCTCTCAAACTCGTCGACGGCCTGCTCGCCGTGGCCGGCGAGTTCGAAGGCCGGGTCGGCTTTATGCAGCCCGGACTCGACCCGCTCGGCGGGCTCGGTAGATGAACCTTCAGGAGGCAAGCGCATGAATGATCGAAGCAGACTCTACAGCGTGCTCGCCGCGCTTGTACTCGGCCTGGTCTGGATTCCCGGCGCGTCGCAGGGTGTCGCTGACTACAACCCGGTAACGGACGAGCGCCTCAGGAACCCCGAGCCCGAGAACTGGCTCATGTTCCGCCGCAGCTACGATGGCTGGGGCTACTCTCCGCTCGATCAGATCGATACCGGCAACGTCGCCGGGCTCGAACCCGTGTGGACCGTATCGACGGGCATGACCGAGGGCCACCAGGCGCCGCCCATCGTCAACGACGGCGTCATGTACGTCACGACGCCGCTCAATTCCGTCCTCGCACTCGATGCGGCGACGGGCGACACGCTCTGGCAATACCGCCGCCAGATGCCGTTCGACATCCGCCTTGGCCATCCGACGAACCGCGGCGTTGCGCTCTACGGGGACAAGGCCTACATGTCGACCTCCGATACCAACGTCGTCGCGCTCGATGCCGCGACCGGCGAAGTCGTCTGGGAGACGGTGGTCGAGGACTACAACGGCGGCTACTACATGACCGGGGCGCCGCTTGCCGTCAACGGCCGGATCATGGTCGGCGTCTCGGGCGGCGAGCGGGGCATTCGCGGTTTCGTGGCGGCGCTCGACTCCGAGACCGGCGAGGAAATCTGGAAGTCCTACACGATTCCCGGCCCCGGCGAGTTCGGTAACGACACCTGGCCCGGCGATTCATGGCAAACCGGCGGCGCGCCGACCTGGGTCACCGGGACTTACGATCCCGATCTCAACCAGACCTACTGGGGCACGGGCAATCCGGGACCGTGGATCGGCGACGCGCGCCCCGGCGACAATCTCTATACGAACTCGCTGGTCGCGTTCGATGTCGGCAGCGGCGAGATCACCGGCTATCACCAATACCACTGGAACGGCTCCTGGGACTGGGACGAGGTGTCCGCGCCCGTGCTGATCGACATCACGCGCGACGGGCAGACCGTGCCGGGTCTCGTGCATGCCGGGCGCAACGGCTACCTGTGGCTGCTCGAGCGGCGGTCCGACGGCATCGGCTTCATCGATGCGGAGCCCTACGTCAATCACAACGTCTTCACGCGTCTCGACCCGGAAACGGGCCGTCCCGAATACGACCCGGAGCGCAAGCCCGGTCTCGGCAAGTCCGCGACGTTCTGCCCGTCGCTGCACGGCGGCAAGAACTGGCCTCCGGCGGCGTACAACCCGGTCACGGGGCTCTTCTACATCCCGGCCAACGACAATCTCTGCACGACGATGGCGGGCGAGGAGGTCGAGTACCGGCGCGGTCAACAGTTCGTAGGCACGGACATCCGTGAGACGAGCCTCGTCGAAGGCGCCGACCACGTCGGCGAACTGCAGGCCTGGAATCTCGACACGGGCGAGCGGGTCTGGATGCACGAGTTCGGCGAATTCAGCAACTGGGGGCCGATCCTGACGACGGCGGGCGGTCTCGTCTTCCTGGGCGGTACGGCCGATCGCTGGTTCCGCGCCTTCGACGGCATGACGGGCGAGATTCTCTGGCAGGCGCGGCTCAACTCGGGGATCACGGGCGTACCGTCGTCGTTCGCGATCGACGGTGTCCAATACATCGCCGTGCAGTCGGGCTGGGGCGTCGACGCTGCAGGCTCGCAGCGCCGCGTGGATGGCCTCTTCGGCAACCCGGAGACGATCGTGCCGCAGGGCGGCGTCGTCTGGGTCTTTGCGCTGCCGGGCCAGTGACGGGCGCGACCGTCGGCGGACGCGCTTGCGTACGGGGGGAGATGTAACGATGAGATTCTGGCTTGCTGCAGCATCGCTGCCGTTTGTGGCCAGCGCCCAGCTTGCCGCCGCGCAGTCCCCCGACGGCGAAGCGCTCTTCGAGACCCACTGTGCGGCTTGTCACGTGAATCCGCCCGAGGAGGACATCCCGACCGTCGAAGCCATGTCGGTGATGCCGCCCAATGCCGTCGTTGCGTCGATGACCGAAGGCACGATGCGCATCCAGGGGGAGCCGCTCACGACAGCCGAGCGCACGGCGGTCGCGGAGTTCCTGACCGGCCGCCCTGTCGTCGAGCGCGTCGCGCCGTTCAGCGCCGGGCTCTGCACGGACTCGCCGCCGTTGCCGACGCTCGCGGCCGGCACGATCTGGAACGGCTGGGGTCCGGACAACCGCAACACGCGCTTTCAGCCGGATACAGGCGGGCTTGCGGCCGGCGACGTCCCGAGACTCACGCTCAAGTGGGCGTTCGGCATCCCGGATGTCACGCAGTCGCGCGCGCAGCCCGCGGTAGTCGGCGGGCGCGTGTTCATGGGCAGCATGACCGGCGCCGTCTACGCGCTCGACGCCGCCACGGGGTGTACGTACTGGACCTACCAGGCAAGCGCGGGCGTGCGCACGGCCATTTCCGTCGGCCCCGTGGATTCGGGCTACGCGATCTATTTCGCCGATGCCGAGGCCCGGGCCCATGCCGTTGACGCGCAGACCGGCGAGGAGATCTGGTCCTACAAGGTCGACGATCACCCCGCCGCACAGTCCACGGGTTCTCCGGCGCTCTTTGACGGCCGGCTCTACGTCGTGACCTCCGGTGTTTCGGAGGAAACGGCCGCCGCCATGCCGGATTACGAGTGCTGCACGTTTCGCGGCAGCCTGACATCGCTCGACGCGGAGACAGGCGAAGTCATCTGGAAAACCTACACCGTGCCCGAACCGCAGCCGCGGGGCACGAGCACGAGCGGTGCGCAACTGTGGGGACCGGCCGGCGTCGCGATCTGGAGCGCGCCCACGGTCGATCCGAAACGCGGCATGATCTATGCGGCCTCGGGCAACGCCTACGCGGACCCGGCGCCCGGCACGAGCGATGCGATCATCGCGTTTTCGATCGCCACGGGTGAGATCCAGTGGATCAACCAGGTCGTACCGGGCGGCGATATCTGG
The DNA here is from genome assembly GCA_022819855.1 of Gammaproteobacteria bacterium. Taxonomy (GTDB): domain Bacteria; phylum Pseudomonadota; class Gammaproteobacteria; order Steroidobacterales; family Rariloculaceae; genus Rariloculus. The sequence goes on along the minus strand of JAJEGN010000007.1, from coordinate 240,178 downwards.
ATCCTCGGCTGCGACCCGCAGTCCAGCGGGGGAGACGAGAACGCGGGCGACAACCCGAACTGCCCGGAGGAGGTCGGTCCGGACTTCGACTTCTCGGCGTCGCCGGGTCTCGTCACGCTCGCCGACGGCAGCGATCTGCTGGTCCTGCCGCAGAAGTCGGGCGTCGGCTTCGCGCTCGACCCGGACCGTAACGGCGCCGTGGTCTGGGAATACCGCTGGGGCCTCGGCAGTCCTGTCGGCGGTGTCTGGGGCTCGACGACCGACGGCGAGCGCGCATATTTCGCGGTCGCCGACCAGTTCACCGAGACTCCGGGCGGCCTGCACGCCGTCGATGTTGCTACGGGGGAGCCTGTCTGGTCCCGGCCACCGGAGCCGCGCTTGTGCACCGCCGGCCCAGGCTGCGGCGAAGCCCAGTCGGCCGCCCTGACATCGATTCCCGGCGTCGTATTCTCCGGTTCCGCCGATGGCGGCATGCGCGCCTACGCCGCCGAAACGGGTGAGCTTGTCTGGAGTTTCGACACCAACCGGGTGTTCGACACCGTCAATGGCGTTGTCGCCAACGGCGGTTCCATGGATGGCCCCGGCCCCGTCGTGGCCGGGGGCATGTTGTTCGTCACCTCCGGCAACGGCGGCATCGTCGGCACGCCGGGTAATGTACTGCTGGCGTTCGAGCCCGCGGACTAGACCGGTCGTGTGCAAACTGGTTTGACGCCACGGGAGGCTCAATGGACGAATCAGTCAACGTCTTCGGCGAAACGATCGAGACCTGCAGCGACAGTCCGACGACCGGGTTTTTCCGGGACGGCTGCTGCAATACGAGCGAGCAGGATGTCGGCTCGCACACGGTTTGCGTCGAGGTCACGCGCGAGTTCCTCGAGTTTTCGCGATTCCGCGGCAACGACCTGTCCACACCCATGCCGCAGTTCGAGTTTCCCGGACTGCGGCCGGGTGACCGCTGGTGCCTGTGCGCGGCGCGCTGGCTCGAAGCCCACGAGGCGGGCATGGCGCCGCGAGTCGTGTTGCAGGGCACGCATCGACGCGCACTCGAGATCGTGCCGCTACGACTGCTCAGGAGCTTCGCAGTCGACCTTAATTGAGCAACCGGGCTACGCGAATCGTTGAGCGTTGTCGCCTTGGGCCGGCCGGTGCCGCGGCTGCAGTCTGTCGTCCATTGACCTTGCGAATCGTCCAACACAGGGACGAACAACAGGGCAATGAAGCCACGGCAGGCGGAATCCGCCTGAATCTCGGTCGGCAGCGGAACCTTTCCTGCCGTTCGGTGATCGGATCAACGGGGATGGCGCGTTTCAAGGAATTCCGGAGCACTTCAAGCTACACTGAGCGGCCGGGAGGCATCACCCCGGAAGTGACGCCATGGATGAACGATCCTCGCTCCTGAACCAGCTTCAGATCGACCGGGCAGACGAGCCTGCCTCCGGAGGCGGGCGCGCGGTCTGGTGGGTGCTCGCCGTGCTCGTCGTGGCCGCCGCAGGGGGCGCGGGCTGGTACTTCTACACGCTGCCCGAAACCATCACCGTGAACATCGCGACGGCGGAAGCCGCGCCGGCCGAGGTCTCCTCCGAGCGCGGCTCGATTCTCGACGCGTCGGGCTACGTGATCCCGAGACGCCAGGCCACCGTGTCGTCGAAGATCACGGGCAAGGTCGTGGAACTGCTGATCGAGGAAGGTCAGTTCGTCGAGCGCGACGAGGTGCTGGCCCGGCTGGACGACACGAACTACCGGGCGGCGCACGCCCAGGCCGAGGCGCAGCTCGCGCAGGCGAGGGCCAATCTGACCGCCGCCCAGGTCGCCTTCGACAATGCCGTACCGATATTCGAGCGCAACCGCAGCCAGTTCGAGCGGCAGATCATCAGCGCCCAGGAGTTCGACAACGCGAAGGCGGCCTACGATGCGGCGCGCACGGGTCTCGACGTGGCCGCACGGGCCGTCGATGTCGGCGAAGCCGCGGTCGGTTTCGCCTCGCGCAACCTCGACGATACCGTCGTGCGCGCGCCCTTTGCCGGAGTCGTGACCGTCAAGGCCGCACAGGAAGGCGAGATGGTCTCGCCGGTGTCAGCAGGCGGCGGCTTCACGCGCACGGGCATCGGCACGATCGTCGACATGGACTCGCTCGAGGTCGAGGTCGACGTCAGCGAGAATTTCATCAACCGCGTCCAGCCGGATCAGACCGTGACAGTCACGCTCAACGCCTATCCGGACTGGCGCATCCCGGCGCACGTCATCGCGATCATCCCGACGGCCGACCGCGCCAGGGCGACGGTGCGCGTGCGCGTGGGTCTTGGCGAGAAGGATTCGCGCGTCCTGCCCCAGATGGGCGTGCGGGTATCGTTCCTTGAGGACGATTCGGATTTCGCGCCGGCGGCGCAAGCGGCTTCGCGCGCGGTCGTCGTGCCGCTCGACGCGGTCCAGGCCAACGGCACGACCGGAGTCGTCTTCGTGCTGCGCGACGACACGGTCGAACGGCGCGCCGTGAGTCTTGGCGCCCGCACGTCGCTCGGCCAGATCGTGCTTTCCGGCGTAACCGCGGGAACGCGGCTCGCAGCCGGGGATCTCACGCAGTTGGCCGACGGCGTACGCGTTCGCATCGCGTCCGAGGGTTCGTGAATTCGGCGCCCGGTCGCGGCAACGCTCGATTTCGGTACGCGTGCGCATTGCCTTCGAGGGTTCGTAAACGCGATCTCGCCGTGACGGTCCGGGAACTGGCAACGATGTGCCGGGAGGCGCCGCAAACCTGCTGCGCGTGCGGCACGAAACACAATCGAGGAGTAAGCCGATGACGGCGTTGGTGACGATCAGGGATGTCGACAAGGGCTACGTGCGCGGCAAACAGCGCGTCGAGGTGCTGACCGGAATCAACCTTGAAGTTGAGGCAGGCGAGTTTCTCGCCATCATGGGGCCGTCGGGCTCCGGTAAAACGACGCTGCTCAACCTCATCGGCGGGCTCGACAAGTGCGACCGGGGCGCGGTCATGGTCGCGGGCGAGCGGCTCGACAAGCTGTCGTCCGGCAAGCTCGCCAAATGGCGTGCGCGGCACGTCGGCTTCGTCTTTCAGTTCTACAACCTGCTGCCCGTGCTCAGCGCCGAGCGCAACGTCGAGGTTCCGCTGCTGTTGACGAAACTCTCGGGCCGGCAGCGCAAGCGGAACGTGCGCGCGGCGCTCGAGCTCGTCGGCCTCGGCGAGCGTGCGAAGCACAAACCGGGCGAGCTCTCGGGCGGACAGCAGCAGCGCGTCGGAATCGCGCGCGCGCTCGTGTCCGACCCTACGCTGCTGATCTGCGACGAGCCGACCGGCGACCTCGACCGCGAATCGTCGGAATCCGTGCTCGAACTGCTCGAGCTGCTCAACCGCGACCACGGCAAGACCATCATCATGGTGACGCACGATCCGCGCGCGGCCGAACATGCGTCGCGACTGCTGTACGTCGACAAGGGTGTGCTAAGCGCCGAGCCGCTCGACAGCGCTGCGTGAAGTACTTCATCCTTGTCTGGGCGGGACTGTGGCGCAAGCCCCTGCGCACGATCCTGACGCTGCTCTCGATCAGCGTCGCCTTCCTGCTCTACGGCACGCTGCACGGCGTGACGTCGAGCTTCGACGACGCGATCGACCAGATGAGCGACACGCGCCTGCGGGTGCAAAGCCGGGTCAACATTATCGAGAGCCTGCCGATCGCCTACCTGCCGCAGATCGAGGCGCTGCCCGGCGTCGACGGCGTGGGCTTCTACCAGATACTGCTCGCGTACTACCAGGAGCCGCGCAACGCCGTCCAGGTCGGCGCCGTGGGAATCGACCGTTTTCTCGACGTTTACCCCGAGATTGTCGTACCGGAAGAGCAAGTCGAGGCGATGCGACGCACCCGATCAGGTGCCTTGGTCGGCAGGGACCTCGCAGAGGCGCGGGGCTGGAACATCGGCGACCGCGTGACGTTTCGGTCCCAGGTCTTCACTCACGCCGACGGATCCGATGCCTGGGACTTCGATGTCGTCGGGATATACGAATTCTCGGAGGAATTCGGGGATTTCGCCGCTCAGGAGGTCTACGTCAACTTCGATTACTTCGACGAGTCCCGCGTCCAGGGCTCCGGAATGGTGCTCCTGTACTTTGTCGCGGTCGACAGCCCCGAGCGGGCCGCTGAAGTTGCCCGGCGTATCGACGCGCTCTTCGAGAACTCGACGTTTCCGACACAGACGCTCAACGAGAAGGATTGGGTCAGAAGCCAGATACAGCGAGTCGGGGACATCGACTTCTTCGTCAACGCGATCATCGGCGCCGTCTTCTTCACGCTGCTGTTTCTGACCGGCAACACGATGTGGCAGTCGGTGCGCGAGCGCATACCGGAGTTGGCCGTTCTCAAGACCTACGGATTCGGCAACGCCACCATAGTCGGCCTCGTGGCGGCCGAGTCGCTGCTGCTGTGCGTAACGGCTGCGGGCATCGCGCTGGCCGGCGCCGCGAGTTTCTTTCCGCAAATCTTTCGCAGCATGGGAATCGGCGGCATTCCGTTGCCGGCGAGCGTGATTGCGCTCGGCATCGCGATCGGCGTGCTGCTCGCGATCGTCAGTGCCCTTCCGCCCGCTTGGCTCGCCCAGCGGCTCAACGTCGTCGACGCGCTCGCCCGGCGATGAACGCAGGGGAATGAACGCAAGGCGATGACGATGTTGCGGCAAATCGGCGCGGCTTCGGCGGGAGAAGCAAGCCCATGACGCTGTTCGGGCAAGTCGGCGCGGTCACGGCGATGAACCTGCGCACCATTCCACAACGATTGGCCAGTTCCTGCGTCGTGGTCGTCGGGATCGCGGGCGTCGTCGCCGTGCTCGTCTCCGTGCTCGGGATCACGACGAGCCTCGAAGAGACGCTGGTGTCCACGGGGCGTTCGGATCGGGCGATCGTCCTGCGCGGCGGCGCGAACGCGGAAGTCTCAAGCGGACTGTCCGTCGACGAGACGCTCGCGATCATCGATGCGCCGGGTATCGCGCGGACTGCCGACGGCGACGCCGCGGCCACGGTAGACATGGTGACAGGCGTCGACCTGGAAAAGCCTGACGGAGCGGCCGCTGCCATCAGCTTGCGCGGCATGAGCGCTCAGGCGCTCTCGGTCCGGTCGGAGATCGAGCTCGTGGCGGGACGCCTCTACGAACCCGGTCTCAGAGAACTCATCGTCGGCGCAAGCGTGCAGGACGAGTTCGCTGCGGTGGCGATCGGCGACTCGGTCGCCCTGAGGGAGAGCGAGTGGACGATCGTTGGCGTATTCACGAGCGGCGACGCGCTCGAGTCCGGCTTTCTGACCGACGTCGATACCCTGCTGTCGACGTATCAGCGAACCGGCGGGAGCAGCGTGACCGTCCTGCTCGAATCCGAGGACGCCTTCGATGAGTTTCGGGACGCGTTGACCTCCAATCCGCTGCTCTCGGTCGACGTACTTCGGGAGGTCGAATACTACCGGCGCCAGTCCGAAGGCGTGGGCGACATTCTGGATGTCGTGACGACTTTCATCGCCGGAATCATGGCCGTGGGCGCGTTGTTCGCCGCGCTCAATACCATGTACGCGGCGGTCAGCAGCCGCGCGGTCGAGATCGCGACGTTGCGGGCGATCGGCTTCGGTCCGAGCGGAGTCGTGGCGTCGGTGCTCGTCGAAGCGCTGCTGCTGTCTGTCGCCGGGGCGCTGCTCGGCGCCGCGATTGCCTGGGCGCTCTTCAGCGGGACCACGATCAATATGGGAAGCGTGGTCTCGTCCATCGTGTTTCGGTTGGAGGTGAGCGGTGGCCTGGTTGCGCAGGGCATCGCATGGGCATGCGCCGTCGGTTTGCTCGGCGGACTGCTGCCTGCCGTTCGAGCCGCGAGGCTGCCGGTCGCAACCGCTATCCGCGGACTGTAGCCCTCGCTAGCGTACAGGCGTACTTCGGTTCGCGCGCCAGTCGAAACGGTGCGACGCGCAGTTTGACCGGAGCGTCATTCGCTGAGGGGTGGCTCCGGTTCGACCGTACCTGGCTCAACCTCGTCGAGCATGCCGTCGAGCGAGAAAAGCCACACGCTGTCCCCCTTGGCGGAGCCCGCGAACATGTTGCCGGCGGAGTAGGCGACGAGATACTGGCGGCCTTCGTGTTCGAAGGTGCTCGGTACGGAATTCATGCCGGCGCCGGTCTGAAACTCCCAGAGCATCGAGCCGTCGCTCGAATCGAGCGCGGTGAGCCGGCCGTCGCTGCGGCCGACGAAGACCAGCCCGCCCGCCGTCGTCAGAGAGCCGCTGTAACAGATGTCCCGCCAGTGCTGCTGCCAGACGAGGGTGTTCGTGGTCACGTCGAGCGCCGCGAAGATGCCGAGCGAATGCAGGGCGAAGCCTCCAAAGCCCCCAGCAATGTAGCTTTCGCCCTCGGGTGGACGTTCGTCGCTGACTTCCTCGGCGATGTAGCCCCAGCTTGCGTCCCTGGCGCAGACGTAGAACAGGCCCGTGTTCGGGTCGTACGAGCTCGGCGGCCAGTTCGCACCGCCGCCGACGCCGGGCTTGACGAGCACGGGCTCGTCGGTCCAGAACGGCGTGAAGATACGTCCCTGATTGACCGGCCGGAAGCCTTCGGGCGCAATCGGGATCTCTTGGGGGATGAAGGCGTCGCCTACGGGGAAAGGTTGCGTCGCCGCGGTGGCCTGGCGCGGGTCCTGCGGCACGGGCCGGTCTTCAATGCCGATGAGCGGTTCGCCGTTGGTCCGGTCGAGAATGTAGACCCAGCCGGTCTTGCCGGCCTGCGCGAGGCCCTTGCGCTCGACGCCGTCGATTTCGATGTCGAAGAGGACCACGGGATTGGGCGAGTCGTAGTCCCAGATGTCGTGGCGGACCTGCTGGAAGTGCCAGCGGTACTCGCCGGTCGCAACGTCAACGGCAACGACCGAAGCTGCGAACAGGTTGTCTCCCGCGCGGACCGAACCGTTGTAGTCGGGCGCTGCGTTGCCTGTCGAGAAATAAAGGAGCCCGAGTTCGGGATCGATCGCCGGCGTCTGCCAGACCGGCGCGCCGCCGTCCATCCAGATCTCGTTGTCCTGCGGCCAGGTCTCGTGACCGACTTCGCCGGGACCGGGGATCGTGTAAAAGGTCCAGACGAGCGCGCCGTCGTCAGCGTCGTAGGCCTTTACGCGGCCGCGAATGCCTCGCTCGCCGCCGGCGAAACCCGTGATGACTAGCCCGTCGTAGTAGAGCGGGGCGCTCGTGATCGTGTAGCCCTCCTGCCAGCGTTCGGCCTGTACGGACCAGACGATCTCGCCCGTGCTCCGGTCGAGTGCGACGAGTTTGCCGTCGAGCTGGCCGGCATAGACCCTGCCGTCGCCGAGCCCGACGCCGCGGCTCGTCCAGCCGCAGCACACGGCGTTGATTTCGGGGTCGAGGTTGGCGCGATAGTCCCACAGATGCTCGCCTGTTTCGACATCGAGCGCGAACACGTCGTTCGCGCCCGTGACGATGTAGATGACGCCGTCGGCCACGATCGGCTGAGCCTCGCCAGAATATTGCGGACCGATCCCTGAACCGTCGAGACGCGCGCGCCAGACGCCCTTGAGATTTGCGACGTTGCTGCGGTCGATCTCCGTGAGCGGCGAGTAACGGCGGTTGTAGAGGTCGCCGCCGTTCGTGGGCCAGCCGTCGGTCGGTGCGGCTGTGAGCGGGTGAGGCTGCGGCACCTGACTACATGCCGAGAGCGCTACCGCGGCGGCGGACACGGCGAGCAGGGACAGGACGCCAAGCCCGGTTGGGCGCGACGACCGCAACAGGAACTCGGTCACAGGTCTGGAGTGCTGGCGGGGCGCGCCTGCGCGGGACAGGCGCGCGTTGAGCGCATTCATCGACCGCTTCGCAAGCGGCCGAGGACTCACTGCGCGAGCACCTCGGCGACAAGTGCGCTGACGTCCCTGATCTCCTCGGGCGTCAACTGGATGCTGAAGCCGGGCATGTCGTTGCGCCCTTCATGGACGACCTGGATAACAGCGCCGATTTGGTCGGAACCGCGGATATCGATGCCGCCGCCGTGGCCGCCTTCGCCGTCCACGCCGTGGCAGGCCAGGCAGGCCAGATCGTAGACGGTCCGACCGTTGGCCAGGTCGGCTTCGCCCTCGAGGTCCTCCGGGAAGCTCATGATCGTGCCACCGGCTTCAACGGGCTCCAGTTCCCCGTCCAGCGCGAAGAGCCACAGGCTGTCGCCCTTGACCGACGCCGCGAACAGATTGCCGGCCGAGTAGGCCGCGACGTACTGCGTCCCGTTGTGCTCGAAGACCGTCACCGGCGCGTTCATGCCCGCGCCCGTCTGGAACTCCCAGAGCATGTCGCCGTTGCTGGAGTCGAGCGCCGTCAGGCGTCCGTCGCTCCTGCCGACGAAGAGCAACCCGCTGGCGGTCGCCGCCGAGCCGCTGTAGCACGGTTCTGCCCACTGCTGCTGCCAGGCGATCTTGTTGGTGTGCATGTCCATGGCCGTCAGCGTGCCGAGGCTCGGCAGCGGCGGGGCGCCGAAGGTTCCGCCGGTATACAGTTCGCCCGGGGGCGGACGCTCTTCGGAGAGTTCTTCGGCGATGAATACGCCGATGCGGTCTTCGGCGCATACGTAGAGGTAGCCCGTCGCCGGATCGTAGGCGCTCGGCGGCCAGTTGGCGCCGCCGCTGATGGCAGGCTTCGCGATGACGTACTCGTCGGTCCAGTAGGGCGTGTAGATGCGGCCTTCGTTGATGAGGCGGTAGCCTTCAGGCGCGATGTCGATCGATTGCGGAACGAAGGAGTCGCCGATCGGGAAGGGCTGCGTGGCCGCGGTGGCCTGGCGCGGGTCCTGCGGCACGGGGCGGTCCTCGATGCCGATGAGCGGTTCGCCGTTGGTGCGGTCGAGAATGTAGACCCAGCCGGTCTTGCTCGGCTGGGCCAGGCCCTTGCGCTCGACGCCGTCGATCTCGATGTCGAAGAGGACTACCGGGCTCGGTCCGTCATAATCCCAGATGTCGTGGCGGACCTGCTGGAAGTGCCAGCGGTACTCGCCGCTCATCGCGTCTATGGCGACGATCGAAGCCGAGAACAGGTTGTCTCCCTCGCGAACGGCGCCGTTGAAGTCGGGACCCGGATTGCCGGTCGAGAAGTAGACCAGCCCGAGTTCGGGATCGATGGCCGGCGTCTGCCAGACGGTCGCCCCGCCGTGCATCCAGATCTCGTTGTCCTGAGGCCAGGTGTCGTGGCCGACATGGTCCGGGCCCGGAATCGTGTAGAACGTCCAGACGTGTTCGCCGTTGGCGGCGTCATACGCCTTGACCCGGCCACGAACGCCGTACTCGGCGCCCGCGAACCCGGTGATCACGAGGCCGTCGTAGTACAGCGGCGCACTCGTGATGCTGAAACCGTCCTGCCAGCGCTCGGCCTGGGTCGCCCAGACCACTTCGCCCGTTTGCTGATCGAGCGCCTTGAGTTGGCCATCGAGCTGACCGACGTAGACCCTGCCGTCGCCGAGTCCGACGCCGCGGCTCGTCCAGCCGCAGCAGATCGTGGTGATGGCGGCGTCGAGATTGGCCTCGTAGCTCCAGAGGATCTCCCCGCTGTCGATGTCGATCGCGAAAACATCGTCTGCGCCGGTCACGATGTAGAGTACGCCATCGTAGACGATGGGTTGCGCTTCGCCGGAGTACTGGGCGCCGACGCCAGAGCCATTGAGACGCGCGCGCCAGACACCCCTGAGATTGGCGACGTTGTCGCGATCGATCTGGGTCAGCGGCGAGTAACGCTGGTTGTAAAGGTTGCCGCCGTTGGTCGGCCAGTTCGTCGTCGGGTGTTCGACCAGCGCCGAGCCTGCGAAGGCAGGCGCCGTTTGCTGGGCCTGAGCGGTCAACGCGGCCAGCGTCCCGAGCGCGGCGCAGATGCCTGACCGCGCCGCGTAGGCAGCGAATCTGTTCATAGAATTGGTCCGTTCTTGAGAGAATTTGTCTGGCGAGCGCGATTGTACCGCGCGTCAGCAGCGCGTGGCAGAACGCCGCGTCGCGCCGAGATCGGCGAGGCGCCAGCTTGACAAGGCGCGACAAGCGCGAATACCGGGCGCTATTCGGCGCTGGGCGACGCAGTTCGGGTGCAATGTATTGCCGTCAGAACGCAGCGGGGCTCCTGCTGCAGGCGCCAGGGCTGACTCGCCAAAAAACAGGCCGAACCTCGCGAGGCAAGGTCCGGCCATGCGAATCGCCCGAACTCAAGACCCGTTTCGGCAAGCGGTTCGGGTCTCGAGCGCTGCCGACGCCAGGCGGCGCCGGCAGCGTTGTCGATCACTCGAAGTTGAAGTTCAGGCCGAGATACACCTCGCGGGGCCGACCCACCGAGCCGTCCCACAACTGCTGCGACACGGTGTAGAAGAACGCCGGGCTGTAGTACTCCTCGGTCAGGTTCGTACCTGCCAGGACGACCTGCCAGTTCGTTCCCGCGTCGTAGATCAGCCGCGCGTTCACGAGCCCGAAGGACTCCTGAGTGCGCTGCAGCGGCCCGCCGGCGAACGTGGTGTAGTCGTCGGTCCAGGTGTAGTCGACCCTGAAGGTCATCGATGCGCCGTCACCGACCGACCAGTCGAACTGACCCCATAGATTGGCGGTCATGTCCGGCGCGCCGGCGAACTTGTCGCCTTCGGAGTAGGCCGGAACCGTGCCGAGCGCGGCGTCGCCGAGATCGACGAACTCCGTATCGAGCATGCCGATGTTCGTACCGAACTGGAAGTTGTCGCCGGCCAGATAGCTCAGCTCGAGTTCGAGCCCCGAAGCTTCGGCCTTGTTTACCGCCGAGACGAGCAGGTTCGGGAACCAGAGGATCTCGTTCTGCCCGTCCGCCGTGCAGCGGGCCGCGCAGGGGATCAGGCCGTCCACATCGCCGAACCCGTCACCGTCGGTATCCCAGTAGATGGTCGCAACGTAGGTCGCCCCCGTCATGTTGCGCCAGTCGGTCGTGAAATACGTCGCGTTGGTGCGCAGGCGCCCGTCGAGCCAGTCGGCCTTCAGGCCGAGTTCGTAGCTGTCGACCGTCTGCTTGCCGCGCAACAGTTCCGCCGGCAGATCAGAGAGGCCGGCGTTGTGCACGTCCCTGAGGAACCCGGCGACGGCGACGTTGTTGGAGTCGACGCGCAGCACGCCGCCCGGAGGGGCAGAGCGGCCGCCCGGCGCGTAGCCATTGGAGAGCGTGAGATAGGTCATCACGTTGTCGTTCCACTGGTACTGTGCCGAGATGCGCGAAGTCGTGTCCTCGAAGGCCGATCCGGTTCGCACTTGCGTGAACTGGTGATAAGCGTGCGGTTGCTTGAGGTGGTACTGCGGGTTGTTCCACGGGAACGGTTCCACGATGTCGGTGCCGAATACGCGCCGCTGGCCGAGGTTGACGTCTTCCTGGCGCCGAATGCCCCCTGCCAGCGTGAATTGGTCCGTGATGTTCCAGCTCAGGTCGGCGTACAGGGCATCCGTTTCGTGGGGCGTGATGTAGAGCGCGTCGTTGTTGGGTCCGACGCTGCCGGAGATCGTCGAGAACGTGACGCCCTGGTTGTTGGGATTGAGCGCCCTGACCTGGGCCCACATCGCGCCGAGGTCGTCCCCCAGCCTGGCGACGAACTGGTCCTCGACTCCAAGCGCCCGCATGCGGTCGTTGAAGCAGTTGACCCGGTCGGACTCGGTCACGCCGCGGTAGGCCGGTGCGCGGCTCCCGGGCCAGATGTCGCAGGTCATCGTCTGGCTCGAGAACGTCGGGAACCGGGCCTTGTCCAGGTTCTCCCACTGGTAGTAGCCGACGACCCAACTGAACTGTTCGTCGTCGCCGAAGCTGCCGATCAACTGCAGTTCGTTGGATTTTTCCTCGACCCAGTCGTTGTCTTGCCGGTTCGCGAAGTCAACGCGCGAGTCCGAGTCGAAATCGACCATGAGTCGGCGTTGGGTCAAGCGATCGCCGCTCAGCAGGCGCAGCGTCAGGTTGTCGTTGATGTCGTAATTGATGTCGAGCGTCTGGCGCTCCTGGTCGATGAAGAAGCCGTCGGTCTCGTGGGAGACGCGCGTCTCGTACTTGCCGATGAGGCCGCCGGGATGGCCCGATGCGACGTGGTGATCGTCGAACAGGATACCGTAGGCGTTCTCGTAGGCCTGTGCCTGGGCGTTGGCATTGACCGTGATTCCGCCGACCTCGAAAGCCGTGCTTGGCCCGATCTCCCAGATGGCGCGGGCGCCGCCCGAGCGGTCCTGGATGCTCGAGTCGTACGCGTAGCGGATCGTCAGCGAATCGGTGGGCGTCCACAGGAAGTCGGCGCGAACGAGTTGATCGTTGACGTCACCGAACTTCTGGCCGTTGTGGACGCTCTCCATGAAGCCTTCGCGATAGAGGTCCGCATAAGTGAACTTGGTACGGAAGTTCTCGCTCAGCGGCAGGTCCACCGAGGCCTGCATGTCGCGGCGCTCGTAGTCGCCCATTCGCAGCTGTAGTCTGGCGCCGAAATCCTCCGCGGGTGCACGCGTGACGTACTGGATCGCGCCGCCAAGAGACGAATTTCCGAAGAGCGTGCCTTGCGGTCCGCGCAGGACTTCGATGCGGTCGACTTCGACCACGCCCATCGTGAAGAGGCCGACGCTTTCGGTCTGGTCGATGCCGTCGACGTAGACGGCAACGCCCGGCATGCCGCGGATTCTGAAGTTTGCCGAGGATTCAATGCCCCGGCCGCCGCCGCCCTGCACCGACAGGTTCGGCGCGACGGCGTTCATGTTGCCGATCATCTCGATGCCGGCCGCCTCGAGCTGTTCGCCCGAAAACGCCGTGATCGCCAGCGGAACGGTCTGCAGGCTCTCCTCGCGGCGCCGGGCCGTGACCACGATCTCTTCAAGAGCGCTGATTCCGTCTTCCTGGGCGCTCCCGGTTGCCGGGGGCAACGCGAGCGAGACGAGTAGCGCCAGTGAACTGATGGCCGGGAGGGCCGGGGTGTTCTTGGGATTTACCCTCATGATGCATCTCCTGAATGCAAACCTGGATACGTAAGGAAACTGCGTCGCCGTTCGGCAAGCGACCGATGCGCATTCAGCGCGGCCAGGACAGGCCCTGCGGCTGTGGGCGCAGGGCAGGTGCCGCTGTGCTCCGCCCCGGGAATCTGTTGCAAAAATAGTACTTCCCGGTGCGGCCAACGTCCGAGAGCCAGTTCGCGCTCGCGGTAGCCTTGTCCCAAACGACCGAACTCTGGGCGCGTCAAGCCGATCCGACTCAGCGGTTCGCACCGAACAGCGATCGCTGCCGAGTATATGCAACATTTCGCTTGTAAGACAATAGTTGAACGTGCTCATTCTCGACGAGCCAATCCCCGTAGGCCGCCTTTTTTGCTGCAGGCCGACGGTGTGATTCGTCGGACGCTTTGGTATACGCTTACGTTCCGCTCGCCGCTTTGGCAAACGCGGCACCATTCGGGAGACGCACGATGGCCTACGACTTGCTGGGGAACGATTTCACGCCGCCTGACATACGCGGCAAAGTGACCGGCCGGGCAAGGTATGCCGAGGACTTCAGGGTGGACGGCATGGTCTATTGCCGCTTGCTCACGAGTCCGATGCCTCACGCGCGCGTACGCAATATCGATGCCTCCCGAGCACTCGCGATGGACGGTGTGCTCGGCATTCTGACGGCGGATGAGGTGCCGGCAGTCGCGGCGCCCAATGATCCTATCCTGACAAACGAGCCGATGTTCATCGGCCAGCCCATCCTCGCCGTCGCCGCCGTCAGCGAACAGTTGGCCGCGGACGCGATCGACGCCATCGAACTCGATTTCGAGGAACTGCCGTTTACCGTCGATCCGCTGGAGAGCCTCTTTCCCGGCGGACCGGACGCGCGCGAGGACGGCAACGTCTGCGACAACCGGCTCACGGGACCGCCGTCCCTGAGACAGATCAAGTGGACGGCCGCGGACTTCGCGTCGGTTGCCGAGGGTCAGCTTCCGACCGGCGAGCCCGCCGCGGAATGGTCCTACGGCGACCTCGAGGCCGGATTCGCCGAAGCGGCGCTCGTTCTCGACGAGACATTCGTCACGGCCGGCATGTCGCACCATTCCATGGAACCGCGCACGGCGATGTCCTATTGGGAGAACGGCAAGTGCTTTGTCTACGGGTCGACGCAGAGCCAGAGCTACGTGGTTCCCGGTCTCGCGCAGTTCATCGGCATCGATCCGGCGGATCTCGTCTACATCGCCGAGACCTGCGGCGGCGGTTTCGGCTCGAAGGCGCAGGCCTACCCGATCATGGCCGTGCCGGCGCACATGTCGAGAAAGATCAACCGACCCGTCATGATGCGCATCAGCCGCACCGAGGAATACTATCTCGGCGCCGCGCGCACGGGCTTCCAGGGCCGGCTCAGGATGGGCTTCTCGGCCGAAGGCCGCGTGACGGCTGCGGACATCTACATCGTTCAGGATAACGGGCCGACGACCGGCTTCCCCGACTGGGGCTCGGCCGGCGAGACGGTCTCGATCCTCTACCAGCCGCCGGCCATGCGCTGGCGCGGCATCGCCGTGCAGACCAACACGCCGCCGAGGGCCGCGCAGCGCGGTCCGGGCCACAACCAGACCGTGGCGGCCGTTGAGCCGCTCATCGACAAGGCGGCGCGCGAGCTCGGTCTCGATCGGCTCGAGATCCGGCTCATCAACGGGCCGAAGATGGATGCGACCGTCGGCGCGGCTCAGGGTCCCGTGACGAGCTGCTATCTCGCCGAAGCGATCGAGAAGGGCGCCGAAGCCTTCGGCTGGGAGGAGCAGGCGGCGCAGAGCGGCACGCGCAATGGTTCGAAGGTCATCGGCATCGGTGTCGGCCAGGCGTTTCATCCAGCCGGGTTTTCGGGCTTCGACGGACTGGTTCGCCTCTTGCCCGAAGGCAGGCTCCATATCCATACCGGCGTCGGCAATCTGGGTACGTATTCGCACACGGGAACGGCGCGGATCGCCGCCGAAACGCTCAAGTGCAACTGGGAGAGCTGCGTAGTCGAGCGCGGCGATACCCGGCGGCACCTGCCGTGGAACATCGGCCAGTTCGGCAGCAACACCTCGTTCACGATGGCGCGCACGAACTACGTCGCCGCGATGGACGCAGTCGCCAAGCTCAAGGAAATCGCCGCGAATGATCTGGGCGGCGAGCCCGACGACTACGACATCGGTGACGAGCGGGTGTTTCTCACGTCCGATCCGGAGCAGGGCATGAGCTATGCCGAGGCGGCCGCGCGCGCGATCGAACTCGGCGGCCGCTACGACGGTCACGAATTGCCCGACGACATCAATCCGATGACGCGCCAGTCGGCCGCGGCGCTGGCCGGCACCGGCCTGATCGGCGTCGCCCGCGACAACCTGCCGCTGACCGCGGCGCCGGCCGCGTTCGTCGTCGGCTTCGCGCGGATCGAACTCGATGTCGAGACGGGACGCTTCGATATCCTCGATTATCTCGCGGTTGCCGACTGCGGCACGGTGATTCATCCGCAGGGGCTTGCAACCCAGATCAAGGGCGGCGGCGTCATGGGCTTCGGGCTGGCTGCGCTCGAACGGCATATCTACGACCCGCAGACCGGATTGCCAGGCAACATGGGCTTCTACCAGGCGAAGCCGCCGAGCTATCTCGACGTGCCGCCGGTCATGCGCTCCGATGCCGTCGACGAACCCGACCCGCAAAGCCCGCTCGGCACGAAGGGCATCGGCGAACCCGTCATGGGGGCAGGGGCGGGGGCGCTGCTCTGCGCGATCTCCGACGCGCTCGACGGGCATTACTTCAATCGGGTGCCAGTGACGGTCGATCAGATCGTCAACGCGCTCGCGGGACAGGAGCAGTCGCACGGGCCTTTGCAGGTCAATACGGCCTGATGTCTGCAACGGCGCCTCTCACGCGATCGTCGTACGGCAGCCTGGAGCCGCGACCCGGTTTCGCGGCCGGCGCCGGTTGGGTCGGCCTGCCGGCGCGAATCTGATTCACGCGCCGCAAACGCCATCGCAAGTCCATGAAGTACCTGCCGCTCTTCTGGTCGAATCTCAAGCGCAAGCCGTTGCGCGTCCTGCTGACTTGGGCATCGGTCGTCATCGCGTTCCTCCTGTTTGGCGTACTCGAGGCCGTGCAGTTTGCGCTCGCCGGCGGCGTTCAACTCGCGGGACAGGACCGGCTCGTCTCGCAGCACAGGGTTTCGTTGATCCAACCGTTGCCGCTCAGTTACCTGAACCGCGTGCGCGGCCTGGACGGCGTACGTTCCGCAACCTCGCATGACTGGTTCGGGGGTGTTTATCAGGACGATCGCAACCAGATCGTCGTGATCACCGCCGAACCCGAATCGTTCTTCGATGTCTATCCGGAGATTCCGGTCTCCGAAGAGGATCAGCGCGCCTGGCAGGCGAACAGGTCCGGCGCGCTGGTCGGGCGCATCGTCGCCGAGCAGTACGGATGGGAGGTCGGCGACGTGATCCCGGTCCGGTCGAACCTGTTCACGCGGCGCGACGGCGGGGATACCTGGGACGTGGAGATCACGACGATCTACGATTGGGTAGACGGCGACAACACGGTCGTCTACATGCACTACGACTACGTGAACGAGGCCCGGGAGTTCTGGATCGACGAGATCGGCTGGCTCGTGCTCAGGCTGGACGATCCGGCGCGCGGCCCCGAGATCGCCGCCGAGATCGACTCCATGTTCGCCAATTCCTTCGCCGAGACGCGAACGACCTCGGAGGAAGCCTTCCTGCAGGGATTTGCGAACCAGATCGGCAACATCGGCGCCATCGTCACGGCCGTCGCGAGCGCGGTCTTTTTCACGATGCTGCTCGTTACCGCGAACGCCATGGCGCAGTCGGTGCGCGAACGCGTCGGCGAGATCGCGGTGCTCAGAACGATCGGTTTCTCCAATCTGGGCGTTACCGTGCTCGTGCTGCTCGAGGGGCTGGCGATCACCGTGCTCGGCGCCGCGGCCGGACTGTGGTTGGCCCAGGGCTTTACCGGCGTCATCGCGGCGATGGCGGCGCAGTTCCTGCCGTTGATGACGATTCCGCCACAGGCGTTCGCCGTCGCGGCGCTTCTCGCCGTGGCGCTCGGCATATTGGCAAGCGCTTTGCCCTGCGCTCGCGTGCTGCGGCTTGAGATCACCGACGAGCTCCGGCATACCTGATCCGACTGCCGTGTCCCGACTGACCCAGATCGCAAGCGTCACCGCCATGAACCTGCGTTCGCTGCCGGAGCGCAAGGGGCCTTCCATCGTTGCCATCGTCGGTATCGCCGGCGTCGTCGCTGTCCTGACCGGGATTCTCTCGATTCGCGAGGGCTTTCGCGCCGTGCTCGATCTCTCCGGGCGCGACGACGTCGCGATCGTACTGCGCGGCGGCGCAACCGCGGAAATGTCGAGCGGGCTCTCCCTGGAGGACACCCGCCTCATTGCCGACGCTCCCGGTGTGGTGCTCGACGAGGGCGAGCCGGTCGCTTCCGCGGAGCTCTACGTGATCGTCGACGTGCCGCTCGTGACCACGGGCACGCCGGCCAATGTGCCCCTGCGCGGAGTCGGGCCCTACGCCGCGGATCTCCGGCAGGACTTTCAGATCGAGTCGGGCCGGATGTTCACGCCCGGCACATCGGAAGCCATCGTCGGCAGCGGGGCGTCCCGGCGTTTCGCCGGGCTCCAGGTGGGCGACACGCTGCGTTCGGGCAACGTGGCATGGGATATCGTCGGCACGTTCACGGATGACGGCAGCGTCGCGGAATCGGAGATCTGGACCGATGCCGTCGTGCTGCAGGGCGCCTACAACCGCGGTGCGACCTTTCAGTCGGCGCGCGTCATGTTGACCAGTACGGGCGCGGTCGGGGAGTTCGTGGATGCGCTGACGACCGACCCGAGACTCAATGTCCGCGTCTATACCGAGCGCGACTACTACGTCGAGCAGTCATCCACGCTTGTCCTGCTCGTCGACATTCTCGGCCAGACGATCGCCGTGTTCATGGGGCTCGCGGCCGTGTTCGGGGCGCTCAACACGATGTACTCGGCCGTGTCGGGGCGCACGCGCGAAATCGCGACACTGTTGGCGCTCGGGTTCGGCGCACTGCCGGTGGTGGCATCGGTGCTCGTGGAGGCACTGCTGCTCGGCGCGCTTGGAGGCGTCCTCGGCAGCCTGATCGCCTATGTCGGCTTCAACGGCATGCAGGCCTCGACGATCAATTTCGCGAGCTTCAGCCAAGTGACCTTTGCTTTCCTGGTCACGCCCGGCCTGGTCGTGCAGGGCGTGCTCTATGCGCTGGTGCTCGGGTTCATCGGGGGCCTGCTGCCGAGCGTGCGTGCCGCGCGATTGCCGGTCGTCGTCGGCCTGCGGGCAACGTGACGTCGGGTACGTAGCAGATCGCCGAAACACGGCAACCCCCTGAATGATCGCGTCTGCTGTCGGTTCGCGGCCGACTTGAATCACGACGGCTGCGGGCAATCAGGATTCTGATCGCCCCGCGATTTCCAGCAAGGCCCGCGCACGCTTGACGACCGGAACGTCAATTACGCGTCCGTCGAGCGAGGTCGAGCCGCGGCCGCGGCGTTCGGCTTCCTCGTATGCGGCGACGACCCGGCGAGCCTGCTCGATTTCCTCTTCCGACGGCGCAAAGCAGGCGTTGATCGTGTCGACCTGCGCCGGGTGGATCGCGAACCTGCCCTTGAACCCGAGGTGTTTCGACGCGAGTGAGTGCTCGCGCAGCCCGTCGAGGTCGCGAAACCGGAACCATGGTGTCTCGAAAGCGAGCACGCCGGCCGCCCGGGCTGCGGTACAGAACACCGACCGCGCGTAGTGGAGCTGGGATTCGTCGTCGAGACGCTCGATGCCCATGTCGTTCGTGTAGTCCTCGGCGCCGAACCCGGCGCCGACGATCCGCGCGCTCGCGCTCAGTATCTCGAAACAGCGCACGATCGCCTCGGCCGTCTCGATCCACGGGACGAGCCTGAGCGTGCCGACCTCGAGGCCGGCGCGCTTCTCGAGCTTGTCCAGCCGGCTCGAAACCTCAGCGATATCGCCGGGCGTGCGGATCTTGCCGATGGAGATGCCGTAAACGTGCGGGCCGACGACCGCGGCGATATCGTCGTCCGCCCATTGCGTATCGAGCGCGTTGACGCGCGGCAGGACGAGGGGAGGGCGAGCGGCAAGCCTCGGCAGGAAAGAGGCCACGACCTCGCGCGCGTTGCCTTTCTCGGCGTCGGGGACCGAATCCTCCATGTCGGGCACGACGATGTCGGGATCGAAGCCGAGGGCCTTGTCCAGCATGTTCGGCTTGTTGCCTGGAACGAACAGCAGACTTCGAATGACGGTCACGTGAATTGCCTTGTCGTGAGATTGCGCTGCGGGATTCTGCCATGGGTTGCCAACGAGGCCGATGCCACCCGATTGCGTCGCTGTCAGCGTCATCGGTCGAGGGGGATTCTGCCACGGATTGCCCGGGGGGCGATGCCGCCGCAACCGACCGGCGCGTCCGTTGGGGGACTCGCCCCGGGGCCACCGGCTGCCGGTCGCTATTGTTGCGTGCGCTTCGCGTCCTTACTATACCGTCTCGCTTCTCCCACATGACCGCCAAGACAGTGCTTGATTCCCTCAAACCCCTGCCGCCGGATGCCATCCTCGGCATCATGCAGCTCTACCGAGCGGACGACGATCCGAACAAGGTCGACCTCAGCGTCGGCGTGTACCAGGACGAGTCCGGCCGCACGCCCGTGCTCGAGTGCGTCAAGCGCGCCGAAGCCGATGTCTACGCGGCCGAGGACACGAAATCCTACGTCGCCATCGCCGGTAATGCGGGATTCAATCGCGGCCTCGAGGAGCTTCTGTTCGGCGCGGATCATCCGGCGCTCGCCGACGGCCGTGTGGCGACCGTGCAGACGCCCGGCGGCAGCGGCGCAGTCAGCGTCGCGGGCCATCTCGTACAGCGTGCGAAGCCCGACGCGCGCGTCTGGCTCAGCGACCCGTCCTGGCCGAATCACCGGCAGTTGCTGGGTCTGGCCGGGCTTTCTCTGGAGCAGTATCCCTACTACGACCGGAGCGCGAAACGCATCGACTTCGGGGCGACGGCCGATGCCGTCAGCGGAATAGGCCGCGGCGACAGCGTGCTGATCCACGGCTGCTGCCACAATCCCTGCGGCGCCGATCTGACGGCGGAGCAGTGGCAGATGCTCGCGGATCTCTGCGAGCGGCATGGCATCGTGCCGTTCATCGATATCGCCTACCAGGGGCTTGCCGAGGGGCTCGAGGCCGATGCGCGCGGCGTGAGGCTCATGGCCGAACGGCTGCCGGAAGTGGTCGTCGTCGCGTCGTGCTCGAAGAACTTCGGGCTCTACCGCGAACGCGTCGGTTCGGTCTCGGTCGTTTCTCCCGACCGCGAACGCAACCGGACCGTGGCGAGCAACCTGTCCAACATCGCGCGCGGAATCTACTCGATGCCGCCCGACCACGGCGCGGCGATCGTCGCCCGGATCCTCGCCGATGCCGAGCTCCGGGCGCTGTGGACCGAAGAACTCGACGACATGCGCGATCGCCTCAACGGTCTGCGCAGGCTCCTCGCCGACAAGCTGGCGGAGCGCGGCACGCCGACGGATTTCTCCTTCATCGCGAACGAGCGCGGCATGTTCTCGTTTCTCGGCATCAGCCGCGAGCAGGTCGTCAGGCTCAGGGAGGAGTTTCACGTCTACCTCGTCGAGTCGAGCCGGATCAACGTCGCGGGGATCAATCAGGGCAACGCCGACTACGTCGCCGATGCGATCGCGGCCGTGTTGTCGGATTAGCTCGCAGCTTTCGGGGTCGCGAGGCCGCATGCCCGCCGCGGCCCCGGCTGACGACTGACGACAACGATGCAGCTTCCGTCTCCCTACGACCGCCTGCTCATGCCGGTCTACCTGCCGTCGCTCATCATGGCGACGAGCCAGATGGCCTTGCTGATCCTGTTGCCGCTGTACGTGCTCGACCTCGGCTACGGCCCGGTGCTCGCGTCGGTGGTCATGGGGTTTCGCGGCATCGGTCTGCTGCTGTTCGATGTCCCGGCCGGCGCGCTCGCGGCGCGCTTCGGCGACAAACCCGTTCTGTTGACCGGGCTCGGGCTGACCCTGGCCGGCATGCTGCTGCTCGCCGCGGCGCCGCATCCGCTGATGCTGTTCGCGGCGGCCATGTTGCTCGGCGCCGGCTTCTCCGGCTGGATGATCGGTCAGCAGTCCTACATCGCCGATACCTGCAGGCCCGACGAGGTCGGCCGCGCCATCACGCTCCTGGCGGGACTGCTGCGCACGGGCGCGCTCGTCGGTCCCTTCGCGGGCGGCGCCGTGGCGCAACTGCTGGGCTATCCGTTCGCGTTCTCGCTGTTCGCGGCAGGCGCGGTCGCGGCGGCGGTTTTCGTCGCGTGGTTCACGCGCAACGTGAAGCCGGATTCCGGCGAATCCCCCGGTTTCCCGGCCGAAACGCTGGCCGTCCTGCGCGCCCACCGCAAGACCTACGCAACGGCGGGGTTCGCGGCATTTTCCCTGCAGGTCATGCGCAGTGCGCGCCAGCTTCTCGTGCCGCTCGTCGGCGCCGCGCTCGGTCTCAGCAGCATCGAGATCGGCGCAATCTACTCGCTCTCGGCGGTCGTCGATATGTGCCTGTTCTACCCCGTCGGCGTGCTCGTCGACCGGTTCGGACGCAAGTGGAGCGCCGTACCGAGCATGGTGCTCTACGTGGCCGGACTCATGCTGCTGCCGACGGCCGACGGTTTTCCGGGCCTCTTCGGCGCCGCGTTGCTGCTTGGGCTCGCCAACGGGATCAGCACCGGTGTCGTAATGATCATTGGCGCCGATTTTGCGCGCGAAAGCGGCCAGCGCGGCCAGTTTCTCGGGCTCTGGCGTTTCATCGGCGACGTTGGCATGACCACCTCGCCGATGCTGACGAGCGTGCTCGTCGGAATCGCGAGCCTTGGCGCGGCAAGCGTGAGTGCCGCGCTTATCGGTGTCGCAGGCACCGTGGTCATGATCGCGCTCGTTCCCGAGACCCTGCGCAAGTCGGCGCCGGCGCAGCCAGGGTCCGACACGGAGGGCGCTTAGCGAGCATTCGCTCCGCTACAATCGGCGACGGCGCGGCCGGCATCCGAATGGGTCGACATCCCGCCCAGGCAAACGAGGAACTTGAGGCGTCGTAATGCAGACAGCCATACGCTGCATGGCCATGCGCGGCGGAAGCTCGAAAGGGCTCTATTTTCGCGCTGAGGACCTGCCGGCCGACACAAGTCTTCGGGATCGCGTGCTCGTGGCTGCCATGGGCGCCGGTGCGCGGCAGATCGACGGCGCCGGCGGCGCCCATCCGCTGACGAGCAAGATCGCGATCGTAAGTCCGTCGCGTTCCGGCGATGCCGACATCGACTATCTGTTCGCGCAGGTCGTCGTCGGTGAGAACCGCGTCGATACGACGCCGAACTGCGGCAACATGCTGGCCGGCGTCGGCGCGTTCGCCGTAGAGAACGGACTCGTCCGGGCGCGGAACGGCGTGACCCGCATCCGCGTTCGCATGCTCAACAGCGGCAATCTCTGCGAACTCGAAATTTCAACGCCGGGCGGTGCGGTCAGCTACGACGGCGACGCCCGCATCGACGGCGTGCCGGGCACGTCGGCGCCGGTCATCTGCAACTACCTCGATGTTGCAGGCTCGGCCTGCGGCAGCCTGCTGCCGACCGGCAACGCGACGGACGAGGCCGACGGCGTGGCCGTGACCTGCATCGATAACGGCATGCCGGTGGTGGTCCTGCGCGCCGAGGATCTCGGCAGGACGGGCTACGAGTCGCGGGAGGAACTCGACGGCGACGACGCCCTCAAGCGCGGACTGGAAGCTATACGTCTCAAGCTCGGTCCGCGTATGAACCTCGGCGACGTGACGGACAAGGTCGTGCCGAAGATGAGCCTGATCGCGCCGCCCCGGGCCGGCGGACACGTCTGCACCCGCACGTTCATTCCACACGACTGCCACGCCGCGATCGGCGTGCTCGGCGCCGTGTCGGTCGCGACGGCCTGCATCCTGCCGGGGTCCGTTGCCGACGGAATCGCACGGGTGCCGGACGGCAGCGTCAGGCACATGTCCGTCGAGCACCCGTCCGGCGAATTCTCGGTCACGCTCGAGGTGGGTGGCACGCGAGCGCGGCCGACCGTACTCAAGGCCGGCCTGCTGCGCACAGCAAGGCTCATCATGCGCGGAAACATTTTTGTGCCGGCCGACGTCTGGGACGGCAACGCGTAGCCGCCGGCTACTTCGCGACGCTCACGACCTCCGGTTCCATGTAGCCCTTGAGGCCCAGGATCGAGTACTGGCGGCCGTAGCCCGATTCCTTGGCGCCGCCGAACGGCACATACGCCGACGTTGCACGGTGCTGGTTGACCCAGGCCGTGCCGACCTCGAGTTGCGCCGCGATCTCCGCGCCCTTTTCCGGGTCGCTCGTCCAGACCGAGCCGCTGAGGCCGTAGCGCGTGTCGTTCGCGCGCCGGAGCGCGTCGTCGAGATCGGAGAAACTGAGGATCGGCACGATCGGGCCGAACTGCTCGTCGCTCACCAATCGGCTGTCCTCGGCGATATCGGTTACGAGCGTCGGCGGGAAGAAGTAGCCGGGTTCGTTGGGGACTTCGCCCCCGCACAGGATCCGCGCGCCGCTTTGCCTCGTGTCCTCAAGCACGTCCACGACCTTGTCGAACTGCATCTGGTTCTGGATCGGGCCAAGCTGCGTGTCGGGATCGAGACCGTTGCCGACGACGGCCGCCTTGGCCTCATTCACGAGCGCCTCGCAAAGCTCGTCGTAGACGCTCTGGTGCGCATAGATCCGCTTGATCGCCATGCAAACCTGGCCGCTGTTGACGAACGATGCGAAGAACACTCTCTTTGCGATCGCTTTCGGATCGACATCGTCGAGGATGATCGCCGGATCGTTGCCGCCGAGCTCGAGCGTGACGCGCTTGAGCGTACCCGCGGCGCTCGCGAGGACCCTCTTGCCCGTTGCGACCGATCCCGTGAACGAGATCTTGTCGATGTCCACGTGCTCGGTCATCGCCTGGCCGAGTTCATCGCCCCCGGCCAGCACGTTGACGACGCCGGCCGGGAAGATCTCACCGAGCAGTTCGCCAAGCTTGAGCGTCGTGAGCGGCGTGTAGGGCGAGGGCTTGAGCACGACGGTATTGCCGGTGTAGAGCGCCGAGACGAGCGGCCCGAGCGCGAGGTTCACGGGCGCGTTCCACGGCGTGATGATGCCGACGATGCCAAGCGGCCGGTAATGCAGTTCGATGTGGCGCCGCTCGTCCTCGATCAGCGTCTCGACCGGAATCTCGATGCCGACCATGCCTTCGGATTGCGCTGCGCCGCGGTCGATCTCGGCGACCGACTGATTGAGTGGCTTGCCCTGTTCGCGGGTCAGGAGTTCCGCGAGCGGATCCTGGTGCTCGCGCAGCGCCGCCGCGAGTTCGCGGATCAGGCCGGCGCGGTGTTCGTAACTCGTTCGTCGCCAGGACTCGAACGCGCGCCTGGCGGCCGCGACGGCTGCATCGAGTTCCGCAGGGCTCGCGGCCGGGCATTGAGCGAACACTTGCCCATAGGCCGGATTGATGACATCGAGGGTCTCGCCAGCCTGGCTGGCCTGGCCGTCGATCAATAGAGAGAAGTCGGTCCGCAGAGTCAGGGATTCGGCTCTTTCAGCCATTTGGATGTGTCTCCGGAAGCTTGCTTGTCGGGTGGCCGGGGCAAAAGTTGCGCTGCATTTTATCGGCGATGCGTCCCGGCTGTCTTCGGTGGTCGTCGCCCGGACATGCTCGGAATGCGCACTACCCGCACTTTGCCGGCCGGTTGTCTCGCAGGCGCCTGTAGGATGCCGGACCTTCACCTCGGGCTGCTAGAATACGCGCCTTTGCCAGCCCGAGCGACCCGACGCACGCGTTTTTTTGGA
This sequence comes from Gammaproteobacteria bacterium, assembly GCA_022819855.1. Taxonomy (GTDB): domain Bacteria; phylum Pseudomonadota; class Gammaproteobacteria; order Steroidobacterales; family Rariloculaceae; genus Rariloculus. Next base: position 215,259 of record JAJEGN010000007.1, on the reverse strand, counting down.
CGCGCCGGGCTGGCCCGAAACCTTGTTGTTGGGGAGAAATGCATGAAGATCGTGATGGTGGGGCAGGGAGCCTTCGGGCAGAAGCATCTCGATGGGCTGAAGAACATCGACGGCGTCGAGGTTGTGAGCCTCGCCGGCGGACGGCCGGAATCGGTTGAAGCCGTCGCGAAGAAGTACGGCATCCCGCACTGGACGTCGAACCTCGACGAATCGCTCGAGCAGCCCGGCGTGGATGCCGCGATCATCGCCTCGCCGACGCAGATGCACGCCGATCAGGCCGTTCAGGTCATGCAGGCCGGCAAGCACGTCGAGATCGAAATCCCGATCGCCGATTCGCTGGCCGACGCCCGGCGCATCGATGCCGCGCAGAAGGCGTCCGGCCTCATCGCCATGGCCGGCCACACGCGGCGCTTCAACCCGTCACACCAGTGGGTCCACAACAGGATCAAGGCGGGCGAGCTTACGCTTCAGCATCTCGATGTCCAGACCTTCTTCTTCAGGCGCAAGAACATCAACCTCGAGGGCAAGCCGCGTAGCTGGACAGATCATCTGCTCTGGCATCACGCCTGCCACACTGTCGATCTCTTCCAGTACCAGACGGGCGAGACGGCATCCGCGGTCCAGTGCATCGAGGGGCCGCACCATCCCGAGCTCGGCATCGCCATGGACATGAGCATCGGCATGAAGGTCCCGTCGGGCGCAATCTGCACGCTCACGCTGTCGTTCAACAACGACGGTCCGCAAGGCACCTTCTTCCGCTACATCTGCGACAACGGTACCTACATCGCGCGCTACGACGATCTTTTCGACGGCAAGGACAACCCGATCGACCTGTCGGGCGTGGCGGTGTCGATGAACGGCATCGAGCTGCAGGATCGCGAGTTCATCGCGGCGATCCGGGAAGGCCGCGAGCCGAACGGCGCCGTGGCGCAGGTCCTGCCGGCGATGGAGACGCTCGACCGGCTGGAGCAATGCCTTTGAGCGCCATCCCGGTTCGCATGGCTAACCGTTCAGGCGGCCGGAAATCGGCCGCGGCGATCCGCGCGCCATCGCCGTTGGCACCGGTAGTCAACTCGGGAACGGGCTCCACGTTTCTGTCGGAGAAACGGCTTTGAGCGATATCCCGGTCTGCATGGCGCCTGACCCGGATACGAAGACGCCAAAGTTCCAACCACCGCCGGGAGCCTGCGACGCCCACTGCCACATCTTCGGTCCGGGCGCCGTGTATCCTTACGCGCCCGATCGAAGCTATACGCCGCCCGACGCACCCCTCGCGCGTTTCAAGGAACTGCAAACGACGCTCGGCCTGTCGCGCGCCGTGCTCGTCAACGCGAGCTGCCACGGCACGGACAACACCGTGATCCTCGACGCGATCGCGCAGAGCGGCGGCAGCTACCGCGGGGTGGCGAACGTCGGCAAGTCGATCAGCGACGCGGAACTCGCGCAACTCAATGACGGCGGCATCCGCGGCATCCGCTTCAATTTCGTCCAGCATCTCGGCGGCACGCCCGACATGGACGTCTTCCACGACCTCGTCGAGCGCATCGTGCCGCTCGGCTGGCACGTAGTTCTGCATTTCGACGCCGCTGACCTGCTCGATTTCGGCGCCATGCTGCGCAGCCTGCCCGTACCCTTCATCATCGATCACATGGGTCGCGTGCCGACCCGCGACGGCCTCGACCAGAAGCCGTTCGCGATCCTGCTCGACACGGCCCGCATGGACAACTGCTGGATCAAGATCTGCGGCGCGGAACGCATTTCGTCGGCGGGTCCGCCGTTCATGGACGCCGCGCCGTTCGCCCAGGCCGTGCTCGAGGTTGCACCCGACCGCACGCTCTGGGGCACCGACTGGCCGCACCCGAACATCAAGCGTCACATGCCGAACGACGGCGACCTCGTCGACCTGATTCCGCTCTTCATGCCCGATGCGGCGCTACGGCAGAAGGTTCTCGTCGACAACCCGCACCGGCTCTACGGGTTCAGCGACGCGCTGGCGTAGCCGCTACTACGCCGCAGGTTCGAGGACGATCAGGCCGGACGCGGTATTCGATGCCGGAATGTGGTAGTGGCGGTAGAGTTCGCGGGCGTCGTCGCCGAGTGCGCCGCGCATGATGAGCCACATTACGAGTTCGATGCCTTCGGCGCCGGTCTCGCGAACGTACTCGATGAACGGGATTGACTGCAGCCGCTCGGGATCCTGCGTGAGGTCGTCGAGGAAGGCGGTATCCCACTCGCGATTGATGAGTCCGGCGCGTTCGCCGTGAAGCTGGTGTGACATTCCGCCGGTGCCGTAGACGACGATATCGAGGTCCTCATGGTAGGCCTCGACGGCTTTCCTGATCGCGCGGCCGAGGTCGTAGCAGCGCTTGCCGGTCGGTGGCGGGTACTGCACGACGTTGACGGAGATGGGTACGACCCGGTGCGGCCAGTGGTCCGGCGCCTCGCAGCGGCTGTCCTTGCCGCAGGTCAGCGAGAGCGGCACGGTGAGCCCGTGATCGACGGGCATCTCGTTGATCATCGTCATGTCGAACTCGTCGAGGATCAGGCTCTCCGACAGGTGCCAGGCCAGCTCCGAGTGACCTTCGACGGTTGGCACCGGCCGCGGTCCCCAGCCTTCGTCGGCAGGCGGAAAGTTCTCGGCCACGCCGATGCCGAAGGTCGGGATGATCTCGAGCGAGAACGCCGTCGCATGGTCGTTGTAGACGAGCACGATGACATCGGGGTTGACGCGCGCGAGCCATTGTTGGGCCGGCTCGTAGCCGTCGAAGAGCGGCTTCCAGTGATCGGTCTGGGTCTTGCCGAGGTCGATGGCCGCGCCGACGGCCGGGACGTGAGAGGTGGCGAGTCCGCCGACGATCCGTGCCATCAGTTGTCCTCCGACTTGCTGCGGTTGCCGTCGATCGCTCGGCCGCCGGCCTTCATCATGTCGGCGTACTGCTCCTGGCTGACGCCGGACATCGCGCCTGCCATGTACTGAAACGATCGGCCGAGCGTCGCGCCGAACTTCGACATGTAATAGATGTTGGCGCCGAGCTTGATCATACCGAGCCAGTCGCGCTCCAGGACGCCGGTGCGTTGCTCAGGCGTCATCGGGAACCGGTCGAGGTAGCCTTCCTCGTCCGCCAGAAACGCCTCGCGATTCTCCGCTTTCATCAGCGAAAAGAAGAACATGTTGAGGTGATAGCCCTGCCGGGAACGGTGCCGGTCGAAGAGGTAAGTGCCAGGGATGTCGTCGAATTGGTCTTGTTCGCTCATCGGCCGCTCATTGTGTCGAGGAAACGACGCCGCACGGGACGGCTCGTGGCGGACGTCCCGCGGCATTCAGGTCCGGCGCGACGATCTGGCACGGGCTGTCAGGCGGTGCCCGAAGGACGCGGATTCTACCGCAATGCCGCCAGGCGATGCCGCATCCGCCGTCGGTCGGTACCCAAGCGGCCAGATCGCAGCAGCAGAGGCTCGATGCCTGGCCCGGGTTCGGCTCACAGTCGCCCCTCGAACAGCACGCTCTTGATCAGGGCGTGGACCTGTTGGCCTTCGGCAAGTCCGAGGTCTTCGAGCGCGTTGCGGGTGATTCTCGCGCGCAGCGTCTGCGCGCCGACGCCGAGCAGGAGTTCCGCGTGGACCGTGGCGTCGAGGTCGATCTTCTCGATGGTCGCGGGCAGGATATTGCGGATGCTCAGGTGCTGCGGGCGCTCGGTTGCGACCGCGACATCGCGTGCGTGGACCCTGAGCCTCAGGACCTTGCCCGGAACGGCATCGACCGCGGGAACCTGCAGCGTGCCCGTTTCGAAAGCGAGGTGGGTCATCCCGGCTTCATGCCGTTCAACGCGCGCCTCGATGACCGAGCCCGCTTCGAGTCGTTCCATCGACGGCCAGAGGTCGATCCGCCCGAGAATCTCGCTGACGCTGCCCTGGGCGGCGATGCGGCCGGCCGAGAGCAGCAGCATGCGGTTCGAGAGCCGCGCGACCTCGTCGATGTCGTGCGTGACGTAGAGCACGGGTATCGCGAACCGCTCGGGCAGGGCCTCGATGTAGCTTACGATCTCGCGCTTGCGGGGCGTGTCGAGCGACGACAGCGGTTCGTCCATGAGCAGCACCTGCGGGTTCGCGAGCAGTGCCCGGCCGATCGCGACGCGCTGCCGTTCGCCGCCCGAGAGCGAAGCCGGCCGCCGGGCAAGCAGGCGCTCGAGATCGAGCGCGGCGACGACTTCGCTCATACGGATGCGGTTACCGGACCTGACGTTGAGCGCGCCGGATCCGGCGTCGCGTGTACCGGACCTGACGTCGCGACTGCCGGACCCGACATTGCCGGCGCCCGACCGGCCGTGCCGAAGCGCGAACCGGAGGTTGCCTTCCACGCTCAGGTGGGTGAAGAGCCGCGTGTCCTGGAACACGAAGCCGACAGCGCGCTCGTGCGGGGGCAGAAAACGCCGCTTGCGGGACTTGCGGAACGATCCGGAGGAGGAGGTCTCCCGCTCATCCGAGGGCCCCCGTTGGCCAGAACTTGTTGTACCGCTCGTCGCCGGTGCTTTCCACCCGCGAGCGGGCGCTCCATCGCGCTCGTCCTGCCAGACCTGACCGTCGAACACCACCTTGCCGCGGGCCGCGGGTTCGAGCCCGGCGATGATCCTGAGCAGCGTCGTCTTGCCCGAACCGCTGGCGCCGAAGAGTGCCGTGATCCGGTCGAGCGCGATGTTCCCGCTCGCCTGCAGCGAAAAGCCCGGCTTCTCGATGGCGACATCCAGAGCGAGCTCAGCCATACGCGGTGCCTATCGGTATCCGGCGATTGATCGCGTAGACGACCAGCAGCACTACGAACGAGAACGCGAGAAGTCCTGCCGAGAGGATGTGCGCCTGCGCGTAGCTGATCGTCTCGACGTGCTCGAAGACGGCGATCGAGACGACCTTGGTGCTGCCCGGGATGTTGCCGCCGACCATGAGCACGACGCCGAACTCCCCAAGCGTGTGCGCGAAGCCGAGCACGATGGCCGAAACATAGCCGCGCAGCGCGAGCGGCGAGGCCACGCGGGCAAAGGTCTGCAGGGGAGATGCGCCGAGCGTCGCGGCGGCCTCGAGCGGCGCCCGGCCGACGGCTTCGAACGCGCCCTGCAGCGGCTGGACCGCGAACGGGAATGAATAGATCACCGAGGCGATGACCAGCCCGGTGAACGAGAAGGTCAGGGTCGTGTCCGTCAGTTCGACCCAGAAGCGGCCGATCGCGCCGGCAGGCCCGAGGACGATGAGCAGATAGAAGCCGAGCACCGTCGGCGGCAGAACCAGCGGCAGCGCGACGATGGCCTCGATGACGGCGCGCGAGCGTGCGCGCGTGAAGGCAAGCCACCAGGCGAGCGGGGTGGCGATAACGAGCAGCACGAGGACCGTGACCGTGGCGAGCTGGATGCTGAGCCAAACGGGGCCGAGATCGAGTCCCTCCATCAGCATGCTCCGGTCGCTGCAAGCTGCATGATATCCTCGCGCGGCTCCGGCAGGCCCAGGCGTGAGCCGCGCCGCAGGGCGGCAAGCGGGTGGCCGCCCGGCACACGGTGAGGTCGTTCGTCCATTGATGGCATGGCAGTGTCGGGGTCAGGAATGGTGGACCAGGCGAGGATGAGGGACAAGTGACGCGGCGAATTGTCATCGCGATTACGGGCGCTTCGGGTTCGATCTACGGCGTGCGCCTGCTCGAGGCGCTGCGCGAAGAGCCCGACGTCGAGACCCACCTCGTCGTGTCGAAGGCGGGCATGCTCAACGTCTCCGTCGAACTCGACATGGAACGTGCAGAACTCGAAGCACTGGCTGATGTCGTTCATTCCGACCGGGATATCGCCGCGAGCGTCGCAAGCGGATCGTTTCGCACCGAGGGAATGATCATCGCTCCCTGCTCGATGAAGAGCCTCGCGGCGATCGCGACGGGAGTCGCCGACACGCTCGTCGCGAGGGCCGCCGACGTCGCGTTCAAGGAGCGCCGCCGGGTCGTTCTGCTCGTGCGCGAAACCCCGCTGCACCTCGTGCATCTGCGCAACATGACGACCGTGACCGAGCTCGGCGGCATCGTGTTTCCGCCTGTCCCCGCCTTCTACGCGAACCTCGACAGCATCGAAGCGATGGTCGATCAGACTGTGGGCCGTGTGCTTGATCTCTTCGACGTCGAATCGCCGCGGCTCAGACGCTGGACGGGGCTGCGGGAGCGCGAGAACAGCGCTTAGCAGCCCGCGGCAACAGCGCTCGCGGCCTCCGGACGGCGACCGTCGCTTCATCGCAGGGGACAGGCTCGCGCGGCTCAGTCGACTGTGGCGCTGTCTGCCGCAAGCCGCAACACGGTCAGACCGCAACGTTCGGCCGGCCGATCATCGTCAGGAACTCGTTGCGCGTGCGCGGGTCGGAGCGGAACTGCCCGAGCAGTTGACTCGTGATCATGCTGACGCCGTGCTTGCGCACTCCGCGCGTCGTCATGCACTGGTGGGTTCCCTCGACGACGACGCCGACGCCTTTCGGCTTGAGCACGGCGTGGATGCAGTGGGCGATCTGTGCCGTCATCGCTTCCTGCACCTGCAGTCGCCGGGCAAAGGTCTCGACGACGCGGGCCAGCTTGCTGATGCCGACGACCTTGCGGTCCGGCAGGTAGCCGATATGAGCTCTGCCGACGATCGGCGCGATGTGGTGCTCGCAGTGGGACTCGAAACGGATGTCGCGTAACACGATCATCTCGTCGTAGCCGTCAACCTCGCGGAACGTACGCCGGAGAAACTCCACCGGGTCGTCGCGGTAGCCGGCGAACCAGTCGTCGTAGGCCTTGACGACGCGCTCGGGGGTCGAGCGCAGCCCTTCCCGGCCGGGATCGTCGCCTATCCATTCGAGCAGGGTTCGAACTGCGCGCTCTGCTTCTTTTCGTGTTGGCCGGCTCACGGAATTTGAGATTCACTTGCAGAATCAGGGGCCGGCAGTCTAAGCGGGGCGCTCGGTACGCGCAACCGACGGCTTGCAGGAAATCCGTTTCGCGGGCTTGTGCAGGCGGCGTACGCAAGCGGCGCTGATCGGACGATACCGGCGGCTTTTGCGCCCCCGACCGACACCGTTGTATCTTCGCCGCGTGATCGAGACGACCAAACCGGAATGGCCCGCCCGCCCGGCTCTTTTCCTCGACCTTGACGGCACGCTGCTCGAACTCGCCGAAGAACCCGGCGCCGTGGAGCTGTCGGAACGGCTCAGGAATCTGTTGCCGCTGCTCAAGGCGGCGACGGGCGGCGCCGTGGCTTTCGTCAGCGGCAGGCCGATACGCGAGATCGACAGCCTCCTGGCGCCGCATCGATTCGCGCTTGCGGGAGTGCATGGCAACGAGCGCCGCAGCAACGGTGCGGCAGGCACGCTTCCGGTGGACGCGGCGCGGCCAGGCAGGCGGTCCACGGGTGCGCCGCCGACGGAAACACGGCAGATGACCACGCCGGTGAAAGAATCCGACGTTCTCGATGGCGTACGCCGCGAGATGCACGCGTTTCGGGCGGCGAATCCGGGCGTCATCGTCGAGGACAAGCAGATCGGCGTGGCGCTGCACTACCGCAAGCGCAGCGATCTCGAGAGCCCGGTCCTCGAACTTGCTGTACGGCTCGAGGCTTCGTTGCCGCCGGGATACGAGCTGCTCAGGGGCAGCATGGTCGTGGAAATCAAGCCCTCCGCGATGAACAAGGGCGCGGCCGTTCGGGCCTTCATGCGCGAGCCGCCGTTTGCCGAGCGGACACCCGTATTCGTCGGCGACGACGTGACCGATGAAGCGGCCTTCGAGGCCGTCAACTCGCTCGGCGGCGTGGCCGTCAAGGTGCGTTCGGGTACCTCCGCCGCGCCCTGGCGGCTGCCGAACGTCGATGCCGTGCTGGCCTGGCTCGAAGCGCTCGTCGATCGCGAGGCGCGTGGCACGCATGGCTGATCCGGCCTGCAGCTACGTGGTGAGGCTACCGGACAGCTCCGGGGTGCCGGCATGGCTTGAAACGCTCGTTGAGCGTGAGGCGTCCGACCGTGGGCATGGCTGAGTCGACGCATCACCTAGCCGCCCAGCGGCCGGCGCAGCGCCCTTCAAGGCGGGCTGATCTCGAGCTCGGCCTCATCGGCAACTGTCAGATTGCGATTCTCGTCGACCGGCTCGGCAGATTCGTCTGGGGCTCGTTTCCGAGGGTCGATGCCGATCCCTTCTTCTGCTCGCTGCTCGCCGCCGAGGCGCCGGCGGCCGAAGCGGGTTTCGTTGACGTTGAACTGCTGGATTTCGAGCGTTCCGAGCAGTACTACATCGAGAACACGGCGATCCTGACCACGCGGCTCGAGGACAAGGCCGGCAATGCCGTCAGGATTACCGACTTTGCGCCGCGCTACTCGCAGTTCGGCCGCAGTTTCCATCCGATCATGGTCGTGCGCCGGATCGAGCCCGTCGCCGGAAGTCCCGCGATCCGGATCAGGCTGAGACCCGCCGCCGAGTACGGCAGCACCAGACCCGAGATCACGCACGGCAGCAATCACATCCGCTACGTCACGGGCGACTACACGCTCAGAATGACGACGAACGCTTCGCTCGCCACCGTGCTCGAGGAGCGCGCTCTGGTCCTCGAAGCGCCGATCTCGCTCATCCTCGGTCCGGACGAGACGATCCCGGAAGGCCCCGAAAAGCTCGCGCGCGAGATGTTCGGCGAGACGAAGGCGTACTGGGAGGGCTGGACGCGGGCCCTGTCCATACCCTTCGAATGGCAGGAGGAAGTCATCCGTGCGGCGATCACACTGAAGCTTTGCACCTACGAGGACACGGGCGCGGTCCTGGCCGCGCTGACGACGTCGATTCCCGAAGCGCCGGACAGCGGGCGCAACTGGGACTATCGCTACTGCTGGCTCAGGGACAGCTTCTACGTCGTGCAGGCGCTCAATCGCCTTGGCGCCACCCGGACGATGCAGGAGTTCGTGCGGTATCTCTTCAATCTCGTTGCCGAGCACGGCGGCTCGGGGGACCTGCAGCCCGTCTACGGCATCTCGGGCGAGGACAGGCTCGACGAGCGCGTGGTCGGGAGCCTCGCCGGGTATCGCGGCATGGGCCCTGTGCGTGTCGGCAACGACGCCTACCGGCAGACGCAGAACGACTCGTTCGGCGCGACCGTGCTCGCCGCCACGCAGTGCTTCTTCGACAGCCGCCTCGTCGGCCAGGGCACCGAGCACCAGTTCGCGCTGCTCGAGGCGCTGGGGACCCGGGCGGCGGAGATCTATGACCAGCCCGATGCGGGACTTTGGGAATACCGCGGCCGCAGCGAGGTGCATACCTATTCTGCCGTCATGTGCTGGGCGGCCTGCGACCGGCTCGCCCGTATCGCCCGGCGGCTCGGCAACGACGGACGCGCCGAACACTGGGACGCCGCCGCAGACCGGCTGCGGGAGCGGATTCTCGCGGAAGCCTGGAGCGAGGAACGCAACAGCTTTGTCGCGAGCTTCGGCGGCACGGCGCTCGACGCGAGCCTGCTCACGATCGCCGACCTCGGTTTCGTCGCACCGACGGACCCGCGGTTTCTCGGCACGATCGCGGCGATCGAAGCCGAACTCAGGCAGGGACCCTACCTCTTTCGCTACGCTGCCGAAGACGATTTCGGCAGGCCGGAGACCGCGTTCAACATCTGCACCTTCTGGTACATCAATGCGCTCGCCGCCGTCGGCCGTCACGAGGAAGCCCGCGAACTCTTCGGCAACATGCTCGAACGGCGCACCGCGCTCGGCCTGCTGTCGGAGGATCTCGATCCGGAAACCGGCGAACTGTGGGGCAATTTCCCGCAAACCTACAGCATGGTCGGCATCGTCATGGCCGCGATGCGGCTCAGCCGTTCCTGGGAGCAAGCCGTATGAGCAGATTTCATCAGGCAACCCCCGCCCCGATCTCCGGGGTCGTGCACCTGGTCTCGGGAGCGAGCGCCGCGAGCAGCTATGCTCGTGACTCCGCCAGGCATCCTTGCCGCCATGGGCCAGGTCGTTCGCCGGAGCAGGCGCCATGAGCAGGCTTATCGCCGTATCGAATCGCGTTGCCGCGCCGACAGGCGGCAAGTCCGCCGGCGGACTCGCCGTCGGCGTACTCGCGGCGCTGCGCGAACGCGGCGGAATCTGGTTCGGCTGGAGCGGCAAGACCACGGCCCGCGATCCCGGCGATCCGAAGCTCAGGCGGGTCGGCGAAATCGAGTTCGCGACGATCCGAATCAACAAGCAGGATTTCGAGCGCTACTACAACGGTTTCAGCAACGACACGCTCTGGCCGCTGTTGCACTACATGCTCGGTTTCTTCAGGTACAGCCGCGCCGAATACGAAGCTTATCGCCGCGTCAATGAACTCTTCGCGCGCAAGCTCGTGCCCCTGCTGCAGGCGGACGACCTGATCTGGGTGCACGATTTCCACCTGTTCCTGCTTGGCGCGGCGCTCAGGCGCATGAACGTCGCCCAGCCGATCGGCTTCTTCCTGCACGTGCCGTTTCCGAGCTTCGACGTGTTGCGGACACTGCCGGGCTACGAAGGCCTGTTGAGCGCGCTCGCGTCGTACGATGTCGTTGGCTTCCAGACCGAGAGCGACCTTGCGGCATTTCACGATTGCATCAAACAGGCGGAGGTCGGCGGTGAAGTGCACGGGGGAGGGCGAGTCACCGCGTTCGGAAGGACGTTCACGGCCGGCGCCTTTCCGATCGGAATCGACGTGGACGAATGCCAGTCCGTGGCGGTGGAGAACTTCGAATCGGACGACATTCAGAGGCTTGCCCATAGCCTCAGGGCGCGCAAGTTCATCGTCGGCGTCGACCGGCTCGACTACAGCAAGGGGCTCGAACTCAGGTTCCGCGGCTATGAGACGCTGCTTGAACGGTATCCGGCGGCGCACGGCAACGTCGTATACCTGCAGATCGCGCCGCCGACCCGCACGGGAGTCAGGACTTACGAGTCGATCCGCGAGGAACTCGAGCGCGCGGCCGGCAACATCAACGGCCGCTTCGCCGAGATCGACTGGGTACCGATCCGCTATCTGAACCGCGGCTATCCTCGCGAGCGGCTCATGTCGATTCTGCGGCTGGCCGATGTCGGCGTCGTGACGCCGATTCGGGACGGCATGAACCTCGTCGCCAAGGAGTTCGTTGCGAGTCAGAACCCCGACGATCCGGGCATGCCGGTGATCTCGACGATGGCCGGCGCGGCGAAGGAACTCGACGCGGCCGTGCTCGTCAATCCCTACGACCGGCAGGGCGTCGCGGACGGACTGCAGAGCGCCATCGCGATGCCGGTGGCCGAGCGCCGCGAACGCTACCGGACGATGATCGACGTGCTCAGGCGCAACGATATTCATGAATGGTGCCGGCGGTTCGTCGAGTCGCTGCAGTACGCTGCGAGCGGGCGATGAGCGGGGACCCGCATGAACGGGAGCGCGAGAGGAGCGGGTTCGTGCCGAGCGCAGACGGGGGTAAGCATGATCGCCTGACGAACGGGATCGCAGGATGAGCCTTCGGCGCACTGTCCAGCGCTTCGAACAGTGGCGGCAACGAGGCGAGGTACTCGTGCTCGCTACCGTCTACGAAACGATGGGTTCGACCTACAGCAAGGCCGGTCACCGCAGCCTGATCGCGGCCAACGGCGACTACCAGGGGCTCGTGAGCGGCGGGTGTCTGGAAGGCGATCTCGGCGAACGCGCGAACCGGATTCTCGAAACGCGCAAGCCTGCCGCGATTACCTACGATCTGCGCGACGAAGCGGACGATCTGTGGGGGCTGGGCGTCGGCTGCAACGGCCTGATCCGCGTGTTCCTGCAGCCGCTTGAGCCCGAGCAGGACTACGCTCCGTTCGCTGCCATCGCGCAGCGGCTCATGGGCGCGGAACCGGCCGCCGCTGCCACGGTCATCGAGGCGGAAGGGTCGGGGCTGCCGCTCGGCGGCACGCTGATCCGCACATCCGGTTCCAGCGAAGCCATCGACCTCGATGCGGCGCAGGTCGGGCAGCTCGAGGCCGGCTGCGATGAAGCCTTGCGCTCCCGCCAGTCGCGCTACGTCGTCGACGACTCCGGCGCGGGCATCCTGTATTCCGCACTCGTACCCGTGCCGCGGCTGCTCGTGCTCGGCGCCGGCCCCGACGCCGTGCCGCTCGTCCGGATGGCCGCGGAGCTCGGCTGGCTCGTGACGGTCGCCGATCACCGCCAGGCTTACATCGACAAGGGCGGATTCGAGGCTGCCGAGCGGGTCAGGACGATCGACCCTCCGGCGCTGGCACGAGAGATCGAGCTCGAGACCTTCGATGCCGTGATTGTCATGAGCCATCACCTGACCACCGATCGAACCTATCTTGGCCAGCTTGCGACGGTCGCGACCGATTACGTCGGCGTGCTCGGTCCGCCAGCGCGCAAGGCGCGGTTGCTGGACGAACTCGGCGCCGTCGGTGAAGCGCTGCGACCGAGGCTCAAGGGTCCGGTCGGGCTCGACATCGGCGCCGATTCGCCGGAGTCGATCGCCTTGTCGATCCTCGCGGAGCTTCAGGCCTTGCGGAATTGACCGCACTTGCTCCGCCACGCGCCGTTCCGGCATAACGGCGTTTGCACCAGTGTCACCCCGGCGTGTGACGTTTCGACAAATAAATTAATAAATTCGAATAGTGTTTGGTGCAAGCTCTCGCATTGCGCCGCACGAATCCTACTGTGAGGGATCGCGAGACCATAAAGATGACTCTCAGGAGCTTGCCGGCATTGCTCGTCCTTGCGTTCGCGGGTCACGCCCTTGCGGATACCGACGACGATGCCGCACTCTACGAGTCGGCCTGTGCTGCCTGCCACGGCTCGGACGGTCGCGGTCAACCGCTCGAAGACCGCGGCTTCGAGCTCGAACTTCCCGATTTCACGGATTGCGAATTCGCGTCGCGCGAACCGGACCCCGACTGGCACGCCGTGATTCACGAAGGCGGTCCGGTACGGGCTTTCGACCGCATGATGCCGGCATTCGGGGACGCCCTCACCGACGACGAAATCTATTCCATCCTGCGCCATGTCCGCACCTTCTGTACGAACGACGACTGGCCGCGCGGCGAGTTCAACGTCCCGAGGCCGTTCTTCACGGAGAAGGCGTTTCCCGAAGACGAGACCGTGTACACGCTCGCGGTGGACACCGACGACAGTGACGCTGTGACGTTCGAGCTGTTGTACGAGAAACGCTTCGGTCCGCGCGGCATGGTTGAAATCAGCGCGCCCGTCGGGAACCGCAATTCGCCGCTCGACGGCGACGCGAATTTCGGATTCGAAGACATCGCGGTCGGTTACAAGTACGCGCTCTACCACAACCTCGAGACCGGCAACGCGTTCAGCCTCGGGGGCGAAGTCATCCTGTCAACGGGGGAGGTCGAGGATGGTTTCGGTTCCGACTCGACAATAGTCGAGGTCTACGGCGCATACGTGCGGCTCTTGCCCTCGGACGGCTTCTTCCAGACCCAGGTACTCGGCGAATTCGCGGTGGACGGCCCCGCCGAAGACGAAGTGGCCGTCCGGGCGGTGCTTGGCAAGACATTCACCGAGGGCGAGTTCGGTCGTGCATGGAGTCCCATGCTGGAGGTGCTGGCTTCGCGCGAAACGGATTCCGGGTCGGATACGAGCGTGGACCTGGTCCCGCAACTTCAGGTGGCGCTGAATACCCGCCAGCACATCCTGCTCAACGTGGGCGTGCGCGTTCCCGTCAGCAACAAGCAGGATCGGGAACCGCAGTTCGTCGTGTACCTGCTCTGGGACTGGTTCGACGGAGCTTTCCGCGATGGCTGGTAGCAGTTCAAGCCGGACATCGGCGCACTTCGCGTCGCGGCAGCGTCGGGCGGTTGAATGGCTGGCGGCGTTCCGTCGGCGCAACCGCACTGCAGCGTGCATCGCCCGGGCCGCGCCCGGCCTGATCCTCTGCCTTGCGGGCGCATCGGCGCCGGCGCAGCCGGTCGATCACAGCACGTTTGCAACGTCCGATCAGTGCATCGCCTGCCACAGCAATTTGACCGACGCGGATGGAAACAACGTCTCCATCGGCCATGTCTGGCGCGGGTCCATGATGGCGCATTCGGCGCGCGATCCGTACTGGCAGGCGGGTGTGCGCCGCGAGGTCACGGATCATCCCGGCGCGCAGGCGGAAATTGAAGACATCTGCGCGACCTGTCACATGCCGATGGCGCGCGTGCTGGCCCGGGCCGAGGGCGGCCTCGGCAACGTGTTTGACACCCTCGAGGCCGCGCGGCAGGGCGACGCCAACGCGATGTTCGCGCTCGACGGCGTGTCCTGCACCACCTGCCACCAGATCCGGTCCGACAACTTCGGCGAGGAATCGAGCTTCGACGGCAACTTCGTGATCGGCGCGGGCACTGAACCGCAGATTTTCGGGCCGTTCGACGTGGAAGATGGTCTGAGGCGGATCATGCTGTCTGCAAGCGGGTTCACGCCGGAGACGGCCACGCACGTCCAGGAATCGGAGTTGTGCGCGACCTGCCATACGCTGTTCACCACGAGTCTCGACAACGAGGGAGCCGAGCAGTCACGGTTCCCGGAGCAGGTGCCCTATCTCGAGTGGCGCCACAGCAGCTACGCGGAATCGATGAGCTGCCAGTCCTGCCACATGCCGGAGACGTCGCTGGCGCCCATTTCCTCGGTGCTCGGGGAGCCGCGCGAGGACTTCTCCCAGCATGTCTTTCGCGGCGGCAACGCGTTCATGCTCGATCTGCTCGACCGGTATCGCGACGAACTGCTCGTCACGGCGCCTTCCGCCGATCTTCAGCGCGCGGCCGAAGCGACCCGGGCACACCTGCAAAGCGCAACGGCAGCGATGGACGTTCTCGGCGTCACGCGCGAGGATGATCGCATCGTCATCGACCTTGAAGTGGCGAATCTGGCAGGCCACAAGCTGCCGACGGCCTATCCGTCCAGAAGGGTCTGGATCCACCTCGCGGTGCGCGACAGCGACGGCAACGTGGTGTTCGAATCCGGCGCCATGCGCGCCGACGGCAGCATTGAAGGCAACGACAACGATGCTGACGGTGCAAGCTTTGAGCCGCACTACGACGTGATCGAAGATGCCGGACAAGTGCAGATCTACGAACCGGTCATCGTGGATGGGTCCGGCCAGGTCACCACGGGTCTCCTGTCTGCAGTGAGCTATGTCAAGGACAACCGCTTACTGCCCGACGGTTTCGACAAGGCGACTGCCGACGCCGCCGTCAGGGTGCACGGCAGTGCGCAGGACGATGCCGACTTCCTGGCGGGCAGTGACCACGTCCGATATCGTGTCGCCGCGCCGCCGGGCGTGGGAGAAGTCGATGTCCAGGTACGGCTGATGTTCCAGACCATCGGCTACCGCTGGGCGCAGAACCTGGCTTCGTACGACGCCGCGGAAACGAACCGCTTCGTCTCCTATTACAACGACAACGCCGAGACATCGGCTGTGTTGCTTGCCGAAGCCAGCTACCGGGGTTCCCCCTAGCGTCCGCGCCAGTTCCGGGGCGGGCGTCGCCGGAATCCAGCGACGTTTGTCCGGACCGCGTTTTCAACGCGGGTAAGATAGTACGTCATGGCCTCGATCCGGAGATGATCGGATGTACGTGAAGTCGTTGAGAGTCGTCAGTTTCGTAGCCGTCGCTCTGCTATCCGCCGCGCTATCGGCCCAACCGCCGGGCCGGCCGATCGAACTGAACATGGGCGAGATCCGCGACGGGCTGCACGTGGTCACGACGGGAGCCGGCGTCTCGCCGGTGTTCGTGTTCCTCGCGACCGACGAAGGGATTCTGCTGGTCGACCCACCCAACCCGACGGCCGCCAATCTCCTCAAGCAGGCGCTCGACGAACGCTTTCCCGACCAGCCCGTGCGCTACGTCGTGGAGAGCCACTATCACTGGGACCACGTGGGCGGTACGCGTCAGTTCGCCGATACCGCCGACTTCATTGCTCACGAGAACATGGCGGTGTTTCTGGCTGGCACGTTGACCGAGGCGCCGCCGCCGGGGAATACGCGCGACACGGACGGTGACAATCGGCTGTCGCGGGAAGAAGCGCTGACGGGAACGCGCGCCAATTTCGACCGTTTCGATACGAACGAAGACGACTTTCTGACACCCGAGGAGATCAATGCCGACATCGAGCCGCCGACGATACTCTTCTCGGGCGACCATGAGATCGAGATCGGCGGCTATCGAGTGCAACTCCTGTGGGCGCGCAATCGCCACACGAACGACCTGATCGATGTCTATTTTCCGGATCACGGAGTGCTTTTCGCCGGCGACTACATATGGATCAACCGGATGTGCTGCAACTTCGCCTTCGACGAGCGTCCCATGTCGGTCTGGATCGAATCCCTGCGCGCCCTTGAAGAACTCGATTTCGACATCCTGATCAACAGCCACTTCGCCTCCGGCGGCAAGGACGACCTCGTGGCGTTCCGCGTCTGGCTCGAGACGCTCGAGGCTGCGGTCAGCGCGGGCATCGCCAACGGCTTGACCCTGGAGCAGATGCAGGAACAGCTCACGTTCGACGCGTACAGCGACTGGGCAGGTTACGAGCAGCAGTTGCCGACGATGATCGAGTCGGCTTATCTGAGCCTCACGCGATACTCGGCCGCGCCGTGATGGCCGGGCAGGGCGTCAGGGCTCCGGATTAGATTCGTCAGGCCTGCCGGTGGATCTGAAGCTCCTGCGTTGCTTCACCGTCGTAGCCGACGAATTGCACTTCGGCCGCGCAGCGCGACGCCTGAATATCCTGCCGTCGTCGCTGAGCCGCAATATCGGCTTGCTCGAAAAGGAACTCGGGCTCAAGTTGCTGTCACGTACGACTCGCGAGGTTACGCTGACACGGAGCGGGCAGTTGCTGCTGCGCGAGGCGCGGCCGCTGCTGGCTCAGGTTGAAGAAATCGAAAGCCGCGTTCGCGACTCGGCCTCCCGGGAAGAACGCGTATTTCGAATCGGCGCGATGGACAGTGCTGCGACCGGCCTGATTCCGCAGCTCGTGCACGATTTCAGGGAGCTGGAACCGGATCTGGAGCTGTCCCTGCTCGAGGACAAGAGCGCCAAGCTGCTGCCAAGGCTCCTCTCCGGCGCTCTCGACATCGCGATCGTGCGTCCGCCAATTTCGCCGCAGCCCGCCATCCACTTCGATCATTTGCTGGAAGAGCCCACGGTGGTGGCCCTGCCGGGCGAGCATCCTCTGACCAGGCACGAGCACCTGCGCATTACGGACCTTGAAGACGTGCCGCTGATCCTGCCGTCGCCGAGAACGCGACCGCACAGCTACAACCTGACCATGCAATTGTTTCTCGGCGCATCGTTGCAGCCGCGTATCGAGCAGCAGGCGGAAGAAAAGCAGACCATCATCAACATGGTAGGCGCTGAAATCGGCGCGGCCATCGTACCGTACTGGTACAGCCGCAATGCCGTGCAAGGCGTCGTGTATCGACCTCTCGTGGACGACACGGGCGGTCCCATCAGGGAACTGCCGCTGGCGGCCGCATGGGTCAAGGGATCGCACGATCACTACCGTGACGAACTCATGAAGCTGTTGAAGTCGAATCTGGAGCGGTATTCACACTGAGAGACCGCTTCGGTTCCTGTCCAGGAAAGAGAAACTTAACTATTCACGAGGGGGTTGGTTCATGAACATCGAGATACGCCGTAGCGGCATTTGCCGCTTCTCGGGCCCGTTGACGGCAAGGGGGAGCGTTCGAGCGATCGCACGCGGCACTTGCCTTCTGGTTCCGGCAGCATTGCTGAACATCGCGCTCGGCTCCGCCGGTATGGCGCAATCCGACTCCGAACCCGGTTCGGACAATCCGCACTTCGTCTCCGGTCTGACGGCCGCCGATCTGGATTTTCCGGGCCTTGCCAATCTATGCAGCATACCGTCGGGACAACGCGGGGGTCCGCAGGGGGCGCCCAATAACGCAGCACCGCAGAATCAGGAGCCGCGGCCGCTGCCGGACGGTCCGCCGGCGACCCGGGTCTTCGACAATCTCATTTTTCTCGGTCACGAACGCGTTTCGGCATGGGCGGTCGAGACGTCTGACGGACTGATTCTGATCGATGCGCTGAACAATCCCGAGGAGGCCGAAGCTTTCATCGAGAACGGTCTGGTTTCACTCGGACTCGACCCGGCCGACATCAGGATCATGCTGATCTCGCACGGGCATGGCGATCACTACGCCGGCGGCCGCTACCTTCAGGAGAAGTACGGGATGGAAGTGGTCATGTCCGCGGTCGACTGGGACATGCTTGCCTCGGGCGATACGGGATTCAACGTCGCAGGGTGGGCCGAGAACATTCCCGATGTGGGTCGCACCGTGCACGACGAGCGCGACACGATCGTGCTTGGCGATACGACGCTGGAACTGGTGGTCACTCCCGGTCACACGATGGGAACGATCACGACGATCATCACCGTCAGGGACGGCGACAACACGCATCTGGCTGCGCTTTGGGGCGGCACCGGCTTCAATTTCGAACCCAATACCTGGCAATTTCTCGCGTATGCGACTTCTGCGGAGCGCATGCGCGCCGAGGTGCTCGAACGCGGGATGGAGGTGTTTCTGTCCAACCACGTTCGGCGGGACCAGTCCGACCGGCGCATCGAACTGCTGCGGGAGCGGCAGCCGGGAGACGCGCATCCGTTCCTGTTGACGCCCGAGCGCCTGGCCCGGGGCTTTCAGGTATTCAGGGATTGCGCACTCGGTCGCGCGACGATGCAGCTCTAGTTCAGGGAAACCGCACTCGGCTCCGTCAACCCGGTCGGCGCGCAATAGCCGTCCATGGCCGATTCCTTTCCGGGATCGGCCCAGGCGGTCTGGTTCATGTCGAAAACGATCGGCTTGAGGTAGTCCACCGGATCGACGAGCCAATGCAGGCGCGGGCGTTCGGATGCCGGCACGCCCATCAGGTCCATCTGGTTGACGTAGCCCGCATACACCGACAGCGAGGAGCCCTCCCGCGCTCGTGTGCCGGTCGTGATGTGGTTCGGGACGTAGATCTTCGGTTGGATCGCGGCCTGGTACATGATCAGGTCGCGCAGACCGTTGTTGTCGAAGTTGCCGGTTGCGGCCGTGCCGAGCTGCACGTCAGTGGGCGCGAGGGCCTCAAGCAAATCGATGATTCGCTGGCCGTCCTCGGGCCTACCTTCGTAATTGCGGCCGATTCCCTCTTTCAGGGCGCCCGCAGTGTTGTGGTAGACGAACGAGAAGTTGCTGCCGGTGCGCAGCAGGAAGCTGAAGAACAGGGAATCGGCGCCGCCTGGCGCGCCTCGGGTCGTGGTCGTGTCGAACTGTCGATCGTCCGTGGGCTCGGGTTCCGCGTTCCGGGAATCCGGCCAAAGTGGCGTGCCCCGCGGAAACAGGTAATCATCGCGCTCGTCGACGATGATCTCCACAGGCGTCGGCGGAAAGTCGCTGTCGGGTTCGACCGCTATCGAGTGCAGGTGACGGAAGGCCGTAACGCAGGCCAGCGGTTCGAGGAACGTCAGGTTCAGCACTTCCGTTCCGGGTACCGAGCCCGCGGACGTCACGGGCACGCAGTCGAGCGTCGCATCGTCGGGAAACGCGCGATCGGGGTGCTCCTGGATGCGCGGGTCATTGGCCATGCGGTCGAAGTCGACCTCCATGGTGCCGCAGGTCTCTTCCGTCGCGTAGATGACGGCGTCCGTCATTGCCGAGATGTAGGCTGCATGGTCGGCGTGATCGTTGTGGCCGTGGCCGAGAAGAACGGCTTCGGGATCGAGGTTCACAAGGTCCGCAAGCACAAGCGGCGTTCGACCCCGCTCGACTTCGAGGCGCGTTACGTAGCTGTCGAGCAGGAACACGCGACCCTGAACCGAAGCCGCAAACGACGATGCGGATAACCAGGAAAAGATTACCTTGTCGTCAGGCAACGCGCCGCTCCCGGGATCGACGAACTCGGCGCCGAATATCCACTGCCTGGCGGCCACCCGATCTTCGGCTTCGACAGCGTGGATCGACTGGAAGTGCAGCGCTGCCAGGACGACGAAAAGCGCAATGTGTTGTTTCTTCATGGCCTGTTGGATGTCGTGCGTCTGGTGCGTGGCGAGCATCGGAAAGTGCGATGCGCGGACGATATCATGACGCCGCCCGGAGTGCCGGTGCCGGCCGCTCCCGAGGTGATGGCCAAAGGCGCAGGCCACGCCTCGCGAATGGCTCAAGTCGCGTTGGCGAGGGCCTTATAGTTTGAAAGATTTGTACATTCTTCCTGATCGACTACGTCAGCCGGATAAGATACTAACGTTAGGGGTGGCTGCCGAAAGCCCAAGCCATTCAAGGGGACCGAATCCCAAGCCTCATGACCCAATCGCTTGAAAAACGAGTGATTTCCAAGCTCACGCGCCGGATAGTGCCGTTCATCATGCTGCTCTATTTCATCGCGTACCTGGATCGGGTGAACATCGGGTTTGCCGCGCTCACGATGAACGACGACATTGGCCTGTCGGCATCCGCTTTCGGCTTCGCGGCGGGCGTTTTCTTCATCGGCTATTTCCTGTTCGAGGTTCCATCGAATCTCGTCCTGCATCGCGTCGGGGCCAGGGTCTGGATCGCCCGGATCATGTTGACCTGGGGAATCATCTCGGGCGCGATGGCCTTCGTACAGGGTCCGATCAGTCTCTACATTCTGCGTTTCCTGCTCGGTGCAGCCGAAGCGGGCTTCTTCCCCGGGATCATTCTCTATCTGAGCTACTGGTTTCCTGCCCGGCATCGCGCCGGTGTTACGGCGTTCTTCATGGCGGCAGTGCCGATCTCGATTGCCATCGGCTCGCCCATTTCCGGGGCGTTGCTGACCATGGACGGAGTGCTCGGCCTGCGCGGCTGGCAGTGGATGTTCCTGGTGGAAGCCGCTCCGGCCGTCCTGCTCGCCGGCGTCGTGTTGATGTACCTGACCGATCGGCCGGAGCGTGCGACGTGGCTCGACGACGAGGAGCGCGAGTGGCTCGTTGCGGAGATGAAGGCTGAAGAAACAAGCGTCACTCGGGAGCACGGCTCCCAATCCGCCCTGAAGGCGATGGCGAACCCCTGGGTGCTTGCGCTTGCACTGATCTATTTCGGCACATCGGCAGGGCTCTACACGGTCGGTGTCTGGTCGCCCCAGATCATCGCTCAGCACGGTACCGGGCCGTTTACCACCGGGCTCATCAACGCCGTGCCGCCGACATTTGCAGTGGTGGCCATGGTGCTGTGGTCGCGGCACTCCGACCGAACGGGCGAACGCAACTGGCATGTCGTGATCGCCTGCCTCTTTGCCGCCGCCGGTCTCGTTCTTGCGGCCTATACCTCCGGTTTGATGCTGGCTGTCGTTGCGCTGATCCTTGTCAGTGCCGGTGTCAGCTCCGCGAAGCCACCCTTGTGGAGCATCCCAACGCAGTTTCTTGCCGGAGCCGCCGCCGCGACCGGGATTGCAGCGATCAACTCGATCGGCAACCTGGGCGGGTTCGCGGGCCCGTTCATCATCGGATGGCTCAGGGACACGACCGGAGATTTTCGCGGCGGCTTGCTGGCCGTGGCGGTCACCCTCGGGTTTTCCGCGGCACTCGTACTCGTGCTTGCGGGTATCCGCAAGCGGCAAACGACCCTATCGCAGCAGCGCCGTAGCGCGAGCCAGGCTGCGGACGACTATCAACACGTGGAACAAGTATGAGCATTCGCGAGTACGCCATCGCGGCGATTCCGGCAGACGGCATCGGAATCGAAATGACGGAAGCGACCATCGAGGTGCTGAAGGTCCTTGAGCGACGCTTTCCCGACATCCGCCTGAACTTCGAAACGTTCGATTGGGGCTCGGACTACTACAAGAAACACGGTGAAATGATGCCGGCGGACGGCCTCAAGACCCTCGAGCCGTTCGACGCCATTCTCTTTGGTGCGGTGGGTACGCCGGATGTGCCGGACCACATCAGCTTATGGGGGCTGCGGCTTGAAATCTGCCAGGGCTTCGATCAGTACGCCAATGTGCGGCCGACGCGAGTGCTGCCAGGAATCGCCTCTCCCCTGCGTAATTGCGAGCCGGGGGATCTCGACTGGGTGATCGTGCGCGAAAACAGCGAGGGCGAATACTCCGGCATGGGTGGAAGAGCGCACCGCGGCCATCCCGAAGAGGTCGGTACGGAGGTGTCGATCTTCACTCGCACCGGCGTCAACCGGATCATGTGTTTTGCGTTCCACACGGCTCAGTCGCGGCCGCGAAAGCTGCTCACCGTCGTAACCAAGTCGAATGCCCAGCGCCACGGCATGGTCATGTGGGACGAGATTGCAGCCGAAGTCGCGAAGGAATTCCCCGATGTGACCTGGGACCGGATGCTCGTTGACGCGATGACGGCGCGAATGACCTTGAATCCGAAGAGCCTCGACACGATCGTGGCGACCAACCTGCATGCGGATATCCTTTCCGATCTCGCCGGTGCGCTGGCCGGTAGCCTGGGTGTCGCGCCGACCGCGAACATCGACCCCGAACGACGCTATCCCTCCATGTTCGAGCCCATTCACGGAACCGCGATCGACATCGCAGGCAAGGGCATCGCAAACCCGATCGCAAGTTTCTGGACCGCCGTGGAAATGCTTGATTTCCTCGGCGAACAAGCGGCTGCCGATGCATTGATGACTGCCATCGAACAGACGACCTGGGCCGGTATCCTTACGCCCGACGTCGGTGGCAAGGCGGGAACGGCCGACGTGACGAACGCCGTGGTCAGCGCAATCCTCGATTCGGACGTTCAGCGCAAATCGGTCGGGTAAGTTGGCGACGCGACGACGGGCGCTGCGCCCTGTGCAGACTCGCAGCGCCTGACGTCCCGCAAAGAACTGCGCGGTCGCCGACCGCGGCCCGAATCCGGCTACAGGTCGCCGTTGCGAATCCTGGCGGCTTGTGCCAGCGCACACTGCTCGAGCACGTCGAAAACTCCGGCGAGTTCTTCGCCCTGTACGAACGGGTGCGGATCGCCGGAACCGCGCCCGGACAGCATCCCGATCTTCTCGAGCGACCCGTCGCGCCGCGCATGGTTGCTGATGAAGACCTGCACGTTTTCCTCGATTGCGATCTGTTTCATTCGGTTCGCGGAGGCCGCGTAGGCTCTCATCTGCTCGTAGTTCGGCCCGAAGTTGAACCCGGTTCCGCCCCAGAGCATTGCCCGATAGGGCGTGCCGTTGTCGTAGACGGTGAAGACCGGCGAAATCGTGCCCGGCGTGTGCCCGGGCGTGACCCGAATGTCGAGCGTCGTGGTACCGCTCGTCAGTTGGTCGCCGTCGTTTACCGAGAGGTCCTTCGCCGGGGGTAGCCCGAATCGGGGATGCTCGGCCAGCCTGCTTGCGAGGTCCCAGTCGTCTTCGCTCATGACGATCCGTGGCGCAATGGCATCGCTGATGTAGTTGTGCCCTCCGAAGTGGTCGCCATGCGCATGCGTGATCAGCAGATACCGGATCCGGGCAGGATCGAGTCCCAGCGACACGATGCCGGCTTCAATGATCGACTGTGCTTCCTGGTCCGTGTTCATGGCGTCGATCAGAATGTAGCCGTCTTCGGTGCCGAGCAGCCACGACGAAACGCTCTGGCTCCCGACGAAGAAAAGGTTGTCGAAGACCTGTGCCGGCGGCGGGACACTGGCCGCCCCACCGCGCTGCCGGCCGCCTGCGTTGCCGCGGGCCTGCGCCCCTGGCTCGCGGACCGCCGGCGGATCCGTCACGAGCCTGTTCACGTTTCGGAACGTCATGTTGAGATCGCACAGGTTTGCATAGCCCGGGAAGTCCACGGCCGCTTGCAGGCCGCGCTCCGCATGCGTTCGAGGGTCGCCCAGAGTGTTATCGCTGTCTTGCGCCACGACAGCGCCGGCGCCGAGTGCCAATGCGGCAGCGAGTGCGACACTGCATCGTTCGATGGCGATTCTGGATTTCATGTCGGTGACCTTATGTATATTTCATCAACGGCGACGGTAAAGCGGGACGATCAATCGGCGCCAGGCCATTGCGAATCCGGTCCAGACCATGATCAGACTGGCAAGCGAGACAAGGCCGGCAATGGTCTGACCGATGAAGCCGAACGATTCGCCCGTATGCAGGTAGCGGTTCCAGGAAATCGCACGGCTTGCCGGTGGGAGGTCCGAAAAGTCGCTAAACCCGACGACGTTGCCGGTGTAGACATCGAGCACTACCGTGCTTCGCTTGTGAGGCTGGCGGCCCGATCCGGTATCGACTTCGAAGGAAACGGCCTCGCTTCCCGTTTCGGGCAGTGTGAGCGCGATCGAGTTCCACGTGGTCGATTGCGCCATCACGAGTTCAAGCAGCGCATCGAGGCTCAGGGAGTCGCGCCTGGCGGCGACTTCGATGACAGAAGCCTCGATCGGGCTGCCGGGCGAATCTCCCGCCAGACCGGTGAGCAGTCTGTTGGCCCAGGGAAAGGAAATCACGACGGCTGTCGCGATGACGACGGTCAGCGGAACGATCGACCAGGCCGCGAAGATGTGGTGCCAGTAGAAGTCTCTTTCCCTGGCGTTGCGGTAGCTCCTGTCGAAGCGCAGTCGCCGGCGAAACAGCGGCCAACGCATGATCTTGGGCAGCCAGAGGTAGGCGCCGGAAAGGATCAGGAAAAGGAATGCGAGATTGCTTGTGCCGGTCACCAAAGCGGCGATCTCACGCAACTCGCCGTCCGCATCGAACCAGCGATGCCAGCCCGTCAGCGTTGCCATCAACTCGCGCGTCGCGTTCGTGGGCTGACCCAGGACAGTGCCGGTATATGAATCAACATAAGTAGACGGGTCACGCCGTCCGGCACCGACCAGTACCGGCAAGTCCCCGTCGCGATAGTAGGTGATCCGCGCAGCTCTGAGCCCCGACGCCGTAGCGCTCGCTGCGATCTCCTCGACGCTCAGCCGAACGGCCTGGGGCGGCGGGGCCGGCCAGGATTTCGAATCGGCCCAGGAAATGAGCTGATGCTCGAAGGTGAGGAGGACGCCCGTCAGGGACATCATCGCGACCACGAGCCCGACGACGACGCCTGTACCGAGATGCATCCAGAATACCGTCTTTCTAAACATGATCCTGCGGAGTTCGTACGGGCGATGTGTGGGGTTCCTTGCGCGCTCTACTCTAACAATGCAATCGCCGGACTGCGTTGTTCAAGAAATTAATATTATCTGGCTTGCCATCGCGAGCTTGTTCGCATGCCGTTTGGTGCGATACTTCGCGTCCGGACTGCCAATGGAACAGGCTTGACCGCCGGGCGCAGACAGACTGAGCAGAGCAGGAGTACCAATCATGACAGCGGAACGTGCGGAACACGATACGGTCGCCTTCGAAATTCGCGACGGCGTCGCCTGGGTGAAGTTCAATCGCCCGGAGAAGCGCAACTGCATGAGCCCGAAGCTCAACAGGCAGATGCTGCGCGTGATCGAAGATCTGGAGTTTCGCGACGACGTCGGCGTCCTGGTGTTGTCGGGCGAAGGCACGGCCTGGTCCGCCGGCATGGATCTCAAGGAGTACTTTCGCGAGTCCGAGGCCCAGGGGCTCAGGGGCGTGCGCCACTCGCAACGCGAAGCCTATGCCTGGTGGGAGCGGCTGCGCTGGTACCAGAAGGTCACGATCGCCATGGTCAACGGCTGGTGTTTCGGCGGCGGTTACGGGCCGTTGTTCGCGTGCGATCTCGCATTCTGTTCGGACGACGCGCAGTTCGGCTTGTCCGAAATCAACTGGGGGATTCTGCCGGGTGGCGGGGCGACCAAGGTGGCGACGGAACTGATGCCGATGCGCAAGGCGATGTACCACGCCTTGCTCGGTGAGAACCTGGTCGGCCAGGACGCCGCCGCAGCAGGGCTCGTCAACGAGTCCGTGCCGGCTGACATGCTCGAGGCGCGCGTCAATGAAGTCGCGCAGAACCTGCTCAAGAAGAACCTCAGGGCTCTGAAGGCGACCAAGGATGCCGTCCGACGCGTTCGCGAGATGACGTATGACAACGCCGAGGACTACCTGATTCGGGGTCAGGAGGCGCTGAACTGGCATGACGGCTCCGAAGGCCGGCTCGAGGGGATGAAGCAGTTCCTCGATGAGAAGACCTACAAGCCGGGGCTAGGCGAGTATGACAAGTCCAAGGCTGCCGGCTGACGCCGGCCAGTGCCGGGCGCCGGCTACCGTTGCGACTCGATGGGCACGCTAGCGCGCGGAATTGCGCGCAGCAGCGGAAGGGACGCGGCTAAAAAAAACCTGCAGGACGCGCGAAGCGCCCTGCAGGTTTTTGTTACAAGCAAGGTGTTTCGTAGATCGCCGGCCTAGCCGCCACCGAATCTCTTCTGCAGCGTCAGCGACCAGATGCGGCCGAAGACGTTGTGGTTGTTGTAGTCGACCGCGCGGTTGTCGGTCAGGACGATGGGCGGGTCGCGGTCGGTGAGGTTGTCCACCGACAGCCCGAGCCGCATTCCGTTCATCACGCCGCTGCCTTCGCCAAGCGGAACCTCGTAGGCGACGTTCAGGCCGAGCGTGGTCCAGGACGGCACGCCGGTGTCGCCCAGAGAGACGCCGTTGACGGTGATGGGCTGATCGTTGATGTAGCTGCCGACCATCGTGGCATCGACGCTGGCGAACCATCGACTGTTCCTCCAGATCAGTCGGGCGCTCATGCGCGTGCTGTTCTGAAAGCCGATTCTGTCCAGTTGCTCGACCAAAGCCGCGCCCGGAATGAAGGCGCGTTGCAGATCGAGCACCTTGGCGCCGTTCAGTCGCACGCCCCACTCGCCGGACGGCGTGGACCAGTCGTAGCTCACCTGTAGGTCAAGACCGCTCTGAACGACTGCGCTCGTGTTACGCAGGCCGCTCAGAATGATGGCTTCGAGCGCGCAGTCGCTGGCGGGCGAGCCCCGAAGATCGGCCTCATTGTCGACAAAGTTCTGGTACACCGGGTTGTAGGTGGAGAAGTCGCCGGGCACGCAGGTGTCAGGTTGCGGCGCGGCGGTAACGAAGGGCGCGTAGAGCGCTCGATTGGTCGAATTTGACAGCGCCGCCGTTTCGTTCGGAAGTCTCTCGATGCGATTCCTGTAGTCGACATCGTAGTAGGTCGCCGACACTCGGAACCCTTCCGCCCCGTCGGGCGCGTAGTCGAAGCCGGCCGTCCACATTTCCGCCGTTTCCGGCTGCAGACCGAGGGTGTTTCCAATCTTGAACATCACCCGCGTCGTCCCGCGTCTCGGATCGGTAATCGGTATGTCGTGGGAGCCGTCGTTGGCGTAGTTCGAACGTCTGAACTGCTGCAGCACGCCCGGGTCGCGTTCGACGAGGGTCGGCGCCCGGAACGCTTCCGCCACGGTCGCGCGGAATGTCCAGCTATCGGTCGGTTCGAAGCTGATGCCAAGCCGCGGATTGGTCGTGGTCCCGAAGTCGCTGTAGTCGTCGTGACGTACTGCCAGGTTGACCGTGACGGTATCCGCAACAGGCAGGTAGGCCTCGACGAAGGCCGCAGTCACGTCGCGGTCGGAACTGGTGTCGCGTACAACCCAGTACGCCGGCGGGTTGCTCGCGCTGCGCGGGTTGGTTCCGTGATTCAGGAACCTGTGCTCCGTGGCTTCGTATTCCGCTCCGAAGGCAAGTCGCGCCTGGCCGCCCGCCATATCGAAGATGCCGCCCTCGAACTTGAGCGACGCGCGGTCCATCTGGAACCAGGCCGCCTGGTCGATCGTGCCGTAGTACACGAGGTCGTAGAAGTCCGGCTGAATTCCCTGCTCGAATGGGTTGAACAGGTCCGCGTACGTGGTCAATCCGGCGCCCGGCATGCTGAGGCTCTGGCGCTTTCCGCAGCGTCCGCAGGTTTCGTTGTCGCCGTAAGTGTAATTGGCGGAGAGCTGCCAGTTGTCGTTGAGGTCATAGACGACATCAAGATAGGTGTTCAGCGCCTCCTCGACCGGCCGCGTGGCGGTATCCACCGCGTTGGCGCCCTCGTTGTTGAGGAAAAAGCTGTAGGCCATGTTGTAGCTGGATGCGTTGGTCAGTCCGTCGATCCAGTACGGGCTACGTCTGGTAACTCGCATCTGCTCATAGTTCGAAAATTCCACGATCTCGCTGTCGCGCTCGCTGTAAACACCGGTCAACGTCACGTTGCC
Organism: Gammaproteobacteria bacterium; assembly: GCA_022819855.1. Classification (GTDB taxonomy): domain Bacteria; phylum Pseudomonadota; class Gammaproteobacteria; order Steroidobacterales; family Rariloculaceae; genus Rariloculus. The sequence goes on along the minus strand of JAJEGN010000007.1, from coordinate 187,166 downwards.
GCGGCCGCCCGCGAACTCTTGGCGCGCCCGGAACGAAACCGCGAGGCGCTCGCGCTCGGGCCAGTAAGCCCGTTCATTGCCGAGATCGGAGATCGTGTAATTGCCGTCGTTGGCCAGGATTTCGTCAGCGGTGGGGAGGCGGCCACCGGTTGCCGGTACGCCGTAGACGGTCCCGTTCGCGACGATATGCGGCAACGTTCCCGGACGCCATTCGCCGTTAGCCTGCTGACGATTGTCGTTACCGCCGTAGGCCCGGAGATCTTCCATCAGGTAGTCCCGTTCGCCGCGCAGGAACGTACCGCGGTCTTCGTACAGGACGCCAAGCCATGCGTTACCCGAATCCCAACTGAAACCGCCGAGCAGATCGATGGCGTTCGCGTCATACAGGCTGTTGGTCGTTCGCGCGTTGAGCTCAAGGCCCTCGAAATCGTCGCGCAGGACGAAATTCACGACGCCCGCGATGGCATCCGAGCCGTACACGGCCGATGCCGCATCCATGACGACCTCGACCCGCTCGATCGCTGAAATCGGAAGTTGGTTCGGATCGGCGAACTGCGCGGTGATGCCCTGTCCGACCAGGCGATGTCCGTCGAACAGGATCAGCGTCGCGTTATCGCCGAGGCCACGGAGATTCACGCCCTGGGCGTAGCCGACGTTGCCGCCGCCCTGTCCAGTCGGCAGCTCCTCCTGCTGCATGAGCCCCGATCCCTGCGGCAGTTCGCGGATGAAGGAGGTCGTATCCATGGACGTCGTGTTCAGCATGTCCTCCTGGCTCATGCTCAACGTCGCCGAACCCACCGGCGCAACTCCGCGGATCGCGGTACCGGTTGCGGGAGCGGTAACGATGACCTCTTCAAGCTCTCCTGCCTCGGTGACCTCGTCTTCCTGAGCCGCAGCGTTCTGAGTCAGTGCAAACGAGCCGACGAACGCGAGTCCGGCCGCCATGCCTCTCAGAACTGGATTGGTGAATTTCTGGGTTCTCATTTCGTCGTTCCTCCCACGGGCTTGTGTCATCGGTTTCCGATGAAGTCTCAAGCAGAGTCGAGTTTCCGTGTTACGCAATTGCCTGGGTTGTTTTCGGTTGGTTCCCGCGCGCGTACCTACGTCTGATACTCAACGATTATGGGATAGACATTAGTGCAATATTTTGTATAACGTTCTGTTGCGTTTGTGCCTTGTGGTGATTTCGCGACAGTTCAGTGTCGCATTCCTGCCGACGGCAGGAATGAGCCGGAATCCCCTCGATTCCGCTGCATCCGGCGGATCAGGAACCGCCCGCGAAACGCCTGCTGATCGCGGCCTGACGCGCCGCGATAGCACGAGCCCGCTCCTCCGGGTTCACCCTCGGCGTATCGGCGGGCAGGTGGTCATCGAGATCGGCCAGATCGATCAGCCGCGACGTGATGCCTGACGGGTATTCGTCGCAGTAAGTCCACCGCGCCATGAGCGAGCCTTCGGTGTGGCCCGCGGTGTCCAGCCAGTTCTGCACACCCGGGTCGCGCCGGCTGATCACGTAACGCACGCGGCCGTCCGCATCGGCGTGGGCGGTCGTATGGTTCAGGCTCGACTGCCGGCTTGCGTAATCCAGTGACTCCATCCACACGTTGGCGAGCTGGATGTTGGTGTAGAGACACTCCGCGACGGGCGCTTCGATCAGCAGGGCTTCGTCGTCGGCCAGTCTGAAAAAGGCGCGGGAGGCTGCCTGGAACGGGTCCGCCATGGGGATGTTCGGGTCGGTTTCGGCGGGTTCGGAAATCTCGTTGGGCCTCAGTGCCAGTTGGAACGTGATCCGATGGGCGACCGTCAGCAGTTCGCGCAAATTCCGGACCTGCGCGGCGGCATCGTCGAGTTGCCGAGCGACGGTTGCCGGCGACGGTCGTGGAGCGCCCTGGCCCAGCGTCGTCAGATTCACCACTTCCCAGAGCCCCTCGTCGGTCTGCTCCCAGTCCGAAACGAGGCGCCGAACGATGACGAAGTAGGCGTCCGCTTCGAGCGCGAGCCAGTTGCCGTCGGCAGGCTCGGTGCTCAACGTCAGGACGAAATCGCCGTTTTCGTCGACGTTCAGATCTTCGGAGGCGATACCCGACACGTTGCGGATGTCCGTGATCGGCGTGTGGCCGAGCAAGCCGCTGTAGACGTTGATCGTGACAAGATCGAAGGAGTTCACGTTGCCCCGCAGCCGGTACACGTGGTCACTGCGGACGGGGAAGGCGAGATAGGGATTGTCGGGATTGTCCCAGCCGATGCGGGCAACGGCGTTCGGGAAGCGCATGAACTGCGGGTAGTCCGGGTCGGCAAGGTCGGTGTGGTAGGCCAGAAAGGTTGCCAGAAAGCGGGCGATGTGCCGGTAGCCCTCGGCGGCGGTCTGTTCGTCCTGATTGAAGGGCGCGCCTTGAACGACCTCGTGGAGCGCGGCGATGTCCGTACCGAATCCGATCCATTCCGCGTTCATCGCGGCCTGTTCCGGCGTCGCAGGATTGTAGAAGAAGACGACGTAAACGCCTGCTGCGGTGGTGAGCAGGACAGCGAGAATAATGCCGAGAATCTTCATGTGTGCCTCTTGCGAGTCGTCGTGGGCTTTCCGATGGACAGGATCGCGGTATGAAGGATTACCTTGATTATCGCGCTATGCAGTTCCTGGGCTAATGCACGGGTTTCGGTCACCTACGCGATGGGAGGGCCCGACGCCGGACTTGCTCGCCGGGCAATCGCTGGCCGCCGCGCCGGTTCCGCCCGCTTTCGCGCGTGCCCGTTCACATCGCATCGAGTTCGTTCAGGAACTTGAGGTAATCCGCGAAATTGCGGTCGATTTCGGGCGGGGCGATACCGAACTGCTCTAGAGAATACGAGTGCACGCCGTGCTTGTCCTTTCGTTCCCGGCGCAGAAACTCCTCCATTCGCGCGCGGCTTTGCCGATCGAATCGCCAGCCGAATCGATCGTAGATTGTCTCGACGGTACGCATCTGGTTACCGACGAAGTCGTCGAAATGGAAGTCGATGAAGCTGGCTTCCCTGTCGAGTTTCTCGCGGTCGCGCAGGAAGCGATCGAGATACGCGCCCCAGGTCTGTACGAGTTCGCGTCCGGTCTCTACGGGGTCGTGGTGGTCCGTGTAGAGCGAACGTGTGGACCCGATCAGGCTCGCCACGGAAGCCAGGAAACTCGACGGTTCGCGGTGCGGCATGACGATGCGCGCGTCCGGGTAGACCTCGAACAACGCTTTGACCCGCAGCAGGTGCAGGGGCGATTTCAGCAGCCAGCGCACCGGACGAATTCCGCCCGATTGGAGAAACTGCAGGAATCGCTTGTGCCAGCGCAGGTTCTGAGTCTGATCGGCTTCGCAGGAAAGCCAGTTCTCGTAGCTCGGCAGTTTCACCTGGGCGAGATACTGGTAACTGCAGAAATTGAGCGCGGTGATGCCGACGCATTCCTGCGGCGCGTCGGCCGCCATGTAGTGCTTCATGCGCAAGTCCGGAACGAGCCTGAACATGATGTCGAACTCCTTGCGGATGGTGTCGATGCGCGGGTTGTCCCGGTAGGTTTCAGGCGTCGGAGCGGGATAGGGCAGCAGACACTCCCAGCACAGCGGGGAGCGGTGCGCGGCATCGCGGTAAAGGAGCGCCTGCAGGATGGTGGTGCCGGATCGCGGCATGCCGATGATGAATACGGGGCCGTCGATGGGCTCATCGAGGATCGCCGGGTTCTCCGATATCGCCTTCTCCACGAGGAAACGCGAGGTCGCGCTGCGCTGCACGGCGTTGCGCATGGCGAACTTGCCGAACGGGGTGAGCCTGGTCTCGTGCGTGAGCGAGTGAATCAGACGATTCAGCCCTTCCTCGAACGCGTCGTCACGAAAGTCGAACCCGCTGGTCAGACGCGCCTTCGCAAGAACCCTGCTGGAACGCAGTTCGAACGGTCGAATCCCAATCGACTCCGCAAGCTGGCCCGAGCGATTGACGAGCGTGAGGACTGCTGGGCGTTTGTATGGCGGCGACGAGTCTTTCATGCGGACCGGGTGGCCGAGCGAGTCGTAGCATCATTGTGCCAAAGGGGGAGCTTGAATCGCCCTTCCCGGGATGAACGTGTCAGATCCGCGCAGATCGGTTCCGGCGAGTTCCTGTTCTATGCGCCCGCGGAGTCTCTTGCGTAGGATCCTGCAAATTGAGGTCAGGCCAGCATCAGGCGCTCGCCCTTGGGCTCCGGGACGGGCCGTCCCAAATCCTGCGCCCGTTCGATCCAGAGCTGAATCGCGTCCTTGACGTTGCGCAGTGCGGTCTCCTGATCCTCTCCATGCGCCATGCACCCTGGCAATTCCGGCGCCTCGGCAATGAACGCCTGATCTTCGTTACTCCAGTAGAGAATGATCTCGTACTTGTGCATCAATCGTTGGCTCCCAGCTTGTACTTCAGGATCAGCCGCCGTACCTGCCTCACTTGATAAGGTTTGGCATGTCCGCCACGCCCCTGGAGGTTCACAAGTTCTACAACGCCGTCCTTGTCGAAGAGGTGGTGGCTTCCCCGGACTCGTTCCTCGAAGCCAAGATACCGCAGCAGGGCGCGCAGGTCATCGAAACGAATGTTTGCGTCAGATCGTCCGCGCAGTATGGTCCGCACGAGCAGATCGTATCGACTCATGGTACCTCTCGCGACATTTCGGAATCATGGGTATCGGATGTTTCCATGGTCACGCTGCTCGACCGTCATCTCGAGGCTCACACGGCGCAACTATGCCTCGCGCGACGGGTGCGCGCGTGCTCCATATTCGACCAACACTTGCAGAAAGGCTTCGCCATACCGCTCCAGTTTCTTTTCGCCGACTCCCTGCAACTCCAGCAACTCCTGTGGCGATGACGGGCGCAGCCGGACCATCTCCCTCAGGGTTGAATCGTGGAAGATCACGTAGGGCGGCACGTCTGCTTCCCGACACAGCTTCATTCGCAGTTCACGCAAGGCTTCCCACAGGGATTCATCCTCCGCGGGAATCTCATGGGCGGGCGCCCGAGCGGCCTTGGTCACCGCGCGTTTGGGGGGAGGATCCTCACGCAGCCGGATTCGCTCCTCGCCCCTGAGCAACGGACGGGAACGGGGCGTCAGGCGCAGCGCGCCGTAACGCTCCGCGTCGGCGTACAGGTGCCCCTGCACCATCACCTGGCGAAGGATGGATCGCCACTGGGCTACGGAGCGGTCCTCGCCGATACCGAATGTGCTGAGTTGGTCGTGGCGGTTGCGGTGGACCTTGTCCGTTTCCTTGCCGCGCAGCACGTCGATCACGTGGCCCGCGCCGAAGCGTTGGCCGGTGCGGTAGACGCAGGACAGCAGTTTCTGCGCCTCCTCGGTGCCGTCCCAGGTTTTCGGAGGTGTCAGGCAGATGTCGCAGTTGCCGCAGTCCTCTTCCAAACTGTCGCCGAAATACTCGAGCAAGGCCCGGCGGCGGCAGGCCGTGACCTCGCACCAGCCCAGCAGCGCATCGAGCTTCATGCGTTCGATTCGCTTGTGCTCGTCGCCCGCCTCGGACCGGTCGACCATCTGCCGCATCCGCACCACGTCCTGCAGGCCGTAGACCATCCAGCCGTCGGCGGGTTCTCCGTCGCGGCCGGCCCGGCCGGTTTCCTGGTAATAAGCCTCGATGCTTTTCGGCAAATCGACGTGGGCGACAAAGCGGACATCCGGCTTGTCGATCCCCATGCCAAAGGCGATGGTCGCGACGACGATTACGCCGTCCTCGAATTGGAAGCGGGCCTGGTGGGTGTTGCGCGTGTCGGTGGACAGTCCTGCGTGGTAGGGAAGGGCGGTGAACCCGCGCTGCACCAGCAATTCGGCCAGGGTTTCCACCTTCTTGCGCGTCATGGCATAGACGATGCCGGCCTGGTCCTTTCGCTCCTTCAGAAAGGCGAGGAGCTGGGCGTTGGCGTCAGTTTTCGCCTGCACTGCGTAACGGATGTTCGGCCGGTCGAAACCGCTGACGAACTGATCCGCGCCGTTGAGTTCGAGCCGGGTCAGGATCTCCCGCCGCGTAAGCTCGTCCGCGGTGGCGGTCAGCGCCATTCGCGGCACATCGGGAAAGCGTTCGGCCAGCACGTTCAGGCCGAGGTAGTCCTGCCGGAAGTCGTGCCCCCATTGCGAGACACAGTGGGACTCGTCGATGGCGATGACGGCGAGCTGGATCCGCTCCAGGCGCTGCAGCGTGTCTTCCTGCAGCAGGCGCTCCGGCGCCAGATAGAGCAGGTCCAGCGACTCGGCGGCGACGGCGTCGAGGATTGCGCACTGCTCGGGCCAGGACAGCGTCGAGTTGAGGAATTCGGCACGCACGCCAAGCTGTTTGAGCGCCGACACCTGGTCCTGCATGAGCGCGATGAGCGGCGAAACCACCAGCCCGACGCCGGGCCGAACCATTGCCGGCAACTGGTAGCAAAGCGACTTGCCGCCGCCGGTGGGCATGAGCACCAGGGCGTCGCGCCCGGCGAGCGCTGCAGCGACAATCTCTTCTTGCCGGCCGCGGAAGCTGGAGTAGCCGAAGACGTTGCGGAGCAAGTCGTGGGCGCGGTCGATCGACATACGGGAAGTGGTCTTGACGATGGTGACGCAGAATGTTGACGATGTGGATGCAATCACGATGCGCGTTGATAAGGAGATTCTGCACCATGAATGCGTGGCTGGCGATCCCGAAATCACCCTGTCTCGCCCAATTTGCGGGACCCACCGTTCCACCCTTCGATTGCCCGATCCCGGCTATCGCCCAGGGTTGATCATCAGGCCACCGTGAACCAGGCCTTGCGCGAGTTCATTGCGCGCCGGGAGCAGGCGCGGATCGTGGAACTGTTCGGAACGCTTGATTGGGACGGTCAGTTCGATTACAAGCGTGAGCGATCTCGACAGCGCATCTGTGAGGAACCTTGACCAGCTACATCACGAACTCAATTGAGTAGGAACTACCGCGACCTATCCTTGATCGCTCCCGGCGCCGATAACGCTCTCCCTTACCCGTCGGCCGCGCGATTTCCCGAGCGCGATGACATGATCCACCGAGACCGGATCGTTTCCCGGCAGAGGCGCTCCTCCCGTTGCCTCGGCGTGTTCGGAGACGCTCTTCAGACGCCCCAGTGTCTCGCTGCCGGCCACCACCTGAGAGTCGCCGCCGTAGTACTCGAACCAGGGTAAGCCGTATTCGGCATAGAACTGCGCGCTCGGCGGCTCGGTCGGCGGCAACTCGCCGGTGATCGTCACCCACTGGGCCGAGTTGACGAGGGACACGAAACAGCGGCTGGCGTGCCGCTGGTCCCAGGCGTCGAGCCCGTAGGGATCGTCGTAGACCTCCTGTTTCATCCGGCCGCCGGGCGCGAGCCCCATCGGCGCTTCCTCAGCGCAGTCGGGTGCGTACATGACACCAGGCTCGAACTCGGGCCGCCCCGCCATGAGCGCCTCGTACCGCTCGGCTTTCATGGGAAACGCGACGAACTGCAGTCCGCCGTGGACTGCGGCTCCGGTCAGTTGCTCCTCCACGGTGTAGCCCTCTCCAAGCGGCATGGCAACGAACTGGCGCACGATGCCCTCTTCCACGCAATAGCCGTCGAGCCAGGGCTGCTCGGGCAACACCACATAGTCCTGCGGATCGCGGTTCAGGTGGTCGACCCACGTGTCCCCGGTGATCGCGCAGATCTTGCCCGTCGCGAGCTTCACGGCGAACGGGTAGCGCGAGGTGAAGTTGATCCACAGCGCCTCGGCCTGGTGCATGGGCGCGATCACGCCGCCACGCCGGCGCCAGTTGTCCGGCAGCCGCGCTGCGTAATCGTCAAGGTGGCGCAGCGGGAACGCACCGAGACCCGGCGGCAACGGATAGTCGCGGCCGTCGTCCGGGATGCGCAGGGTACGCTGAAACTCGATCGTGCAGCGTGATTCCTTGTGCACCTCGGGAAAGTGAAACTCCAGGCGGTCGTCGTCAAGAATGATCATTCGATGTTTCTCCTTACCATTTTCCGTCGCGCACTTCGCGAACCACGCGCAGCACGGCCTCGTCGGGGACTTCCTTCAACTGCCGGATCAGGTCTGCGAAGAGGCGCGGCCGTTTGCGGATGATCGCCTGAAGGTCGGCGGACACCTTGCCCGCCAGGGCCAGCATCACATCCGGATCCTCGCCAAGCTCCTGCGCCAGACGGACCGTCGTGGCCTCCGAGGGCGGCGCCACTTCGCTTCGTTCGATCTTGCTCAGATAGGCTGGCTCGATACCGACTCGCCGGGCGACCTGGCGCACCGAATAGCTTCGGTCGTCCCGGCGCAGGCGCTCACGGATATCGCGGATTGTCGGCCCGAAGTGAGTCATGTGTCATATATAGGACACATTTTTCAAATGTCAAGGGTGCGGGTTGTACCGATCTCCTCAAGAGGAGTGTCGCCAAGCCATGTAATTGCAGGATTGACAGGACTCTCTGCGCAATTGCACAGGAAAACGTCCGTAACTATCCTTGATCGCTTCCGACGCCGGCCCGGACGATGTCGGCATGAACGGGCGGGAGTTCATCGCGAGAGCCGCGGCTGATGAAGCGGAACCGTCCCGACGGTCGCGTTTGTCGGTGGTTTGCCATGATTTGGGCGTTGTCCGGGCGCGCCGGCGCGCATAGCATGGTCGCGTGACCGAGAAGATCGAATTCGATACTCACCGGTTCGTCAAGAACCTCACGGCCTGTGGCTTCACCGAAAAGCAGGCCGAGGTGCTGGCGGACGAACAGGCTCGCTTGCTCAACCGCAATCTGGCCACCAAGGCCGATCTTGAGAAGTTCAAAGCCATCCTCACGACCGATCTGGAGAGGTTCAACGCCGACCTCAAGGCCGAGATTCGAAAGGTCAGCGCCGACCTAGAGGTCCGAATCGAGACCGTCAACGCCGACCTTGAGGTCCGAATCGAGGCCGTCAACGCCGACCTTGGGGTCCGAATCGAGACCGTCAACGCTGACCTTGGGGCCCGAATCGAGGCCGTCAAGGCCGACCTTGGGGCCCGAATCGAGGCCGTCAAGGCCGACGTGGAACGGGTCAAGTCCGACCTGTTGAAATGGATGGTGGGCGCGATGTCCGCTCAGACCGCGTTGATCGCCGGCCTGATCCTGGGTCTGGTCCAGTTCGCCTGACCGGCACGGATCTCCGCGACGCGTGAAAGCACCGGTCGCGCCAAGCGACCTGTCCCTCTACCGAGCGCCGAGGCGTGGACCGTGTGGCATACTCCGGGACGTGCAACGGAATGCGTCTCACGGCAGGCGGGAGCATGATCGCTACTTTTGCCGATACGGGCAGCGGGGCGTACTGAGGATGAGAGCACGATGACCGACACGCTCATTGAACGTAATCCCGAGATTCTGGGCGGTACTCCGGTGTTTGCCGGAACCCGGGTACCCGTGCGTATCCTCATGGAGCATCTGGAAGCGGGAGACCGGCTCGACGAGTTCCTCAGCGACTTTCCCACGGTGACGCGCGAACAAGCGGTGTCGTTGCTGGAACGCGCCACCGCTATGGTGGTGTCCGGTTCGATTGAATCTGCTGCTTGACGAATCGGCGCCAACGACGACTCGGGATCTGCTTCCCCGACTCGTTTGAGGTGCGCACGGTCCCTCAGATGGGTTGGGCGGGCAGCACCAACGGGGACTTGCTGCGCCTTGCGGCTGCCGCTGGATTCGAGGCGCTGATAACCGTCGATCAAGGGTTCGAGTACCAGCAGAACCTGAGCGAGCTGCCGATTCCTGTGGTGATAGTGATCGCAGCCAGTAATCGCATGGAGGACTTGCTTCCGCTCGTCCCTGGAGTCGTTGGAGTTCTTTCGGGGGATCTCCAACGTAGTATCTACCGCGTACCGTCTTGAGTGGGCGGCGCTACGCCGCACTCAGAAGCGCCCCATGGTTTTGTTATCGCAGGAATCCCGTCGACTTCCTTGCCTCACCGTTCTACTTCTCATATGCGGCCAAGCCAGCCACGGCCAGCAGCCCGATCAGCTTGCCTCGATCGCGTGCCAGCCACCTGCGGGATACGAAGCGCTCACCCAACTGGACGACTTGCGCTTCCTGGTGATCGGCGAGCTGCACGGCACGGTGCAAACCCCCGCCCTTTTCGGTGAACTTGTCTGTGTTCTGGCAACTTCCGGCATGCGAATACTTGTAGGACTCGAACTGATGGTTTGGTCCGAGCCGGCGATCGAAACCTACCTTGGTTCCGACGGTACGGCGGTAGACAGAACGACGGCGCTGACTGAAAGCCGTTGGCTCGATCCGTCCAACCTCGAGGTTCCGGACGGCAGGCACAGCAATGCGATGTGGGACCTGGTCGAGAGACTGCGTCTCCTGCGCGACGCGGGTCATGACGTGGCGATCACGACCTTTCGCGGGTTCGTGCTCCCGGGTGAACAGTCGCAAACGCCTTTCGAAGCCAGAATGGCGGAAACCTTGCTGGAAGCTGAAGCTGGTGGAGACTACGACCTGACGGTAGTGCTTACCGGTAGCGCGCACGCGCGCACAAGCAGAGTTACCGAAAACGGTTTGCTGCCGTTCGTACCCATGGCGGCGAATCTGCCCGAGGAGTCGACCATCAGGCTCCTTGTTGTCAACGGGGGCGGGGAAGCATGGTACTGCCGAGGCAGCGGGTGCGGAGTGCGCCAATGGGAAGGATCTCCCGAGGGGTCCGCTGTCCGGATCGTACTGGATGACAGTCTTTCGAGCGAGTTTGACGGAATCTTCGCGGTCGGCAACATCACCGCGTCGCGGCCGCTTACGAATGCCACGCGTTGACAGTTCTAGCGTCGCGACATCGGGCACTTCTCGCTGGTGCGAGGTGCACCAGTGCCATCCACTGCGTACGTAGAACGTGACTCAAGCGATCAGGAAATACCGCCCCACTGATGGGGCTCAGACGAGCAGGGTCTGGTTCCGCGCCGGGAAAGACGAATTCCGCCCGCATCTCGGTCCGAACGGCGTCGATTCGGGCTTCCAGCACGGCGAGTCCGGCATCGAAGCGCTCCACGGTCACCAGTTGATTGACGGATTGCCCCATGGCCTCCACGATGGCGTCGGCTTGATCGGCCTCGCTGCCCGCAGCTTTGAGCTTGCGGGCGGCGCAATGTGTATCAAACGCCAAATTGCCCGGAATCGACAGAAACGGACGTTTCGCATTGCGTAGGCCGCTAGGCCCGGGCTACAGTGAAATGGTTCATGCGCACGGACAGCAGTCATGACTATCGCCAGGTTCGATACGCTTGCCGCCGCCAAGGCACTCAAGGAAGCCGGATTGGCTATCCACCAGGCTGAAGCTATCGCAGCGCAACTTCGCGTTGCTGCCGAAGCCGACCGCGGCGAACTCGTCACACGTGGGGAGTTTTACCGTGCGCTCTGGATTCAGGGCGCCGGTATCGTCGCCATCCTGGGCGTCCTGCAGTTCCTCCCGATCTGACCGCACGCAATTGCCAGCACGAAAATCCCGACTGCTCCCCTTGATCACCGCGGCAGTGCTCATGTGCGGCCAGCCAGCCACGGCCAGCAATCCGATCGTCTAGCCGAGGATGCATGCCAGCTACCTCCGGGATACGAAGCGCTCAGTCAAACGGAAGACTTGCGCTTCCTTGTCATCGGCGAGCGAGAATGCCCTCGTGGCCTGAAATCTCTGCTACATCAAAGCCGGGATTCTGGTCAGGCAATACCGCCATTAACGCCGATCACCTGGCCGGTGATGTAGCTCGCCCGATTACCTGCGAGGAAACCGACCAAGTCGGCGACTTCGCGCGCCGTGCCAGCACGCTTCGCCGGAACAGTCTTCTCGATATAGTCGCTGTCGAATACGCCCCTGCTCATTGAGCCGACGATAATCCCCGGCGCCACGGCGTTCGCCGTAATGCCGCGCGATGCAACTTCCCGCGACAGCGACTTGATCGCTCCCTGCAGGCCTGCCTTGGCGGCCGCATAGTTGGCTTGGCCGCGATTTCCGACCTGGCCGGCGATCGACGACACTGCAATGACACGACCCCAGCGTGTGGCAATCATCGGTAATAGCAACGGCCGACACACGTTGTAGAACCCATGCAGTGAGACATCAATGACCCGATGCCACTGCTCCGCGCTCATTCCAGCAAGAACTGCGTCGTCGTGAATGCCCGCATTGCTGACAATGATCTGCACCGGGGCATCGGTAACAACTGCGTTGAGTTCCCGTGCCGTTGCCTCCCGATCTGTCACGTCGAAACATATGGTCTGAGCAGATGTGCCTCCTTCCGTTAGTTCCTCGACCAGGGTCTCGGCCCGCGCCGCGTTACTGCCTGCATGGACGATGACATGGCAACCGTCGGCCGCCAGGCGTCGACAGATGGTCGCACCGATATCGCCGCTGCCACCGGTAACCAGTGCGCGAATCATTCGTTTCTTACTCACAAAAATGCCACGGTCAGTCGCCCGGTTGCCAAGAGTCGATTGCCTGCTTGCACCGAGAATCGATAGGCCGCTGCGCGGCTGTCATCCATTAGGACCGTCGCCGTAATCTGCAACTGTTCGCCTATGTCGTGCAGCCAGTTGACACGCATTCGGACTTCGCGCGCCGCGACGATGACGCCAAGCCGACTGCCATGGCTCGTCAGCCGGCCGTGCAGGGCCATGGCCTGCGCGCCATACTCGATCGCATGCACGGCGGCGAGCCCGTCCGCACGACGCAGCGGGTTGTCTTCAGATCGATGTGAGTTGCTGGTACAGATGATGTGCGCGTCGTCGTGCGTGACGACGCACTCGATGAGGCACATGCTTTCCGCATGCGGAGCCAGGCGCTGTATCGCGTCAGCCTGCAGCATGGCTTTCAATGTCGATGACAGCGCTCATGTCGGACAGGTACGGCAGTATTATCGTTCCAGCGCGGTCCGTGGCGAGCTGCTTCAGCAACGGAAGCGAGCGTGCCGCTGGATTGCCGGCGCGCATGGCCTCCAGTGAAGGATCGTCCAGCGTCGTGCACAACGCCTTGTCGCGAAGTTCGATCGATATCGACCACCGGGTCGGTGCGTCCACAAGCAACAACCCGACGGCGAACGATGCGAGCAACGTTCGAAACGGCGCCAGCGCAGGCGGTGGTAGGGCATCGTACGCAAGCAGCAGGGTCGGCCCCGCATCGCAGAGGACGAGTCCGGCCGCATTCAGCAAGCCGGCGACGAAACTCGAATCGTGAGCGGAGACGCTGATCGAACCGGATCGGTCACCACGCGCTTTCGACCAATAGCCTGCCGGCGAATTGTGCACGGAATTGTGAAACAGCGTGGGCGACACTGGTTTTCCCGGCAATGCCAACGCCCGCAGGATCTGGTCGGCGACAACCAGGTCGCCGCAGGAACTGGCGAACACGGAGCATGTTGCCGGATACTCGGCGGAACATTCCGATAGCGTATCCTCGCAGCACCGCAACACCATCCGGGTCAACGCGGGCACGCGCCGACGCTCATTCGGCGGGAGGCCCGCAGCGACCGCGGTCCGCACCTCCGCTGCGGCTGAAAAGCCCGCGCACCCGGTCAGCGCGGCAGCAGCGTCGCGCCAGCCATCGAGGCCTGGGCCGATGACTCCGATCCCGGCGATGCCGAGCCTTGTCACCGTGCCCACCCGAAAATCAGTGACGTGTTCGTGCCGCCGAATCCGAACGAGTTCGTCATGACGTTACCGATCGGCAGGCGCGCGGTCTCGAGCAGAATGGGTGAGCGAATGCGCTCGTCGACGTTGGTGGTGTTCAGGCTCCGAAATGCGATGTCTTCCTCGATGGCGATACACGAGAACAGCGCTTCGACGATTCCGGCCGCGCCCAGAGCATGCCCGGTGAATCCCTTTGTCGACGAGCACAACACGGCGCCGTCGAATACATCGAGCAGCGCGGCGTCCTCGGCGAGATCGTTCGCCCGCGTCCCCGTACCGTGAAGGTTTACGTAGTCGATTTGCGACGGTTCGAGTCCTGCAGCGGTGAGCGCCGCGTCCATCGCCCACGCCGCGCTAGCCCCGTCCGGACGCGGCGTCGACATGTGCCAGGCGTCGCTGGTTTCCCCGCAGCCCAACAGGCAAACGTCGGCGTCCGCCTCCTGCCACTCGAGCAACGCGAAGCCTGCAGCTTCGCCGATACTCAGGCCGTCTCGATCGCGGTCGGCGGGGCGACAGACTTGCCTGGACACCAGCTGCAGCGAATTGAAGCCGAAAAGCGTCGTATGGCAAAGGCTGTCGACACCGCCGACGATCGCTGCGTCACAGAACCCGGCGTTCATGAAACGCTGTGCAACGGCGAATACCTTGGCGCTGGACGAACATGCCGTTGAGGTGACCTCCGCTACACCTCGAAGGCCGAGCAGCCGGCGCGTGAAATCGCCCACCGAGAACATCTGCTGGGTGGTGTTGTACCGGAAATCCTCCGGCAGCGTGTCACGTTTCGGGTCACGCGATTCGTAAGCGATTTCGCCCTCCCGTATACCCGATGTTGAGGTGCCCAGAAATACGCCGATTCGTCCGGGTCCGTACCGTTCGATCGCGCCGCCCACGGCGTCTTGAAACCCGTCGGTTTCAATCGCCATCTGCGCCAGCCGGTTATTTCTGCAGTCGTACTCACGAAGGTCATCGGGCGGCAAGACAGCTTCAACATCAGCGACGCGGCCGATCCAGGTATCGAGTTCCGTTTCGCCCAAGTCGGCGCGTTCGAGACCGCCCCGCTCGTTCATCAGCGCATCGCGATGTGCTGCGATACCCCTGCCCAAGCAGCTGCAAAGCGTGCTGGCGCTAAGCTTTAGCGTCCGCATACGTGTTCGAGCGATTCATGAACGCGGATAACAGGAAAGCGCTCAAAGCACCCGTCGCCACGGTGACCCCGATCGAACTCAGCACCGGTATGCGGGACAGGGACAGCACCGCAAACACGGTTACGGTCGACAGTGCGCAGATGAATAGGGAATGTCTGGTCGCCAGTGACTCCAGCGCGTTCGTGGCTCTACGCGAGAAAAACAGCGCGTAGTCGAGGCCGAGGCCGACAACCAGGAGCGACGACACAAGGTGAAACAGGTTGAGCGACTGTCCAAGCAGCACGGGAAACGCGGCTGCGGTCAGAATGCCGCCGAGTACCGGGAGCAGAACCCTCAGCAAGCGACTCCGGTCGCGCAGCGCGATGGCGAGAATCGCGGCGATGAACAACAACGCCAGCGCTGAGCGCACCAGGATGTCGTCGCGATACGCGTTGACGAGATCGCTGGTCGAAGCCTGAATATCGATGAACAGCACGCCTTCGCGGTTCATGTCCTTGAGCACCTGCTCAAACGCTTCGTGTCGCGTCAGCCCCGTCAACGACACCATGCCGACAACGGCGTCGGCCTCGCGCCGGATCAGGCTGTCCAGCCGCGTGCCAAGCAGTGTGCCGGCAAATGAGGAGTCGTCCAGCACGCGGAGTTGCCTCGAGGCGGCGACGTCATCCTCGAACGCGCGGAACGCATCGGGGCGATACGGTAGACCCTCACGCGCCTGATCGATCCTCACACGCAGCGTCTCCCGGTCGGGGAGTTCGTCCCGCCGGGTACGTTGCAGGGCAGCGCTCGGCAAAACCAGTGCGGCCATGTCGTAGCCGCGCAGCGATTCGTCGTCGATTGCCTGCTGCAATATGGGTCGCAGCGCCTCTTGGCGTTGCAGCATCTCATCGACCGTCGTTCCACTCACCAGCAGCGCGTAACCCGGATCCCCCAGATCCATCGCCGCACGCGTCGAGCGATCCTGCGTCACCAGACTGGCTGGAACCGGACTCAACGCGTCGACGCGGCTGGCGAACACAGCCGTCGGATCTCGCCACGCCAGCGCGACAGCCGCGACGATGATGCCCGGTGGCAGCCACCAGACCATAGCCAGCGAACGACCCAGCACATCGGCAACGCCCCGTAGACGTGGCTCCCTGCGCGCCGGACCGGCGACCAACGGTGCGAGCAGGTAGCGCGTCAACAGCGCCGCACTGAGCAGGCCGCTGATCGAGAACACGGCGAGCTGCTGGATGCCGGGAAAATCCGCCGTGAGCATGGCGGTGAATCCCAATACGGTTGTCAACACACCGAGGCGCAGCGTCGGCCATACCCTCGGTACGGATTGCGCAAGCAGCTCGCCCGGGCGCGCGTGACCAATCAAGTGGACCGGGTAGTCCAGCGCTACGCCGAGCAGTGTCGCGCCGAACGCCAGACTGATGCCATGAATGGAGCCCCAGATCAGCGTCGTTACCGCCGTGGCAATCAGCACTGCGCCGCCCAGCGGAACGGAAATCAGCAAGACCCTCGAAACACTTCCGAAGACGAGCAGCAGAAACAATACCAGCACGATTGCCGAGCCGACGGACAGCGCCAGCGCCTCGCGCTCGATGCCTGCCTTCGCAGCGACCGCGAAGGCAGGCGGGCCGGTAACGACCAGCGCGGTATCGGTACCGGCACCGGTTGCGGCAAACGCCGCTTCGATAACCGCGGCGACGCGCTCTTGCGCGGCAAGGTCCGTGCCATCGGCCACGGACTCCGCGACCAGAAAAGTCTGCGACCCATCCACGGAGTCACGCACGCCATCGGGACCGCGCCGATTGGCATTCGGTGGTTGCAAGGACTCGATGATTCTCCGCAGCGCGCCGGTGGGGTCGGTTGTCAGCAGCTGTCTCTCGAACGGCGATACGGGAGAGCGCAGGTTGTCCAGCCCCGCGTCGAGCGCTCCGCGCAGTGCCGGCACGCTGAACCGGGCTGCACCTCCGTCCGGGTCGAGCAGATAACGATAGCGATACAGGGTCTGTTGTGTCTCATCGTCAAGTACGGTCCGGCCGGAATAGACCGACCTGAATAGCCCGCTTGCCTCAAGCTCAGCCGCCAAACGCTGGCTCGTCGTGCCGAGCAGCTCCGGCGTATCGGCGCTGATTACCAGCAGCCAGACACGTGATGCGGGGCCGGCCTCGAGCTCGTTGAGCAGCACCGCCTGCGCATCCGTTCGGGCACGGGGCATGAACGCCCCCAGGTCGGTTTCGACCCGTAACCCCGTCAACAACTGAACGGCCACCGCGACGAATACCGCGCCCCAAGCCGCGATTAGCCATCCGCGCCGTTTACGGGCTGTCGCCATTGCGGTAAAGGTTGTCGTCGACAGGCGTCAGAGTCATCAGTGACCAGTCGCCGTTCGCCTCGGTGATGCGGATTTGGTCGACGCGCGTCGCTTCGCCGGAAAACTCGATGGATTCGACGATACCGGCGAGTCTCCGACTACGCGGCCGCAGTCCCAGCGTCCACCCCGGACCGTCACCGGAAAAACTGACGTGATAATACGCTTCCAGGCGTTCGGCGTTGCCCGACAACGTCGCCCGAAACGATTCGATGAATGCCCGCAACTGGGGGACGGAATCGAGATCGGTGCGTTCTTCCTCGCCCGCCTTGGTGACGATCAGCGTGTCATCGACGATGGCGTACGTTTCGACTACCGGTACCCGAATCTCGCGAACCACCGTCGCTGGGGCGACATAGGTGAGGAATCCCGATTGTTCCAGCACCGAATCCAGGATACCTATCGACTTGGTTTCGTGATAGGCAACGCGGCTCGTGTCGATGGCTGCGAAAGACTGCATCAATGCACGCGCGCCGTCGGCACCCTGCGCGTTCGCAGCGCTCGCAGCGAACGCGGCCAGCAGTGCGCTAGTCGTCCGGATCCGCGTACCAGAAATCATAGAAATTGAACCAATTGTAGGGTGCCCGACGGGCGTAGTGTTCAAGGCGGGCGACAAATTTTTCCGTCAATTCTGCGGCGCGCACCTCCCGATCGCCGCGGTCCGTCTTGACGACATCCGCGAGCGATTCGAAGTATACGCCGTACCGATTGCCGCCTTGATACAGTCCGAAGAAAAGGTAGATGGGGAGCCCAAGCAGCATGGCCAGCATCATCGGGCCGGTCGGAAACGTCGCCGGCCTGCCGAAGAATTCGCAGGTGTGAGTTTTCTCGTCCCTCGTGGCGCGGTCACCGAGCAGTCCGATCACGCACCGCTGTTCGGCGGCTTCCTGGGCCCGCAGCATCGAGTCGGGACGGCCGAGCGGAATGACGACATCGGCTACATCCGGATCGAGGGTATGAAGGAAGTGGGTAATCGCCGGGTTCTGATCTTCGCGCATCAGCACGCGTAGCGGGAACGCGTCATCGTGTGCGCCCAGCGACCGCAGTACTTCGAAACTGCCCAGATGGGAACCCAGAAGCATACAGCTCGATCCGGCCTCTATCCGGTCGAGAATCGGCTGCGCACCGTCCAGACGGATGTCGAGGCGGTCATGTCGCCCGCTCAGCAAATAGACGCGATCGAGTATGGTACAGGCGAAGGTGCGATGGTGCTCGTAACTGTCGCCAAAGGTCGCTTGGCGGCCCAGCGCCAATGTCAGAAACTCGCGCGAGGCGCGCCGGGTGGAGCCCCGCGTCAGGAAGAATAGCAAAGTGATCGGATACAGCAGCGCCCAAGCGACCGGTCGTCCGAGGTTCAGCGCGATCCACGTGATGACCTGGTACCAGAATACGGTGCCACGCTCTCGCTGCGTTTTCCAGGTGTGACGAATCCGTCAGTCCTCAGCGGCCAGGACAATCTCCCCCACGGCGATTATATCGGCGTCGCGCAGACACCTGAATCGAACGGCGCGGCCCCGCACGTCCACTTCGATCTTCGCATCCTGCTCCGGCCGTAACGGCGACAGAAACTTCGCATGACTCAGTGTCTCGAGCCGCAAGGACGGATGGTGAGCTGCAATCGCTTCGCGCACCGCGTCCAGTAGCACGGTCGCAGGAACGAGCGGCTCACCGGGGAAATGCCCCTCCAGGGCCGGGTGATCGGCAGGAATGCGCAGGCTCGTCGTTGACATCGTCATCGGCGCGTCAGACGGTCGACCAGTATGCGCGCGTCGTGCGCTGATAGTTTCCCGGTCGCATTGCGAGGCAGGCGGGTGACATGGAATACGCGACGCGGCAGGAAGACCGGGTCGATTTCCCGGGCGAGCCGCGAACGAATCTGCCGCGTCGACAGCGTCGGCGCGACGACCAAGGCGATCAATCGGTCGATGTCGTCATCCGGCGTTTCGCAGCAAAGCAAGACACCGTCTTCTATGCCGTCAATCCGGTTTAGACGCAGGCTCAAGTCGGTCATCGATGCCCGCTTGCCCGCAATCTTGACCATATCCGTCGGTCGGCCCCGCAGATCGAATCTGCTCTTGTCGACGACCTCGATGGTGTCATCCAGACGGACAGCGCCACCCGACTCCGAATATCGGATATAAGCGACCGAGTCCCGCAGCTCTACATTGATGCCATCGAGGCAGCGCCAGCGATCGGCGACAGCGGTTCGACGGGAAGCGATGGCGCCGGTCTCCGTCGAACCGAATATCTCGCTGACCCGAACTCGCATCTTTGCTTCACATTGTTCCGCCAGTCGCGAGTCGAGACGCGCTGTCGAACATATGATGCGCCGGATCAACGGCCAGTCCACCGTGCCGCGTGTGCAGGCTCGCAGATGAACCGGAGTTGTAATCAGCGTCGGATCGTTTGCGAGTCCAAGAGCACCCGCTATATCGGCCGGGTAGAACGGTTGGCCACCGTATACGCCCGCTCCGGTCTGCAGCGGCAGCATGATCGAGGCCTCAAATCCGAACATGTGCTGCGCCGGTACCGTAGCCACGAGATAGTCTGTGGCGTCGATCGCGAAGCGTTCCTGCCAGCGACGCGCGCCGATCACCATTTCGCCCCAGGTCTTTTCGTGCGCTCGGGGTTCTCCTGTGCTCCCGGAGGTTTGCAGGATCGCAGCCACGTGGTCTGCGGGAATGTCCGGAAAATCAACATGCCCACCGTCCGATGCGGGCAACGATCCCACTGCAACTGACTCGAGAGTCAGGGTGCGGGCTGCATCCAGCATCGCGTAGGAATCCGGAAAACTCCCGGCCAGTTCTGCCACCGCGCCGTCGGTGTCGTTGACCGGTAGCAACGCCGTTTGCCCCCGCATCATCGCTGCGCAAAACGCGATCAGAAACTCACGGCGCCCCTTCGTGAGCATGACCGCGTGACGGCGTGCCGGCAGTTCGTCGGCCAGGGAATGGACACGGTGCAGGAATTCGGATTGCGTCAACCCTCCCTGGTGGTCGAATATCCACATGCCCGGATCGCGCGGCACCAGCAACGGGAATCGTTTCATCGCCTTCCGACAGAAAAAAAACGAAAAACTTCCGGTCGAGCCAGCGACAGCACAAATTCACCGAAACTATAGTCGACGATCTCGCCCAATACGCGCCGGCGATATACGAATTCGAGAACGAAAAACAATACAACCAAAAAATAGCTCCCGATGTTGACGAACCACGACCAGACTTCGTTGCTCGAAAATATCGACAGCAGACCGGAGACGATTCCCATGACCAGAAAGAAAGCTGCCCATGCCACTGTCGCGCCACGCGTGTAGGCTATCTCGGCAGCAACAACTTTTGCGCGCATGGCGAAGGCGACCTGTGTAATGATCGGCGTTTCTCCCGGCCGCAGCGAACCGGCGAACAAACCGAACATCGCCGCGTAAATCGACACGGACAACAGCTTGAGCGCCAGAAGCTCGTATGTACTCAGGACGGTAAACAATGCTACAGCCAGCAGGATACACAGCAGATCGATGATTGAGGCATTTTTCCGTTCGACCAGGTTGGCGAGCAACGGCAGTACCAGTGTTGCCGACAGATAGTAGATGGCGATGGATAGTCGATCGGTCGAAACGCAGATGTGCAGCACCAGCGGGTACGCGAGCGTCGCGACGCCAGCCAGTCGCGCCACGGGAACTAGCGCTGCCGATTGTCGCGGATAAACTCGCTGAGCGATCGCAAGGACGCGAACACGTCGATAACGTCATCGTCGGCGTGGATCTGCACTCCGTACCGCCTCGAGATGGCCAGCGAGAGTTCAAGCGCATCTATCGAATCGAGACCCAGTCCATCCCCGAACAACGGCTGTTCGGGATCGATGTCGTGCACGCCTAAACCGTCGAGATTCAGGGTCTCGATAATCATGCTGCCAACTTCTTGCTCCAACTCCGGCATCATCGTCCTCCCCGCGGACTCTGCGTTGCCTATAATACGACAATCGCCCAGGCGGATGTACTCGGTGTCTCGTCGACCTCGCACGGAAACCACGATGAATAGAGTATTCGAAGCGAAGCCCGGATCGGCCATCGAGTCTGTTGCGGCAGCGCAACGACTCGCGTTCGCTCCGATCGTTTTTCAGGCGGTTCGGGCCCTGAGGGATCTTGGAATCCTGTCGGTCCTGGACGCCGCTGGCGAGTCGGGAAAGTCGATTGAAGCGGTTGCCGACGAGCTGCGACTTTCGCAATACGGCGTCCGGGTCCTGGTCGAAAGCGGTGTGAGCGCAGGCGTCGTCGAACCCGTTGAAGACGGTCGCTTTTGCATCAGCAAGGTTGGACATTTTCTGCTCCATGATCGAATGACCCGCGTCAACATGGATTTCAGCCACCTCGTCTGTTACCTCGGCATGTACAAGCTGGACGCAGCCATCGCCGAAGGGCGTCCGGCCGGATTGGGGGCGATCGACGATGGGCACGCGACTTTCTACGAGGCACTGCCTCACTTGCGGGACGACATCAAGGAAAGCTGGTACGCGTTCGACCATTTCTATTCCGATTCCGCTTACCCGGCCGCACTAGAGATCATATTGGCTCACCGTCCACAAACGCTCGTGGATATCGGCGCCAATCAAGGGCGGTTTTCGATCTTGGCGGCGCAAGTGGATGCGACGCTCCGGGTATCCATGATTGATCTGCCGGACCAACTGGCCGACGCAGTATCGTTAGTTGAGAAAGCCGGGGTCGGGGACCGCGTCGACGCGATCGGCATGGATGTTCGACGGGCGGACGCCGAGATACCGCGCGGACGGTGTGCGTACTGGCTCAGTCAGTTCCTTTGTTGTTTCAGCGAAGCCGAAATCCTGTCCCTGTTGCAGCGCCTGGTTGAGGCCATGGACTCCGAGTCCAGACTTTATGTCCTGGAAACATGCTGGGACCGGCAGCGATACGAGGCAGCCGCGTTTTCTTTGGTCAATACGTCACCCTATTTCGCGTGTATCGCGAACGGAAACTCGAAAATGTACACGGCTGACGAAATACTCGGCTTCATCGAGCGTTCCGGGTTACGGTGTTACCGGACTACGGACGGTCTGGGCGTCTTTCACACGTTGTTCGAGTGCGAGTTGCCACGGACCGTGGGGTAGCCGAATCCGTTAAAGACCACAGAATGTTGTTAGCGCTGCGGTGATGTCGGTTTGGATGTTTTGCATCCAGGAGTTTGCGTTTCGGTGAATGTTAACCCGGCCGTTTCGCCTTACTCGGTACTCAAGATTGACGCTGTCCCTATAGTTGATATCGAACGACCGGCTATCGTATTGAATGTCGACGATAAGGGTATGCTTGCCACGCACAACGACCTGCGCAACCAGCTTGCCTTGGCCGTCATTCGAGGTGATTGCCCATCCTCGGCCTGTCAACCCAAGCGTAATTCCCTGTATCAGTTGCTCGTCGCTCAGTTCGCAACCCCATTGCGACGGCGCCGGGTCATTGAGTCTGGCCGCCTGCGCGGTCGAAGCGATACCGATGCCTGCAACCATCGCGAGGCCCATCAGGTTCAGATGCATACTGCGAATTCTCATATTTGCTCTCCTGGTTCGCGGATTGGCATATTAACTGAATACGAAAGACTACTGACCGATTTTGTGAAGCGTACGGGATTTGTTTGCTAATCTGTCGAATATCCTGCTCGTCCAGTATCCATGCAGGTAGAAAGCCTCTACCAGCGACCGTGGAAACACATCGCGGAATCGGTATGTCGGTTCTGCAGCGCAGGTGATCAGTGGCATATCCATGTCTGCCGCGAGTGTCCCGACGCGTTCGAGGTGGTACCGACTGGACACAATTGATACTTTCTCGTATGGAGAAACGAACGGTTGAATCAGTTTGAGATTTTCGACGGTGTTGGACGACAGGCTCTCGCGATATATTCGAGCCGCGTCAACGCCACGTTCGACCAGATAACGATAGCCGGCATCTGCCTCGCTCGAACCGTCGCTCGGTCGACCGCCCGCGATGCAGACGCGCATCGTTGGGTGATCGCGGCAAAGCCGCGCCACGCGGTCCAGCCGAGTTCGATAGCTCGCAGAGATGCGCCCGCCGATCAATCGGTTACCCAAGACGATGGTGGCGTCGCAGTCGCCGAAATCCGTCGGCGATGCGGCAGAAGTTCGATGGACACGATACAGGAACCGAAGGAACACCGTGCCAAGTGTCGCTACGGCGACGAGTAGTGACAGCGCCAGCGCAAGAAACGCTCGTCCGTTGAACCCCGGAGGCAGCCTACGCCGCAGTTCCGGTTCAATGGCCGATCGGTAAAGGCCGGGAAGGAACAGGCCGTGTCGAATCAGCCGACCGCCGACCATCAGCGTGATGTTGGCAATGTCCGCAACCGGCCGGAAGTGACTGGGTCGCAACCCATCCGAATAGATCGCAGGGATATCGACGGCGACACTCCGTGTACCGCGTGCGGCCGCTTCGATCAGGACTTCGCTCTCGAAAACGAAGCCCCGGCTAGCCCCGGTGTTCAGGCTCAGTTTCCGCAGCAAGGCGGCCGGATACAGGCGAAAGCCGCATTGTGAATCCTGGATCGGGTATCCAGCGGCCCATGAAATCCAGAAATTAGCGATACGGTTAGCGCATAAGCGTACGGACGGGATTTCGTCGCGTTGGTGAAGGCGTGCCCCGATGACGATGGAGCCAGGGTGTTCGTCCGCAGCCTGGATCAGTGCCGGGATGTCTTCGGGCCGGTGTTGACCGTCGCCATCCAGCGTGATCACCGCGTCGGCGCCGGCACTGACGGCGGCCCGCATCCCCCTCCACAGCGCCGCAGCCTTGCGCAGATTGATCTCGTGGCGGATCAGCCGGACGTTCAGGTCTGCTACGCAGTCCGCAGTGCCGTCGGTTGAACCATCGTCGACGATGATAACGTTGCTGCACACTGCCAGGGCGCGCATCGCGACGTCCCGGATCGTAGCCGACTCGTTATAGGCGGGAATGACGACAGCCAAGGATCGATAAGCGGCCAGCATGCAGGTTTTACTCGCCGACAACCTCCGGTCATTTTAGCGGAGAGAGAGGCTCGCGTGTAGATTCAGTCTTGTCCTACAAGACTTGAGCCTGTGGTGCGACGTTTGACTGTGCTGAAAAGTGCCAAACGGCGCCTGACGATTCCGTTCATGGCCCCGTTTGCTCCTGTAATTCCCTCCACCGATGACACGCCACCTGCTGCCAGGGGGTGACCGTTTCCCATTCGGGCGTTTTCTCCGCGCACACCCGCTCGGCGTGGGCGCAGCGCGTGTGGAAGCGGCAGCCTGGCGGGGGTTCGATGGGGGAGGGGACGTCGCCTTCGAGCACGATGCGTTCGCGCTCTCGGCCGGGGTCCGGCAGCGGAATCGCCGAGACGAGCGCTCGGGTGTACGGATGGCAGGGCTGGTCGTAGATCTCGTTCGATGACGCCCGCTCGACGATCCGGCCGAGATACATGACGGCCACTTCGTTCGATACGTGGCGGACGACCGACAGGTCGTGGGCGATGAAGAGCAGCGCGAGTTCCATGTCGTGCTGAAGCTCGAGCAGCAGGTTGACGATCTGGGCGCGCACCGAGACGTCGAGTGCGGAGACGGCTTCGTCGCAGATGATGAGCTTGGGCTTTAGCGCGATGGCGCGGGCGATGCCGATGCGTTGCCGCTGGCCGCCCGAAAATTCATGCGGGAACCGGCTGACGGCGCTGCGCGGCAGCCCGACCCGCTCGAGCAGGTCGCGGGCCCAGACGTTGCGTTCCTCGGGCGTGCCGAGTTTGTGGATGACGAAGGGTTCCTCGAGGATTTGTCCCACCGTGTGGCGGGCGTTGAGCGATTCCATCGGATCCTGGAAGACGATCTGGATGTCGCGGCGCACCGCGCGCCATTCGGCGTGGCTCAACGTGCCGAGGTCGCGCCCTTCGAAGAGCACTTGGCCGGCCGTCGGTCGAAGCAGGTTCAGGATCGTCTTGCCGACCGTGCTCTTGCCGCAGCCGGATTCGCCGACGAGGCCGAGCGTCTCTCCCCTGTGGAGCGTGAACGACACATCGTCGACGGCGTGCACGTCGCCGACCTTGCGCAGGAAAACGCCGGCGCGGACCGGGAAGAACTTCGTCAGATTGCGGACTTCGAGCAGCGGTGCGCTCATGGGAAGAGAGTGTGGGCGTTAATGGCGCCGTACCCCTGGCAATCGCTGCCGCCGTCGTGCCCCGCCATGCTCATGCAGCGAGCCGTTGCCAATGGTGACAGGCGACCTCGTGCCGGGCAGCGCGCGGTTCGGCTGCCCGGGTCTCCTCGTCGTGGTTCGGGTCGCGAGGGTCTCGGACGGCGCCTCGCTCAGCGCACGATTCGAGCGCCGGGACCTCGAGCCCGCAGCGCTCGTCCGCGTAGCTGCAACGGTTGGAGAACCTGCATCCCGCGGGCATTTCGGTGAGCTTGGGTACAACGCCCTCGATCGTGTTGAGCGGCGTCCGCGACGGCGTGTCCATGCGCGGCAGGGACTCGATCAGTCCGTGCGTGTAGGGATGGCGCGGCGTCTTGAACAGTTGCCCGACCGGCGCGCGCTCGGCGATTCGGCCGGCGTACATGACGAGC
The DNA here is from genome assembly GCA_022819855.1 of Gammaproteobacteria bacterium. GTDB lineage: Bacteria > Pseudomonadota > Gammaproteobacteria > Steroidobacterales > Rariloculaceae > Rariloculus. The sequence continues at coordinate 161,457 of JAJEGN010000007.1, read as the reverse complement.
ACCTCGTCGCAGAACTCGGCGACCACGCCGAGATCGTGGGTGATGAAGATCATCGTCATGCCGCGCTCTTGCTGCAGCTCGCGCAGGAGGTCGAGGATCTGGGCCTGCACGGTCACGTCGAGCGCGGTGGTGGGTTCGTCAGCGATGAGGATCTCGGGCTGTCCGGCGAGCGCCATGGCGATCATGACGCGCTGGCGCATGCCGCCGGAAAGCTGATGCGGATACTCGCGGAGCCGCCGCTCCGGATCCGGTATCCCGACCTGCTCGAGCGCCTCAACGGCTCGCGCCGTGAGTTCGTCCTTCTCGAGCCCGGACTCGTAAAGCCTCAGCGCCTCAAATAGCTGCTTGCCGACCCGGTGCACGGGGTTGAGCGCCGTCATCGGCTCCTGAAAGATCATCCCGATCTGCTGGCCCCTGACGACCCGCATCGTGTCGTGGCTGGTCGAGGCGAGATCCTCGCCCCGGAACAGGATTCGGCCTTCCTCGACGACGCCTGCCGGTTGCGGAAGAAGCCCCATGACGGCCAACGCACTGACCGTCTTCCCGCAGCCGGATTCACCCACGAGGCCGAGCGTCTTCCCGGCCTCGCACTCGAAGCTCACGCTGTCGACGACGCGGATGTAGCCATCCTCGGTATGAAACCCGCAGCAGAGGTTCTCGACGCGCAGGATCGGCTCGGCCACGGCTTGTCCGACCTCTTTCTTGACCCGCTACGACCGCGTCGACTCGTCGCGTGCCGCTCGATCCGCTCGAACTACCCCGCCTTGTCGGGCTACTCGAGCCGCCAGGTCTCGTCGGTGATCGTCACGGGGTCGAAGGCGACCCCTTCCTCCCGTGCCGCAAGCGTCTCGGCCTTGATGTCCTCGTCGATCCACAGGAGCCCGGTGCTGTTGGCCGTGCTCATGAAATCGAATAGCACGTCGGTCGTGCGCGTGCCGTACCACTCGGGCAGCCGGACCCAGCGCCAGTTCGCTTCGCGTGTGTAGGGCACCTTCCAGGTCGGAATGAACTGGCTCATGTCGTGAATGATCTGCTGGATCTCGTGCGCGAGACGCACGCGCGTCGGCTTGTCCGTCGCGTCCTCGTACTCGGTGATGAGCTGGTCAAGCTCGGGATTGTTGGTCGCCGTTATGTTGTTCGTTTGAGTGACTTTCGCGTTGTCGGAGTGGTAATGCTCCCAGAAGCGCGGCGTCAGGCTCGTTGACCACGCCATCGACGCGATCTGGTGCTGCTTCTCGAGAATCTGCTTGAAGTACGCGGAGGCGTCCATGAGCTGCAGGTTGAGCTCGACGCCGGCTTTCCTCGCTTCTTCCCTGAGCAGCACGAACCTTGGCGTGTGTTCCTGCGTGCCGTAGACGACGCTGAACGCGAGCCGCTGGCCATCCCTTACGCGGATGCCGTCGGGGCCGCGGGTCGTAAAGCCCGCCGCGGCGAAGTACTCGTCCGCCTTGTCGAGATCGAAGGGGCGAGGTTCGATGTTCGGGTTCGTGTAGTCCCAATAGCCCTCGTGATGCATCTTGAGGCGTTCGTAGTCGCCGCGCAGCAGCGTCGTGAGCAACCGTTCGATGTTCATCGAGTGGGCGAGGCCGAGCCGGATGTTGTGGTCGGCGAGCAGCGGGTCGTTCTGGTTGAGCCAGAAGCCTGCCGACGGCTGGGGCGTATCCGTATAGAACTTGATCTTCTGGATGTAGCCGTTGTCGAACTCTTCGCCGACGGCTTTCTCGTGCCAGAAGTTCGGCATGACGACCGGGTGCGTGTCGAGTTCGCCGCGCATGAAGTACTCCCAGGCCACGTTCATGTCGCGGATGACCGTGATGCGTACCTCGTCGGGGTTGAAACGGTTGGCGAGGTACTTCACGTCGTTGCCCCACCAGTCGTCCACGCGCTCGAAGGTCACATACTGGCCCTTCTCGACATGGGAGATTCGATAGGGACCTGGTCCCGGAGCGGCACGCCAGTTGTAGTCGACGACCCAGTTCTCGTCGAGCTTGTGGAATTGCCTGGGGGTCGGTCCGAAACCGTACTCGTAGAGGATTTCTTCCCTGGGCTTGGGTGTCGAGCCCTCGACCGAGATCGTGTAGTCGTCGTGCTTCCGAACGGCGACGATGTTGTTCGTGTAGTGGTTGTTGTACCAGGGGTCGACAATGTGCTCGGAGCGCATGAAATCGATCGTGTACATGAAGTCGTCGGCCGTGATGGGTAAGCCGTCGGACCACGTCGCCTCGGGACGCAGCCGGTAGTAGACGGTCTTCCCGTCATCGGCGAATGCCCAGTGGGTCGCGAGCATCGGGATGAAGTTCAGCGTGTTGGGGTGGATGGCGACGAGGCCGACGCTGTTGTTGGCGCGCAGATAGCTCGCGAATCCGCCGTTCGAATCAGGGCCGACCATGCGCAGCGTGAGCGGAAAGCCGAGCATGTAGGTGTTGAAGGTGCCGCCGCGCTTGGCTTCGGGCGAGGCGAAGACCTCGTCCTCGTTGTTCGTGACCCATTCGAGGCCTTCGGGCAACGGCACGCTGTCGTAGGTCGGGAGCAGGTCGACGAAGCGCGTTTCCTCGAGCGTCACGGCATCGGCATCGTCGGTGGTGGTGTCGGTTTCCGGCGGAGGCGCTTCGCTGCCGCCGCAGCCGAAAAGGAGCAGGGGAGCGAGCAAGGCCAGCTTTCTCATGTCGGTCTCCGATGCGTGCCGTGTTGCGGGTAGTTTACTCACAAATCGTGGACTTGTTGGGATCGAGCGGGATTCCAGGCCGCTCTGGGTCGCCGGGTACGGCGTGTACGGAGGACTACGGACAGAACTGAAATTTTTGGGACGATCTGGATTCCAGGCCGCCCCAGGCCGCCGAGCGCGGTCTGCACGACGGTCTACGTATAGAACGTGAATTGTTTGGGGTCGAAGGCCTCGCGGATCGCTTCGCCCACGTAAGCGACCATGAGCAGCACGAGCGTCATGGCGACGACGACGGAGGTCACGATCCACGGCGACTGCAGGTTGGCCGTGCCCTGCGCCAGCAGTTCCCCCCAGCTCGGGGTCGGCGGCGGCAGCCCGAAGCCGAGGTAGTCGAGCGCCGTGAGCGCGGTCACGCCCGTGGCGACCGAGAACGGGATGAAGGTGACGATGATCGAGATCGTGTTCGGCAGGATGTGCCGGAAGACGATCCGCGGGCTCGAGGCGCCTAGCGCCCGCGCGGCGTCGACGTACTCTCGCGCCTTCTCCTTGTAGGTGGAGGTGCGCATGTACCACGTCATGGCCATCCAGCCGAAGACGACCATGATCCCGATCAGCGTCCAGAAGTTCGGCACGATGACCGAGGCGACGATCATGATCACGTACAGGAACGGCACGTTCGACCAGATCTCGATGAGCCGCTGGAAGATGAGATCGAAGGCGCCGCCCCAGAACCCCATGGCGCAGCCGACGGCGATGCCGACGACGTAGTTGCACAGCAGCAGGAGGACCGCGAAGGCCATCGCCAGGCGGAAGCCGTAGACGAGGCGGGCGAGGATGTCGCGTCCGGCGACGTCCGTGCCGAGATAGTGCTGGGTGCTCAGGCTTGGCGGGTACGGCGGGAAGGCGTCGTCCCTGAAGTCCGTCTCGAACGGGTTGTAGGGCACGGGCGGCAGGATCAGCCAGTTGCCGGGAGCTTCCGTGCCGCTCGCTTCGGCGGCCTCGCGCTGCTCGGCGAAGTGCGCGGCCAGTTCGCGGTAGTTGGTTTCGTAGTCGTAGTCCAGTCCGAATTGTCTGCCCGGCATGAAGGCGCTGTAGGTCGGGAAGTAGTAGCTGCCGTCGTATCTGACGACGATCGCGCGGCTGTTGACGAGGAGTTCGGCGACGAGAGTGAGCGCGAGCAGCGCGCCGATGATGAGCAGCGACCAGTAGCCGCGCCGGATCGAGCGGAAGCGCCGCCACTGCTTGACCGTCTGCGGTCTCAGTCGCATGCGCGGGGCCTCCTGACCGATTGAGGTATCAGTCGCACGAACCGGGCCTCCTGATCGTCCGCTGAGCCGTTCGCATGCGTCGGGCTTTCTCGTCGTCCGAGGTCGCAGCCGTATGCGCCGGAGCTGTCGACAGTCCACGGTCCGAATCCCATCCGCCGCGCCTCCTCATTGCCCGAACTTCACGCGCGGATCGATTAGCGCCACGCAGATGTCCGACAGGATGTTGCCGACGAGGAACAGCAGCGACGAGATCACGAGGATGCCCATGACCACGGGGTAGTCTCGCTCCACGAGCGACTCGAAACCGAGCAGCCCAAAGCCGTCGATATTGAAGATGCGCTCGATGAGGAAGGAGCCGGTCAGGATTAGCGAGATGTTGTTGCCGAACGATGTCGCGATCGGGATCAGGCTGTTCCTGAGCGCGTGGCGGTAGACGGCCTGGCGGAACGACAGTCCCTTGGCGATGGCCGTGCGCACGTAGTCGGCCGACAGGTTGTCCATGAGGGAGTTCTTCATCATGAACGTCGTTACCGCGAAACTGCCGGCCATGTAGGACATGAGCGGCAGCACGGCGTGGTGAACCACGTCCACGACCTTCTGCCAGGGCGTCAACTGGTCGAAGTTGTCGCTGACGAAGCCGCCAAGCGGAAACCACTCGAGCTGCGACGCGAGAAACGTCAGGAGCGCAATGCCGACGACATAGCTCGGGATCGCGTAGCCGAAGAACACGAACCCTGAGCTCACGTTGTCGAAGTGGCTGTGGTGCCGGATCGCCTTGGCCATGCCGAGCGGGATGCACACGGCGTAGGTCAGGATCAGCGTCGTGAGTCCGTAGAAGATCGAGATCGGGAACCGGTCCCTGATCGTCTCCCAGACCGGTTCGTTGTAGCGCGTCGATCGTCCGAGATCGAGCACGACCACCTTGCCGAGCCATTCCACGTAGCTCACGAGGACCGGCTTGTCGAAGCCGTAGTAGGCGCGGAGCTGGTCGAGCTGGTCTTCAGACAGTCCGCTGCCGCCGACGCCCTGTGGCCCGACGACGGCGGCGCCGCGGTCGCCGCCGGCGAGCAGCGCCTCGTTGAGCATCCGCTCGATCGGGCCGCCCGGCACGACGCGCGTGACCGCAAAGACGAGCAGCGTGATCCCGAGAAAGGTCGGGACGATCAGCAGAAAACGCCGGATGAAGTAGCTCGTCGTTTCCACGTTCCGTCAGACCGTGCCCCGATCGCCAGTGAACTCAAGCCGCTATGGTAGCGCCGGAGTGGCCGTGGCGGGATGTCCGGCGACGCGGCGGCAATGCGGCGGCGGCGATCGGAGCCGATCTGCCTGCGCCGGCACCGCGCGCGGAGTCCGTGGCATGGGATTGGCAGGCAGTCGCGCCCGCGCGGTCGCGAAGGCGCATCGATGGGCCGCTACCACCTAAAGACGCGTGCAACCGTGCCCTCCGGATCCTTCTCGCGCCCCTTCGGCAACTCGACGAATCCGTCGGTCCCCGCGAGTGAGATGAAGTCCCCCGACGTGTTCGTGGGCTTCGGCTCGGCCGTCTGCCGGCCCTGGTCGTCCCAGCCGAGTTCGACCGGCATGAAATACGTGAGCCTGCTTGATCGCGAGACGGGCTCGGTCAGCACGGCGTGCTCCGTCGTGGTGTCCGCAAGCCCCGCAGCACGCCTGAAAGCCGGGACGACGTAGCGCGTCAGGCAGACCAGCGCCGACACCGGATTACCCGGCAGGCCGAAGATCGGTTTGGCATCGCGGCTCGTCGCGAACAGCAACGGCCGCCCGGGGCGCTGCTTGACGCCGTGGAATACGACCTGCGCGCCAAGCTGCTGGAGCACCGCCGGCACGAAGTCGAACTGGCCCATCGACACGCCGCCGCTCAGGATCAGCGCGTCGTGGTCGTGATGGAGGTCCTCGACGGCATCGAGTATCTCGCCCTCGTCGTCGATCAGCCGCTCGCGCCGGACCTCGGCGAGACCTGCCAGGGCGAGGCTCGCCTCGATCGAGAACTCGTTCGTCGAACGGATCTGGAAACGCGCGATCGGCTCGCCTGTGCCGACGAGCTCGTCGCCCGTCGAGATCACGGCGACGCGCGGCACTGCGGTGACTTCGACATCCGCGTAACCGGCGCCCGCGATCACCGCGACTTCCGTGGCCCCGATGCGGATTCCGGGCTCGAGCAGGGTTACGCCCTTGCGCCGGTCGCTGCCTTGCCGGTGGATGAACTGGCCGCGTTCGACGTCGGTTGCGTCGACGACAAGCTTCAAGCGGCCTTCGCGCCGTATTCTCTCGACCGGGATGATCGTATCGGTGCCGCCCGGACGCATGGCGCCCGTCATGATCTCGACGCACTGGCCGGGTGCTTGCAGCGTCAGCTCGGGCGAGCCCGCGGCCTGCGTGCCGATCGGCTCGAAGCTGCGCGTTCCGGCGGACCAGTCCGCCCAGGCGATCGCGATGCCGTCCATCATCACGCGGTCGAACGGCGGCTGGTCGCGCTCGGCAACGATGCTCTCGCGCAGGATCCGGCCGTGGCTCGCCGCGATGTCCGCCCGGACCGACGGCCACGCGGGCATCCGCTCGAAAACCAGGGCTTCAGCCTGGGAAACGTCGGTCATCGGTTTCGGTTTTTCCTGACCTGCGTAGAAAAGGTGAAGTGATCCTGGGCACGTGGCCCGAACCCGGCAGGGGGCTCACATCGGGGGTCGTGCGGGCTCCCGGTCCGGCGCTGTCCCGGTGCTATACTAACCAACCCGGAGGCGATTATGGTCCGTGTACTACTGACGAGCCTCTTCATTTTCTCGCTCGCTGCCCCGGCGTGGTCCCAGAACCTGCCACGCGCCGATACGGGCGTCGCGGGCGATAACCGAATCCTGCTCGGCGTCGGCAATCCGCTTTTGGCCCAGGGCTCCGAGGCACTGCGCTCAGGCGACTACGACGAAGGCATTCGTCTGACCTTGCTCGGGCTCGAACGCGAACGGACCACGGACCTGATCAAGGCAGGCGCGCTGTCGAATATCTGCGCGGCCTACGCCGCCAAGGAAGCCCCCGATACGGCCATCGAATATTGCACTCAGTCGATCGAGATCAACCGCTACAACTGGCGCGCTTTCAGCAATCGCTCCTATGCGTACTGGCTCAAGGAGATGTACCCGGAGGCGACGGAGGATCTCGAAGCGGCCGTCGCCATCAACCCGCGCGCGAGGCAGGTCCTGCAGATTCGCGGCATGCTCAACGAGGCGGGGCTCCGCCCGCGGGTGACGGTGGAAGACCATCAATAAGTATTGCCCGCAAGAGCTCGACCGCGACGGCATGTTCCGGATCGCGCCGGCAGTCCGGTTTCTACCGAAAAGCGCCTGTCGCACACACTCGATGGCCTTGTCCGTTGCCGCTTGCGCACTTTTTCTCGGCGCCGTCGCGGCGCACGGTGCAACCATCCCGACCGAGCCTGTCGACGAGCCTGTCGGCATCTGGAACTGCCTCGTATACGGGCACGCACGGCGCGGCGACGAGCAGTACCTGATTCGTTTTCTGCCGGACGGGCGCACGGATGTCTCGCCGCCGCGCGCGGACGGTTTCAGGATCTGGTCGCGCGTCTCGGACTGGACGGAGCGCAGGAACCGGCTGAGCTTCAGCGATACCCGCATGGGGCGTGAATACGAGGCCGATCTGCGCCGCAGGACGCTCGGCGGAAGCTGGACGAGCCCGTCCGCCGGCGGCGGCTGGTGGTGCGTGCAACTCAGCGATACCGTCGCCGACGACATAAACGTCGAGCGCACCAACAGCTACGATCTCATGCCGCCGCTGCTCGCGAGCCGGATGGCGACGCCGAACTATCCGATTCGCGCGATACGCGAGGCGCTCGAAGGCCGCGCCGTCGTCTGTTTCCTCGTCGACAACAGCGGCGCCATCATCGATCCGCACATCGTGGAGTTGTCCGACGAGATCTTTCGCAGGACTACGCTCTGGGCCATCGACCGGTCGAACTACGTCGGCTGGGACAAGCAGGACATCGTGCGGCCGGGTTGCCGCAGCTTCATCTATGAGCTCGACCCGATCTTCTAGCGGCACAGTGTCTCGCCGAGCACGCATAGCGACCGGTTGACCCTGGCGTGTCGTCGCGCAAACCCGTTCCACGCCTGGTCACGGGACCGGAAGGCAGACACCTGCGGCAGCTTTCCGTGCCGATGGTGCTCGGCCTCGTTTCGATCAATTCCTACAGCATCGCCGACACCTACTTCGTCGGCCAGCTCGGCACGCTGCCGCTGGCCGCGATGGGGTTCACCTTTCCCGTGGCCTTCACGCTCATGGCGTTCGGTCTGGGAGTCGGCATCGGCACCTCGTCGGTGCTGTCGCGGCTGCTCGGCACCGGGGAGATCGATCGCGTTCAGCGCATCACGACGCATGCTCTGATTCTCGGTCTGTTTCTCGGTTTTGTGGTGACGATCGTAGGGCTCGCGACCATCGAGCCCGTGTTCACGGCGCTTGGCGCCGACGAACTCACGCTGCCGCTCGTTCGCGAGTACATGGAGGTCTACTACTTCGGCGGTTTCCTGATCATCCTGCCGATGGTCGGGAACTTCGCGATGCGGGCAGCCGGCGACGCGCGGGTGCCGGCGCTGATTCTGACGATCGCGGCGCTGATAAACATTGCTCTGGATCCATTGCTGATTTTCGGGCTGCTCGGTTTTCCGCGCCTGGAGCTGCAGGGCGCCGCGCTCGCCACCGTCATTTCCAACGGACTCACGGTTCTCGCGTCGGTGGCGTTCCTGCGCTGGCGCGAACACCTGATCCGGGCCCGGTATCTGAGCTTCGACAAACTGCTCGATTCGTGGCGCACCGTGCTGCACGTTGCGGTGCCGGCGATCGCATCCAACGTGTTGGCGCCGGTCACGGTCGGCGTCATCACCTCGTTCGTAGCGGTCTTCGGACCCGCGGCGGTCGCCGGTTTCGGTGTCGCCTCGCGGATCGAGTCGCTCGTGATGATCGTCATCTTCGCCGTGACCTCGTCGGTGGGCCCGTTCACGGGGCAGAATTTCGGCGCAGGCCGGCTCGACCGCGTGCGTCGTTTCGCCTGGTTGTCGGAGCGTTTCTGCGTCGCCTATACGCTTGGCGCCGCGGTAATCCTGTTTCTCGTGGCGCGGCCCGTGGTCGCGATCTTCGATTCCAACGCCGACGTGATTTTGACGGCGACGATCTATCTCGCGATCGTGCCGTTCTCACTGAGCGGTTTCGGGGTCATGCTGACCGCGGTCGCGGCGTTCAACGCACTCGGCAAACCCATGCCGGCGATGACGATGACCTTCGTCAAGCTGTTCCTGGTCTACATTCCGCTTGCGTGGTTGCTGGCGCGCTATTTCGGGCTTGCGGGCATTTTCGGAGCGAACGCGGTGGCGCACCTCGCCTTCGGCGTTGTCGGGTTCGTCATGCTCAGACGGATGCTCGCAACGCTGGCCGCTGCGCAGGACGCGGACGGTGAGCGTGCGGAAGGGCTGACCACGGGACGGCTGATTTGACGTTGAGAGCCGTGCGCTCTCCGCTCACGCCTTGAAAAGTCCGGACACGCTCTGAGCGATTCGGCCGCCGTAGTTTCCCGTTCCACACGTGCTCGTTTTTTTGGCGCTTGATCTGGGGAACACAGTTGTTCGACGGTTTCTTACGGCAAGGCGACGCGGACCCTCGAACCGTCGGGACGGAGTTCGTAGCGAATTCTGACGCCTTCGTCGTCGAGGAAATACAGCGACTGTTGAAACAGCGTCTGGGTGAGGATGGACTCTGCCGGACCGGTTGCTTCGACGATGTAGAGCCGACCTTCCTGGAAGTACATCCCGGCATAGGTGCGCGAATCGTCGGGATTGGTGATATGGATCTGCAGGCCCTCCACCCGGTCGATGTGGTGCCACGCGTCGTGGGTCACCTCGCCGTCGCGCAGGCGGAACGAGCGCGCGGCGAAGGACACCGATGCGCGCTGGTCGTAGACCCAGGTCATTGCAGCATCGGCTTCGTCGCTGCGATCCGGGATTTCCGTGTAGGCGTCGCGCGAGTCGCCGTAGTTGACGACGGTGACCGAGTAGAGCTGGTCGCCGTCCATGACCGTGTAGACCTTGGCCGGCAGGGTCGCCGACTCGGTCTCGAATTCGAACTCGCGCACCTCCGGCTCGGCCGGGAAATTGACGCTGAAGTGCTCCTCCGGGGCGAAGAATTCGCGCCACTGCGCGAAGGCAGCCGAAGGGAGCATGACGGCGGGGATGAGCAGAATAATCAGGGCTCGCATGTTGAATCCTCGTCCAAATGCCTGCGACATCAAGCAGGGCAGTTCTGACGCATTGCTATCGTGGCTCGCATGGTGAATCCCCGACCAAGTGGTCTTTCGGGGCCGTGCCGTGACGGGTCCGGGCGTGTCATCTCGACCAGCGTCGGCAAGTACTAGTCGAACTCTTTCTCCTCGCCGCCCGGTGGCGTGACGTAGCCCAGCAGACACCCATTCGAACCATCCCTGAGACGATGGCACCTCACCTGGATAAGGTCCCCGGGCTGGAGGTCGTCCTGCGCCCAGCCGCGGCGGGTCAGGGCGCTGATGCTGCCGCCCTCCAGCGCCCAGGTCGCCACTTCGCCGTTTTCGTCCGTGACGTCGACCTGTACCCAGACGTGCGGATTGAGCCACAGGACTTCGCGTACTTCCGCCTCGAACTGGATGTACTCCTGCAAGGAATAGTTGCCGTGCGAGTGGTGCGCACCGACTGGTGCGGTCCACAGGGGCAGGCAGATCAGCAGGGGAATGGCGGCGGAGAACTTGATTCGCATCGGGCTGCTCCTGTTGGCGGGCCAGCGTGAGGGCCTGGCCACTTATTCTTGGCCTCCTGGCACATTCTTACACATCCTGGGTCTGCCGCATCCGGCTGTAGAAGCCTTCCGAGATTTCGTGCCAGTCGCCCATGGTGGCGGCGAATGACCGGTATGCATCAAGGACGCGCGCGATCGTCGGGTCGTTCGCCGCGAGGTCATCCATGACCGCAGTGGCGTGTTCGCGCAAACTGGCGAGGACATCGTCGGGGAACCGTCTGAGTTCGATCCCGTGCTCGTCGACGAGCGTGATCAGCGCCTGCTGGTTGCGGGCCGCGAACTCGGCGACGACGTACTCCGCTTCCGCCATGCAGGCCGCCTCGATGACGTTCTGGAGCGCTGGCGAGAGCGATTCGTAGGCTTCGATGGATACGAGGCATTCGAGGACGGCCGACGGTTCGTGCCAGCCCGGGTAGTAGTAATACTGCGCGACCTCGTGCAGGCCGAAGGCCATGTCGTTGAACGGGCCGTTCCACTCGGTCGCGTCGATCGTGCCGGTCGCAAGCGATGTGAAGAGTTCGGAACCTGCGAGCGTGACGGTGACTGCGCCGGCCCGCTGCATGACTTCGCCGCCGAGTCCGGAGATTCGCATCTTGAGTCCGGCCAGGTCGTCGGTCGAGTTGATCTCGCGGTTGAACCAGCCGCCCATCTGGGCGCCGGTGTTGCCGGCAACGAAGGGCATCACGCCTTGTGTGCCGTAGACCTCGCGCCAGAGTTCGATGCCGCCGCCGTGATAGAGCCAGGACTTGTGTTCGTTCGGCAGCATGCCGAAGGGCACGCTGCTGAAAAGCTGCGATGCGGGCAGGGCGCCGCGCCAGTAGGTGGGGGAGCTGTGACCCATCTGCATCGAGCCGCGCGAGACGGCGTCGAGCACCTCGAAGGCGGGCACGAGTTCGCCGGCGGCGAAGACTTCGATCTCGAGGCGGCCGTCGGAAAGCTCGCCGATCCGCTCCGCGAGCCGGTTCGCCGAGGTGCCGAAGCCCGGGAAGTTCGGCGGCCATGACGTGACCATGCGCCAGCGATGAAGCTCGTTGCTCGTTTCGGCCGCGCGTTCCGCGTCCGGTTGGCTGCAGGCGGCGAGCGCGCCGAGTCCGCCATAGAGAAATGCCCGTCTGCGCATGTTTGTGTTCCGTGCGGGAAAGTCGTGTCATTCTGACGCTTGGCGGCAGCGGGTCAAGCTGCGGCGCAGTGTGTTGTCGGTACGCGGACTCGGCTGGTCGGCTGCGACCGGCGTTACGCAGACGCATGGTGTTCGCCAACAGGCCTTGATCCGACGGTCAGCCGATCCGAGTGTCTCCTGGCCGCGTTTGATCGCTGTCCGCCCCGGCGCGAGAATTACCGGATCAGTCTTTCTGGAACCCGACTATGCTCGAGCTCTATCACCACGGATCGTCGGTCTGCGCGGCCAAGGTCAGGTTCGCGCTCGCCGAGAAGGGCGTCGAGGTTGACGAATACCACTACGTCGACATCCTCGTCGGCGAGCAGTTCACGCCGGAGTACCTCGCGATCAACCCGCGTGCCGTAGTGCCGTCACTCGTCCACGACGGGCGCGTCGTCAACGAGTCGACGCTGATCTGCGAGTACGTGGACGAGATGTTCGAAGGGCCGGCGCTCATGCCGAGCGATCCGTACGAGCGCTACCTGATGCGTTCGTGGACCAAGGTCGTCGATGAACTGCTGCACCCGGCCTGCGCCGACGTGACCTATGTTTCCTGCCATCGCCACATCGTCAGGCGCCTGGGTCCGGAAAAACTCGAGGAATTCGTCGAGAGCACGCCCGAGCAGTCCGTGAAAGGCGCGTGGCGCAAGCGCAAGCGCGAACTCGTCATGCTCGGTTTCGACGCGCCGGACATCGACTCGAAGTTCCGGCTCTATGATCGGCAGCTACAGGCGATGGAGGCGGCGCTCGAAGACGCGGTCTGGCTTGCGGGAGACAGCTTCACGCTTGCCGACATCGCATTGGCGCCCTACGTGAATCGCCTCGACATGCTCGGCATGGGTGGGCTCTGGACAGGCCGCCTGTCCAACGTCGAGAACTGGTTCGAGCGGATCCGCAGCCGACCGGCATTTCGTCCGAGCTTGCTCGACTGGTGCCCGGAACATCTGACGCGAGACCTGCGCGAGTACGGTTCGCAGAGCTGGCCGCAGGTCCGGGCGATTCTCGGCGTCGCCTGAGGGCGGGAACGGGCCGCCTGACGCCCTCGGCGGCTGTCCTCATGATGTCGGCGGCCACGCTGACAGTTCCGGTGGCTGCGCAGCCGGTACTCGCGGTCAAGCTGCCGGCACCGGTCGCCCGCTTCGCGAACAGGACACCTCGCAGTATTAGCTACAATGCGCCGCCATGGAAAAGGAGCACGCCCCGGGACCGGACTTCATCCGCCGAATCGTCACGAGCGATGTCGCGGCGGGCAAGCATGGCGGGCGCGTGCAGACGCGGTTTCCACCGGAGCCGAACGGCTATCTGCACATCGGGCACGCGAAGGCGATCTGCATCAACTTCGGCATCGCTGACGATTACGGCGGGGAGTGCTTCCTGCGCTTCGACGACACGAATCCGCTGAAGGAGGATATCGAGTATGTCGAGGCGATCGAGCGTGACGTTCGCTGGCTGGGTTTCGACTGGGACGACCGACTCGCACACGCGTCCGACTACTTTCCCGAGCTATACGAGTTTGCACTCGAACTGATCCGGCGCGGGCTGGCTTATGTTGACGACCAGACGGCGGAGGAGATTCGCGCGTCGCGCGGCACGCTGACCGAACCGGGCACGAACAGCCCGTTCCGGGGCCGCGCGGTCGAAGAGAATCTCGATCTTTTCGCCGGTATGAGCCGCGGCGAATTCGAGGAAGGCGAATGCGTGCTGCGCGCAAAGATCGACATGGCTTCGCCGAACGTCAACCTGCGCGATCCGGTGCTCTACCGCATCCGCAAGGTGACGCACCAGCGTACGGGCGACCGCTGGTGCATCTACCCGATGTACGACTTTGCGCACACGCTGTCCGACGCCGTGGAGGGCACAACGCATTCTCTGTGCTCGCTGGAGTTTGAGGATCACCGGCCGCTTTACGACTGGTTTCTCGAGCACCTGCCCGTCCCGAATACGCCTCAGCAGATCGAGTTCTCGCGCTTCAATCTCATGTTCACGATCATGAGCAAGCGCAAGCTCAAGCAGCTCGTCGACGACGGGCACGTCGAAGGCTGGGACGACCCGCGGATGCCGACGCTCGCGGCGTTTCGCCGGCGTGGCTATACGCCGGAATCGATCCGCGACTTCATGGGCAGGATCGGCGTCACGAAGAAGGACAACGTCATCGAACTGGGGCTCCTCGAGAACTGCATCCGCGAGGACCTGAACGAGCGGGCGCCACGGCGCCTGGGCGTGCTTGCTCCGCTCAGGCTCGTCATCGAGAACTGGCCCGAGGATGCCGAGGAGTGGCTCGAAGCCGCGAATCACCCGAACCGGCCGGAGCTTGGCGTGCGCAAGGTGCCGTTTTCACGGGAACTTTTCATCGAGCGCGATGACTTCATGGAGGATCCGCCGCGCAAGTTCTATCGGCTGAGGCCCGGCGGCGAAGTGCGGCTGCGCTACGCCTACATCATCAAGTGCGAACGGGTCGTCAAGGACGAAAACGGCGTCATCACGGAGATTCGCTGCAGCTACGATCCCGCAACGCGCAGCGGCTCCGGCGGCGATCCCGGCCGCAAGGTCAAGGGCACGGTCCACTGGGTATCGGCGCGACACGCCGTCGCGGCCGAGGTCAGGCTCTACGACCGCCTGTTCATGGCGCCGTACCCGGGTTCTGGTGCGGATCTCGGCGCCGAACTCAATCCGAATTCTCTCGAAACACTCGATGCGGCCATGCTCGAACCGTCACTGGCCGACGCAAGGCCCGGCGAACGCTTTCAGTTCGAGCGGCAGGGTTATTTCTACGTCGACGGGGACGGCGCGACCGACGCGCGGCCGATTTTCAATCGAACGGTCACGCTCCGCGACTCGTGGGCGAAGATCGAGCGCCAGGCGATGGCGGGACAGGCAATCGGCTGAAGGTCCAGCGTCGTTTCAGAGGCAGTGGCACGCGACCGGGCTGTCGGGCTGGCGGAGTCCGCGACCGCTACAAGGCGTGTTTCGCGCTACTTTGCAGCGGGTCTCCGGCGGGCACGCGAAATCAGCCCGTGTAGGCCACCTTCGCAAACAGTGTCGGCGCCCTCCCGTCCGGGTCGTACTTCTTCTTGAGAGTCCGGTACGTAGAGCCGTTGAAGCGGGCGTCGAACTCGGCCTCGTCGAGGAAGGTCGATGAGTACAGCATCTTGATGCCGTCGAGTTCGAAGCACTTGCGGTCCATGATCCGGGTGTAGTGGAAGCGTTCCTTACCCTCCGGGCGGCGTACCTGGCAATAGCAGCCGAGATTGAAGTAAAGCTCATCCGCCTGGATGGGGTAGAGCGTCGGCTGGCGGGGCGTGCGGATCGGCACGGCGGCCCAGGGCAGGCCGCCGAGATCGACGTTGTCGATGCAGAAGTCGATCAGCGCTTCGCCGTGTTGCCATGGCACTTCCCAGTCCTGGATCAGCGGTTCGATGCCTGTGTCCCTCGGTCCGCGGATCATGTCGAGCAAGCGGTTCTTCGTTGCCGCGTACTTCGTATAGAAGCTTGAGTTTCGGAAGCGTTTGGGTGCGTAACGGCGAAAGAGCGTATAGAACGGGGATTCCGGGATGTTCCAGAACCATTCCGGGTCGTAGCGGAAGATGTAGTCCGAGGTCGTGAGATAAATGTCGCCGCGCGTCTGTACGAGCTTGTAGAAGATGTTCCTGCGCAGGATGTCATCGACCTGCGGCACGTCGCGGCTGAAGCGGCCGAGCATCAGGTAGAAGCGCCGGTCCTCGAAGAAGAGACCTTCGACGAAATCGTTGTCGTCCGCGTCGGTCGCTGCCTGCATGGCATCCAGATACGCACCGGCGTTGTCGAACCGTTTGATCCCGAGGTGGACGTACGGCGCAGCCTCCTCCAGCCTGATTCTCGCCCGCAGGATGTAGCCGAGGGTGCCGTAGGAGTTCGGCAGCGCGTGGAAGAGGTCCGAGTGCTCATCGTCGGCGGAGCAGGTCACGATCCTGCCGCTTGGCAACAGCACGTCGGCCTCTATCAGCCCATCGTGCACGAATCCGTGCCGGAAGCAGGTCGATTCGATGCCGATGCCGACGGTCGCGCCGCCGATCGTGATGTGCTTGAGTTCCGGGGCGACGAGCGGAAGGAAGCCGCGCGGCAGGGAGTGTCCGACGATCGTCTCGAACGTCGCGAGCCCCTCGACATCGAGCGTGCGCTGTTCCGCGTCGAGCGCAATGACGTTGTTGAAATCGCCGAGCGACAGCTTCCTCTCGGCCGCACCCCGATCCTTGTAACGGAACAGGTTCGAGATCGTCGACTTGGCGAGCCTGAGCTGGCCCGCCTCATCGCGCCAGGAGGCTTCGAGCTCGGTCTTCTTCCGTTCGTATCGGGCGAACTCGGGGGAGGGACTAGTCACCGTGCTCGTAAATGTGCGCGCGGGTCCAGGGAATGTCGTTGGCTCCGGAACGCGCGTACAACACCTGGAAGAGTTGCAGTTTGCCCGCGAGGAAGGCCCCGATCGAGCCGACGAGGTAGAGCCGCCACGCACGCACGAAAGCCTCGTCGAACATCGTGCGGACGGTGTCGACGTTTTCCTCGAACCGCGCGAGCCAGGCGCGCAGCGTCTCGGCGTAGTGCAGGCGGATGTTCTCCGCATCGAGCACGGACAGGCCGTTCGCCTCGAAGATGTCCATCATCTCGCGCAGCGTCGGCGGGTAGGCGCCCGGGAAGATTCGCTTGTTGATCCATGCGTTCAGCGGTTCGGGCCGGTCGCGGCCAATGCTGTGGATGAGGCCGCGGCCATTCGGCGTAATCACGCGGTCGATGAGGCTGCCGAGATCCTTGTAGTTGCCGGCGCCTGCGTGCTCGAGCATGCCGATGGAGACGAAGACGTCGTACTTGCCGGCGATGTTCCTGAAGTCGTCCTCCACGAATTCGACCTTGTCGTCGACCTGCTCGCGTTTCGCCCACTCTCTCGCGTACGCGACCTGCTGCTTCGAGATATTGAAGCTGCGCACCTTCGCGCCGTAATTCTTCGCCATGAAGATCGCGAAGCCGCCCCAGCCGCTGCCGGCTTCGGCAACCGTTTCGTCGGCCTTGAGCCGCATCTTGCGGCAGACGTGATGCATCTTGGCCTGCTGCGCCTGCTCGATCGTCATTGCGGGATCGGCGTAATACGCACAGGTGTACTGCAGCGCTTCCCGGTCGAGCCAGAGCTCGTAGAAGTCATTGCCGAGATCGTAGTGGTGGTGGATGTTGCGGCGCGAGTCGGCGAGATCGGGCGTCGGGAGCTTTCGCCCGCGCAGGAATTTCTCGATCAGCGAGGGCTTCTGTGCGGTATACCTGTAGCCCTCGGAAACGGCGGTCAGGAGGTCGCCCTTGACAGTGATCCTTCCCGAGGAATACAGATCGCCAAAGTAGAGGTTGGGATGCAGGATCACCCGGCGCAGCGCCTTGCGATCGCCCATGCGCACGACAACCGGCAGGCCGTCCGTCGTTTCCGGCTCGGGCTCGTCCCAAAGCACGACGCGCACCCGGCTCGGGTCGAGCCTGCTCGTCAACTGTCCGAACAGCCAGCGGTCCAACGCGTTGGGCCTCGGCCCTGCCGTCGCCTGCTCGCGCTGGTCTGCACGTACGCCACTGACGGCGACAGGCTCTGCGCGGCTTCTCTCCATTATGGTCCTTCTCCCGTTCCGACCGGGGGTCGCTATTGTGCCACGGTCCCGTAAGCCTTTGAAATTGCGGTCAAGCGCACGGTCGGGTGGATGGCCAGGCGGATGGCCGAACGGATGGCGCGACGGGCGCAAGGGCTGCCGCGCGTTGGATTACACGTCGAGCCATCCAGCCCTTGAACGGCGAGCGGGAACGGCCGCTGTCGAGGTTTCGATTACAATTGTGCGGGCGCCGCCATGGCATGTCATCGGAGCGAACGCAGGCCCGCGAACGCAAGCCGGTGGCAGCCAGGCGGAGCCCGGACAAAGTCGCCACAACAGCGACCACGCGAATTCAGCGATGAACAGCTCAGTCAAGCAATTCCAGTCTCAAACGGCACTCAGGGACCGGCTCGACCGGCCGATGCGCGATCTCAGAATCTCGGTCATCGATCGCTGCAACTACCGGTGCCCGTACTGCATGCCGGCGGAGATTTACGGGGAGAGCTACAAGTTCCTGCCTCGCGCGCATTGGCTGACGCCCGGTGAGATCAAGCGCATCGCTGGGCTTTTCGTCGGACTCGGCGTAAACAAGCTGCGCATCACCGGCGGCGAGCCGCTGCTGCGGCGCGATCTCGATGAGATCGTTGCCGGCCTCGCGGCGATCGACGGCGTGGACGACCTGGCGCTCACGACGAACGGCACGCGCCTTGCCGAACGCGCCGCCGAACTCAAGAAGGCGGGACTCAAGCGCATCACCGTGAGTCTCGACAGCCTTGACGAAACGGTCTGCAAGACGATGAACGGCGGCAAGGGCGATGTCGCCACGGTGCTCGACGGCATCGACGCCGCAAGGGCCGTCGGCTTCGAGCCGATCAAGGTCAACGCGATGGTTCAGCGCGGCATGAACGATCACACGGTGCTCGATCTCGTCGAGCACTTCCGGGGCACGGGCATCATCGTGCGTTTCATCGAGTACATGGATGTTGGCACGCTCAACGGCTGGCAGGCCGATCAGGTCGTGTCGTCGAAAGTCCTCCTGGAGACGATCGCCGCGCGCTGGCCGCTCGATCCGCTCCAGAGCAACTATCGGGGCGAGGTCGCGAGGCGTTACGCGTTCAAGGACGGGAAGGGCGAGATCGGCTTCATCTCGTCGGTCAGCGAGCCGTTCTGCGGCGATTGCCATCGCGCCCGCGTGTCGGCCGAAGGCACGCTCTACACATGTCTTTTCGCCGACCGCGGCATGGACCTCCGGGAGCCGTTGCGCGCCGGTGCGAGCGACGCGGACCTCGTCGGACTGTTGCAGAACGTCTGGCGCAACCGGGCGGACCGTTACAGCGAGCTGCGCGGCGAGAAGATCACCCGCGCCGAGCGCGTCGAGATGTACAGGATGGGCGGCTGATGCTGAGCCACGTCGACTCGGCGAACCGGCCGACAATGGTCGATGTCGGCGACAAGGCGGTGACCCGGCGTACGGCCGTCGCCCGGGCTACTGTCATTTTTCCAGCCGAAGCTGTGCCTGCGACCGGCGAGACGCTGCGCACGAAAAAGGGGCCGGTGTTCGATACGGCCATCGTCGCCGGCGTCATGGCGGCGAAGCGTACCCACGACCTGATCCCGTTCTGCCACCCGATTCCTCTGGAGGACTGCCGGATCTCGATCGACTGGGGCGACGATGGCGAAGTCCTGATCGAGTGCTCGGTGCGCGCGACGCACAAGACGGGCGTCGAGATGGAGGCGCTGACCGGGGCTGCGACTGCGGCGCTCACGGTCTACGACATGTGCAAGGCGCTGACCCACGGCATCCGGATCGCCGAGCTTGCGCTCGTGTCGAAGACTGGAGGGCGGCGCGACTATCTTGCGGCGGCAGGCTCGGCGACTGGCGCGACGCCGCTCGACGCGGCGGCGTCAACAGCGGGGGAAGCGGCAGCTACGGACGCGGTCGGCGATGATTGACGTCACGGCCAAATACTTCGCCGTGTTCCGCGAGCGGGCGGGCTGCGGCAGCGAACAGGTCGCGACCGATGCGGCGACCGCGGGCGAACTTTTCAGCGAGGTGGCGGCCCGGCATGGCTTCCTCGACGCCCAGTCGCGCTGCAAGGTTGCCGTAAACGGCGAACTCGTCGGCTGGGATGCGACGCTCAGCGATGCCGACGAGATCCTGTTCTTTCCGCCCGTTGCCGGCGGCTGACGCGGTAACACACGTGCAGTTCGAGATCTCCGCTGACGCGATCGATCCGGTCGAACTCAAGGCTGAGCTTGAGGCCGACCGAGCCGGGGCTTGCGTCTGCTTCGAGGGCTGGGTCAGGAACCACAACGACGGCGAGGCCGTGACCGCGCTCGAGTACGAGTCCCACCCGTCGACCGCCGTAAAGGAAGGCCGGAAGATACTGGGCGAGGCGCTGCAGCGCTTCGAGATCGTGACGGCGCGCTGCGTGCACCGTGTCGGCAAGCTCGACATCGGCGACTGCGCGGTCTGGGTCGGGGTCAGCGCCGAACATCGCGGCGCGGCATTCGAAGCCTGCCGATACATCATCGACGAGACCAAGCAGCGCGTTCCCATCTGGAAGAAGGAGCACTACACGAGCGGGGTGTCCGGCTGGGTGAACTGTGCGACGCCGGCGGGCACTACGGATCAATCGCGAGAAGCGTCCGGGAGCTAGCCTGCAAGCGGAAAAGGAAGCAAAGGCGGGTCACTGGAGTTCACCGGTGAGCCGAATCGACGCAATCTTTTTCGATCTGGACGGTACGCTGACCGATCCGAAGGTCGGCATCACACGCTGTATCCGCCACGCCCTGCGGGAGCTGGGCGTGACACCGCCGGAGGCGGACGACCTGACCTGGTGTATCGGACCGCCGTTACTGGACAGTTTCAAGGCGATACTGGGTGACGACGCGTTGGCCGCGGTTGCCCTGAAGCACTATAGAGCGCGATTTGCTGAAGTCGGCCTCTACGAAAACCGCCTCTATAGCGGCGTGGCTGAATCGCTGCAATTGTTGTCAGACAGGAATGTCTCGCTGTTCGTGGCTACCAGCAAACCTCAGGTTTACGCGGAGCGCATAGTCGAACTCTTCGGCATCGCCACGTTCTTCGAGCGTGTCTTCGGTCCCACGCTAGAAGGCGACCGCAGCAGAAAGTCCGACCTGCTGCGATGGGCGCTGGACGAGACCGGATTAGCGGCAGACGTCACCGTCATGGTAGGTGATCGAAACCTCGACATCGTCGGTGCGCGGGACAATGGAATGCACGCAGCCGGCGTGCTGTACGGCTACGGATCGCGTGAGGAACTGGAGGACGCTGGAGCGCAATTTCTGGTCGGTAGCCCGGATGAACTTGGTGGAATCCTGGATGCGTGGGTGTCGTAACTGCTGTCGCCAAAATAGGTCCTTCGCTTCGCGCCATCGTTTGGGGTCCTGTACGCAGCATCACTCGGTCCCGTTCGGGCTCGCTTCCTCGTCCGAATTCGCTTCATCTTCGTCTTTGCGGCGCCCGGCCCTGGGCGCAATTCGAATCGTCTCCGCCCGCTTCTCTGTCGCCGCCAATACCTCCAGGCGGTAGCCTTGCCACTCGACGACATCCCCCCGCTTGGGAATGCGGCCGAGCTGTTCCGTGACCAGGCCCCCGGGGCTGGAGACGTCGCCATCCGGTTCCCACTCGAATCCCAGGTGTTCGCCGACCTTCCTCATCTGGATGGAAGCGACAACCACGACGGAGCCGTCATCCTGCGGCCACAATTCCTCCGAGTGCGGGTCGCTCTCATCGTCGATTTCGCCGACGATCTGCTCGAGAACGTCCTCCAGCGTCACAATGCCCTCGACGCCGCCGTATTCGTCCACGACGATGGCCATGTGCATTCTTGTTTCCTGAAAGGCGCGCAGCAGGGAATCGAGGGAGCGGCTCTCGGGGATCGTCAGCGCCTGGCGTACGAGTCCGCTCCAGTCGACGTCCCCGCGCGGCCGGGCGTAGAAATGAAAGAACAGCTCCTTGGCAAGGACGATACCGGAGAAGTGATCCAGATCGTCCGTGGGCGAAAACGGTAGCCGGCTGTGGCCGGACTCGCGTATGGTCTCGAGGTTTTCCTCCCAGCTCCGTTCCCTGGAAATGAACCGGACGTTCTGCCTCGGCACCATGGCATCGTGGGCGCACAGTTGGCTTAATCGCGTGGCGCCGACGATCATGCTCGCGGTTCGGGCGCCGAATGCGCCCTCGCTGCGTGCAAGTCCCGCCAACAGCCGTATTTCCTCGGCGGACGTGCTCAGGCGTTTCTTGTCGGGGCGCAGGGATCTGGAAATCGATTCGCTCAGCGCCACCAGCGGACGCAGCGAAACGCTCAGGAACTGAATGCCCCAGGCCACGGGACTCGCCAGTTCCCTGGAGTAAGCCACGCCGAGGGTCTTCGGGATGATCTCGGTCAGCAAAAGCACCGATATGGTAAACACGATGGTGAACACCCAGAGCGTTTCCGACGCGAATACGTTTTCGTAGCTCGCACCGGCGACCGCGGCGCCCACCGTGTGCGCGACGGTGTTGACGATAAGAATCGCCGCTATCGGCACATCGATGCCGCGCTTGAAGCGCCTGAGCAGGCGCCCGGACCGTTTGCCGTCCTTGACAAGCGCCTCCACATCGGCATTGCCGATTGAAAGCAGCACCGATTCCATGATCGAGCACAGAAAGGAGCCCACGAGTGCCATCGCTACGGCTATGGCGAAAGTCAGCATGCAAACCTCCGTGGCCAGTAAATGGTGACGGGACGCTCGGGAGCGACCCTACAGAAATATCGAGCGAACCGACGGGATTCCCCGAGATGCGCATTGCCGGGTATTCAATGCCGTCGCACCCCGCGACTGGCGAGTTTCTCAAGATCACGCGCCGTATCGATGTCAAGTTCCGCCTCTGGCATCTCGACCGCAGAGATTTCGGTTAGTGCCCTGAGAATCGCGCGTGCGCCGACATCACCCTCCAGTTGGCGAAGTTGCCCCCGCAGCTTGTTCGGCAGCACCGCGGGCACACCGATACCGCCCGCATAGCGGGCTGCCGCGGCGACATTCGGGCGACACCGCCAGGCATCGACCAGACGGCCAAGCACGGCGGCGTTCACGGCCGGTTGGTCGCAGAGCGTGACAAGTACGGCCCGTGCTGACGACGGTGTCGCCGCGAGCCCGGCCTGGAGCGAGCCGGCGAGTCCTTGCCGCCAGCGGCTGTTCGTGACCGTGACCGCTTTGGAACCCGCTCTGCGCAGAGCGGACCTGAACCTGGGCGCGTCGGCGCCGAGCACGACAACGACGCGCCCGGGGGCCACCGCCTCGGCTGCGTCGAGTGCGCGCAGCAGCAGCGCGCGTTGGCGATGGCGCACGAGTTGCTTGGGTCGACCGAGCCGACGCGAGCCGCCCGCCGCGAGTACGATGCAGGCCAGGTCGTCGGTTCGGGAGCGTAAGCGGGGGCGCATGCCGAAACTATACTGAAACGCTTCGGTGTTGCGCCGACTCGCCCAGCGTTGGCGTCGTTCCATCCAGCCATGTGTCGCACATTCGGTCAACCTTCGTTGACGACTTTCGGTGTTCCTGCGCATCGGCATGGCGCCCTGCCGGCGGGTTCTCTCCATTCATGTCGCCGCATCCAGGCACGGTGCCCTGGCTGCATGTTCTTTCCGTTCGGGGTCGCCGCGTCTCGGCATGCCACCCTGTTACGCGTTGGTATCGTCCGAAGTTCCTGCATATCATCGGCTGCCGACCCCGGCGCAAGCCGAAACCCGAATCCGCCCATGGCTGCCAGCGAAGAACGATCCCTGAAACCGCTCGCCGTTGCTGTGCTTACGGTGTCCGACACGCGCACAGCCGAGACCGACTCTTCGGGCGCCGCGCTGGTCAGCAATCTCGAAGCGGCCGGTCACAGTCTCGCCGAGAAGAAGATTGTCGGAGACGACGTGTATGCGATTCGAGCCGTCGTCTCGAACTGGATCGCCGACGCTGGCGTCGACGCGATCATCACCACCGGCGGCACGGGCCTGACCGGCCGCGACGGCACGCCGGAGGCCGTCGGCGTGCTGCTCGACAAGACGATCGAGGGCTTCGGCGAGCTGTTTCGAACGGTGTCGTACGAGGACATCGGCACCTCAAGCCTGCAATCGCGCTGTCTCGCCGGTGTGGCCAACGGAACCTACATATTCTGTCTGCCGGGATCGACAAACGCCTGCGAGACCGGCTGGAACAAGCTCATCGCGGCGCAGCTCGACTACCGCACGCGGCCGTGCAATCTGGCCGAGCTCATACCGCGCCTCAGGGAGTAAGATATGAAGAATCTCGCGACCCGGACCCTGGCAACGCTCGTGTTCGCCTGCACTGCAACACCTGGCGCGGAACTTCGCGACACCGAAGCCATCGACGAGTACCTCGACCAGGCCGTGGCCAACACGAAGATCCCCGGACTCGTCGCACTCGTCGTCGATGCCGACAGCACGCTTTACTCGAGGGCGGTCGGGCTGCGCAACGTCGCACGCAACGAAGCGATGACCGAAGACACGATTTTCCGGATCGCGTCGATGACGAAACCCGTCGCGACGACCGCAATCATGATGCTCGTCGAGGACGGCAAGCTCGGCCTCGACGACCCGATCGCGAACTACCTCCCCGAGTTTGCCGAGCGACGCGTCGTCACCGCCTTCGATCCCGAGCACACCAACTGGTCGACGCGGCCTGCAAGCACCGAAGCCACGATCAGGCACCTGATCTCGCACTCCTCGGGGCTTTCCTACGGCTTCGCAAGCGAGATCATCCATGCGATCGGCGAGAACTTCCCGGGCCAGTCCGAGGAAACGCCGCTGCTTTACGATCCCGGAACGGGATGGTCGTATTCGGGCGGCATCGCCGTGGTCGGCGGCGTCGCCGAACGCATCGAAGGCATGGGCTTCGACTCGATCCTGCGCGCTCGG
Source organism: Gammaproteobacteria bacterium (assembly GCA_022819855.1). Lineage (GTDB taxonomy): Bacteria > Pseudomonadota > Gammaproteobacteria > Steroidobacterales > Rariloculaceae > Rariloculus. Next base: position 137,005 of record JAJEGN010000007.1, on the reverse strand, counting down.
CTTTTCGCGCCGCTCGGCATGCACGAGACGTCGTTCATCGTGCCGCTCAGCGAGCACGGACGGGTCGTGACGACCCATGCGCCCGAGGGCGATACCCTTGTCGAGGCGCAGAACCCGAACGACATCCGCTCGCCGGTCTCGGGCGATGGCGGCCTGCACTCGACGGCCGCCGATTACGCGCGTTTCATCCAGTTCATCCTCAACGGCGGTGTTGCGCCCGACGGGCAGCGACTGATGTCGGAAGCGGGGATTCGCGAACTCGGCCGCAACCAGCTCGGCGACGTCCTGGTCAAGCTGCAGGACGAACCCATGCCCCAACTCGCCCGCGCGTTCCCGCTTGGCGCCGGCCGCGACGGCTTCGGGCTCGGCTTCCAGGTGACGGGCGAGCACGACGAAGCGACCCTACGCACGCCCGGCAGCATGAGCTGGGCGGGCATCTGGAACACGGAATTCTGGATCGATCCGGCGCGCGGGGTCGGCGGCGTGCTGCTCATGCAGTACATGCCGTTCTACGACGAGGACGCGATCGCGACGCTCATCGGATTCGAGCAGCGCGTCTACGAGCGTCTCGACTGAGAGTCCGCTTCCGGCCGGTCACGCAGAGGGTTCGCCTGGGGCGAGCGGTTTGGCGAGAAACAGCATGTGCACTTCGGCGCCGCCTGAGGCTTCGAAGCCGTTCCGTTCGTAGAGACGGCGAGCCCGCTCGTTGTCGGTCCTGACCTCAAGCGTGAGCTTGCAGCAACCGCCCTGCCGGGCGCGGTTCTCGACCTCGTCGAGCAACGATTGGCCGATCCCCTGGCCGCGATACTCGGGCAGGACCGCAAGATCGTGAATGTTGAGCAACGGGCGCGCCCGGAACGTCGAAAAGCCGTAGAAGCACACCGAGATGCCGACAATCCGCCCGTCAAGAACAGCCAGCAGGACGAGCGTGGTCGGATGGTCGCGGAGCCCCGGAACGATTCGTTCGCGAATGTCCGACGCCAGCGGCTGCTGAGCGCCCATGGCGTCCGAAGCGTAGGAATCCAATACCTCGACGATTCCAAGCGCATCGTCGGGATTCGTCAGATCGGCTTCGCGGACGATCGCTTGCAAGCGCTCAATCCATGGCATGCGTTGCAATGCGTTGGGCGGGGCTACGATCCCGGTTCGATCCTGAGCACCGCGCCGTCATCCTCGCCCGTCAGCACATAGAGCAGACCGTCCGGACCCTGGCGCACATCGCGGATCCTTTGCCTCAGGTCGAAGAGCAGCATTTCGCGGCGCAGCTCCTCCATGTCCTGGTTGAACAGGATGCGCTGCACGTGGCCCGTGCCCGGAATCTCGCCCATGCGCAACGCGCCGACGAAGACGTCGCCTGTCCAGCGCGGCAGCGCGTCGCCGGTATAGAACGTCATCCCGGAGGCGGCGATCGACGGTGTCCAGTAGACGATCGGGTTTTCGAAGCCTTCTCGCGAGAACTCCCTTGACTGCCAGGGGCCCGGATACGTCCGGCCGAGGCTGATGATCGGCCAGCCGTAGTTGGCGCCGGGCCGCAGCACGTTGATCTCGTCGCCGCCGTTCGGGCCGTTCTCGTTCTGCCAGACGTCGCCCGTGCCCGGATGCACGGCGAGGGCGAGCGTGTTGCGGTGGCCGAGCGTGTAGATCTCGGGCAGATAGCCCGCCTTGCCGACGAAGGGGTTGTCGTCGGGCACGGTGCCGTCGTCGCGCAGCCTCAGAATCTTGCCGCGCTGGCTCATCGGGTCCTGCGCCGCGTCGGCCTGGCCGCTGCCGACGCTGACGTAGAGCATGCCGTCGTGGTCGAACGTCAGTCGCGCCGCGCTGCCGATGCCTTCGGCCGCCGAAAAGACTTCGCTGACATCCACGAGCGACTCGCCGTCGAAACGGCCGCGCGCCACGGTCATCCGGTTGCCGTCCCCGTCCGGTCGGTTGTAACTGAAGTAGAGGTAACCGTTGGTGTCGAAGTCCGGATGCCGCACGATGTCGTGGAGCCCCGACAGTCCGCCGGTCTGCGTGTCGGGCAGCCCGGGCACGGGATCGGGGTCGAGTTCGCCGCCGCGAATGACGCGCAGGGCGCCCGGCCGTTCGGTGACGAGGATGACGTCGTCCGGCAGGAACGCGATGCTCCACGGTTGCGTCAGTCCCTGTGCGAAGACGACCACGCGGATATCCTGGTCTTCGGCCGTCTTGTACCGCACGGGTCCATCGGGCAGCGGCGGAATCTCGAGGCCCTGCGGCGCGACGGGATATCCCGTGCGCTCACTGAACGGCACGTCCTGCTGGGCCGGCGCGTTCGCGGCCCAAAAGAGCAGCGATACGAGAAGCGGCAGACCGGCGACGCTTCGAAAGATTCGGCGGACAAAGCGACGGACGTTGCTCATGGCGGTCTCCGGTTCATTGTTATTCCGATAAGCCCGCAGTATAGGGAGCACGCTCCGGCGACGGAAGCCGCGCTCCTGCGCGCGCGCAACAATTCACCGGTCGTGCCGGACGAAAGAAGGCCGCGAAGAAGGGAGGCGTGAAGTCAGGCGGCCGCTGTCGGGCGCAGGCATGCTGCGCCAGGCGACGTTCCGGCGGGTCGGATTACGCGCTGTGGCTGTGCGCTGGCGGGGAGTTCCGCGTTGACAGCATTTGGGCTAGCGTCGATCATGCGCGGTCCCGAAACAACGAAAAAGAGCTGTTTCCATGAGAACGAGAATTGGTTTTATCGCCCTGCTCGCAACCGTAGCGAGCCTGCCGCTTCTGGCCCAGGAGCCTGTGGTCGGCGTGGACGATCCCGAATCCCTGTTCGTCGACGACGACCCCGTGTTGCACCGCAACAAGCAGGCGACGCTGCACATCATGCGGGAGCTCCTGCAGTGCAATCAGTGGGACCGGGCCGGAGAATGGCTGACCGAGCAGTACATCCAGCACAATCCGAACGCCGAATCGGGGCTTGCCGGTGTGATCTACTTCTTTACGGAAGTCCTTGGCCGGGAGCGCACTGACGACTGCGGCGAACTGACGACGGAGATCGTCGCCGTCATGGCCGACGACGATTACGTCACGGTCCTGTGGCCGCGAACGTATCCGGATCCGCGCAATCCGGGCGAGACGTATTCGACATCGTGGTTCGACACCTGGCGCTTCGTCGACGGCAAGGCCGACGAGCACTGGGATCCGGCCATGATCGCGCCGCCGGAGTAACAGGCACGGAGTGTCGTGGGACGTAGCCTCGCGAGCGCGGGGCTGCGTCATCGCGTCTGCCTGATGCGGGCGCAGCGGCACTCGACCGACGGCCGTTGTCGCGACTTTGCCGCCGGCGCTCTACGGCAGCGGACCGCTGGCGATGGCCTGCAAACGCCGGCCTGCTAACGCCGCACGAGATACCGGATCCCCATGTAGGTGCCCGTGATGCACACGGCGGTCACGCCCGCCATGAGCAAGAGCATGAGGATGTCCCAGACGGGCCGCGCGCGCATCGCGGCCGTGAAGTCGAGCCGGTGCAGGCCCAGGTGCAGCCACCGGTACCAGCGCAGCCCCGAGTTGACCTTGCTGACGAGCTGGCCGGTCGCACCGTCGAGGTAGTAGCGCGTCTGCTCATCGTCGTCGACGATCACGCGATAGACCGGAAACGGTCGCGTCGCGTGGTGATTGAAGTAGTAGGCATCGCCTTCCTGAATCAACTCCGCGGCGGCGATCGATACGCCATCGCCGGGCAGCAGATCCGCTGCGGCTCGCAACTCGTCCTCCCGAAGTGGCGCTTCCTGCAGTGGCGATGCCCGTGGCGACGACTCACCGGGTCGTCCTTGCCGTAACGGTGTTTCCCGAAGCGTCGCCTCCCCCGGGCTCTCGGCGGCCAGCCGAACGCGGTACCCGCCCGAACCCTGCATCACAAGAAACATCCGCCCGAGGAACGGCGCCGCTTCGATCCGGGTCACGTCGGCCGGCAGATCATGGTTCGCCAGACGTGCCGCCTGCGACACGGCCGCTGCCAGCGTGATCGTGGTCCCGCGCAGACGGTCCGTCTCGACGCGGGCGCTCGAGCCCTGGAACAGTCCCCAGGGCGTCATCGAGAACAGGCCGCTCAGCAGCCAGGTCAGCGTGAGCACTCCGAAAACGAGGCCGAGCCAGTGGTGCCACAGCGCAATGCCGCGGTACGGCGACCAGCGCCCGCTTGTTCTGCGCCTGAACTGCTTGATCCCGATATAGGCGCCGAAACCGGCCAGAAAGAGGCCCGCGACGGTCGACCAGATCACGATCTCTGTCCAGAGTCGCGCGTTTTGCCGAAGCAGCGTGGGATAGAGCCAGTGCGTCACGGAGCCGAACCAGCCCCAGACGCGTTCGCGCCGGGTCGACTGCTGGACGAGTTCGCCGGTGCTGCTCGACAGGTACCATTCCGTCCCCGCTGCATCGTTGAGCGCGAAATGGTGCAGTGGTCTGTCGTTGCCGAAGCCGCCGGCGACCGTCCACTGGTCGCGATCGACCGTGCCGAGGTAGTCCGGTTCGCCAGAGCCCGAACTCGCCGCGCTCATCTCGCGCGCTATGGCAAGGGCGGCGTCCGCCTGGATCGGACCGACCGGCTCGCCGCTGACGAGGTCGATCGCGCTGCGGCGGCCGAAATCGTCGGCGAGCCGCAGCACGGGCCGCTCGCCGAGCATCTCGATCGAAAATCGGTCGACGGCGTAGTCGGGGCTGTAGTCGGCGGGAAACGCCGTGCAGCAGCCTTCAAGTTCAAGGCGCGGCAAGGATTCGACGTACTCGTCGAACGAGACGGACGGGTAGGGCACGTACATCATGACGATGCCCGAAACGCACCAGGCGACGAGCAACCAGCCGAGGCCGATCCCCATCCACCGGTGCAGTACGATCAATGAGCGGAACATTGCGGGGACTTCTCGTTCACTCTTGCGCAGCCCGTCAAGCGCGTTTGTCGCCAGCCTGGACCAACGAGCGCACCGTTACCGCAGTTCTTCTCGCCTGCCGCGCGGTCGCGCTGCCGCCCCGGCGGCTCGTGCCGCGTTACGGAAACTGAATGGCGCTTCCCGACGGCGGGGCGCCGGGCGCACCGCCCTGTCCCGGCACGATCAGCGACGATGCCGATTGGCGCCGGAGTTCGTCGAGGCGCTGCATCGTCGATTCGACGGCCGCCTGTGCGCCTTCGCCGAACTTGCTGACGGCTTCTTCCAGTGAAGCGGCTTCGACTTCGAAGCTCAGCGGCAATGCGCCCCCGGGCGTCAGGATCTGTGTCTGGCCGACGTAGATGACGGGGCGGGCGGCGTCCGGTTCTCCCGCGGCCGTGATCGGCGTCAGGCGCTGTACCGTGCCCACCCTGCGATCGGTGAAGGTTTCCTCGCGGTAGAGGTTGGCTCCGTCCATCGTGATGTCAGCATCGGCAACTTCATCGGCCATCGTTCGCGATCCCCTGAGTATCGGTCCGAAAAATCGGTCGAATAGGCTACCATTTCTTTTCCCGGCAAGCTTGAGACCCCCTTCATGCGAATCCCGACCGAGAGCATCCGCGATGTATTGAATCGTCGGCTCAGTCGCCGGCGTGTGCTGGCAAGCGGTGGCGGTCTGGCCGCGCTGTCTCTCGCAAGCGATGCCGTCTGGGCGCAGGCGCCGGCGTCGCCGCTCGGTTTCGAACCCGTCGCAGGTACCGCTGACGATCGCGTCGATATTCCGCAGGGTTACGGCGTGGACGTCGTCCTTCGCTGGGGCGATCCGCTCTTCAGCGATGCTCCCGCGCTCGAGCCCGAGCGCGTTTCCGACGGTGTGTTGTTCGAGGCCGGCTCGGCACAGGTGCAGGCCCGCCAGTTCGGTTACAACTGCGACGGCATCGGGCTGTTTCCGATCGACGACGATCGCATGCTCATGTGCGTCAACCATGAGTTTCCGAACCCGAGCCTGCTGTTTCCCGGCTGGTCGGAGGCGCTTCCCACGCGCAGTTGGGGCGAGTTGATGAGACGCAATCCGGAGGCCGTGGCCTACATGCAGGCCTCGGTCGGCATCAGCGTCGTCGAGCTCGTTCACGACGGCGCGTGGAAATACGTGATCGATTCGCCGTTCAACCGCAGGATCACCGCCAATACGCCGATCGAGATGGTGGGGCCGGCCGGTCGCCACCCGCTGCTTGGCGGCCCGGACGACGATTCCCCGGTCACGGCGCTCGGCACGCTGTGCAATTGCGCAGCCGGCACAACGCCATGGGGTACGTATCTGACCGCTGAGGAGAATGTGGACATTTTTTTCGGCAATTTCGACGCGGCAAGCCTCACGCCCGATCTTGAACGGGCGTACGCGCGCCTGCCGCCGAGGCCCCGGGACAGCCGGTTCCGCTGGGAGTACGCGGATCCGCGTTTCGACGTAGAGGCCAACCCTCACGAATCGCTCAGATTTGGCTGGATCGTCGAGATCGATCCGTTCGCGCCCGACCGGGCTGTAAAGAAACGAACGGCGCTCGGGCGGCTCAAGCACGAAGGCGCAACGGCCGTGCTGGCACGCGACGGTCGGGCGGTGGTTTACACCGGCGATGATCAGGAGTTCGAATATCTGTACAAGTTCGTGACGGCCGAGCGCTTCGATCCCGAGCGTCCCGAACTCAATCGCGATCTGCTCGACAACGGAACGCTGTACGTTGCGAGATTCCTTGACGACGGCGGCGGCGAGTGGCTGCCGCTCGTCTTCAACGGACACGCGGCACTCACGCCGGAGACCGGCTTCGAATCTCAGGGCGACGTCGTGCTGCGCTGCCGGGAAGCCGCCGACCGCATCGGCGCGACGCCGCTCGATCGTCCGGAGGACGTCGCCGTGAGTCCCGTGACCGGCGCCGTCTATCTGGCCTGCACGCAGGGCGTGAACCGCGGGCGCACGGACGACGTGCCCGGCGGCCGGCAAATCGACCGCGGCACGGACGCCGCGAATCCGCGTGCTCCCAATCGCTGGGGGCACATACTGGAGATCGCCGAGAACGGCGCCGACGCGGCGGCCGAAACATTCCGCTGGGAAGTGTTCATGCTTTGCGGCGACCCGGCGTCGGGCAACCTGCGCGCGACGCCCCCGGCGGCCGATCAGGCGCCTGCGGACACCGACGTAACCTACTTTGGCGGCAGCACCGACGCCGACGCTCTGAGCGCTTTCGCCAATCCCGACAACCTGAGCTTCGATTCCGCCGGCAATCTGTGGATCGTGACCGACGGCACGCAGCCTCGGGACAACAACAACGGCTGCTTCGTATGTCCGACTCTGGGCGATCACCGGGGAGACGTTCGCCAGTTCATGAGCGGACCCATCGGTGCGGAGATATGCGGTTGCGAGATCACGGCTGACGGGCGGACCCTGTTCCTGACCGTGCAACATCCGGGCGAAGGCGGCAGCGCCGTCAATCCGATCAGCAACTGGCCCGATGGCGGAACCGCGACGCCGCGTCCGAGCCTGGTTGCCATCGAGCCCACTGACCCGGACCGCAAGCTCGGCGAATAGGGCCGCGGCAAGTTTCGACGCGTGAGCTTTACGCAGAAAATCCTGATCGCGATGGCGGCCGGCATCGTCGTCGGCGTGACCTTCAGCGTGGTCGGAGCGCCGCTGCAGGCGGTCAGCGACGTGCTCGTCGACGGATTGCTCGACGCGGTCGGGCGGATCTTCGTCTTGCTGCTGCAGATGATGGTCGTGCCGCTCGTGCTCGTGTCCATCGTTTGCGGCGTGGCCTCGCTCGGCGGTCTCGGGGCGTTGGGGCGCGTCGGGGTCAAGACGATCGGCCTGTTCCTCGTCACGACGGCCATCGCGCTGGTGATTGCGCTGACGCTCGCGATCCTCGTCTCGCCCGGCGAGGGCTTCGCGCTGGCCGGCGATGTCGACTACAGGACTCAGACGCCGCCGCCGCTGAGCGATGTCTTCGTCGACATGTTTCCGGCCAATCCCGTGCGCGCACTGGCCGACGGCCAGATGCTGCAGATCATCGTCTTCGCCCTGCTGCTCGGGTTCGCGATCAACCTCTCCGGAGAATCGGGCCGGCGCGTCGGGGCGGTGTTTTCCGATCTCAACGAAGTCGTCATGAAGCTCGTGACGATCGTGATCCGAACGGCGCCGGTGGGCGTCTTCGCGCTCGTCGCGACGACGTTCGCCGCACAGGGTCTCGATCTCTTCAGGCCGTTGGCAGGCTACGCGCTGATCCTCGTGCTCGGCCTGCTGCTGCACGGTGGTCTCACGTATACGCTGGTCCTGCGTCTCGCGCGGCTGAGCCCGATCGGGTTCTTCAACAAGATGCGCGCCGTGCTGACGTTTGCGTTCAGCACGGCGTCGAGCGGTGCAACGCTGCCGCTCACGCTGGGTACCGTCAAGAGGCGGCTCGGCGTCGACAACTCGGTGGCCTCGTTCTCTGTACCGCTCGGCGCGACGATCAACATGGACGGCACGGCGATCATGCTGGGCGTCGCGACTGTTTTCATCAGCAACGTCTATGGAATCGATCTGTCGGTCGGCGACTACCTCGCGGTCGTGCTCACGGCAACGCTGGCCTCGATCGGCACCGCGGCAGTGCCGGGCGCCGGGCTCATCATGATTGCGCTGGTGCTCGGGCAGGTGGGGCTGCCCGTCGAAGGCATCGCACTGATCATCGGTATCGACCGCCTGCTCGACATGCTGCGCACGGCCGTCAACGTCTGTGGGGACGGCGCCGTGGCCTGTTTGGTGGCCCGGTCGGAAGGTGCGCTCAATCTTGCGACGTTCAACGATCCGGGAGCGACGCTCGACACCGTTGCGCGTCCGGCTACGGCGGAGGCGACGCAATGACGGGCCGAGCGGCAACTGCTCGGACGCCAACGGTTCGGGAGGCAATGGTTCGAGCGGCAACGGCTCGGATGGAGTCCACTGACAATGGCTGAACGGCTGCGAGCGATCGAACGATTCGTGTCAATGCGCGCCCCAACGCGCGTGGCGGAGCCCGGCGACGATGGCTGAGCGGCTGCTCCTCGTCGGGTTCGGCAACATGGGCCAGGCGCTCGTCAGGGGCTGGCTCGCGCATGGCCGCGACGCCCGGACGATCAGCATCGTCGATCCGCATCCCGATGCGCGGGAGGCCGCGGCGGCGCTCGACGTCGTTGCAAGCGCCGGGTGGCCGGAATCGGTTCGCGATCGTGACGCCGGTCCCGAGGTCGTGCTGCTGGCCGTCAAACCGGCACGGGTCGACGATGTGTTGCGCGACTACCGCGCGCTCGGCGAGCGCAGCCTGTTCCTGTCGGTCGCGGCCGGCAAGACGATATCGGGAATCGCAGCGGTTCTCGGTCCCGAAGCCGCCATCGTCCGGGCCATGCCGAATACTCCGGCCGCGATCGGCCACGGGGTGACCGCGCTATGCGCCAGCAACCGTGTCTCGGCGGAGCAGCGCGCCCTGTGCACCACGCTGATGGCGGCCATCGGTTCGGTGGAGTGGTTCGACGACGAACGGTTGATGGATGTCGTGACGGGTGTGTCGGGCAGCGGACCGGCCTATGCGTTGCTGCTCATCGAGTGCCTGACCGAGGCCGGACGCGAACTCGGCCTCGACCCGGAAGTCGCGGCGCGGCTTGCCGTGCGCACGGTCGCGGGCACGGGACTCTACGCGGAGCAGTCCGATGCCGATGCGGCGCAACTCAGGCGCCAGGTCACGAGTCCGGGCGGCACGACCGAGGCCGCGCTCGATAAGCTCATGTCAGAAGGGCAGCTTGCCGACCTCATCGGCCGTGCCGTCAGGGCCGCCGCGAAGAGGAGCCGCGAGCTGTCATCGTAATAACACGCGTCCGTGAACGCGCAGGAACGCGGCTGCTTGCCGGGCGGTGCTGAACTTGTCGTTGAATCAAGGGGCGGGATAGCAACATGGCGGGATACTACTTCGAGGAATTCGAACCTGGGCAGGTCTTCGAGCACACCATACGCCGCACCGTGACCGACGCGGACAACGTGCTGTTCAGCGCGTTGACGCACAATCCGGCGCCGCTTCACATCGACCGCGAATACATGCGCACGGAATCCGAGTTCGGGCGGCCGCTTGTCAACAGTTTCTTCACGCTCGGGCTCATCGTCGGCATCTCGATCAACGACGCCACCCTCGGCACGACCGTCGCCAACCTCGGCATGGAGGATGTCAAGTTCCCCAATCCGCTGTTTCCCGGCGATACGGTGCACGTGGAGACGGAGGTCATCGCAAAGCGCAGGAGCCGTTCGCGGCCGATGAACGGCATCCTCACGTTCGAGCATCGCGGCTACAACCAGGACGATGTGCTCGTCGCGATATGCCGCAGGAACGTGATGATGATGTGCAAGGGCCCGGAGTAGGGGACTATGTCCAGAGTCGACAACCATGGACTGGCGAGCGTCGGGGCAACGTGCACTCGCTGACGCTACACTAGGCGCACATCACGGATATGCCGACATTCGAGGAATCCATGAACCCAGCAACATTCCCATGGTCAAGCCGCGGCGCCAGGGCGTTGCTGCTGACAGGAGTACTCTGCGCCCTGCTCGCCGGTGGAAAACCGCTGCGCGCACAGGAGACGATACCCCTCACCGTCATCGACGCCTACGCGCCGACGGCGCTGTGGGTGCGGGTATTCCTCGACTACTACATGCCCGAAGTGGACCGGCGACTGGCTGAGACGGGCAACTACGAAATCGACTGGAACCGGGCCTTCGGGGGGACGGTGGCCAAGACGGGCGGAGTGCTCGAAGCGCTGCAGTACGGTCTGGCGGATATCGGCATCGTTACGTCTCCCTTTCATCCCGACAAGATTCCTTTCTTCAACATCAGTTACGTCACGCCCCTGGTTACGGCGGATATCGGCCTCGTCGCCCGAACGGTGGATGGATTGGTCGAGAAGTACCCGGAGTTGCGGCAGCAATGGGATGACTACAACCAGGTCTTTCTCACCGCGGCCGGATCGATCGACACCTACCAGGTGTTGATGAACGAACGCATCGAGACGCTCGAGGACTTGAGGGGAACGAAGATCTGCGGCGTCGGCCTGAACCTCCGCTATGTGCAGGGATTGGGTTCGGCCGCAGTCAGCAGCAATCTCGGCGACTTCTACAACAACATCGCCACGGGTCTCACGGACGGGACGGTGGTCTGGGCCGAGGCGGCCGTCGCCTACAAGCTCTATGAGGTCGCGCCCTACATGATCGACGTGCGCCTGGGCGCGGTCACCTCGAAAGTCATCACCATGAACAAGCATTCGTGGGAGCGGATGCCTGACGAAGTGCGCCAGGTGCTGACCGAAACAGCGATCGACTATCGCGACGAGCTGGCCCTCGAAACGGATCGGCGCGCGCAGGCGAGCCGCGAGGAGTTCGTCCACCAGGGCGGCACGATCCAGGCGCTGACCGACAAGCAGCGCCGCATCTGGGCCGAGAGTCTGCCCAACATGGCCAGGGAATGGGCCGACGATCTTGAACGGCGCGGCTTGCCGGGCGACCAGATACTGCGTGACTACATGGACATCATGCGCGCCAACGGTCAGCCCATCGTGCGGCACTGGGATCGGGAATAGTGGCGGCCGGCGCGCCGGACACGGAGTCCGGCAATCCCATGGTCCGCGCGTTCGCGGCGCTCGTTGCCGGACTCAACAGCATCGGCACAACTTGGATTTTCGTCCTGATGCTGGTCATCAATGTGGACGTCCTGTCCCGCTTTCTATTCAACCTGCCGATACAAGGCGTTGCCGAAATCGTCGAATTGTCCATCGTCGGCATCGTGTTTCTGCAAATCAGCGATGCGGTTCGTGCCGGACGGCTGACCCGTTCGGACGGGCTGTACATGCAGATCCTCAAGCGCCGACCCGTCGTCGGGCACGTCATGGGCGTGGTATTCGATCTCGCGGGTTCGGTCTTCTTCGTCTTCATTCTGCTGGGTGCCGTACCGCGATTGATCGAGGCCTGGGAACGCGGCTATTTCGCGGGCAATGAAGGCTTGTTTGTCGTTCCAGTCTGGCCCATTCGCCTGATCCTCGTCATCGGCTGCATCGTCGTCGCGCTGCAATTCGCGTTGCTCGCGTGGCGAAACGTTCAGGCCGTTCAGCAATTGCGGAATCCCGCGCCATGACCGGATTCGAAATCGGGCTGCTGTCGGTCCTGGCAATCCTTGTTCTCATTTATTCCGGGCTCTATGTGCCCGTGGCCCTCGGGCTCGTGTCCTTTGTCAGCGTGTGGCTTCTGCGCGGAAGTCTCGAGGCGCCGATCTACCTGGTGACGCTTGCAGCGTCCAACAGCCTCGAGGACTACGTCTTCGGCGTGATTCCGCTGTTCGTGCTCATGGGGCTGCTGGTGAGTCAGTGCGAGCTCGGCCGCGATATCTACCAGGTGGCGAACGCCGTGCTGCGCCGCGTCAAGGGTGGACTGGGCGTAGCCACGGTAGCAGCCAATGCCGCGTTTGCGGCCATTACCGGCGTGAGCATCGCGTCGGCCGCGGTATTCACCCGGGTTTCGGTTCCGGAAATGCTGCGCTTCGGCCACAAGCCGCGTTTCGCGGTCGGCGTGGTGGCGGGGAGTTCCGTGCTCGGGATGCTGATCCCGCCGAGCGTCATGCTGATCATCTATGCGCTCATCACGGAGCAGTCCGTGGCGGACCTCTTCACCGCCGGCATCGTGCCGGGAATCGTGCTTTCAGTGGCTTATGCGGTGGCCATCGTCGCCATGGCTCGATTCATGCCGGCCTATGTGGGCGGTCAGGACGGCCAGGCCCGGGCCGCGGCAGGCACGAGGATGTCGCTGCGGGAAGGCACCTCCAAGACGGCGCCAATCGTGATCCTGGTCCTGCTCGTGCTCGGCGGGATCTACGGCGGGTTCTTCACTCCCACGGAAGCCGGCGCCGTGGGCGCGGCCGGCGCGCTGCTTGTCGCGCTGATCAAGCGCAAGCTCGATCGCAGCGCACTATGGCGCGTGCTGGTCGAAACCGGACACATTACCGCCTCGATACTGCTGCTCATCGTCGCCGCGACCATGTACAGCCGCATGCTCGCGCTGTCCGGACTGCCGAACGACCTGGGCGAGTGGATCGCGCAGGCGGAGATCGGCCTGTACGGGATTCTCGCGATCTACGTGCTGGTCCTGATCCTCATGGGAACGATTCTCGACACCACGTCGATCATCCTGATCATGGTGCCGCTGTTCCTGCCGATCATCGAGCCCTACGGCGTGAGCCTCGTCTGGTTCGGGATCGTGACCATCGTCGGCGCCGAGATCGGCTTGCTGACGCCTCCGTTGGGAATCGCCTGCTATGTCATCAAGGCGACGCTTGCCGATGACGACCGAATATCGCTCGCGGACATCTTTGCCGGTGCGTTCCCGTTCGCGGTGATCATGCTGGTCGTGCTGATCCTGCTCATCATCTACCCGCAGTTGAGCCTGGTACTCGTCTAGCGCGCATGATCGCGTTCTGACGGCTGTTGCGCTCGTCGGATCGCATGGTTCACCGCTGACGGACGAGCCCAGGTTCGTCCTTACTGCCCCTGGTGCTCTTCCTCGATGCAGTCGTACGGCAGGAACTGAAGCGCGGGATCCCAGCGAAACGTCACATAGGCCTCGTACGCGACCGTCTCGGTGAATGTCGCGGGATCCGTGGCGCTGATGTCGTAAGTCACGGTTGCGGAGTCGTCGCTCGGCGTAAAGCGCTCGACAAACCGCATCGCGCGGCTCTGCGGAACGCCTTCGAGTCCGTAGAGCTGGAAGTAGGGCCAGTCGATGTGCGTCGTCGTGATCACGAGGGCGGCGCCGTCCCATCGCCCGGCGGAATAGCCGAGCGGCGTATAGGGCTGATCGGCAGGCGGATTCCGGCCGTCCATGTGGATGAGACGGCCGATCTCGAACCATTCGTTCTGCTGGACGAGATCTTCGCCCTGGCGGATGAACCGAATGGCATACGGACCGCTGCGAGTCATCACACGCGGCATGCCGGGCGACACGCAACCGAGCACGGGATCGTCCGTAACCGCGTCGTAGGCCGCGCGCCCTTCACGCGCCGCAGCCGTGAGCGGAGGATCGTTGAGCCAGGCCGGCGCCGGTCCTCGCGTGGGAACCAGGACCTTCCCGATGAATCCGTCGCCCGCATCCGCAGCGGGTGTCGACGAAGCGGGGTCGACCACGGGGTCCGTGCTCACGAGCCGGTTCGACGCCCACCGGGGTTGCGCCGAGCCTCTGAGCAGGATTTCGCGCCCGTCCGCAAGCAGCAGGTTGGTGACGTACATGCGCCGCGCATTGCGGGTCGACGGGTTTCCGGCAAAGGTCACGACGTCACCGAGCTCGACGAGATCGTGCGGGACGCCCGCGCGATCCAGGCGCGTGACGTCCGTGCCTTCGAGTTCCCAGATCCGATCGTCGCCGTCGATTGCTTCGCTGCTGATGCGAAAGCGTACATGCGGGTTTCGCCAGAGAACGCTGACGACCTCGCCGCGCGCTTCGACGATCGAACTGGAGTCGTATTCGGCGGTGGAATGGTGGGCCGCAACGTGCGAAGCAAACATCGCCAGACCGTAAGCGGCGACGGCAAGCACATGGGCGGACCGAAGGGTCAGACTGTGTTTCATTCTCGTTTCTCCCTCTATGGCTGTGACGGGAACGGGCCCCGCGTGGCCGAGGATGCTGGAGCTAGCGTTTGTCCACCACGACGACACCTTCCTTGAGAACGATTCTTGCATCGAGCATGTTCCAGTAGCCTTCCATCGGGTCGCCGCCGACGAGCACGATGTCGGCGAGTTTTCCGGTCTCGAGGGTGCCGAGTTCGTCGGCCATGTTGATGTAGGCGGCGGTGTTCGGCCCCATGAGCCTGACGATGTCTTCCATCGAGAACATCACGTTGTAGGACTCCAGTTCGTGCCGCAGTCCGGCCCAGGCGTCGTAGCGCGTATCGGTGCAATAGCCGAGCATCGCGCCCTCGTCCCAGACGGTTCGCGCGTTGACGATGGTGTATCCGATTTCCGTGCCCTCGGCGCGCCCCTGCGCATCGCGGTTTGCTCCGGCAATGGATTCGGGCCAGGCGTTACCGTCGCGAAAGCGCGGCTCGTTGTCGTCGGCGAAGACCCCGAAGACGGGTGCGCCGAAGCCGATCGTCGCGAGAATGAGCGTGTTCGTGTCCGCAAGCTTCCTGGCCGCGTCACGGTCGACGAAATCCTTGTTCGGCAAATGCACGAGTCGCCGTACGCCTGCATCGATTGCCGCAACCATGGCCGATGTGCTTACGGCGTGCACCTGGACCGTTATGCCGACGCTTGCCGCCTCATCGACGATGGCCTCGAGCACTTCGATCTCGTGGGCGTTCGGCCGGGGCTGCGGCGTGAGCCCGATCTCGCCCGTGAACCGCACGCCCATGTCGGCGAGTTCGCGTACCGCTGCCCGCGCGGACTCGGGCGTGTTCTCCGCGAGGCTGATGCGCCCGGAGGGAATGATGCGCGGCCCGTTGATCTCGCCGCTCTCGATGCGGTCGCGCAGCACGATGTTGCCGTCGGCCGGTCCGCCGCCGGAAAGTATGGTCGTGTAGCCGGCTTCCAGTTGCGCCTGCATTTCCTCTCGTTCGTTCGGCCCCGTGTTGATGTGCCGGTGCGCGTCGATGAAGCCGGGCATTGCCGTGAGCCCGCCGGCGTCGATCGTGTTCGGGCTGCCGGCGCCGGCGCCGGCGCCGGCGCTCCCGGCGCCAACTTCGACGATTCTGCCGTCGCGAACGACGATCGTGCCGGAGTCGATGACGGTTCCGTTGCCCACGATGATCCGCGCGTTCGTGATCGTGGCATCCTGGGCCAGAGCGGGCGCGGAGGCCGCTGCGGCGATCGCAGCCGTGACCGACAGGCCAGCCAGGCAGCGGAACAAAAGAATTCTTTGCATTCTCATTCTCCCAAGGCGATTTGCATTCAAGGTGGTACGCGGCGACGATACCATTATCGGGTCGCGGCGCTCCCGCCATCCGGGCACAGGTTCATCGAAGTTCGAATCGTCGACCGTTCAACGACCGCAACGCCGACCGAGTGCTAAAGCATTGCACGTGCTCACAACTTCTTGACGAAGTTGCCCGTCGTCGTTTCCTGTTCCGGTGAGAACACCTCGAGCGTGCTGTGGAAGTAGGGCGTCAACTGGCGCGCGCCGTAGTCGGCGTAGCCGACCTCGCCGATCTCGTGCAAGGTCGCCCGGTAGTGGTCCAGCAGACCTTCGGACAGGATGCCGCCGCCCGTGCCGACGGCGAGCATCGTGGACTTGGAGAGCACGTACGCCCGCTCGGGCAATCGGCCGATCGCCGATACCGCCAGCAACGACGAAAGCTCGAACACGGTGCGGTTCTGCTGCGCAGCGGTGGCATTCAGATCCGACCAGAGACTGGTGACCGCGGTGCGCGAGGGCAACGTCGGCGCCGGCAGCCGGCGCGCTTCGGCGACGAATTTCGCCCATTCCTCGCGGAGGCCCGCGACGTCGAGCGGCGGTGTGTTGACGGTGTCCGCAACCTGCCCCGCCGTCCTCTCGAGACCCTCGAGCAATTGCTCCATCGTCGTGAACGTGTCGTCGGGCGCGAGCAGGCCTTCCTTTTTCAGCGACTCGGCAATCTCGGGAATGAGTTGGCGGCCGGCGCCGCAGATGTCGGCCAGAGCGGCCATGACCCATACGGGCGAGGCGCGAAACGCGATGACGCCCATGAACTCGATCCCGTTGCCGACAGTTCGTCGCAGCAGGAAGTTCTCGGCCAGTTTCTCTTCGGTCGGATAGACGCCTTCGACGCGGCCGACATCTTCGATCAGGAAGCGCAGGGTCGTATCGACCAGATTGCGGTACAGCCGGCCGCGGCGGATTCCGATCGGCAGTGCCACCTCGACGACCTCGCGCACCATGCCCGCGGACAGCGCCGACGCCGAGCGCAGCGTGCGCTCGGGTATCGAAAGAGCGTATTGGACGCTGCGACGTCGGCCGAGGGAGCGTAGATTGTCCTTGATGCTCACGTAGCAGGCGCGGAGAAACAGCCGGGATGATCCGGGGCGGGTTCAGTATACCGGCAGATCCCGATCCCGATCCCGATACACAGCGGGCTTGTCACCGCCAGACAAACCATCGACCATATGTTTGGAGGATTTGTGGAGCAAAAGCGATGACACAACAAAAACAGATCGATCGTCGAATCTTCGATCTCTATGACGAGTATTGCCACGGCCGGATGAGCCGGCGCGAGTTTCTGGACAAGGCGGCCGCGATCACGATCGGCGGCGTGTCGGCGCTCTGGATGGCGCAGGCCCTCATGCCGCGCTATGCGGAAGCGCAGACCGTTTCGTTCACGGACCCGAGAATCAAGGGCACGTACGTCGAGTATCCCTCGCCCGGAGGCACGTCCGGGACGATGCGGGGCTACCTCGTGGAGCCGACCGGCGAAGGGCCGTTTCCGGCCGTGATCGTCATTCACGAGAACCGCGGCCTGAACCCGCATATTGAAGACGTCGCGCGGCGCGCGGCGATTGCAGGGTTCCTCGCGCTCGCCCCGGACGGGCTGTCGCCGGTCGGGGGTTACCCGGGGAACGACGACGACGGCCGGACGCTGCAGCGCGGCCTGGAACCCGCCGAACTCGATCGCGACATGATCAACAGCGCCTGGTACGTGAAGTCGCACGCGCTATCGAACAGCCGGCTCGGCGCGACGGGATTCTGCTGGGGCGGTGGAATGACGAACCGCCTGGCCGTGGAACTCGGCAGCGACCTCGACGCGGGCGTACCGTTCTACGGTGCGGCGCCCGCCAGCGAAGACGTGTCGAGCATCGAAGCGGCGATGCTGGTCATTCTTGCGGGCAGCGATCCGCGCATCAATGCGATGTGGCCGGATTACGAGGAGGCGCTGGAGGCGAACGGCGTCGACTACGAGATGCAGATGTACGAGGGTACTCTGCACGGCTTCCACAACAATTCGACGCCGCGTTACAACGAAGCTGCGGCCGCCCTGGCGTGGAACCGAACGGTAGGGTTTTTCAGGGAGCACCTGAGCGGCTAGACAGCGTCGGCGCCGGCGGTCGGCGGGCCGCGTTCAGGCGCCGTTCCGGACGCCCGAGCGGGCCCTGCGTGCACGACGGTGGCGACGCGTACGCTCTGCCGCGGGGATGCTTGCGGGGAAGACGGGCCACCGCGGAAACTCCGTCATGCTAGGGAGTTCCGCGGGGCCGGTACTCGATTGCGGCGAAGCCGCGCGATCAATTCATGCAATCGGACGGGTTGTCCTCGCCGGTCACGGTGCCGTAGTCCCAATGCTCGGTGATCATGCCGTCCGTGACGCGGAACATGTCGAACCAGGTCGTGGTGTACGTTCCGCCCTCGTTGCGCGGATCCTGACACTCGCGCACGAAGGACATCGTCACGAGATCGCCTTCGGCGACGATGGCAACGAGGCCGTCGATCGTGTCCTGCACGGGCTGTTGTTCCATCTGGCCGAAGAACGCGATGAAGGGAGCTCTTCCCGTCGGAATGTTCGGGTTGTGCTGCATGTAGTCCTCGTGCATGTATCGGCGAGCAGCGTCCATGTCGCGGGCCACGAGCGCGTGGCGCCAGAAGTCGTACACGAGCTGCTTGTTCGCCGCGAGTTCGGCATTGTCGCTCTCGAGCATCGCATGCTGATCGGGGTGTGGCTCGACGGGTAACTGTGCGCCGGCAACGCCTGCAAGGCCAAGCGCCGCCAACAGAATGATGAATCGACTCACTGTAAACCTCCTGCTTGGGAGAATGGAAAGCCGCGCGAATATACCATGACTTTGTTGCACCTTGACGGGACGCGTGCGCAACTGCGCTCCCGGCAGGCTGTGCGGGGCCCGGAGGGAGCCGCGCCATTTCGATGCCCGGGGTCCCGGATCAGACGAACCGCATCGAAAAATTGACCGCACTCAGGTTCTTGGTGATCGCACCGACCGAGATCCAGTCGACACCGGTTTCCGCGATTGTCCTGACAGTTTCGAGATCGATACCACCGGATGCTTCGAGTTCCATCCTGCCGCCCGCGTGCGAGTCACGGATCCTGACTGCTTCACGCAACTCGTCCACGGCCAGGTTGTCGAGCAGCACGCGGTCGGCTTCGGTCTCGAGCGCTTCGCGAAGCTGATCGAGATCTTCGACTTCGACGTATACCGGTACGCCCGCGGTGCTGCGCGCTGCAAGCCTGACCGCCGCGGCGACGCCGCCGAGCGAAGCGATATGGTTCTCCTTGATCAGCACGGCGTCGAAGAGGCCGGCGCGGTGATTGAACGCGCCGCCGCAGCGAACGGCGTACTTTTGTGCCGTGCGCAGCCCCGGCAGCGTCTTGCGCGTGTCGAGGATACGCGCGCCGGTGCCGTGCACCGCCTGCGCGAAACGATGTGCAGAAGTCGCCGTGGCCGACAGCGTCTGAAGGTAATTGAGCGCAGTGCGCTCGCCGCTCAGCAGCGCCCGCGCCGGCCCGCTCACGCTGCACACGGTGGAGCGCTCTCGGACTTCCTCGCCGTCCGCCGCCTGCCAGCGAACCGTGACCGTGGTGTCGAGCTGCCGGAAGACTTCGTCAAACCAGACCGTGCCGCAGAGGGTAGCCTGTTGCTCGATCGTGACCTCGGCTACGGCGTGGTCCGCTGCGGCTACCAGGGCAGCCGAAATGTCACGGTCACGGACGTCCTCGGCGAGGGCTCGCGCGACGTCCTCGCGGATACCGCCCGGCAAACGCGGTGCGTTCAGATGAAGAATCCGGCGTGCCCGAAGCCGACCATGCTCATGAGCATCGGTACGGACAAGAGCGTGTTCGTTCGCGATGCAAGAAAAGCCACGCGGCGTGCCTTGTTGATCTCCTCCGCGGTCGCTTCGACGATGCCGAGCACCTTCTTCTGATTGGGCCAGATCAGGCCCCAGACATTGATCAGCATGATCGTTCCGAGCCACGCGCCGACGCCGATGTACAGCCCCGCGGGACTGTCAGAGTTGAACCCAAGCAGGAACGCGTCGTCGAGCAGGCCATAGCTGCCGCCTTGAGGCATGCGTAGCAAGGTGATCGCGCCGGACAACCACGTGACCACCGCGCCCCAGCGGAACCACCAAAGCGCCCGCGGCGCGACATATTTGGTGATGCCCGCGCCGCCCGGACCGCCCTCGTCCGACGCGGCGTCCGCCAGAGCCGGCACCTGCACGAAGTTGAAGTAATACAGCAGCCCGATCCAGGTGATGCCGGCGAGCACATGGATCCAGACCAGTAAACTCAATTCGTTCAAATTGAAGCCCGTCGTGACGAGTGCGATCACGATGGCGAGGACTACGCCGGCGACTATGGTGCCGTTAACGGTGTTCAGCGGGTTCATCAATACTCCTCATGCGCCGACGAAGCGTTGGCTGTTTTTTTGTTTCAAGAGACTCGGCAGGGCTTGCCCCCGCTCGATGACTCTAGAAGAATAGGTTAGACACCGGCGCAGTTCAATGACCGGACTCGGGCATCGGAGCGGGTTCCGGACGGGGCGCGGGGGTCATTGAGCGAATGGAGGATCGACAGGGAATGGACGTCAACGATCGCATCACGAAGCAGTTGGGCGAATACCCGGTGCTGCTCTACATGAAGGGCACGCCGGACTTTCCGCAGTGCGGATTTTCGGCGCAGACCGTGGCGGCCTTGCGTGCGGTGAACGCCAAATTCGCCTACGTGAACATCTTCGAGGATCCGGAGATCAGGGAAGGCCTCAAGACCTACTCGAACTGGCCGACGTTCCCGCAGCTCTACGTCAACGGCGAGCTGATCGGCGGTTGCGACATCGCGCTCGAGCTCTACCACTCGGGCGAGCTCAAGGAGATCATCGACGAGGCGGATTCCGGGCCGGCACAGTAGACGCTCCGGCGTTGTTCGACCTTGCGCGACGCCGGGTCGAGGCTTCAGGCGAAGCTGATGCTCAGGCTTCGTAGACGCCGCGAAAGCGGTTGACGATCTCGCAGAAGAGTCTCGCCGTCATTTCCGCATCGTAAAGGGCCGAATGTGCCCTGTCGTCTTCCCATTCCAGGCCCGCGGCGGCGATGGCCCGGCTTAGCACGGTCTGACCGAAGGCGACACCGGCCAGCGTTGCCGTATCGAAGCTCGAAAACGGGTGAAACGGGTTGCGCCTGACCCTCGCGCGCTCGACGGTCGCGTTGATGAACTGCAGGTCGAAGAACGCGTTGTGGCCGACCAGGATCGCACGCTGACAGGCCTGTGCCTTGACCTCGCTTCGAATCGGCCTGAACAGCCGCCGCAAGGCCTCGCCTTCGTCGAGCGCCGGGCGGAGCGGACTATACGGGTCGATTCCGGTCACCTTGAGCGACGCGGGATCGAGGATCGCCCCCTCGAACGGCTTGACGATGAAACGGTGGGTCTCCCGGATTCCGAGTTCGCCTTCGTCGTCCATGCCGAGCAGCACGGCGGCGACCTCGAGCAGCGCATCCGTCGCCGGGTTGAGACCGCCGGTCTCGACGTCGACGACAACCGGGAGGAATCCCCGGAACCTGTTGGAGATCGTGGTCACCGGCAAGGTTCGCGCCCGCGCGAACCGGGGCTGTTGAGCGCCGGGTCGTCTTGACCGGTTATGGGCAAACCCCGATCATAGCGCCCGCATGGAGCCGGCCCGGCATCGGTTGGCATAGCCGCCGCATCCTAGCAGGAGGCCCTCGTGAAATCACTTCGGAATCTTCCGGCCGCCGCATATCGGCGAGGCCGCTAGCGGTGGCGACCGCACGACCGCTGCCGTTCACAGGCATCGCGGCTGACGACCCCGACGCCGAGGAAACGCAGGAATGGCTTGAGTCGATCGACTCTGTCCTGCGCGTGCACGGCGCCGAGCGCGCCCACTATCTGCTCGAGCGGATGATCGATCATGCGCGGCGTTCGGGCGCCTACCTCCCCTACAGTCCCAATACCGCCTACCTCAACACGATCCCGGTCGAGCAGCAGCCGCAGTACCCGGGAGACCGGCTCATCGAGCGGCGCATCGAGGCCTACATCCGCTGGAATGCGATGGCGATGGTCGTGCACGCGAACCGCAAGAGTTCGGAGTACGGCGGCCACATCGCGAGTTACGCATCCGCCGCAACGCTGCACGAGGTCGGCTTCAATCACTTCTGGCGGGCGCCGACGGACGAGCATGGCGGTGACCTGATCTACTTCCAGGGCCATTCCTCGCCGGGCATCTACGCCCGCGCCTTTCTCGAGGACCGGCTCAGCGAAGAGCAACTCGAGCATTTCAGGCAGGAGGTCGCGGGTCCGGGTTTGTCCTCCTATCCCCATCCGTGGCTCATGCCTGACTTCTGGCAGTTCCCGACCGTGTCGATGGGGCTCGGGCCGCTCATGGCCATCTACCAGGCGCGCTTCATGCGTTACCTCGAACACCGCGGCATTCTGCCGGCTCAGGACCGCAAGGTCTGGTGCCTGCTCGGGGACGGCGAGACCGACGAACCGGAGGCAATGGGCGCGATCACGATGCCCGTGCGGGAGAAGCTCGACAACCTCATATTCGTCATCAACTGCAACCTGCAGCGGCTCGACGGGCCCGTCCGCGGCAATGGCAAGATCATTCAGGAACTCGAGGCCGCGTACCAGGGCGCCGGCTGGAACGTCATCAAGGTCATCTGGGGTTCGCGCTGGGACACGCTGCTCGCCCGCGACAGCCTCGGCTTGCTGCGGCGCGCGATGGAGGAGTGCGTCGACGGCGAATACCAGAACTTCAAGGCCAAGGGCGGCGCCTACACGCGCGAGCACTTCTTTGGCCGGGATCCTGCGCTCCTGGAAATGGTTGCGCACCTGTCCGACGGCGACATCTGGCGACTGAATCGCGGCGGACACGATTCAATGAAGGTCTACGCCGCCTACCGGAACGCCGTCCACCACAAGGACCGCCCGACCGTGATACTGGCCAAGACCGTCAAGGGCTACGGCATGGGCGCGGCCGGCGAGGGCCAGAACATCACCCATCAGAAGAAGAAGCTCGACGAGGAGGATCTGAAGGCGTTTCGCAACCGCTTCAAACTGCCGATCGGCGACGAGGACCTGGCCGAACTGCCCTACGCGAAGCCGCAGGCCGACAGCGAGGAAATGCGCTACCTCCGGGAATCGCGCGAGCGGCTCGGCGGCTGGCTGCCGGCGCGCCGGACCGACTGCGAGCCGCTCGAGGTCCCCGGGCTCGAGTTCTTCCGCGCCCAGCTCGACGGCAGCGGCAAACGCACGATATCCACGACGATGGCTCTGGTGCGCATGCTGAGCGCGCTGGCCCGCGACAAGAAGATCGGCAGGCACATCGTGCCGATCGTGCCCGACGAAGCGCGCACTTTCGGCATGGAGGGCATGTTCCGCCAGATCGGCATCTACTCGTCCGTCGGTCAGCTCTACACGCCGCAGGACGCCGACCAGCTCAGCTATTACCGCGAGGACATCAAGGGCCAGATCCTCGAGGAAGGCATCAACGAGGCCGGTTCATACTGTTCCTGGATCGCCGCGGGGACCGCGTATTCGAACCACGGCGTGAAGATGATCCCCTTCTACATCTTCTATTCGATGTTCGGCTTCCAGCGAATCGGCGATTTCGCCTGGGCCGGCGGCGACATGCAGGCGCGCGGCTTCCTGATCGGGGCGACGGCCGGGCGCACGACGCTCGCCGGCGAAGGGCTGCAGCACCAGGATGGCCACAGCCAGCTCGTGGCGACCACGATCCCGAACTGCCGGGCCTACGATCCCTGCTACGCCTACGAACTCGCTGTCATCGTGCAGGACGGGCTCCGGCGAATGTGCGCCGAGCAGGAGAATATCTTCTACTACATCACCTGCATGAACGAGAACTACGTCCAGCCGCCGATGCCCGAACGCGTCGAAGAGGGGATTTTGCGGGGGATGTACCGGCTTGAGTCAGGCGGGCCCGGTGACAAGCGCGTGCAGTTGCTGGGTTCGGGCACGATTCTGCGCGAGGTGCTCGCCGCCGCCGGGATGCTCGAACGGGATTTCGGCGTATCGGCCGACGTCTGGAGCGTCACGAGCTTCAGCGAGTTGCGCCGCGAGGCGCTTGGCGTGGAGCGCTGGAACGAACGTCATCCGGAGAAGGAGCCTCGCGTTAGCTACGTGTCGCAGTGTTTTGCGGGCGCGGCCGGTCCGTTCGTCGCGGCGACCGACTACATCAAGACGGTGCCGGACCAGATTCGCCAGTGGGTACCGGGAAACTACACGGTGCTCGGCACCGACGGTTTCGGCAGGAGCGACAGCCGCGCGGCGTTGCGCGAGTTCTTCGAAGTGGACCGCAGGTCCATCGTCGTCTCGGCGCTCAAGGTCCTGGTCGATGACGGCGCGATCGAGCGGCAGACGCTGAGCCGGGCGATCGCCGATCTCGGCATCGACCCTGCGAAACGCGACCCCGTCGATCTCTGAGGCGGTCGAAGCGCGTCCCCATGCAGGTCGTCATTCCCGATCTCGGCGACTTCACCGATGTCGAAGTCATCGAAGTGCTCGTCGCAGCCGGGGACGACGTCGCGCCCGAAGACGCCCTGATCACGCTCGAGACCGAGAAGGCGGCCATGGACGTTCCGTCGCCGGCGGCGGGCAAGGTCGTGGAACTCAAGGTCAGCGTCGGCGACCTGGTCAACGCGGGCGACGAAGTGTTGCTGCTCAGTCCCGACGCGGATGTGCAAGCGCCCGAAACGTCGGCCGAGCCGACCGAAGGCGAGGCGGGTGCTGCGGCGGCGCCGTTGACCGAGCGTCCGGCGTCCGGACGTGCTGACGCACCAACCGCTGCCCAACCGTTTGCGACAGCGGCGGAGCGATCGCCGTCCGAAGCCTCCGATGCCGCATCTGCCGCCCGCCCGGCAACGACGTCCTTGCCTCCGGCTGCGGTGCGAGGCACCGCTCCTGTCGCCGCCGGAGCTTTCGACGAGGCCGGATTCTCACGAGCCCATGCGAGTCCGTCGGTGCGCAAGCTTGCGCGCGAACTTGGCGTCGACCTTGGCCGCGTGAGGGGCACGGCGGCGAAGGGCCGCGTCACGGCCGACGACGTCAAGGCCTATGTCAAGGACGTCATGACCGGCGCAATCGGCGCCGGTGCTGCCCTGCCGAGCGTGCCGGACGTCGACCACGCAAGGTTCGGTCTCGTCGAGATCGCTCCGCTCAGCCGCATCCAGCGGATTTCCGGACCACGTCTGCATGCGAGCTGGGTCAACCTTCCGCATGTCACGCAACACGACGAGGCCGACATCACGGAACTCGAAGAGACGCGCCGGGCGCTCGCCGACGACGCTCGCGAACGCGGCGTGAAGCTCACGCCGCTCGCGTTCGTGCTGCGCGCCTGCGCGCTGGCGCTCGATGAGTTCCCGCGATTCAGGGCATCGCTTGCCGCGGACGGCGAACAGCTCGTGCTCAAGCAATACACCCATATCGGCTTCGCGGCGGATACGCCGAACGGTCTCGTCGTACCCGTGATTCGCGATGCCGATCGGAAGGACATCTACGAACTTGCCGCGGAGCTTGGCGTGCTCAGCGCGCGGGCGAGAGCGGGCAAGCTCAGGGTCGATGACATGCAGGGGGGCGTGTTTACCGTATCGAGCCTCGGCGGCATCGGTGGCAGCTTCTTCACGCCGATCATCAATGCGCCTGAAGTTGCGATCCTCGGCGTGTCCCGCAGCAATTGGAAACCGGTGCTGCGCGGCGGCGAGTTCGAACCCCGGCTCTACCTGCCGCTGTCGCTGTCCTACGACCATCGCGTTATCGACGGGGCGGCGGCCGTGCGGTTCACGGCCCGGCTTGCCGAACGGTTGGGTCAGGTCGACGCCCTGCTTGAGGCCGTCCCGTGAGCGCGGCCATGCGCACGCAGCCTTTCCGCGGCGCGTCCACGAACGTGCCGGAGGCGCAGCACCGGCCCGGGGCGGTCCGATGAGCGCGGTCGAAACGCCCCGGCAGCTCATCGTGCTCGGCGCCGGGCCCGGCGGCTACACGGCGGCGTTCCGCGCCGCCGATCTCGGCATGAAGGTCACGCTCGTCGAACGCTGGCCGGAACTCGGCGGCGTGTGTCTGAACGTCGGCTGCATCCCGTCCAAGGCGCTGCTGCATGCCGCGCGCGTGGTCGGGGAAGCACACGATGCGAGCGAATTCGGGATCGAGTTCGGCCATCCCGCGGTCGATCCCGGCAAGCTCATGGCCTGGAAGGACCGCATCGTCGGTCAGCTCACGCATGGGCTCGCCGGGCTCGCGCGGCGGCGCGGGGTTGAGGTCGTCACGGGAACTGGCCGGTTCATCTCGACGCACACGCTTGAGGTGCAGCACGACGACGGCACACGCGAGCTCGAGTTCGATCAGTGCATCGTCGCTGCGGGTTCGGAACCCGTCCGCCTGCCCGGCCTGCCCGACGATCCGAGGATCATGGATTCGACGGGCGCGCTGGACATCGACATCTTGCCCGACCGCTTGCTCGTCGTCGGCGGCGGCATCATCGGGCTCGAGATGGCGACCGTCTACGAGGCGCTCGGCGTCGCGGTATCGGTCGTCGAGCTGACGGAGACCCTGATTCCGGGCTGCGACCGCGACCTCGTCAAGCCGCTCGAGAAGCGCGTCAGCGAGCGCTACGAGGCGATCATGCTCGGCACGCGCGTGACCGGCATGGAAGCTCGCAAGGATGGCATCGCGGTCGGTTTCGAGGGCGCCGCGGCGCCGGCGCAGGAAGAAATCTACGATCTGGTGCTCGTTGCGGTCGGCCGCAAGCCCAACGGCGACCTAATCGGTGCCGAACGGGCAGGTCTCAACGTGGACGAACGCGGTTTTATCGGGGTCGACAAGCAGCTACGCACGAACGTTCGCCACATCTTCGCGATCGGCGATATCGTCGGCGAGCCGCTGCTCGCACACAAGGCGGCGCACGAGGGCAAGATCGCGGCGGAAGTCGCGGCAGGCGAAAAGAGCTGGTTCGATTCGCGCGCCGTGCCGTCGGTGGCCTATACCGATCCCGAGATCGCCTGGGCCGGTCTTGGCGAGGAGGAGGCGAAGGCCGAAGGCGTCGCCTACACCAAGGGCGTCTTTCCGTGGGCCGCGAGCGGCCGCTCGCTGACGCTCGGGCGCTCCGAGGGCCTCACCAAGCTGCTGTTCGACGAGGCAACGGGCCGCCTGCTCGGCGCCGGCATGGTCGGGACCAATGCCGGCGACCTCATTGCCGAGGCCGTGCTTGCGATCGAGATGGGCTGCGACGCGGAGGACATCTCGCTGAGCGTGCATGCCCACCCCACCTTGTCCGAAACCGTGGCGTTCGCGGCGGAGGCGGCTGCCGGCACGATCACGGATCTCTATATTCCCAAACCGCGCAAGCGCGCCGGCTGAGAGACCGGAATTGCCAAATGAAGGCGTTGGAGATGGCTAGGCCGAAACGCACGGCCCTGATCTACGATTTCGACGGGACGCTCGCCCGCGGCAATCTGCAGGAGACGAGTTTCGTTCCGGATATCGGCATGACCAATGACGAGTTCTGGAACGAGGTCAATGAGCGCACTCGCGAACACGATGCGGATGGAATCCTCGTCTACATGCACCTGATGCTCGACAAGGCGCGGGAGAACGGCGTGCAGGTCACCAAAGAGGACCTCCGGCGCCACGGCAGGGCGGCGCGCCTGTTCCCCGGCCTCGAGAACGGGTCCTGGTTCGATCGCATCAACCAGCATGCCGAGGATTGCGGCCTCGCCCTCGAGCATTACATCATTTCGTCCGGCATTCACGAGATGATCCAGGGCTGCGCGATCCGTTCCGCCTTCCGGCAGGTCTTCGCGTCGAAATTCATCTACGAAAACGGTGTGGCGGCCTGGCCCGGTGTCGGCATCAACTACACGACCAAGACCCAATACCTGTTCCGGATCAACAAGGGTATCGACAACCACTGGGACGACCACTCGATCAACCGCTTCACGCCGGAGGCGGAGCGTCCGATCCCGTTCGATCGCATGATCTTTCTGGGCGACGGCGATACCGACATCCCCACGATGAAGATGCTCACCCAGAAGGGCGGGCACTCTGTCGCCGTCTACGATTCGAACCGAAGCGATCGCGACCTCGACAAGATCTACCGGCTCATCTCGGATGGCCGCGTCGAGTTCGTGGCGCCTGCGGACTACGAAGAGAAGTCGCAACTCGACATCATCGTGAAGGGCATTCTCGGACGCATCGCGAGACAGCACGGATCGAAGTCAGCCAGGTGACACTCGACCCGGTCGAGCGAGACCCATCCCGGATCAACCCAATCGTCCGCGGCTACCGGGACGCCTCCGTGTTCCTTCGAGCCACGAAGCGTCGTACTTCGCCGGGGTGGTTCGGGCCGACCGCTCAGAGGGTCGTCTTGTCGCGGTAGTCGCAAAGATCGGCGATGAGGCAATCCGGACACGCGGGTCTGTGCGCCTTGCAGACGTAGCGGCCGTGCAGGATGAGCCAGTGATGCGCGTCCTTCTTGAATTCGTCCGGCGTCACCTTGAGCAGTTTGTCTTCGACCAGGCGAACGTTCTTGCCGGGCGCGAGTCCTGTCCGGTTCGAAACGCGGAAGATGTGCGTGTCGACGGCGATGGTCGGTTGCCCGAAGGCCGTGTTCAGGATGACGTTGGCGGTCTTGCGGCCGACGCCCGGCAGGGCTTCGAGCGCGTCGCGTGCGCGGGGGACTTCGCCGCCGTGCCTGTCGACGAGGATCCGGCAGGCCTTGATGATGTTGGCGGCCTTGCTGTTGAAGAGGCCGATCGTCCTGATGTAGCCCTTGAGCCGCTCCTCGCCGAGCTCGAGCATTGCCGCGGGCGTCGACGCGACCGGGAAGAGATCTGCCGTCGCCTTGTTGACGCTGATGTCGGTCGCCTGGGCGGAGAGGATCACCGACACGAGCAGTTCGAACTCGGAGCGGTAGTTGAGTTCGGTCGTCGGAGCCGGATTGGCCTCGGCCAGGCGCCGATAGAGCTCCGCTCGCCGGCTGGCGTTCACGGGCAGTGTCCTGCCTGCACCCGTTGTCGATGGGCGCGCGAGCGCGACGCAGCGATGCGGTCTGTTGCCTGGCGGCGTTCGCGACCTGCGTTCACGAGCGGCGCACCCGCGCGGTCCGCATCCGCCGCCCCGGTGCTCCGGTCCTGGCGGCGATCAGCTTGCGCACGGCGAGCACCACGGCGAGCCCGAAGAACGCGCCCGGCGGCAGCACCGCAACGAGCATCCCGTCGAACGGCAGGTCGATCCTGAGATTCGCGGCCCAGGGGCCGACCAGGAGATCGAAGCCCGCCAGCAGCGTGCCTTGGCCGACGACTTCCCTGATCGCGCCGAGCACGACCAGAACGCCACAGAAACCGAGGCCCGTGGCAATTCCCGATACCAGCGACTCGGCTACGGGCCGCCGGCTCGCGACCGTTTCCGCCTGCGCGAGGATCGCGCAGTTCGTGATGATCAGCGGGATGAAGAGTCCGAGAATCTCGTGCAAGTCGAACAGCAGGGCATGGGTCAACAGGTCGATACAGGTGACGATCGAGGCGATGATCAGCACGAACAATGGAATGCGGACCACCGGCATGAGCGAGCGCCGCATCATCGACACGATGGTGTTGGTCGTGGCGACGACGACGAGCGTCGCGAGACCCAGGGTCAGACCATTGACCAGAGTCGTCGTGACGGCCAGCAGGGGGCAAAGCCCGAGCAGTTGCACGAGCGCCGGGTTGTTGCGCCAAAGTCCGCCGAGCATGAGCACCCTGACCCTGCTCATCCGCCGTCTCCTCCGCTGCCTGGCGCCGGCACGCCGCGCGTGATCGCCGCGTCGTTCGTGAGCCTATTCATCGACGGGTTCCTCCGCTGCCGTGCCGGTTGCTCCTTCGCTTGTTCTGTCAGCGGTTTCGTCGGCGGCGCGGGCGAAAAGCTCCGCGCTGCGGGCCTCGTAGAATTCAAGTCCACTGCGAACGCCGCCGACGACGGCTCGTGCGGTCACCGTGGCGCCCGTAAGCGAATCGAAGCGGCCGCCGTCGTCGTCCAGAGTCCACAACGGCGGTTCCGGCGACCGCAGGCTCCTGCCGTCGAACTGCAGGATCCAGTCCGACTTCGCGATCTCGATCACGTCGCCGAGCCCCGGGGTTTCGCGATGTTCGACGACCCGCACTCCGGTCACGACGCCGTCCGCCGAAACTCCGATCAGCAGGTGGATCGGCGCGTGGTAACCGTCCGGTGCGACCGCGGGGAACACGGTGGCGCGCGGACGGTCCTCGTCGCGGACGATGTAGACGTCAACCGGATCTTCGTAGCCGAGACGCTCAGGGTCGCTCGCCTGGATGCGCGTGGGATTGAGCGCGGCTTCGCTGACGGCTGCATCGAGCACGCTTTGCAGGTCCTGCAGCAGGCGAGCCTGCCGGTTGGCTTCGATCCGGTCCCTGCTGAACTCGTAGCTGCCGCTGACGAGCGCCGCCGCGCCGACGGCGATGACGCCGACGAGCAGGAGCGTGCGCAGCGCGTTGCCTTCAGTCGCGGCCATAGATTCGCGGCCTCGTATAGCGGTCGATGAGCGGGACCGCCGAGTTCATGAGCAGCACCGAGAAGGCCATGCCGTCCGGGTAGCCGCCCCAGGTGCGGATACAGTACGTCAGAAAGCCGATGCCCGCACCGTAAATGAGCCTGCCGCGGTCGCTCTCAGCCGCCGAGACCGGGTCCGTCGCGATGAAGAACGCGCCGAGCAGCGTCGCGCCGCTGAACAGGTGAAACCCGGGCGTCGCGAAGCGGTCCGGATCGAAGAGCCACAGCAGCGTTGCCGGGAACAGCAGGCCCACGAGCAGCATGATGGGTATCTGCCAGCGGATTGTGCCGGTGTAAAGCAGGTACAGACCGCCGAGCGCGATGAAGCTGTTGATCCATTCCCAGCCGCGCCCGGCGATCCCGCCGAAGAGCGACCCGGCCCTGATTTCGGAATACGTCTGCGCGGAGCGCAGGCCTTCCTTGACGAGATCGAGCGGCGTTGCCCGTGTCAGCGCGTCGACCGTGACGTCGGTCGGGAGCGCGCCCGTCAGGCTGTAGCTCAGGTGCGCGAGGAAGGCCAGGTGCTGGTAGTCGAGGTCGCCCATTCGCGGCGGGATCCATTGCGTGAGTTCCGCCGGGAACGAGATGAGCAGGACCACGTAGCCGACCATGGCCGGATTGAACAGGTTCCTCCCGAGGCCCCCGTAGAGGTGCTTGGCCACGACGATGGCGCAGAATGCCCCGAAGGCCGGAATCCACCAGGGCGCAAGCGGTGGAATGGCGAAGGACAACAGCGCCGCGGTCACGATCGCGCTGCAGTCGTTGAGCGGCACGCGCGTCGGCCGCCGCCTGAGCCTGAGGACCGCGGCCTCGGCCGCGAGCGCGGTGACCGTGGCGACCACGAAGTTGATCGCGAAGCCCGAGCCGAAAAACCACACGTGCGCGAGCGCTGCCGGCGCCAGCGCGTAGAGCACTCGCCGCATCGTGATCGGCACGCTCGCTATCGGGGCCGTATGAGGGCCGGGCGCGACGTCGAATCTCATCGGCTTATTCCGAATCGGTGTCTTGGCTGCGGCGTTGACGCGCCCGCTCGATGGCCGCTTCGATCGCCTGCTGCCTTGCGGGTTCGTCAGTCTCGACCTCGTGCCTGATCTGATCCTGCAGGTCCTTGCCGCGCTGGACGTCGGCGCGCTCGCGTTCCTCGTGACGCCGGAAGCGCTGCTGCGTCTCGGCGCTGAACACCTCCTGCCGCTGGTACCGGGCATGAGCGAACTTCGCGTTCCGGAACACCTCCGTCAGCGGAATGTGACTCGGGCAGATGACGTCGCAGCAGCCGCATTCGATGCAGTCGGTCAGGCCGAACTCGTCGAGCAGCGCATGGTCGTTGTCACGCGCGGCCCGCAACAGTTCCTGGGGCAGGAGCCTGGCCGGGCAGGCCGTTCCGCAGTTGCCGCAACGAATGCAGAATCGTTCGCTGAAGTCCTGGCGGACCTCTGTTCGCGCGGCCGCGATCAGGCAGTTGCTGCCCTTCGTGATCGGCATCTCGTCGTTCGGCAGCGCATAGCCCATCATGCTGCCGCCAAGGATCAGCCGGTCGACGTCCCCGCGATAGCCGCCGCAGAATTCGATGAGTTCGCCGATCGGCGTACCGATGGGTGTCTCGACGTTCTGCGGTCTGGCGATGCCGTCGCCGGCCACGGTAACGACCCGGCTCAGGAGCGGCTCGCCTGCGCGGACGAGACGATGCACCGCGAAAGCGGTGCCGACGTTCTGGCAGATGTAGCCGATTTCGCTCGGATAATGCGTGCTCGGCACTTCCTCGCCGGTCAGCATTTCCACGAGTTGCCGTTCACCGCCGGTCGGGTAGATCGTCGGGATGTCGGCGAGCCTGAGCGATGCGTCGCCGCTCGCCCGCCCGGCCTCGAGAAGGGCTTCGATGGCCTGCGGCTTGTCTCGTTCGACCGCCACGATGCACTCCGGCGCCGCCAGCAGCTCGCGCATGATCAGCGCCCCGTCGACGATCTCCGCGGCAGCCTCCCGCATGAGCATGTCGTCGCAGCTTATATAGGGCTCGCACTCGACGCCGTTGATGATCAGGACCTTGCAGGGCGTTTGCGGCCCGAGTTTTTCCGCGGTCGGGAACACTCCGCCGCCGAGACCGACGATGCCGCCGTCGCGAATGCTCTTGAGCTGCTTTTCGGGGTCTTCCGGCCAGGCGGAGCCTGCGCCGGGGGGCAGCGGTTCGTCTTCGCCGTCGGCGTCGATGACGATGCAGCGCGTGCGATGAACGGCGTGCACCGAGGGCACGAGCCGGTCCTCGATGGCCCGCACATGGCCCGAGGTCGAAGCGTGCACGGCGGCCGACCGAAGCGCCCGGGCACGCGCGACGACCTGTCCCCTGAGCACCCGTTCCCCGCGCCGCACGACGGGGGTGGTCGGCGGGCCCTGGTGCTGCTGCAGCGCAAGGACCAGCGTGCGCGGCACGAAGCCGCGGGCGATCGGCTGCGCGGTGGACGCTTCCTTGTGGGCGGGCAATCTCAGGCCGCCCGTCGGTCTGCGGTCGGGTGTGTACTCAAGCATCGCGAGGGATGAGATCGATACAGTCGACGGGACAATGCGCGAGACAGATCTCGCAGCCCGTGCAATGCGCCGCGATGACGGCATGTATGGTCTGCTGCACTCCGACGACCGCATCCACGGGGCAGACCGGTACGCAGCGATTGCAGCCGATGCAGTTGTGCTCGTCGATGCGCGCGACCCGGTTCATGCTCGCACTGCCGAGCGTCGTATCGAGCGCGACGACCTCACGGCCGAGGAACTCCGCGAGACGCCTCACCGTGTCCTCGCCGCCCGGAGGGCAGCGGTTGATGTCGGCCTCGCCGGCCGCAATCGCCTCTGCGTAGGGCCGGCAGCCGGGGTAGCCGCACTGCGCGCACTGGATGCGCGGCAACAGCGACTCGACCTGTTCGGCGACCCGGTCCCTGCCTGCCGGCAGCAAGCGGTCGGTCAGCACGAGCACGGCACACAGCCCAAGGGCCAGTCCCGCGAGAACGACGGTTCCGATGAGCATCAAAGTCTGACGAATCCGGTAAACCCCAGAAACGCAAGAGACATGATACCGGCCGTAATGAACGCGATCGCGTGTCCCTGGAAGGGCTTCGGCACGTCGGCGAATTCGGCGCGCTCGCGCAGTCCCGCGAGGAGCGCGAGGACGAGTCCGAAGCCGATGGCCGCGCCGGCGCCGTAGAAGAGCGCCGCGATCAGGCTCCGGTTCGCGGTCGAATTGAGCAGCGCCACGCCGAGCACCGCGCAGTTGCTCGCGATCAGCGGAATGTAGAGGCCGAGCACCCGATGCAGAAGCGGCGACAGCTTCCGCGTCATCTGCTCGGTGAGCTGCACGGCCGCACCGATCACGAGAATGAACGCGAGCAGGCGCAGGTACTCGACGTCGAACGGGATCAGAAGCAGGCGGTCCACGAGGTAACTGATCCCCGATGCCGTCGTGAGCACGAGTCCGGTAGCCAGCGCCATCCCGAGCGCGCCTTCCAGGCGGCGGGATGCCCCGATGAACGGACACAGCCCAAGGAACTGGACGAGCACGAAGTTGTTGACGAGCGCGGCCCCGATAATGACCAGCATCAACTCGGCCATGATCAGCTCACCGGCATCCCCGGCTCGGCGCCGTCATCCGGGCTCAGCAGGAATATGTCCTTGCCGCCCGGACCTGCCGCCAGCACCATACCTTCGGAGGTGCCGAACCGCATCTTGCGCGGTTTGAGGTTGGCGACGACGACGACATGCTTGCCGAGCAGCGTTGCGGGGTCGTAGGCGCTGCGGATGCCCGCGAAGACGGTCCGCTCGGAATCGCCGAGCTCGAGTCTGAGCTTGATCAGCTTGTCGGCGCCCTTTACGTAGGTTGCCGCGGCGATGCGCGCCACGCGCAGATCGATCTTCGAGAAGTGTTCGATG
The DNA here is from genome assembly GCA_022819855.1 of Gammaproteobacteria bacterium. Classification (GTDB taxonomy): domain Bacteria; phylum Pseudomonadota; class Gammaproteobacteria; order Steroidobacterales; family Rariloculaceae; genus Rariloculus. Next base: position 102,651 of record JAJEGN010000007.1, on the reverse strand, counting down.
TCGATTTCTTCGATCGGCGTGGCCCGCGGGGTTGGTGCGGGTTTCCCGGCCTTTCCGCCTGCAGCGGCTTGCCCGCTCGGCCCGGCCTGATCGGCTTCGCCCGGCTCGGTGGACGGGTCCGCCTGATCGCGCTGCGTGGTCCGCGCCTTCTGGCTGGCCGGTGTTGCAGCCTCGTCTCTGGCCTCGGTCAGGATGGCTTCGACGGTGTGGGCCTCGACGCGTTTGAGCAGCGCCCTGAACGGCTTGATGCGGTGTCCGAGCAGAGGCTGCTTCGCATCGTTCCACGTCAGCTCGCCGCAGGCGAGAAACTGCTCGGCGCGCACGGTGACCCCGGGGATCACGGGCTTGAGCAGCACGATCAGCGTGCGGAACAGGTTCAGCCCCAGCGTACACACGGCAACGACGGCGTCGCGTTGATCGTCGTCCCTGGCCATGATCCAGGGCTTCTTCTCGTCGATATAGCGGTTGGCCCGGTCGGCCAGCGCCATGATCCTGCGCACGGCAGCCGCGTAGTTCCTTCCGTCGTAGTCCGCGGCGATGTCGTCCGCGGCTTCCGCGAATTCTGCGAACAGCGCCTCGTCGGGCAGTTCCCCGGCAAGTTGCCCGTCGTTGAGTCGATGGATGAAGCCCGCGCAGCGGCTGGCAATGTTGACGAGCTTGCCGACCAGGTCGGAGTTGACCTTGGCGACGAGGTCGGAGAAGTTCAGGTCGATGTCGTCCGGCCCCGGACCGAGTTTCGAGGCGTAGTAATAGCGAAGGTAGTCGGCATCGAGGTGCCTGGCGAACGTCGAGGCCCTGATGAAGGTTCCGCGGCGCTTGGAGAGCTTCTCCCCGCCGATGGTCAGGAAGCCGTGCACGAACACTCCGGACGGTTTCCGGAAACCGGCGCCGCTCAGCATCGCGGGCCAGAACAGCGTGTGGAAGTAGACGATGTCCTTGCCGATGAAGTGATAGAGCTCAACGTCGCTGTCGGCGCCCCAGAATGCTTCGAAATCGAGTCCGGCATTCCTGCAGAGGTTCAGGAAGCTCGCCATGTAGCCGATCGGCGCGTCGAACCACACATAGAAGTACTTGCCCGGTTCGCCCGGAATCGCGAAGCCGAAGTAGGGCGGGTCACGCGAGATGTCCCAGTCCTTCAGGCCCGCGTCGAACCACTCCTGGAGCTTGCGCGCCATCGCCGGGTCGACGTGATCGGGTACCCAGGACTTCAGTTCCTCCTCGAACTGGCCGAGACGGAAGAACAGGTGCTCGGATTCGCGCACCGTCGGCCTGGTGCCCGACACCGCGGACACCGGGTCCTTGAGTTCGAGCGGCGAGTAGGTCGCGGCGCAGTTCTCGCAGTTGTCGCCGTACTGGTCCCTGGCTTCGCAGACCGGGCAGGTGCCGCGCACGTAACGGTCCGGCAGGAACATGTTCTTCTGCTCGTCGTAGGCCTGGCGAATCATCTTCCTGCCGATGTACCCGCCCTCGACGAGGTTTCGGAACACGCGGCTCGTGAGTTCCTCGTTTTCGGAGGCATGCGTCGTCAGGTAATTGTCGACGCTGATGCGGAACCGTTCGAAGTCATGCTGGTGTTCGCCGGCGATCCAGGCGATGAGTTCCACGGGGTCCATGCCTTCGCGTTCCGCCCTGAGCATCGTCGGCGTGCCGTGCGCGTCGCTCGCGCACACGTAGATGCACTCGTGGCCCTGCAGACGCTGAAACCGTACCCAGACGTCCGTCTGGACATACTCCACCAGGTGGCCGAGGTGCAGGGAGTTGTTCGCGTACGGCAACGCGCTTGTCACGAGGATTTTTCGTTTCGCGGTCATGTACGGCCGGGCTGCGTATGGCAAGCCGCGCATTATGCCATTTAAGCCGCGGGCAAGGGGTGTTCGCGTTGCTGAAAGTCCGTTCGAACGAGCCCCGGAACTGCCGTTGCGATGCGTTACAATCGCGACACCCGAATCGGGGTGCTTTCCATGGCCGGCGCCGAATATCAGCAACTCGAGGCTCATCTCGCACGGTTCGTGCTGCCGCAGACGGAGCGGCCGCTCGGCCAGGGCGGTTCCGCGTTCGTCATCGAAGGCGATGGCGACGGGTTTCGCGTCGGCGTGACGTGCGGCTTTCCGTTCGAACGCGGCGGCCGCGCCGCGCTCGCGGCGATCCAGGACCACTGCGGGACTCTGGATTTCGCGGCCAGGATCGGCTTCTCGCTGGAGTGGAAGGTCGACACCCATGCCGTCCAGCAGGGGCTGAAGCCTTTGCCCGGGGTCGGCAACCTGATCGCGGTCGCATCCGGCAAGGGCGGGGTCGGCAAATCGACCGTCGCGACGAACATGGCGCTCGCGCTCTATCGCGAGGGGGCGCGGGTCGGCATCCTCGACGCCGACATCTACGGGCCGAGCCAGCCGCGCATTCTCGGGCTCTCCGGCCGGCGCCCGGAAACCACCGACGGCAAGACGCTCGAACCGCTGCTCGCTCACGGCCTCAAGGCCATGTCGATCGGCTTCCTCGTCTCGGAGGAACAGCCGATGGCCTGGCGCGGCCCCATGGTCACCTCGGCGCTGAACCAGCTCCTGTCACAGACGAACTGGGGCGAGCTCGATTACCTTTTCATCGACATGCCGCCGGGCACCGGCGACATCCAGTTGACGCTCGCCCAGCGCGTGCCCGTCAGCGGCGCGGTCATCGTGACGACGCCGCAGGACATCGCGCTCGCCGACGCGCGCAAGGGTCTGGAAATGTTCCAGAAGGTCAACGTGCCCGTGCTCGGGGTTGTCGAAAACATGAGCGTTCACGTCTGCTCGAACTGCGGTCACGAGGAGTCGATCTTCGGGACGGACGGCGGCGCAAGGCTCAGCGGCGACTATGGTCTGCCGCTGCTCGGCAGGCTGCCGCTCAGGAAGGACATCGGCGAGCACACCGACGGCGGTACGCCCACCGTCGCTGCCGACCCGGACGGCGCGGTCGCCGACCGCTTCGCCGAAGTGGCGCTGCGGGCGGCCGGGGAACTCGCGGCGTCCTCGAAGGACTACAGCCGGCTGTTTCCGAAGATCACGGTCGAGGGCGACTGATGACGATCCGGTCCGATCGGTGGATTCGGGAGATGGCGGCCGGGCACGCGATGATCGACCCCTTCGAGCCTGCCCAGATACGGCAGTCCGAAAACGGCCGGATCATTTCCTACGGCACGTCGAGCTACGGCTACGATGTGCGTTGCGCGCCGGAGTTCAAGGTGTTCACGAACATCAATTCGGCGATCGTGGACCCGAAGGTCTTCGACGAGTCGAGCTTCGTCGAGGTGCACGAAGACGTCTGCATCGTTCCGCCGAATTCGTTCGCGCTCGCGCGGACCGTCGAGTACTTCCGGATTCCGCGCAACGTGCTCACGATCTGCCTTGGTAAATCCACCTACGCGCGCTGCGGCATCATCGTCAACGTGACGCCGCTCGAGCCCGAATGGGAGGGCCACGTGACGCTCGAGTTCTCGAACACGACGCCGCTGCCCGCGAAAATCTACGCCAACGAGGGCGTCGCGCAGATGATCTTCTTCGAATCGGACGATGTTTGCGAGGTCAGCTACGCCGACCGCGGCGGCAAGTACCAGGGGCAGCGCGGCGTGACCTTGCCGCGGGCCTGACACACGATACCGATCCGAAGCCCGGCACAAGCGAGCGCAACGCGATGAACGCAACTGTCCCTGGGCAACCGGAAGACCGCCGCGTCGTTGGCTGGCGGGAGTGGGTCGCCTTGCCCGCCCTGGGCCTGGACCGGGTGAAGGCCAAGTTCGATACGGGTGCGAGGACCTCGGCGCTGCATGCCTGGGATCAGGAGACCGTCGAGATCGACGGGGCACCCTGGGTCCGCTTTCGTGCGCACCCTGTTCAGAACAACGATAGCTATGTCGTAGACTGCGCCGCGCCGCTGGCCGACTGCCGCTGGGTGACGAATTCAGGAGGGACGCGGGAGCGGCGCAACGTCATCAGGACGCCGATCCGCATCGGCGATGAAACCTGGCCGGTCGAGATCACTCTGACCAATCGCGACGAGATGGGCTTCAGGATGCTTGTCGGCCGCCAGGCGATGCGCGGACGCCTGATCGTCGATCCGATGCGCTCGTATCGAACGAGTCGACGCGTGCGCAAGAAGGGGTCGACGAAGGGAACGGCGAGCGGTAAAGGCAGGGAATGACGCAGGGAACAACGCAATGAAGATCGTGATGCTGGCACGCAATCCGGATCTTTACTCGCACCGACGCCTCGTCGAGGCCGCGGAGGCGAGAGGGCACGAGATCGACATCGTCAGCACGACGCAGTGCTATGTGAATATCACCGCCCATCGTCCGAGAGTGCAATACCGGGGCAATTCCCTTTCCGGCTATGACGCGGTGATCCCGCGCATAGGCGCGTCGATCACGTTCTACGGTCTCGCCATACTCAGGCAGTTCGAGGTGATGGGAGTTTGGCCGCTCAACGAGTCGGTCGCGATCGGCCGCTCGCGTGACAAGTTGCGCTCGCTGCAGATTCTCTCCCGCGAGGGCCTGGGTCTGCCGGTCACCGGTTTCGCAAATTCCGCGAAGCAGGCCGAAGAGATCATCGGGATGGTGGGTGGACCGCCCGTAGTCATCAAGTTGCTCGAAGGCACGCAGGGCATCGGTGTGATCCTCGGCGAGACCATGTCCTCTGCCAAGAGCGTGTTTGAAGCCTTCCGCGGCGCGAACGTGAATGTCCTCGTGCAGGAATTCATCAAGGAAGCGGGCGGCACGGACATTCGCGCCCTCGTCATCGGCAAGCGCGTCGTCGGCGCGATGATGCGCAAGGGCGCGCCGGGCGAGTTCCGCTCGAATCTGCATCGCGGCGGTACGCCGCAACGCATTCGCATCACGCCGGAAGAGCGCTCCACCGCCGTTCGTGCCGCAAAAGCCATGGGCCTCAACGTCGCGGGCGTCGATTTCCTGCGGTCGAACCATGGCCCGGTCATCATGGAGGTGAACTCGAGCCCGGGACTGGAGGGTATCGAGAAAGCCACCGACCAGGACATCGCAGGTCAGATCATCACGTTCATGGAGAACAACGCGAAGCCTGCGAGGACGCGCACGCGGGGCAAGGGCTGAAGCGTGGCGGTGAAATCGCGTCGGCCGGCACGCGTCGTGCGCATTGCCGGCACCGAATTCGGGCCGGGCGAGCGGGGCCAGGTCGATCTTCCGATCGCGGATCTATCGACGCACGTACCGGTCAAGATGCCGGTCCATGTCATCAACGGTCGCCGCGACGGTCCGAGGCTCTTCATTTCCGCGGCGATCCACGGCGACGAGATCAACGGCGTCGAAATCATTCGGCGCGTCATGAAACTGAACGCGCTCAAGCGCCTGCGCGGTTTGCTCATCGCCGTCCCCATCGTGAACGTGCCGGGCTTTCTGAATCTGAGCCGCTATCTGCCCGATCGGCGGGATCTCAACCGCGCGTTCCCGGGATCGGCCGGCGGATCGTTGGCGGCGCGCATCGCGAGGCTCTTCGTCGATGAAGTGGTCTCGGGTTCGACTCATGGCATCGACCTTCACACGGCGAGCGTGCATCGCGACAACTATCCGCAGATTCGCGTGAATCTCGACGACGCAGAAGCCGAACGCATCGCACTCGCTTTCGGCGTGCCCGTCGTGCTGAACGCCGGCTTCCGGGAGGGCAGTCTCCGCGCCGCTGCGTCCGATCTGGGTGTCCCGGTCATCGTCTACGAGGCGGGCGAATCGCTACGGTTCGACGAGGCGGCGATCCGCGCGGGCGTGAAGGGCGTCATGCGCGTGATGCGCAGCATCGGCATGCTGCCGACGCGCACGGGCGCGGGTCAGGCGCGCGGACCCATGGTGTTTCGTTCGAGCCGCTGGGTGCGCGCACCGTCAAGCGGGGTGCTTCGAACCGACAAGCCCGTCGGTGTCCGCGTGACGGCGGGGGAGGTTCTCGCGATCATCTCCGATCCCCTCGGCGGGGCCGAAACGGAAATCGCCATGCCCGCGGATGGCGTCGTCATCGGAAGGACGAACCTGCCGCTCGTCTACGAAGGCGACGCGCTGTTCAATATCGCGCTGACCGAAGGCACCCAGATCGCCGCGCGCGCGCTCGACGACTTCGATCCGGTCGAGGACTACGAATCCGGATCGACGGCGGGTCTTGCGAAATCGGAACTGCAGATCGTTTGAGTTGGCCTGTCCGCCTGATTCCTGCCGTGCGGTCATGCGATTTCGGCCGTCCGCGAAGCGCTCCGGCGCGGGCCGGCCGGCGGCGGCCATGGATCGTGGAGTCGCCCGAGCCAGACAGCCCCGGTGTTCTACACGTTCGCGGCGGCCTGGAGCGAAACAGTTTCAGCCACGGCGTCGGCGGCCCTGAGCGCGAGCGCGGCGACCGTCAGCGTCGGATTCGCTGTCGAACCCGTCGGGAAAACGCCGGCGCCGACCAGAAACAGGTTGGGATGGTCGTGGCAGCGCAGATCGCTGTCGACCACGGAATTGAGCGGATCGTCGCCCATGCGGGTCGTGCCGATGATGTGGCCCGCCCCCTCGAAATCCTCGCCGTGACGCACCTCCGTCGCGTTCAGGCGCGTGAAGATCTCGTCGTGAACCTCCCGTGCCGCGCTGAGCCCGGCGCGCGAATAGCGGCCCACGCGGTAGTGGATTCTCGGCAATGGAACGCCGTACGGGTCGCGGTCCCGCTCATCGAGCGTCACGCGGTTCTCCGGCTCCGGTAGTTGCTCGGTCAGCGCGGCGAGCTGCAGGTGGCGCGCGGCGTGATCGGCCATCGCGCGCCGGAGCGCCGTGCCCCGCAAACCCCGGCGCGACAGCGTGTCTGCGAGCGAGATCGGCGCGCCGGTGGGCCAGCTCCAGCCGTCGTTGCTGATCTGGATGCGCATGGCGGACCGCCGTGTGCGGAATGCTCCATCGCGCAGATTCTCGATGCCCGATGTCGAAAGCGGGCCGCGATACGGCCAGACGGGCGTTCCCGAAAGCGCCCAGCTCAACTGGATCGGATGGTCCATGAGGTTGCGTCCCACCTGATCGGAGCGGTTGGCGACGCCGGTCGGTGCGCGTTCCGAACGGGAGTGCAGCAGCAGGCGCGGCGTTTCGACCGCATGGGCCGCCAGGACGTAAACCTGCCCGCGAGCGATGCCCGATGAGCCGTCCGGGCGGTCGAAGCGGACGCCCAGCACCCGCCCGTCGGCGCCGGTCTCCACTCGGGTGGCCGTGGTCCGTTCATGGAGAACGGCGCCCTTCGCCACGGCCCGTTCCACGTGGACGGTCGCGTCGTACTTGGCGGCCACCGGACAGATCGGGATGCAGGTGGCGCTGCCGCAGCAGGCGGGTCGGCCGTCGCGCGCCATGGAGTTGCGCGCCTGCGGGGTGAGCTGCACACGCCAGGGCGTGCCGTCGAGCGCGCGCCCGTAGACGCCGTCGAGCCAAGTAGGGGGTACCGGGGGCATCGGGAACGGTCCCGAACGTGGCGAGCCGAGGTCCTCCGCCGAGTCGCCGGCGACGCCGAGTTCGAGCTCGGCCTCAGTGTAGAACGGTTCGAGATCGTCGTAGGCGATGGGCCAGTCGACTGCGCGGCCGAACAGGCTCTGCATCCTGAAATCGCTGGGAAGGTAGCGCACGCAAGTCCCGAGCCAATGCCAGGAGGTTCCGCCGACCGCCTTGATGTACGTGCTCTTGAATCTGTCCGGGCCGGACTGGCGATACCAGTGATCGTTGTCGTGGCTCAGCGGAAAGTCGGCCGCCGGTGTGCGCGAGTAGGGACTTTCCGGTGTCTTGATGGCCGCACCGAGAAAGGTCTCGAAGGCGGCGCCGCGATCCACCCTCGGTCCCGCTTCGAGGATGGCGGTGCGCACGCCCATGCCGGCGAGCCGATCGGCGAGCAGGGCGCCGGCGAAACCGGAGCCGACCACGACCGCGTCGGCTTCGATATCGGTCACGGCGCCGCTCCGGCGGGAGACGGCGGCCGGCTCCAGTCGCCAGGTTCCGCGCTGCAGGTTCCGGGCGGCCTGGTGAAGTCGAGCGCTCGCCAGACGAGCGCTTGCCTGTAGTTCCGGGCGGATGTCGTTCCGGCGGTCGGGTGGATGCCCGAGTACCAGGCCACGACGATCCGTCGGGCAAGTTCATCCGCCGCACCCGCGTCCGAAACCGCGTCCGACAACAACCGTTCGAGGCCGGCGCCGTCCCCGGCCGCGATGATGGCGTCGATCAGTCCATCGGCGAGCGCCGGGTCGAGAGTCTCTGCGGGAAATCCGGTCAGGCGGGCCGAGAGCGCCCGGAACCGCTGCAGCGTTTCCTGAGCACCCGCGCGTCCGGTCGCGCCGATCGCCGGGATCGCCGCCAGACCGGCCATGAATCCTCTCCGCGTCAAGGACATGCCGTCGCTTCCTCCCGACAAGATCTTCCAACCGGGCGATCCTGGGACAGGACGCGCCGTAGATCGATTCTATTGTGCTCGCCGCGCCGACAAAACCCGGTCGGCCGCTACGGTCGCTCTGACGGGCTTCGGCCATCGCCGCGTTTCGGGTCGTTTCCGTTCCGTTCCGCTCACCATTGACAGGGACCGCCTGACAGCCCATATTCAAGTCAGTCAGAACTATTTGCAGCGTCGGCAACGTATGTCCGAGGTTCGGAAAAAACTGGTACTGGAGGCCGCCGCGCGCGGCAAGTACGCGCCGCTTTACCGCCACCTGGCCGCCATGTCCGCAACCGAATGGCGTGTTGCTTTTGCGGAACTGGAGGCCATTCTGGGGTTCGAGTTGCCGGTTTCGGCGCGCTTGTATCGGCCCTGGTGGTCGAATCAGAAACGGGGCGCCGGGCACAGCCATGCGCTGGCCTGGTACGCGGCGGGATGGAAGACGCGAGCGGTGGACCTTGAGGCGGAAACCCTCGTGTTCGAGCGCGTGAATGCGGCCCGGGACGAAGTCAGGGAGGCTTCGCCCCGGAGCAGCTTCGACCTCGATGAACTGTGGCCCGCCATACCGGGCGGGTCCTGGCCGCCGGACTTCACGGTCAGCCGGGAGCAAATCTACGACGAGTCCGGGCGTTTGACCGGGGGACCGGTCGACGAAGCCGACCACGGCGGCAAGACGCAGGATGTTCGTTGATACCAACGTTCTGGTCCGGGCGCGTTTCGAGGCCGCCCCCGACCATCTCCTTGCCCGACGGCGCATGCAGGAGGCCGGGGACACCGGGGAAGCGCTGCGTATCAGTCGTCAGGTCATTCGGGAGTATCTGGCTACCGTGACCCGTCCGCAATCCTGGTCGCCGCCGGTCGCGATGCACGCGGCCCTGGCGCACATCGCCACCCTTGAGTCCGCATTCGAGCTTCTGGAAGACGGTCCGGCAGTGACCGGGATGCTGAAGTCGCTGTGCCGGGATGTCCCGTTCGCGGGGCGGCAGGTTCACGACGCAAACATCGTGGCGACGATGCTCGCTCATGGCGAGCGGCGTCTGATGACGTTCAACTCACGAGACTTTCGCCGCTACGCTGCCCGAATCGAGCTGGTCGTTATGTAGGCGGTTGTACGCGATTGTCCGCACGCCCCTCGGTTGGCAAGCCGACACCAGGCTGGGTATCGTCCGACATCGTGTGCGCGGCAGTTACGTCGTGGTTTGTTGGGCGGCACGGGCGCCATGTTTCCAACACATGAATACGGATTACGCCATTGACTTCGAACACCGCCGCCGGTAGCCGACGTGACCGGTCGGGGCGGAATCCGCAGGCGCCGTCTCAGGAAGTCATCGCCGGACTCGTCGAACGCATCACCTTCCACAACTCCGAGAACGGTTTCTCCGTGCTGCGCGTCAAGGCCCGCGGCCACCGCGATCTCGTGACCGTCGTCGGTCATGCCGCCACGATCTCCGCCGGCGAGTGGCTCACGGCGTCCGGAGAGTGGGTCAACGACCGCACCCATGGCCAGCAGTTCAAGGCGAGCTTCCTGCGGACCTCGGCGCCGTCGTCCGTAGACGGAATAGAGAAGTATCTGGGTTCCGGCATGATCCGGGGCATCGGACCGGTTTACGCGCGCAAGCTCGTGCGGGCGTTCGGCGAACAGGTGTTCGACGTCATCGAGGCGGAACCGGAACGGCTGCGCGATGTGCCGGGGATCGGTCCGGTGCGCGCAGGCCACATCATGGACGCGTGGGCGGAGCAGAAGGTCGTCCGCGAGATCATGGTGTTTCTGCACAGCCACGGGGTCGGCACGGCGCGAGCCGTGAGGATTTTCAAGACCTACGGCGCGGATGCGGTCGAGGTCATGAGCGAGGATCCCTACCGCCTCGCGAGGGACATTCGCGGCATCGGCTTCAGGACCGCCGACACCATCGCCATGAAGCTCGGCATCGAGGCGACGGCCATGATCCGCGTGCGGGCGGGCATCGCCCATGCCCTGGCCTCGGCGATGGATGAGGGCCATTGCGGCCTGCCGACCGCCGAACTGCTGCCGCTTGCCGCCGAACTGCTCGAAGTCCCGCAAGACCTGCTCGAGACGGCGCTCGATCTCGAACTCGAGAGCGGCGCGGTCGTCGCGGACAGCGTCGCCGCTACCCCGTGCATCTTTCTCGAGGGGCTGTACCGCGCCGAGCAGTCGATCGCCGAGCGCTTGTCGAAGATCGCGGAAGGCCCGCTGCCGTGGCCCGGGATCGATGCGGACAAGGCGCTACCCTGGGTCGAGCAGAAGACCGGCCTTGTGCTCGCGGTGAGCCAGGCCGACGCCGTGCGCGCGGCGCTGGCTTCCACCGCGACGGTCATCACCGGAGGACCGGGCGTCGGCAAGACGACGATCCTCAATGCCATTTTGCGCATCCTCGCCGCAAAGCGCGTCGAGATGCTGCTCTGCGCGCCGACAGGCCGCGCAGCGCGCAGGCTCGGCGAGGCCACGGGGCTCGAAGCGCGCACGATCCATCGCCTGCTCGAAGTCGATCCCAGGCACGGCGGCTTCAAGCGAGACGCCGACAATCCGCTGGACTGCGGCCTGCTGGTCGTGGACGAGGCCTCGATGGTCGACGTGCCGCTCATGCGGGCGTTGCTCGCGGCCGTTCCGGACGGCGCGGCCGTGCTGGTCGTCGGCGATGTCGATCAGCTTCCGTCGGTGGGGCCGGGGCAGGTGCTCGCCGACATCATCGCCTCCGGAGCGGTTGCGGTCGTGCGCCTGACGGAAGTTTTCCGGCAGGCTGCCGAAAGCCGGATCGTCACGACGGCACACGGGATCAACGAGGGCGACATCCCGGATCTGGCACGACCCGAGGGCAACAGCGACTTCTACTTCGTACCGGCCGAAGATGTCGAGACCGCGGTCGCGCGGATCGAGGAACTGGTCACCAGGCGGATTCCGCAGCGCTTCGGCTTCGACCCCATCGACGACATCCAGGTCCTTTGTCCGATGAACCGGGGCGGGGCGGGCGTTCGTTCGCTCAATATCGAACTGCAGGCCGCGCTCAATCCCGCGGCGGAACGCGAGGTCGAGCGGTTCGGCTGGACTTTCGCGCCCGGCGACAAGGTCATGCAGATCGAGAACGACTACGAGAAGGAGGTCTACAACGGCGATATCGGCCGGATCGCCGACGTCAATCCCGACACGGCCGAACTGACGGTGACCTTCGACGGGCTTGAGGTCGTCTACGGATTCGGGGAACTCGACGCGCTGGTTCCGGCCTACGCCGCAACGATTCACAAAAGTCAGGGTTCGGAATATCCGGCGGTCGTGATCCCCGTGCTGACCCAGCACTACGCGATGCTGCGGCGAAACCTCCTGTACACCGGCGTGACGCGCGGCAAGCGCCTCGTCGTGCTCGTCGGCCAGAAGAAGGCGGTGTCAATCGCGGTGCGCAACGTTTCCGGAAGGCGCCGCTGGTCGAAGTTGCGCGAATGGCTGGCGGGAGCAGGGTAGGGAAGCTGCGTTTACGGTCTACGGAGCGTCGCCGTCGGGACCGAGCCCTTCGACCGCTTCGAGCACCATGCGCGTGTTGAGTTCGCCGTCGCGGTACTGCTCGATCACCGCGGGCAGATAGCGCAATTCGGGGACGACCCGGAGGAGCGTGGTGCGCGAGGAACCGGCGCGCTTCTGCAGAAAGCTCTGTGCCCTGAAGGTTCCGAACGCGGTCACGATTTCACTGTCGTCCTGCCGTTCGAATTCATAGGTCCTGAGTTCGTTTTCGTCGGCGAGGGTATAGGGGCCCGGATGGCCGTTCGCCTCGATGTCGCGCATGAGCGCGGCCTGCATCGAGCCGCGGTCGAGCACGCCAGGCCGCAGTTCAAGCTCCAGGTCGTCCTCGCCGCGGGTCACAGCGATGCGGCCGGCATCCCGGTCGAACACCATGCGGAAGTTGTCCTCGCCTCTGCGGCTGCCGTCCTCGTAGTGGAACTCGAGCGGTCGGACGCGTCCGTCCTCCACGACGAACTCGCTGTACTCGACCACGTCGCGCGGCGAGACGAGCCGCAGCAAGCCCCTGGCCCTCGTGCGGGAGTTGAAGGTGTAGACTCCGCGCGCGTCGTCGTAACTGACAGCAAATTCCGACGTGCCGGCAATCCGGCCCCTGTATTCGACCTGGTACCGGGCCGTATAGATCGCGATTTGCGCTTCCGCTGCATCGATCAGGGCGCCGAGCGCGAGCAGCAGCCACGCGCCCCCCGCGATTCGTACCTGCAGTCTGCGATTGCGCTTCACGTGCTGCTCAGGTGATCTCGACTCCTTCCTGCGCGTCCTCGACTACGGCGCCGATGGTCCAGGCCTGCTCGCCGGAGGCCTCCAGGCTCGCGATCGCCGCGTCGGCGGAATCCCTCGCGACGACGACGATCATGCCGATGCCGCAGTTGAAGGTGCGATAGAGTTCGCGGTCAGCCACGCCTGCGTCGGCGAGCCACTCGAATACGCCGAGCCGGGGCCACGCGTCGCGATCGAGCCTGACGCCAAGGCCGGCCGGCAGCACGCGTGGAATGTTGTCGGTCAGGCCGCCGCCCGTGATGTGCGCGAGCCCCTTCACATGCACGCTTTCGACCAGCGCGAGCAACGACCTGCAGTAGATTCGGGTCGGTTCAAGCAGTGCCGCGATCAGCGGCTTGCCGTCAACGCGTTCCTCGCGTGCACCGGGACGCTGCTCGAGGATCTTCCTGATCAGCGAGAAGCCGTTCGAGTGGACGCCCGAAGACGCGAGACCGATCACGGCGTCGCCGGCGACGATGCCGCTGCCGTCGATGAGTCTGTCTTCCTCGACGACGCCGACGCAAAAGCCCGCAAGGTCGTAGTCGTCGCCTTCATGCGCTCCGGGATGCTCGGCTGTCTCGCCGCCGAGCAGCGCCGCGCCCGCGAGTTCGCAGCCGCGCGCGATACCGGCGATGACGCGCGCCGCAACATCGACATCGAGCCTGGGCGTGACGTAGTAGTCGAGGAAGAACAGCGGCTCCGCGCCCTGCACGATGACGTCGTTTGCGCACATCGCGACGAGGTCGATGCCGACGCCGTCGTGGGCATCGTGTTCGATCGCGAGCTTGAGCTTGGTGCCGACGCCATCCGTGCCGGCGACGAGCACCGGCGAGCGATAAGCTTCGGGGATGCGGCACAGGCCGCCGAAGCCGCCGAGACCGCCCACCACCTCGGGACGCAGCGTGCGGCGAACCGGCGCCTTGATGCGCTCGACGAGCGCTTCTCCCGCGTCGATGTCGACGCCGGCATCCTTGTAGGTCAGCGTATTGGTTGAACTCATGCCTGGTCTTCGGCAGGGACGCGGGCGTTCGCGCCATGCTCGCTATAATAATCGACGGCGCTGATACAGGGACATGGTTCAATCGGATGGTGCGGCGAGGCTTGGAGGTCCGCGGGCTGAGTCTCCGGACGCTGGCGTTGCTCGCCGCGTGCAGCGTGCTCGGCGCGCTGCCGTCTCGCGCCGCCGTCTTTCCGGAGCTCTACGCGGTCACGGTAACGCCCGCTCCGGAAGCGATCGACCGCCGCGCGGCAGCGATCCGGCTCGGCATGAGCCAGTTGCTCACGCGCGTCACGGGCAGGCTCGACGCCCGATTCCATCCGGATCTGCTGCCTCTGATCGAGTCGGCCGAGACCCACATGAGGTCCTACAACCCGCTCGATCGGGAGCGCGTGCGCGTCGAGTTCATTCCCAGCCGGGTGGATCAGTGGCTGGAAACTCAGGGCTGGCCGGTCTGGGGCGCCGAACGGCCCATGACCCTGCTTTGGGTGGCCGTCGACAGCGGTTGGGGCGAGCGGGCGATCCTGTCGACCCGTCTCGCCGATCCGGCCACACTGCCCGATGAGCGCACGAGCCCCGAGATGCTCGAGTTGCTGCAGGCCGTGGCGGAGGAGCTTCGCCTGGCCGCCGACGAGCGGGGATTGCCCATCACCCTGCCGTCGATGGACCGCCTGGACGCCGAATCCCTAAGCTTCGTCGACGTCTGGGGAGGATTCGACGAGCGCATCGCGCGCGCCTCCGGCCGCTATCCGGTCGAAGCTCACCTCGCCGTCCGTGTCAGCGTCGGTGAACCTGGCTACGATGTTCGCTCGACGCTCGTGCACGAAGAGTCCACGCGCGTCGTCACGAGCCGCAACCTCCGCGATGGACTCGACTGGCTCGCGAACGACTTTGCAGCGGAGTTCAGCATGGCCGGGGGGCTGCGCTCCTTCCCGTTGACGGTGCTCGATATCGCGAGCCTGGCGGACTACGGCGAGGTCATGACCTATCTCGAAGCGCTCAGTGTGCTCGACGGTGTCGAAGTGGAGGCCTTGGGCGGCAGGGTGCTCGACGTCAGGCTCACGACGCGCAGCGAGGAGGATGTGCTGCGCCGCGTGCTCGCGCTCGACGGCGTGCTTTTGCCGGTCGGTGCCGGTGACGACGGAGATACGGGTTCGGCTGGCGGATCCGATCCAGGTGCGCTGCCGTTGCCGGGAGAACTGCCGGCGCCGGCGCAGCCGGACAGCCTGACCTATCGGCTTGCCCGGCCGGGGGCCGGGCCGTGAATCGAAACCGATCGGCGATGGCCAGGGTCGTACTCGGTACTTGCCGTCGAATGCTGACGGTGCCGGTCGCGTTGCTGCTGGACGAACGGCACTATTCCGCTGCGTTTTGGGGCAGAGGAACCTGACGCTTTGGGACAGTTGCCGCTTCCGCTCAAGCTCGATCGGTCCGCTTCGTTCGAGACCTTCGTCGCCGATAGCAACGAGACGCTCGTCAGGCACCTGGAGGCCGTGGCGCGCGGTGAGCGCAGTGAGGTCGTCTGGATCTGTGGCGCGCGGGGCCGCGGCAAGTCGCATCTGCTGCAGGCCACCTGCCGGGCCGCGGACCGGGCCGGAACGCGCGCGATGTACCTGCCGCTCGATGCGGGTGATGAACTCGATCCCGATTGTCTCCTCGATCTCGATAGCGTCGGGCTGCTCGCGCTCGATCAGATCGACGCTGTCGCCGGCCGGCCGGCATGGGAGGAGCGGCTGTTCGCCGTGCTTGACGGGATGCAGTCCAGTGGCCGCCCCCTGCTGCTTGCCGCTGACACGGCGCCGTCAGGCGCGGGATTCGCGCTCGCCGATCTCGCCTCGCGGGCCGCGGCCGCAACGGTCTACCGTCTCAATCCGCTCAGCGACGACGGTCAGCGGCAGGCGCTAGAGGAGCACGCTCGCGGCCGCGGCCTCGAACTCGACGAGGCGACGGCACGCTACCTGCTCACGCGCGTCGAGCGTGAAGTTGGAGAATTGTGCCGGTGGCTCGACCGCCTCGATCGCGCGTCGCTCGTCGAGCAGCGTCGACTGACCGTTCCGTTTGTTCGCAAGGCGCTCGAGTCCGAGGCGACCCGTGAATCCGCGTCTACAGGAGAAGTTCCAGGATCCGCTCCGGTGGACGGCCGACAAGGGCCTGCTCACCGACCTCGATGACGGGCCGCTGGATGATTTTCGGGTGCGCGAGCATGAGATCGAGCAATTCGTCTTCGGAAGTTTCGTCGGTTACTCCGGCCGATTTGAACTCCGCTTCGAACTTGCGGATGAGGTCTCGCGGCCCGAATCCGAGCTTGCGCAGCAGTTCCTGCATCTGGGCCCTGGGCAGCGGCGATTTCATGTATTCGACGACGTCGACATCGATGCCGTGCTCCCGAATCAGCGCGAGGGCCTGCCTGGACTTGGAGCAGCGAGGGTTGTGGTAGAGCTTCGGTTTCATCGCGAACGTGCCTGTTGCTGGAACTGGACTCGTGAGTCGCGCCCGCGGGCGGGCGGCTGCAGTGCAGAGTATAGTCCGCGCGGGAAGGCTGCCGCAGGCGTTCCTGCGAGATAGCCGGTGTCACGACAACGGGGGCGGCAACGCGCGACGGTCGGCATGGGCCGTGGCCTTGCGTGCGGGCATCGCGCTTGACGCTGCGGAGACCTCCCTGCTACTTTTTTCTCCGGATTGTCGGTGTCAAGTCATTGAAAACAACAAAGATGTCCCGGTCCTCACGAACCGCAGGCAGCCTGGTCCCCATGGGACTGCTTGCTTGCGTCATGCTTGCGGGCTGTGTGACATCGCCTCCGGTCCAGGAGATGAGCGATGCCCGGCAAGCCATCACGGCGGCTGAACAGGCCGACGCGGCGGCGCTCGCGCCGGCCGTGCTCGGTGAAGCTCAGCGCTTCCTGGCCGAGGCCGAGCAGCAGTTGCGTGAGGAGGCCTACGGTCCTGCGCGCGCCAACGCCGTTCGCGCGAAGAATCGTGCCGTGGAGGCATTGGCGACGGCGCAAGCCTCCACCGGTGACTGACCTGGCGACGACGGTTCGCTGTATCGTCTCCGGCCGTGTGCAGGGCGTGTTCTACCGTGCGCGGACGGCCGAACGCGCCCGAGGGCTCGGCATTCGGGGCTGGGCCAGAAACCTGTCCGACGGAACGGTTGAAGTCGTCATGAATGGCGCGGAAGCATCTGTCACGGCGCTTTGCGCCTGGCTTTGGGAGGGGCCGCCGGCCGCGCGCGTCACGGCTGTACGCGTGGAAGAGTGGTCCGGCTCGCCGGGCGAGGGTTTCAGAGTGCGCTAGGAGCTTCAGACGCTGGTTCCCCGCAGCTCTTCAGGCGCGCGCCCCCAGGAATTCGACGATCGATTCGACCGGCAGGAGAGTCACCTCGCCCTCGCGCCGCCCCTTGTATTCGACCTGTCCCGCGTTCAGTCCGCGCTCGGCGATCACTACGCGGTGCGGTATGCCGATCAGGTCGGCATCGGCGAACTTGAATCCCGGACGCTGCGGCCGGTCGTCGACCAGGACCTCGAAGCCGGCTTCCGTCAGGCTGTCATGCAGCGCCGCAGTCGTTTGGCGCACCGGTTCGGATTTGTCCGCATTGATGGGCACGACGATCACCTGAAACGGCGCGATCGCCGCGGGCCAGATGATGCCGCGCTCGTCATGGTTCTGCTCGATCGCCGCGGCGACGACGCGCGTTACGCCGATGCCGTAGCAGCCCATGTGCATCGCGCGTTTGGCGCCGTCTGCATCGAGCACGCTTGCGTCCATCGTCTCGCTGTACTTCGTGCCGAGCTGAAAGATGTGTCCGACCTCGATGCCTCCCGCGACCGACAACGGTCCGCCGCCGAGTGGGCTCGGATCTCCGGCCCGGGCAATGCGCAGGTCCGCCACGGCCGGCAGATCGACGTCGCGCCCCCAATTGACGCCGCTGTAGTGATGGTCCGGCTGGTTGGCGCCGCAGACGAAGTCCGCGAGTTCCGCGGCGGCTTGATCCACGTAGATCGGCACAGGCAGTTCAACCGGCCCCAGGAAGCCCGGTTCGCAACCGGTCGCGGCCTCGACTTCGGCGCCTCGCAACATCGTGAGCGGCGCGGCAACGCCTGCGAGCTTCTGCGCCTTGATTGCGTTGAGTTCGTGGTCGCCGCGCAGCAGCAGCGCGACGGCCGGTGTATCGGAGCCCTTCACGAGCAGCGTCTTGAGACAACGGTCGGCGCCGATGCCGAGAAAGTCCGCAAGTTCCGCGATCGTTCCCACGCCAGGTGTCGCGACGAGCTTGCGCTCCTCGGACGGCGCCGGCGCGCCGTTCCCGGATGTCGGGATCGATACGACCTCGACGTTGGCGGCGAAGCCGTCGGTGTCGCACCAGGCGATGGCATCCTCGCCGGTCGAGGCCAGCACCAGGAACTCTTCCGAGCGGCTGCCGCCGATGGCTCCGCTGTCCGCCTGCACGATCCGGTACTCCAGTCCCAGGCGGTCGAAGATCCGCCGGTAGGCGTCGCGCATCAGCTGGTAGCCCTCGAGCAGCGACTGCTCGTCGAGATGGAAGGAATACGCGTCCTTCATGATGAATTCGCGTGCGCGCATGACGCCGAAGCGCGGCCTGATCTCGTCGCGGAACTTGGTCTGGATCTGGTAGTAGTTGACCGGCAGTTGGCGGTGGCTCTTGAGCTCGTGGCGCGCGATGTCCGTGATGACTTCCTCGTGCGTCGGGCCGAGGCAGAAGTCGCGCTCGTGGCGGTCCTTCATGCGCAGGAGCTCGGGGCCGTAGTCCTCCCAACGCCCGGATTCGCGCCATAGTTCGGCCGGCTGCACGCCCGGCATGACGACTTCGAGAGCACCGGCGCGGTCCATCTCCTCCCGGACGATCGCCTGGACCCTGTGCAGCACGCGCATCCCGAGCGGCATCCAGTTGTAGAGCCCGGATGCCAGGCGGCGGATCAGGCCGGCGCGCAGCATGAGTTGGTGGCTGACGGTTTCCGCGTCGGCCGGCGTTTCCTTGAAGGTCGTCAGCGGTAGCTGCGACAGATACATGGCCATGCCCCGAGGTGACTCCGGGACGCAATTCTAGCCGCAGTGCGTCGGCAAGTCCGCGCGAGCGGCCTTTCGCTGAAAATTGTTCGGACGACGACCGTTTCTTCAGCGTCGGCGTGCCGGCGGGTCAAGACCTGTGCGCACCGGTCGGCGTTGCGCCCGCGCTCCGATTGGCGCAGCATGGGCGCCGGTCAAAGTCGAAGTTTCCGGGTATCCCAGTTGGCCAGCACACCACGTGGAACGCGCCGCAAGGGCATTTACCTGCTGCCCAATCTGCTGACGACGGGCGGACTGTTCGCCGGTTTCTATTCGATTGTCGCGGCGATCGACGGGAACTTCGAAGCTGCCGCGTGGGCGGTGTTCATTGCGATGTTCCTCGACGGCACCGACGGCCGCGTTGCCCGCATGACCAGCACGGAGAGCGAGTTCGGCAAGGAGTTCGACAGTCTCGCGGACATGGTGTCCTTCGGACTTGCGCCGGCGATCGTGACCTACCAGTGGGGGGTCGAGAGGCTCGCCGAATACGGAGCGATCTGGGGGCGCGTCGGTTGGTTGGCGGCGTTTCTCTACGCCGCGGCCGCGGCATTCCGACTCGCCCGGTTCAACACGAACTCGGCGACGCAGGACAAGCGCTACTTCCAGGGTCTTGCGAGCCCGCCGGCTGCCGCTGCCGTGGCCTCCACCGTCTGGATCGCCACCGACTACGGGATCGAGGGGCTCACGGCGCTCGTGGCCGGCGTGACCATCACCGCCGTGGCGGGACTGCTCATGATGTCGCGGTTCCGTTACCCGAGCTTCAAGGACGTCAACCTGACAGGGCGCCTGAGGTTCGCCCAGCTCCTGCTGATTCCGCTCGTGATCATCGTGATCTCGATCGAGCCGCCGCTGGTCGTCTTTGTGCTCTTCATGGGCTATGCCTGCTTCGGTCCCGCGGACTGGATCTGGCGCCGGCAACGGAAGCGCCGGGATAGCCGGGAAAGGGGCAAGGCGTGAGCGCGTTGCAGCAGCGTTACCTGGCCGAGATGGGGATTCCCGTCTGGCGGCTCAGAGCCAACGATCCGGCTCGGCCGCTCCCGGTTGAGGCCGAGCGGGAAGCGTCGACGGGCAATGAAGCGAAGCTGGCTGCCGCTCAGGAGGCGCCTGCCGCGAGTCGCGGCGTCGAAGCTGCGCCGCCAGACGGCCTTGACTGGGAGCAGCTCGCACTCGCCGTGCGCGACTGCACGCGCTGCGGCCTGCACCGGGGCCGCACGCAGACGGTCTTTGGCGTCGGCCGGCGTGACGCCGATCTCATGATCATCGGAGAAGCTCCCGGGGCCGAAGAGGACCGGCAGGGCGAACCGTTCGTCGGCCGGGCCGGGCAACTGCTGAACGCCATGCTGACGGCCATCGGTTTCGCGCGCGAAGAGGTCTATATCGCGAACATTCTCAAGTGCCGCCCGCCGAACAATCGGGACCCGCAACCGTCCGAACAGGCGACTTGCACGCCGTATCTGGACCGGCAGATCGAGCTGATCGAACCGAAGGCGATTCTGGCGCTTGGCCGGATCGCCGCCCAGTGGTTATTGCAGACGGATGTGCCCATCGGTAGGCTCAGGGGGCAGGTGCGTCAGTACGGAGCGGCGGGCATACCCCTGGTGGTGAGCTACCATCCGGCGTACCTGTTGCGCAGTCCGTTGGCCAAGAGCAAGTCCTGGCAGGACCTGTGCGTAGTCAGGGACATAGTCAGTCAGGTTGAATGAACGCGGCAGTCTCTCCCCTCACGGAGATTCGTACGATGATGCCGGCCCACCTCAAGGCGGTGGCCTCCGTCGAGAAGGCGGCGTACAACTACCCCTGGAGTCTGGCGGTATTCCGCGATTGCCTGCTCGCCGGCTACCACAGTGTGGTGCTCGAAGTCGGCGGCGTCGTTACGGGCTACGGCATCATTTCGATCGCCGCCGCCGAGGCGCACATTCTCAACCTCTGCGTGCATCCCGCGTCGCAGCAAATGGGCTACGGACGGATGTTGCTGAACGCCCTGCTTGCCAGGTCGGAAGCGTCCGACGCCGAACGGGTCTATCTCGAGGTCCGGCCGTCGAACAAGGCGGCTCTCGCGCTCTACGAATCGGCGGGTTTTACGCAGATTGGCGTTCGTCCTGCCTACTACCAGGCGCCGCAGGGACGTGAGGATGCCGTCGTGCTCGCGGCAGCCTTGTGAGTTTGTTTCGCTGACTGACGTACGCGATCGCATTGGCTCGGTGTTGCGGGGAGGCGCACCGCCGGCCGCTTGAGACACGCGGTAAATACGTCCATGTACGCTCCGCGCGTGCATCCCTGCGCGCGAGGGTCTCAAGCGGCCGGCGGTGCACCTCCCCTTGCGTTTGCAGCAGATTGACGGCGCGATGGATGGCGCGGCGAGATCAGGGTCGAACGAGCGGCGTGCGGCCGAAGCAGCGAAGGCGTGCGGGTTGCTTCAGGACAAGTCCGCAAGGCGGTGGAGCTGCTGCTCGAGCTGCTTCGCGCGCGTTCCGAATTCCTCGACTCGGCCGCGTTCCTTCGCAACGATTTCGGCTGGCGCATTGTTGACGAAGTTGTCGTTTGCGAGCTTGCGCCGGGCCTTGTCGAGGTCGGCGCGGACCCGGTCGAGTTGCTTGCCGAGCCGTTCGCGTTCCTGGCCGACATCGATCAGGCCTGCGAGCGGAACGAGGATGCGCATCTCGCCGAGCAGCGCCGTTGCGGATCCGGGGACGTCCTCGTCGGCATCCACGAACCCGACGCTGCCGATCCCGGCCAACCGCGCGAGATACGCTTCGTGCGCCTTGAGCCGCCGTCGATCCTCCGCGGCGGCGCCCGCGAGCTTGACCGGCAGCGTTTGGGCCCTGCCGATGTTCATTTCTCCACGGATCTGGCGCACGCCGACGATGAATTCCTGAATCCAGCCTAGCTCGGCCTCGGCGTCGGCGTCAGCCGCGTAGCTTTCTGCGTCGGGCATCCGTTCGAGCATGACGGTATCGCTCTCGATGCCGGTTTTCGCGCAAAGCCCGAGCCAGATCTCTTCGGTGATGAACGGGATCAACGGGTGCAGTAGCTTGCAGAGCCCGCCAAGCACCGCGGCGAGCGTGGCGCGCGCCGCGCGCTGCTCGGCAGCGTCTGCGTCCTCGCCGGTCAGAACGGGTTTCGTGAGTTCCACGTACCAGTCGCAGAACTCGTGCCAGGTGAAGTCGTAGAGCGCCTGCGCCATGAGGTCGAGCCGGTAGGCCGCGTAGGCCTTGTGGACTTCCTCGACCGTGCGGTTGAGGCGCGAGAGGATCCAGCGGTCGGCGACCGTAGGCCGACGGTCGCCGTCGGCGGATTCCTGCGCGCGCGCGGCCGGACTGTTCGAATCGGCCGATTCCGGCGCCTCAACGGCCCCGGCTGCGCCGTCAGCGGGTTCAGGAAGCTGGTTGAAGACGTAGGCCGCGGCATTCCAGAGCTTGTTGCAGAAGCGGTGGTAGCCCTCGATCCGGCCGAGGTCGAAGCGCACGTCCTGACCCATCGTCGCGAGTGAGGCGAAGGTGTAACGCAGGGCGTCGGTCCCGTAGGCGCGTATGCCGTCGGGGAATTCCTCGCGCGTGATTCGCTCGACGCGGGACTTCAGGTGCGTCTGCATCATGCCCGACGTGCGCTTCTCGAGCAGCGTCGCGAGGTCCACGCCGTCGACGAGATCGATCGGGTCGAGAATGTTGCCCTTGGACTTGGACATCTTCTGACCTTCCTGGTCGCGCACGAGCGGGTGGATGTACACGTGCCGGAAGGGGACGTCGCCCATGAACCTGAGCCCCATCATGATCATGCGGGCGACCCAGAAGAAGATGATGTCGAAGCCCGTGACGAGCACGGACGTCGGATAGAACGTCGCCAGCGCGTCGGTCTTCTCCGGCCAGCCCATCGTCGAGAAGGGCCAGAGCGCCGAGGAGAACCAGGTGTCGAGCACGTCTTCGTCCTGCCTGAGCGCGACGTCCTCAGCGAGGCCGTGCTTGCGGCGCGCTTCGGCTTCCGTACGCGCGACATAGATGTTGCCTTCGTCGTCGTACCAGGCGGGGATGCGGTGCCCCCACCACAACTGCCGCGAGATGCACCAGTCGTGGATGTTGCGCATCCATTCGAAATAGATCTTCGACCAGTTCTCCGGCACGAACTGCACGCGGCCCTGCTCGACGGCCTCGATCGCGGGTCCGGCCAGCGTCTCGGCGCGCACGTACCACTGGTCGGTGAGCAGCGGTTCGACGATCACGCCGCTGCGGTCGCCGCGCGGGATCATGGCCGAGTGCTCGCTGGTTCCGTCGAGCAGCCCCGCCGCCTCGAGGTCCTCGAGCACGCGCTCGCGGGCCTCGAAACGGTCAAGGCCCCGATAGCGCTCGGGCACGTTCGCGTTGAGCGCCGCGTCCCGATCGAAGATGTTGATCATCGGCAGGTCGTGGCGCAGCGCCATCTCGTAGTCGTTGAAGTCGTGCGCCGGCGTGATCTTCACGCAGCCGGTGCCGAACTCGGGATCGACGTAGCTGTCCGCGATGATCGGTATCGAGCGTTCCGCGAGCGGCAGGCGAACGGTCTTGCCGACCAGTCGCCGGTACCTTTCGTCGTCGGGGTGAACGGCCACGGCCGTGTCGCCGAGCATCGTTTCCGGCCGGGTCGTCGCGACGATCAGGGCGCCATCGCCATCTTCGAGCGGGTAGCGGAAGCGCCAGAGCTTGCCGCGTTCTTCCGTGCTCAGTACCTCGAGGTCGGAGAGCGCCGTGTGGAGCTTCGGGTCCCAGTTGGTCAGCCGCGTGCCGCGGTAGATGACGCCTTCGTCGTAGAGACGGACGAACACCTCGATCACCGCGCGAGACAGGGCCGGGTCCATCGTGAAGCAGTCCCGCGACCAGTCCACCGATGCCCCGAGCCGCGCGAGCTGGGTGTTGATCGTGTTGCCCGAGGTCGCCTTCCATTGCCAGACCCGGTCCACGAAAGCTTCGCGGCCCAGCGCCTGGCGCGTCGTGCCCTCGGCATCGATCTGCCGTTCGACGACCATCTGCGTTGCGATGCCTGCATGGTCCGTGCCGGGTTGCCAGAGCGCGTTGCGGCCGCACATGCGGTGATAGCGCGTCAGTGCGTCCATGATCGTGACCTGGAACGCGTGCCCCATGTGCAGAGTTCCGGTCACGTTCGGCGGCGGGATGACGATGCTGAAGTGCTCGCCCTCGCCCGACGGGGCGAACCAGCCGGAATCCGTCCAGCGGCGGTAATGGCGGGATTCGATGTCGGCCGGGCGGTACGCCGTGCTCACCAGCTTGCCTCCGGCCGTCGATGTGCCGGCAGTCCCTGGCAGAAGTCCGGCGTCGCATCGAGACCGGCGTGGCGTCCGGCCGACAAGGCGGTCCTGCGCCAAGCAGGTCTTGCGAGACGATCCTGCGCCAGGCAGGTCTTGCGAGGCGGTCTTGCGCCCCATGCAGTGGGACTGTTGCTGCGGGCTGTCAGGGACATGGCGGTCACATCCGGTGGGTATTGAGCTCGCAGCCGAGATTCTGATAGAAGCGGTAGCGCTCGCGCCCCTGTTCGCGGCGCAGCCCTTCGGCGTCGACGAGTTCGACGACACGTTCGTAGCGGCTGAAGAACTCCGGGACCTCGGACGCGAGGTTGATCAGCACGTTCCAGTGGTCGCCGCCAGGTTCCCGACCGGTTCCGATCACCACGGGTTCGCGCGCGGGTTCGGTTTCGTGCGCCGCGACGATCCGGTGCGGCACGAAACTGCCTTGCGAAAACGTCCACAGGAGGTCGTCGAGCTGCCTCGTCTCGTGGTCGGACGGCGAGTTGATGAAGATCTGCCGGCCGCTGCGCATTGCCTTGTCGGCGATCCGGCAGGTGAAGCGGAGCCGCGCGGCGTCGGAATCCGTGGCGAGAATGTAGAAATCGACGCGGGTCACTGCGTCTCAGAGATTCAGCAGAAAGTCCACGAGCAGCGGCACGGGGCGTCCCGTCGCGCCCTTTCTGTCGCCCTCGAGCCAGGCTGTGCCCGCAATGTCCAGGTGGGCCCAGCCCTTGCGGTCGGCGAACCGCGACAGGAAATGTGCGGCGCTGCTGGCGCCGGCGTAGCGTGCGCCGAGGTTCGCAAAATCGGCGAAATTGCTCTTCATGCTCTCGCCGTATTCGTCGTCGGCCGGCAGGCGCCAGGCCGGGTCGAGCGACCGTCTCCCCGCGTCGAGCAAGCGGGCAGCCAGTTCCTCGTCGTTGGTGAACAAACCCGTATAGACCTTGCCGAGCGCCATGACACAGGCGCCCGTCAGCGTTGCGATGTCGATCACGTAGCGAGGCTCGAACCGTTTGGCGTACGTCAGTGCATCGGCGAGGATCAGGCGGCCCTCGGCGTCGGTGTTGAGTATTTCGATGGTCTGCCCGGACATGCTCCTGACGATGTCGCCCGGACGCGTGGCGCGGCTGCCTGGCATGTTCTCGCAGGCCGGGATGATGGCGACGACGTTGACCGGAGCCTCGAGTTCGCCGAGCGCCTTCATGGCGCCCAGCACGCTGGCGGCGCCGCACATGTCGAACTTCATCTCATCCATCTTTGCGCCGGGCTTGATCGAGATGCCGCCCGTGTCGAAGGTGATGCCCTTGCCGCAGAGCGCTACCGGCGAGGCCCCATTCGGCGCGCCTCGGTAGTTGAGCACGATGAGTTGGGCCGGCTCCTCTGCGCCATGCGTCACGGACAGCAGGGCGCCCATGGCGAGCTTTTTCATTCCCCGTTCGTCGATGACCTCGATCTCGAAGTTGTCGTGGCCGTTCGCAATGCCCCGCGCGGCCTTGGCAAGATGCGCCGGCGTGCAATAGTTGGCGGGGAGGTTGCCGAGGTCGCGCGCGAGTTCGACGCCGGCGGCGATCGCGAGGCCGTCCGCCACTCCGCGCCGCGTGCGCTCCTCAGCCGTGGCATCCGCCGCCTGGAGTCCGACCGTCGCCATTTTGGGTTTCGGCTCGTGCTTGCTCTTGAGTTCATCGAACTTGTAGAAACTCGCCCGGAATGTTTCCACGGTGACGCGCGCGGCGTAATAGTCGTCCAATCCCGCCGCGTCGTCGTGCGCAAGATAGCTCATCGCGGTGCGAATGCCGGTGGGGGCGAGCGCGCCGGCTGCGGTGGCGAGCGCCGAGCGCAGCTTCTTTGCGTTGAAACGATCCCGTTTCCCGCAACCGACCAGCAGCGCATTGGCCGCCTTCGTTCCGTCCAGGCCATGGAGAAACGCGGTGCGGCCGGGTTCGCCGCTGGCGTGTCCCTCCTCGACGAACTGCGCGATCCGGCCTCCGCCTGCAGTGTCGAACGCCTGGGTCGCGCCTTGCAAGGGGCCGTCATCGAACAGTGGCAGGATCGCGCACTCGGTCTTCCAGTTTCCCGGCGGCGCACCCTTCTTGACGGGGAATTGCATGGACATGATTCCTCAGCTTGGATCGGATCGGTTTGGGGTGCGATGGCGGTCCGGCAGCCGCCCGACGCGGCGCGACGGCTGTTGACCGGCATCGAAATCGCAGGCTAGTGTACCTGATCGGTTTCGGCCATCGGAAACGGGTGACATCGGCAATTCTCGTTTTGGCGTCGAACAGCGTCGCCAGACACCGAAAATGCCGGTTTTCCGAGCAGATCCGAGCCGCATTGACTGCCAGACCCGCCCCACGGAGCAGGCGGACGGCGACAATCAAACTGCTGAGGCGACACCGATTGAGCCTGATAAGCCGATATATATTTCGTGAAGCGCTCGGCACTTCCCTGATCGCCATCGCCGTGCTGCTGGTCGTCTTCATGGGCAACCAGTTTGCCGAGATTCTCGGCGACGCGGCCGCCGACCGATTGCCGCGCGACATGGTGCTCGAGATTTTCGGCCTGACACTGCTCAGATTCCTGACGCTGCTGTCACCGATCGGTCTGCTGCTCGGCGTGATGCTTGCGCTCGCACGCCTGAACCGCGACTCGGAGATGGCAGCGCTGTCAGCCTGCGGTGTCGGTACCGCGGGCTTCTTGCGTCCCGTCGGCATGGTCGCGGTTCCGCTTGCCGCACTGGTGACCTGGCTTGCCCTGTTCCAGACCCCCGACGCGAGTCGGGAAATCGAGCAGATCAGGTTCGAGGCCAACGCCAGCATGGACCTGGGACTCCTCGAGGCCGGCCGGTTCCTCACGCCCGATTCGGGGCAAACGGTGTTGTATGCCCAGGAAGTCGACGGCGAGGAACTGCGTGACGTGTTCCTGCAGCGCGACCGCGCCGGAAAGGTCGTCGTGATCGTCGCCGAGCGCGGCGAACGCGTTCTGGATGCCGATACCGGCCAGTTGACGCTGGTGTTCTACGACGGCCGCCGCTACGAAGGCACGCCCGGGCAGAGCGATTTCTCGATTGCGGAGTTCGCCGAACACGGGATTCCGATACGCGCCGACACCGACGAGGAATTCGTCGAGAGCGTGGAGATCAAGCCCACGGCGGCGCTCCTGGCTTCGGACGACCCTCTGGATCGGGCGGAGTTGCAGTGGCGCCTGTCCGCGCCGCTGTCCTTGTTGATACTCGGTGCGCTTGCAATTCCATTGAGTCGGACCTCGCCTCGGGAGGGCCGCTACGGGCGCGTCGGTATTGCGTTTCTCATCTACCTGATCTACGTCAATACGCTGTCTATCGCGCGTGTCTGGGTCGAGCGGGACGAGGTTCCCGGGTGGCTCGGACTCTGGTGGGTGCACGGCGCGCTCGCGTTGGCCGTGTTGCTCATGCTGCTCAGCGACGCCGGGATCCTTCCAGGCGGACGCCGCGCGGGGCCTGCGGTGGACGCATCGGCATGAAGCTGCTCTTCGCTTACATCGTCGCGTCGGTGTTGAAAGGCGTTGCACTCGTGCTTGCGGTGCTGCTTGGTATCGGCGTTGTCATCGAGTTCGTCGGCGAGCTTGGCGACGTTGGCGTTGCAGATTACGGACTCGGTACCGTGGTTGCGTACGTCGCGCTGAGGATTCCGAGACTGGTGATCGAGGTCCTGCCCATCGCGGCGTTGCTGGGCGCCTTGCTGAGTCTCGGAAACCTCGCCGTGCATCGCGAACTCGTCGTGATGCGCGCAAGCGGCATCTCACAGACCGCTCTGCTCGGCG
Source organism: Gammaproteobacteria bacterium (assembly GCA_022819855.1). Taxonomy (GTDB): domain Bacteria; phylum Pseudomonadota; class Gammaproteobacteria; order Steroidobacterales; family Rariloculaceae; genus Rariloculus. The sequence continues at coordinate 74,818 of JAJEGN010000007.1, read as the reverse complement.
CGGTGGCCTCCTCGGGGCTCGTGCTCATGGTCGTGATGATTCTGCTCGGTGAGTCGCTCGCTCCGTCGCTTGGCGCGTATGCGAGGGAGATGCGGGCCCGTGCCCTGCTCGAGGACGCGGGACTTGCGGCCGGAGAGTCGACCTGGCTCAAGGACGGGGATCAGATCATCAGCCTCAGCAGGCCCGCCGGGTCGCAGAGCTTCGGCCGCGAAGTGCTGCTCTTCGACCTGACCGATGACCCGTCATTGCGGCAGGTCGCGCGCGCCGATTCGACCGATATCGACGCAAACGATCAGCTCGTGCTCGTCAACTATCGCGAAACGGAGTTCTCCGCTGAGGGCATGACCGTCCGCCAGGAGCGTGACGCCCGCCGCGGTTTCTCCCTTAGCGCGGACCTGGTCGGACTGTCCTCGGTACGCGAGGACCTGCTCGACACCGGGAGCCTGCAGCGCTATATCGGGTATCTGCGCAGCAACGGGCTCGACGCGGACCGCTACCTGGTCGCGTACTGGAGCCGGATCGCGAATGTCGTGTCGGTCGTGCTCATGACGATGCTGGCCTTGCCGTTCGTTTTCGGCGGCCTGCGCTCGGCAGGCACGGGTACCCGGCTCGTCGTCGGTGTCGTGATCGGGCTCGGTTATTACGGGCTTGGAGAGCTCTTCGCCAACAGTGGCGAGGTCTTCAACCTCGATCCGCGTCTGGTGGCCTGGATGCCGGCCACCATGCTGTTGCTGGTCACGATGGGCGCCCTGGCTCGGGTCCGCTAGGACTCTTCGGGAACGCGTTCTTTCCACAAACTGGCCGATATGTCAAAAAACTGTAATCTTGGCGAACATTTGTCATGTTAAAGTTCTGTTAACGTTTTCAAGTTATTGTATTTATTAATGATTATGGTGTTTGAGAATATTTCGGTCCTGACAGTGCACTTCGCCGAATCGTGTTGGGGCAACGGCGGGACAGAGTTTTCCACTGAGTTATCCACAAGCGGCATCGTTCTCCCTGCCGGTGCCGCGGGCTACCAGGTGGGGCGCAAACAAGGCCGGTTTGCATCGTCGGAGCCGATCCGGGCAGCATCGCACTGTCGCCAAGCGGACTCGATGCAGCGATAATTGTCATACAAGGTGACGCGGATGTTCCGACGCACCGCGGGTTTGGCAACAAGGAGGCGCCAAATGACATATCGAATTGCCGCGCAGGCTGCAGTTTGCGCGAGCGCAGTGCTCGCTGCCTGGATCGCTTTGCCGGTACCTGCGGCGGCTGATGACGCGCCCGACCTTACGGGCGTCTGGCGTAGCTTTCCGGGTGCTCGCTCCCCGTGGCCCGGGGAGGCTTATACCGAGGAAGCCCGCACGAAGGTCGATGCGTATCAGGCACTGATCGACGGTACCGGAGCGACACCGGGCGGTTTTTGCGTCGGTACGGGCATGCCCGGGTCGATGCTGGGGTCTGGCGGTTACCCCATGGAAATCATCCAGCGCCCGGAGCAGATCACCATCATCTACGAGGCGCACACCGAACTCAGGCGCGTGTATCTCGGCGACCGCGAGTTCGATCCGAACGACCTCATTCCCACGCGCAACGGTTTTTCGACGGGACGCTGGGAGGGGGAGACACTCGTGGTCACGACGACGAGTCTCAAGGAAGCCGTGGATCAACGTTCCGCGCACAGTGACGAAGCTCGGATCGTCGAGCGCTATCGGCTCGGCGAGGACGATGACGGCAACAGGCTGCTGATCGCCGACCTCACGCTGACCGATCCGCGCTTTTATACCGCTCCGGTGACCGTGACCAAGACATGGGTCGCCGCGGGCCCCGATGTGCGCATGCTGCTATACGAGTGCACGGAGCCTGACTGGGAGGACTATCTCGAGGATCTCGCAAGGCAGGCGGAAGAACGCGACGCCGCGGAGTAGTCAACAGTGATCAGCCCAAACAGACATTTCATCGCGGGTTGCCGCGTGCTTGTCGCCGCCGCGGCGCTTGGCGTGCTCGCGCCTCCGGCCGCCGCCCACCACTCGGCGATCCGCTTCGACCTGACGATCAGGGACCGCACCGTCACCGGTGTCGTCAGGGAATTCAAGGCCGCCAATCCGCACACGCGCATCGTCCTCGAGGTCACCGATGACAGGGGCACGCGGGATATCGAATACGAGGGCCACAGCCGCAACAACTACTACCGTTCGGGCTGGCGCATCGGGATGGTCGAGGTCGGCGACACGATCACCCTGACCGCAGCGCCGACCCGTGACGGCAGCGACGGCGGCTATGCGTTGCGCGTGACGACCGAGGACGGCGTCACGTTCTGAGCGACTCGCCGGGAGTCACTCCGACAGGGCTTGTTCGACGGTGTCCTCGTCGATCACGACGGGCGCGACATCCGCATCGATCGTGCCGATGTCCGCCTCGGGGACTTCCACCGGAACCGCAGCGCCCTCGCCGTCAAAGGGCAGTTGAGCGCGTTCCGGCGGCAGGGTGGGATCGCGAAACTCCGGTCGTCGCCAGCCATCCGGCGCGGGGATGAAATCCACGATCCTGAAGTATTGCGTGGGGTCGCGTTCGCGGAATTTTGCCGCGATTTCGCTCATTCCGAGCAGGATCGAAACGGTGATGATTGCGCCGCCGATCGATGCGATGAGGATTCTTGCCACGATGCCGTCTGCTTCTCGGGGAAACTCACGCGACATCGTACTCGATTCCCGCTTGGCGCGCCGCCCGTATGCTAGACTGCGCGGTCCCTGTCCCCGGCGTGGCGACCAAATACGGGAACACCATGAGTTGGCGTAAGCAGAACGACAAACCGTTCGAGTTGCATTCAGTGGAACTGTCGGATCCCCCGGAAGGCGGGCAGGGCGAGGACTGGGTGCGTTACGAGATCATCCAGGGTCCCAACGTGATCACCGGCTACCGGCAGGGCACCGTGCAATCGATCAAGGAGGTCGCCGAGCAGATCGTCGTCGGTCTCAACGAACGGCGGTCCCCCAAGCGCGGCCGCGTCCAGTTGACGCGGCTCAACAAGACGAACAAGGCTCGCGCGTCGTAGTCCACTCGTCCGCTCTCCGGCGTGGTTCCGCCTCGCCGCCGCAAAGCGGCTGGCGTGTTTTCATTCACTGAAGGTCGTTGCGGCCTGTTGGCGGTCGCCGATCGCGGGCTTGCTTCGCTTCGCAGACCATGCCGCAGCCGACACGGACGATCAGGCACGGCGTGGCGATATACTGTCGCTGTCAGACAGTCTGCCAACGCACCGGAGAGATAGAAATGTCCAGAATCGCTGTCGCAGCGCTCGCAGTGCTGGTTTTCGCGGGCGCCGCATCGGCCCACCATGGCTTTGGCCGCTTCGATCGGACTCGCGAAATCCAGGTTGAGGGGACCGTAACGGGCATCGATTTCGTCAACCCACATGCGTACGTGTATTTCGATTCCGTCGGACCGGACGGCGAGCCCATCGAGATGCGCTGCGAAATGCGCGCTGCGACCGTGCTGCGACGCTCCGGCTGGTCAGCCGAGATGTTCGTCGACGGTACGCACATCGCGATCGACGGGCGTCCGCATCGCGACGATCCGGCTTCGTGCTATGTCGAGACACTTGCGCTCGGTGACGACGAGGCGCTCGAGCGCTACCAGCAACTCGACGACGGCGCTGTTCCGGCAACGAGTGACGCCAGGCCGGCGCGCTTGCCGAGCGGCGAGCCGAACCTCGCCGGCGAATGGGCCCAGGAACAGTACCTGATGGCGCGCCCGCCAGGTGGCGGCGGCGCACTCGTTCCGCAGAGTCTTCTTGAAGCCGTCAACGCGGGCGAGATCGCCCCCGAAGACGTGCCCGGTTCGGACTGGGGCGCCCGTCCGGTGACCTACACCGAAGCGGGTCAGGCAGCCGCCGACGAGATCGCCAACGCGCCGCCCGGGTCGGCTCCGCGCCTGCGCTGCGAGATTACCAGCATCCTGTTCGACTGGACCTTCGACGGCCCGATCAACCGCATCACGCAGGGCGAAGAAGCGATCACGATCGAATACGGCCGAGGCCTGACCCGCACCGTCCATATGGACATGGACGAGCATCCGGCGACGATCGCGCCGAGTCGCGGCGGCCATTCGATCGGCCGCTGGGACGGCGATACGCTCGTCGTCGATACGATCGGTTTCGAGCCGGGGATCATTGCGGGGTCGGTTCCCCACAGCGGCGAGCTGCATGTCGTCGAACGCTTTGCGCTCGACCCGCAGACGATGGCGCTCACGCGCGACTACGTTGCCGAGGATCCGCTGTACTACACCGATCAGTATGTCGGCTCGGCCATCGTCATACCCGCCGATGCGCCGTTCGCCGTCGACCCGTGCGAGGAACTCGCTTACGAGTACATCACGCCCGGTGAAGGCGCGGCCGGCGAGGGCGCGGAACAATAGCCGGGGCCGAACGGCCGTTCAGCGCGATCTGACGTCCGTGCTGCGAAGAAGTACGGCCACCCGGCGCTACGCGTTTCGCCCGCGTCTGCACGGTTCCTGCGGTCCGAACGCACGTACCGTCACCGAGATCCTGCGCCCGCCATAACGACTGAACCGCGGCAGTTCGTGCGTCCAGGCAAGATTCGTCCGGTAGGGCATGAGGAACACGTCCCCGTCGCGGGCCTCGAGATCGGTGTAGCCCTTGCCGCGATAGGGGCGCAGGCGGAACACGCGTTCCTCGCCGAACGACACCGTCACGATCGGCGCGTCGGCAATGAGCTTGCGCCGGCTGTCGCGATGGGCGCTGATGTAGTGGCCGAGCGCGCCGTCGTACCAGTTCAGCAGCAGACCGTTGAGCCGTGCATCGACGGTCGCCCGGCACCAGTCGTGTAACGGAGCGAGTAGTGCGGGGATCGGCAGTGCCGGGCTTTCGGTGCCGCTGAAAACGTAGCTTCTGCCGTAGGCCTGTTGCCAGCGCGGCGTCCTGACGAGGCGATGGTGCACGCGGATGACGTGATACTCGGCGGGATGCAGCGACCAGAGCGCCTCGAAACCGGCGCAGTCGGGGATCAGCCGGTCCGGCAGGCGGCCCCGGAAGAGGCCATGCCGCTCATCGAGCTCGAAACGTCGGAAGCCTGCGGGGGCGCTCAAGACACGCGGCGCTGCTCGGGCGGTCGTTTCGGGTGAACCGCGGCATCGACCCGCGCAGCAGAATCCTGTCGCGGGTCGCCGCCAGCGACATCCACGTCCTGGGTGGCCATCGCCCGCCGCTCTCCCGCGTTCGTGAGCGTCACCGATTCCGGAGCGTCAAGGTTGCAGTTCGTCTGTTCGGCGCACAGTCGTTCCAGAAGCTGCGCCGTATCCTCGAAGACTTCGATCGTCGCGCCGCGCCCGTGGCCTCCGGCTCGGCCCAGCGCGGCGTCGACCGGCGTGAGGCCGTCCGTGTCGGCGATATCGATTCGTGCTCCACGCGCGACGAGCGCCTCGACAACGGCGTTCCATCCCCAGAATGCCGCGCCGTACAGTGCCGTTCGTCCCACCCCTCGCGAGCCTGCGGTCCGGGCCGTCGTCCGGGCGTTGATGCCGGCGCCTGCATCGAGCAGCAGCGTCACCGCTTCGATCGATTTCTCCTCCACGTCGGGCGCAAGGTAATGCGGAATGCCGGGCCCGTAGCCGCGTGGATCGCACTCGATGGACCCGTGGCCCGCGGCCGCCATGACCGGGGTGATGCCGCCGTCGTTCGGCAGCTCGAGCAGCGCGCCGTGGTCGATCAGGAGCCGCATCGCGGCCGTGTCGAACGTCTTGGCCGCCCGCAGCAGCGGCGTTGCGCCGATCGACAGCATCATGTCGCAGCCGCGGTCGTCGCCGATGTGCCGCCAGATCGGGTGCATCTTCAACTGAACGTTGGGGTTCGCGCCGGCCTCGAGCAGCATCGCGATGATCTCGAGGCTCGTTGTCGAGTCGACGGAGGACCGGTCGGGCCGCCCGCCGCGCGGCAACGTGTTGACGTCGACGGCCGAGTAGATCGGCGAGCGTCCGAGCCAGTCCCACTTGTTCGGATTCGCGCCGGCTTCGATGAGCGATTTCGCGACGTCGAAATTGAAGTTGTCGATCGCAAGGAACAGCGGGGTCACGTTCTTCGGGTCCGCGAGATCGATGTCGGCCCCGGCTTCGACGAGCAGCCGCGCACACTCCACACAGCCTTCGCGCGCCGCGAACAGCAATGGCGTCAGACCACCGAACGGCCGGTACATGCGCCGCGGCTCGCCGGTGACCTGGCGGGGCCAGTCGTTGACGGCCGAGCGCGCGTCGACATCGGCGCCATGCTCGATGAGGAGTGCGACCAGTGCGGGCTGCCGTTGGGCTGCCGCCCACATCAGGGCGGTCTGATTGCGCCAGGACTCTCTCGCGTTGACGTTTGCGCCGCGCTCGATCAGCAGGCGCGCGGCGTCGACGTGGTTCGAACGGGCAAGCACCATGAGCGGTGTCTGGCCGTCGGCGCCCGGAGCATCGATCTCGGCGCCGGAGTCCAGGAGCCTTTCGATGACGGCCACGTTGCCGACGACCGCAGCCTCGCCGAGCGGTGTCGAGCCGTAGTCATTGGCGGCATTCGCATCGGCTCCGGCCGCGAGGAGTGCCTCGACGAGTGCGAGCTTGTCGTGGTAGACGGCCCAGTGCAGCGCCGTCGTGCCGTCGGCTGCGGGCGTCGCGGCGTCGGCGCCCTGTTCGAGCGCCGCTCGGGCGGCCGCGACGTCGTTCCGGCTCACCGCGTCAATGAGCGCGTCGTCGGACCGCGCGGCCGTGGAGACGAACTCGAGCGCCGCCAGCGCAATGACGGCGATCAGCCACGAACCGCGCACCGACGACCTGCGTCCGGTGACGGTCACGGCCGGCGATCCTCGGCGCAAGTCCCGCGTTCCACGAAGAGCGGCGGGGCGGTCTTCCGCAAACGTAGCGCGCCGGGTGCCACGTGCCGTTACACCTCGGACAGTTCGCCGGTGCTGTCGCCGACCGATTCCGCCGGGACCCCGGCGCGGTTCAGCAACGTCAGCAGCAGGTTCGCAAGCGGCGTGCGGTCCGGATAGCGCAGGTGCTGGTTGCCCCTGATCGTGCCGCCGCCGCGGCCGGCGACCAGCGTCGGCAGCGGGAAGTTGTTGTGCGAGTTGCTGTTGCTCATGTTGCTGCCGTAGAGCAGGATCGAGTTGTCGAGCACGGAACCGCCGTCGCCGTCGGGAATGTCGGCGAGTTTCGTGAGGAAGTCGGCGAAGACCTGCGAGTGGTAGCGCTGCACGACGACGAGCTTCTCCATCGAGCCCTTGTTCTCGGCGTGGTGCGACAGCGGGTGGAAGGCATCCGGGATGCCGACGTGCGTGTACGGCTGATTGCTGACTTCGGCCGCGAGCATGAAGCTCACGATGCGCGTCATGTTCGCCTGGAACGCCGCGACGATGAGGTCGTGCATGAGGCGGATGAGATCGTCGAAGTCCGGCCGCGCGACGGGCACCTCGGGCAGGTCGACCGTCGAGAGATCGCGTTGGCCGAGCAGTTCGACGCGGCGCTCGATCTCGCGCACGCTTGCGAGATAGTCGTCGACGAGAACGCGGTCGGCGGGGCCGAGCTTGCGTTGCAGATCGGCCGCTTCGCCGGCAACCATGTCGAGCAGGCTGCGGTAATCGTTGGCGACTTCGCTGCGTTGCTCCGGGGTCCTGCCGCGGCCGAATATCTTTTCGAAGGCCTTGCGCGGCTCGAACTCCATCGGCATCGGAGTCGTTGGCGCACGGAAGGAGATCGTCCGCCCGTAGCTGCAACCGTAGGTCCCGTCACAGGCCGCGCCGCCGCCTTCCTCCTCGGTGGCGAGTTCGAGCGACGGCAGCGGCGTATCCTGACCGATGCGGGCGGCGGCGACCTGGTCGACGGTGACGCCGGCGAAAGGTGCGTGGCTTTGCCGCGGGTGCTCGCAGGAGAGCCAGGTCGCGGGCACGATCGCGTGCACCGCGGAACTCTCGGCCGGCTTGTTGCCGAGACCGCTGACGACGGTCAGATGATCGCGGTGCGGGGCCAGCGGTTCGAGGATCGGTTTGAAGTCGAAGTCCGGACCTTCGATATCGGGCGTCCAGCGGTTCATTTCCGCGCCGAAGCGCGTGTTGTCCATGATCGCGCCGTGAGGCAGGTAGAAGAAGCCCATGCGCGGCGTCGGCCGGGCCGCCGTCTGCGCGAGTGCGGTCGCCGCAGGCACCATCGCGTTCAGCAGCGGCAATCCGATCGACGCACCGCCGGCTCGCAGGAGCATGCGCCGCGACATGTGCTTCTTCGTGATGAACATGCTCAGTCCCCCTGCGCCTGCAGCGCTTCGCCGGTTCCCGCAGCGGGGACCGCTCGCATCCGGAACGCTTCGCTGCTGGCGATACCAAGGACGATCGACCGGAAACTATAGCCTGCCGCCGCGGCTTCAGCCACGATCGCGCGGACAGTCGGCATGTCGTAGTACGCAAGCCCCCGCCCGAGCGCGTAGGTCATGAGCTTCTCGGTCAGTGACTGAACGAAGAGTTCCGGTTGTGCCGCAAGCGCGCGGCGCAACTGGTCGGGATTGTTGACGGGCGTGCCGTCGGCGAGTTCGCCGCTCGAGTCGATCGGCAGGCCGTTCTCGCGTTCGCGTTCGCGCCATTCGCCGACGACGTTGAAGTTCTCGAGCGCCTGGCCGAGCGGGTCGATGACGCCATGACAGTGGTTGCAGGAGGACTCCGTGCGGTGGCGCGCGAGGCGCTCGCGAACGGTGCGCGGGATATCGCCGGGCGGCGGGGTCAGATCGGTCTCGACTCCGGCCGGTACCGAGGCGGGTGGCGTCCCGAGAAGCTGCTCCATGATCCATTCGCCGCGCAACACGGGCGAGGTTCGGTCGGGATAGGAAGTCACCATGTGCAAACTGGCCTTGCCGAACAGTCCAAAGCGCCGTGAATCCTCAAGCTCCACACGCCGGAAGCGATCGCCGCGGACGCTGTCGATGCCGTAGTGGCGCGCGAGCCTTTCGTTGACGAAGGTGTGGTTCGCCGTGAGCAGGTCGAGCACGCTTCGCTCCTCGCGCAGGATGCTGTCGAGAAACAACTCCATCTCCTGCCGGAAGGCGCGGCGCAAATCCTCGTCGAAGTTCGGGTAAAGCCGTGCGTCCGGATCGATCGCGTCGACCCGGCGAACGTCGAGCCACTGGAATGCGAAGTTCGTCACGAGCGAGTCCGAGCGCGGATCGGCGAGCATGCGTTCGACCTGCTGCCGGAGTACTTGCGGATCGTTGAGTTCGCTGCGCCCGGCGAGTGCGAGCAGCGCCTCGTCGGGACCCTGGCTCCACATGAAGAAAGCGAGCCGCCACGCGAGTTCGAGGTCATCGATGGTATAGGCGGCGCCCGCAGCGAGCCCTGCCGGGGGATCGCCGGGCTCCGTTCGGTAGAGGAACCTGGTGCTTGCGAGCACGGCCATGACGCCTCTCTGGATGCCCGCCTCAAAGTCACCGCCTGCGGTGCGCCCGGCGTCATAGAAGCCGAGCAGCGGTTCGATGTCGGTGTCGTCGATGGGACGGCGAAACGCCCGGTAGGCAAGGTTCTCGAGAATCGTTCGCGCGCATGGCCGCTCTTCGCCCGCGTCGTTCGGGTAGCAGACGAAGATCCGCTCTCGGCTCGCGGTCGATCCGCCGATTCCGGTCGCGTCGTAAGGACCGATGATCTCGAGGCCGTAGAGCCTCGGAACGTCCGGTACGCCTTCGCCGGGCGTCAGGGCGCTGAGCAGATAATCGCCCTCGGCGAAACTGCGCGCCACAAAGCTTGCTCCGACGACATGCTCGCCGGCCGTGACGTTCACGCGGATATTCCGGAAGCGGTTCCTGATGCGTTCTACGCCCTGGATCTGCTCCTGATCGAGCGTTCTCGAGTCTTCCTCGCCGCCGATGAAGTCTTCGAAGATATTGACCCCGTCGATCGTGACGATGGGCCGGTGGCGGTATTCGAGCCAGCCGTACGGATAGCCGCGCAACTCCGCGCCCGGGATCGAGGAGATGTTGAGGCTGATTTCGTAGTCGCCGTCGGCGGGGAAGTAGTGCTCGACCGCCAGCCCGCCGCGCGTCCCGAGCGGCAGCCCGGCGACATGTGTGGTGCGGTTCTCGCGGTCGGAACGATAGTTCGCCCTGGCGAGTTCGGGGGCGGCTTCGCCGACCGCGCGGATGCTGATGTCGCGGGCTGCCGCGAGGTACTGATCGAGGTGAGTCGGCGAAACGCTCAGTACCTCGGCGATGTTGTCGAAACCCTCGCTCGCGATGTCCTGCGGCAACAGCGCGGCGGCATCGATGCGGATGCCGAAGAGATCCTCGATGGCTCTGGCGTACTCGGTGCGGTTCAGACGATGCGGCGCGACGTGGCCGGGCGTCGGTCCCCGCGTCGCAGCAGCCGCGTCAAGCGCGTTTTCCAGCGACGTGACGAAAGCGTCGACTCGTGCGCCAGCGGGCCTCGGCCCGCCGGGCGGCGGCATGAGGTCGCCGCGCAGCTTCCGTACGACTTTCTCCCAGGTTTCGGGATCGACGGCGATGTCGCCGGGGACGGCGGCGTCGAACGAGAGATCGGCCGCGTATTCGGTATCGTTGTGGCAGTCCGCGCAGTAGCCCGCAAGGAGCTGCCAGTGGTCCGCGACGGCGGCGCCCGGTGGCTCGTTCCGTTGCGCGCAGCCGGCAAGCAGCGCGAGGCCGGCAATCGCCGCGGCCAGGCGCAGGCGGTCCCGACGCGAGGGTCTTGTATCGGATCTAGAGCGAGCCATCGAGCCGACCCTGCCACCACAAGCCGCCGTAGACGTTGGCGATGAACCGCTCGCGGTTCTGGCCCCATGCGGCATCGAACTCCGCCGTCACGCCCGCGGCAAGCATCTCTTCGGCGCTCCTGCCCTGCCGCATCATCGTCTCGACGCGTTCACGCACGGTTGCGACCATCTCGTACTGTCGCTCGAGGTGCCCGCGAGACTGCTCGGGTCCTGCCCCCGGCACGATGATCGTGTCGTTGTCGCTGAGGTCGATGAGCTTCCGTGTAGCGTCCATGAGGCCGCCGATCCAGCCGCCGGTCGCATAGTCGAGGACAGGATAGGCGCCGGCCGAGACGACATCCCCAGTGGCGATGACGTTGCGGTCGCGGAAGAAGACGTAGATGTCGCCGTCGGTGTGAGCCTCGCGCAGGTGCCCGTATTCGATGCGTTCACCGCCCATGTCGAGCGCGATCGGTTGCGGGTCCGACGAAAAGAAGGTTTCCGTCGGCAGCGCAGCGGGCGGGCGCGGCCGGTAGGTGCGATCCTGCCAGTCCACGTAATACTCCGTGCTCATCCAGAGTCGCGTATTCTCGTGCGCGACGATTCTCGCGCCCTGTCGAGCGAAGGTCTCGTTGGCTCCCGTGTGCTCGACGTGCCAATGGGTGTTGAACAGCACGTCGACGGGCGCGCCGCCCAGCATGCCGCCTATGAATTCACCGAGGTCGACCGCGTCGTCGGGAGTTCCGCTGTCGACGAGCACCGCCGCGCCCGTGCCCGTGAAGAGCAGCATGTTGCCGCCTGCGCCCGTGATCCGGGTCAGGCCGTTCCCCAGGTCAACGGCCGCGATCGTCGCGGTTCCGGATTGGGCGAGGGCGGGCCGCGCGAAGCCGGCGAGTCCCGCGCCGGATGCCGCCGATGCACAGGCCGCGCCGAAAACGAGACGCAGAAAACCGCGGCGGTCGTTGTGATCGGCCATGGCGTCGATGGTAGCAGAGACTTGCGCGGATTCGCCGTCCGGCCACCGGTCCGGCAGGCCGGCGGACCGGTGGCCGCGACGGCCGTTTCGGCCGGTCCAGACTCACGTCGGGCTGGAGAACACCGGGAGCGGGTGTGCCGCTCCAATTGAGCTAAACTAGCCGGATTCCCGCCTCACAGCCGCAAAGGGCCCGACGATGACCGACGACACGAAGAATCTTGACCGCCGCTCGTTCATGGGCGGAGTGCTCGGCGCCGCTGCCGGCGTCGGCGCCGCCGGTTTTTTGGCCGACAAGGCGAGGGCGCAGCAAGCTGGCGTGCCGCCCGACGAGGAGCTTCGCCCGTCGATGCGGCGTCCCGCTTCGCTATACAAGCTCGAAGCCACGATCCACGACTGCGAGGTCGAGGGTACCGTGCCTTCGGACCTCAACGGCGCCTTCTACCGCGTCGGTCCCGATCCTCAGTATCCGCTTCAGTCCGGCAACATTCCGTTCGACGGCGAGGGTCACGTCAGCATGTTCCGCATCAGGAACGGCCGCGTCGACTACCGCAGCCGCTTCGTCAGGAACGATCGCTGGCTCGCGCAGAACGAAGCCGGCCGGATTCTGTTTCCGATGTACCGCAACCCGTCGATGGACGACCCGAGCGTCGCGGGCCTGAGCCGCAGTACGGCCAACACCCACATCATCAATCACAGGAACCTGTTGCTCGCGCTCAAGGAGGACAGTCCGCCTTCGGCCCTCGATCTGCTCACGCTCGAGACGCTCGTGCCGAACTACACCTTCGACGACCAGTTGCCGAGCAGGACGTTCACCGCGCATCCGAAGATCGACTCGGAGACCGGCAACATGGTCGCTTTCGGCTACGAGGCGGAAGGCCACGGCAGCCGCGTCGTATCGATGTTCGAGATCACGCCCGCGGGCGAGGTGGTCTGGGACGCGAAGATCGAAGTGCCCTACGTCGGCATGCTGCATGACTTCGCCGTGACACGGAACCACATCGTGTTTTACGTGATCCCGCTGGCGTTCGACCAGGCACAGATGGACCGCGGCGGTATTCATTGGTCATGGGACGCTTCGAGGCCGACCTGGTTCGGCTTCGTTCGCCGCGGGGGCGACGGTTCCGACGTTCGGTGGATCGAGGGGCCAACCCGCAGCGCGACGCACGTCATGGGCGCGTTCGACGACGGTAACGAACTCTACGTCGATGTCGAGATGTCGATGTCGAATCCGTTTCCATTCATGCCCATGCGCGACGGCGCGAGTTGGGATCCGATTTCGGGCACAAGCCACATCACGCGGCTCTCGGTCGATCTTTCCGGGTCGCGGCCGAGCGACTACGGCATCGAGCAGCTCTACCCGCACGTCGGCGCCTTGCCGCGCCAGGATGACCGCTACAACACCGTGCCCTATCGCTATGGCTTTCTCGGTTGTCCGAACCCGCGAGCCAGCGATCCGCGCAATGCCGGCGCCTGCTATGCGCGCTTCGATCACCAGACGCGTACCGATACGCTCTTCGACTTCGGGCCGAACACCTCGCTTGCAGAATGCTGCTTCGCACCGCGCAGCGCCGATGCGCGTGAAGGGGAGGGCTACCTCATGGGCCTGGCGACGCGGAACGACGAGAACCGGCGCGGGGATCTCGTGATCCTCGATGCCGAGCATCTTGCAGACGGGCCGGTTGCGACGGTCAAGCTGCCGATGCGCGCCGTGGGGCAGGTGCACGGCTGGTGGGTGCCGGAAGAGCAGCTTCCGACGGCCTAGCCCGGATTCCTTGTCGCAGGGATGCGGGGAGACGCACGGACGGTCGCTTGAGACACGCGGTGAATACATCCATGTACGCTCCGCGCGCGCATCCCTGCGCGCGAGGGTCTCAAGCGACCGTCCGTGCGTCTCCCCTTGGCGTTTGTGCGAGACTCCGCGCCGATGGAGGCTGAGCGCTTAGGGGTTCGGGTTGGCCGTTGGGCTGTCGACGCAGTCGTAGGGGCTGACCGTGAGGTCGGGACGCCAGACGAAATAGCGCGTCAGCTCAAAGTCCTCAGTGAAGGTAACCGGGTCGCTGATCGTGATGCGGTAGTCCATGCGTTCGCCATCGGCGCTCGGCATGAAGCGCTCGATGACGCGGATGTCTTCGCTCTGGAGAATGCCTTCCGGGGAAAAGAGTTCCGCGAGCATGTGAGTCGTTTCAACCACGAGCGTCCCGCCTTCCCAGGTCCCCGTCGAGAAGCCGAGAAAGGAATGCTCATCCGGCGGTGATACGTCGCCCATGTAGATGCGCCTGACGGCGTCGTCTTCCTCCATGCGGATCACGATGTCCTCGCCGTCGCGGACGAACTCGATCGGGTACGGCGTGATCATGATCAGCGGCATGGCCTTCGGCGTGCAGTCATTGAGTTCGGCGCTCGTCGCATCCCATTGCGCAAGTGTCGCTCGGCCGGCTTCAGTCAGAGGGTAGCCGCCCTTGTACATCGGGAAGGCCGCGGGATCGTCGAGCACCGTGCCCCAGACGCGAAACACGCCTTCGGCGTTGCTGCGCGCCTCGGCCGCGGTCCGCTCATCGAGTTCAGGAACAATGAGTTCGCCGGTGTCGGCGTCGGTCCAGCGCGGCGACACGCCGATCGAGAGCAGGATTTCGCGGCCGTCCGCAAGCAGCATCTGGCGCCCGTAGATTCCCGTCTCATTGCGAAGGGCAGCGTCGCCGGCCAGCAGGATGCGGTCTCCGACCTGTACGATCTCGGGGTCCACGCCTCGCGTGCGCAACACGCTGAAGCTGCCGGTCTCGACGTCCCACACTGCGGTTGCTCCGGATTCGTCGGTCACCTCCAGGCGCATCCGTCCGTGCGGGTTGAACCACGACAGTTCCGTGATGACGCCTTCGATCTCGAGGATTCGATTCGGATCGTAAAAGCCGGCAAAGGAGTGGTGGGCGCCTGCGATCCCCGGCAGCGCCAGCAGCGCGAGCGCCGTGCCGATCTCAAGCGGGGCAAACCCGCGAGTTTCATGTCCTTCCGTTCGTTGCCTGCTCGATCGCCTTGTCACCGCTGTCTCCTCGCGCCGGAACCCGGGAGCGCTCCATTGTACGTGTTCGCCGGCTGCGTCGACCCGGTCTCGATGGAGGAGCGACAGCGGCCAGCGCATCCCGGTGGCGGTCATCGCCTGCACCATGGCCGTCGAACCGGGCTCGACAGGGAGCTGACAGCGTGCGGACTTCACAGCGGCCTGCTGAGGGCGCACAATGGTCGCCATAGCACTGCGGTGTGTGTCTGAAGAGCGCCGCAATCTCCGGTACCGGGCCGCAACTTCGACGCTTCCAACCCCGAGTGCGATCGCGGGAAGGTACTTCACGGACAATCAATCCACGGGAAAACAACCATGAGTCAAGCAAGGGATCTGATCGACCAGCTCATGCACGCCGCCGGCGCGTCGAACGGTTCCGGGCGAGTCCGCGGCCGCAGCGGCATGCGCCGTCCGAGCGGTTTGCAGGGCGGAACGCTGGCGATCATCGTCGGCATTGCCATCCTCGCCTGGGCGGCGTTCAGCGCGTTCTATACGGTGCAGCCGGAGCAGCGTGCCGTCGTCAAGCGCTTCGGCAGCGTGATCGGCATCACCGATCCGGGTCTGCATTTCAAGTTGCCGTTCGGCATCGACGAAGTGCAGCTCGTCGCGACCGAACGCGTTCTCAAGCAGGAATTCGGTTTCCGGACCGAGGACGCCTCGGCGCTGCAGCGAACGCGCTTTGCGGATGAGGATTTCCCGGGAGAGTCGTTGATGCTCACGGGCGACCTCAACATCATTCAGGTCGAATGGGTCGTTCAGTACCGCATCGGCGACCCGATCCGCTTCCTTTATGGCATGCGCGATCCCACCGGGACCTTGCGCGACCTGTCCGAGTCGGTGATGCGGCGCGTCGTCGGCAACCGCATCGGCAGCGACGTGCTGACCGTTGGCCGCGTCGACATCGCGAACACGGCGCGCGACGAGATCCAGGCCGCAATGGACCGCTACGACAACGGCATCAGGATCATTACCGTGGAGCTTCAGGATGTCGTGCCGCCGCCGCGCGTTCAGCCGGCCTTCAACGAGGTCAACGAAGCGCGTCAGGAGCTCGAGCGCATGATCAACGAGGCCACGATGCAGGCCAACCAGGCGATCCCGCGCGCCCGGGGCACGGCCAACCGGATCATCTCCGAGGCCGAAGGTTACGCCACGGAGCGCGTCAACCGGGCTTTCGGCGAGACGGCGCGTTTCACTTCGGTCCTGGCCGAGTACCAGAACGTTCCGGAGGTCACGCGGTCACGTCTTTACCTTGAAACGCTCAACGAGGCGCTGCCGAGGATCGGCCGCGTGCTCGTCGTGCAGGATGACCAGATTTCACCGCTGCCGTTGCTCAATCTGCCCGACTTGCAGCAGCCGCGTGGACAAAACCTGGAGGCGAGCCGATGAACAAGCTGACACTTCCCGTCGTCGGCCTCCTGGCCGCGGCATTCGTCGCATACAACGCCGCGTTCGTGATCGATCAGGCCGAGCAGGGCATCATCGTCCAGTTCGGCGAACCGATCGGCGACGTCATCACCGAACCCGGGCTCCACTGGCGCGTGCCTTTCATCCAGGAGGTTCGCCGTTTCGACCGGCGGCTGCTGGCCTGGGATGGCGCCGTGAGCCAGATTCCGACGCTCGGCCGCGAGTTCATCATCGTCGATACGACTGCGCGCTGGCGCATCGAAGACCCGCTGCAATTCCTGCGGTCCGTTCGGGACGAACTCGGCGCCCGCACGAGGCTCGACGACATCCTCGACTCCGTCGCGCGCGACATCGTCTCGGGTACGGAACTCGAGGAAATCGTCCGCTCGGCCGACTGGCAGGTCGATGTCGAGGGGCTCAACGAGGAGGAGCTCAGCGCGCTTGGCGCGGCGAACCTGGAGCGGCCGACGAAGGGGCGGCAGCAACTGGAGCAGGAGATGCTGGCATCGGCATCGCGCCTCATGCCTGAGCTTGGCATCGAGCTCGTCGACGTCAGGATCAAGCGGATCAACTACATCGATTCCGTGCGCGAACAGGTCGAGAGCCGGATGATCTCCGAGAGGCAGAGCATCGCTGCGCGTTTCCGCTCGGAGGGCCAGGGCCGAAGCCAGGAGATTCTCGGCGACATGGAACGGGAGCTTCGCAGGATATCGTCGGAGGCCGAACGCCGGGCGCAGGAGATCATCGGTGAAGCCGATGCCGAGGCCACGCGAATCTATGGCGTGGCCTACGGCGCGGATCCGGAGTTCTACAACTTCTCAAGGACACTCGAGAGCTACGACTCGCTTGGCGAGAATACGACCCTGATGATCCGGGCCGAGTCGGAGTTCTTCCGCTACCTCGAGTCGACGACGCAGCCCTGATGGGTACGGCGCCCCGAGCGGGGCGCCTCTGCCGGCCGGCGTCAGGGATTCGCGGCGTCGGCAACGCCCGTTTGCGGCGCCGGGCCCTGCCGGCGCCGCCGGACCAGTGGCGTGACGAGCCGTCGCCAGGCCAGCGCGACCCCTGTCCAGACCATGATCAGGCTGGTCAGCGATACCAGGCCCGCGACAGTCTGGCCGACGATGCCGAGCGCTTCGCCCGTGTGCAGGTAGCGAATCCACATGCGCGCCTGCCTGCCGGGCGATTGAGCATCGAATGGCTGCCAGAGCGCGACCTGGCCGGTATACCTGTCGAGAGTCACGTCGTGACGCTTCTGCGGCTCGCCGCCGTTGCCGAGATCGATCCTGAACTGCGCCGACCTTGCGTCGGCGCCCGGTAGCGTCAGCGTGAGCGTTTGCCAGTCCGGCAGTTGCATCGACGCACGGTCGAAGAGTTCGTCGAGACTCAGCGGCGAAGTGAGCGTTGCATCCGCACTGTAGGAAGCGACGGAGGCGGCGCCGGATTCCCCGGCAGCGGCGGCCGGTCGGGCGCCGGCGCCGGACGGATCCTCGCCGAAAACCTGGTACACGAGATCATTGGCCCAGCCGTAGGAGAACACGACGGCCGTCGCGACGACGACCGCGAGCGGGATCGCCGACCAGAAGCCGATGACGTGATGCCAGTTGTAGTCGCGCGCCCTGGCGGTGACTGCCTTGCCGTTGAACAGCAGCCTGGTCTTGAAACGGATCCATTTGAATGTCGGCGGCAGCCAAAGATAGAGCCCGCTGAAAATCAGGAACAGAAACGCGAGGTTGCTGATCCCCGTGACCGCGCGCGGGATGGCGCGGTTCTCGCGGCTCGCATTGAACCAGCGATGCCAGCCCGTCATGGCGCTGAAGAAGCTGCGGAGGCCAGCGGCGGCAGGTTCCAGGACCTCGCCGCTGTAGCGGTCGATGCGAAGCGAACTCGAACGGCCGGCGCCGAGTGTCGCGAACGCCCGGGGATCGTTCGACAGGCTTAGCGTTCTTGCTTCGAACTCGGGATCCTGGCGGCTTGCCGCCTCGAGCAGTTCGGCAATCGGCAGGGGCGCCTGACCGGGCGCGGGGTCTGCGTACTGTGCGCGGTCGGCCCACGCCAGCATCTGCCGTTCGTAGGTCAGGACGACGCCCGTTGCCGACATCATGATGACGACGAGACCCGTCAATACGCCGCAGACGAGGTGAGTCCAGAAAATGGTCTTGCGCAGCACGTTTTTTGCACGCCTTCGTCGAGGTGGAGCGAAGCGTAACAGAATTCGAAGCGAATGCAAATCATTCTCATTTGCAGGAGAGAGCGGATGTCATTTGGTGCGGGAGCAAGTCATCCGGAGTCTGGCTCGAGGATCGATTCAAGAACGATTGGCGGCAGCTACACGAGTCGAACCGAACGCATGTCGATATCGAGCTTGGGCGTGGCCGGGGGGAATTTGACAATTGGCAATCCGCCACGATTAACGCTATGTTTCAGCACCGGCACAACCAGCCTACGAACCAACCATAAGAAAACGACCGGTCTCGACATCCGGCCAGGGAGGAACGCATGAATCGGATTGCTAACGGCAAGTGGGACACAGATTATGAATGGAAGGTGGTCGCACTGCTCGGCATCGGCTTCGGCCTCGTGGGCCTTGATCGCTGGATCATCGCGCCGCTGTTTCCGTTCATCATGGAGGATCTCGGCCTGGCCGAAGGCGACATCGGCCGTCTTGCGGGCATTCTCGGCATCACCTGGGGTGTGTTCGCGATCTTTTCGGGCCGCCTGTCGGACAAGATCGGCCACCGCAAGGTCCTGATACCGGCCATTATCCTGTTTTCACTGCTGTCGGGTCTGTCCGGCGTGGTCCAGACCCTGGTCATGTTGACCGTCATCCGCGCGCTCATGGGCGCGATGGAAGGCAGCTATTGTCCGACGAGTTTCACGGCCGTCGCGTCTGCTTCGAAACCGTCGCGCCGGGGCTTCAACCAGGGCCTGCAGCAAAGCGGTTTCGCCCTGCTCGGCCTCGCGCTCGGGCCGATCATCGCCACACAATTGCTCAATTACATGACCTGGCGCGGCGTGTTCTGGGTCGTGGCCATCCCGGGCTTCATCATCGGCGGGCTGTTGTACTTCGTGTTGCGTGAGCCGAAGGACACACAGGCCGGTGAACTCATCGGCGCAACGCATGAAGGCGGTAGCTGGGTCGAGGTACTCAAATCGCGCAATATCATCGTGTGCATGTTCGCGCTGCTTTGCGCGATGGCCTGCGTATTCGTTCTCAGCGCCATGGTGCCCGTATATCTCATCAACGTGCTGGGATTGACGCCAGGGCAGATGGGCCTCGTGACCTCGGCGATCGGTTTCGGCGGCTTCTTCGGCCAATTCGGCTGGCCGGGACTGTCCGACCGCTTCGGCCGCAAGCCGCTTGCGATTATCGGTTTTATCGGCGCGACGATCACGGTGTACTGGTTCTTCAATACCGGCGCCTCGACGGCTGCGCTGTTCGTGGCGCTCTTCGTTTGCTCTTTCTTCTGCCTTGGCAATATCGCGCTGATTACCGGGCCGATCGCCACGGAGTCGGCGCCGATCGGCCTGATCTCGTCGGCCATCGGCCTCGTCGTCGGCGCCGGGGAAATCTTCGGCGGCGGCGTGGCGCCGATCATCGCCGGCGGCGTGGCGGACGCGTACGGCCTGCCGAGCGTGGGCTGGGTTGCCCTGGCGGGTGTGGCGCTCGGCATCTTCGTTTGCCTGTTCCTCAAGGAAACCGCGCCAACCAAGGTTGCAGCCGCGGCCGCCTGAGGTTCGCGCGTTGCGGTTGCACGGTACGAGTCGCCGTGCCGCCGCAGCGAACGCGGGGGTAACGTTTTCGAGACCTGGCGCTGCTGTGATGCCGTGCGGAACCAGTCAATGCAGGCAGACACCGTTTGCTATGATCCAGGGCTCGCTTCGATTGCGACAGTTTGAAAGTGGAGTGGCAGAGACATGATCGACAGACTACTTGGCCGTTTGGTGACCACATCGGGCATGTTGCTTGCGGGGGTTGCGATCCTCCTTACGGCCGGTGAGGCTGCGGTGGCCCAGGGCAGCAACGGTGACGCCGAGTGCGTGCCGCTGGCCGAGCAGTATCCCGATCTCGGTACCTCCCAGAGCGTCTCGGCGAACCGGGAGTTCACGACGGTCTGGGGGTCGTTCGAGTTGCCGGGAGGTCCTTGCGGCTACGCATCGGCCGAAGAGCACTACAGCGCACTGCTCGATGATGCCGAGAGCCGCGGCGGTCCCACCGAGCACACCATGGCGACTCTGCCCGACTGGAGCGGGCATTGGGGCACGGAGAACTCGACGGGCGAGATCGCGATCGTCGGCCGGCATTCGACGCCGGAGGGCATCGCGGTGCGGCTGACTCCACAAGCGCGTGAGGTCTTTCTCCGCGACGCCCGGATGTGGCGCGAGGATCATGCGATCGACCCGTTATCGTTCTGTCTGCCGCCGAACTTTCCGCGCTGGTTCACCGAATACGGTTACAGGGAGCATTTTCTCGCGCCCGGCAAGACCGTGCTCGGCAGCGAGATGGTCAACCAGTTCAGGCGGGTATTCACCGATGGTCGGCCGCATCCGAGCGAGGAGTGGCTCACGAACGAATGGCTCGGCTATTCGATCGGGTTCTGGGATGAGGACGTCCTGACGATCTGGACCAAGGGCATCAAGGAAGGCATTCTGCAGCGCAACATGCCGCGCCAGACGAACGAGATGGAAGTTGTCGAGCGCTGGCGCAAGGTCGATCCCGTAGCGGCAGGCGTCGACCTGGCGCTCGAGACCTTCGGTTCGGACGTCATACCCACCGAGCGTATCGAAGTCGAGGTCACGATGTACGACACGACATTCGTGGAGCCCTGGCACACGGTCGTCGCGCTCTACAAGGAAGACGACCGCTCGGACGAGGCGAAGCAACGGATCTGGCCGCACCAGTGGGACTGCGTCGAAGGTTCGCAGTGGTTCGTCACCGACGACGGCGTCGTCAGTCAGTATGCGCCCGGTGAGAAGCCCGCACTGACGGACCCGGACTTCTGGTTCGACGAAGACTACGTGCACCAGTAGGCACAGGGGGCGGGCGCCTCAGGCAAACGCGACAGGTAGCGAACTCAGGCCGCGAAGCACGACGGCCCTGCGGAACCTCGGCCTGCCGGTGAGCAGGCGAATCCGTCGGTAGCGCTCGAGCAGCATCTCGAGGACGATCCGTCCTTCGAGCCGCGCCAGCGGGGCGCCCAGGCAATGGTGGATGCCGCGCCCGAACGACAGGTGCGAGCGGATCCCGCGCCCCACATCGAGCCGGTCCGGGTTCTCGAACGCTTCAGGATCGCGATTGGCCGCGCCAAGCGCGAGAATCACGTTCTCGCGTTCGCGGAGCTCGACGCCGTCGACGTCGCAGTCGCTGAGCACGCGCCGGGTGTCGAGCTGCACGGGTGAGTCGAAGCGCAGCAGTTCCTCGACGGCCGACGGTATCAGCTCAGGTTCCGCCCGCAGCCGCTTCAGTTCGTCGGGATGGCGCAGCAGCGCCAGCATGCCGTTGCCGATCAGGTTGGTGGTGGTTTCGTTGCCGGCGATGAGGATCAGCCGCAGCATGTTGAGCGTCTCGCGCTCGCTGAGGCTGTCGTGCTCGTCGTGGGCCTGTACCAGGGCGCTTACGAGGTCGTCACGCGGTTCGGCTCGCCGCGCCTTGATGACCGCGCGGAAGTAGTCGTCGAACGCCTCGAGAGTACTGAACGCGGAAGCGCGTTCGCGCCGGCTTATCGTCGGTTCGAGCAGCCGGGCGCGCTCGATCGACCAGTGCTTGAACAGCTCCCGGTCGCGCGCAGGGACGCCCAGCATCTCGGCGATCACGATGATCGGCAGCGGCCTGGCGATCGCGTCGATGAGGTTGAATCCGGAGAGGTCGTCGATCTCGTCGAGCAGCGTCGCCAGTATGCTGCGAACGCGCGGTTCAAGCGCGTTGACGGCCCGAGGCGTAAAGGCCTTGTTCACGAGCGAGCGCAGCCGCGTGTGGTCGGGCGGATCGAGCAGAAGCATCGAGAACTCATCCGCCGGCGGCAGCCTCGCGCTCTGCTGCCTGCTCAGCGTGCCCTTGCGCGGGTCGTTCCCGAATCGGCGGTGGTCGCGAAGGATGGCGTCGATGTCGGCGTGGCGCGTGAAGAGCCAGGCGTTCATGACCCGGCTGCGATGCACGGGCGAACGCGCCCGCAGTGCCGCGTAGATCGGGTAGGGGTCCTGGATCGTTGTGGCGGACAACGGGTTGTAGCTGACGCCGCTGCGCAGGCATTCGCCGACGCTCGCTACACCGGCGAGTGCGCCCCGGATGGCCTCATCAAGAGACATGACGTTCGCTTCCGATCGCGAACGGTCCGGCGTTGTTCCGAACGCTGCCGGTCAGGGAACGATCGGGCTGCTTCGGTCGACCGAGGACGCCTCGCCGCCCACCATGAGCTCGTGCGCGTAGTTGGCTTCCTGGCAGATGTACTCGAAAAGCTCCGTGCCTGCTTCCCAGTTGAGGTCGAATCCGCCCGTCCATGGCGCGGTGTAGGCGCCGGGATCGTCGATGGTGACGCGGTACTCGATCGTGGCTGCGTCGACGCGCGTCAGGCGCTCGATCGTGTGCAGTTGCTCGGTGTGCGGCAGCCCGCGTCGTTCGAACCAGAAGTCCTCGTTGAACCCGACGCTGTCGATGACGAGCGTGTCGCCCTCCCACCAGCCGATGGCGTGGCCGTAGTTCGTCGGCGTCGGGTTCTTCGGATGCGAGCGTCCGTCCATGTACACGGTGCGGAAGGTATGCGGCCCGCCGATGTCGAAGATATATAGCCGCTGCAGTTCCGGCAGTTCGAGGATTTCCACGCCGTACGGCGTCAGGAATTGCCGCGAGATGCCCGATGCCTTGCAGCGTGCGTGCGGTTCGAGTTCGTGGATCTGGCGCGCGTCATACAACGCGCGCGCCCAGGGTTGGAACGGGACTTCATCGGCCGGCGCGATCGGGTCGAAAATGCCGAACATCGGCTCCCACACGCCAATCTCGCTCCCGGTGGCGCCGGTCAGCATGACCTTGCCGTCAGCCGTACGTGGCACGGGTCCGGGCGGCGGCAGGTCCGGGTTGCGTTCGCGGCGCTGTGCGTCTGCCCATTCACTCGGCAGCGCCGTCGCGAGCAGTGCCGCGGCGGCAATCAGAACCAGTCGCTTACGTCCCACCATGGTCATTCGTCGCCCTGGCGACTTGAATTCGCGTCGAGCGTCTCGCCCGGCCGCCCGCCGGTTGCGGTCAGCGTCACCGATCTCGCGTTGAGACGATTGCTGCCGTTGCGTGCGAGAAAGCCGTCAACCGTGACTTCCTCGCCGATCTGTAGCGTGTTCCGGCGCCAGCCTCGCCGTTGCAGACCATGCGGCGGGCCCATTTCCGCGCCCCAGTTCACGACTTCCCCGGACGCCTCGTCCCGAACGTTGATGTAGAACCAGACGTGCGGGTTGGTCCATTCGACGTTGGTGACGATGCCGGTCACGGAAATCGGCTTGTTGCTGTCGAACTCCGCAGAAAACGAGTGATGCGCAATGCTTTGCGCACCGGCCAGCAGCGCGCCGGCTGCAACCACTCCAGCAAGAATATTTGTCTTCATTTCACGACTCCGCAAAGTTGGCCCCGAGGCCGGGGCACTTTCCTCTCGATATTACTTCAACATCATTGCGCTGGCAGCGTCATCCTCTCTCGCAACTCAGGGCCTGTTGTGCTGACACAGATGAAACGGCAGGTCATCGCCGCCGACCCAGCGCAGCGTCCAACTGCTCGTCCACGATCTCGTGTAGGCGCCGGGATCCTCGATGGTCACCTCGTATACGAGCGTCTCGAGATCGGTGCGCGTGAACCGCTCGATCAGCCTTAGCCGGCTCGTGTGCGGCAGGCCGCCGCTCGTGAACCAGAAGTCCTCATTGAACCCGCGCGTGTCGACGACGAGCGCATCGCCTTCCCAGCTTCCGACCGAGCGCCCGTAGTAGAGCGGATTGTCGTCGTCGCCGCCGACCTGACCGACGTGCTCGCGCCCGTCGAGGTAGATGATCCGGTAGTTGCGGTTGCCGCTGCCAAGCAGCAGGAAGACGCGCTCGCGTTCGCGATCCTCGATGAGCTGGAACCCGTGATGGGACATGTACTGGCGCGGGCCCCCGGGCGGCTTGCAGTTGAGGTACATCGGATCGTCCCTGAGCGAACGCTCCTGGCGGTGGCGGTAGAGTGCCAGCGCCCAGGGCTGCATCGGCGCGACGCGCCCGGCGTCGTCGAGATCCTCGAGCAGGCCGTCCGCGTTCATCGCGACGTCGATGCCGTCCTCGACGAGCGCCGTCGCACTCGGGTAACTCCAGTATCCGTCGATCGCGTCGGCCGTTCCGCCGAGCGCGGGTTGTCCGTCCGGCCAGCGCGGCGCCGGCCGCGGCGCGAGAGGCGTCGGTGGCGCTTCAAGCGACAGGTCGAAAACCCGGCTGCCGCTGTCGCTGCGTACGACCGACTCGCCCCAGATCTGGCGCGTGCCGTCGCGGGCGACGATACCGGCAACGGTGATTGCGTCGCCGGGCAATACCGTGGCCTGCGTCCAGCCGTTCGCTTCGAGATCGATCGGGCTTTCCAGTTCAACCGCCCAGTTCAGCGTCTCGTCGCCCTGGCCCACGTTCATGAACACATGTGCGTGGGGATTGCGCCAGTCGACATACGTCACGACTCCGCTCAGCGTCAGGTCCGCACCGGGATCGAACTTGCCGTGAATCGGGTGGTGAGCGAAGGCCATTGCGGGAGCAAGCGCGAACCAGGCGGCCGCGAGCATCGCCGCCGTGGAGCGCAGATTCATCTCGGCGTTTCTCATCGAAAGCTCCTGGCTGTCTCGCATCGGCCGGCTACTGCCTGCGAATCTCGAAATCACCGCCGCCACTGCCATGCTGCCAGGTGCCCGTGATATAGCGGTTCGGCAACTCGAGATCCTCGATCGTGCCCTCGATCATGTAGTGCACGGCATTGCCGTCGCGATCCTCTCCGTCGGCCTCGATGCGCACGGTCCACCCGGCCGGATCGAGTGTTGCCGCGCCAATCTCGATGTTGTCGGTGCCCGGATTGATGATGCCCGAGATCTGTTCACCGTCCCAGTCGAGCACGACGAGCACGAATTCGCCGTGGGTTTCGTTCGACTCCCAGGTGCCGATCCATGAGCCCTTGAGCGGATGGCCTTCCTGCGCGCTCGCAGCCCCGACAGTGCCGAGTACGAGCAGTGCGCTGACAAGCCTCCACGTCGAAATCCGCATTCTGATTCTCCTTGAGAAATTCGGGCCGCCGGAATTGTAAGGCAATTTGCCTCCGGAGTCGTCCGGTTCCTGCAGCTTTTCGTGCAGGATGCCGGACGATGGGCTGGCGGCAAGGAGAGATCGCGTTGAATCTCGGAAGTGAGTCCGGCAAAGACGCTGCAGCGCAGATGCCTGGCCCCCGGCTTGTTCATACGGCGATGCGTGGAACGCGCGTGCCAATCCCGGTCACCAGTTCATAGCTGATGGTTCCGAGGCGCCCCGCCAGTTCATCTGCGGTGATCTGCTCGTCGCCCTGCCGGCCGATCAGTACGGCCTCGTCGCCTGTGGCGACCCGGCCACGCAACACCGTGACGTCGACAAGCGTCGTGTCCATGGTGATCCGGCCGACCTGCGGGCAGCGAATTCCACCGATCAGCACGTCGAGATTGTTGGAAAGTCGCCTGCTCAGGCCGTCACCGTAGCCGACCGGAAGCGCGGCGAGCAGCGAAGGGCGCGCCGTGCGGTAAGTGTGTCCGTAACTCACACCCGCTCCGGGCGGGATCTCGTTGAGAAACGAGATCCGGGTTTTCCATTCGAGCACGGGTTCAAGTTCGCGCAGCTGCGAGTTGGCGATGGTTGCCGAAGGCGCGAGCCCATAAATCGCGATGCCGGGCCTGGCAGCGTCGAAATGCGAGTCCGGGAGGTCGAAGATCGCCGCGCTGTTCGCCATGTGCGCATACTCGACGCCGAACGCGCGGGCCTGTTCGACAGCCGCCGTGAACAATCTGGTCTGTTCATGCGAAAAGGCCTTGTCGGCTTCGTCGGCGCGGGCGAAGTGGCTCATGATGCCTCGAAGCGTTACGCCCTGCCGGTGGGCGCAGCTTTCAAGGAACGCTCCGACCTCATCGGGGCGGATGCCGATGCGCCCCATCCCGGTGTCGACCTTGATGTGTACGGGGACGGTTCGGCCGAGGGCCTGCGCGGCGCCAGAGAGCGCCTGCACCATCTCGAGGGTACATACGACCGGTTCGCAGTCGAGTGCGACGAGCGCTTCGGCATGCTCGGGCAAGGCGGGCGCAAGCACGATAAATGCTGCATCGATTCCGGCATTCGCAAGCGCCGTGGCTTCGACGACATCGGCAACTCCGAGTCGGCCGTAGCCCAGTCGCAGCAAACGTCGCGCGATGGGTACCGCGCCGTGGCCGTAGGCGTTCGCCTTGACGCACGGCCATAACGGCCGACCGTCCACGCATCGCTCGAGCACGCGCATGTTGTGTTCGAGGCGATCGAGGTGCAGGTAGACGCGGTTGAGCCGTTCGACCCGCTGCGGCGGGCTCGCGTCGCGGGAGTGTTCGGTCACGGCGGCGCCGTGAAAGGAGGCCGTCGTTGCCCGTCAGTCGCGCCGCGCCCGCTACTCGGCCGGGCGGCGTTTGAAGGGACGACTTCGATCGGAGGCTTCAAGGCGGCTCGGGCGGACGTTCACTCCGGCAGTGCAAACACGTAGAGATTGTTGGCCGTCCCTGCACGGCGTTCGGGCGTCAGGTTGGAGAGGCCCATCGTATTCAGCGAGCCGCCCGTGCTGACCGCGACATATTGTCGACCGTTAACGGCATAGGTCGCCGGATAGCCGGTGACGTGCGAGCCGAGATTGACTTCCCAGAGCACCTCGCCAGTCTCCTGATCGTAGGCTCGGAACATGCCCCAGGTGTCGCCGCCGAAGAGGAGCCCGCTGGCCGTCGTCATGAGCGAAGTCGCGCCCGCGCGTTGTTCGACCTTCCAGACGGTCGCGCCGGTCTCGACGGAAATGGCTTCGATCGTGCCGACGTTCTCTTCGCCCGGCGGCAGCACGCCTCGCGAGGCGATCGAATAGAGGTCGTCAAGACTTGGTTCCTCGGCCGTCGAACTCATTTCCGAGCAGGTATTGTGCAGCGAGTAGTAGATCACGCCGGTCAGCGGGCTGTACGAGGCCGACTGGAAGTTCTTGCCGCCGGCCGGAGACGGACAGATCAGGCGTTCCTGACCGGCGGCCGTGAAGAGTGTCTCCTCGTTGATCAGTGCCGCGCCCGACTCTGTGTTGACCTCGGCGATCACGTTCTGCATGACCGTTTGCCGAGCCCAGAGGAACTGGCCGGTTTCGCGGTCGATCGTGTAGACGAGTCCGGTCTTGCCGGGCACGCCGGTAACGACCCTGCGGACCTCGCCGGGGCGCACGCGCGGACTGATCCATTCGACCGAATCGGGATCCGGCGTCACGGCCGTCTCGACCAGAAGCCGCGCGAACGGGTGGTCGAGGTCCCAGTGATCGACGAGATGCTGCATGTACCAGACGATCTCGCCGGTATCGGCATCGAGCGCCAGCGTCGAGTTGTGGTACAGGTACTGCTCATCGTTGCCCGCCAGCATGAACTTCGGAGCCGGCGACGTGACTGAAGTGCCGATATAGACCTGGTTCAGTTCCGGGTCGAAGCTCGGGATCATCCACGTGCCGACATGGCGCCGTTCCTCGTAGGGGATGTCGCCCCAGGTCTCGTCGCCGGGTTCCCCCGGGGCCGGGATCGTTCGAGTGCGCCAGAGTTCCTCGCCCGTAAGCGGGTCGAAAGCCGTGATCACGCAGGCTTCGGGTCCGCCTTCCGGTTCGCAGCCGCGGCCGGAGACGACCTTGCCGTTCGCGATGATGGGTCCGGAGGTGTGCTGGGCGCCGCGCCTGTAGTCGAGAATCCGCGTTTCCCAGGCGAGTTCGCCGGTTTGCGCATCGAGCGCGTAGGCGTAGTTGTCGTTGCCGTTGTCGAATATGTAGTTCCCGTAGATCGCGAGATTGCGGTTGATCGACGGATAGGGAATGTAGTCGTTGATGTCGTCCGGGTAGAGCCTGCGGTATTCCCAGATCAGGTCGCCGGTCGCGGCGTCCAGTGCCTGGGTGAAGTCATCCGGGTTCGGAAAATACATGACGCCGTCGTAAACGAGCGGTGTGCCTTCCTGAACGCCCGCGCCGAGCGGCCGTGTCCACACGAGCTGAAGCCGGGAGACATTGTCGCGGTCGATCTCTTCGAGCGGGCTGTAGCCCCAGTGATCGAGCGTGCGCCGCCAGGTCAGCCAGTCGGCCGGGTCGGGGTTCTGCACCATTTCGTCCGTGACGGGGAT
Source organism: Gammaproteobacteria bacterium (assembly GCA_022819855.1). Lineage (GTDB taxonomy): Bacteria > Pseudomonadota > Gammaproteobacteria > Steroidobacterales > Rariloculaceae > Rariloculus. The sequence continues at coordinate 46,301 of JAJEGN010000007.1, read as the reverse complement.
GAAGTCGCTCTCCTGAGCCGTCGCCTGCATGCAAAGGGCCGTGCCGAGCACAGCAGCGAGTGCCGTGACCGTCGCCGACAGGCTTGACACAGGGTCAGTGAGTGTCGTTCGAGTCATCACGGGTTCTCCGGTTTGATTCATGGTTACAGCCCGTTGAGTCGGGCGCCGCCGATCGTGATTTCAGCCGCACGACGGGACACCCGCTCGGGTGCTCATTCCGGTAAGGCAAAAACGTACAGGTTGTTGGCCGTGCCGGCGCGGCGCTCCGGTGCGAGGTTCGAGACGGAGAGCGTGTTCAGCGAGCCGCCCGTGCTGATCGCGACATACTGCCGGCCGTTGACGGCATAGGTCGCGGGATAGCCCGTCACGTGCGAGCCGAGGCTGACTTCCCAGAGCGCCTCGCCCGTCTCCTGATCGTAGGCCCGGAACATGCCCATCGTGTCGCCGCCGAAGAGCAGCCCGCTGGCCGTCGTCATGAGCGACGTCGCGCCGGCCCGTTGCTCGAGCTTCCAGGCGGTCTCGCCGGTCTCCACGGAAATGGCCTCGATGGTTCCGGCGTTCTCGACACCCGGCGGGAGCACGATGCGCGAGTCGATCGCATAGAGTTCGTCGAGACTCGGCTCCTCGGCGAGTGATGTCATCTCCGCGCAGGTGTTGTGCAGCGGGTAGTACATGAGTCCGGTCAGCGGGCTGTAGGCGCCCGACTGGAAGTTCTTGCCGCCGTTGAGACTCGGGCAGATGAACCGCTCCTGATCGGCGCCGGTGAAGAGGTTCTCCTCGTTGATCACTGCCGCGCCCGATTCGGTGTTGACCTCCGCGATCACGTTCTGCATGACCGTTTGCCGGGCCCAGAGGAACTGGCCGGTTTCGCGATCGATCGTATAGACGAGCCCCGTCTTGCCGGGGATACCCGTCACGACCCTGCGGACCTCGCCGGGGCGCACGCGCGGACTGATCCATTCGACCGAATCGGGGTCCGGCGTCACGGCCGTATCGATGATCAGTCGAGCGAACGGATGGTCAAGATCCCAGTGATCGACGACATGCTGCATGTACCAGACGATCTCGCCGGTATCGCCGTCGAGCGCCAGCGTCGAGTTGTGATACAGGTACTGCTCATCGTTGCCGGCCAGCATGAACTTCGGAGCCGGCGACGTGACCGAGGTACCGATGTAAACCTGGTTCAGTTCCGGGTCGAAGCTCGGGATCATCCACGTGCCGACATGGCGGCGCTCCTCGTAGGGGATGTCGCCCCAGGTCTCGTCGCCGGGTTCCCCGGGGGCCGGGATCGTTCGAGTGCGCCAGATCTCCTCGCCCGTGACCGCATCGAAGGCCGTGATCACGCAGGCTTCGGGTCCGCCTTCCGGTTCGCAGCCGCGGCCCGACACGACCTTGCCGTTGGCGATGATGGGCCCGGAAGTGTGTTGGGCGCCTCGTCTGTAGTCGAGGATCTGTGTTTCCCAGGCGAGTTCGCCGGTCCGCGCATCGAGCGCGTAGGCGTAGTTGTCGTTGCCGTTGTCGAAAATGTAGTTCCCGAGGATCGCGAGGTTGCGATTGATCGACGGGAAGGGGATATAGTCGTTGACGTCGTCCGGATAGGGCCTTCGATACTCCCAGATCAGATCGCCGGTCGCGGCGTCGAGCGCTTGCGTGATGTCCTCGGGACTGGGGAAGTACATGACGCCGTCGTAGACGAGCGGCGTGCCTTCCTGAATTCCGGTCGTCAGCGGCCGCGTCCACACGAGCTGAAGCCCGGAGACGTTGTCGCGGTTGATCTGCTCGAGCGGACTGTAGCCCCAGTGATCGAGCGTGCGCCGCCAGGTCAGCCAGTCGGCGGGATCGGGGTTCTGCACCATTTCGTCCGTTACCGGAATGAAGTCGCTTTCCTGGGCCGTGGCCGGCATGCAGAACGCGGCGCCCAGCGTGAGAGCGAGCGCCACGGAGCCGGCCGGGAAACGCGTCGGTCTGGTGTGAGTCATCGCATGATCTCCTTGTCGAATCCGGGCGATCGGCAGCCGAATCGGGCTGCCGCCTCATGAAAACGTATCAATCGAGCGGCGGGCGGCGTTCGTGCCAGTCGGTGGCTTGCTCGTAAGCGTATGCGAGGGCGAGCACCTGCGGTTCGCCGAGTCTCGGCCCGCTGATCTGCATGCCGATCGGCAGGCCGGAACTGCTGAAGCCGCAGGGCACACTGATCGTCGGGATGCCGTAGATGTTGAAGGGCGCGGTGTTGCGAACGGTTGATTCGGCGCCTGTCGGCGTTTCCGCTCCCTCGGCTTCTTCGATCCTGCTCGGTAGCGACGGGGTCGTCGGAGTGACGAGCAGATCGACATCCTCGAATACCGCGTCCACGGCGTTTCGCGCCAGCACAAGCTCGCGTCGGGCGTCGATGTACTCGGCTGCCGAGAAGCCCCCGGCCGCGACGATGCGTACGAGCGTGGCCGGATCGTAGCGTGCGTGGTTCTCGGCAATGTCGAGATATTCGTCGTGATAAGCGTAGGCTTCGGCGAGCAGGATGCCGAAGTCGGGTGTGCCGGGCAGGGTGACGTCGCGGAATTCGGCACTCAAGCCGCCGAGCACCTCCAGCGCCGTTTCCATCGCGCTCTCGATTTCGGGATCGAGCCGCAGATAGTAGGGGTCGTGGGGCACGCCGATGCGCAGCGTTGCGGTCGGCGTATCGAGCGCGCTCGCGTAGTTCGGGATTTCCGCCCGGATGCTCACGGGATCGCGCGGGTCGTAGCCCGCGATCGCCTGCATCACGAGCGCGGCATCCGCGACACTGCGGCTGAGCGGCCCGACGTGGTCGAGGGTCTCCGAGATCGGCACGATGCCGCGGATGCTCGCGAGCCCGTGCGTCGCCTTGAGCCCGGTGACGCCGCAGAAAGCGGCCGGTTGGCGGATCGATGCGAGCGTGTCGGTACCGAGCGCCGCAGGACACAGTCGCGCCGCGACCGCCGCGGCCGAGCCTCCCGATGACCCGCCCGGAATGTGGTCGAGGTTCCACGGGTTGTGCACGGGTCCGAAATGCGTGATCGCCGACGTGCCGCCGTAGGCGAACTCGTGCAGATTGAGCTTGCCGAGCAGGATGGCGCCGGCGTCCTTCAGGCGCCGGTAGACCTCCGAGTCCTCATCCGGGACGCGTTCGGCGAAGAGCTGGCTCGCCGCCGTCGTCGGAATTCCGGCCGTGTCCATGTTGTCCTTGAGCGCGATCGGTATACCGTGCAACGGGCTGCGCCGGCGGCCGTTCGCGAGTTCCGTCTCGAGCGCGCGCGCCTGCTCGAGGGCAAGCTCCGCCGTGACGGTAATGTAGGAGTTGACGGCCGGGTCGATGCGCCCGATGCGTTCGAGGTAGGCCGTGACGAGTTCGGTTGGCGAAATCGCGGCGGAACCGATCAGGTTTGCGGCTTCGGCGATCGTGAGTTCCACCAGGTCCGTCGCCTGCGTCCTGGCGCGTTCCGACGCTAGCAGCGCGCCCGCGGCAAGGCTGCCGGCGACGAAGTCTCGACGTGTCGGTGTGGGCGCGCTCATGGTTTCCCGGCTCGCGATTCTAAATCAAAACCGGGCTCTGTCGGAAAGAAACGGGCCAGAGGGCGCCGACGATTCCTGTTTCTCGAGGCGGAATGAGCGCAGTCAGTATTTCAGGCGCGGCCCGGCTTGACCGCCCTGCAGAGCGGCGCCTGTAATATGGGCGCCGGAGCGACCGGCAGTATGACTTCCCGTATCGCCCGTCCAGGCGATTCGGCCCTGTGTAAAGCTCCGGGACCAGCCTTATGGATACGAAACGACAGATCAGCGCCGCCTGGAGCTTCATTCGCGCCCTGCACCGCAGGGGCATCGAACACGTGTTCTGCAATGCGGGCACTGACCATGTGCCGATCATCGAGGCGCTGGCCGACATGCGCGCGACCGGCGAACCCGTGCCCGAGTTTCATGTCGTGCCGCACGAGAACCTCGCGATCGCGATGGCGCAAGGCTACTACGGCGTGAGCGGCAAACCCGCCTGCGTTCTCGTTCACGTCACCGTCGGGACCGCGAACACGATCTGCGGGCTCATGAACGCCTGGCGCAGCTACATGCCGGTAATTCTGATGGCGGGCCACACGCCGGCGACGCAGGAAGGGTTCGTCGGCTCGCGCAACGTGCCCATCCATTGGGGGCAGGACAGTTTCGACCAGGGTGGGCTCGTCCGGGAGTTCACGAAGTGGGACTATGAACTCAGGGCCGGTCAGAACGTCGATGCAATCGTCGATCGCGCGATCGCGATCGCGATGAGCGAGCCGCGCGGTCCGGTCTATCTCGCGCTGCCGCGCGAGCTGCTGGCGGCGGCGGACGCGAACGAGCCTGGCCGCATGAGCCCGACGGCAGCGCCGCCGCTACCCGATTCCGCCGCGATCGAGCGGCTCGCCAGCGCGCTCGCCGGCGCGGAGCGGCCGGTCTTCGTCACGTCGACTCTCGGCGGCAATGTTGGCGGCCGTCGTTCGCTCGAAGCGATCGCGGAGCGCTACGCGATTCCCGTCGCCCAGTCGTGGCCTGCGTCCGTGAACATTGCTTCGGGTCACCCGATGAACCTGCGTACCGGAGGCGACGAGTGGCTCGCCGATGCGGACGCGATCGTTGTCGTGGACTCGGCCGTGCCCTGGGTGCCCGTGCGGACCCGGCCGCGTGCCGACGCACGCGTGTTCAGCGTCGCGAGCGATCCGAATTACAGCATGTATCCCTACCGCGACTTCGCCGCAACCGAACTCATTTCCGGCGCAGGTTTTGCAGCCTTGCCGTTGCTTGCCGAGGCGCTTGCCGCCGAGGCGTTCGACACGGCGGGTGTCGCTGCCCGCCGCGAGGCGATCGCATCGATTCAGGGCCGGGCAGCCGGGCAGCGCGCCGCACGCATCGAGACTGCCCGGCGCAAGTCGCCGATCGATGCCGCATGGGCCGCCGAGTGCCTTAACGCCGTCCGGCCGCCCGACAGCGTGATCGTCAACGAGCTTTGCCTGCCCTTCGACCACCTCGAACTCGAGGACGGGGATGTCTTTTTCGGCGAGACCACCGCCGGCGGGCTCGGCGCCGGTCTCGGCATGAGTCTTGGCGCGAAGCTCGCCGATCCCTCTAGATCCGTCATCGCAGCCGTCGGTGACGGCTCTTACATGTTCGGCAACCCGACGCCGGCGCTACTCGTGGCGCGCGCGCTCGGCATCCCGACGCTGACGCTGATCGCGAACAACAATCTCTGGTACGCCGTGCGCCAGTCGACGCTTGCAAGCTATCCGGACGGTGCGGCGGCGGTGGCCGAAGCCATGCCGCTCACGAGTTTCGGTCCGTCGCCGAGCTACGCCGGGATGGCCGAAGCCGCGGGCGCCTGGGCCGCCAGAGCCAGCGATCCCGACGAACTCGAAGGCCTGATGCATGCGGCGTTCGAGCAGACCGCCTCGGGACGTTCGGCCGTGCTGGAGATCGTCACGGAGCCCGGCACGCGCTGAATCCGCAGCGGGCGGGCGGTCCGAGGTGTAATCGGCGCGTCGTTCATCTATATTCGGTCACCCGTCAAAACAACACGGTCAACAACGATGCACAACAAGACGAGAATCGTAACGCTGATCCTGGCCGCCTGCGGCGTCCTCGGCGCGGGCGCGGCGCTGACGCAGCCGCCAACCGGGCCGATGTCTTTCTTCATCACGAGTTCCGGCTCCGGCAACGGCGGCGACCTCGGGGGACTCGAAGGCGCCGACGCCATCTGCCAGAACCTCGCCGAAAGTGTCGATCAGGGCCACCTCACCTGGCGCGCCTATCTGAGCACGCAGGGTCCCGACGCCGTCAACGCACGCGACCGGATCGGCACGGGTCCGTGGTTCAACGCCAACGGCAACCAGATCGCGCCCAATGTCGATGCGCTGCACAGCATGATGCATCGCCTGAGCAGCTACACCGGTCGTGACCAGAACGGCAACGTGATTCCGGGCAGCGGAACTTCGCCGAACCGGCATGACATCCTGACCGGATCGCAGCCCGACGGTACCGCGTATCCGGCCGGCGAGGACATGACCTGCAGCAACTGGACGAGCAGCAGCGACGAGGAAGGCAACAAGGCGAGGGTAGGCCATCACGACTACGCCGCCTGGGGCTCGGCGCACGACTCCCGCGGCTGCAGCCAGGCGGCGCTGGTCAGCACGGGTGGCGACGGCCTGTTCTACTGCTTCGCGCTGCCGCAATAAGCCCTGAATAACACGGCAGGGCGGAATGCCCCTGCCGGAACGGTTATTCGTTCAGCCGGTCGTGCCGCGCACATAGCCGTGCGGCACGACCGGCAGCTTCGCGACTTCGACCGGGAGCGTCTTGCCGCGCACGGCGGCTGACAGCATCGTGCCGGCTCGCGCGAGCCCGGTTTCCACATAGCCCATCGCGACGGGCGCCCCGAGCGTCGGGCCGAAACCGCCGCTCGTCACCTGCCCCGCGATCGCTCCATCGGGCCCGTGCAGCGCGGCGCCGCCCCGCAAGGGGACGCGCGATCGGGGCAGCAGAGCCACTCGGCGCCGTGCCGCTCCGGCCGCGAGTTCGCGGTCGATGACGCCCGCTCCCGGATAGCCTCCCGCCCGCGCGCCGATGGCGCGCCTCGACTTTGCCACCGTCCATGTCAGCCCGGCTTCGACCGGCGTCGTGCTCGTATCGAGATCCTGGCCGTACAGGCAAAGGCCCGCCTCGAGCCTGAGTGAATCGCGGGCGCCGAGGCCGACCGGCTCGACCTCGTCGTATCCGAGCAGATCGCGGGCAAGCGATTCGGCCCGGTCCGCCGGAACCGATATCTCGAAGCCGTCCTCGCCCGTATAGCCGGACCGGCTTACGACGCATTCGCTTCCCGCCAGACTCATTCGCGCGACCTGCATGAACCCGAGCGCCGCCGTTTCGGGCGCCAGACGCGCGAGGACGCGGGCGGCAGCCGGTCCCTGCAGCGCGAGCAGCGCCCGGTCGTCGAGGACTTCGATCGAGCAGCGCTCGCCGATGTGTGCGTACAGGTGTTCGACGTCATCCTGCTTGCATGCGGCGTTGACGACGACCAGGAGATGTTCGCCGAGCCGGGCAACCATGAAGTCATCGCGCACGCCGCCGGCGTCGTTCGTCAACAGGGCATAGCGCTGCCGGCCGTCCGGCAGACCGACGACATCGGCCGGCGTCAGCGTCTCGAGCGCCGCGGCCGCGCCGGCGCCGGCAAGCCGCAACTGGCCCATGTGCGAGACATCGAAGAGGCCGGCGCCAGTGCGCGTGTGCGTGTGCTCCCGGATGATCCCCGACCTGTACTGAATGGGCATCGAGTAGCCCGCGAACGGCGCCATCCGTGCGCCGAGCTCTACGTGCAGCGCATGGAGCGGAGTGTGCAGCGGCTCGGTCAAGCTTCGAGAGACTCCGTCTCGTAGTCGGCAACCGGCGGACAGGAGCACACGAGATTCCGGTCCCCGTAAGCGCCATCGACGCGGCCGACCGGCGGCCAGTACTTCGCGTCGCGCAGGTTCGCCACCGGAAACGCTCCCTGTTCGCGCGTGTAGCCGTGCGTCCAGTCCGCCGCAAGATCGAACGCCGTGTGGGGCGCGTTGACGAGCGGGTTGTCCCGCGCATCGAACCTGCCTTCGGCGACGGCCTCGATCTCGCCATGGATCGCGATCATCGCCTCGCAGAACCGGTCGAGTTCACGCTTCGATTCGCTCTCCGTCGGCTCGACCATGAGCGTGCCCGCGACCGGGAACGACATGGTCGGGGCGTGAAATCCGAAATCGATGAGCCGCTTGGCGACATCCTCGACCGTGATGCCGGTCCGTGCCTTGATGGGCCTCAGGTCCAGCACGCATTCGTGGGCCACCATGCCGTTCTCGCCGGTATAGAGAACCGGATAGTGCGCCCGGAGCCGGTGCGCGACGTAGTTCGCGTTCAGGATCGCGATCTCCGTCGCACGGCAAAGCCCGTCGCGCCCCATGAGCCTGATGTATGCCCAGGAGATGGGCAGGATGCCTGCGCTGCCGTACGGCGCCGCGGCGACCGCACCGGTGCCGGGCAGCTCCGTGACACCGTGCCCGGGCAGGAACGGCTTCAGGTGCGCCTTGACGCCGATCGGCCCCATGCCGGGTCCGCCGCCGCCATGCGGAATGCAGAACGTCTTGTGCAGGTTGATGTGCGAGACGTCGCCGCCGATCTCGGCCAGCGAACTCAAGCCGACCATGGCGTTGAGATTGGCGCCGTCGATGTAGACCTGACCGCCGGCAGCGTGGACGATCTCGCAGACCTCGCGGACCGCGGGCTCGAATACGCCGTGAGTGGACGGGTAGGTGAGCATGATCGCGCCGAGCCGGTCGGCGTGCGCGGCGGCTTTGGCCCGGACGTCGTCGACATCCACGTTGCCTTCGTCGTCGCAGGCCACGACGACGACCCGCATTCCGGCGAGTTGGGCGCTGGCCGGGTTCGTGCCGTGCGCGGAACTCGGGATCAGGCAGACGTCGCGGCCGGACTCGCCGCGGTTCTGGTGATACGCGCGGATCGCGGCAAGGCCCGCATATTCGCCCTGGGAACCCGCGTTCGGTTGCAGTGAGACCGCGTCGTAGCCAGTGCATGCGCAGAGCATCTGCTCGAGTTCGGTCGTGAGCCGCCGGTAGCCCTCGCTTTGTTCGCCCGGCACGAACGGGTGCAAGGATCCGAACCCGCTCCAGGTGATGGGCAGCATCTCCGTCGTCGCATTGAGCTTCATCGTGCACGAGCCGAGCGGAATCATCCCGCGGTCGAGCGCGAAGTCCCTGCCGGCGAGCCGCGCGAGGTAGCGCAGCATCGCGGTTTCGGAATGGTGATCGCTGAAGACCGGATGTGTGAGATAGGCGGATTGCCTGGCCAGCACGTCCGGCAGCAGTTGCGGCGCCGTTGCGGCGACTGAGTCGAACACGGGCGGCTCACCGCCGATCGCCGAAAACACGCCCAGGAGTGCCTCGACATCGGTGCGCGTCGCCGTCTCATCGAGAGAAACGCCAACCGTGTCCGCATCGACCGCCCGCAGGTTGATGCGGGCCGCCCGCGCGGCGGCGTGTACGGCATCGGCCTGGCCGCCCACATCGACGGTCAGCGTGTCGAAGGCCGTTTCGTTCCTGACCGGGAGTCCCATTTGGCGCAGGCCTTCCGCGAGGATCGCGGTGAGCCGGTGGACGCGGCGGGCGATCGTGCGCAATCCCTCGGGCCCGTGATAACAGGCGTACATCGCCGCGATGACGGCGAGCAGTACCTGCGCGGTACAGATATTGCTTGTCGCCTTCTCCCTGCGGATGTGCTGCTCGCGAGTCTGAAGTGCAAGGCGGTAAGCCTGCTTGCCGCTCGAATCGACCGATACGCCGACCAGGCGGCCCGGCATCGCGCGCTTGTGCCGCTCGTGCGTCGCGAAATAGGCGGCATGCGGTCCGCCGAAGCCGAGCGGCACGCCGAAGCGCTGCGTCGTGCCGACGGCGACATCGGCGCCCTGTTCGCCGGGCGGAGTCAGCAGCGTCAGGCTCAGCAGATCCGCGGCGACGACCGCGAGCGCGCCTCGCTCGTGGGCCGCGTCGATCGCGGCGGAAGGATCGCGCACGCTGCCGTCGGTCGCGGGGTACTGCAGCAGCAGGCCGAAGAAGTCGAGGCCGTCGAGGTCGGTACGCTCGTTGCCGACCACAAGCTCATAGCCGAGCGGCGCGGCGCGCGTCTGCACGACCTCGATGGTCTGGGGCAGGCAATCGCGCGAAACGAAGAAACGCGAGCTGCGATTCCGGCTCACGCGCCTGCAGAAGGTCATCGCCTCGGCAGCCGCCGTCGCTTCATCGAGGAGCGACGCATTCGCGATTTCAAGCCCGGTGAGGTCCGACACCATCGTCTGGAAGTTCAGCAGAGCTTCGAGCCGACCCTGGGAAATCTCCGGCTGATAGGGCGTATAGGCCGTGTACCAGGCGGGATTCTCGAGCAGGTTGCGCAGGATCACGGCCGGCGTGTGGGTCCCGTAGTAACCCATGCCGATGAAAGACCTGAAGACCTGGTTGTCGGCAGCGATGCCACGCAGTTCCCCGATCGCCTCGGCCTCGCTAACCGCGGGGTCGAGCGGCAGCGGATGCCGGGACAGGATGTTCGCGGGAACGGCCTGCTCGATCAGCGCGTCGAGCGTCTCGAGCCCGAGCGCGTCCAGCATCGCCTGCGTTTCGGCTATATCCGGACCGATGTGCCGCCGCGCAAAGTCGTCGCGCTGCTCGAGCACGTCAAGGTTTGTTTCCGGGTTGCCGGTAGCCGGGGGCGCGGTGGCCATGGTCGTTGCAGCGGTCTACAGCGTGCCGATCAGCTCATCGTATGCCGTCCGATCGAGCAACGCCTCAGGCTCATAGGGCGCGTCGGGCCGGATCCTGATAAACCAGCCCGCTCCAAGCGGATCCGCATTGACGGTCTCGGGCGTGTCCGCCAGCTCCTCGTTGACCGCCACCACCTCGCCGCTCAGCGGCATCCTGATGTCCGCTGCCGACTTGACCGACTCAATGACGCAGGCCTCGTCGCCTTCGGCCACCCGGGCGCCCGTTTCCGGCAGTTCGACGAAGACGATGTCGCCGAGCTGCTCCTGGGCGTACTCCGTGATCCCGATCGTGACGGTGCCGTCGTCCTCGTGACGCAGCCACTCGTGATCGTCCGTGTATCGCAGTTCGGTCATGGCCGCGAGGGAAGGTGATTTCCGAAAGCGGAACTTTACCACCGCTGGCGCGGCGCGAGCCATACCGCTGACGCCGCAAGCCGCGTTCGCGCCGGAACCTGTGCTCGCTACCGATGCTGCTAGAATGGTCCGCGAGCCAGCCGGAGAAGCAGGCCGCCGCGCGACTTCGCGCCGCCACGAAGCCTGGCCTGGCCGGAGCTCGATCTACGGCAGCGAGGTACCACGATGCATGGCCCGAGGCCTGACATAACAACAACAGCGCTCCAGCGCCACAAGCCGCCCGGCCGCACTGCGACGATCGACGCCAACCAGGCCGTCGCCAGAATCGCGTACAAGACGAACGAAGTCTGCATCATCTATCCCATTACACCCGCCTCGCCGATGGGCGAGCATGCCGACTCCTGGGCGACCCAGGATCGGAAGAACATCTGGGGCATCGTGCCCGACGTCACGCAAATGCAAAGCGAAGGCGGCGCCGCGGGCTCGGTGCACGGCGCGCTTCAGACCGGGGCGCTAACGACGACGTTCACGGCGTCGCAGGGCCTGCTGCTGATGATCCCGAACATGTACAAGATCGCGGGCGAACTGACGTCGACCGTGTTTCACATCGCCTCGCGCTCCGTGGCCGCACAGGCGCTCTCGATCTTCGGCGACCACCAGGACGTCATGGCCGCGCGCCAGACCGGGTTCGCGATGCTCTGTTCGACTTCGCCGCAGGAAGCGCAGGACATGGCGCTCATTTCCCAGGCGGCGACGCTCGAAAGCCGCGTTCCGTTCGTGCATTTCTTCGACGGATTCAGGACTTCGCACGAGATCAACACGATCGAACTCGTCGAGGACGAGCAGATCCGGGCGATGATCGACGCCGATCACGTCCACCAGCACCGCAATCGCGCGCTCAATCCCGAACGCCCCTTCATCAGGGGCACCGCGCAGAATCCCGACACGTATTTCCAGGCGCGCGAAACCGTCAATCCGTACTACGCCGCGACCCCGGGCATCGTGCAGTCGTGCATGGACCGCTTCGCGTCGCTGACCGGGCGCCAGTACGAGCTCTGCGAGTACTACGGCTCGCCCGAGGCCGAGCGTGTCATCGTCGTGCTCGGCTCTGCCGGCAACGTCGTCAAGGAGACGATCGACTACCTCGCGCAGTCCGGAGACGACCGGCTTGGCGTCATCAAGCTTCACCTCTACCGTCCGTTTCCGGCCGCCGAGTTGGTTGCGAAGCTGCCGCCGACGACGAAGGCCGTGGCCGTGCTCGACCGGACCAAGGAGCCGGGCGCACGCGGCGAACCGCTCTACAAGGATGTCGTAGCGGCGTTCGCGGAGGCGTACACGGACGGCAGCCTGCCGTGCGAGCGCTTGCCGGTCATCACGGGCGGCCGCTTCGGCTTGTCTTCGAAGGACTTCACGCCCGCGATGGCGAAAGGCCTTTTCGATGAACTGAAGAAGGACCGGCCGAAGAACCACTACACGATCGGCATCATCGACGACGTCAGCCACACGAGCATTGACTACGACCCGGACTTCATCGTCGAACTTCCCAATGTCTTCCAGGCGATGTTCTACGGCCAGGGCGGCGACGGCACGGTCGGTTCGAACAAGAACACCGTGCAGATCATCGGCAACGACACGGGCCTCGAGGCGCAGGCGTACTTCTACTACGACTCGAAAAAGGCCGGTTCGCAGACGATCTCCCACCTGAGGTTCGGACCGGACAGGATCGAATCGCCGTACTACATCCAGAAGGCCGACTTCGTGGCCTGTCACCTGTTCAGCTACCTCGAGAAGAACGACGTGCTCGAGTTCGCCGCGGATGGCGGGACGTTCCTCCTCAACAGCGACTACGGCAAGGACGAGGTCTGGGACCGCCTGCCGCGGGAGGTGCAGTGCACGATCATCGAGAAGCGCCTGAAGCTCTACGTGATCGACGGCTACAGGGTGGCCGAGGAGGCCGGGCTCGGCCGCCGGATCAGCACCGTCATGCAGACGTGCTTCTTCGCGATCTCGGGCATCCTGCCGCGCGAGGAAGCGATCGGGAAGATCAAGACGGCCATTCACAAGACGTTCATCCGCAAGGGCGAAAAGATCGTCGAGATGAACTACGTGGCTGTGGACAGCACGCTGGAGAATCTGCACAAGGTTGTCGTGCCGCAGAAGATCACGAGCAACTTCAACATGCCGTCGCCGGTCCTGCCCGGCGCGCCCGACTTCGTGCGCGACGTGATCGGCCCGATGATCGCCGGACACGGCGACCGGCTGCCCGTCAGCGCGCTGCCCGTGGACGGCACCTACCCGTCGGGCACGACGGCCTGGGAGACCAAGGACCTGACCACCGAGATTCCCGTTTGGGAACCGGAGATCTGCGCACAGTGCGGCAACTGCGAGATCGTCTGTCCGCATGCCGTGATACGCATGAAGAGCTACGACGAGAACGCGCTCGAAACGGCGCCTGAGGCGTTCAAGTCGATCCGGCTCAAGGGCCGCGGTGTGGACCCCGGCCAGCGCTACACGCTGCAGATCGCGGCCGACAGTTGCACGGGCTGTGCGCTGTGTGTCGCCGCCTGTCCCGTCGATGACCCGGCGCGGCCCGAATTCAAGGCCATCAACATGGCGCGCAAGGCGCCGATCCTCGAGCAGGAACGCGATAACTGGGAGTTCTTCAAGACGCTGCCGATCATGGAACGCGGCGACCTTGAGACGCTCAGGATGCGCGAGACCCAGATGATGACGCCGCAGTTCGAGTTTTCGGGCGCCTGTGCCGGCTGCGGCGAGACGCCGTACCTGAAATTGCTGACGCAGTTGTTCGGCGATCACCTCTACATCGCGAACGCGACGGGCTGCTCGTCGATCTTCGGCGGCAACCAGCCGACGACGCCGTGGGCGACGGACACCCACGGTCGGGGACCGGCCTGGGCCAATTCGCTGTTCGAGGACAACGCGGAGTTCGGCTACGGCTTCCGCGTGACCCTCGACAAGCTCGGCGAGTATGCGAGGCATGCGCTCGGAGAACTTGCACCCGCGGTTGGAGAGGAACTCGCGAGTGAGATCCTGGGTGCCGCGCAGCAGACGGGTACCGACCTCGATGCACAGCGCGGGCGCCTCGCGGAACTACGCAGCCGTCTCGAGCAGATCCCCGATCCCAGGGCAAAGGACCTGCACGCGCTCGCCGATCACCTGCTGGAGCGCGTCGTGTGGATCGTCGGCGGCGACGGCTGGGCCTACGACATCGGTTTCGGCGGCCTCGACCACGTGCTCGCGAGCAACCGGGACGTCAATATCCTGGTCATGGACACCGAGGTCTACTCGAACACGGGCGGGCAGAAGTCCAAGGCCACGCCGCGCGCCGCGACCGCGAAATTCGCCACCGGCGGAAAGTTCGTCGCGAAGAAGGACCTCGGCATGATCGCCGTCGATTACGGTCACGTCTACGTGGCCCAGATCGCTTTCGGCGCGGATCCCAAGCAGACGGTCAGGGCCATGCAGGAGGCCGCGGCGCACAAAGGGCCTTCGCTTCTCGTGGCCTATGCGACCTGCATCGCGCATGGCTTCGACCTGACCTACACGATCGAGCACATGAGGGCGGCCGTCGAGAGCGGCTATTGGCCCCTGTACCGGTTCAACCCGAACCTCGGCCCGCTCGGCCGCAATCCGATGGAACTCGATTCCGCGGAGCCGAGCATCAGCTTCAGGGACTACGCGTCGATGGAGAACCGCTACCGGGTGCTCGCGAAGGCGAACCCCGACGAGGCCGAGGAACTCATGGAACTCGCCCAGGCCGATGTGCTCAAGCGCTGGCAGCACTACCAGCGCCTGGCGGACGGAGCGCTCATCTGATGGCCGCCAAACCCCGGCCGATCGAGATCGGCCCCGGCCCGAACCGCTTCCCGCACTTCTCCCTGTCGCGCGAGGACGGTTTCGCGAACCAGCCCAAGGACATGGACTGGCTCGACACGAACATCCCCTGCCAGGCCGCCTGTCCTGCGCACACGCGAATTCCGGACTACCTCGGCGAGATCCACAAGGGCAACTACGACGAAGCCTATTTCATCAACCTCGTCGACAACGTGTTTCCGGGCGTGCTCGGGCGCGTCTGTTCGCGGCCATGCGAGGACGTCTGCCGGCACGGCCGCGAAGGCCTGGGTGAGCCCGTGGCGATCTGCTTCTCCAAGCGTGCTGCGTCCGATCTCGGCAGCGGCAAGCTCGTGATCCTCGATCCCTTGTATACGGAGACCGGCAAGACGATCGCCATCGTCGGCGGCGGTTGCGCGGGGCTGACTGCCGCGCGGGAACTCGCACTCTACGGCCACAAACCGACCGTGTTCGAGAAGTACTCGTTGCCGGGCGGCATGATGAACCAGGGCATTCCCGAGTTCCGCCTGCCGCGCGACATCATCGACAACGAGATCGAGCAGATCCGCCGCCTCGGTGTCGAGATTCTCTGCAACCAGGACATTGGTGTCGACACGACGATCGAAGAACTCATGCAGTCGTACGACGCGGTCGTCATCGCGGCCGGAACGCTCGACCCCAACATCATCGATCTGCCCGGCAAGGATCTTGGCGGCATACGGCACGGGCTCGATTTCCTGCTCGAGGCGAACGAAACGGGGGAGTCGGAGCTCGGCCGGCGTGTCATCGTGATCGGCGGCGGGTTCACTGCGATGGACTGCGCGCGCACGGCGTTGCGCCTCGATACCGAAGCGAGCGTCTACTACCGGCGTTCCCGGGAGGAGATGTCGGTCACGAAGGACGAGATCGATGAGCTCATTCACGAGCAGATACCGCTCGAGCTCATGGTCGGTCCGACGGCCTATCTCGGCAACGGCGCCGGGGCCATCGAGAAGATGCGCTTCATCCGAAACGAACTCGGGGAGCCCGATTCGAGCGGCCGCAGGCGGCCCGTAGCGATCGACGGCAGCGAATTCGATGTCGGCGCCGACACGATCCTGCTCGCCACGGGCCAGTGGCAGGACACGTCGTGGCTCGGCGACGCGGTCGCACCGAAGGTGTTGGACGAGAATGGCTGGATCAGGCGTGGATCGCCCGTTGCTACCGATCTGCCCGGACTTTTTCTCGCCGGCGACTATTCGATCGGCGCGTCGACGCTGATCGAGGCAATCGGCCACGCGAAGCAATGCGCACGCGCTGTCGACGAGTTCCTCATGGGCGAGCTGCGCGTGCTCGATGTCGCGGAAATTACGGGCGGCTCCACCGAGACCGGGCGCGTTCCGGAGATGGACGACATTCCGCGCCAGCCGATTCCGACGATCCCGCTCGTCGAACGCTCACTGAAGGCCGAGGTCGAGACGGGTTACACGCCGGCGCTTGCCAACCGCGAGACGATGCGCTGCTACCTGTGCCACTTCAAGTTCGAGATCGACAACGACATCTGCATCTATTGCGAGAAATGTCTGGAGGTCAAGCCGCACGACAACTGTATCGTGCGCGTCGACGATCTGGAGTATGATGCCGACGGCCGCATCGTCGGCTACGAGGACGCGGCGGACCGAACGCCGCATCACTACAACCTGCTCTACATCGATCAGGACGAGTGCACGCGCTGCGGCCGCTGCGAAAAGGTCTGCCCCGTGGAATGCATCTCGATCCAGAAGGTCACGCGCAACGTCGAGCGTGCCTGCGATGTGAGCAAGCGCGTCGAGGTGTGATCGCAGGGACGCGTTGTTTTTGGGAGGCTTCCGGATGAGGCTACGAAGCGTGACCGTCGCGGCACGGCAAGCGGGATTCGCGATGACTGTCGGCGCCGCCGGCCTGGTCGGCACGATCGCAGCAGCCCAGACGGGCGGCCTGACCGAAATTGACGTGCGGGTCGCACCGATCGAAGCCGCAGCACCGGCCGAGGCCGAAGTCCAGGCGACGGCCATCGACTCTGCGGACCTGGCCGACATCATGGGTCCCGAAGCCGCCGGCATGACCGAGGAAGTCATCGTACGCGGCCAGACGCCGGGAGCGCTGCGAATCCAGATCGAACTCGCCGAAGAGGCCGTCTACGATCGGTTCAATGAGATCAACAGCAACGACGAGTTCGATATTCACTGCGAGGAGATCGCGTTTACGGGCTCGAGAATGCTCACGCGCTTCTGCCAGCCCAACTTCTGGCACGCGACGGAAGAGAACATCGCCTACGAGACAGTCCGTCTGCTCCAGGGTTCCGCGTTCTCGATGCCGACCGGCGTGTTCCGCGGCGAAGCGCACTACAAGCGCCAGCAGATGCGCGAGGAGATGGAGCAGCTCGCGCGCGAGGACGAAGAGTTTCTCGATGCGCTCAGACATCTGTACTCGTTGACGATCGGGGACGACTAGCCGGAATTACGCGCCGATGGGCGCCGAAGCATTCGCGGAGCGTTCCCGCAGGCTGCCGGCACCGGTCGAAGGGTCGCCAGGGCGGATTTCACAGCCGCCCGTGCCGGTGTCCGTGCACGCCGTACGGCGCCTCAGGAAACCTTCATCGAGGCTTCATCGGGCAAGCCGATCGGCTTGCCGGAACGCGGTTGCACAATTGCAACAGTCCCGTATTTCGAATTTTTTCCACATAGCTGGCGTTAGTGCTTGGCGCAACCTTTCGCAGTGTGTATATTCGGGACGCCACAACAAGAACGGCGCTGGCTTGCAGAAATTCTCAAGCGTAGCAGCCGGCGTTTGGGGACCAGTACAGATCTGACCAGGGGACAGCTCATGAAGAGAACGACCGGAGCGGGCCGCCGCCCGCGCTTGCACGCATTGTCCATGGGGATTGCCGACGCGCTTCGCAATCCGTCATCGGCAGGACTCAAACCCGCAATTCTCTCGGCCTCGGGCGGAGCGATCATGGGCATGGCGCTGGCTGTCACGCCAATGACGCCCGCGGTGGCGCAGGATGACGACGCCGTGCTCGAGGAGGTCACCGTCACGGGCTCGCGCATCCGCCGCCAGGACTTCACGGCGAACGCTCCGATCCAGACTGTCGATGAGCAACTTTTCGACAATACGTCGTCGATCGGCGTAGAGACGGTCCTGAACCGGCTGCCGCAGTTCGTGCCCGCCGTCACCCAGTTCACGACGACCGACGTTCAGCAAACGGCCACGAACACCGTTGGCGTATCGACGGTCAGCCTGCGCGGCCTCGGCCCGAACCGCAACCTCGTCCTGATCAACGGTCGCCGCGCCATGCCGGTCGATCCGACCATGATCGTCGATACCAACTCGATTCCCGCGTCCGCAATATCGCGCGTCGAGGTCATCTCGGGCGGCGCCTCGGCCGTGTACGGCGCCGACGCCGTCGGCGGCGTCGTCAACTTCATCCTCAAGGACGACTTCGAGGGCGCCAGCGTCGATATCCGCTTCGGCGATACGCAGCATGGCGGCAACCAGGAGGTTACGGTCTCCGGCCTTATCGGCGCCAACGTCGCGAACGACCGCGGCAACGTGATGCTCGGCGTCGAACGCGCCACCCGGTCGCTGCAGCGCGAGTGGCAACGCGACTGGCGCGTCGCGGACTTCGCCAACCCGAACGTGGGGGGTGGCACGTTCGTCTGGGGAAGCTCACCCTGGCTCAGGAACGAAGCGGCATTCTCCAACGGCGTTCCCAACCCTCCCGGCTACAGTAACAACTTTCCGGCGCAAAACCGGGCGGAAATGGCCGCAAGAGACGGCTGGGTCGACCAGACCCCGTTGGGTACGGCGGTCGGCGTCGACGAGATTTTCGACGAACTGCCGCCGGGCACGATCCAGAACAATGTCGACGCCACGAATTTCCGCGTCAATGACGACGGCACCTTTTACACGGGCCACGGTTTCGGTTCCCAGAACTGGAGCCCCGCGCGCGCGCCTGGCGGCTACCGCTTCAATGGCCCGGTATACGACCCGAGCGTACCCGGCTCGGGCGGCGATCACTGGGGCAACTATGCAGGCCTGCCGGTATTCGTTCGCCACCCGAGCGGCGCCATCAAGGAGAATAATTTCTACCGATGGTCGTCCTCGCCGCTCGAGCGGCTCTCGGCGTTCGGCAACGGTCAGTTCGAGGTCACCGATAACGTCAGGGTGACGGCGCAGGCCCAGTTCACGCGCACCCAGACCGAGTCCAGCCTCGGCAACACGGCCGCCAACATCAACCAGTGGGCCGCCGCGATACCGTTCGGCAACGAGGTCTACCGCGGCAACAACCAGCCGCTCTTCCCGGGCAACTCGCCGGATCGCAGCGTTTACGACATTCCGGATTCGCTGATCGACGTGAACGGGAACGGCATTGCGGATGCCGGCGACATGACGCACTCGGCGTATACGATCGACGGCCGCTTCGGTGTCGAATGCGACGCTCAACCGACGCAGGAAAGGCCCTGGCTCGACGGTCTGCCCGGCTGCACGATGTCGGAGGCCTGGCCGACCTCGGCGGAGGTCTACAACCTCTTCATGAGCCGGCCGGATCCCAACCGCATTCTCTGGGGGAACCGTTCGCCGGACTATCTCAGGGAAGCGATCGGCGCCGGACGCTCGACGACGAACACGACGACGACGATGAATTTCTCGCTGGGGCTCGAAGGCGAGCTGCCGAGCGGCAACGACTTCTGGGATATCACGGTCTCGACGGGACGCTCGGACAACATCGTCAACCAGAACGGTTCGGTCAGGCTCACGCAGTTGCGGGCCCTGTACCTGGTTCCGAATTACGGGCGTAACGCCATCTTCGATCCGGAGCCTGTCAACGACGGCTTCGCCGAGAACAACTCGCGCTGTACCACGGGTCTGCCGATCTTCGAGCGGTTCATTCCGTCTCAGGACTGCGTGCAGATGATCGCGCCGTCCCTGAAGAACCAGCGGGAAATGACCCAGTCGCTCATCGAAGCCAACATCGTCGGCGATCTCATCGAGATGCCTGCCGGGCCTCTCGCCTACGCGCTCGGCGGGACCTACCGCGAAAACAGCTTCAACTTCACTCCGGACAACCTGAGCCACAATCAGAACTTCATCGATCCGATCGCGGGCACCTACCCGAACGAAGAGAGCTACGGCGAGTTCGACGTTTCGGAGATTTACGGCGAGCTGCTCGTCCCGGTGGTCAGCAACGGGCCTGCCGGCTTTTCGCACGTCAATTTCGAGCTCGGCGGGCGCGTCTCGAACTGGAGCATGGAGAACATGCCGAATCTCGAGACCTACAAGGCACTGGTCGACTGGGGCATCACGCCGCGCTACCGATTCCGCGGCGGGTTCAATCGCGCGTTCCGCGCGCCGAACCTGGGTGAGCTCTTCATCACGCGTACCCAGATTTTCGGCGGTATCGGCACCGACGACTTCTGCTCGTCCAACCTGAATGTACCGTGGGACTTCAGCGCCTCATCGCCGGATGCCGCGCAGGCCGCCCATGCGCAGTCGATCTGCCGTGCCCTGATGGGCACGTCGGGCGCGTACGAATACTACGACAACCCGGACAACCAGCCGCAGACCACCGGAGGCAATACCGGCGTGTCGAACAGCTTCGGCAACCGGGATCTGCGGGAGGAGCAGGCCGACACCTTCACGATCGGTATGGTCATGGATTTCCATGACAACTTCACGCTCACGGTCGACTGGTACGAGATCGAGATCAAGGACATGATCGCGCTCGAGCACCCCGACTCGGTCTACGAGCGCTGCCTGTCCATGCAGTTCAATCCGACCGCGGACCCGAATATCGCAGCCTGCCAGCAGGCCAACAGGGACCCGGCCGACGGTGGCCCAAGGAACACCGATCGGACGTTTTCGAACGAGGGACGGGCCGTGATGGAAGGCGTCGATCTGCAGCTCAACTGGCAGAGAGACCTCGGCCCGGGCTTTTTCAGCATGAATACCGTGGCGAACTTCAATCTCAATGCGATCACGCAGGATCGGCCCGAGCTCCCGGAGGAAAACCACGCCGGTTACAACGACTGCTCGCTGCAGATTCAATGCCAGCGCTACGACTACCGGATATTCACGCAGTTCAGCTACACGCAGGGGTCGTGGAACGTATCGCTGCGGCACCAGTACTGGCCGAGCCTGGACGACCAGGATTGCCGTATAAGCCGAATGCAGGAGGATTGCATTTACGACAGCCGTCCGACCTATCAATTGTTCGCGATGACGGCCGGCTATACGTTTGCCGACAGGTACCGGGTCAACCTCGGGATCGAGAACCTGCTCGACGAGGAGCCCCCGTGTCTGGGCGCGGATCCGGATGGTCCGGGATGGTTCCCGCAGGACTGCCAGCACATCAGCGGCGGCAACGGAAACACCTACGATCCGCTCGGACGGCGTTTCTACGTCAGTATGACGATGGATTTCTGATTCGATCCTGAATCCAGAGACCTTTGTGGCGGCGGGCTTGGTCCCGCCGCCTTTTTGTGCCGACTTCAGGCGTATCGCCACTGACTCGGCGTGTACTCCGTGCCCATGAACCTGATGTGGAGCACGATGATCAGTGCCAGTATCGTCGAGTGCCACGACGACTCGTCCGGATTGCCGGCGCCCTCGGCCGGCACTCCCCAGCCCCCGTCGTCGTTCTGAAACCGGATGACGCGCCGGACGAAATCGTGGTCGACCCGCGCGCTCTCACGCGCCAGGCACAGGAAGGCGCCGGCTTCGAGTTTGATGTCGTTCACCGAGGTC
Organism: Gammaproteobacteria bacterium; assembly: GCA_022819855.1. Classification (GTDB taxonomy): domain Bacteria; phylum Pseudomonadota; class Gammaproteobacteria; order Steroidobacterales; family Rariloculaceae; genus Rariloculus. Next base: position 25,003 of record JAJEGN010000007.1, on the reverse strand, counting down.
GGGTCCTCGTCAATGATCGCAGCGACGGTCCGGTACATGTCCTCGACAAAGCCGTCCGGCGCCGCCAGTTCGCAGCCGTTCTCCCGAATCCAGATCCATGCCAGGAGCGCGTGGGTGGCGGCGTATCCTCCCTGGCTGACGGCTCTTGCGAGCACCTCGGCGAAGGAGGGCGGCAAGCCCAGTCGGTCGCAATAGAGCGCCGTGACGAGCAGACGGTCGGTCTGTATCGTCACATGTTCCCAGTCGTCAGGCTCCAGCGGGTTGTTGGCGTCGAACATGCGTCGAAAGACTCGCAGCACCGGTGCACGATCAGGATGTTCCGGCAGCACTTCGTCGTAGCGCGCGAGGCAATCGGCGAACTCCTCGACCCCGCAGCGCCGGTGTATGAGCCCCATGAAGAGCAAGGCGTGCGGTTCCCGCACACGGTTGAGAAAGTTGATTGCGTTCGCCGCAGTCGTGCGAACGTCCGTCTCGGTCAGCATGAGTTCTTCCTGTCCACGCTCCTCGGCGCCTGCAAGTATAATCGCCGCGAAACTTAAGCTGGCTCGCGCGGCTGCCGGCGGAATACCCCCGCACTGCGCGAGTTCCTGCTGAGGAAGCGATATGGCCGACCACACGCCGCCCGGCGGGGCCGCAGGCGTTGGGGCGCCGCCGGAACTGTCGGTGCTCAAGCTCTTCCCGACGCCCGTGCTGATCGCCACGATGCCGGACGCGGAAGCGTTGAACGCGGAACTCAGGTCCATCATCCTCGCCCGCGAGAAGGTGAGCGAATCCGTCGAGCGTTCCAACCGCGGCGGCTGGCAGTCGAGCTGGGACCTGCATCAATGGGGCGGTGCGCCGATTCAGCAAGTGCTCGAATTCGCCCGGGCGATCGTCGACGACGCCACGGTCGATCGCACCGGCAAGCGTGAAAAGCTCGCCTGGCGGATCAACTGCTGGGCCAACGTCAACCGGACAGGCCACGGCAACCAGTTCCATACTCATCCCGGCGCGCTCTGGTCTGCCGGTTACTACGTCGACGACGGGGGCATCAGCGAAGACCGGACGCTCGGCGGCGAGTTCGAGATCGCGGACCCGCGCGGCGTGGCTCCGGTCATGTACGCGCCGAGGCTGACCTTCCCGGGCTCTGACGGGCTTTCCCTCGGCGAGTCGCAGAGACTGACGCCGCATGCGGGTGCGATGATTGTCTTCCCGAGTTGGCTTCAACACGGTGTGTGCCCCTATCGCGGCACGCGCGAGCGCATCTCGATCGCGATCAACTTCAGTGTCGCCGGCGTCTGAATGTGCAAGGGAAACTCCGAACAAGCCTGTTCCACTGACTCGCCGTGATATGAATCGACACACCATGGAGCCGGAAACAACGCGGCGCCGACTTGTTCGGACCGTCCCGGGGTCGTCTGCCGAAGACCGAACGGGTGAGGGATGAAGTCGATCAGCAAGTCGGCGTTCCTGAACGTGACGGCGATGCCGTTTGTGCTTCTTGCCGGTCCCGCGTCGCCGCAAGCCGTTCCCGCTACCGCTCAGCCGCCCTTTGTCGACGTGACGGAGGCCTCGAACATCGCCTACCAGGTCGGCTACACGCGGCCCTACCTGGTCAGGGAACCGCGGGCAGTCACGGAATCGACATTCGGCGGCGCGGCCGCGGGCGATTGCGACAATGACGGAGACATCGATCTGTTCATCACGTATGGCAATACCGGCGGACCGAACGGCGGCGGCGGACCCAATCGCCTGTATCTGAACCAGCTCGCGGAGCAGGGCAACGGCCTGCTGTTCGAGGACATCGCCGAGGCGGCTGGCGTCGCCAATACCCGTCCTGACGGCGAGAACAACGATCGTCACAGCGGCCCGGCTTTCGCCGACATGGATGGCGACGGTGACCTCGACCTCTTTCTCGGCGGTCTCCACGACGACCCGAGCAAGATCTACGAAAACCAGGGCAACTGTTTCTTCACCGACGTCACCTCAAACTCGCCGGACATCGAGAACATGCTGGCCTCGCACACGATTTCCGCGGGATTCGGCGATTATGATCTCGACGGCGACCTCGACATGTTCCTCACGCACTGGGCCACGCGTGACCGCGTGTACGGTGCGGTGGTCGATGGTGAAGTCCAGTTGCTGGAAACCGACCATCTATGGAGGAACGAATCGGACGAGTCGGGGATCCGGTTCGTCAACGTCAGCGAGGAAACCGGGATGTCCGACCTGGCCTGGAGCACGCGCGCAGTCGATTTCCACATCTGGCCGCAGGATGCGGACTTTACGTTTACGGCGACCTTCGCACGCATCGACGGCGATCCCTGGCCCGACATCGCCATCGCGGCGGATTTCGGTACGACGCAGTTGGTCATCAACAACCGTGACGGCACGTTTCGGAGCGTCGACAACGAGGTTCTGCGCGCGGCTCAATACGGGATGGGGTCGGCGATCGGCGACATCGACAACGACGGCGATCTCGACTGGTTCGTGACCAGCATCCTGGGACCCGGCGACGAGAGCCTCGATCTCGAACCCTGGGGCAATCGCCTGTACACGAACGATGGCCTCCGCCTGATCGACGACACCGAGCGACTCGGGGTCGCGGACGGCTCCTGGGGTTGGGGCGCCTGCTTTCTCGACATCGACAACGATTCCGATCTCGACATTTTTCACACGAACGGCTGGTCGGAACCCTACCTCGGCCACCAGGTGTGGCAAACGCCTCACGCCAGGGCGTTCGTGATGAACGAGGCAGGCACGTACACCGAGCGAGCACAGGCGCTGGGATTGGCCGAAACGACCTCCGGACGTGGCGTCGTGTGCGCGGATTTCGATCACGATGGCGATACGGACATCCTCGAGCTGACCGACAGGCCCGGCAATTCCGCGAGGCTATGGGAGAACCGGACCGCTGCTGCGGGCAGAAACTTTCTGCGCGTCAAGCTCGAAGGGCTGTCGCCCAATACCGAGGCCGCCGGCGCCAGGATCATCGCCGTGACCGGCGACACCACGCAGATGCGCGAGATCATGATCGGCAGCAACTACACGTCGCAGAATCCGACCGTGCAGATCTTCGGCCTCGCTTCGGCGACTACCGTGGACGAGATTCTCGTGCAATGGCCGGCGATGGACTCCGGTGCGGGTCCGGTGCAGTTGGGAACCCGGCTGACCGGTCCCATCGCCGCCAGCCAGCCGGGCCAGACGCTCGTGATCACCCAACCTGAGCCGTCACGGCCCTGATCCCGGTATCCGGAGCCCGATTGAGGTCGATGCAGCGGGTCGCGTATTCTCTCGCCCGACATGCCGGTCGACAGTTGCAGGTAGCATGAGTCAGGTGAAAAGGTCAGTCGCAAGGCTGGCTGGGTTATCGATTGCGTTCCTCGCTGCGTGCGGCGAAGGGGGAGGCCCCGTTTCCTCGCCGCCACCGACAACTTCGGCGGAACCGCCTCGCCCTCCGGCGGCGTTCGTCGACGTGACGGCCGCTTCGAACATCGCCTACAAGGTCGGTTACACGCGACCTTCCCTGATTCGCAGAGGCGAGATCGCCTACCAGGTTTCAATAAATTCGTTCGGCGGCGCGGCGGCCGGCGATTGCGATAACGACAGCGATATCGACCTGTTCATCACCTATGGCAACACGGGTGGACCCGAAGGTGGCGGTGGACCGAACCGCCTGTATCTGAATCAGCTCGCCGAGCAAGGCAATGGCATGCTGTTCGAGGACAATGCCGCCAATGCCGGCGTTGCCAATACTCGTCCTGACGGCGAGAACAACGATCGCCACAGTGGGCCTGCATTCGCCGACATGGATGGCGATGGCGATCTCGATCTCTTCATTGGCGGAATCTACGACGATCCGAGCAAGATTTACGAAAACCAGGGCAACTGTGTGTTCACGGATGTCACCTCCAATTCGCCGGACATCGAGAGGATGGTCGCCGAGCACACGATCTCCGCAGGATTCGGCGACTACGATCTCGACGGCGACCTCGACATGTTCCTGACGCACTGGGCCACGCCGGACAGGCTTTACAGGCTGACCGGACCGCGCTTGCTGGAGACCGACCACCTGTGGAGAAACGAGTCCGACGAGTCTGGCATTCGCTTCGAGAACGTCAGCGAAGAAACCGGCATGTCGGATCTGGTCTGGCTCACGCGCACCTATCCGGGCACCCTCGACTTTCCGTTCTCGGCCCAGGATTTCGACTTTACCTTCGCACCGACCTTCGCACGCATCAACGACGATCCCTGGCCCGATATCGCGATTGCGGCCGATTTCGGGACAACCCAGATTGCCATCAACAACGGCGACGGAACGTTTCGAAGCCTCGAAAACCCGATTCTGCGCGAAGCCCAGTTCGGGATGGGATCGGCGCTCGGCGACATCGACAACGACGGCGACCTCGACTGGTTCATCTCCAGCATTCTGGGTCCGGGCAACGAAATCCTCACGCCGCACGGCAATCGCCTGTACACGAACGATGGCAGCGACCTGATCGATGAGACTGCGCGATTCGGGGTCGCGGACGGCTCCTGGGGTTGGGGCGCCTGCTTTCTGGATATCGATAACGATTCCGATCTCGACATCTATCACACGAACGGCTGGTCGGAGCCGTTTCTCGGGCACCAGGTGTGGCAAACCCCTGACGCCAGGGCGTTCGTGATGAACGAGGCGGGCACTTACAGCGATGAAGCGCAGGCGCTGGGACTCGCCACGGGCACTTCGGGACGGGGCGTCGTGTGCGCGGATTTCGATCATGACGGTGATACGGACATTCTCGAGCTGACCGACGCACCCGGTGTTTCCGCCAGCCTCTGGGAGAACCGCAGCGCTGCGGCAGGACGCAATTTTCTGCGCGTCAAGCTAGAGGGGCTGCCGCCCAATACCGAGGCCGCCGGCGCCCGGGTCATTGCCGTGACCGGCGACACTACGCAGATGCGCGAGATCATGATCGGCAGCAACTACACGTCACAGAATCCGACGGTACAGATCTTCGGGCTCGATACTGCGACAACCGTGGACGAAATTCTGGTGGAATGGCCGGCGATCGACTCGGGCGCCGGCCCGGTACAGTTCGGAACCCGATTGACTGGCCCCATCGCGGCCAGCCAGCCGGGCCAGACCCTTGTGATCACGCAACCGGAGCCGCCGCCGTGAAGCGCCGCATCGAGACCACCGTGGAGATCGACCTGGGTGGAAGGGACAGTCGTATCGTTTCGGGGCGGCCAGTAGTTTATCCCGATCGGCCCCATCGAGATCGATGCAACTAGCAGGGACAGGCGCCTTGGCGGCAGTGCTGGCGATCGGCGTCGTCGGCTGCGATACCTTGAGCCCACCGCTGACTCCGGACGACCGTGACACGTCAGTCGCACGGATCTGGAACGAGGTCCTGCTCGAGGGCATTCGCAATGATTTCGCGCGTCCGACCGTTCATGCGCGCAACCTCTGGCATAGTTCCGCCGCCATGTACGACGCGTGGGCGGCGTACGACGACACCACGTCGACCTGGCTGCTCGGAAAAACGCAGGCAGGCTACAACTGCGACTACACGGCTCCGCGTTTTCCGCGCGATCGTCAACTCGCACGCGAGGAGGCGGTCAGCTTTGCGGCTTATCGGATCGTCCGGCACAGGTTCCGGAACTCGCCGGGCGCGGAGTTGGTGGCAGAACTTGCGGACACCACGATGGTCGAGCTCGGCTACGACATCGGCGATGCGAGCACTGCATACGAGCAGGGCTCGCCGGCGGCGCTCGGCAACTACATCGCCGAATGCTACATCGCCTACGGGCTGCAGGACGGATCGAACGAAGCGAACGCGTATGCGCCCGAGGTCTATACGCCGTTCAATCCGCCGATCCTGCCCGAGTTGCCGGGCAACCCCGATATCGTGGATCTTGACCGCTGGCAGCAGATCACGCTGACGCTGTCGATCGATCAGGCCGGCAACATCGTCGACGGTACGCCTGAATTCGTGGGTCCTGAATGGGGAGGAGTGCACCCGTTCTCGCTGACGGCTGACGAAATGAGCACCTGTTCCCGCGGGGGCTTCGATTTTCCCGTCTATTTCGATCCCGGCCCACCGCCGGGGCATGACGGGGCGCTCGCGGCCGAGTACAAATGGGGCCACTCGCTCGTTGCTGTCTGGTCCGGGCATCTCGATCCCGAGGACGGACGCGGCGCCGAACTCATCGACATTTCGCCGGCGAGTCTTGGCAACATTCAGGGCTATCCGGAGAGTTTTGCCGAGCATCGCGACTTCTACGACCTGCTCGCGGGGGGCACGCCTGAATCGGGCTACGAGGTGAATCCCGCCACCGGCGAGCCCTACGAACCGCAGCTCGTGCCGCTCGCCGACTATGCCAGGGCGATCGCGGAGTTCTGGGCGGACGGACCGGATTCCGAGACCCCACCGGGGCACTGGTTCGTGATCGCCAATACGATCGGCGAGCATCCCGAACTCGTCAAGCGTTTCGAAGGCGCGGGACCGATCCTGGGTTCGCTCGAGTGGGACGTCAAGATCTACTTCGCGCTCGGCGGCGCGATGCATGACGCCGCGATCGCGGCCTGGGGCATCAAGGGCTGTTACGACTATGTGCGGCCGGTTTCCGCGATTCGCGCCATGGCCGAGCTCGGGCAGTCGAGCGATCCGGACGATCCTCACTGTACCTACCACCCCGACGGTATCGAATACATCGACGACCCCGAAGACCCGGCCGGCGACGGCAGCTACCGCGTGATCGATTGCGTGCGCCCGGGCGATCCGCTCGCGGATGACCCCTGGATGCTGGGTCCCGATGAACGCAACGTCGGCAAGATCAAGCTCTACGCATGGCGAGGCCCGCTGTACATCAGCAACCCGGTGTTCGATTTCGCAGGCGTCGACTGGACGCTTGCCGAAGAGTGGTGGCCCTATCAGCGACCGACCTTCGTGACGCCGCCGTTCGCGGGGTATGTCTCCGGACACTCGACCTATTCGCGCACGGCGGCGGAACTGCTCACGCGCTTTACCGGCGACGCCTGGTTCCCGGGGGGCAAGAGCGACTTCCCGGCGCCGATGAACCAGTTCCTGGTTTTCGAGGAGGGACCGAGCGTCGACATCACGCTCGAATGGGCGACCTATGTCGATGCTTCCGACCAATGCAGCCTGTCGCGGCTCTGGGGCGGCATCCATCCCCCGGCCGACGACATTCCCGGCCGCCGGATCGGCATGGAACTTGGCCCCAGGGCTTTTGACCGCGCCAGGAGCTACATCAACGGCCTGTACTGATTCGGACCCCCGGCGAACCGGGTTCGATGACGCTGTCAGTCGTTCACGTGGTAACGCACGACTATCGGTGCGGAATCCGCGAACCGGCCGTCTGTCACCCTGGGCCGGAACCGGCTGAACTTGATCGTACGGACGAGGTCCCTTGCGGCAGAACGCGGCACGTCCCTCGTCGTCTCCAGAACCTCGATCTGCCTGCTCTTGCCATTCCTGGCAATGACGAAAGCAACATCGATGTAGCCCCTGGACCGCGGTGTTTCGATGGAAACCAACGGATTCTTCACGAAGGAGGGAAGCACGATCGGCATGTCCGGCGAGAAGATCGCGTCGATCGAATCCTGAGCTATCCCGTGTTCGAGGAGCAGCTCGTAGGCTTGCTCATAGGCTTCCGCCGCCGACCTTTCGTACTTGGTGCCGAGGTGACTTGCGTACAGCAGATCCCAGTCGCCGATTTGAACCCGTGTCTCGATTTGCGGTAACCAGGCTTCCGGGTTCGTGCGTTCGTAATGGTCAAGGAGGCTGCGAAGACTCTGGGCGCCAAGACCGGGGTTCGTGAAGAGATAACTGGTGCGGACGAGCGCCGTCAGCACCCTCCGCAGTTCATCGCCCGCGTGTTCCTCATTCTGGCGCAACAGCATGGCCGACTGCACGTAGTACTGCTGTGCCGAGGCCACAAGCGATCGTCTCGCCTGGCTTCTGGCTCCCGCGCCGCAATTTCTCGCTTCCAATCCGGCCGTATGGTCCAGACTTCTTGCCGTGCGCAGCGGCCGCGAGCCGTGCCTCGCAGCCTGCCGGTGAACGAGAGAGTCGTCATAAAAACAGCCGAGCACGATCTCCTCGGGGAATTCGCCGGCGTCATACCGTCGGAGAATGTCCATCCACTTGTCGCCCATTTCAATGAATATCCCCGCTGACCGTACGTCGTCCGGATTCTGCACGGCGAGCTTGACCAGTTCCTGCTCAAGCTCCCAGGTCGCTTCGACATTGCCTCTGGCTGCTTCGCGGCCGATCAAACGCCGTATAAGCGGTACCTGCTCCAGCGAACTCAAGCCGTTGTTGATCCGGATTACGGACAGGATGCGCCGAATGGTCTCCTCCGCCGGCACGGCGGCCCCGATTTCCTCGTAGTGAAAGCTCAACTCCGTCAAGAGCCCAATCAGCTCTTCGGAGTAGGGGCCGTTCACCGAGAGTTCCTGGTCGACCGCTGCGATCAACTGCTGTTCCCGATCCGAAAGCGATTCGAACTCCTGATCGGAGGAAGGATCGAGCGCGGGCTGGGTCAAGCTCGCGTCGGCAGCAAGGACCGTAGCAATCGCGAGGGTTGTGGCTGCCGCTTTCAGCAAGTGAGACCTTTCAAACGAGAGCACGGCAATGCCTTGCATCGGTCGCATCGTTCCATCTCCGCCGAGAGCGCCATTTGCGTTTCGCGGGATCCTCTCCCACAGCATATCCAGCGTAGGGCGCCAGTACAAAAGGCAGTGCTCGTGAACCGCTTACGCCGCTCCCTGTTGCAAATCTCCGGCCGGCCGCAACGCTCGCGTGCGGTCGCGACCACTTCGACGCAGCAGACGGCATCCTGCGTCGTCGATCGCCGCGATGAGAGTATGTTGCGCCAACGCCAGTCCATCACTGCCACGAGACCAAGAAAATGTTGTGTACGATCGCAAGATTGTATGTATTCGTGGCAATCTTCGTGCTAGTCTCACCGTGACGTTTCCAGTGGCGTTTGCGAGACTGAAGACTCGGAACGTCTCAAGATTCGCTTCGGTTAGCGCGAGGTTCGCACTTGTAATTCCAGGGGGAGATTCATGAAGATTCAAGACGAAGCGTTGGGCGTACGCCCGAATGTCAACCGGCTTTCGGGGGCCATCGCCGATGTGCTCGGCCGCTCGACCGTGCGCAGGGGGTCGTTAGCTGCTGCATCGGGCTGTGCCTTGCTGGGCGCCGCGATGCTGGGTGCTCCGACCACGCCGGCTTCGGCACAGGAAGCGGATGACGAACCTTTGCTCGAATCGGTCATAGTTACCGGTTCGAGGATTCCTCGCCGGGACTTCTCGGCCAACGCACCCATCATGACCGTCGACGAGGGGATTTTCGAGAATACAAGCGCGATCGGTGTCGAGACGATCTTGAATCAGATGCCGCAGTTCATGCCCGCGGTCACGCAGTTCACGACCACCGATGTGCAGCAGACCGCCACGAACACCGTGGGTGTGTCGACGGTCAGCCTGCGCGGCCTCGGCCCCAACCGCAACCTCGTGCTCATCAATGGCCGGCGCGCCATGCCGGTCGATCCGACAATGATCATCGACACCAACTCGATACCGGCGTCGGCGATCGCGCGCGTGGAGGTCATCTCCGGCGGCGCCTCGGCCGTGTACGGCGCGGACGCCGTCGGCGGCGTCGTCAACTTTGTGCTGAAGGACGACTTCGAGGGCGCCTCGGTCGACATTCGCGTGGCCGACACGCAGCATGGCGGCAATCAGGAGACCACGGTTTCCGGACTCCTTGGCGCCAACGTGTTCGGCGACCGCGGCAACGTCATGTTCGGCGTCGAACGCGCGACCCGATCGAAGCAGCGCGAGTGGGAACGTGACTGGCGCGTGGAGGACTTTGCGAACCCGCGAACGGGCGGCGGTCAGTTCATCTGGGGCGGCACGCCGTGGCTTCGGAACGAAGCGGCTTTCTCCAACGGAGTTCCCAATCCTCCCGGCTATCCCAACAACCGCCCGGCGCAGAGCCGGGCCGAAATTGAAGCCAGAGTCGGCTGGCACGATCAGACTCCGCTGGGCACGGCGACTACGGTCGACGAGATATTCAGCGAGCTGCCGCCCGGCTCGGTCGACAACAATGTCAACGGCGTCAATTACCGTGTCAATGACGACGGGACGATTTTCACCGGGATGGGTTTCGGTTCCCAGCAGACCTTCCCGAATCGCATAGCGGGCGCTTACCGTTACAACGGCCCGCTATATGACCCGAACGTACCCGGGTCAGGCGGCGATCACTGGGGCAACTATGCCGGCCTGCCGGTGTTCGTGAAGCGCACGAACGGGGCCATCAAGGAGAACAACTTCTACCGCTGGGCCTCGTCGCCGCTCGAGCGGCTCTCATCGTTTGCGACCGGCCATTTCGATGTTTCCGACAATGTCCGCGTGACGGCGCAGGCCTCGGTTACCCGCACCAAGACCGAGTCGAGTCTCGGCAACACGGCAGCGAACATCAACCAGTGGGCGGCAGCCATACCCTTCGGCAACGAGCTTTACCGCGGCAACAATACGCCGCTCTTCCCGGGCAATTCGCCGGATCGGAGCATCTACGACATTCCGGATTCGCTGATCGACGTGAATGGGAACGGTATTGCGGACGCGGGCGACAGAACGCACTCGGCCTACAGGATCGACGGCCGCTACGGCGTCGAGTGCGACGCCCAGCCGACGCCCGAAAGGCCCTGGCTCGATGGCCTGCCGGGCTGCACGATGTCGGAAGCCTGGCCGACCTCGGCCGAGGTCTACAACCTCTTCATGAGCCGGCCGGATCCGAACCGCATCATCTGGGGCAACCGCTCGCCGGACTATCTCCGGGAGGTGAGCGGATTCGGTCGCTCGACGACAAACACGACGACGACCCTCAATTTCTCCCTGGGGCTCGAAGGCGACCTGCCGAGCGGCAACGACTTCTGGGACATCACGCTGTCGACCGGGCGCTCGGACAACATCGTCAATCAGAATGGTTCGGTGAGGCTTTCGTCCTTGCGTGCCCTGTATCTGTCGCCGAATTATGGCCGCAACGCCATTTTCGATCCGGAACCGGTGAACGACGGCTTCGCCGAAACCAACTCGCAATGCACGACCGGGCTGCCGATCTTCGAGCGGTTCCTCCCGTCGCAGGATTGCGTGAGCATGATCTCGCCGTCGCTCAAGAACCATCGGGAGATGACGCAGACGGTGCTCGAGGGCAATCTGGTCGGCGACCTGATCGACATGCCCGCTGGGCCCCTGCAATACGCGCTCGGAGGAACGTACCGCGAGAACGGCTATTACTTCATACCGGACAACCTGAGCCACAACCAGAACTTCCTCGATCCGATCGCCGGCACCTATCCCAACGAGGAGAGCTTCGGCGAGTTCGATGTCAAGGAGGTTTACGGCGAGATGCTGATCCCGCTCGTCACTAACGGTCCGTCCGGCGTCGAGCATTTCACGCTCGAGCTCGGCGGTCGCGTCTCGGACTGGAGCATGCCGAACATGCCGACGCTCGAGACCTACAAGGCTCTGGTCGACTGGGCCTTCACGCCGCGCTACCGCTTGCGCGGCGGGTTCAATCGCGCGTTCCGCGCGCCGAATCTGGGCGAGCTCTTCATCACGCGGACCCAGGTGTTCGGCGGTTTCGGCAGTCGCGACTGGTGCTCGCAGAACCTCGATAACCCCGGCGGTTTCAGCGCTTCGGCCGCCGATCAGGCGCAGGCAGAGCAGACGGAATCGATCTGCCGGGCCTTGATGGGCACATCGGGCGCGTTCGAGTACTACGACAGCGAGGGAATCGAGGGACAACCCACCGGCGGCGGCACCGGCATCTCGAACAGCTTCGGGAACCGGGACTTGAGGGAGGAGCAGGCCGATACGTTTACCATCGGAATGGTCATGGATTTCCACGACAATTTCACGTTGACGGTCGACTGGTACGAAATCGAGATTGTGGACATGATCGCGCTCGAGAACGCCGATGCGATCTACGAGAGCTGCCTCTCCCGCGCGTTCAACCCGACCGGCGATCCGACGCTTCAGGCGTGCACGCAGATCAACCGGGACGCGGCAGACGGCGGCCCCCAGAACACCGACCGAACGTTCTCGAACCAGGGGCGGGCGCTGATGTCGGGCGTCGATCTGCAGCTCAACTGGCAGAGGCAGCTCGGTCCCGGCAGTTTCAGCATGCAGACCGTGGCGAACTACAACCTGAAGTCGGTCACGCAAGACCGGCCGGATCTCGCAGCCGAAGACCATGCGGGCTACAACGACTGCTCCTTGCAGATCCAGTGCCAGCGCTACGATTACCGCGTGTTCTCGCAGTTCAACTACTCCCAGGGGCCGTGGACCATCGGGCTCAGGCACCAGTTCTGGCCGGGGCTCGACGATCAGGACTGTCGGGAGGACCGCATGTCGGAGGACTGCGTCTATGACAGCACCCCGAGCTACCAGCTATTCGCGTTGACGGGCGGCTACACTTTCGGCGACAGATACCGGGTCAATTTCGGCATCGAGAACCTGCTCGACGAGATACCGCCCTGCGTCGGTGCGGATCCGGACGCCTTCGGGTTCGAGGCTCTTGGCGGCCTCGATTGCACCCGCGTCAGCGGCGGCGGGGAAGGCGGTGTCGGCGGTACCTACGGCACCTACGATCCGCTCGGGCGACGCTACTACGTCAGCATGACGATGGATTTCTGATCCGTCTGGCGACTTACGACCTGAAACTCTGGCGGCGGGCTTGGCCCGCCGCTCTTTTTTCGTGCGCCAGGAATGGCGTGCAGCGCCGTTTGATTCAGTCGAACCGCCCTGTGCGGACCCGTATGGTCAGCCATGGGGGAGGGGCGGAGCCGCGAGGCTCCCCCATCCCGATCTACGGGGCGAGGGCGATGGTATCGGGGAAGCGCACGTGAACGAGAATCATCAGGGCCAGGACCGTGGCGTGCCAGTTGGACTCGTCAACCGCGCCCCAGCCCCCATCGTCATTCTGGAGCGCGACGACGCGCCGGACGAAGCCGGGGTCGACCCGCGCACCCTGACGCGCCAGGCAAAGAAACGCGGCCGCCTCGAGATTGACGTCATGGATCACGGTAGGGTCTGCGTCGATGATCGCAGCGACGGTGCCGTACATCTCTTCGACAAATCCGTCAGGAACGCTCAATTGGCAGCCGTTGTCCTGAATGTACACCCATGACAACAGCGCGTGGGTGGCCCCGTACCCGCCCTGACGGACGGCCGCAGCGAGCGCCTCCGGGTAGGTAGGGGGAAGGCCGAGCCGATCGCAATAGAGCGCCGAGATCATGAGACGATCCGTCGGTACGACCACATGATCCCAGTCGTCAGGATCGATCGGGTTGTTGGCGTCGAAAATCCGTCGAAACACCCGTAGCACGCGGTCCGAATGATCGGGCAGCACTTCATCGTAGCGTTTGGCGCAATCGGCGAATTCCTCGATTCCGCAACGCCGGTGGAGGATCGTCATGAACGCGAGCGCATGCGGCTCGCGCGTATCCTTGAGAAAGTCGATGGCCTTCGCGACCGCGGAACGAACGTCTGCTTCGTTCAGCATGAACTCACCACCTCGGGCTCGTTCTTCTACTCTCGGGCGACGAGGACCTGAGCACCCGTCCCGCGAGATGACGCGGGCAGAGGCGTACACTCCAGCGGGTGTATCCCGTTCCGCGGCTTCGAAGCGATCTCCCGTAACTGCTCGTCCGCCGCCTGCATCTGCATCGGGCCGATATCGAGTTGCGCGTACCTGAAGTTGTAGCCGTTCAGGATGTCGATCCATGACAGTTCATGGAACGCCCATGGCGTCGTCTTCAACCGGTTCGCGTCACTTGGCATCTCTTTCGCGTACAGGGCAAGGCGATGCTCCAGTCGCTCGGGATAGGCCCTGGAGGTCTGGTACTTCCAGAACTCGCTGTCCCTTCGTGCCGACAGTTTGTAGTGCGCATCGATGAAGTCGTGCACGTCGTAGACATATCCAAGCATGTTGAAGTTGTATTTCTCGCTCGTATCCTGCTCGTAGTATCGCGCAGCGATGGATTCGTAGAGCGTTTGCCCGCTGGTGATGGTCCAGTTCAATCCTGTTGCCTCCAGCGGCTCGACGAAGCCCGCGCTCAGACCGATCGCCACGACGTTCTCGACCCAGGGATTGCGCAGCGTGGCGCTGTCGAAGTTGATGTGCTTGACTTCGACGTCTTTCATTCTCTCCATGCCCCAGTGTCTTCGGAAGTCCGTTTCAGCTTGTTCCGCCGAGCAGAAATCTCCGTGATAGACGTAACCGCTGCCGATTCTCGATTGCAGCGGGATCGACCACGTCCAACCGTGCTTGTGAGCATGAGCGCCCGTGTACGGCGTCAGTTCCTTTTCGATTTCCGCATAGGGCACCTGGGCCGCGACGGCGCGATTGACGTTTGCCTCGTAGTGCACGATGTCCGGCGTTGCGACGTGCTTGTGAATCGCACGTGCGAAGCCGCTGCAATCGATGTAAAGGTCGGATTTGACGGTTCTGGAACCATCCAGGACGATGGAGGCGACCCGACCGTCCTCAACCTTGACGTCCAGCTTGTCCGCTTCCAGCACTTCCACCCCAACGAGATGGCGCTCCAGATACCTCGTGATTTCGTGCGCGTCGACGTGGAAAGCCACTGCCGACTCCGGGGCCACCTGCTTTTTCCTGACGCAGGTCTCGTAGGAGGTATGGACTGACTTGTAATATTGCGTGTGACGATATTTTCCGGCACGCAATATCATCTGCTGGTAATGATGCGCGACGGAGTAGAAAGAGGACGGGCTGACGGATGTTCCCAGGTCCAGATCCGAAAACGGGTGCCAGTAATGCTTGCCGACTTCGTTCCAGTCCGTGTAGAAGATGCCGCATTTCATCGTGGCGTTGCAGGCCTTGTAAAAGGCCGGCAGATCGATACGCGCGGCCTGCAATAGCAGAATCAGGTCGCTTTGTGTCGATTCGCCGACCCCGATCGGAGAACCGCCTCTGGGACGGATCAGGCGGATCTTGAGAAAGCCGCAATGGGTATGCAGTGCGAGCGCCGTGAGCCAACCGGCGGAGCCTGCGCCCACGATCGTTACTGAATTGACTGCCTGCACGATTGGGAGCCGTCAGCCTGAAAGTCCGGATCGGAAAGAGGCCCGGATTCTAGACGATTCGCGGTTGACCACCCAATAGTCGACGATGGCGGCATGTGCGCGAAGCGCGAACGAAAGCGGGCATTCCAGTAGTATCACGCAAACTCGAAGGATTGCCTTGCCATGTCAGCCGACCTCTATTTCGCCGTGCCGTTGCTCGTTCGAGATGTCCAACCGGCCATCCATGAGGCGATCCACGCCAAGGTCTCGGCCTACCTGAACACGGACGCCGCGCGCCGCGACGTCGTCCCCTCGCCGGAGGAATCGGTCACGACGTCCTATTACCATCCCGAGGCGTCTGTGCTCGAAGACGCCGAACTCGATGAACTCGAAGCGCTCGTCATCGGCATGGCAAAGTCCTTTCTCGAGGACACATTGAAGCTCGCGCCGCGGCGGCTCGAGATCGAACGGGCCTGGATCAACATCTTCGAGCCTGGCGCGCAGGAGGCCCAGCACACGCACGACGGGAGCCTGCTGTCCTGCAGCTACTACGTCGAGGCGCCGGAGAATTGCGGCTGCATCGTGTTTCCGGATCCGATCGGCGCCAGGCGCAGCTACCGGCAATTCACACAGACCGCGGGACCGGATCTGCTGACGCGGTCGGACATCGCCGTGGCGGTGCAACCCGGCCGGCTCGTCATGTTCGAATCCTGGTTGCCGCACGCAGTGCAGTGCAACAAGAGCGACAAGCCGAGAATCTCGATCGCGATCAACCTGCGCGCAGCACCGGAGTCGGTAGCCGCAACACCGGTGAGCACCGAAGAGCCGGAAGCCGTGAGTGCAGTGTCGAACCCGGCTCAGCCGGCGGTCGGCGACCCCGCGCGCTCGGCCGGCAAGCCCTTCCTGTTCAATGAACTGTTCGAACTGCGCAGCGATATCGGGATCGATCTGCAGCCGATAAAGGAGCAGATTCCGACTGTCGTGCTCGATAATCTCCTGAAGCACCCGGATCGTGTCCGTGAGGTCATCGGCAGCACGCCCGCGACGAACTGGAAACACGAGCAGGGCGGACGCAACTTCATCGACTATTACGATTGCCGTCTGCGGTTTCCGATCCGCCATCCGAACAGCCTCGTATCCGTGGCCCAGCAGGCAATCAACAAGGTATACGGCGTCAATACGCGTCCGTCCGATGCGAGCGTCGACGTGAACTGGTTCATGCAGATCGATGCCAGGCGCGCCGACTTCGCCGTGCCGCACAGCGACATCACCGAGCATGTTCGCCGGTCGTTTACCTGCATTCTCTATCTGAACGCGCCTGACGAATGCTCCGGCGGCACGGCCTTTTTCCGGTTCAGGCCATCGAACTCCCTGACGTTCGACGAGGGTTACGCCCGGGCCGTCAAGGACGATTCCCGAATCGGGGAAACAGGCCTTGATTACTGGCCGGAGACCACCGGCGATGTCTGGGAGCTTGTCGGAACGGTCGACATGGTCCCGGGACGGCTGCTGATCTTCCCGTCGGAGTATTTTCACGCCGCCCATCACCCTGTCGATTCCTTCTACGCGTTTCCGCGCCTGACGCTGGCGTTCTGGATGATCAACTGAGCCGAGTGCGGTGGCCGCCCGCGGGCGGACCAGCGTAGATTGCCGGCGGTTTGCAGGACGACTTGAGTGCCGCCAGGCCGGCCGGTTGCAGCGACGCGACATCCTTGTGGCGAGTAATTTGTCTGACAATGCTGCACATTCCAACGGTGTTGGCACAGCCAAATGGGGCGTGTTAGTCTCCAATAGACAACGATTAACAAACGCGCGGGACCGGAAAGAATCTCAGGTGCAACGGTTCCGTCTGAGCCTATTTGAACGGGGAGTCCTAAATGAAGCGCACGAACTACGCGGGCCGTCGCCCGAACTTGCATGTGTTGTCCAGGGGAATTACCGAAGCCCTTCGCCGCCCCTCAGCGGGCGGTGCGATGCCAACGGTACTCTCAGCCTCCGGTGGAGCGCTCATGGGCATGGCGCTCGCGGTTACGCCGGTGACGCCGGCTTCGGCACAGGAAGACGTGCTCGAAGAGGTCACGGTCACCGGCTCGCGAATTCTGCGCCAGGATTTCACGGCGAACGCACCGATCCAGACTGTCGATGAGCAGCTCTTCGACGAGACGACCTCCATCGGCGTCGAGACCATCCTGAACCGCTTGCCGCAGTTTGTGCCGGCCGTCACGCAGTTCACGACTACCGACGTCCAGCAGACCGCCTTGAACACTGTCGGCGCCTCGACGGTAAGCCTGAGAGGTCTCGGGCCGAACCGGAATCTGGTCCTTCTCAACGGTCGGCGCGCCATGCCCGTCAACGCGACGATGGTCGTCGACACCAATTCGATTCCATCTGCCGCCATCGAGCGCGTCGAGGTCATTTCGGGTGGCGCCTCGGCCGTGTACGGCGCCGACGCTGTCGGTGGTGTCGTCAACTTCATACTCAAGGATGACTACGAGGGCGCCGAAGTCGATATCCGCTTCGGCGACACTCAGCATGGGGGAAGCCAGGAAATCGCGATCTCCGCGCTCATCGGCGCCAATATGGCCGATGACCGAGGCAACGTCGTGCTCGGCGTGGAGCGCGCGACCCGCGGACTTCAGCAGCGCTGGGAACGCGACTGGCGCGTCGAGGACATGGCAAACCCGACGACGGGCGCGACAGCCTTCGGCTGGGGCACGGACACTTGGGTCACCAATGACCGCACTGGCGGGTTCGTTGCCCAGAACTTCAACAGTCCGAGTCAAGCGGCGGTCGATGAACTGTTCAGCGAAGCGACGCCGTTGGCCGGGCAGGGTTTCGGCTGGAACCAGGGCGCGGCCGCTGCCGACGCGGGAGGCATACTAAATAACCCCGAGCAATCTCGCTTCAACGTAAACCGCAACTCGGGAACGCTCTATACGGGCCTCATGCGCTCGCAGGGCAGAAACGGTTCGTATCGTTACGAAGGGCCGTTCACCGACGATTACGATGGCAATTTCCCGGGCCTGCCATTCCGTGTACTCCAGCCTGATGGCACGATCAAGGAAAACACACTCTGGCAGTGGGCTTCGACGCCGCTGGAACGACTCTCGGCTTTCGCCGACGGCCACTTCGACGTGGCTGATGATGTTCGGGTTGTAGCCCAGGCGATGGTCACGCGCACCGAGACCGAAACCAGTCTCGGGCTATCGGCCGACAACATCACCTTCTGGGGCGCACCAATCCCGTTTGGCGATGAGCTCTACCGTGGCAACGAGGAGCTCGGTGTGGCGGATTCGCTGAATCCGGACGGCACGACAAATTCGGCCTATACGATCAACGGCCGTTACGGTGTGGAATGCGATGCGCAGCCGACTGCCGCCATGCCGTGGCTCGACGGGATGCCGGGTTGCACCGAGTCCGAGGCTTGGCCGACATCCGCTGAAATCTATAATCTGTTCAAGACGCGGCCCAATTCCGAGATGGATCTTTGGGCGAACCGGGCGCCCGATTACCTCAGAGACGCGCTTGGCGCCGCGCGCTCGAGCACGAACACGTTGACGACGATGAACTTTTCGCTTGGCGTTGAAGGCGACCTGCCTAGCGGCAACGACTTCTGGGACGTCACAGTGTCTACCGGACGCACTGACAATATTGTCGTTCAGCGCGGCTCGTCGCGGCTTAGCACCTATCGCGCGATCATGTCGTCCCCGAACTACGGTCGGAACTCGATATTCGATCCGAACCCGTATGTCGTAGGCTTCGCCGAGAGTATTCCGACCTGTACCTCGGGTTTCCCGATCATCGACAATCGCGACTTCAGCGAGGACTGTGCGACGATGTTCTCGCCGGATCTGAAGAACACCTACCAGGTCACGCAGTCGATTCTCGAAGCCAACCTTGTCGGCGATCTCATCGAGATGCCGGCTGGGCCGCTCGCCTACGCCGTCGGATACACGTACCGCGAGAACAGTTACGTGTACGAGCCGGACAATCTCTCCGACAACCAGAACCTGATAGATCCGATCGCTGGCCTCTTCCCGAACGAGGACAGTGGCGGCGAGTTCGACGTTTCGGAGATATACGGCGAGCTGCTCGTCCCGATCGTCAGCGACGGGCCGGCAGGCGTCCAGCACCTCAACCTCGAGCTTGGCGCGCGCGTATCCGACTGGAGCATGGAGCAGGTCAACAGTCTGACGACCTACAAGGCGCTGATCGACTGGGCGATCACGCCGCGCTATCGAATCCGTGGCGGCATCAACCGTGCCTTCCGCGCGCCGAACCTCGGCGAACTCTTTTCCGGGCGCACACAGATTTTCGGCTTCTTTACTACGTCATACGGCGATCATTGCGGTCAAAGACAGAGTAACCCGTCGCCTTATGGTGCGACGCCAAGCGCCAACTCGTCGGCGGAGCAGAATGCACAGACCTTGGCAATCTGCCGCGTGCTGATGGGTGAATCGGGCGCGTCGGAGTATTACGACAGCCGCCCCATTAGCGAGCAATCTACCGGCGGCGGCCTCGGTATAGTCAACAGTTTCGGCGAGCCGTTGTTGCGCCAAGAGGAGGCCGACACCTTCACGCTCGGTGTGGTCATGGACTTCCACGAGAACTTCACGCTCACGGTGGACTATTACACCATCGAGATCGAGGACATGATCGCGCTTGAGACGGCCGACTCGACGTACGAGCGCTGCCTGAGCATGGCATTCAACCCGACCGGCGACCCGACCGTGCCTGCCTGCCAGCAGATTTACAGGAACCCAAGCTCCGGTAACGCTGCGAATGTTGACAGGTCATTCACAAACGAGGGCCGGGCTGTCATGTCGGGCATCGATCTGCAGCTCAACTGGTCGCGGGATCTCGGGCCGGGCGGTTTCAACATGAACACCGTCGCAAACTTCAATCTCGAGGCTCTCACGCAGGATCGGCCCGGGCTTGATGAGATCGACCATTCCGGCTTCAACAGCTGCGCGTTGCAGATTCAATGCCAGCGCTACGACTATCGCCTGTTCACGACCTTCAGCTACTTCCAGGGGCCATGGAACATCTCGCTCAGGCATCAATACTGGCCGAAACTCGACAATGGCGGGTGCCGGACGAACCGGCAGTCGAATGGTTGCCTTTATAGCTCGAACCCGACCTACAATCTGTTCGCGCTGACGGCCGGCTACAGGTTCCAGGACCGCTATCGGGTGAGCTTGGGTATCGAGAATCTGTTCGACGAGGAACCGCCGTGCCTGGGTTACAACCCCGATGCGAATGGCGGACGCTTCGCGGCGGACTGCACCCACGGCGCCGGGTCGGCCGTGTACGATCCACTTGGCCGGCGCTTCTTCTTGGGCCTGAACATGGAGTTCTGAACACGTTGTATGCCTGAGCATGGAGTTCCGAACGCTCGGAACGATGAAACGCTGACTAAACCTTGGCGGCGGGCGCAAGCCCGCCGCTTTTCGTATGGCGAGCAGGATCGATAGTTTGGACTTGCAAGCCCCCTAAACAGACCAATCGTGGACCCATGATCGAACCACCGTTCTATCCCATCGTCTATCTTCGCGGTTACGCCGGTACCCAAGGAGCAGTCGAGGATACGGTGTCTACTCCGTACATGGGATTCAACCGTGGTTCCACCAGGATGCGTCAGGCACATACCGGTGCGATACAGCCTCACGTATTCGAATCACCCGTAATTCGATTGATCAAGGATCACGGCTACGAAGACGCATACCACGACGGGCAAACTCTTCCCGTGGGTCCTGTTGCAAGCCAGTCAATATGGATCTTTCGCTACTACGATGTCGTGGACGAAGTGCTGGGAGATGGCAACCGGCGGGAAATCGAATTTCACGCCCGGGAGCTCGGAGAGTTTCTCAGGCACGTACGCGATGCCACAAGGGACCCGGCCAATGATGATGTGCAGGAGCATACCGCGCAGTTTCGTGCGTACCTTGTCGCCCATTCCATGGGCGGACTGATCTGCCGCTGCTATCTGCAGAATCCGGAGATCCCGGACATCGATGGCTTGATAAACGACGAGAAGAAGGAGTCGCATAAAGGCGTCGACAAGGTTTTCACCTATGGAACACCCCACGGCGGAATCGAATTTCGGCGTGGGTTAGGATGGGTCGAGGGCCTGCGCGATTTCATTGACCCGAACGATGCGGGTAACTTTGGCCCGAGACGGATGCGGGAGTTTCTTGCCTTGCCGGAAGGCGCCTCCCTCCAGTCGCTGAACGGCTGGTTCCCGGAAGAGCGCGTCTTCAGCCTTGTCGGTACAGATGCGCGCGATTATGGCGCCGCGGCAGGACTTTCCAAGCGCGCGGTCGGACCGTTGAGCGACGGGCTCGTCCAGATCAAGAATGCCACGGTTGACGGTGCTCCCAGAGCTTTCGTGCATCGCAGCCATTCGGGGCATTACGGAATCGTCAATTCTGAATCGGGGTATCAGAATCTACGGCGTTTTCTCTTTGGCGACAGACGTGTGTTGGTAGAAATGACGAACGTTGCCGTTTCACTGCCTCCCGAAATCGGGCAGAAGATGACCGATGGCTCGAAATTGCGTGCCTCCTACCACATCGACATGATCGTGAGTGTGCGCGGGGTCCCAGTCGAACTTCACCGGCGCACATGGGACGAGGAATCCGCGATATTCCGACAATACGATGAACTGACGAGCCATCCAACCAAGCTGTTCACAGCGTTTCTCCTCCCATCTGCCCGCGTTAACCAAAATCGCGAGTCGCTTGGTTTTGCACTGCGCCTCCAGATTCGTGTGCCTGAATACGAATTGGACAATCGTCTCTTTCTTGACGACCACTACGAAGGGGGAATCCTTTTTTCCGACAAGCTGAACATCAGCGTCACTCCGCGAAACGAAGGCGAGAGCGAAATCATGTATGGCTGGGACAGCGAGACGCCGAACCGCACGTCGCGCAAGTTGGAGCTATTGGCGGATGCACACGCAAGGGTAGGCGAAATCCCGTTTACCACCGGATCCGTGCGTCCGGGGATCGAGGGGAATCTGCGTCTAACCGTTTCGCCTTGGAATTCGTAGATTACCCTGATGGTGCATCCGATTCCGCTCGGTCATGATGAGACTTGGAAGTTCAGGCTAATTGCACTTGCGGTAATGGAGAGAGCGTAGCGTAACGCGATCGGGTTTCGTTCGTAGATCAAATACCGTCTACGGATCGCCAGCATGCGTCGTTCATTACGGCGATATGCACTGTTCGGTTAAGGAACTCCATTCTGTAGCGCGGAGTGGGACGGCCGCCATCGTTCACTAGACTGAACCTGCGCATGGTACGGTAGTCCGGCCAGTCCCTATACCTTACAATGTAATTTCCATCTTGCGCCAAACAGTCGCCGTCCGCGGTTTCGTTGTCAGGAGGACAAATTGCTCCCGAGTTTGGATTGCAGGTTTCGAAATTACTACTATCGTCAGCCAAGAACCGAGCAATCGCTCTGCCACGTCGATTAGCAATCTCTAAATTGCCGTCATCGGAGGATCCGGCGTCTCCCAATGCCACGGGCGCGACACTAGCGAACCCTCTGACGTTCAATCGTAGGGGTTGACCGGCTCGGCTCCCACATGCGGTTATCGCACTTTTGAACTCCTCTAGCCATGCGATCTGTGACGGGTTGGGGCAAATTCCCTCGTTGCCTACTAAACTACCGTCCTTGGTGTACCCTACTCCGAACACTACACCCTCCCTGAAGCCCATGAAATCGTCGGGCGCATCTGCTTGACTCCCTTCCCAATGGCGCGTGGCTTGTTGTGCCAACCCGACCAATCTCTCCGTGAACACTTGCCATCGGTTTACTTGGGAATGCGCAACGACGACGAAACCGCAAAGCAAGATGGTGGCAGTCGCGAAGAACGAGAGGAATACGACCAGACGTTCAAGAGTTCTTCCGTCAGGCATGCCCACCATGTCTTGCTACTCCGTCGGATCGTCAAGAGAGGCGAACGTGATCGGTACCGAAAAGCGGATGCGATTATGGCGGGTGAGTTCGCGGTGCTCTTCGCTACGCTGCTCGTTCCGAACGGCCAATCTAGCCTCAGCGGACAATCCAAGCGGAATGACGTCCATGAACGAAATCTTGGCACTTGCTTGCTTATCGGTGCCTGTCGTCTTTCCGTCGGTTTGCTGCTTTCCGGCGACGACGGCCAGATCAAACTCGACGGCCCAGTCCCGCGTTTTTCCGGCGATAGAGCCGACTCTTCCCGGTGTAATAAAGCCGCTTTCACTTAAGCCTCCATCCAACTGTCGATGCCGCGCGTCCACGGCGGCGTCGTCCACCCCTGCCAGAATTTCCGAAATAGACTGTTGGACGAACTCGCGTAGTCTTCCTCGGGCATTCTTCTCCTCCTCCAATATTGTTTCAGCAATGTTGGCATTCTCAAGTTTCGTTTTCAGATTTTTAGCGCGTGACGTCGCGGTTCGGGCGTCCTGTTGTGCTTGGTGAGCTTTCTCGACTGCGCGATTGGCTCGGGCCTTTTCGTCGTGAAATTTCTGTTCTGCGTTTTGCTGGGCAGCTTCAGCGTTAGCCAGTTGCGCGCGGAGCTCAGCAAGTTTGCCGTCCTTGGCTTGTAGTAACTCATTCAATCGCGCTTCGGTGTCTGCTGGTGCGGTGCGCGCAGTTTCGTTTTCGTTGGGCATCCTTATGACCTCAGTTGTGTCCCGTAATGGCGGCGAGGAACGACATTCTTCGGACGCATTCGGTTTCTCACGCCTCGATCGATCCAAGCATGAAATACAATGTCAAGACCAGAGTCACAACAACAACAGCTACCGCTCCGCCAAACACGATCACGCTACCGAGTCCGCTAGTTGTGGGCTCTTGGCCGAGGCCGGCTACGGGCGAGCGTTCTCGCAGAACCGCTAGAAGACGAGATTCCGAATCCACCATCTGGCGGTGAGTGCGGTCTAGAGCGCGAACAAGGCGCTCATCTTGGCAAATTCCCGAGTCGGAAACGTGATTGGATTCTGTTGCAGGTGCAGTTGTGGCTTGCGCGGCTGCTAACTGCCGCCTGGCATCTGCGAGAGCCCGCATGATGGCTGTTTCCCGGTGTCTCTTCCAGCGGGCAACAACTCTAGCTGGATCGCGTACTCCGTGCTGCCTGAGCTTAGCCTCAAGGCGGGGTTCCCAGTCGTTTGAGTCAAAATTCGACATACGTTCGTGTCCGTACGACTTGATTGGGCTCTTGGGTCAAGTATGTACTCTCCGGAACGTCGTGCCATACAGTAGGCAGGATAGGCCACCTCCCACTCTCCTGTAGCATTTTCTTCCGAGCATTGCAGAATCGCCTCGATCGCTGGAGTCCACACCTTTTCCGCAGAGTTCTTCCAACTTTGTGATCGACATGTCGAACTGCGTGCTTCTCGATGTGATCAATTGCGATGCTAACCAGTGTAGGTATTCTACGCTTTTCGAGCGCCCAGTCCACGTGATTCCGAGTAGCCAGTCCACGGGATTTGGTGCACTGTCGGAGCGAAACGACGCGGAACTTTTTCTTGATACTCCTTGTTTCTCCGAAGACGCATAGGCTCGACTTGTAGCCGCACCAGCCACTATTGCACGCCACTTGGAACCGGGTCAATTCCGTTTCGATTCGGTTGAACTGGCGTGCGCGGAAGCGAGCAGGTAGTCGATGGGGTTGAAGGCACACAGTCGAAGGAAACGTGCCGAGGTACTATCACGCCGAACAACGCGATCTCCCGGATGACGAAGGCGATGCCGACGCACAGGAGTTTCCTCCGACTTCGCCCAGAATGACATCGTAAGCGGTGTGGCTACGCCACCTGGCTATCAGCTTGAGATTGGCGTAAAGGCCCAGGGCAGCAGTCGATCGATCTCCGAGGCCGGATGGCCCTTGGCGATGGCTTCGAGCGTGGCCTTGAGGTAGGCGTGGGGGTTGAC
>JAJEGN010000019.1 GCA_022819855.1 Gammaproteobacteria bacterium | reverse complement strand
CGAGACCCGGCGCGTCTACATCGGCAAGGAACACGTCAACATCGAAGCGGCACACTCGCCGACGGGCGACATCATCGGGTTCTGGGACGACGACAAGCTGGTGATGTGGACCAAGTGGGTGCAGCCGGCGGACTACCTGCGGGGGATGCCACTGACGAGCAACCAGTTCGAGATGGTGGAGACCTGGCAGCAGGTGGTGCACGAGGACGGGGCACGGCAGCTTGTGACGCAGGTGACGTTCTACGATCCGCTGGTGCTGTTGCGGCCGCAGTCGGCGGTGTACACGCACGATTCGCGTCCGGACCTTGAAGAGGTGGGCGTGCGGATCCGCAACTGGGAGTGTGCGAACAGTAGCAACTCGTATCTGGACGAGGACGGCAACACGCAGTTCCACCTGCCGGGCGATCCGGAGTACAAGGACCCGCGCGGGTTCACGGACTTTCCCGAGCTGCCCGGGCAGTCGCTCGACCCGATCTTCGACGCTTCGGGACAGATCCAGTAAGCGCGCCTTCAATTGTGCGGAGACTCACCATTCCCGTCGCCAATCGGGGTGACGGCTCGCTCGCCTCATGCCGGGCGATTCCTTCCGTTGTCAGTTCCGGGAAACTGTAGTTGACGACGTCGCCACGTCTTCAGCGCGCGGTCTCGCGCTGGCAGGTCATCGGAATTTCCATCAACGCTGTCGTCGGCAGCGGCGTCTATCTGGTTCCTGCCGCCGCGGCAGCCCTCATGGGTCCGGCGAGCCTGTGGGCCGTGCCGGTCGCGGGCGTCGCGGTACTGCTGCTCTCGCTTTGCTTTGCCGAAGCCGGCAGTCGTTTCGACGAACCTGGCGGGGGCTACGTATACACCCGCGCAGCCTTCGGCGAATTCGTCGGCTTTCAGGTCGGCTGGATGACGTGGCTCGCACGCATCGCCGGCGGTGCTGCGCTCTGGAACGGTCTCGCCCAGGCACTCACGTTTGTGCTGCCCGATGCCGCTGAAGGCGGCACGCGCGTTGCGGTGATCGTCGTCCCGCTCGCCGTGCTCACGGCGATCAACGTCATCGGCGTCAAACACGCGGCTCGACTCGAGGTGATCTTTACGGTCGTGAAGCTGCTGCCGCTGTTGTTCCTGATCGTCGTCGGGATTCCGGCTCTCGACGGCTCGCTGATCTTCCCGACGCCCCCATTCGATCCGGCCGGGCTTGGGGCAGCGGCCACACTGCTCCTTTTCGCTTACGCCGGATTCGAGAATACGGCGGCGGCGGCCGGCGAGTTCCGGAACCCGCGGCGCGACGTGCCGTTCGCACTGATCGTCTCCATCGTTGCGATCACGCTCCTCTACACGCTCGTCCAGCTCGTCGCCCTCGGCACGCTGCCCGACCTCGCCGAACGCGCGGACGGCGCGGCGCTCGCCGACGCGGTCGCATTGATCGTCGGAGTCTGGGCGGGCGTCGTACTGACGGCCGGCGCCGTCGTCTCCATCGGCGGAAACATCGGCAACACGATGCTGGTCGGTCCCCGCTATCTGTTCGCAATGGCAACGAACCGGTTCGGGCCGTCGTTTCTCGCGCAGGTTCATCCGCGATTTCACACGCCGCACTGGTCGATCGTGACGCAGGCGGTCATCACGGCGGCGCTTGCGCTTTCGGGATCGTTCGTCCAGCTCGCGATGCTGTCGATCATCGCGCGCCTTGCGACCTACATCGGAACTGCCGCGGCTGTACCGGTCCTGCGACGGAAAATGGAGACTGGCGAGCACACGGTCATACTGCCCGGCGGGGCGACGATCCCTGTTCTCGCACTCGTCGTCTGTATCGCGTTTCTCGCGAGCGCCACCGTGGAGAATCTCGTGGCGGGTCTCATCGCGCTTGCGGCGGGCGGGGCGATATACTTTTTCAGACGCAGCGACCGGGGCCTGTGAACACGACGCGAATCAACGAACTCGCCAGAGTTGTCTCTTATCGTGTTTACAGACCTTTGGCCAGGGAGGACGGCAGATGCACTTGTCATGTCACGCGATCATCGGCGCGCTCGTTCTTCCGGGCGTCGCGGCTGCCCATCATGGCATCGCCAACTTCAACCACAACCGGGACGTGGACCTGACCGGCGTCATCACGGATGTCGCGCTGATCAATCCGCACTCCTGGCTCTATTTCGATGTCACGAACGAGGATGGAACGGTCACGCAGTGGCGCTGTGAAATGCGTGCAGCGACGGTGCTCCGGCGCTCCGGATGGACAGCCGACCTGTTTCCGATCGGAACGCGCGTCCATATCAGCGCCTCGCCGGAAAGAACGATCCCGAACACCTGTTACCTCAACACCGCGACGCTTGAAGACGGCACGCAGCTCGCACGTTACGGACAGATCAGCCGGGGCGAACCGCTGGCGGCGCCGGCGCGCGCTCAGCGGCTACCGAGCGGCGTGCCGAACCTCAACGGCGACTGGGCGGCTGAACAGGTCGTGATGACCGACCCGACCGGCAAGTCCGGCGCCCTGCTGCCGCTCGACATCGTCGAAAGCCTGGAGCCGGGTGAGCTGCCGCCGGGCGCCCGGCCTTTCCCCGGTTCGCGCGGCACGCCCGAGTCGCTCGTCGATGGCGCGGTCGAGCGCCAGGGCTTCATCGATTTTCCCGATCCCGTCACACCGACGGACTTTGGCCGCAGGATGGCCGCCGAATTCGACGACACCACGCTCGTGGAGCGCATGCTGAACTGCGAGCCGGACAACATTCTGTTCGACCTGAGCTTCGAAGGCCATGTGAACCGATTCGTCCAGACCGACGACGAAATCCGGATGACCTATGGCTTCATGGACGTCGAGCGCACGATTCATCTGAACATGGACGCGCATCCGGCGGACATCGAGCCGAGTTTCGCAGGCCATTCGATCGGCCGCTGGGAGGGCGATGTGCTTGTCGTCGATACCGTCGGGTTCACGCCGGGTCGCATCGCCCGCACGTCGGACCTCATGTACGGCGAGAATTTCCATGTCGTGGAGCGATTCACGCTCGATCCCGAAGCGATGACTCTGACGCGCGAGTATGTCGCGGAGGACCCGGAGTACTTCGTTGGAGAATTCACCGGCGGCGATGTCCTGAAGCCAGGCGACGTTCCCTATGCGCCTTACGCCTGCGACGACAGGACGGTCGAATAAGGCGCATGCCCGATGAATCGGTGCCGGCCCGGTACGAGATCCGCCGGGCTCCGGTCGCATTCCTCGCGAGCTTGATCTGCCGATGCTGACGCTCGACGACTACCGCTCGGCCGTTGCCCTGAGCGAGGCATTCGTCAGCCAACCGCCGGTCAGCCCGGAGAACCATCCGGCGCTGGTCGCCGAACTGCTCGCGCACTTCAGCGCCGAGTCGGGGCGCTCGGTCCGGCAACCGACGAGTACGCCCGAGCGACGCCGCCTGCTCAAGGCGCTGCTCACTGTTCGTCCGCCTGACCCGCTCGACGATGCCGCATGGAGCAAGCTGGACCAGTTGTTTCACTTCGAGAGACTGGAACGCGCTCGTGTGGATTCCGCCGAACTTCCGACGGTGGCCGAGCAATTCGCCGGCTGCCCATACCCTTTCGCGGAGAGCACCGTGCTCTGGCAGGGCGATATCAGCCTGCTCGCGGCGGATGCGATCACGAATGCCGCCAACGACGCGTTGCTCGGCTGCTTTCAGCCGTTTCACGCTTGTATCGACAACGTGATCCATTCCTGGGCCGGGCCGCGGCTGCGAGATGACTGCGCAACGATCATGCGTCTGCAGGGCCATCCCGAGGAAACCGGGCGGGCCAAACTGACGCGCGCGTATCATCTGCCGAGCCGGTATGTCGCCCATACGGTCGGGCCGACCGTTGCGGGCGGCCAGCCGACCCGGCATCAACAAGGCCAGCTCGCGGGCTGCTATCGAAACGTTCTCGACGCCTGTTCTCGATGGGGCGACATCCGCTCGGTCGCGTTCTGCTGCATCAGTACCGGCGTCTTCGGCTACCCGCAGGACCAGGCTGCCGAAGTCGCGCTGCGAACAGTCGCCGAGTGGCGGCTCGACAATCCCGAGAGCCCGGTTGCCGCCGTGATATTCAACGTCTTTCGGGATGACGATCTCGACATCTACAGGCGGTTCCTCAATGCGCCCTGGTATGGATGTCACGGCACTTCCCGTGGTCGATGACGATCCCGACAGCTACAGACGAATCCTCAATTGCTGGTGAGTCGCGATGAGCGGCCTGCAGCAGCAGTTCGACATCGCGCGTCAGTGGCTCGATGAAGCCGAGAGCGTACTGCTCGCATCCGGCGCCGGCCTGTCCGCGGCCGCGGGCATCGACTACGGCGACAAGCGCTGGTTCGCCGAGAACTTCACTCCGATGCTGCAGTACGGGGTCTCCACCTGCGCGGAGATTCTCGGCGGCATGGGTCTGCCGCCGTTGCTGCAATGGGGTTACCTGTCGCACCAGCTCGAACTGGTCCGCTTCGGCGAGATCGACCATCCGGTCTATCGCCTGCAGGTCGAGGCGCTCGCCGAACGGGACTATTTCATCTTGACCTCGAATGTTGACGCACTCTACGAACGCCATGGATTCGATCCGGACCGGATTTACACTCCGCAAGGAGATTACGCGCGCATGCAGTGCGTAAGTCCCTGCAGCGAGGCAACCTGGTATACGCGAAAGTACCTTGAGCGGATTCGCGAGCGAACGGACCCCGCGACCTGGCAGTTACAGGACGAATCGCTTCTACCGAGCTGCCCGATATGCAGCGGGCCGATGTACATGAACGTTCGCGCCGCGCACTGGTTTCTCGAGACGCCCTATCTCCCGCAGCGGCAACGCCTGATCAAGTGGCTTGATGCGGCGGCAAACCGCAAACTGCTCACGATCGAGATCGGCGCGGGTTTCAACACGCCGGGAGTCATCCGCTGGCCCGTCGAACAGATCACGAGCGGGCATGCCGACGCCAGGATGATTCGCGTCAACCCGGCCAATGCCGGGATTCCGGGCTCGCTGCGCGAGCGATCGATATCGCTCGATTGCGATGGACAGGAATTTGTCGCCGCCGTGTTCACGCAGTGACGCGCGCAGGTCGGGCATGCAGTCTCGCGCAGATGTCAAGGGGAGTGGCGAAACCCCGCCCGTGAGGACCCCCCCGCCCGGGCGGCGCGCGGCGCGGGGGGGGTCCCCACGTGTTTTGTTTTCCCGGGGGCCCCCCCCGCCCGGGTCGCCCGACTCCCCGCATGCCTTCGGTGAGATACGGGCGCTAATCGTCGCTGCCGGTTGCGGGTTGAGCGTCGTCGGATGGTTCGTCCGCGTCCTG
>JAJEGN010000011.1 GCA_022819855.1 Gammaproteobacteria bacterium | reverse complement strand
CAGGCAACTGCCGCCCTGCACATTGCCCTGGCCGCGCAGCGGGTTCACCCCGACGCCTTCACGGCCGTACATGCCGGTGGCGAGCGCCAGGTTGCCCAGGCACATCACGCCCGTCGAGCCCTGCGAGTGCTCGGTGACGCCGAGGCCGTAGTAGATCGTGCTCCTGGGACCCGACGAGTAGATTCGCGCAGCGCGGCGGATGTCCTCGGGATCGACGCCGGCGATCGGGCCGATGGTATCGGGGGAGTAATCGTCGCTGCCGACGAGCTCTGCCCAGACTTCGAACTCCCGCCACTCGCAGCGCGCCTTGATGAACTCCGGGTCGTGCCGGTTTTCGCGCACGATGACGTGCGCGATGCTGTTGAGAATCGCGACGTTGGTTCCGGGGCGGAGCGCGAGGTGGACATCGGCGCGGCAGTGCGGGCTGTCCACGGACTCGGTCCGGCGCGGATCGATGACGATGAGCTTCGCGCCCTGGCGAACGCGGCGTTTCATCATCGAGCCGAAGACGGGATGGCCCTCGGTGGGATTTGCGCCGACGACCATGATGACGTCGGCCTGCAGCACCGAATCGAAGTGCTGGCTCGCGGCGCCTGCCCCCACCGTGGCTGAAAGCCCGAACTGGGTCGGCGAGTGGCAGATGCGCGCGCAGTTGTCGATGTTGTTGTTGCCGAGCGCGGCGCGCACGAATTTTTGCGTCAGGAAGATTTCCTCGTTCGTGCAACGCGAACTCGAAACGCCGCCCACGGAGCTTCGGCCATAAGCGGCCTGTATGCGCTTGAGCTCACTTGCGGCATGCTCGAAAGCCTCGTCCCAGCCGACCTCCTGCCAGGGATCATCGATACTTTTGCGGATCATCGGCGTCTTGATCCGGTCCGGATGCCGCCAGTAGTCGTACGCGAATCGACCCTTTACGCAGCTATGACCGTGGTTGGCCTTGCCTTCCTTCCACGGCGTCATCCGCACGATCTCCTCGCCGATGGTTTCGGCCTTGAAACCGCAGCCAACGCCGCAGTAGGCGCAGATCGTGATTGTTTCTTGCTCTGGCTTGCGTGGGTTAGGCACGTTCGTATCCTCCTGGAAACAGGCTCTTTTCGACGAGCGCGTGACTGGGGCAGGCCTGGACGCAGGCGCCGCAACTGACGCACTCGGACTCCATGAAGGGTTCGTCCTGGCTCGCTGCAACCTTCGACTCGAAACCGCGCGCCTGGATCGTCAGGGCGAAGGTGCCCTGGATTTCCTCGCAGGCCCTTACACAGCGGCTGCAGACAATGCATTTGGCCGGATCGAACAGGAAGTAGGGATTGGAGTCGTCGACGGGTAACTGGAAATGGTTCTGGCCATCGCCGTAGCGGTGGCCCTTCAGGCCGAGCGCCTCCAATGTCTCGTGAAACTCGCTCCAGCCGTCGGGAATCTCCGACTCGGGGAAATCGGACAGGTAAAGCTCCATGACATTCCTGCGCAGCTTCGAGAGTTTCTCCGACTGCGTCGTGACGGCCATGTCCGGCGCGACCAGGGTCGTGCAGCTTGCCGGATAGCCGCGCTGCCCCTCGATCTCGACCAGGCAAACGCGGCAACTGCCGAAGGCTTCAAGCGTGTCGCTTGCGCAGAGTTTCGGTACCGGACGCTGTGCCTCGGCTGCCGCGAGCATGACGGAGCTGCCTTCGGGAACGGTGACACCTACCCCGTCGACAGTGAGCGACACGGGTTCGCCGTCGCGCGGCGGCGTGCCGTAATCAATGTCGTCGCGCAGGCCCCGAACCTCAGTCCACATGCGATTCCTCCCGATCCTCATGCCGAAATCCGCTGTCAGCGGTCGAAACGCCAGCGGCGATAGCCGCGAAATCCCGCCACTGCCGAACAGCGTAACAGACGGGCATGCCAGCCCGCCTGCCCGGTATTTTAGAACGTCTTCAGGTCGCTAGCGTAGCCTCTGCGCGGAGGAGTCCCAATTCAGGCATGGAATGCCGTTCCCTTGACGCTGCTTGTGAACTGAAGGCTCCTGCCGATGTTTCCGCGGCGGCGCGTCTTCGCCCGTCGGTCGCCGGCGACCTGTGATACGCTGCGGCCGTGTCCTCCGAGTCGGGGCTCCGACGATGCCGAAGACGCTGCTCGCCTGCCTCGCATCGGCCGCGTTGGCTGCGACGATGGTCGCACCGGCGCTCCACGCGCAGGACAGCGACGCCATCGTCACGATCTGGGACGGCGTGTACACGGCCGCGCAGACCGAGCGCGGCCAGGCCATCTTCGACCGCAGTTGCTCTCGCTGTCACAACTCGAACCTGAGCGGGTCCGACCGCGGCCCGCCGCTCGTCGGCGAGGAGTTCCTGACGAGTTGGATCGACGGCAGCCTCGAGGCGCTTTTCAGCTTCGTCAGGGACTCGATGCCGCAGGACAACGTCAGCCTCGTGAACGACGCCGGCAAGGCCGACATCCTTGCCTATATCCTGCAGAACAACGGCTTTCCCATGGGCACAACGGAGCTAACGCCGGACACGGGCAGGCTCGAGATGGTGCAGATTCTTCGCGAAGGCGTGGCGCCGGGGCTGTTGAACCTGTCGTTCGTACAGGTGGTCGGGTGCCTGGAGCCCGGGCCCGGCGCTCGGTGGGTGCTCGCCCGCTCGAACGCCCGGCCGGGGTCGCGCGGACGTGTCGTCACGGCCGACGAACTCGAACGGGCGCGAACTCGCGCGCTGGGTACGGAGACGTACACACTCGTCAGCGCGACGCCTTTCGAACCCGCCGTTCGCAACGGACACAAGGTCGCCGCCAAGGGACTGCTCTACCGGCAACCCGGCGACGAAAGACTGAACCTCACTGCACTGGAGACACTCGCAGACACGTGTTCGACTGAGCGGTGACGATGTCTCTACGGCTGCGCGGAGGCGGCCACGCCGGCGAGCGGCGGCGCTGCGGCGGGCACGGGCAGGCCGCGAGCCTGCATCAGCTCTCGCAGCAGGTCGGCAGTGCTCTGCCGTACCTGCGCAGACGCCCCTCCCCGGCCGCTGCCGCCGACACCGAGCGCTACGTCGAGCGGCGTGCGCCCGCGGCGGTCGAGCGTATCGAGCCTGACCCCGCGTTCGGCCAGATAGCTCACGATCGAGTCGGCTCCGCGAGCGGCGGCGCGGTGGATGGCAGTGTCGCCGTTCACGTTGAACGCATCCAGATCCACGCCCGCCTCGACGACGAGCGCAAGCGCCGCGAGCGAATCTTCCTCGGTCGCCGGCGTGCTCACCGAAGCCGATCCGGGATACACGCGCTGCCCGCCGCCGCCGACTGCGATCATCGCGACCGTCGTCAGGTCGACCTGGGTAAGATGTGGATTGGCGCCTCCGTCGAGCAGCACCTTCATGAGCGCCGCGTCGCCGCTCTTGGCCGCGCGCGCAAGCGCGGTCGTGCCCTCGCTGAGCGCGGGATCGCCCGTGTTACGAGTGTGCCGCCCGATGATCGGGCGCCTGAGCTGCGCATCCGGATCCGCTGCGTGGGCCAGAAGCGCCTGCACCATCTCGACAGGATCCGTTTCGTCCTCAAGCAGCGGCATCGGGCGTCCCCATACGGTCTGAATCGTATGCATGTCGACGGCCGCATAGAGCGAGGTCATGCCGTTCCTGTCGGCCACGTTCGGATCTGCGCCCATCTCGAGCAGTTCGACTGCGGTATCGAAGTGGCCGTTCAGGATGGCCAGCGTCAGCGCCGTCGTGCCGTCGGGGTCGACCAGGTTCAAGTCCGCTCCACTGTCGGCCAGTGCGCGCACGGCGTCGATGGCGCCGTCGCGCGCGGCGTACATCAGCGGCGTCCAGTCGCCGACCGGCTGCACCGCGTAGATCATGCCGGCGGTCTGGAACACGAAGTCGGGGAACTCGAGCCGCTTCGATCGCGCGTCGACGTCGGCACCGAGTTCCACCAGCGCCTTGACGGCGTCGGCGTGGTTCTGCGCGGCGGCAAAGACGAGCGCCGTCTGTCCCTGCCACTCTTCGGCTTTGTTTACTTCGGCGCCGCGGGCCACGAGCGCCTCGATGATCGCAACGCTCCCTGTCCGCGCGGCAGTCATGAGAATCGTCTCGCCTTCACCGACCGTGGCGTTCGGGTCGGCGCCCGCCTCCAGCAGCACGGTGGCCAGCGCCGCGTTGCCGCTCGTGGCCGCGAGCGTGAGCGGAGTCACGCCGTAGCGATTGGCCACGTTGGCGTCGGCGCCGGCGGCAATGAGCAGCCGGGCCACTTCGTCGTGGTCAGAGTGCGCGGCCCAGTGCAGCGCGGTCGTGCCGTCGGGCAGCACGGCGTTGACGTCGGCGCGCTGTTCGAGCAGTGCGCGCACCTGCTCGACGCTGCCGCCCCGAACGGCGTCGATCAGCGGAGTGCTGTTTGCCGCGGCGCCGACGCTCGCCACGACCGCCACGGCGCCGATCAGGGCGGGCAGGATCGCGCGCGAAACCGTGCGACCCGGGGCGCCTCGAGCGGCTCTCATGCCGGCGGTCAGAGCGTCAGCTCGCCCGTGCTCAGCGTGCCGAAGCTCTCGAGCTCGCAGCCGTAAATGTTCGCGAGCGTCAGCAGGCAGTTGGCGAAGGGCGTCTCGGGCTCCGTCCGCACGTGGCGGTTGCCCTCGAATCCGACGCTGTGCCCACCCACGAGCAGCGTCGGGAGGTCGAGCCGGGAGTGCGTGTTCGCCTCGCTCATCCCGCTGCCGAAGAGGATCAGCGAGTGATCCAGCAGCGAGCCGTCGCCGTCGGGCGTCGTGCTGAGCCGCTCGATGAACTCGGCGAAGAGGGTCATGTGATAGGTGTTGATCTTTACGAGGTTCGGAATGCTCTCCGCCAGCTCCAGATGGTGCGTGGTCGAGTGATGCGGCTCGGAGATACCCAGATTCGTGTACGAGATCATGCTGGCGTCCTTCGCCATCATGAAGCTCGCGACGCGCGTGATGTCGGCCTCGTAGGACAGCGCCGCCAGCTCGAACATCTGGCGTGTGTGCTCCTCCCACGACTCGGGAATCCCGAACGGCGCATCCACTTCGAGCAACGAGTTCGCGCCCGCTTTCTCGGACATCTCGATGCGGCGTTCGACCTCGCGGACGTGGTGCAGGTACTCGTCCAGGCGGCCGAGGTCTCGTGCGCCGAGCCCGCGCTCAAGCTCTCTCACGTCGTCAGTCAGTGAATCCAGGATGCTCTTGCTGGTCTGCATTCGCTGCTGCCGCTGCGCGGCCGTCCCCGGACGCCCGAACAGGCGCTCGAACACGACACGCGGGTTGATCTCCATCGGCACCGGCGTCGTCGCCGACGACCATGAGATCGTGTTCATGTACGCGCAACTGTACTGTGTATCGCAGCCGCCGATGTAGCCGGTGAAGTCCTCGGTGGCGAGCTCGAGCGACGGCAGCGGGGTCTCCTGCCCGATCCTGCGGGCGATGACCTGGTCGACCGTCTCGCCGCTGTAGACGTCCTCCGCGAACGTCTTCTTCGGCACGGCGCCGCTCAACCAGGCCGACACCGACACGGCATGCCCGTCGAGCGGGTTGCACAACTCCGAGACGACCGTCACATGCTCGCGGTACTTCTCGATGGGCTTCAGGATCGGTGTGAATTCGAAATCGGAGCCGACGGTGGCCGGCGTCCAGAAGCCGGGCCGCTCGCCGAGCGGCACGAACACGACTCCGAATCGTTTGGGAGGGTTCGCTACCGTCCTGGCGCTTGCCGTCATCGCCGGCACCATCGCTTCGAGAAGCGGCAGCGCCAGTGTCGCGCCCAACCCGCGGAGAACCGTCCGACGGGGCAACGCCTTCCTGGAAATGAACATCCGTCACTCCTTCTGTCACACGCCGCCAAGTCATCCTAACACGCCCGGCGGCCTGGCTTCGCGCATTCGTTTCGTGCCGCCGTCCCTCAGCGCACCGCAGCCGTGTCCGTGCGCGGATTTGCCTCGGGCGGCGCCTTGACGCGCATGGTGAACGGCGTGCTCCGGACGATCCCCAACACGATGGCCGAGAACCGATAATCGCTCTCGGCCGTTTCCCGGATAATGGCCCGCACGGCC
This sequence comes from Gammaproteobacteria bacterium, assembly GCA_022819855.1. Classification (GTDB taxonomy): domain Bacteria; phylum Pseudomonadota; class Gammaproteobacteria; order Steroidobacterales; family Rariloculaceae; genus Rariloculus. The sequence goes on along the minus strand of JAJEGN010000011.1, from coordinate 259,945 downwards.
GGCATGTCGTGGGCGGCGACCCCCCGGCCGAGCGCGTAGGTCATCAGTTTCTCGACCACCGTCCCGACGAAGAGCTCCGGTTGGCGCAGCAGTGCCTGCCTGAGGGAAACGACACCGTCCACAGTCGTGCCGTCCACGAGCTCGCCCGACGCGTCGATCGGCACGCCGAGCGAACCGCCGTCGCGTTCGCGCAGCCGCCCCACGGCGTCGAAGTTCTCCATCGCGAGCCCGAGCGGATCGAAGAGCTGATGGCAGTTTGCGCAGACCGGATTCGCGCGATGGGCTTCCATGCGCTCGCGCATGGACAGCACGCGGCCGGACTCCCCGGCTTCCGGAAGCGGCGGCACGTCCTCCGGCGGCGGCGGAGGCGGCGCGTTGAGGATGTTGTCCAGAATCCATTTGCCGCGCACGACCGGGGAAGTTCGCGTTGCGTGCGACGTCACCGTCAGGATCGCGCCCTTGCCGAGCAGCCCCCTGCGCGCGTCGTCCGCCAGAGTCACGCGCCGGAAGCGGCTGCCGTAGACGTTCGGGATGCCGTAGTGCTTCGCCAGCCGTTCGTTGACGAACGTGTAGTCCGCGGTCATCAGGTCGAGCACGTCGCGGTCTTCGCGCACGATGCTCTCGAAGAAAAGCTCCGCCTCCCGCCGGAACGCCTGCCGCAGGTTGTCGTCGAAATCGGGGAACACCATCGAGTTCGGCTGATGGTTCGAGAGGTTCCTGAGATACAGCCACTGGCCGGCGAAGTTGTCCACCAGGCGCGCCGATTTCGGATCGGCCAGCATGCGGCGGACCTGCTGTTCGAGCACGGCCGGCTCGCGCAAGCGGTTCCGGGAGGCGACTTCGAGCAGTTCATCGTCCGGGATGCTGCTCCAGAGAAAGAAGGAAAGCCGCGACGCAAGCTCCAGATCGCTCAGACGGTAAGCGCCGGCGCCGGGGACCGCCTCGGGCTCACGCTCCGCGCGGAACACGAACTTGGGGCTTGCGAGCACGCGCTGCAGCGCCACCTGGATGCCGCGCTCGAAGTCGCTCTGCCTGCGGCCCTCGCGCCAGAAAGTCATCAGGCGCTCGATGTCGGCAGCGCTGCCCTGCCCGCGATAGGCGCGGTGCACGAGCGTTTCGATGATCTCCCGCGCACAGCGCTCCTCCGCGTCGGGATCGGGTGCGCAGGTGAAGAGCTTGCGGCGGCTCGGCGTGTCACCGGCGCCAACCGGCTCGTAGGGTCCTGCGATCGTGAACGTCGACAGGTGCGGAATGCCCAGCGGCGTGCGCGTGTCATGGGAGCTTCGGACCGGCGGCGTCGCTCGCACGGGATCGATCGCGCCGCTCTTCTTGAGCCACGCGGCCGTGATCCGTTGCGGGCCGGCTGAAAGGGTCACGCGGGCCTTGGCCCGCTCCTCGATCTCGTCGGCGATGAGCGTGTTGTTCTCGAGGTTGGCGGCCCAGTCTTCCGGCCCGCCGAGCGTTGTGAGATGCACGCGCTCGCCGTCCACGGCGTACTCCAGCGTGTGCTCGTACTCGAGGCCGCGCAGCACACCGAGATTGGTGCGGAAAAACGTCGCCGACAATTCGTAGACGCCTGCGACCTGCAGCGTCGGCGTGGCGAGGATGCCGCCGATCGTCCCAAACGGCAGCCCGTCCACATGTTTGTCCTGCGACGCGTCCTGCGGAATGGTGTAGACCTCCGCCGCCAGGCTGACGTCGGGATCGCCCACCGCCAGCGAACTGACCTTGCCCGCCGCGCTGACGTACTGCTCCATCAGCGTCGCCGACACGCCGAGGACGTCGGCCACGTTGTCGAATCCGTAGGCCGAGTCGTCCGGCGGAAGGAGCGTCGCGGGGTCGACGGTGAGGTCGAGCAGATCCTGGATGGCGTTGGCGTACTCGCTGCGGTTCAGGCGGTGCAGTGCCGGGCGGCCCGGATTCGGGTTGGCGCGAGCCGCTTCGTCGAGCATACCGGACAAGGCCGCGACGAGCGCGTGACGGGTGGCGGCATCCACGTGCGGTCCGTCGGGCGGCGGCATCATGCCGACCTGCACCTTGCGGATGACCTTCTCCCAAACCTCGGCATCTGCGGCGACGTTCGCGAGGTCACGCGATTCCAGTGTCAGATTCGCCGTGCGCTCCACGTCGTTATGACAGTCGACGCAGTACCTCGACACCGTCGCCATCGGGTCGTCGCGTGAAGGCTCGCAGGCGCTGAGCGCCAACCCGGCAACCGCGAACAACAGTGTCGCGGGCCTCACCGCGCGGCGCCGGGAAGCGCGGAAGATCGTGGAGTTCCGCATCACAGACAGCCTATTTTGCAGCGGTATGGCAAGTCAATCGAGCCGGGAGCGCACCCCGGTCAGCGAGCCTGGCTCGCCGGCGGGCCGCCGCAATCGAGTGTGCACGGCGGTGGGAGCACGTAGCGGTTCTCCAATGTCTTGCGATATTCGGGATACATCGTCTGCGGCCCGCCGAGCACGGCTTCGATCGGAATGTTGAAGCGCTCCGTCACTTCGTTCACGAACGGGTTCCGGCCGGGCAGGTAGTGCGGCACGATCGCCGGGTTCTCGTGCAGATACGCAAGCTCCTCGATCGGCTCGCATGCCGTCGAAGGAAGCGTGTTCGGCGCGGTAGAGAACGTGAACACGTCCGTCAGGACATAGGGCTCGGCGAGGTAGACGGGATCTTCGAGAATGCCGGTGACGGTCAACAGGTCGCCGTGCCGCGTGAACCGATACGTGATCTTCGCCCGGTCGCTGCTGAAGCCCCGATGGCGCTTGATGTCGCCGAGCTTGAAGTGCGTCGTGACCGCCGTCAGCGCGCCGCCGTCCCACGCGCCGGTCGTAAAGCCGCCGTGCGTGTGCGGTGCATGCTCCGACGGATGGGGGCGGCCATCCATCCAGATGATCGTTTCATCCTTGTCGATCCAGCCTGCGATCTTCCACGCGATGAGCTTCTGCGTGACCGGATCCTGCACGCGCGAGATGTCGAGCGCGAACGGTCCGACGAGCAGATAAAACGGCGTGTACATCTGGCACTGCCGCTCGGTCACCGACAGCGCGGCGATGTTGTAGCTCAGCGCCTTCGCGCGGCCGTCCTCGTTCAGTGGCATGCCGAGCAGATCGACCGGGTTCAGCGCGTCGACGTTATCCGTCTGGCCGCTCCTCGACCAGAAGCCCGTCAGATCGACCTGCGCGTGGACGGCGCTCGAAACGAGCACCAGCACGAGCACGAGAGCTCGTCGACTTACCATGTTGCCGAGCATGGAGTGGGATCCCATTTCTCGCCGTCGGCTTCCTTCCTGAACGGGATGGCGATCAGGCGCGGCTCACGCAGGTACAAGGGGTCCTCGACTTGCGTCGTGATCGTGAGCCATTGCTCGGTATCCGATCGCGTCAATACGTCCCAGTACTCGGTTAGCACGGCGTCTTCGCCGTAGGGCACACCGTTCTTTCGCAGGTAGCCGGGACGAAGGTTCGAAGTCACTACCTTGAGCGACCCGCCCGGCGTGCCGCCCGAAAGCTCGTCGTCCGCGCGGCGTTCCTGCGGCGCCAGGAGCGGCCCGCGGATAAACGCCGCCCCGCCGGAGTACGATTGCCACTGCGCTACGGATATGCCTTGCCAGCTTCGCGGCGTGTGAGCGGCGTGCGGCGGCTCGGCGAAGTGAAGCAGGCGCGTCTGCATGCCGGCATCGGTCTCGACCCTGAGAACATCGTCGTCCTGCCAGGTGATATGGAGGCGGCCGGGGACGCTCATCAGGGCCGGGGCGCCATACGACTTGCACTGCTCGCCGGCCGCTTCGTCCGCTTCGGGATCCCACGCATCGGCGACCTCCCCGGCCTGCACCGTCATCGGGATATTCCGGTAGTCGCCTTTGGCGGGCGTCACCATGCGCCAGCGCCAGTCTTGCGTGACCACGGATACCCAGTAGCCGGTCAGGTCGATCGGCGCGCTCGCTCTGGCCGTCGGCGCAGCATTCGCCGATGCATCGGGGCTCTGCGGCTGTGCCGTAAATGGCGCCGTGCAGAACACGATTGCTGCCGCGAGCAGGTATGGCGATCGTCTCATTGCTCGCGCGCCTGTGTTGCGTGCAGCTCGTTGAAAATGACCTCGACGAACATCTCGGTCGTCCAGGGCCCCGAGTCGGATCCGTACTGGCTGCGGTACCCGAGCGTCGGGTTCGCGGCCTGAACCTCCGCCAGTGTCTTACCGTCGTCAATCAACGCCTGGACCCGATCTCGCACGATCGTGATGGCGTCACGATATTCGAGCAGGTCGAGCTTATCGTAAACGCGGCCGTGGCCGGGGACGAGCAACGTGCGGTCGGGCCACCATTGCAGGGGAAGATTGAGAATGCTCATTCCCAACAGGCGGTTCAGCGCATCGATTTCACCCTGCACGCTCCCGCCCCGCGCGACATCGATTACCGGGAATCGCGTCGTGTCCACGATGTCGCCCGTCGCAATCACGTCGCCGCGCCTGAAAAAGACGATCACGTCGCCATCGGTATGTGCCGCGGGTTGGTGAATGACCTGAATGCCTTCGCCGTTGAAGTACATCGAATACGAGTCGAAGGCGAACGTCTTGGTCGGCCAGAGTTCCAATGGAACGGGCGAACGGTCGCCGGTGGGCGCTCCCATCCTCGCAAGGACGTTCTCATGCGCGAGCACGCTCGCCCCGCCGGAGTTCGACAGCAAGTCGTCCGTCAACCCCGCGCCGGCCGCGAGCGCCCCGGGCAGAATCGACAGGCCGGCTTGCGCAACGGCAGCGTTGCCGCCGACATGGTCGGCGTCCATGCTCGTGTTGATGATGTAGCGAATCGGCAGCGGCGTGATTTCCCTGACGGCGGCGAGCACCTCTTCGGACCTGCCCTCCGCGCCGGAGTCGACGAGGACCGCGCCGTGCGGGCCGACCTGCACGACGATGTTGCTGCCGGCGCCCGCGATCATATGGAAATTCGGGCGAAGCTGGACGACGTCCAGCGCGGTCTGTCCTGCGGCGAATGCAGGGAAGCTGAGCGCGAAGCTCATGAGCACAGAGGCGAGGGTTGCGGGCGGCGTGCCCGCGGACTCGCCCATCCTGTCCGCAGGATTCCGGAGCCCCATGAGCGGCCGATCTCTCATCGACATCCCCCACCTGGCCGAACGAATCGCGACGATGCTTCGCGGCCAAACTCGGATTTTGAAAGCTACCGCAAGGCACATGGGCGCGCAAGGCGAGCGTTGCAGGGACTACGTCAATCCACGGTCGTGCCCGCTGTGCGTACCGGAGCGCAAAAAATCGAAAGGCGTGGCGCCGGCCGCCAGACACCGATTCCGCGATGACCCTGTTACATGGCCGCCGCGAAAACACAGCAATTTTCCGGACAGAGCCTCGGGAATCACGGTAGTGGTAAAGTCGCCGAAGCGTGACCCGACAACCAGTACGACCTGGAGGCGATAATGGCAAGTAAACACGGGAACAGTGGTTGGCAAGCCTGCGCGCTCGCTGCAGCAACGGTCGCTGCGGTTGCGGTCGGACCCCCGGGTGCGGCGCAGGACAGCCCCCGGATCGATTTCGAGAGTGTTGGTCGAGGCGCTCCCGTGACGGCGGATGCGCGCGACTATCCGTTACTTGGCGCCTATTACGATCGGAATACCGGAGACTTCATCGGCTCGGTGCCTCCCGGCGCAGTGCCCGACGGCATCGAACCGCTGCCGGTCGATCTGTTTACGTCCAGCGACTTCTACAGGGACCGGGAGCTGTGGTCGGATCCGCGCTACTTTCGCTGCAACTCCTCGGTTGCAGTCGAGGACATGTGGAGCCGCCGAGGCGCAATTGGCGACAACCCTCCGATGTCGGCGGCCTGGGGACATTGTGACAGCGACTATCCGCGCGAGGCGATCGTGAGCCCGTACCCGTTTGCGACCGCCGAAGACCATTACCGCGCGCTGCTTGCGGAGACGGAACGGCGCGGCGGGCCGACCGAACACACGTATGCCACCGTGCCCGGCGAATGGACAGGACGCTATGGACGTGCCGTCGGCGAGACGTGGTATCAGATGCGCAGGATCCAGGTCCCGACGGTACTGTCGCTGCTGACCGAGGAATATCAGACTTACATGGTGCAGGAGACTTATCACCAGGGCAATACGAATGCATCGCAGTGGCAGTCGCAGTACTGCTGGCCCGAAGGCTTCATGCGGCGCTGGCACCAGGCCGCGATCCGCGACCACTACATCACGGTCACGCCTCCGCAGGTCCAGATCATGACCGGCATCGCCAAGAACTTCGTTACGAATATCCTCGTCGGCCGGGAGTTCAACATGGAAGGCGCCGTTCCCCGACTCGGCGCCGATGTACCGCGCTGGTACGGCGAAACGATCGGTTTCTGGGATGGCGAGACACTGATCACCTGGACGTCCAACGTCCAGGGCTGGAAGGTTCACGCCGCGTTCGAGTTTTCCAATCGACTCCAGACGATCGAGATCTACTCGCCGAACCGCGACGAGAACGGAAACTTCGTCGGGCTCAACCACGAAGCGATCTTCTACGACCCGGTGGCATTCGTCGAGCCGATCCGCATCGTACGGAATTTCGTGAAGGAGGGAGAACTCTGGGAAGACGACCCGTACACCTATATCGAGTGCGTCCAGACGATTTTCCCGGAGGACGGTCGGGCAACGCCGAAGTCGCCGGGTGACGCGTTCGAATTCGAAATGCCGGACATGTATGGACGACCGTGGGGCCAGATCTGGGAGAAGTACTTCGAGCAGGACATGGAGAGGCCGGAGCAGGAGGACATCTTCAGCTTCGAATAGGGGCCGGCGAGGGCCGGTGGGGCGGCCTCGCCTCGCTCGACGCGCGACGCGGTCCCGCGGGCCCAATTTGCGAAAAATCGGGCTAGCGCCGGCGGGTTACCTTCGTCCGCATTGATGTCGACAAACGCGGTTTCGTCATCGGGCGGAAGATCGAGCCGGGGCCGACTCGGAATTCGTTCACGAACGAGCAGCCCGGTTGCGATGGCTTCGGCGACCCGCTGTTCGTAGAGACGCACTCCGCCGAATCCGCGACTGACCTGGAATCGAAACTGGCCGGGGTGAGAAAACGGGAGACCGCAGTGTCGCAACTCGATGAACTCAGCCGCAGGACCTTCCTGAAGCGAACCGGAATGACGGCGGCCCTGGGTGCGCTCGGAACGGCGCCGAATCCAGCCGGCGCCCAGGAACTGCCGGCAACCAATCCCCGGCAGACCTTCGATTTCGACGAGATCTACGACCGCAGGGGCAGCGACAGCATCAAGTGGGACCGACGCATCGAAGGAGTCGACGGTGAGATCGAAGTCGGGATGGGCATTGCGGATATGGACTTCCGCGCTGCGCCCTGCATCACCGACGCACTGGCCAGGCGCTGCGAGCACGAGAACTGGGGCTACCTGGAGCGGCCGGATTCGTACACGCAGGCGATCGTGAACTGGAACCAGCGCCGGTACGGCCTCGAGATCGACCCGGGGTCCATCGAACTCACCACGGGCGTGCACGCGGGCTTGATCGCCGCACTTCGGACCTTTTCTCCTCCGGGGTCAAGCGTGCTCGTGAACACGCCCACCTACGACGGCTTCTACAATATCGACCTCCGCCACACGCGGACCGTGGCCGAAGAAAGCCTGATGCAGGTCGTCGATGGCCGCTACCGGATCGACTGGGACGACTTCGAACGGCGCGCCGCCCGGGCCAACACCTTCCTCCTCTGCAACCCGCAGAATCCGACCGGCAACTGCTGGTCGGAAGATGAGCTGCTGCGCATGGGCGAGATCTGCCTGCGCCATCGCGTCATCGTGCTCGCCGACGAGATCCACTGCGATTTCGTGACAGCGGGCAACAGCTACACGCCCTTCGCCAGCCTTCCCGATAGCGAAATCGTCGACAACAGCCTGACCTTCAAGGCTGCGAGCAAATCCTTCAGCCTTTCCGGGATGAAGGCCGCCTGGTACTTCTCGACCAACCCGGATCTGCTCGAGCGCGTGCGCGCCAATACGCGGGCCGACCTGAGCATTCTGGGCATGGAGGCGAACCGGGCCGCGCTCATCGAAGGCGACGAGTGGCTGGATCAACTGCTCCCCTACATCGACGCCAACCACGACTTCGTGGCTGCCTATCTGCGCGAGAACGTCCCGTCGGTCAGGTACACCAAGCCCGAGGGAACCTACCTGGCGTGGCTGGACGTGAGCGAACTGGCGGAGCGGGTCGGCGCCCGCGAGATGGCGGAGGAAGAGAACAGGACATCGGCGTCCGTCATCGCCCCCGAGCAGGTCATGCAGCGCTGGTTCGGCAACAACGCAAGGATCTACCTGAATCCGGGCAGCGCCTACGGCCTGGGCGGCGCAGGCCACATGCGCATGAATCTCGCGACTTCCCGGCTTCTGCTCCAAAGGGCGCTCGACAATGTTGCAGCGGCCGTGGCCGAGGCGTAGACAGGGACGCCACTCAATCGAGGTAGCGGCGGCGCGGGTTTTGGACACGACTTGGGCTCGATCCGAGCTCGCCGGCGCGAACGCGCCACGCCACCTCGTCAGGTGGGCGGAAGACGCTTGGTCGATTTTCCCGGTAGCGGCCCTTAGGTAGAATCGGGCTTACGTCTCAAGGGATGATGCGCATGAAGAACCTGCTCCTGCTGTCGGTCTGCTGCATCGGTTTGGTAAGCGCGGCAAAGGCCCATCACGGCGGTGGCAGCTACTGGACGGCCGACCGGATGGTAGGGCCCGTCTCGGGCACGGCAACCGACTTCTCGTTCAACTTCCCCCACGTCTCGTTCGCTTTGGACATCGCCGACGAACAGGGAAACGCGGTCAACCATACGATGACGATTCGCTGGACGCCCACCGTGCTCCGCAAGATGGGCTGGAGGCGCGACACCATCGGGCCCGGTGACAAGCTCACGATCAGCTTCGTCCCCCACAAGCTGGATCCCACGGTCGGATCGCTGAGGAGCCTCGAAGTGAACGACGTGCCAATGGCAATCGAACCGCCCGAAGAGTGAGCGCCTGGAATGAGGCACCGGGAACAGGACTGACAGGAATATCGATGACAAGCACAGATTGTGCCCGCAGTAAGAATAGCGGGCTCGCTCGTTTCATTGCGGTTGCCATGTTCGCGTGCGCTACCCCGCTGTCCGCACAGCAGAACGATGAAGCCTTCGACCCGCGCGACTTTTCGGGAAACTGGGACCGGGAGACCGCGATTGTCACCTACAGCAACGTACCGGGATCTTTCCGCGACCCGGTCAACAGGCAAATGCCCGACCAGGGTCCAACCGCGGAGCCGCCATTCACCGAGGAAGGGCGTAGACAATACCTGGACAACAGGCCCGGCTACGGCGCCAACCGCAGGGAGTTCGAGCGAAACGATCCGATCGGGCGGTGTGAACCCGCCGGCATCCCCCGGAACCTGACTGTCGAGATCATCGAGCCTCACGATACCTTCGAGATCGTCCAGACGGACGATCGCGTCTTGCAGTTCTTCGAGTACCGCCACGACTGGCGGGAAATCTGGATGGACGGGCGCGAGCTGCCCGCGTTCGAGGATACCTGGCCCACCTGGAACGGCTTCTCCGTCGGGCGTTTTGAGGGCGACACGCTCGTCGTGGAGACCATCGGGTTCGATGCCCGGACCTGGTTGGACAAGTACGGCCACCCCCATTCCGAGGAGATGCGGCTCGAGGAGCGTTACCGTCGACTCGACGCGGATACACTCGAACTGATCATGACGATCCGGGACCCGGTGATGTACAGCGAGCCCTGGAACAGCGACACGAAGATTTACTCGCTCAATCGAGATCGCCATCACGAGTGGGACGAGCAGATTTATTGCGTACCCGCCGAGGAATTCTCTCTGCAGGAACTCTTTGGCACAGGAAACACCATCGACTGACTCGAGCCAGGTGGTTCACGGAGCGACACCATGAGAAAGCTCATTCCGGTTCTTTGCCTTGTATTCTCGCCGATGACGTCAATCGGGCAGGACAGCGGGTTCGTTGGCGAATGGCTGTTGTGGCTGGAGCAGGGCAATGCGCGCCGACCGGCCTATGGCACGCTGTCGATCGAGCCGTCGGGCGACAGCGTTGGCATCTATATCGACGGCGGTCCCGTCAATCTTCTGAGTCTCGAAGGCGATCGCATTCGCTTCGATTTCGACTGGACCGATGTCGGCGACCGGGAGCACGTTAGCATTCTCGAAGGCGTGCTGGAGAATGGCATCCTGACGGGCACGATGACGGAGGCGGGAGAACCGCGCGGGGCCTGGCGTGCGACGCCCAAAGCGGCGCCCGAGAGCCCGCCGCCGGCGCCCGACCCGGTCGATCTCACCGGCATCTGGGGCGGTCCCGCCATCATCAGCAAGTTCTCGTTCGACCAGACCGAGGCGGGCCGGGCGGCGCACGCGGCCTATGACCTGACCATCGACGACCCGATACTGCGTTGCGTCTCGGACGGATTGATTCGCATGTCGCACGGGCCGTTCGTCATCGAGGTCGTCGAAGACAGGGGCCGCATCTTCGTCCTGCATGAAGATCTGCACGAGGTGCGCAGGGTCTACATGGATGGCAGACCGTTCCCCGATGGAATCGATGACGCGCAGTTGTCGATGGGCTATTCGCTCGGTCGTTGGGAAGGCTCGACGCTCGTGATCGAGACGCGGGGGTTGAAAAAGGCAGTGTGGGACGCGGCCGGAATGCCGTTCAACGCGGGCGCCGTCGTCACGGAACGCTGGTACCTCGACGACGATGAAAACCTGCACATCGAGTTCAGCCTGAGCGATCCGGTCAACTACAATCGGCCTATCCTGATGCACCAGGTTCGACAGAGGTTGCCGGACGACTCGGACGTCGGGGAGTATTCCTGCGACCCGCATGCGTTCTACCGCGGGCTGCAGCTCGATGGGCGGCTTGAGGAATATTGGGGGCGATCGGTCAACCGACTGTAAGGGCTATCCAAGACCGGGAGTGATGAGCCTATGAAACGAACATTTGTTTGCGCTGCCTCGATATTGGCTGTGGGCGTTGGCTGGACCAGCGTGCAGGCACACCACGCGCTTTCGGCAAATTACACCGAAGAGGTCGGCGAGGTCGAAGGCGTGGTCGTCGAAGTCTTCTGGGCGAACCCACACGTGCACTACTACATCGAGGTCACCGAGGCCGACGGTTCGACGCGCCTCTGGGATCTGGAGTCATCCAACCTGAACGGCATGGCAAGCGCCGGCTGGAGCCGGGACACGATTCAGGTCGGCGACCGCATCCGGGCCTCCGGACAACTCGGCCGGGAAGGCAGGCCGCGGCTTGCACTCGACAGGGATTCCGTGGAGGTCGTCGAGTAGCCAAATCCTCTGGCGATAGTGCGCGTAAGCGGACTTAGGTCAGCGGCGCAGTCCGGCGGTGCGGATTGAGGACAAGGCGGATCGGATAGCTGATTCCTGGATCGGATGGTACCGCTGGTAGTCCGAAGGCAGAATGCCGCATCGTGGTCCCGGTACAATGACTCATCATGAGCAGCGTACCCAGTCGCGATCCCGACCCGGGCACCGCAGGTATCATCGGCCACGTCATCGGTGGCAGGATTCGTACGAAGGCGTCGCGTACGCTGCCTGTCTACGATCCCGCGACCGGCGAGATCGCGGCTCGCGTCGCACTCGCGAGTCCCGCCGTTGTGGATCACGCGGTAAGTGCGGCGAAGGCGGCGTTTCCGGCCTGGAGCGCGACGCCGGCGCTGAGCCGGGCACGCGTTCTGTTCGCATTCAAGCAGTTGCTCGATGAGCACCGTGACGACCTCGCCGCACTCATCACCCGCGAGCACGGCAAGACACTCGATGACGCCCGGGGCGAACTCACGCGCGGCATTGAGGTCGTCGAGTTCGCCTGCGGCGTGCCGCAACTGCTCAAGGGCCAGCACAGCGACAGCATCGGCGGCGGCATCGACAACTTCTCGCTGCGCCAGCCGCTTGGCGTCTGCGTCGGCATCACGCCGTTCAACTTCCCGGCCATGGTGCCGATGTGGATGTTCCCGCTGGCGATCGCCTGCGGCAATACCTTCGTTCTGAAGCCCAGCGAGCGAGACCCGGGCGCGTCGATCAGGATCGCCGAGCTTCTGGCCGAGGCGGGATTGCCGGACGGTGTTTTCAACGTCGTGCAGGGCGACCGCGAAGCTGTCGAGGCCCTGCTCGATCACCCCGACGTTGCGTCCGTGAGCTTCGTGGGTTCCACGCCGATCGCCGAGCACATCCATCGCCGGGGAACGGCGAACGGCAAGCGCGTGCAGGCGCTCGGCGGCGCGAAGAACCACCTGGTCGTCATGCCCGACGCCGATCTCGACCAGGCGGCCGATGCGCTCGTCGGCGCGGGCTACGGATCGGCCGGCGAACGATGCATGGCGATTTCCGTCGCCGTCGCCGTCGGCGCGACTGCAGATCCGCTGGTCGAAAAGCTCAAGCAGCGGATTCCGCAACTCAAGGTCGGCGACGGCAGAAAACCAGGCACCGACATCGGGCCGCTCATCACGGCCGAGCACCGCGAACGCGTGCTTGGCTACATCGAGGATGGCGTCAGCTCGGGCGCCGAGCTTGCCATCGACGGGCGCGGCGCAACAGTCGACGGGCGAGAACGCGGATTCTTCCTCGGGCCGTCACTGTTCGACCGCGTCACGCCCGAAATGACGATCTACCGCGAAGAAATTTTCGGCCCCGTGCTTTCGGTCGTGCGCGTGGACTCGTTCGCCGACGCCGTCGACCTCGTCAACGGGCACGAGCTCGGCAACGGCGTCGCCTGTTTCACCCGCGACGGCGGTGTCGCACGCGAGTTCGCGCGGCGGATCGAGGCCGGCATGGTGGGCATCAACGTCGCGATACCCGTGCCGATGGCGTTCCACTCCTTCGGCGGCTGGAAACGGAGCCTGTTCGGCGCCCACCACATCTACGGCGAGGAAGGCGTGCGCTTCTACACGCGCTACAAATCCGTGATGCAGCGGTGGCCGGATGCTGCGAGCCGAGGCCCCGAATTCACGATGCCGACGCACAAGTGAGCAGTCTCCGTATTCCACGCCGCCCGGTCGGCCGATCGACACGAATTCACGCCGCCGACGCATAAATGAGACAGCAAACGATCGGCCTTCAGCGTGTATAATCGCGATTCGCAAAGCGCCTACTGACGCCCTCAGAACTTTTTCGGCACTTCACCCTCCAAGCATCAAGCGCTGACATCGAACGCCCGGCGGTCAACACGACAACCGCCCTGCCGCAAGCGCCGTCCGAGCTTGCGGACAGCACCGACGGAACGGACGATTGCTGCTCAAGCGGATGAAACGAGTCACCACAATCAGTTCAGTCGCCATGGCTGCTGCCGTGGCGCTCGCGGTGGCCTTGTGGATGCTGAGCGGCTACATCGGTAACGCGTCAGGTCCAGGTGCCGGCGCCGGCGCAAACGCATCCGGAGCGACGACCGCACCGCAGGCCGTGTCGGTGCAACGGTCCATCGCCCGCACGATCACGCGCGAAATCACTGTCAGCGCCCGCACGGAGCCGAACCGGGTCGTGGAGATCCGCGCGGAGATGGACGGCCGCGTCGTCGAACTCGGCGCCGAGCGCGGCAGCCGTATCGGGCAGAGCCAGCTCATCGTGAGCCTCGACATGCGCGACCTCGAAGCGCGCCTCGACGAAGCAGAAGCACTGATCGCGCAACGCGAGCTGCAGTACGAGGCCGCCCTGGACCTCGAGGACCGACGACTCATTTCCGACGTCCAGATCGCGGAGGCCCGCGCCAATCTCGTCGCCGCGCGTGCGAATCTCGAACAGATTCTCGTCGACCTTCGCCACACGCGAATCAGGGCGCCCTTCAATGCGGTCCTTGACGAGCGCGAGGTCGAAGTCGGCGACTATGTCCGGTCCGGAGACATGGTCGCCCGGGTCGTCGACACCGACCCGTTGCTGATCGTCGGCGAAGTCAACGAACGTAACGTCGCCTCGATCAGCGTAGGCAACGCAGGGACCGCGCGCCTGGTCAGCGGACAGACCGTCGAGGGCACGATCCGTTACCTCGCCCCGGTTGCGGCGGCGAGTACGCGAACGTTCCGCGTCGAACTCGCGGTTCCGAACCCCGCCGGCGAGTTCAGGGCGGGAATGACCGCCGAGATGTATCTGGCCGCCGACGAGATCACGGCGCACTTCCTGACCGCCGCCCTGTTGACGCTCGACGACGCCGGCAACATCGGCGTCAAGGCGGTCGACGAGTTCAGCCAGGTGCGGTTCTATCCCGTGGAGATCGTGAGCTCCACAACTGACGGCGTCGGCGTCACGGGCCTGCCCGACGAAGTCAGCCTGATCACCATCGGCCAGGGCTTCGTGACCGACGGACAGCTCGTCGCGCCCGTTCCCGACCCGACCGCGCAAGGCGGCCGCGGCGAACTTTCAGAATCCAAGCAGCCAGGCAACGAACTCCCCGCGCGGCTATGAACGCGCTGATCAGCGCCGTCGTCACCCGGCCGCGCCCTACCCTGCTCGTGCTGGCCGTGCTGATTGTCACGGGCATCGCAAGCTACATCTCGATCCCGAAGGAAGCGGAGCCCGACATCCCGATCCCGCTCCTGTACGTCAACATCATTCACGAAGGGATTTCCCCGGAAGATGCGGAGCGCCTGCTGATCCGGCCGATGGAGCAGGAGCTGCGCACGATCGAGGGCCTCAAGGAGATGCGCGCGACGGCTGCCGAAGGCAGCGGCGTGCTGATCCTCGAATTCGAAGCAGGTTTCGACCCGGAGCTGGCGCTCGGCGATGTCCGCGAGAAGGTCGATCTCGCCAAGGCCGAACTCCCGACGGACTCCGAAGAGCCGATCATTCGGGAGATCAACATCGCGCTCTTCCCCGTGCTGGTGGTCATGCTGCACGGCGACGTTCCGGAGCGAACGCTCGTCACGCTCGCACGCAACCTCCGCGACACGCTCGAAGGCCTCCCCGGGGTGCTGCAGGCGGACATCGGCGGCGACCGGGAGGAACTCGTCGAAATCATCGTCGACCCTGTCGCCGTCGAAAGCTACAACCTGAGCTACGAGGACATCTACAACGTCGTTCAGCAGAGCAACCGGCTCGTCGCCGCGGGCGCGCTGGACACCGGGCAAGGCAGGTTTTCGGTCAAGGTCCCGGGCGTTTTCGAAGGCCTCGAGGACATGTTCTCGCTGCCGATCAAGACCGACGGTCTCGGCACCGTGACGTTCGCGGATGTCGCGACGGTCAGGCGGACTTTCAAGGACCCCACGGGCTATGCACGCATCGACGGCGAGCGTGCGGTTGTGCTCGAGGTCACCAAGCGGCTCGGCACCAACATGATCGAGGTCGTCGACCAAGTCCGGGATACGGTTCTGGCCGCGCAGGCCGAATGGCCCGACAACATCCAGGTGACCTTCACGCAGGACAGGTCAACGCAAGTCCGCATCATGCTCAGCGACCTCGCCAACAACGTCGCGCTCGCCATCCTGCTCGTCATGATCGTCATACTCGGCGCGCTCGGCCTGCGTTCGGCGAGCCTCGTGGGGATTTCCATCCCGGGCGCGTTCCTGACCGGCATCCTGGCGATCTATGCGCTCGGTTACAGCATGAACATCGTCGTGCTGTTCGCGCTGATCATGGCGATCGGCCTGCTCGTGGACGGCGCGATCGTGGTGGTCGAGCTTGCCGCGCGCAATCTTGACCGGGGCCTCGGCCCAACCGAAGCGTACATGCGGGCCGCCAAACGCATGGCCTGGCCGATCACGGCTTCCACGGCGACGACGCTCGCGGCCTTCCTGCCGCTGCTGTTCTGGCCGGGCATGGTCGGCGAGTTCATGAAATACATGCCGATCACGCTGCTTGCCACACTCACGGCCTCGCTCGCGATGGCCTTGCTGTTCGTGCCGACCGTCGGTTCCGTAATCGCCAGACGGCATGAACACGCCTCCGGGACGGCACGGCACCGACCCGATTCCGCGGTGTTCGAGACGGCCCAGGAAATCTTGCCGCATGCGCGGGGCGCAACGGTCGCCTACGTGTCCTTGCTGCGCACGGCCCTGGCGCACCCGGCGAAGGTGCTCGCCATCGCCATCGCCCTGCTTGCCGGCTCCATCGGCGCCTATGCCGGGCTCGGCCGCGGTTTCGAGTTCTTCCCCGAAATCGAGCCCGAGATTGCGATGCTGAACATCCACGCGCGCGGCGATCTTTCGGTGGACGAACGCGACCAGCTCGTTCGGTCCGTCGAGGCACGCATTCTCGACATGCCGGAATTCGAATCCCTCTACGCGCGCAGCGGCATACAACTCGGCAACGACATCGCCGAAGACATCATCGGCCGCGTTCAGGTCGATTTCATCGACTGGTGGCTGCGCCGGCCCGCGGAGGAACTCTTCACCGAGATTCGTGCCCGCACGGCGGACATCGCCGGCATCGTCGTGGAGCCCCAGGCGGACGAAGCCGGGCCGATCCAGGGCAAGCCGATCGTCCTCGAGTTGTCGTCGCAGCGGCCCGAGCTGCTGGGCAACGCGGTGGCGACGCTGCGCGCCGGGCTCGACGAGATCGGCGACATCATCGACATCACCGACACCCGGCCCGTGCCCGGCATCGACTGGACGATGAATGTCGACCGCGAACAGGCGGCCCGTTTCGGCGCCAACATCGCAACCGTGGGCAGTTCGATCCAGCTCGTCACGAACGGCATCCTGATCGGCGATTACCGGCCGAACGACGCCGACGACGAGGTCGACATCCGGGTAAGGTTCCCCGACGACGACCGCACGCTGAGCCAGCTCGACCGGCTGCGCGTGATGTCGGCGACGGGCGCCGTGCCGGTCGGCAACTTCGTCCAGAGAGTGGCCGCCCCGAGGGTCGGCAACCTGCAGCGAACCGACGGCGTCAGGGTCATGTCGATCAATGCGGACGTCCCGGACGACATCCTGGCCGACGACAAGATCGGCGAGATTGGGCAGTGGCTCGTCCAGAATCCGCTCGACCCCTCGGTCAACGTCGCGTTCAAGGGCGAAGACGAGGAACAGCGTCAGGCCGAGGAATTCCTCACGCGGGCATTCGCGATCGCGCTGTTTCTCATGGCAATCATCCTCGTCACGCAGTTCAACAGCTTCTACCAGGCGCTCCTGATCCTTTCCGCCGTCCTCTTTTCGACCGTGGGCGTACTGCTCGCGTTGCTCGTCACCGATCAGCCCTTTGGGGTCGTCATGAGCGGCATCGGGGTCATCGCGCTCGCGGGCATCGTCGTCAACAACAACATCGTGCTGATCGACACCTACAACGCGATGCGCCCGACGGTTCCGACGGCCGTGGAGGCGGCGCTTCTGGCCTGTGCCCAACGCCTGAGACCGGTGCTCCTGACCACGATAACGACGATCCTCGGCCTGAGCCCGATGGTGCTCGGCATGAACGTCGACCTGCTCGGCCGCAACATCGACTTCGGCGGACCCTCGACGCAGTGGTGGACGCAACTTGCGACTGCTGTTGCCGGCGGGCTTGCGTTCGCGACCGTGCTCACGCTCGTGCTCACGCCCTGCCTGCTCGTGCTGGGCGATCGGTTCGGGAAGGGCAGCCGGCACTCCGGCAAGGACGTTCTCGCTTCGAGCAGCTAGCGGGCCGCCGATCAACCGGTGCGCCGACGGCAGGCGCAGACAGGCGCCAATTCTTAGTGATGTGTGCGCCTGAAGGTCGTGCTAACTTCAGGAATCGGGACGTCAAATGGAGTGTTCGATGTACCTGTCGAAGACCTTTCACAAGATCATCGCCGTTCTTATTGTCGTAGTGCCCGGAGCGGTGGCGGCGCACCACACCTGGGTCGTCGAGTATGACCGGGACGATGTCGTCATCCTCGAAGGAACAGTTGCAGAGGTCAATCTGACGAGCCCGCACAGTCGCATCTTTATCGAGGTCGAAGGGGCGGACGGAACCGAAGTATGGGCGGGAGAAACTTGGCCGCTCGGCGCGCTTTATCGGCGCGGTTTGACGATCGCGAGCCTCACGGTGGGTGACGTGGTCCGGGTGACCGGTGAGCGCGCCAGGGAAGGCCGCCCGGGATTGCATCTCAGAAGCATTTTTCGCCCGGCCGACGAATGGAGGGTCTGGATCGGGCTGCGCCAGGACACCGGCGAGAACACGGCCGAGGGGATCGGTGACGGGGTGAATCAGATCCAGCTTGAAGACGAGTCGGTTTAGGGCCATGCCTACTCGATCATTCAGGAACCGGCCCCGAGGCATGGGGACTCGAGCGTTCAGCCACTGGTTCGTCCCGCTGCTGGCGTTGCTCGTTGTACTGCCCGCGTACGCACAGGAACCGCGACCAGACCGGAACCAGATGACAGGCGTCTGGATTCGCGCCTCTTCAGGCGTCGATCGTCCCGATATCTCGCATATCACGCCCGCGGCTCAGGCCGTAATGGATGCATACGATCAGGCCACCGACAACATCTTGCGCTGCCTGATCGACTGGGGCCGGGTAAATACCGTGTCGAGCTTTCCCATGGAGATGATCGTCTCGGAGAACCAGGTCACCATCCTGTACGAATACAACCATACCGTGCGCAGGGTCTTCCTCGATCAGACCGAGTTTCCCGCCGACTACCCTCCAAGCCTGGTGGGATACTCGATCGGCCGTTGGGAGGACGACACGCTGGTGGTGGAGACGCGAAATCTGCTCCCGGGCTGGATCAATATGGAGGGTGTTGCACCGTATACCGACGCTGCGGTCGCTACCGAGCGGTTCACGCTCGACCGGGAGCAGCAGCTGCTGATGGTCGAGCGCTCAGTCGTGGACCCGGAATACTATTCGGGTCCGGTCACCTGGACGACCGAATATGTGCCTGCGCAATATCCGGTCTATCCCTACGACTGCACGATCGGATCCTACGGCTCAAGTCTTGAAGACTGAAACGCGCCTTCGACAAGAAGCGTTCACATGCCTTGATTCAGGGGAGTTAAAGGGAGCTTGCAAGTCGTCGGACCAGAATTGGACATCCGGGCGCAATGTGAAGCGATATTGCGCAGTCTTCCTGAATGGTTCGGGATCGAGGAAGGTCTTGTGAACTACGCGGACGCCACCCTTCGGCTGCCAACCTTCGCGTTGATGGAAAAACGGAAGGCTATAGCGTTCATTTCACTCAATCAGCACTTTCCCGAGTCTTCGGAAGTGCACTGCATGGCCGTCCACCGAACGCACCGAGGCGAGGGTCTTGGCCGAGTGCTCCTGGAACATGCGGAACACTGGCTACGAAGCAGGAACACGCGCTTTCTGCAAGTCAAGACCGTCAGTGCGAGCCTGGACAATGCAGCGTATGAACAAACGCGTGGATTCTACGCGCGTATGGGATTCGTTCCTCTCCAGGAATTTCCCGAGCTTTGGGATCCACACAATCCCTGCATTCAGATGATAAAGGTTCTGTGATCAGATTCGCGGGGAGTACGTAGCAGGACGTAGCGTCGATATCCCGGTCTCAGCCGCGTGCCGAGAATCGCACGCGCCCCCTAAAGCGGCCGCACAATCCTGGCCGTTTCAAGGTCGCCGAATTCCGTTCCCAACAGGCGGTCCGCAAGGCGAAACGCCCGGACAACCTCCGGAGCGGCGGATGGTCCCGGCGCTACTCTCTCGCCCTTCAAGTTGAACCTCACGAATCCGCCCTGGGGCGCCGGGCCAAACGAGAATGTCCCATCGGGCTCCTC
Organism: Gammaproteobacteria bacterium; assembly: GCA_022819855.1. Taxonomy (GTDB): domain Bacteria; phylum Pseudomonadota; class Gammaproteobacteria; order Steroidobacterales; family Rariloculaceae; genus Rariloculus. Next base: position 240,260 of record JAJEGN010000011.1, on the reverse strand, counting down.
GCCGGATCGAGCTTCCCGGTAGTCGTCGCCGTCCCTCACGACATCGATGCTGCCGTGGTCTACGATCCTGGTCCGCGTAACCGACCACCCGCCGCAGGTGCGATGCTTGTCCGCGGACTCGACGATGGCCCGTTGCAGCAGGTCGGGCCGGTACTTGAGTTGCTCGCCCTCGACAAGTGCGAAGCAAAGCGGCTCAAGCGGCAGCTCAGGCAGGCCCTGTGCCAATGGCCCGAACAGGGCTCCGGCCCTCGTGTTCATCTCCGTGGGCAGAAAACCATCCTCGGCGAGGATCCCGTCGATGCCGAACGGACCGCGGTAACCCACGGTTTCGCGCAGTGCCGTTCCGACCGTGAAGGCCAGCCGCCGCATCGATTCGCGGTCGTCGGGATGCGGATCGAACGCCGTTGCAAAACCGGCATAGAACAGGCGGTCGCCGGTGAGAGGGCGCAACACGATCATCTCGACGGGACGGAAAACGGCCACCGTATGCGGAAACACGATGCCGTGAATGCTCACGGGGACGCCTTCGAGGAACGGCATGACGCGCACCCGGTCGGAGATGCCCGACAGGTAGGCGAACGATTCCCGGCCGTCATCGCCGGGCCGCACCCACCGCAGGCCGAGGCCGCCGCCGTTCGTTCCTTCGCGGGCGTCGGCGGCCCAAACCGTGCCGTGACTCGAATTCAATGCGTCGGCTGCAGTCCTGACCGCCGTGTAGTCGGCAGCCACGACGCGGGATGGCGCGCGACGCACGCCCACCGCATCCCAAAACGCGTCGATGCGAACCTTGTCTTCCAGCTCCGCCCAGGTGACCGGCCGGGCGCCGTAGGGTTGTCGACCTGCCACGGAGCGAGCCACGGCGACAGCGCTGGTCAGGATGCAGCGGCCAGTACGGTCAGGATCCCAGGCGTCGATGTCATGCCTGAGCTCCGGTGTGAGGTTGTCGAGCGTCTGCTGGTGGTGGCGATGTACGCTGAGGATATCCGTACCCTCGGCACCCAGCATTCGCAGTTCCCCGTCTTCCGGCCCCGGCATCGGGCCGGTACCTTCGTAACCGGCCAGGAGAAACGGGCGCTCGGCGTCGAGGCCGATCAGCGTTCGGCTCAATTTGCCCAGGGGAACGGCGATCTCTCCGGTAAGCAGGAACTTCCGGCCGGCGAACACCGGCCGCAGCAGGCGCTGGTAGTAGTCGGATGCCTCTTGGGCAAGAGGAGTTGCGCGGTCGTTCATGTCGGGTTCCTCGTCGGGACTTTCCGCTCCCGAGGCCCATGCATGAACGGTTCCCCGGAAAGCGGGGAGGTCCGTCGGTCTGTTGGGTGGACTAGATTGCCGGGTGGCAACCGATGGGACGAACCTCGCCGCGCGCGCCATGCGACGACATGGCGACGATAACAAGACGCTGATTGGCGCGGGCTCGGTTCATGGGCGGCGCATCCTATCGACGCGTCCGATACGCGTCAAGCCGGGATGGTCAATCGAGATCCCGACTACCGGTGGCGCCACCCGCGCGGCAACTGAACTCAGCGGTATCGCCGCGGCGGGCGGCTATCGATTCTCGCTTGCGTGAAGAGCCTCGAGCCGGGACGCCAGCGACATGTAGCGAGCCCGCGCATCCTCCGTCGGCGTGCCCTCGAGCAGGTTGTTGCGCTCGAAGGGATCGGCCACGAGGTCGTAGAGTTCATCGTCGCCGGAGCGCCGCACGAGCTTGAAGCGCTCGCCGCGAATCGCGAAGTTGCCGTTCTGCAGTTCGTCGTCGGGTGACATCTCGTCCGAATAGATCCACTCTCTGAGTGACGGGCGATCGGGCGCGGACAGGTACGGAACGAAACTCACCGAATCGTGGATGAGATCTTCCGGCAGCGCGCCGGAGACATCAGCGCCGCCGAGCTCGAGAATGGTTGCGAACATGTCTGCGGAGTCGACCAGCGCATCCGTGACCGCGCCGTCGACGACCCCAGGACCGGAAACGATCAGGGGCACACGGATGCCACCCTCGTAGACGCTTCCCTTGGCTCTTCCGCGCCGAAACGGCGCAATCACAATCTGACCGGAAGTGCCATTGTCTCCCATGAAGATCACGTAGGTGTTGGCCAGAGTCGCCGCATCGATGCCGTCAAGCAGGCGCCCGACGGTCTCAAGACCGAAGATGATCGCATGTCGTTCGCAATTCGTTGTTGACAGCAACTACTGCGACCAAATCTGACGCACCAACCTGTTAGCTTCTCTCCGGACGGAAAGGAAGAACTGGAGAAAAGCGATGTTGACTGCCTACATGCGGCACCGATGCCTAGGATATCTCGTGAACCTGGGCGCGCGTATGCGCCACCGTTCGCGGGAAAGCAGGGATATGGTCACATGGGTGCTCAACGCCGCCGACATGCTCTCACTTCCCGACTACGCGAACGCCTCAAACATGTTGAAAGAGCTGGAGAGGAACGAGGCTGTCTCGAGCAACGAGTGGGAGAGTCTGCGCGAAACGCTTGCGACCGAATACAGAGCATCGAAGCGGGTTCGCCGCGATCGCACGGCGAAGCGTGTATGGGCTCTGGGACGATACATGGATCTCTCGCGAACAGACGTCTCGCTTCTCGAACTGCTGCTGTCCTACGAGACGCAACCGGTCGTCGAGTCCATGGTCGACGAAATCCTGTCTCACCATGGATTCGCCAGAATGCACTGCCACTTTTTTTCCGTCGCAAATCCCAATCTGGCCAGCATGCTCGACATTTCCACAGGGACTTTGCGGCGCCGGCTGGCGACGGATTCGCCGCTGGTCCGCTCAGGTCTCGTGTCGGTCGAAGACGACGGTGACTTCAAGTTGCTTGAGCGTCTCCAGCGGTTGGCGCATGCTCCCGCCCGCAGCGGCATGGATGTCCAGCAGTTGCTGTTCGACAGGGCGCCCACAGCGGAACTTGAATGGTCGGATTTTGATCACGTCGCCGCCGGACGCGACCATGTCGAGCGCCTGATCAGGGGCGCACTTGAGCGCGGCGAGCGGGGCGTCAACGTGCTCTTGTACGGCCCGCCCGGGACAGGCAAAACGCAATTTTGCAGAACGCTCGCGAACCGGCTAGGGATCACCATGTACAGCATCGGCGAAGCGGACGAGCATGGCCGCGAACCAACCCGAGGCGAACGGCTTCAGGAACTTCGCCTGGCTCAGCGCGTCCTGGGACGTAGCCGTCGCTCGATACTGCTCTTCGACGAGATGGAGGATCTGCTTTCGGATCCGAATTCAATGCTTCGGTGGCTCTTCGGTGGGGGGCGCGGCGGCAGGCGCAACACCAGCGGGTCGAGGGTCTTCCTGCACCGATTGCTTGAAGAGACCGGCGTTCCCACGCTATGGACCACCAATGCGGCTCGGGAGACCTGTCCGGCTGTACTGCGGCGCATGATGTACGCGCTGGAGTTGCGCAAACCCTCCCCTCGCGTCCGTGCCCGCATCTGGTCCCGACAACTGAAGCGCCAAGGGATTCCGTCGGTGGAAAGCGATGTGCAGGCGCTGGCCAGGGAGTTCGACATAACGCCGGGAGTGGCCGCTGGCGCCACCGCCGCAGCCCGCGTCATCGACGGAGGAAACGTCGCGACGGTCCGCCAGGGCGTACACAGCCTGGCGCGCCTGCTGCACGGCGAAAAGCCGCCGCTACAAGCACCCGGCGAATTCGATCCCACGCTGATCCGGGCTCAGACCGATCCGGTCGAGTTGGCCGACCGTCTTGCGGAACATGGGGCGCGACGTTTCTCGCTATGCCTGCAGGGCCCGCCCGGTACCGGCAAGAGTGCGTTTGTGCGCTTTCTGGCCGAAAGAATCGGATTGGAAGTCGTGCAGAAGCGGGCTTCGGATCTGATGTCCATGTGGGTGGGAGAGACGGAGAAGCTGATCGCTGAAGCATTTGCCGAAGCACGGGATCAGGAACACTTCCTGGTGTTCGACGAGGCCGACTCGCTGCTCGCCGACCGGCGCTTCGCGCACCGCAGTTGGGAGATCAGCCAGGTCAACGAGATGCTCACCTGGATGGAAACGCACCCGCTGCCGTTTGCGTGCACAACCAATTTCGGCGAGCATCTCGACCCCGCGACGCTCCGGCGCTTCGATTTCAAGCTTGGCCTGGATTTTCTCGCCCCCGATCAGGCGATGGCGGCGTTTCGGGTTTTCTTCGGGCTTGACGCACCCCCGGCAGTTCGGGAGTTGGCAGGAGTGACTCCGGGCGATTTCGCCGTGGTGCGGCGGCGCGCTGAGATTCTGGGCAAGCTGGACGACGCAACGTCGCTCGCCGCCATGCTGCGCGAGGAGTGCGACGCCAAGCCGGATCGGCCGCGGCAGATCGGGTTTGGGGTTGGTCCCGGATGAACGAGTCCGTTCAAACGGCGAGATTACGGAACGTGGATTGGTACAGTGAAAAAGCCTTCATTGGGTCGGCGCTACGCCAATAAGGTCGCGATCAAGCCCGTTTCGAAAAGGACGATGCGCCACATCATGAAGCGGGACGCGAAGATTTTCGCGGCACTGGCAAAATGCGATACGAGCGACTCAAAAACATTGTGAACCTGGCGATCCGCCTCCAGGGCGCCAGGGGCGGATTGACGATGGACGACATCGTGGAGGAGTTCAGCGTCAGCCGCCGGACGGCGGAACGGATGCGTCACGCGGTCGAAGCTGCATTCGGCCCGCTCCTTCCGGTGGAAACCGACGACAGGCGCATCCATTGGCGGCTGGAGTCGACCCGGTTGCGTGGCCTCGTTCGGATCTCGCCCGAGGAACTGGCCGAACTCGAATCGGCGGCCAAACGCCTGGACCGGGCCGGGCTCTCCGAGCGCGCCCGGCTGCTGCGGGACCTGGTCGCCAAACTGCTGGCGTTGCGACGAGCACCGGACGCGCCAACCCTGGGTGACGAGCTCGAGGCGCTCATGCAGGCGGAGGGATCGGCCATGCACCCAGGTCCGCGACCCCAGATCGAGCAGGGCTTGCTCCAATTGCTGCGCGACGCGATCAAGGCCACCCGCAAGGTGGAATTCAGCTACGTCGCAAGGTCAACCGGAAAGCGTACCGATCATCTCGTCGAACCCCACGGAGTGCTCTACGGCAATCGAGCCTACCTTGTCGGACATGTACCGTGGACCGAGGAACCACGACTCTGGAGCCTGGCAAACGTGAGCGACGCCCGGATGACCGACGACGCGTTCGAGCGCAACCCCGATTTCGACCTTCAGCAATTCGCAGAACGCTCCTTTGGCGCATTTCAGGAACCGCCCGTGGATGTCGTGTTGCGGTTCGATCCTGGCGCCGCCGCCGACGCTGCGACCTTTCAGTTTCATCCTACCCAGACGCTAGTCGAGAACGACGATGGGTCGTTGACGGTCCAGTTCAGGGCCGGGGGCATCGACGAGATGTGTTGGCATCTCTTTACGTGGGGGGAGAGCGTTACGGTGGAAAAGCCGATGCGGCTGCGGGAGCGGTTGCGAGGGATGTGTGCGGGGCTGGCGGAGCATCACGCTCAAACGCGGTAATACGAAAAACGTGGATCGTCCCGCTCGGATTCAGGCGTAGATTTCAGGACACCGCGACAACGAGCGCGCCGACGCGCTGGCGAACCGGGGACTCAACGATGCGGCAGATCGTACTTGATGCGGAAACGACGGGACCCGATCCTGCTGCCGGCCACCGCATCATCGAAATCGGCTGCGTGGAACTCGTCAACCGCCGCGTCACATCGAGCACGTTTCACCGTTACATCAACCCGGACCGCACCGTCGACGCCGGAGCGCTCGAATTGCACGGCATAGACGATGAGTTTCTGGCTACGCAGCCGTACTTCGTCGACATCGCCGAAGCGTTTCTCGAGTTCGTGCGCGGCACCGAGCTCGTGATCCACAACGCCGAGTTCGACGTGGAGTTCATCAACCACGAATTACGGCGCGTGCCCGGTGCGCCCGACGACGTAAGGGACTGTTGCGAGGTCCTCGACACGCTCGCGCTCGCCCGGCGTCTGCATCCCGGCAAGCAGAACGACCTCAATTCACTTGCCAGACGGCACGGTGTCGATGTCTCCAGGCGCGAGTGGCACGGGGCCCTGCTCGACGCAGGGATCCTGGCCGACATCTACCTGATCATGACGGGCGAACAGAACTTGTGCTGAGTTTTTTCGACATCGTTGATGATTGGTAGTATGGCCATTCTTTCGGCTCGAAGCGGTGAGCTCCCGGCGAGATGTCCGGAGCCTGAGCGATTCCCTCCTGCACATCCCCATTCAGGAAGCGTGTGAGGATATCGGCTATCGCTTCTCTCCCGCGACGGCGTTCTAGCAGGGACGCCCAGGCCGGATTGTGAAGCACCATCGTGCTATCCGTCCGATGGTGCCGTGACTTGGGTATTTTCGTCTGCGTGCCGCAGAAATCGGCCCGCGGCAAGTGCTGACGACATTGCCGACGCGCGCGACTATCGTTACAAGCTCGCTCCGCCTGTCAGGATCATGCCCAGGATCGTCAGCATCAACGCGTTAGCGGAGATCATGATGCCCACCGCGATCAGGAGGGAACGCGCGATCTCGGCACGCAGTTCCGTGCAAAGGGCGTCGATGCGGGCCAGCAATTCGGTTTGAAAGGCATCGATGCGGGCGTGCAGCGTCTCGATGCCAGCCTCGAAGCGCTCCGCGGTCACCAGTTGATTGACGGATTGGCCCATGACCTCCAAGATGGCTTCGGCCGGTTCGGCCTCGACGCCCGCAGCCTTGAGCCTGCGGGCAGCGCCAAGTGTATCAAACGCCGTATCGGACATGCTGAACTCCCGGTGAACCCCTGGGCGCGCAGCAGCCCGTTGCTCGAATCTGATGTCAGGGTAAGTACCCATGACCGGGAACGGAAGCCTCATTTCGGGCCGAAATCGACGGTAATTGGGAGAGGCTCGACCTGCTTGACCTCTCAGCCTCTCTCGCGCACGGAATAATGCGCAGTCACCCGTTACACGATGGCAACAAACGAACGTCAGTTCTCGCCGCCTCTGGCTCGCGAAGCGGTTGCGACCGAGGTTTCCACAACCGGACTCTATTAGAGCTAGGCTCTTGGGGCTAGCTGGGCGCGTCCGGCCTTCGTTTCCTCCCACCGGCGCAAATAGTGCGCCAATTCCAATCTCGACTTGCACTCATCTTCAATCGCGTTGGCAACATCAGCGAGAGTTATATGATGAAATCGCGATAACTCAACGTGCCCTTTCTGGCGAACGTCACTTGGCGCAATCAGGACGAGTTCGATAGCCGCGTTCTTCCAATTCACGGAAACATCCAGATCCCTAAACGTTGGTTCTAACCCTGGCGAGGTCTTGTTCATATCGATTTGATCGAAGTTCTTTGCGCCTTTGTTGTCCTTGCAGTACCTGCGCGCGACGCAGCCCAGTTTATGGAGCTCGTAGAGCAAGTGCCCATACTTGGGCTTCACAGGGCTGTGAATGGCCGCCTTTACAACACCACCAAGTACCTGCTCTGGTCCAACGTCGTCTCTTGCGGCGCACAGCATGTGCTTCAGTTGGTCCGGCCGTATTGACCTGCTGTCAGTCTTCAGTTCGACGAGGAAGATTTTCTTGTAGCGATTGCGGCAGAACACCGCGAAATCGACCTTTACCGATTCGTTTTTCCGCTTGGAGTTCGATTCTCGCAGGACGTTCCCCCTGTGCAAAGGAAATTCGGGAATGACCACGCCACCGGGTTCACGGAATCGCTGTTCAATGATTTCTGGAAGAAACAATCCAAAAAATACGTCCACCCGTCGCTCCAGTTGATATGCAGGCAGGTGACGCCATTCTTCCAATTTCGACAAAGCATTAAGCAACATGGGTACGGTTTCCACCCGCGTTTGGGCTGAGCTTAGTGAATCAAACTCGCGTAGGGAATTCTGAGACCTCGATGTAAGCGCTTGATCATCGGAAGCGTCAGTTCCCGCTTCTTGTTCAACACCTCGGAAACACGGCCACTCGCTCCAATGAAAGGTTCAAGATCCTTGCGAGACAGACCATTCTGCTCCATGAAAAACTTGATCGCCTCAACCGGGTCCGAAGCGGGAATCTCAAAGTGATCTTCTTCGTATTTCTCGACGAGCAGCATCAAGACATCCAGCTCGTCGCCCCTGGCCGTGCCGGATTTCGCACCCCACAATTCCTCGATGCGCGCCAGCGCCCGATGCAAGTCACGGTCATTCCTGATCGGTTTCAGTTTCATCGCTCACCTCAAAGGTTCTCGATATCTTCGATCCTGTCGTACTGCCGATGTGTTCCCACAAAACGGATCAATATCCCGTGTCGGGCATAGTCGGTAAGGACCACGATCCGATACTTGTTACCGCAAATATTGAAAACAACCCGGTTGTTTTTCAAAATGCTCGCATTGCGCAAATCGGCCTTCAGCTCGTGCGGCGAAGTCCATCTTGCCGACGCGCAGAAGTTGTACCACTCTGTCATCTGCCGCTTCGCGTCCCTGTATTTCGGACTGCTTTCCCAGAACATCCTTAGCCTGGACTTCGCTATCACTCGCATTGACAGACGCTAACATTCTCCCGCCGTGGGAGCAAGGCTGTCCGCGTGGCGGCGCGGTCGCTTCGGGGACACAGCGCGCCGGAGCAAGCACCTTGGCCCTGCGCTAGGCGGGAATGGCGCCGAGCGCTTGACGCAAACGCACCATCGCCAGCGTGTCGCGTTCGCAGTAGGCGCGTAGGTCGTCAAACGTTTGTTGGCGCTCGCGGCGATCGGTGCTTCTGAGCGCCTGCATGTATTGGGCTGACGCCGTGCGGCCATCGGAGACCTCAAGGTCTCCATAGCCCATTCCGGGCACGAGTACCGGCAACACATTCTTGATCGAGAACGAACCTCGAAACTCGGGGTGGTAGTACCTCTTGCGGATCACAGGAAGCAGGTCGAACAACCGCCCCGAAATCGCCGTGAGTTCTTCGGCCCGGTCGGGCACGGCCACAGCCAACGCATTCAGCATCGTTCGCTCGTAGTGCGAGTACGTACAGATCGATCCTTCGGTTCCCACAGCGCCGATAAGGCGCTCGACGACATACGGCCGCGGGTCGTCGTCGTACTCGTGAAGGTAGTCCGTATGTTCGAGCGATGCTTCGGCGCGCTCGGTATGAACGGAGAACTGGAACGGAATGGTTTGGAAGGGATGAGTCCCGGCGTAACGAGGAATGGCTGGCTTGAAGGTTTCGAAATCCAGGTAATGAGCCGGAGGCGCCAGCCTGGCCAATTCCGATGCAATGTCACCGCGAACGATGGCCCGTTGTTCCTGCACCGCTTGACGAACGATAGTCTGCAACGAAGTCAGCGGAAATTCGGACGGGATATCTCGGATTTCTTCGATGCCCTCCTCCTCGAGTCTCGAACGGCGACTGGCGTGCAGAAAAGGAAGTTCGCCGATGCCGTGGTCGGGCCAGACGACATCGCGCGTGCAATGAGCGTAATAGGGGCAGTCGTACGGCGTGAAACAATGCTCGCCGGGTGCTATTGCGGGAGCGACAGGCCCGCCAAGCATATCCAGCATCTCCCGGACTCGGGCATACACGGTCTCCTGAAGCGCCTCGGCTTCGTCCGTGACCGAGTGGTTCTGGAACAGCGCATCGAGATCGAGCCGAACCCCGTCATAGACGTAGTCGCTGTTGAGCGTGACTACCGCCGCCTCGCGCACGTCAAGGCCGGCTCCGCGCAGCACCCATAGCTGCACGGCGACATCCGGAACATGGACCGACTTGAGTTCCGCAGTGGATTTGACTTCACCCAGGCGCCAACCGCCCCCCGGCAGGCGCTCGAGGATGTCGACTCGAACCAGTACGCCCTCATGCCTGAAAGCTGGTTCGAACAGTACCGATGCTGTTCCCGCCTCGATTACCCGGCGAGTTTCCTCCAGAGCGTCGCGAACATGTCGGTAGTCGTGCGCGACGTAGTGCCCGCCGGGATGGCGCTCGCAAGCGAGCCTGCCTACTTCATGCCCGGTATCGAATACCGCTTGCAGGCTTGCGTCGGGCGGTGGCGCGAGGTCGCGCTCGTAGCTGTCGTACCAGAGCCGAAGGTGGCATTGATCTCCCGAGAGGTAGCGGGATTTGGAGAGAGTAGGAACGCGCATGGTTTGAGGTGACGTGCCTTAACAAAGATTCGGCGACTTCATCCCGTCCGCCCTTCCGCAGCCGAGTTTGCAGGCAGTTTTCCGCGTTAACGCAGATATGACCGTAGAAATCCCAGAAGCCTTCGCCCCGCGAAGATGGCGAGGGCCAAAACAAGCAGGCCAATGAGCCCAACAACCTGCAGGACGGAAGCCAGCAGACCGATCATGACGGTAGTTCGTTTGATCAGGTACGCAGTGTAGCCAAGGTACACGATGGCGGAAGCCGCGAACAGGACAAGCGCATTAGATCCAATTCCGAGAATTGAGCCGGGTGTCGTATCGATGACAAGCGCGCCGATGACGAGCAAGCCCACTGCTGCAGCCGCAAACAGAAGATTCGGAACGGCGAACGGTTCGAATCCGTATTTCTCCGCCGCGTGTTTCTTCATCGCCATTGCCACGGCGGCAATAAAGACAAGGCCAACTACGATGCCGATCACGATTAGGGCGGTCATGAATTGCTCCATTTGTCGTTGTCATTGGTGTATGTGCGGCGGATAACGCGGCGACTGGACATTGACATCATTGAGCGACAAACAGCGTCGCATAGGCGTAGCTCAAGCCGACTAAAGGACCGGTATTCAAAGGGGAGAACTCATTGAGAGCGCAGTGAGGCCCGATCGCATCCGTCACAGAACGGCGTCGACGTGTGGCTCGTCGGATCGTTCGAACCGCGAACCCGTGTGTCGCATGTACGGCCGATCATGACGCGCCACTCACCGACCAGCCGGCAGCGCCAAAATGAGACAATCCCCGCATTCCGTCGAAGCCGAACAAGCGCTTCTCAGCGGCATCATGCTCGACTCCGAAGCCTGGGATCAGGTGGCCGACGCCGTTACCGCGAGCGATCTCTACCGCGCGGATCACCGACACATCTTCACGGCCATCGCGGAGCTGGTTGAACTTGGACAACCTCCGGATGCGGTAACCGTCAGCGAACACCTTTCGATGCAGGGACGTCTGGAGGAAGCCGGCGGCATGGACTACGTTGCCGAATTGGTAGCGAACTCCTCCGGCGCCGCGAATATCCGGGCTTACGCCAAGATCGTGCGCGACCGCGCCATGCTGCGGCAGCTCATCGGAGCCGCCGGCGAAATCGCCGCAAGCGCCTACGCACCCGAAGGACGCGAGGTGGCGGAGATTGTCGACGAAGCGGAACGTCAGATCTTCGATGTCGCCGATCGGAGGCAGCGCACCGGCGCCGGTTTCGAGCGGGTCAACGAGTTGATCGAGGAGAGCTGGAGCCGATTGCGGAAATTGAGCGATAGCCCGAACGAGATCATCGGCGTTGCAACGGGATTCAACGACCTGGACAAATTGACGGCCGGTTTTCAGAACGGAGATCTTGTGATAATTGCGGGGCGGCCCTCCATGGGCAAGACATCACTGGCGCTTAACATTGCCGCATCCGCTGCGGTAGAAAACCGTGTATCCACCGGCATCCTCAGCATGGAAATGTCGCAAGAGCAGATCATGTTCCGTTTGATCGGATCCATCGGCCGGATCAACCAGAAGCGCTTGCGGAACGGTCGCCTGTCAGACGACGATTGGGTGCGAGTTCAGCGCTCGCTCGACACGCTCGCGGACGCACCGCTATTCATCGACGATACGCCGGCGCTGAAGCCCACCGAGGTTCGCGCCCGCGCCCGACGCCTGAAGCGCGAACATGATCTGGGTCTGATCGTGGTGGACTATCTCCAGCTCATGCAAGCCGGGGGCTACAACGAGAACAGAAACACGGAGATCTCGCGCATCTCCCAGTCGCTGAAGAGCCTCGCGCGGGAACTGAACATCCCGGTGGTTGTGCTATCGCAGCTCAATCGAAGCGTTGAGCAGCGTACCGACAAGCGGCCGATGATGTCGGACCTGCGCGAATCCGGCGCCATCGAACAGGACGCCGATGTGATCATCTTCATCTACCGCGAAGAACGGTACGACCCCGAGACACGGGACAAGGGTTTTGCGGAAATCATCGTCGCCAAACAACGCAACGGGCCGACCGACACAGTTCGACTTGTCTACAAAGGGGAATTCACCAGGTTCGAGAACTTCGTTCGCGAGGACTACGGCGACGGTGTTCGCGGCGTGTGACTGCTTTCGTCGATCTTTCTGGCTCAAGCCGGTTTTCTCTGACAACGCCGTCTTGCCCGTCAATGCCGCTGCCCGATCAACAGCCGGCCCGTCCCTTGGCTTGTTACCAGGCTCAAACCATCGCCGTGATCCCTGTGCCTGACGCTCAACCTGTAATCCTTGCCGCCGTCCAGCCAAACGTAAGGAAATTCGATCGCGAGTCCGAACAGGGCCTGGTGAATCCATCCATGCTCGGAATCAACAAATCTCTGTCGTGACCGCTCCGAAAACCCGCTCTGTTTGACCCGATGCGCCACCCTCTCGCCATGTTCAATGAGTATCCGAATCGCCGCTGCCAGTTCACCCGGGCCTCCCTTGACTTCGCCAAGCTCAATAACCCTTACGCCCTTGTGGTCCCAGCTGCCCGAGTTTCGAAACGCGTATCGTAACCGGTTCCAGAACTCCTCAGCTGCTTGCATTCCGAAAAAATCATCGAACGTTCGGTTTCGCATTACCAGCTCTTCCACCCTGTGCATCGATGCGATTGTCCCCTCCACATGCTCCCTGTATTCCCTCCAGAGATCACCACCACCCGGCCAATGGATGTCCGCTACATCGAGCCAGCTCAAGTGACGTGTCGGCGTGCACCCCGACCCCATTGAGAATTCCTCAAAAACTTCCACCGCCTGCAGCATTTCCGCGGCATCTTGGCTCACTCTCGCCGCATGCTGTCGATTGAAAGGCGTCAAAAACACGATTGCGGCACACTCTTCTCCAAACTCCGCACACAGCGCCCGTCGACAGGCTTCCAATTGTCCCTTCTCGACCGACTCATCCCGAGTCTTGAGTTCGATGCCGACCGCAAGACCGTACTCCATGTCGCGTATCAAGATATCGATCCATGCATACCCGTCCCGGCCGTACTCCGTTTCCACCCGAGCGTTGCTGGGACAATCCCAAAAGTCCGGCGCGCATCGTTCCCACACGCCCTCGAACAGCGATCGGTCCCCATTCAGGCTGGCACGAAGCGCCGCGCCCAAGAATTCCGAGTGAAACCTTTCCGGCAGCATTCTCCGGTTATTGCTTTCGAACGCGTTTCGCACATCGATTCCTCCGTGCGAGTTTCCTGCTGTCCCGCGTGGTCGTGCCCGACCGAAGCACCGCCAAGTGATTCCTTACAGGCCGATAGCCCCGTCTTGCACGCGATCATGTTGGCGACTGCAATTCAAACTCCCTCTACATCCACTGTCGTTTGCCTTTTCGACATGCTGGGCATCGGCTTTTTGCACCTCCCTTTGAGCATGCACCCATGCTGCATCAAATATCGCCGCACGCGTCGCGACGGAATGCCATTAGCCACACGGAACACCAGAAGATTCCAAGTCACGCGGACGTAAGTATTTGGCGACTACGCCAGTGGGTATTGGCTCCTCGCCAAGTCGATATTCGAAGATTTCACTTCGATGCGACCCCAGTCAACGTATGGAGGACCGCCCGCAAGAATCAGGCTACTGCAATTCGTCACCCACCGAACTCATAAACGCCCGGTGCAGATAAGCGACTCTTGCTACGCAACGATCGAGTCCCTCATCGCGCAGACAACTAGCGACATCGACTGCCCCGATAGTTCCCTCTCTCACCATCTCTCCGCGTCTTCTCCTCACTCTTCGAAATGAGCCAGCGCTCAATCCAGCTTCTTCCCGAGCATCTTCAAACGCCCGAGACCATCCATTCCAACGTGCAAGCACCTGATCCCCGGCTTTGTGTGTGGCGATCATCAACCGAAGTGGCTTCCATGAATCCAGACGCCAATAGAGCGCTCCGCGATCTTCGTAGTGTGGATACTGGGTCCATGCGCTCCCACCAACGTTGAACCACCTCGCCGGCCACTTCATTCCTTTCATCTGCAGCGATTTCCCCAAGCGAACCATGAGCTCCCACTGAACGAAACTGTGCTCAAGCTTCCACTCCTTCAGAGCGCACAGTCTCGACGCATGTTGCTCGTTTATGTATTCCGCATACTGTCGCAAAATCTCGTGAGTGCCAGCCCGGTTACCACCGACAAGAAAGTCCAGCACATCGTCGGCATCGAATACGGAGTATCCTGCTGATTCTGCTCTCTCGCGCTCGTCATGGAATACGTATCCGGTCTTTAGGTAAACCGGCTTTATGAGGTCTTCGTCGATACCGTCATCTTCAACGACGCGCCTGTACCGTCCCAACTGGTTCCCGTGCATTTCCGAGTGCGTCTTGTCCTCAATTACAAAGCTCACCACCTTCCCATCTATCTTGGCCCGAAAATACACGTCGATACTCCGGTATTGCGGTCGTGGATCGCCAAGCACTCGCGAGACCTCGCAAGCGCTGACATATTGTTCAAGTTGATCACTCGCGCAGTTAAACACTGCCCCGTTTCCGCTCTGCATTAGCGCCCGCACGAAATCCAGCCCGCTCTCGCGCAACTCTCCTGTCGCATCCTTTGCGCAGGCCACCAGCCAGCATATGACCGCATCCTGCGACAATTCCTTCGTTGCGTACTTGAAAATGTTCGGGACCATTGTTGCTCTCCAATCACTAATTGAAAGGCGGCTTATGTTGAAATTGGCACAGAATCCTGTCAACGCTGACCCTCTGGATCCGCCCCGTAAACCCCAGCCAGCCTCCTCGCCTCCTCCGCAAACTCCTCCCGCAACGACTCCGGCCCCAGCACCTCCACCAAACTCCCGAACGCCGCCAGCCACCAGCGCAACTCGGCAGTGTCGGTGACCGTCGCCTCCACCAGCACGCGCCCGTCTTCCTGCTCGGTGGCGCGGTGATCCGGCGCCAGGCGGCTTTCGATCAGGTGCGCACCGGCGCCGGCATGGAACAGCGCCCGCAGCGCCAGCTTCTCGTCGCTGGCCGGATACGCGAACGCGCCGTCGTCGCCCAGATGATCGGCGAGGCGAAAGTCCGGCGGCATCTTCGCCGGTTCGTCCGTCAACCGCGGTTCGCTCATGCGGTGCAGCACGTAGTGGCGAATGTCCTCGTATTTCCAGGAAGTCGCGACAAGGTAGACGATGCCGTTGCGCACGACGATTCCCAGCGGGTTCAGGACGATGGCCTTCGATTCCTTTTCGTGCTTGCCGCGGTATCGCACTTCGACCTTCCGGTTCGTCATCAGCGCCTCGTAGACGGCCTCCTGCACATCGGCGGAAACGTCCGGCGGCGTGAGCGACGGCCCCTGCGCGATGATGGCCGCGCGGTCCGTCCAGCGCCCCAGGTCGGTGCCGTCAAGAATTCTCCTGGCGTGGCGGAAGTACGGATCGAGCTTGGGCAACGTGGAAGGCGGCATGATCGGGCGCAGGTGTTCGGCCGCAAGACATAGCGCGAACGCTGTGGTGGCGGTCATCGCCGGAATCTGCGTCAACGCATCTTTCTCGATCCAGAACCAGTAGTTCGTGCGGCCGCGCGTTTCCGAGGTAATGGGAAACTGCCGGGACAACTGCTCCAGGCTGCGTTGAACTGTGCGCGTGGCGACATCGAAGTCCGGGTTCTTGTCGCGCAACTCCGTGAGGATTTGCCGCGTACTCTTCCCGGGCAGGCCAACGGGAATGGCGGCAAGCATTGCCAGGTGGCGCAGCGTCGTGTCGGTAGCGGTTGGCATATGCGATTCCAGGCTCGATTCGGACTCTTCTGCCGCGCGGTTGGCAATACCTGTCGCCGTCCCGAGTCACTGCGTCGGCAGCGACGTGCGTGCGAGTGGCGATGCGCGCGACAGATCGGCATAGCGGCATCCCTGTCTCGGCAGCCAACCGCATTGTGCCGCAACTATGCGTCAAGTTGCGTCGCAAACGACGTGAGGCGAGTTCTTTCCGGGAAGCCAGACAGCGTGCATCCGCGAACGCGATCGCGAGGAAAAAACCAGGGCGAAGAATAACTCCCGGAAGCGGCCAGTTTCGCCTTTTGACGCGCCGCGCAAAGGTTTGACACCATCAAACACCGTTCCTACGATGCAATCCATGCCCGCCCTCGCCTTCAACCCGCTCAAGGCGGTCCGATCCCTCCGGGAAGCGGGCGCCGACGAAAAACTGGCTGAAGCCATGGCCAGCGCCATCGGCGACATGGCCGACGCGGTCGAGGGGCAATTGGCGACCAAGACCGACCTGAACGCGCTCGAACAACGTAACGCGAGCGCGATGGAGGCGCTCGAACAGCGCATGAGAGCTACGCTCTATCGCACGTTGTGGCTGCAGACCGGCATCATCATCGCCGCGGTTACCGCAGTGACGAGGCTGCTGCCCTGACCTGAACCGGGGTTGACGCGATGTCCGGCAAGACCGGACCGCACGATACTCAGGCTTGGTGGTTTATCCCCTCCCCGCATCCTCCCGAATAAACTCCGCGCCCTTCTCCGCGATCATCACCGTCGGCGCGTTCGTATTTCCCGAAGTGATGCGCGGCATGATCGAGGCATCGATGACTCGCAGCCCTTTCACGCCGTGCACGGCGAGCCGATCATCGACGACGGCCAGCGGATCGCCACCCATCTTACAGGTGCCGACCGGGTGAAAGATCGTCGTGCCGAGATCGCCGGCGGCGCGCACGAGTTCATCGTCACTCTGCAGGTCCGGGCCGGGTTTCCACTCCTCGGGCTCGAACCTCGCGAGCGCGTCCGCGGCCATGATGCGCCGCGTGAAACGGACCCCGGCTACCGCCACGCTGCGGTCGTGGTCCGTCGACAGGTAGTTCAGCGTGATCGCGGGATGCGCTGCTGGGTCCGGGCTTTCGATACGGACATGGCCGCGGCTCGTCGGCTGCAGATTGCAGACCGATGGCGTGATCGCGTCGAAGCGATGCAGGGGATCGCCGAACTTGTCGAGCGACAGCGGCTGGACGTGCCACTCCATGTTGGCCGATGGCTGTGACGGGTCGCTCCTGGCGAACGCGCCGAGCTGCGACGGCGGCATCGTCAGCGGGCCGGTCCTGAAGAGAAAGTACTCAAGCCCCATCGCGGCCTTGCCGCAGAGGGAATTCGCGCGCCGGTTCAGCGTGGTGGTATTGCGAACCTTGTAGACGTTGCGCACCTGCAGGTGATCGTGGAGGTTTTCGCCTACGCCGGGCAGCTCGTGAACGACTTCAATTCCGTGCCGCCGCAGCAGTTCGCCCGGTCCGACACCTGAAAGCTGCAGAATCTGCGGTGAACCGATCGATCCTGCCGCGAGCACGATCTCGCGGCGCGCCTCGTGGCTGTGTCGCGTTCCCTTCTCGACAACCTCAACGCCAATGGCCCGCTTGACGCCGTCCCTCGATTCGATCCGCAGGCGCTCGACATGCGCGTTTGTCAGCACGGTGAGGTTGTCGCGGTGCATGACCGGCCGCAGGAAAGCCTTCGTACCGCTCCAGCGCACACCGCCGCGCTGATTCATCTGAAAGTAGGCGTTGCCGAAATTGTCGCCGCGATTGAATTCGGGGATCTTCGGGATGCCGCACTCCTCGGCCGCGTCGCGCCACGCGTCGAGAATCTCCCAGCTCACGCGCCGCTCCTCGACGCGCAGTTCGCCTCCGGCGCCGTGCAGTTCATCGGCGCCGTGCTCGTAGTCCTCGGAACGCTTGAACACGGGCAGCACGTCGTCCCAGCCCCAACCGCGGTTGCCGAGCGAAGCCCAGTGGTCGTAGTCGCTGCGCTGGCCGCGCATGTAGATCATCGCGTTGATCGACGAGCAACCGCCGAGCACGCGGCCGCGCGCGTAGCCGATGGTCCTGCCGTTCAGACCGGCGTCGGGCTGGATCTCGTAGCACCAGTCCGTGCGCGGATTGCCGATCGTGTAGAGATAGCCGACCGGGATGTCAATCCAGAAATAGTCGTCCTTGCCGCCCGCTTCGAGCAGCAGCACCGAGACGTCCGGATCCGCCGATAGACGATTGGCGAGCACGCAGCCGGCCGTTCCTGCCCCGATGATGATGTAGTCGTATTCCATGGCGCGATCCGCCGCGGATGTTACCGCATGAGCCTGCTGACGGGCGGCAGCGAATCCCGTGTCGCGCCAATGGGCGCGGCCTTCCCACTCCACGACGGGCAACCCGGCTTGAGTGGAAGGCGACACTGATAGATCTACCGTCTTCCGCGCGGTTGTCGTGAGCCCCGTTCGGTGGGGCTCCTGCCCCGGACTGCTAGAATCCCCGCGCAACTGCCCGCGGCGATGATTGCCAAAAAACCGCTCTCCAACGACGCCTCTCACATGCTCCTTCTCCGATGACAATGGTGCTGCTGTTTTTCGCGGGGCTCGCGCTGCTCTGGTTCGGCGGCGAAGGTCTCGTGCGCGCAAGCGCGGCGCTCGGGATACGGTTCGGGCTGACACCGCTGGTCGTCGGCCTGACCATCGTCGCGTTCGCCACGAGCGCTCCAGAACTCGCCGTCAGTCTGGCCGCGGCGTTTCGCGATTCTCCGGGGCTCGCCGTCGGCAACGTCGTCGGCTCCAACATCTGCAACATCACGCTGGTGCTCGGCGTGACGGCGCTGATCGGGCGGCCGCGTCTCAAGGGGCAACTGGTGCCGCGCGACTCCGTCGTGCTGGTTCTGGCCACGCTGGCCATTCCGCTACTGTTGCTGTTCGACGGGCAACTGGGGCGAATCGAGGGATTCGTACTGGTCGCCGCCATCGTCACCTATGTGACGTTGACCGTCCGGGACGCGCAGGCGGGGCGCTATCCGGCCACCTTCGCCGCCGACGCGCCTCCGGGCGCGAAACCGGATGTGTCGATCCTGCTCAACTTGCTGTTTGGCGCAGCGAGTCTCGCAATGCTCATCCTTGGCAGCGACCTGTTCGTCCGGGCCGCCGTCGAAATTGCCCTCGCGCTTGGTATTTCGTCGGCGCTCGTCGGCCTGTCGGCTGCGGCACTCGGTACGAGCCTGCCGGAACTTGCGACCTGCATCGTCGCGGCGCGGCGCGGCCAGCCGGAACTGGCGGCTGGCAACCTGATCGGCTCGAACATCTTCAATCTGCTGCTGATCCTCGGCGCGACGTCGCTCGTCAGGCCGCTCGTACCGAACGGCGTCGGACCCGTCGATCTCGGCGTCATGGTCACGACGTCGCTCGTCGCGCTCGCCGTCATGCTCGTCAAGCCGCGTCTCGAACGGCTTGAAGGCGCGGTGCTGCTGGCGTGCTACGCCGGCTACATGGCGTGGCTCTTCAGCACGATCGGCTGAACGGGGTAACTCCTGGAACGGCTCGACATGGAAACGACGATCCTGATCGTTCTCGGCGTCGTGCTCGTCCTGTGGCTGCTCAGGCGACGCCCACGCGCCGTCGACAAGTCGCGGACATTATGGAGAGCGCTTCGCACAGGACGGTTCCGCCCCTGGGACCATGAAGCGGAACTCGTCAGGCTCTGCCACGGCGACAAGGCTTTGGCCGAGCGGCTGATCAGCCACGAACTCGAACGCTTTCCGGGCATGTCGCGGCCCGGCGCCGCACTGGCCGCGGCAACCCGCCTCCGTCACGACAAGCAGCGCTGAAGCCGGTCCACGCCGGACATCGGCTCTCACCGCGCGCCGGCGCTGGCCAGGCTCGGGGTGTCACTGTGCGCTCGACACGGCCGCGCCGCATCGCAATCGCCGCAAGGAATCGCTAGTGATAGTGCCGATCGATCCAGGCCTCGAAAGCCGCGAACATGGCCTCATCGGACTCGCTGTTGTCGGCCAGAAGCTCGTCGCCGTGCACGACGCGGATTGACGCCTTCAAGGGTTTGACGGGCGGGCGCTCGCGACTCAACGCTGCCTGAATCGACTCACGGGCCTCCTGCCAGGCCGCGTCGACCGACCGGTTGCAGTCGTCGGCGAGATAGCGCCCGGTGAAGCTTTCGCCGGTCAGGCTCCTGAGCGTGTCCTCGTGGCTCATGCTGTTGCCTGGCGCCCAGTAATGCTCGGCGAGCAGCGGGCCGATACGGGGGTTGTCAGTCAGATAGCCGAACTGCCGGGTGAACCAGGCGCGCGTCTGGAACACAGCCATGTTCGCAAGCAGGTAGCCGTGGTAGCAGCAGGCGGAACTGCGGTCGAGCAGGTGAGGTACCGCGAGCAAGGGCCTTGGCGCGCCGTCGAGCCCGAAGATCCGCTGTTCCGTCTCGCGCGCAAGCGCGATGAGCCGCTCGCCGGTGAGTTCGGCGTCCGGCATCGAGTAGACGGCCCATTCGAAGTACGGCACGACGAGCAGACAGCGCTCGGCGTAGGCGGCGAACGGCTGCCTCGCTTCGATCTTGCGCCGGATCAACTCGTCGGGAATCTCCTCGTCCGCACGGTTGCGCGCGTAGAGCTTGAGCCAGTCGCCATCGTTGAGCAGGTTGTCGAAGAACATCGACTGCGTTTCCGCGTAGGCCATCGAGGTCGGCGGGAACTCCTGGCTGAAGCACGGCGCGTTCTGTGCGATGTTCGCGAAATGCGCGGCGTGTCCACCCTCGTGGAACAGCGTGAGCAGGCCGTCGTCGCCGCTGCCGACCTGATTCGGGGTCGCGTTGCTCGTGAAGTTGATGGCCGCGGGCAGCCAGGTCCCGTTGCGGTACCCGGCGGGCCGCGGCGCGTGCATGAAGCCGTTCTCGTACTTGCCCTTGCGGTCGAGCAGATCGAGTGTGAGTTCGGCATCCCGAAACTCGACGCCCATGCGGCCGAAGGACTCGACCCAGCGCTGCAGACTCTTCGCGAACGGCAGGTACGGGTCGAACGCGCGCGTCGTGTCGCCGCGAATGTAGTAGCCCAGGTTGTGCGCGGCCAGCGCCTCGTCGCCGTGCTGCGCGGCCAGTTGCCCGAAACCGCGCTGCTGCGCGTCGCGCGTCTGTTCTTCGAACTCGTCGAGAATCGCGAACAGGGTCTCCGGCGTCATGCGCTCTTCGAAGTTGACCTTGTAATCGAAGTAGTTGCGATAGCCCAGTGCGCGCGCGAAGGCGTTGCGCCGACGAACCATTTCCGGGAAGCCGTTGTCGACAACCCAGCGCTCGAGCTTGAGCAGCGCATCGTGCGAGGACTTTCGGACACCTTCGTCGGTGGCGCTCACGAGGTTCGTGCGCAGGACGAGCGTCGAGGCCTCGGTGCGCTCCCCCGCTTCGTTGTCGTAGTGGAGCGTCAGCTCCTTGCGCCGGGCGAAGATATCCGTGTCGTCCTGGACGAGGCCGCTCGCCATGTCGCGGGCGTCGGCGCTCTCGATCGCGTTGACCTCGAAAAAGTCGAGCCAGCCGCGCAGACCGTGCAGCAGCCGATCCCGCTCGTCGCCCGCGGGCGCCTGTTCGGCCGCCGCGATCCGGCTGCGCAGTTCCCCGATGCGTTCGGGGTTCGCGACGAAATCCTTGTAAGCCGTCTCGGCCGCCGCGAACGCTTCGTGATCGTCCGTCGTGCCCATGTAATTCGTCCAGAACAGCTTCTCCTTCGGCGTCGAGACACCGAGGTAGTCCTGATTCAGTTTTTCAAAGTAGGTCCGGGCGTCCATGGGTCAGGCGTGTGTGGTTGCTTCAGTGGTGTCGCGAGGCATGCTACCCGCGGGCAGCGCGGGCTGCCAACAGCGCTAGCAGCCCGTGTCAGAACTCCGCATCGCACCGAGACCGGCGAGGCGCCCGCCTGACCAGGCGCGAGGAGCGAGAATATTGAACATATTTTGGCGGTACACTCGCCTCGTGATGACGTTCCCCCGCACGCCGAGCTGACCGCAAGCCCGCTCCAGAGACACGCGTGCACCGCTTCTCCACTATCGCTCTCGGCAGCATCAGGGATCTGCTGCCGATCGTGCTCGTGATCCTGTTCTTTCAGTTGTTCGTCCTGGATCGGCCCATCGGCGAACTCGCGGCACTGATCGACGGCGTCATCGCGGTCGTGCTCGGCCTGACGCTCTTCACCTACGGTCTCGAACTTGCGCTCTTCCCGATGGGCGAAACGCTTGCACATGCGCTCGCGCGTCGCGGTAGCGTCCTCTGGCTGGTCCTGTTCGCCTTTCTGCTCGGATTCGGCAGCACGATCGCGGAACCGGCCGTAACCGCGGTTGCCGGCGAAGCCGCCGCAACTACGGCCGCGGCCGGCTTCATCGCCGACAACGAGGGAGCTAGGGACCTCTTCGCGCTCGGGCTCAGGATCTCGATCGCGCTCGCCGTCGGCTCGGCGATCGTCCTGGGCGTTCTGCGAATCATCGCCGGCTGGTCGCTCGTCAAACTCATCATCAGCGGGTACGCACTCGTCGTCGGCGTCACGTTCTTCGCGCCGGCCGAGATCATCGGGATCGCCTATGACTCGGGCGGCGTCACCACGTCGACCGTCACCGTGCCGCTCGTCGCCGCGCTCGGCGTCGGGCTCGCGTCCTCGATCGGCGGGCGCAATCCGATGACCGACGGCTTCGGGCTGATCGCGTTCGCGTCGCTGACGCCGATGATCTTCGTCATGGGCTACGGGGTCGTCATCGCGTGGACCTGATCGTCGGCATGCTCGGAACGATCGCGTCGACGGCGCTCGATGTGCTGCCGATCGCCGCCTTCCTGATCTTCTTTCACGGCGTCGTGCTCGGGCGCCGTTTCGTCAACATCTCGCGGATCATCGTGGGGCTCTGCTTCGTCGTCATCGGGCTCGGCTTGTTCCTGCTCGGACTGGAGCGGGCGCTGTTCCCGCTCGGACGATTCGTCGCCGAGCAGTTGACGGCGATCGGTTCGGGCGCGAACGCCGACACGCTGCTGCCCTGGTACGCCTACTACTGGGTGCTCATTTTCGCGTTCGCCATCGGCTTCAGCAGCGCGATCGCGGAGCCGGCGCTGCTGGCCGTCACCCTGAAGGCAGGCGAAGTCTCCGGCGGCGCCATTCACGTGTGGGGCCTTCGTGTCGTCGTCGCACTTGGAGTCGGCTTCGGCGTCGCACTCGGTTGCTTCAGGATTCTGACCGGCACGCCTCTGCAGTGGTATATCGCCGCCGCCTACGCGATCGTGCTGATACAGACGGCCTTTGCTCCTCGCCTGCTCGTTCCGCTCGCCTACGACTCGGGCGGCGTCACGACGTCGACCGTCACCGTGCCGCTCGTAACGGCCCTGGGGCTCGGACTCGCGGCGAATGTTCCCGGGCGCAGCGTGCTGCTCGACGGTTTCGGGATGATCGCGCTGACCTGCCTGTTTCCCATCATGACCGTGCTGGCCTACGCACAGATCACCGCCCTGCTCGACGCGCGCCGCGAAGCACGCGAGCGCGCCCGAAATCGTGACAGACAATCACCAACGGAGGACTGACATGCACTTCAAACTTCTCATCGCCTTCGTCGACGACAGCAAGACCGAAGCGGTCCTTGAGGCCGCGAGGGAGAGCGGCGCAACGGGCTCGACGCTGATCAGCCACGCGCGCGGCGAGGGCATATCGAAACACACGACCTTTTTCGGCCTGACGCTCTCGACCCAGCGCGACGTGCTGCTCCTGCTCGTCGAAGAACACATGAGCCGCGGAATTCTCGAACACATCGCCGATGTCGGAGAATTCGACGCCAAACCGGGCACCGGCATCGCAATCCAGCTCGATGTGGAGGATGCCGTCGGAGTCATACACCAGGCCGAAGAACTGGTCGAAGTCGTGGAGGATCAGCTATGAACGAACGCCCCAACATCACCGTCCGCGACGTCATGCGCTCGCCGGTGACCGAAGTCGACGGCGGCATCGACGTGATGGAAGCCATGCGCGTGATGAAGCGCGCCCGCACGACCTGCCTGGTCGTCGAGAAGCGGCACGAGAGTGACGAGTACGGCATGGTGCTCTTCTCGGACATCGCCAAGGAAGTCATCGCCAGGGACCGTGCGCCGGAGCGCGTCAATGTCTACGAGATCATGGCGAAGCCCGTGATCGCCGTTCGGCCGGACATGAGCATCCGGAATTGCGCGCGCCTGTTCGAACGATTCGGCATCAGTCACGCTCTCGTGATCGAGGATGAAGCGGTCGTCGGCATCGTGAGCTATTACCTGATCGTGCTCGGCGGGCTCGATCTGGATTGACACGCCCATGTCCCTGCCGGGAAACGGCGTTCGTTTGCGAGGCCGACAGCTTGCATGCATCGGGACTTGAGCGCTGCGAGCATGACGGTTTGGGGTACGCGGTGAGTTCGGGATGAGGGCCTGACCGCTGCGCTGTGCGCTTCGTCTACAATCGGTTG
Organism: Gammaproteobacteria bacterium; assembly: GCA_022819855.1. Taxonomy (GTDB): domain Bacteria; phylum Pseudomonadota; class Gammaproteobacteria; order Steroidobacterales; family Rariloculaceae; genus Rariloculus. Next base: position 215,917 of record JAJEGN010000011.1, on the reverse strand, counting down.
ATTGTCTGGAAGCCGACGGCCAACGGTGGATGCCCCGAGTCGCATGGAGTCTGATGCGGCACGGCGATTCCCGCTACGGCCCCAAAGACCATGCCAGGGCAGGAATTTGGCGGACAACCACGATCGAACGTTCCGTAGAGTGACGAGCATGCCTGTTCGAGCCCTGAAGCGTGCGCTGCTGTTGCTGGCCCTCCCGGCAGCGGCCGCACTGGCCGACGAAACCACTCTGATCGAGGCCGCAAGCCGCGGCGACACCGCCCTGGCCGGCACGCTTCTCGACCAGGGCGCCGACATCAACGGCACGGCCGTCGACGGCACGACGGCGCTGCATTGGGCCGTGCGCGGCGAACACCGTGAGCTTGCGGAGCTGCTGCTTCGCACGGGAGCGAACGCGGCTTCCGAAGACCGTTACGGCGTGACGCCGCTGCACCTGGCGGCCGAGAACGGCAGCGTCGAACTCATCGCGGCGTTGCTCGATTCGGGCGCCGACCCGAACTCGACGGCGCCGACCGGCGAGACGGCGCTCATGACCGCGACGCGCACCGGCAAAACGGACGCGATGGCGCTCCTGATCGATCGCGGCGCAAGAGTCGATACGCCGGATCTCACGTACCAGCAGACGGCACTGATGCTCGCTGTCCGCGAGAACCATCCGGCCGCGGTCGCACTCCTGATCGAACGCGGGTCACAAGTCGATGCGCAAACACGCATCGGAGCGACGCCCGAATTCGCGCCGCCCTGCAAGGGCACCGGTTGCGGCTCGGAGGGCGTGGGCATCAATCGCGGCGGCCTGCCCGACCACGGCCGCCGTGCTGCCGCACTCGGCGGGATGACGCCGCTGCTCTACGCGGCGCGCGACGGCCGGCTCGACGCCGCGCGCTTGCTCGTCGACGCGGGTGCAAACCTGGAGATTACCGAAGCGAACGGCATCAGCCCACTGCTCATGGCGTCGCTCAACAATCAACTCGGCGTCGCGCGCCTGCTGCTCGAACGCGGCGCCGAAATCAACGTCGACGACTTCTGGGGCCGTACGCCGCTCTTCGCCGCCGTCGAGTACCGCAACCTCGACATGAACAACCGCGACCAGGACAGTCCGACCGACAACGGCGTGGATCGCGAACCCATATTGGACTTCATCGGCGAGCTGCTCGAACAGGGAGCCAACGTCAACGCCCGTACGCGCGAAGTTCCGCCGAGCCGGCGCTGGCTGTATTCCCTCGGCGACGTCTCGTGGGTCGATTTCACGGGCCAGACACCATTTCTAAGGGCGGCGCTCTCAGGCGATACCGTCGCGATGCGCCTGCTGCTCGACCACGGCGCCGACGCCAATCTGCCGACCTTCGCGGGCACCACGCCCCTCATGGCGGCGGCCGGCGTCAACTGGGTCGTCGCGCAGACCTACACCGTGTCGCCTGAAGCCCTGCTCGAGGCCATCGCGCTCTGCCTCGAACTCGGCGCCGACATCAACGCGACCAACTCCATGGGCCTGACGGCCCTGCTCGGCGCGGCGAACCGGGGCTCGAACGAAATCATCGAGTTTCTCGTCGCCAACGGCGCGCGGCTCGATGTCGCAGACGTCCATGGGCGCACACCGCTGCGCTGGGCCGAGGGCGTCTTTCTTGCCGCGGTCGGCGCCGAGCGCAAGCCCGCAACGATCGCGCTGCTCGAGGAACTCATCGCAGCGGAGCAGGCACGGTGAACCGTCGTGGCGCAATCGTCTTCGCGGCGCTGGCAGCGGCTGCGGTTCTCGCCGTCTGGCTCGGCCGAAGCGGCGAACCCACGGCCGACGCACAATGGGCGCTCGTCGACCGCTACTGCGTCGAGTGCCACAACGACGCGGAGTTCGCTGGGGGCGTCGCATTCGACACGCTCGACCGCGACGATGTCGCCGGGCACGGCGAGATCCTGGAAGCGGCGGTCCGCAAGCTCCGTGCGCGGATGATGCCGCCGCCCGGAGAACCGCGACCTGAACCGGCGCGTCTCGATTCACTCGCAACCTGGCTCGAAACCACGCTCGATGATGCTGCTCTTGCCGACCCGAACCCCGGTGCGCCGGCACTACACCGTCTCAATCGCGCCGAGTACGCGAACGCGATCCGCGACCTGCTTGGACTGCCCGTCGACACCGCGACGCTGCTGCCCGGAGACGACGCGAGCGATGGATTCGACAACATCGCGAGCGCGCTCAGCGTGTCTGCGGCACACATGCAAGCGTATGTCGCCGCTGCGGCCGAGATCAGCCGGCTCGCGGTCGGCGACCCGACGACCAGCGCCGAGATCGCGACCTACACGGCGCCGCGCGGGCTCTCGCAGGCCGAGCACCTCGACGGGATGCCGCTCGGAACGCGCGGCGGTTTCCTCGTCGAGCACGTGTTTCCGCTCGATGCGGAGTACGAGATCAGCATTCGCCGAGCCGGCGGCGGCTTCGGGCTACGGGCAGTCGGCGGCGACGAACCGGTCGAGGTCACACTGAACGGGGCGCGGGTCAGGGTTCTCGGCCGCGGCGTGCCGGCCAGATTCGTGCTGCCCGTCGAGGCCGGAGCGCACACGCTCGGTGCGGCCATCGTGCGCGGAAGCCGGCCGGCGGGGGTCGACGACCTCTTCGCGGTGCATGCGGGCAGCACCGGCGTGCAGGCGATATCCATCATCGGCCCGCTCGCAGCGTCCGGCGCCGACGACACGCCCAGCCGACAACGGATCTTCATCTGCGAACCGGCCCGGGCCAGTGACGAGGAACGCTGCGCGACGGAGATTCTCACGGCACTCGCGACGCGCGCGTACCGGCGCCCCGTTGCGGCGTCCGATCCGTCGTTCGCGACTGTGCTCGAGTTCTACCGAACCGGGCGCGTACTTGGCACCTTCGAGACCGGCATTCAGCACGCGCTCGCACGGGTGCTCGTCGACCCCGAGTTCATCTTCCGGTTCGAGCGCGAACCGGAGGATCTCGCCGCCGGGGAAGTCTACGCACTTGGCGCATACGAGCTCGCCTCGCGGCTTTCCTTCTTCCTCTGGAGCAGCATCCCGGACGATGCCCTGCTCGAGGCCGCCGCCGACGGCAGGCTCCTTGACGATGCCGGGCTCGCGCGCGAGGTCGAGCGGATGCTCGCCGATCCGAAGGCCTACGCGCTCGTCGACAACTTCGCATCGCAGTGGCTGGGCCTGAGGCAACTCGACACGGTCAGTCCCATCTCGAACGATTTCGACGGCAACTTGCGCCGGTCCTTCCGGCGCGAGACGGAACTGCTGGTCGAGAGCGTTCTTCGCGAAGACCGCAGCATCGTCGATCTGCTCGACGCGGACTACACCTTCGTCGACGAGCGACTGGCCCGGCACTACGGCATGCCCAATATTCGAGGCAGCCGCTTCAGGCGCGTGGAACTCCAGGACGATGCGCGGCGCGGCCTGCTCGGCCACGGGAGCCTGCTGACGATTACCTCGCCGCCGAACCGGACCTCGCCCGTCATGCGCGGCGCGTGGATCATGGACAACCTGCTTGGCACGCTTCCGCCGAACCCGCCAGAAGACGTCGACACGGACCTCGACGCCAAGGCCGCCGCGACGAGCGAACCCGGATCCGTGCGTGAGCAGCTCGAACGGCACCGCGAGGATCCCGCCTGCGCGGGCTGTCACGGCATGATCGACCCGATCGGCTTCGCGCTCGAGAACTTCGATCTCATCGGCAGGTGGCGCGCCACTGACGCCGGCGCCGCGATCGACGTGAGCGGCGAACTCTGGGACGGCACGCCCCTCGACGGGCCTGCAGGCTTGCGGGCGGCGCTCCTCGACCGGCGCGAACTCTTCGTCGCGCGGGCGACCGGGAAGCTCATGGCCTACGCCCTCGGCAGGAGCGTCGAGCACCACGACATGCCGGCCATCCGTGCCATCGTCCGGGATGCGGCCGAAGACGACTACCGTTTCTCGCGCCTCGTCGCCGGAATCGTCAAGAGCCCGGCGTTCCGCATGAAGCGCAAGGGGGCAGGAGAGCCCGCGCAGCAAACGGCCGCCAACTAGCTTAGTATTGAGCCGATGCCGTTCATCACGAAAAGACAGCTGTCACGGCGCACGCTCCTGAGGGGCGCCGGCGCCGCGATCGCTCTGCCGCTGCTCGATTCGATGATCCCGGCGCGCACCGCGCTGGCCCAGACCGGCGCAGCCCCGAAAACACGGCTCGGCTGCATCTACGTTCCGCACGGCGCGACGATGGACAAGTGGACGCCGGCCACCGAGGGCAAGGGCTTCGAGTTCTCGGAGATCCTCGCGCCGCTGGAACCGTTCCGCGATCAGGTCTGCGTCGTCAGCGACCTCGCCCACGCCGAGGTCGCGCCATGGCCCGGCGAGGACACGGGCGGCGCCGAGAATCACGTCCGGGCCGCCGCGGTTTTTCTGAGCGGCGCACACCCGGTCAAGGGTGGCGAAGCCTACCTCGGACCGACGATCGACCAGGTCGCGGCGGCTCACGTTGGCCAGGACACGCCGCTGCCGTCGATCGAGCTGTCGCTCGAACCGGTCGGACTCAACTGCGACCGCGATTTCACCTGCGCCTATCGCAACACCCTGTCGTGGAAATCGGAGACGCTGCCGCTCCCGATGGAGAACAACCCGCAGGTCGTCTTCGAACGGCTCTTCGGCGACGGCAGCACCGACGCGCAGCGTCGCGAACGCCGGCAGCAGGCAAAGAGCCTGCTCGACTCGGTGGGCAGTCAGGTCGACTCGCTGAAGCGCGGTCTGCCGGTGGCCGACGTCAGACGCCTCGACCAGTACCTCGAGGAGGTGCGCGAAGTCGAGCGGCGCGTGGATCTCGTCGACAGCAAGCTATCGACCGGGCTCCAACTGCCGGAAGCGCCCGTCGGCGTGCCGAACAACTTCGAGGAACACCTGAACCTCATGTTCGACCTTCAGGTGCTGGCCTACAGGACCGAGATCACGCGGATCTCGACGCTGATGCTCGCGCGCGAGAACAGCAACGCGCGGTACCCGGGAAGCGGCGTGCGCGAGGGCTTCCACAACGCCTCGCACCACTCCAACGAGCGCGCGAACATGGATCAGTTCGCGCTCATCAACAACTACCACGTCAAGGCGCTGACCTGGTTCCTCGACAAGCTGCGCGGGACGCCCGACGGCGACGGCACGCTGCTCGATCACTCGATGATTCTCTACGGCAGCAGCTTGAGCGACGGCAACGAGCACAATTTCGATCCGCTGCCGGTGGTTCTGGCCGGTGGCGCGTCAGGAAAGCTCGAGGGCGGGCGTCACCTCAGATACCCGGCCCACACGCCCATGTCGAACCTGCTGCTCGGCATGCTCGACATGCTCGGCGTGCATCAGGAGAGCTTCGGCGACAGCACGGGGCTGCTCGACATCTGAGCGACCGGCGACGGCGCGGGTCGCGCGAGTCGTTCCCGGCCGTTTCTATTCGATCCCGAGCAACGCGACTTCGAACACGAGCGCGGCGCCGCCAGGTATCACGCCCTGCCCCGCGTCACCGTAGGCGGTGTCCGACGGGCACACGAGCGTGCTCGTGCCTCCGACCCGCATCTTCTGCACGCCCTCGGTCCAGCACGAAATCACGCCGGTCAGCGGGAACGAGATCGGTTCGCCGCGATCCACGGAGCTGTCGAAGACCGTCCCGTCGCGGAGCGTCCCATGGTAGTGGACACGCACGGTATCGGTCGCCGTCGGGCTCGCACCGGTCCCTTCGGTAATCACGATGTACACGAGCCCCGAGGCCGTCCGTTCCGCCCCCGTCTGCAGTGCCATCTCGTCGAGATACGCCATCGACGCCGCCTTCTCGGCAGCCGCGCCGGCCGCCTGGCGCACGTCGCGGAGCGCCGTAATCTGCTGGCCGTAGATGTTCATGTCCACCCGCGGCTCCGTGCCGAACACCGTGTCGCGCAGCCCCGCCTCGACCAGCGCGAGTTCCTGCGGCGTCAGGCTGAACTGCACCAGGTTGTTGCCGAGCACGACGCCGACCGCGTACAGGGTCCTGTTTTCTTCGGTATCCAGCGTCTGCGCTGTCGCAGCACAAACACCCAGGCCGAGCGCGAGCGCGGCCGCGAGTTTGACTCTGAGCATGGGAAGTCCTCGTGGGTAAGAGGCGAGAACGGCACACGCTAACGGAAACCCCGACGTTTGCCAAGCGAACGCCGACCGCCGGCCGTGGCCCCGCCCGGCGTTGGGCGTGCCTGGGCCTATCCGTCTCCAGCGTGTCCGACACGCGGCCCGAATCGTGATAACGACCAACTTCACGGGCCTGGCGATAGGTGCTATGTTGCCGGCCCTGCGGCTACGGCCTGGAACGAAAATCTGCGAGGAAGAACCATGATGAACCGGCGTGAATACCTTGCCATGACTGCCGCCACCTGCGCGGCCCTCTCGCTCAAGACACGCCTGCTCGCGGCCCAGGATGCCGGCGTGATGACGCGTCCGATCCCGGCAACGGGCGAACGGATTCCGATCATCGGCCTCGGCAGCTCCGCAACGTTCCAGCAGCTCGCGGTCGCCGACGATCTCGATCCCCTGCGCGACGTGTTCCGGACGATGATCGATGCCGGCGGCACGGTGTTCGACACGGCGCCGGGCTACGGCCGGGGCACCTCCGAAACCGTCGCCGGCCGGCTGGTGGACGAACTCGGCATCGCCGACCGCGTGTTCTGGGCCACGAAGCTCAACGTCGCGGGCTTCCGCGGCGATACCCCGGCCGACCCCGCCGCGGCGCGCGCCCAGCTTGAAGCCTCGTTCGAACGCTTTCCTCGTGCGCCGATGGACCTGAACCAGGTTCACAACCTCGGCGACATGGCCACCCAGATGCCGATGCTGCACGAGGCCAGGGAACAGGGGCGCCTGCGCTACGTCGGCGCCACGACGACATTCAAGCCCCAGTACGAGCGGCTCGAGCAGCACATGCGCAACGACGGGCTCGACTTCATCGGCATCGACTACGCGGTCGACAACCTCGATGCCGAGGACAGGATCTTTCCGCTGGCCCAGGACCAGGGGATCGCGGTCATGATCTACATGCCGTTCGGCCGGACCCGGTTATGGGAACGCGTCGCGGGCCGGGACGTGCCGGAATGGGCCGCGGAATTCGGCGCGGAGAGCTGGGCGCAGTTCTTCCTCAAGTTCGTGGCATCGCACCCGGCCGTGACGGTCATCACGCCCGCGACGAGCCAGGCGCATCACATGCTCGACAACATGGGCGCGGCGCTCGGCCGGTTGCCGGACGAGGCGGAACGGCAGCGCATGATCGAGCACATCGAGACGCTGCCGCAGGCATAGAAACCCGACCTGCACGAGTACGGACCGTACGCCTTCCGGCGCAGTTGCGCGAGCACAAGGGCGCGCCGGCGGTGCGTGGCTTCGGGCTGGGCGATACCCGGTCTTCGCTGTCGCGAGACCTTGCGGTCCGGGCTCGGGCGGGAGCATCGCTCACTGATCGGTCAGGGTCTTCCCGGACAGGATTGTCCCGGCCGCCCCTATAGTCGAAACGCCCCTCAGTCCGGCGGCTCCTCACCGTCGAAATAGCCGACGGGCTCGTTGCGCACGATATGGCGCTGGCTCTGCCAGCCCTTGCCGTCGGCGGCCGGCGTCAGCGAGTAGGCACCCAGCTTGTTCGAATCGGGATAGACCACGGCCTCGGGCACGACCAGACTCGAAAAGCAGAAGTACTCGAGCTCGTCATCGCTCGTATTGATCATGTGGTGCGCCCGTCCTGACGCGGCCGGCAGGTGGACATAGTCGCCTTCGCCGAGCGCGATCTCCTCGTCACCGTAGCGCAGCGTCCCGCTGCCCCGCGTCACGAGGATGCCTTCGTCGTTCGCCAGGTGCTCGTGGCGCGGGAAGGCCCGCTTGCCCGGCGCGAGCCGGTACAGCGACACGCCGAACTTCGGCAGATACGCCTCATCGAACGGCGTCAGCGTCTTGCGCGCATGGTGAATGTGCGCATCGTTGCCCATCTCCGTCCAGTCCATTTCATTCAGATTGCGCTTGTAGACCATTCGCGGTCACCTCCTCTCAGAAGCGCGACGCGGTGATCCAGACGTCCGATCTGGCCCAGCTCTGCTCGAAATCCGCGTCGACTTCAGGGTCCGTCTCTCCCTGCGCGGCGAGCGCCTGGCGCAGGCCGAAGAGCGACCAGCCGTTGTGCGGATGGTCGGCGAGTTCGTCGCGGTAGACGCGCTCGGCATCGGCGTTTCTGCCTGCCTCGAGCAGCGCCGCGCCCAGCCAATGGCGCGCCGCGAACGGCAGGGGCTCAGGTTCGTCGTAGCCGAGCTCGTCTTCGTGCTCGACGGCGCGTTCGAACGCCGCGATTGCGGCGCGCACGTTGCCCTGGCTCCACTGGATTTCGCCGGCCAGGATTTCCGCGAGCACATCGAGCAGGAGCGACGCCCGGTCGAATCGGATCATGGCGTCGGTCGTCTCCGCAACCTCCCTGAGCCGTGCCAGATGGGCGCGCGCAAAGTCAGCTTCGCCGAGCTTGACCCGGGCGTAGCCCTGCGCGAAGTCCCAGACCCCGGCCGGGTAGTCGCGTTCGAGGCGCTCGGTAACTTCAAGGATCTCGTCGAAGCGGCCGAAGCGCACGAGGATCAACAGCTCGAAGGAATTGTCTCCCATGAGCTTCGTGTAGTCCTTGCTCGCCTGCCTGGCCATCGCGCCCTGGCCGTCAAACGCGGCCGCGAAAAACAGCATGTGCAGATTGTGCGGCGGGTAGATCGCGACCCCCTGGCGAGACGCGGCCTTGAGGTCGGAGTGCCAGGCCTGGATGTTCGCTCGCACGCTGTCGCCCCAGCGCCCGATCTCGTTCCAGGTGTGCGACGGCATGTGATTGATGTGACTGGCGCCCGGGATCGAATTGCCGATGTATTCGGCACAGGGTTCGGCCAGCTCGGGCTGGACCGTCGACTCGGTCGCGTGGATGTAGAGATGACAGGCGCCCGGATGGCGAATGTCGCGCTCGAGCACGCTCTCGAGCACGGCGTGAATGCGCTGGACGTTCGGATCGTCGATGTCGCGGTAGCCGCGTCTCTCCTCGAGCAGGAACAGCGCGTCGGCGTAGAGCGTGACCGCGTCGAGATCGTCGGGATACTGCTCGGCCAGCTCGCGCGCCGCTTCGACCCAGGCTTCGTCCTGTACGCGGCGGTTCGCGAAATCGTAATCGGCGACGTAGCGGGCCGAGAGCGCGTCGATGTAGGCCTGCTCGCGCGGGCTGGCGTTGTCCCGAAGTTCGAGCGCCTTGCCGATCGCCGCGAAGGCGTAAGGCGCCTCGGCCGCGGACATCGGTACGTTCAGATAAGACCCCCAGGCCCACGCTTCGCCCCAGTAGCAGATGGCGCACTCCGGATCGAGTTTCTGCGCTTCGCGAAACGAGCGTATGGCTTCGTACTTGCCGAACGCATACATGAGCTGAAAGCCCTGGTCGAAAAAAGCCTGGACCTCGGGATCGTCCGACGAGATTTCATGGGAAAAGGGGCCGAGCACCTCGGGCATGTAGGGGATCGGCTCTGCGAGCATCGCTTCGAGCGTGTCGCCGGACAGCGACAGCGGTTGCGCGAACGCCGCCAGCGAAGTGAGCGTCAAGAGCAACGCTGTCGTTGCGGCCACGCCGCGCCGGTTCCCGATTCCGATCATTGAAGCCTCCATGTCTGCGTTTCGCGCCGCTTCGATTTGATGGTACTGTGACGCGCCTGTGAGGCCAACCGGGACGCGCCGCCAAGCTGCGCCGGAGCCGGCGGCGGTGCTGCAGCGTGCACCGCGACGATTTGCGGCGGCGCCACGGTACCAAGCTCGCGCGCGGACCCGGCAGGCGCCGCCACGGCCTGCGCAAGGCGCACAGCCGGACCGCTGACGGACATGAGTCGCTACACGGGGATTTCGCATGATACGTTTCGCTCTCGCACTGCTGGCCGGAATATCGATGACCGCACAGGCACAGGACACACCCGAACCACCGCGCCTCGAGTTCGCCTTCGAGCTCTTCGCCCAGGTCGCAGATCCGATCATCGTCGGCGAGATGCCGAACGGTCAGCGACGCATCATCGACATCCTGAGCGGCGAATTCGAAGGACCGGAGATCAAGGGAAGGCTCGTGCCGGGAGGCGCCGACTGGCAGACCATCCGGGAAGACGGCTTCACCGAGGTCGACACGCGTTACCTGCTCGAAACCGATGACGGACACCTGATCTACGTGACCAATATCGGCATCCGCCACGCTGCTCCGGAAGTCATGGCCCGGCTCAACGCCGGCGAAGAGGTCGAGCAGTCCGAGATCTATTTCCGCGCAATCCCCGAATTCGAAACCGACGCGCCGGAATTGCAGTGGCTCACGCGCTCGATCTTCGTATCCACGGGCGAGCGGTATCCGAACGGGGTCGTGATCAGGTACTACCGAGTGCTCTGAGCAGGGTACGCCGGCCAGCCGAAGGATCGGCGGCCCTGTGGCGAACGGTTGAGCGTGGCGCGCGGACCCGGCCTGCAGCGGCGTCCCGGCAACACAAGGTCCGGCAACACAAGGTAAGGAGAACGGAGATGAGAACTTCGCAAGTCGCCAGTCTCGCGCTTATGCTCGTCGCCTGCTCGGCGCTCGCCGGGACGGCTGCCGCCCAGGCGCCCGAACGCGGCAGCTTCGCGTTCACGAACGTCAACGTCGTGCCGATGGACAGTGAGCGCGTGCTCGAAGACCAGAACGTGGTCGTCGAGGACGGCCGAATCACGGCGCTCGGCGCGGCAGCCGAGACGAGCGTGCCATCCGGCGCGACCGAGATCGACGGTCAGGGCAAGTACCTGATGCCGGGACTTGCCGAGATGCACGGTCACATCCCGTTCACGAACGCCAACGGCGAAGCCGAGGACGTCCTCATGCTTTTCCTGGCCGGCGGCGCGACCACCGTGCGCGGCATGCAGGGTCACACGAGCCAGCTCGAACTCAGGCAACGCGTCGCCGACGGCGAAATCGTCGGCCCGCGCCTGTGGCTCGCGGCGCCATCGATGCGCGGCAACAACGTCCCGGACGCGGCGACCGCCGACCGGCTCGTCCGCGAAGCGAAGGACCAGGGTTTCGACCTGCTCAAGGTCCATGAAGGCCTGAGCGCCGAGGCCTACGACGCGATCGTGCAAACGGCAACCGAAATCGGCATCCCCTGGGGCGGCCATGTCTCGATCAACGTCGGCGTGCCCGGAGCGCTCGCCGCGAAGCAGAGCACGATCGACCACCTCGACGACTACATCGAAGCCATGCAGCCGGCCGACTCTCCGGCGTTGACCGCTTCGGGCCCCGGCCGCAACCAGCTCCTCGCGCTCAATGCCGACGACAGCAGGATTCCGGAACTTGCGCGGGCGACGCGCGAGGCGGGCGTCGCGGTCGTCCCGACCCAGATTCTCTGGGAGGTTCTGCGCGGAGCACGCGACCCGGCAACGCTCGTCGATCGGCCGGAGAACCGATACATGGAGCGCGAGACCGTAGCGACGTGGACGCAGCGCGCCACGGCCTCCTATACCAACGCGAACCGCGAGGCCGCGATGCGCGAAGCGGAACTCCGTCAGATGCTGCTCAAGACGATGTACGACGAAGGCGTAGCCGTTCTCATGGGCACCGATGCACCGCAGGTTTTCAGCGTGCCGGGCTTCTCGCTGCACCGCGAACTGCCGCTCATGGTCGAGTCGGGCATGACGCCCTACGAGGTGCTGCGCACAGGAACGGTAATCGTCGCAAACTTCCTTGGCATCGGTGATCAGGCAGGCACCGTAGCGGTCGGCCGCAACGCCGATCTGCTGCTGCTCGAAGCGAATCCGCTGGAGGACATCGAAGCGGTTGCGACGAACGCCGGCGTCATGATCGACGGCCGCTGGCTTTCCGCCGACTACATCGCGTCCGCGCTCGAAGCGATCGCCGCGAAACACGCGGACTGAGCCTGGAGGCCCTTGGCAATGGCAAGCGTCGCACCGAGATCGGCAATCCCCCTGTGACAGGGCGCGACGCAGGAGAATAGTGAGCATGTTCGAGCGGCCGGCGCCGCAGTCAACATGCGTTACATCACCGCTTAGTCAGCAGTTTTCGGCGACGCGGTCTTCCGACAAGTGCAGCGGAGCTGTCGCCACCGGCTGTTAACCGCCAGCGACCGCTCCCACCACGAGAAATGGTTCCGCGCCAGAACTGATGGCCTCCGGCAACGGCTGGTCCGGCGGTTCGTGCGACACATCCTCGTTACATACGAAAAACCGCACGAGCGGCCGGCGGCGCCCGGTCGAATGATCACGAATTGTGCCGCGTAACATCGGGAAGCGCGCCTCGAGCGCGTTGAGCACGCTCGACTGCGTGACGTCGCCCGCGACGCTCACGGTCACCTCGCCGTCGACGCCGGCGAGCGTACGCAGGTGGAACGGCAGCACGATGCGGATCACGTGAACCACTGACTGATTGCGGCCTTGCATCGAGTCCGCACATTACCTGGAAACGGCAACCTGACCTGGATCACGACAACGTCTGCACCTCGACGGACAGCACGGCCGGCAAGTCGCGAACTATGGCCGTCCACGTGTCGCCGCCGTCGGACGAGCCATAGACCTGCCCGCCGGTCGTTCCGAAGTAGATGCCGCCAGGATCGAGCGTATCGACGGCCATCGCGTCGCGCAGCACGTTGACGTAACAGTGTTGCTGCGGCAGGCCTTCGGTCAGCGCTTCCCATTCGTTGCCGCCCGTCCGGCTGCGGTAGACACGGAGCTTGCCTTCCGGCGGATAGTGCAGGGAGTCGCTCTTGATCGGGACGACGTAGACCGTCTCCGGCTCATGCGCGTGCACTTCGATCGGGAAGCCGAAGTCCGTGGGGAGATTGCCGCTGATCTCGTACCAGTTGTCGCCCGCGTCGTCGCTGCGCATGACGTCCCAGTGCTTCTGCATGTAGAGGGTGGCCGGCCTTGCCGGATGCATGGCGAGACGGTGGACGCAATGTCCAACCTCGGCGGTCGGATCGGGAATGTACTCCGAACGCAGGCCGCGATTGATCGGCCGCCAGCTGTCCCCGCCGTCGTCCGTGCGAAACGCGCCCGCAGCGGAGATCGCCGTGTACATCCTGTCCGGGTTTTCCGGATCGAGCAGGATGGTATGCAGGCACATGCCGCCCGCGCCGGGCGACCACCCGGCTCCGGTTTGGTGGCCGCGGAGCCCTGACATCTCGTGCCACGACTTGCCGCCGTCGGTCGTACGGAAGAGCGCCGCATCCTCGACGCCCGCGTAGACGAGATCGGGATCGGTCAATGACGGCTCAAGATGCCAGACACGGGCGAATTCCCAGGGATGCTGTGTCCCGTCGTACCACTGGTGGGTCGTCAGCGGGTGCCCGGTCTCCTCGGAAGTGTCGTAGACGAAGTTGTTGCTCTCGCCTTGCGGCATCGCGGGGACATCCGACGGCTCCGCTGGCGTCTTGTCGCTCGAACCGGGCTGCTCCCACGTCTCGCCGCCGTTGCTCGAGCGCTGGATGATCTGCCCGAACCACTCGGTCGTCTGCGACGCGTAGATGCGGTCCGGATCAACCGGAGACCCCTTCATGTGGTAGATCTCCCAACCGGAAAAGTGCGGCCCGGCGACGGTCCATTCATCACGCTTGCCGTCAGCGGTGAGGATGAACGCACCCTTCTTGGTGCCGACGAGAACCCGTACTGCGGTCACAAGCTGTCTCCGTGAAAACTGTGGTGGCGGGCGGGCGATTATCGCCGAGCGCGGCTAACGCAAGTCAACACGCGCGGCTCGCTATCGGCAGGGCGTGACGAGATCACGACGCTGCTCGCCGCGTACGTGAGCGAAAAAACGGCGCCTCTACGGACGTCCGGCGCCTCCCAAGCTCCGCCGCCTGTGCAGAACATCGCACACCTGGCGAGAATTACCGGCATCCATCGCAGGGGGCGCAAGTCGCGTCGAGATCAGACGGCGCTAGTCACGCGCCAATGAACTTCGCATAGATGCCCCTGGCCACGGCCGCCTCGGCCGTGCCGTGCACGATCGCGCGACCATCGGGAAACAGGCTCAGGATGTAGGAATTGCCGTGGTCGGTGACGTTCGCACGCAGCATGAATCGGTTGGCGCGCACTTCGCCGTGCGCGCGCAGGCGGCCCGCGATCTCCTCGAGGTCGACCCCTGACTGGCTTTGCCGGTGGGTGAGTTGTACGGCATCGCGTCCGCAGAGCGTCGTTGCGCCTGAACCGCGCGAACCCTCGAGGTATTCGTAGCGCCCGTGCTTGCAGCAAGGGCAGTCCCCGTGCTCGTAGGCGCCGCTGACGCCAAGCTGCGCCACGCTGTTGCTCCACAGATCCACGTTCAGCATCGTCGGGCAGACGTGCTCGTAGTTCCCGGTCAGCACCTTGAGCGTCTCCGCGACTTCGAAACTTGCGACCGTGACAGCCGCGGAAGCGAGGATGCCGGCCGTGTCGCATGTCGGCATCGTCCCCGGCACCGGCTCCTCCTCGAAGAGGCAGCGCAAGCAGGGACCCGCACGGTTGCCGTCCTGCAGCGTCTCCCAGGGCGCATCGCCGCTGCGCGTGTGCGGCAGGATCGCAAACGCCGCACCGACGGTCCCGACCGCGCCGCCGTAGATGTACGGGATGCAGTGCTTGACCGCGAAATCGTTGATCAGGTAGCGGCCCTCGAAGTTGTCGAGACCGTCGACGAGCACGTCCGCCCCACTCGCATAACGCGCGATGTTCGTACGGTTGAGGTCGTCCACGACAGCCGTGACGCGAACCGCGGAGTTGACCTTCGCGAGCCTGCGCCGCGCCGCTTCGGCCTTGGGGATCCCGTCGGCGATATCGTCTTCGTCGAAGAGCGTCTGCCGCTGCAGGTTCGTGGTCTCGATGAAATCGCGGTCGACGATCACGAGATGACCGACGCCGGCGCGCGCCAGCAGGTCGGCGATGACGGTTCCGAGTGCGCCGCAGCCGAGTACGCAGGCCGTGGATTCCAACAGGCGCCGTTGCCCATCCTCCCCGATCCCGGGCAGGATCATCTGGCGGTGGTAGCGGGTCAGGTCTTCGCTAATGGGCATTGTTCGCATCATGCGTCCCGCTCGGTATCGGGTATCGCTAAGCGATGCTGGTTCTCGTCGCGTTGCCCAACGTGCGGGAAACCGCGAGCCATGATTTTCGGGCGAGCAGAAATCATCGATCGAAAGAGTACCACCACGAACGGCTCGTCCACCTTAATGCGTCAGGCGGTCGCGGACCCGTCCAGCACGCTCGGGAAGGTACCTCAGCCCTTCCAGAGCTATCCCCACGACATCCGCCAGGGCGCCGAGCGTATGCACAACACACGATCTATCTCAGCTCGAGCCCCGAAACGCTGGAGAATGATCAATTTCGCTGATCTCCCCCTGAACCTTTGCCCGGTTATTCTTGAGATTCGCCCGGAATCGACCGCAACCCCGCTTCCAACTACGACAGTTCGTAGCTTCGACCTGACAGCCTGTCTGCAAACATCGGAATCGATCCTGTAAGGTGGCCTCATGACGGAGACCGGATTCATCCTCGAACGCGCGATCGCAGCAACGGGCAACCGCTGCAGCGGTGCATGTGTGCGACTTACGCCGGGCACCATGCCATGAGCACCTCGAAAACTGCAGCCCGCAGGGGCGGCTCCCCGCCCGGCCGCCGGGCGACCTACCAGGACGTGCTCGACGCGCCGCCGAATCGGGTGGCCGAGATC
This sequence comes from Gammaproteobacteria bacterium, assembly GCA_022819855.1. GTDB lineage: Bacteria > Pseudomonadota > Gammaproteobacteria > Steroidobacterales > Rariloculaceae > Rariloculus. The sequence goes on along the minus strand of JAJEGN010000011.1, from coordinate 200,235 downwards.
GTCGATGGCACGCTGTATACCCAGCCGCGACCCGCCGCGCCACACGCGCTGGCAAGTTCCCGGCTGGGCGTCAGAATCGGCGGTCCTTTCCACAACGACTCGGATGGTCCAGGCGGCTGGTGGGTCATCGACGAACCGGAGCTTCATCTCGGCGACGACATCCTTGTACCGGATCTGGCTGGCTGGCGTCGGGAACGAATGCCGGAGTATCCCGACTCGGCGTATTTCACCCTCGCGCCGGACTGGGTGTGCGAGGTGCTCTCGGCCTCGACCCGCAAGCTCGACCTGCAAGGCAAGCGCCCGGTCTACGCCCGCGCGGGCATTGAACATCTGTGGCTTGTGGACCCGACCGAACGCACGCTCGATGCATTCGAGCTGCGCGAGGCGCGGTGGCTTCAGATCGGGAGCGCCAGGAACGACGATCCGGTCAGCGTCCGTCCCTTCGATGCCGTGACCTTCAGCCTCGGCGACCTTTGGCCCTGAGAGGGCTCCGCACCGCTCCAGGTGCGCTCCGATGCAGCCGACCACCAGGCTCGTGACCGCCTCCCCCGCGCCGGTGGCGGCGTGCAAGCACGCAGCGATGGGCCATGCTACTGCCCCTTGCGGACGACGAACAGGAAGCGGTCGCTGTTCCTGCCGATCCTCGGGTCGGTTGCAGACAACGTATGATCGTCGGCCGCCGTTCTCAGGATATCCGACTCCTCGACGATCTGTAGGCCCGCCGCCTCGATCCACTCTCTCGCGTCGGACACGAGCATCCGGTGTAGCCGGGAATTGTCGTTCTCCGGCGAGCCGATGTGATCGATGATGGCCGCCATACCGCCGGGCTTCAGTACGTCGTTGACAGCGCGCAGATACGGGATGAGCCGCTCGGCGTTGCCGTGATGCATGTTCAGGGCCGTGACTGCGACGTCGGCGATGTTCGGCTCGAGATCCCCGAGATCCTCGAACGACGCTTCCACGTTGCCGAGGCTCGCTGCAAGCTCCCTGGGCGCCCGGCCATCCTCGCGCTGCAGGGCCCGCGGCCCGAACTGGCCGATCACCGCGCCGCTCGGCCCGACGGCAGCGGACAGCACCCGCGTGTACCAGCCGCCACCGGCACCGATGTCGACAACGGTCATGCCCTCCTCGACGCCGAGCAACTGCATGACCTGATACGGGCGCCGCGCGCCGTCGCGCATCCGGTCCTCAAGCGGGCGGGACTCGTCAGCGAGCTTGTCCATGAAGTCGGGAGCGACGCCGAACGCGGCCGACGCGAACGCGACGAGACACAGCGCAAGGGCGGTTGAGCGGATTCTGGGAATCACGTGTTTCTCCTTGGAAATTGCTGTCAGTGAGGGAAATCCGGTGGCGCGGATTATATGTCCTGTGGCCGGTGTACGGCAGCGCTCGAACAGCCCGGCCACTCTCCCCAAAAGGCGCAGCGCCCGCGGGCGGTCGGCATGAGTAATCCGGTGGATCGAGTTCGATCCTCGTGCGGTTGTGCATCCTCTGCGGACTGCGCCCGGTATCATCGACGCGGCGGTCGCAAGCGAAACCACGAACGCACCACGCCGTCACCAGGATCGGCAACGACGTTCACGACCGCGCCTCAGGGGGTGAGAAATCATGAATCCGAGATTACTGTTGCTGCTATGGGCGCTCGTGAGCGTGTCCGCCACGGCCCAGGATGACGATCGTCTGACTCGTTCACGCGACGCCGCGATGCAACTCGGACAGGAACTCGGCGCAACATTGCTCACAGCGATCGGAACGGACGGACCGGTCGAGGCCATCCGGCTTTGCAATCTCGAGGCTTCCCCCATCGCCGCCGGAGTGTCCGAGCAGGCTGGCGCCAGCGTAGGCCGAACGGCGCTCAGGCTCAGGAATCCGGACAATGCGCCCGACGCAGACGCGCGCACGGTGCTCATGACGTTCGAGCGGGATCTTGCGGCAGGCGCGACGCCGCCGCTGGAGCGCTTCGAGACGAGGCCCGACGGCAGCGCCCGCTACATGAGCGCCATCGTCACCCAGGGCCTGTGCCTGACGTGTCACGGGTCCGGGATCGCAGCGGAAGTCGCCGCGACCATCGCCGATCACTACCCCGAAGATCAGGCGACCGGATTCGAGGCCGGAGATCTGCGCGGAGCCTTCCTCATTGAATGGCCCGCGCGCGAGCCGCCACCTCGCTGACCTGACTGAAACGCCTCCCTGCCGCGGGCGGACGGAGCGCTGACGCCAGCCGTTCGAACGCTACTGGAAGCCTTCTTCGCGCAATGGCCCTGGGTCCTGCACCCAGAACACCTCGCCGTTCTCGCGCGTGATGACCTGCACGTACAGTCGTTTCTCGATCTCGTAGGCGAGATTGCCTTCCACGGTAAGCCGGTCGCCCGGCTGCACGGAATCGGGCAGCCAGCCGCCCCGGCGAAGGAAGCTCGTGTTCTGGGTTTCGAGCTCCCAGATTTCCTCCCCGCCATCTTCACTCGTGACGCGCAGATAGAGGCGCGCGTGAGGATTCTGATACAGGACTTCGGTGACGACGCCGTCGATCGTCGTACGCGCGTTCACGTCGTAGACGGTGGGAAAGGAGTGATGCGCCGCGGCGGCGGCGGCAATACAGCCGCCCGCCAGTGCGCAGAGTCCCCGCAAACCGGACATGTGCTTGACGGTCATCACTCGTAAAGGTACTCCGAAACGACACAAACGTACTCGAAGATTTGCCCGTCGGGCATCAGCGTGAACGTGCGCGTCACGACCACCGGTTCTCTGTAGTAAACGGGGTCGGCCAGGACAAGCTCGACCTCGATCTCGTCGCCGGACGCGTTGAGCGTGTAGCGTTCCGTGACGTGTGCCTGCTCCGAGTACGGGACGCCTTCGGGCCTGAACCAGCCTTCCCGAAAACCGGTGGTCTCGACGACCAGCGTTGCGCCCTCCCAGCGACCGATCGAATGCCCCATGATGGTCGGGTAGAGCGTCTCGGGATGGCCGCGCCCGTCCATGAAGACGCGTCGCACTTCGTGCTGGAGCTCGTAGAGGAAGGTCGCACGATCCTCGCGCTGCAGGATCTCCACCGGGAAAGGCGCCGTGATGGTCTGCCCGAAGTGGTGGACCGTGCACGCCTCGACCGAATCGGGCGCGCGCTTGGTCGCGTGCTTTGCCCGGCCCTCCGCCGTGAACGGCAGCTCGTCGATCGACCAGGTGCCGCGGTCCTGCATCCAGATCCCGGTGAGGTCGGGCGGCGATCCGGCGTCCTGTCGATCCGCCCCAGTGGACGCCGAACCGGAGTCCGTTCGATCCGTCCCGCCGGACGAACCCGCCTGAGCGGCGGCCGCCATGGCGTTGACGCGCACCGGCGTCCAGGCCATGCCGTCGGGCGCGTCGTGCTTGTCGATCAGCACGCGCCGGCTGTCGAGCCCTTCGGCAAGGTCGTAGACCCGTATGAGTCCTTCCCCGGGATCGGCGACGAACGCCATCCCGTCAAGGATCATCGCGCCGAAGTTGCCCTCGAATGGCTCGCCCGGCAGCGGCGCTTCGGCAACGAGCGTTCTGGAGTTCACGTCCCACAGCCGGACGAAGCGCGGCACCGGCGCTTGCCGGCCGCCGCCGTTCGGAACGATGGCGTAACCCTCAGGACCCATTGCGATCCGTCCGGACCACTGCCGCGATTCCAGCGTCGCAACGACCTCGAGAGACTCCGCATCGATCACGGAAATCGTCTCCTCGCGGCGGTTCGCGACCCAGATCTCGCTGCCGTCTGCGGTGACATCGATGCCTTCGGCGCCGAGGCCTGTTTGGATCACGACCGGGTCGCGCTCCTCGTCGAGAAAAATCACTGACAGGGTGCCCTCGGCACCGCGGCTCGTGACATAAGCCCGGGAGCCATCAGGGCTTATCCGCACCATGTGGCCATCACGCCCGCCCGTCGGGTAGGTTCGCACGATGCTGCGCGACTCAAGATCTACGAGCGCCAGTTGATCGGATTCCTGCATGGTCGCGACAGCGTGACGACCGTCGGGCAGGAACAGAGGGGTGTGTGGACGGGAGTTCGGGCCGAGATCGATTCGCGCTTCTACGCTCGCGCTCGCGACGTCGATCAACACGATGTGCCGGCCGTGATCGTCCTCGGGCCCGTATTCGCCGGTAAGCGCCTTCGTACCGTCCGGCGACACCGCCACCTCGTGCGGAATGATCGGGCCGATCGGAACGCGAGCGATCTCCACACCCGCGGTCAGGTCGATGAACGAGATGCTGCCGCCGGTGCGGTTGGCGACGATCAGCGTGCCGTCGAGCGCGAGTGCGTTCGAGCAGCACAGGTACAGAAACAGGGCCATCAAAGGTGAACGAGTCATGTCCCGATTGTACGCCCGATGGGCCCTGCGTACGCCGCTGGTGGAGATGGATTTCCATGCTGAATGCCCGGTGCGCGAGGCACGGAACTCTCGCATGGTGCGAGTTCCGCTCGTCCGGTCGCCGGGAAGGCCCGCGCGCCCCTTCCGCATCAAGGGATCACAGCAGCGACCGCGCCTGGTGACCATCGGATTCAGTGAACCTGGAACTCAAGGAAGGGCGTGCTGCGCCGGCGGTGGTTCGGTTAGACAACTGCGAAGTAGCGGGCGAAATGAATCGAAATCGCCGGATTTGGCTATAGACCTCACAGCCCCCCGCGATCAAGGATCGTATTGGCCGTTGCTTCTACCCGGAGCATGTATTACCTTTTGTAATACACTATGCGAGAGTTGCCATGGGCATCAGGACAGTTCGTTTGGACGATGATGCAGAAGCCGTGCTGGCCGATTTGCGGCAGCGTACGGGGATGACGATCTCGGAAGTGCTCAAGCGGGGCCTTGAGACATACGCCTCGACCGCGGCCGAACAGGCCGCAATGACACCGTACGAAATATACCGACGTCTCGATCCGGGGCCAGGCGGCTATGCTGTCGCGCCGGCCAGCGATGCGAAAGCCGCCATCGCCGGAGTCATTGAAGCAAAGCGGCGGCGGTGATCCTGATCGACACCGGCCCGCTTGTGGCGCTGTTCGATCCGCTTGATGCATCTCACGCGCGATGCGTGGAGACGTTGGGCGTAATCAGGGAACCGATCGCGACGACTGTTCCCGTCCTGACTGAAGCCTTTCACCTGCTTCGTCCTGCAAGCCAGGGTGCGGAATGTCTCAAGGATTTCGTGTCTGAATCGGGTCTCCGCGTGCTTTTTCTCGACAACTCCGGACTCACGAGGGCATTTGAGTTGATGGCGCAGTACGCCGATGCGCCCATGGACCTGGCCGATGCTTCGTTGGTGGCCGTTGCAGAAGACCGAAATCTGAGCACGATTTTCACGATTGATCGCAAGGATTTTGGGGTCTACCGCCTGAAGCGAGGGCACCGGCTTGTGCCCTTTACCGTGATCGGGTAGAACGTGGCAGCGTGTGGATAACGCTTGGAACCCGGGGAAGTTCCGTGTAGTCGGGAAGCGTGTCAATGGCATATATGGCCCGCCCCGCATTGCAAGGAGTGGAACGTCCGGGCGGCTTATCTGCACAATGCAGTTGCGGCTCTTCACGTCACGCATGAAGAGTTGGAATTCGTGGCTGGACGAATGCAGCGGGCGTCTCGCTACAAGTTGCGGCTAACACGTCAGGAAGTCAACGCAACCGCAATAGACCTCGCAGACCTCCGGCTGCGGGAACTCCGCCCCCGGCATCCTGTCGCGGTATTCCGGATACATGAGTTCCGCGCCTCCGCGCAGCACTTCGGCGGGCAAGCCGTACCACTCTGCCATGAGCGACAGGTTCGGGTTCTCGCCCGGCAGGTGATGCGGGATGCTGTCCGGGGTGGCGGGCGGAAGCTCCGTGACGTACTCGCAGAAGAACTGGCGGACCTGCTGGCTCGGATCGAGATACCAGTTCTGGCTCCTGACGAGCGGCTCGGTGAAGAACACCGGGTCGTCGACCACCGTCACGACGGTCAGGACGTCTCCATGTCGCATCCAGTGCTCGGTGACCGTGCGCCGGTCGCTGCTCGGCACACCGTTGCGGCGATGGTAATTGGTCTTGAGATGCGTGGTCGTGATCGTCAGCCGGTTGCCGTTCCAGACACCGGTGGAGAATCCCTGAAACGTGTACTCGGCATGCGCGGGCGGGTGGGGGCGCCCATCGAGCCAGATGACACGCTCGCTGCCCCAGGCCGGCATGTAGGTTCGAAACGCGATCAACTCCCGATGCACGGGGTCGAACTCGGTGGTCACCCGCATGAAGCCGAGTCCGCGCATCCCGTAGTCGGACGAATGCGGCCGGCACTGGTACTGCATCACCATCGAGATGCGGTCGGCGTCCCAGGAATCGGACTGCAGGCGCGCGGCGTCGTTCAAGGGCAACCCCATATAGTCGCCAAGTTCGGGGCCCGGAAGCCGTTCCGGAGCATCCTCATGATGGGCAGGCGCCCACTCTCCGGAAAAGTCCACCTGGGCGATGGCAATCGGGCTTGCTAGCGCGAGCGTCGTCAGCAGGGCAAAACGTTTCATGACCTCCTACCTCGCCGAGCAGGCCACCGGGTCGAAACTGTCATCGTTCGCTTCCTTTTTGAAATCGGTGCTCGTGATGAAAGCGCCGCGCAGGTAGGTCGGGTCCGTGACCACCGTCGTGACCGTGAACCACTCGTCACCGTTCGGTTGCACGTGATGGTCGAAATACTCCTCAAGCACGGCGTCCTCGCTGTAGGGCGGACCGTTGCGTCGCAGGTATCCCGGCAACAGGTTCGTCGTCGTGACTTCGAGCGCGCGCGGGTGCTGACCGATCCTGCCGGAGAACGGGCCGAAGGAGTCCCGCGGACCGATGCCCTGCGCCGGGCGCTCCCAGTTGGCCACCGAATGACCCTGGCGGCTCGGCGGTGCGTTCGCCCCGGCCGGAACGCCGAACCTGAGCAGCCGCGTCTGCATGCCCTGGTCCGTTTCGATCATCAGCGTTTCGTCGTCCTGCCAGTTTATCCGGACGCGGCCCGGGATACGCATGACGGCGGGTGCGCCGAAGGCCTTGCACTCAAGGCCCGCCGCCTCGTCCGCCTCCGGGTCCCACTCGAGTCCGACCCTGCGCCCTTCCGCGTTGAGCGGGATGCTCGCGAAATCGCCGCGGGTGGGCGTGACCATGCGCCAGCGCCAGTCCTCGCTGACGACCGAGACCCACGTCCCCGTGAGGTCGACGGGGGCTACCTCGCGGGCCGTCTGCGGCTCGGCGGACGGGCCGCCGCCGGGGCCCTGGGCGAGCGCAGGCGCGGCGAGACACAGCACGGCAAGGAATCCGCCGAGTCCGATCCTTGACGTCATCGTCGATTTCATTGCGCTGCGGCGAGGCTCGTGTAGACCGATTCGACGAACGCTTCCCCGTCGCCGTCAAATTCGGTGTCGTAGTCGCGCGTCGGCCGCGTTGCCTGGATTTCCTGCAGGTCCAGGCCCTTGGCCATGAGGTCGCGGACCCTGTCGCGCACGACGGCGACCATATTGCGGTGTTCAACGACGTCGGCCTCGTTGCAGAGCCGCCCGCTGCCGGGAATGATTCGCGTGCCGCCGTCCTGCAGGTGCTCCGGCACCGCGAGATCGAGCACATGATTGAGCGCCCGCAGCAGCCCCTGAACGCTGCCGCCGCGTTCAACGTCGATGATCGGGTAGCGGCCCGGGATGAACAGGTCGCCGACCGCAATGGTGTCGGACTTTCTGAACAGCACGATGCTGTCGCCGTCGGAGTGCGCGTTCGGCTCGTGGATGATGAATACCGGCTCGTCGTTGAAGAAGATGTCCTTGAATGGCAAGAAGTAGACCGTGCGCGGCACCCCTTCGGGCGGAAAACCGCTCGCCTCGAGTTCGAACAGGCGCAACATGACGTTCTCGTGAGCCACCAGCGTCGCTCCGGCCACTTCGCCGGGCGCGAGCGCCGGCGTCGAACCGAACTCTCCAAGTACCGCAAGTTCGGCATTGCCGCCGGTATGGTGCAGGTCCGCACTCGTGTTGATGATGTAGCGCACCGGAGCGCTCGTGACCTCGCCGATCGTCTCGACGATGCGTTCGGCCAGTCCGCCGCCCATCGCATTGACGACCATGACGCCGTCATCGCCGATCTGCACGGCCATGTTGCCGGCCTCCCCGCCATGGAGCATGTAGACGTTGCCCTGCACGTGCAGGAGATCGAGTTCGACGTCCGTCTGCTGAGCATGCGCCGCCATTCCGACGACGGCGACCCATGCGATGGACCGCAGTCGGAGCCGCACGTTCTGGAGGCACCCCTGCCGTCGCCTGGGTCTAGAGACGATACGAGACCGCGGTTTGTTCTTGTTCGCCCAACGGTTCATAGTTGCTGGTTCTTATATAGGCGTGCCCTCGCATTGGCAAGTTCAGGCGGTTCGACCCTGACAGTTCGGGAGTAACCAATGACAATCCACTTCTCGCCTGAGTTGGACGCCGACCTACGTTACGCGGCCTGTGGCCTGAGGAACGACCGCGAGCAGCGCGAGCCGCTCCGTCTAACTGTCACAAGTAACGAAGTAACGTGCGGACGCTGCAAGCAGACTCGGGTATTCCGGTCGTGGGGCGGCCTCAGCGTCTCCGAACGCCGCGAATTGATTGCGACAGTCGATCACTTCACCGCGTAAGTGGCACGAATGCTCCACGAGGACGATTGACAAACAGGTTGGGTCGTCTTGGAACGAAACCAGTGCAACTGCTGACACGACGACGCATGTTGAGCGCCGCGGCCGCTGGCGCCGTCGGCGCGGCACTCGGCCTGCCGGTTTCGCGACCGCGTGAAGCGCGCGCACAAACCGAATCCGGCGTCGCGACGCAGCAACTGGGCGACAACCTTCATGTGCTGACCGTCGCCGGAAACAACATCGTCGCGCAGACCGGCCCCAACGGCACAGTGCTCGTCGACGGCGCCACGGCCGCCGATTCGCAAGCGCTGCTCGACGCGGTCGCGGCGCTGCCGCAAGGCGGTCCGGTCACCACGCTCTTCAACACGCACTGGCACTCCGAGCAGACGGGTTCGAACGAACGCCTTGCGGCCGCCGGAGCGGCGATCATCGCCCAGGAGAACACGCGCCTCTGGCTCACGACCGACATTACCTGGCCCTGGAACGGTCAGCGCTTCGAACCGCTTCCGGAGGCCGCGCAACCGAACCTGACCTTCTACGACGAAGGCGCACTCGACTCGGGCGTGCGCTACGGCTATCTGCGCCACGCGGCGCATACGGATGGCGATCTCTATGTTCAGTGGCCCGGCGAGAACGTGCTCGCCGTCGGCGGCGCGGCGTCGGGCGCGGGCTGGCCTCTGGTCGACTGGTGGACGGGCGGGTGGATCGGCGGCATCGTCGGCACGATGGAGCTGCTGCTCGCGCTCACGGATGCCGATACCCGCATCGTGCCGGCACACGGTCGTGTATTGGCCCGATCCGATCTTGAAGCGCAATTCGAGATGTACAATACGGTCTATGCAAGGCTCTCGGGACTGCTGAACAGCGGCAGGGGTCCCGATGAAGCCGTCGACGCGCGCCCGACCGAAGAATACGACGCTGAAATGGGGCCGTCGGAAGAGTTTGTCAGACGTGCGTTCGAAAGCCTGTGGGCCTACCTGTCTCCGGACGCATAGACACAACCGCAGGATCGATAACATTGACGTGAACGGCGTGATCGAAAGCAACGGGGTTTCGGCATCGCGGCTGACCGCAGCTTGGGGTGTCGCGGCCGCTTCTGTGCTGTTCGTGGCCGGCTGCGGCCAGCTCGGCGGCGACCCCGCGGCGCGCGCGGCGGCCGACGCACGCGAAGAGTGGGCGATGCTTGATCGCTATTGCGTCGAATGCCACAACAACGCCGAATTCACCGCCGGCATCACCTTCGAGGGACGTTCACCCGAGAGCGTCGCCGAGCACGCGGAACTCTTCGAAAACGCGGTTCGCAAGCTCCGCGGCCGCGTGATGCCGCCACCTGGCGAGACCCAGCCGGAGGGCGAGGAAGTCTGGAGATTCGTGGCGGCGCTCGAGCGATCGCTCGATGCCGCCCAGGGCGTCGAGCACATTCCCGAGCAGGTCGTGCTGCACCGGCTCAACCGCAAGGAATACGCCAACGCGATCCGCGACCTGCTCACGCTCGAAATCGACTCCGGGGAACTGCTGCCGGACGACGAGATCGTCGAGTACTTCGACAACATCGGACCGGCGCTGCAGGTGTCGCCCTCGTTCATCGAGCAGTACGTGATCGCGGCACGCGCCGTTGCTCGGCAGGCGGTCGGCCAGCCCGATTCGAGACCCGGCGGATGGGCGTTCCGGGCCCAGCCGGGCCGACAGCTCACGCACGTGCCGGGCATGCCGCTCGGCACGCGCGGCGGCATCCTCGCGGAGGTTCACCTCCCGTCCGACGGCGAGTACGTCATCGACGTTGCCGACATGGCCACCCATATCTGGGGCAACGGCATGGAGTTCGAGAACTCGCTCGTCGTGACGCTCGACGGCGAACTCGTCCACGAGACCACGGTCGGCGGCGAAGAGGACATGAAGCTCTACGACCAGGTCCAGGACGGCGCGCTCGACCGGGTCAACGTCCGCCTCAAGAACATCCGCTTTCCAGCGACGGCCGGACCGCACAAGGTCGGCGTCGCGTTCAGGCACCGGACCTTCGCCGAGTCCGACGACCGCTTCCGGCAGTTCCTGCCCGGCGGCGGACAGGAACGCCTCTATCGCGTGAGTTCGTTCGAGATCAAGGGGCCGTTCAATCCGACCGGCCTGAGCGCGACCCCGAGCCGCGACCGGATTTTCGTCTGCCACCCCGATCGCGGCGACGATCCGGACCTCTGCGCCGAAGAGATCATCACGACGCTCGGCACTCGCGCCTATCGCCGTCCGCTTGCAGAGAGCGACCTCGTCGAAATCCTCGAGTACTACCGCGACGGCTACTCGGCAGGCGGCTTCGAGGAGGGCATCCGCAGTGCGGTGACCGGCATTCTCGCAAGCCCCTTCTTCCTCTATCGCGCCGAGCGCATCCCCGAGGGCCTGGCCCCGGGCGAGGTCTACGAAATCGACGATTACGAACTCGCGTCGAGGCTCTCGTTCTTCCTCTGGAACTCGATCCCGGACGACGAACTCCTCGAACTCGCCGGCCGCGGCGAATTGAGCCGCGACGAGGCGCTCGAGGCGCAGCTTGCGCGCATGCTGGCCGACCCGCGCGCGGCCACGCTCGGCGGCAACTTCGTGCACCAATGGCTCGACATCCGGCGCATCGACGAGGTCGTTCCCGATTCGACGATCTTTCCGTACGCGTCGGGCGTCGGCGATCCGCGCGGAGAATTCCTCACGGAGCTGACGCATTTCTCCAACAGCATCTTCGCCGAGGATCGCAGCGTCATCGATCTGCTGACGGCAGACCACACTTACGTCAACGAGCGCGTGGCGCTTCACTACGGCATCACCGACGTCAAGGGCAGCCGCTTCCAGCGCGTCGAACTCGCCGACTCGGCACGCCACGGCCTGCTCGGCAAGGGCGCCGTGCTCATGGCCGCCGCCTACCCGAACCGCACATCGCCCGTGCTGCGCGGCGCGTTCGTTCTCGAGCACATCCAGGGCATCGCGCCGCCGATTCCGCCGGATGAGGTCCCGTCGCTCGACGAGGAAGACATCGGCACGCCCGATGCGCTGACCGTGCGCGAGCTCATGGCCACCCACCGCGAAAACCCGGCCTGTTTCTCCTGCCACGCGATCATGGACCCGCTCGGTTTCGCGCTCGAAAATTTCGACGCGACAGGCGCCTGGCGGGATCGCGACCGCTACGCGGGCACGCTGATCGACGCTTCGGGCGTGCTACCCGACGGCAGCGCCATCGACGGCCCCGTGGAACTTCGCGAAGCGCTGCTCAATCGGCCCGATCAGTTCGTGCAGACGTTCACGGAGCGGCTGCTCATGTACGCGACCGGCCGCACGCTCGAACACCACGACATGCCGACCGTCCGAACGATCGTCCGCGGCGCCGAAGCCGACGACTACCGGTTTTCGTCCATCGTCCGCGGCATCGTCGCGAGCGACCAGTTCAGGAAGCGGCGAGTGCCGGGCGCGGTTGCTGGTGAAATCACGGCCAGTTCCGGCTCGTCGGCAGACTGGCCTGCCGGGGAAAACGCGCTTTAGGACACGCCCGAATTCCGGTATAAAGAGGGATTGCTGCGGAGACAATCAATGTACCTGAGCAAGAAACATCTCTCGCGCCGCACGGTGCTCAAGGGCGCCGGCGCGACCATCGCACTCCCACTGCTCGACGCCATGAACCCGGCTGCGACGGCCTGGTCCCAGACCGCGGCGGGCAGCACGCCGGTCCGGCTCGCGTTCGTCGGCTTCCCGCACGGCGCGATCATGGACCAGTGGTCGCCAAAGCAGGCGGGCACGGAATACGAGATGTCGCCGATCCTTGAGCCCCTCGAGCCCTATCGCGAGCACCTCACGATCGTCTCGGGTCTGCGCAACAAGCCGGCCGAGAGCCCCGAACCGCACGGCTACATCGAGCGCACCTGGCTCTCCTGCGTCGCGCCCTGGGACGCCGGGGTCATCGGTCCTGAAGCCGGCATCACGGCCGACCAGTTTGCGGCGCGTCACATCGGCCAGGACACGCGCCTGCCGTCACTCGAACTCACGACTTCTCAGCGCGGCGCACAGGTCGCCTGGCGCACGCCGACACAGTCGCTGCCGCAGGAAGGCAATCCGCGCGCCGTCTTCTACAAGCTGTTCGGACAGGGCGACACCGACGCCGAGCGCAAGGCGATCCTCAACGAGACCGGCAGCATTCTCGATCGCGTCACGAGCCAGGCGGCCAGACTGCAGGCGAGCCTCGGCGTCAGCGACAGGGTCGTCGTCAGCGACTACCTCGATTCGGTACGCGAGATCGAACGCCGCGTGCAAATGGCCTCCGAACAGGACATGAGCCATCTGGACATTCCCGAAGCGCCGGTCGGCATTCCGAACGTGCTCGACGACCACATGCAGCTCATGTTCGACCTCATGGGTCTGGCATTTCAGGCCGACCTGACCCGGATCATCACGATCTCGCTCGACCGCGAGGCGAGCATGCGCACCTACGGGCAACTCGGTATTTCGGAAGCGTTTCACCCGCTCTCGCACCACGGCAACAGTCCCGACAAGCAGGAGAAACTCGTCCGAATCCAGCGTTACTTTGCCGAGAGGTTCGTGGGCTTCGTGGACCGGCTCGTCAACACGCCCGAAGGCGAGGGCACGGTGCTCGATCACTCGGCGATCCTGTTCGGCAGCAACATGTCCAACAGCGACCGGCACAACAACGATCCGTTGCCCTCGGCGATCCTCGGCCACGCACACGGCCGGATCAGGGGCGGGCAGCACCTGAGCTATCCGCAGGACACGCGCTTCTCCGATCTGCTCGTGACGCTGTTCGACCGAACGAATATCCCGGTCGAGTCGATCGGCGACAGCGGCGGAATCCTCTCCGAGGTGTAAAAGCCGTGGCGCTACTCCGGCGTCGGACCCGGACCGGTGAGGCGCCCGCCTGACAAGAAACGAGGGCTGCAACAGTGACTAAAGTCCTGGCGAGACCGCACGCGACGATCATCGGCGGCCTCGCTGCATGGCTGTTGGGCGCAGCTCTCGGGCAAGCGGCCGAAATCACGCTCGTCGACGCCGCCGAAGCGGGCGACGGCGCGACGGCGCTGCAATTGCTCTCTGACGGCAGCGACGCAAACGCACAGGGTCCGGCGGGCACGACGCCCGTGATGTGGGCGGCGTATCACGGCGACCTAGAACTGATTCGCGCACTCATCGACGCCGGCGCCGATGTCACGCTCATGAACGAGTTCGGGACGTCAGCGCTCGCCGAAGCCGCCGTCATCGGTTCGGCGCCGATCGTCGGGGCACTGCTCGACGCGGGCGCCGATCCCAACGCACGCAATCCCGAAGGCGAGACGGCGCTCATGGTCGTCGCGCGCAACGGAGCCGTAGATGCGGCCGAGGTGCTGCTCGACGCGGGCGCCGACATCAACGCCACCGAAGCCTGGGGTGGCCAGTCCGCGCTCATGTGGGCCGCGGCGCGCAGCCAGGCCGACATGGTCCGCTTTCTCGCCGAACGCGGCGCCGATCTCGACGCGCGCGGCGTCATTCGCCAGTGGGACCGAAAAACCATCACCGAGCCGCGTCCGAAGGACATGAACAAGGGCGGCTTCACGCCGCTGCTCTACGCGGCGCGCGAAGGCTGTATCGAGTGCGCACGCCATCTGCTTGCGGCCGGCGCCGATCCCGATCTCGCCGACCCCGAGCGCGTCACGCCGCTCAACATGGCGCTGCTCAACCTGAACTACGACTTCGCCGCCTTCATGATCGACTCCGGCGCAAACGTCGACAAGTGGGACCTCTTCGGCCGTTCTCCGCTCTACATGGCCGCCGACACGAACACGCTCCCCGTCATGGGCAACGGCGCGATGGTCGTCATCCCGAGCGAGGACGAGAACACGGCTTTCGATATCGCGCGGAAGCTGCTCGACGCCGGCGCCGACCCGAACCTCCGTCTCAAGCGCCGCCCGCCCTACCGCAACGTTCCCCAGGACCGCGGCGGCGACACGATCCTCGCGCAGGGCGCGACACCGCTGCTCCGGGCGGCACGCGCCGGCGACGCGCCGCTCGTGGAACTCCTGCTCGAGCACGGCGCACTCGTCGACCTGCCGAGCAAGGAAGGCGTCACGCCCTTCATGGCCGCGGCGGGCGTCGAGTACGGTCTGCGCGTCACGCGCGGCCGGAACCGAACGATGGACGGCGTACTCGCCACGATGCAGTTGCTGCTCGACGCCGGCGCCGACATCGACGCGCGCATGGTCATGGAACCGCGAAGCACCGGAGTGCGCGAGATCCCGCGCCGCGGCGACAACAGCTACCAGACCCGCGGCCGGCAGGTGCCGAGCCCGGCCGCCGTACCGCACCGCACGGCGCTGCACGGCGCCGCGATGAAGGGCTTCAACCCGATCGTCGAATTCCTGGTGGCCAACGGCGCGAGCCTCGAAGCCAGAGACGCCAACGACCGAACGCCCCTCGACCTCGCCATGGGCAACTACAACGAAAGCTTCCTCCGCCAGGCCGCCGAACCCCACGTAGAGACGGTCGCTCTGCTCGAAACACTACTCGCCGAACGCGCCCCGTAGCGCCCCCCACCCACGATACTGAAGGCGGCCGATCGCATCGCTTCCCCCCGAATCCCTTCGACCAACGGGAGGGGTGAGGGGGGAAGCGATGTGAGCGGGCGCCCCACCACCACACCCAAAGGCGACCGATCGCACCGCCTCCCCCCGAATCCCTTCGACCAGCGGGAGGGGTGAGTGGGGAGGCAATGTGAGCGGGCGCCCCACCACCAAACCTCACGGCACCGGCTCGACCCTCAGCATCGCGCCGTCCTGTTCGTCGGTCAGCAAATAGACCAGTCCGTCAGGCCCCTGTCGGACATCGCGAAAACGCTGCCCAAGCTCGGTCAGCATGCGTTCCTGCCCAAGAGGATTCCCGGCCGCGTCGAAGCTCGCGCGCAGCAGCGTCCTCGACATCGAAGCCATGAGCATGTCGCCCTGCCAAGCCGGAAACGCATCGCCGTCGTAGAAGACGAGATTCCCGGGGTTGATGACCGGAGACCAGAACAGCACCGGATCCACCATGCCGGGTACGGAATTCCTGCCAAGTTCGCGCGGGTCGCCGTTGTAGTGCTCGCCTTCGGTCACGAGGATCCAGCCGTAGTTCATGCCGGCTTCGATGAGATTGAGCTCGTCGCCGCCGCGCGGACCGAACTCGGTCGACCAGAGTTCCCCGCTCTGCGGATGGATCGCAAGCCCTAGCGGGTTGCGGTGACCGAGCGTGTAGAGATCCGGGTGGTATCCGTCCATCCCGACGAACGGGTTGTCCTCGGGAACCGAGCCGTCATCGTGAATCCGCACGATCTTGCCGAGATGCGACTCGGGATTCTGCGCCATCTCGCCCCAGTTCCGGTCGCCGAGCGTCACGTAGAGGAAACCGTCGGCGTCGAAGACGATGCGCGACCCGTAGCTGCCGTCGGCGGGTCCCTGCCCGCAACATCGGTTATTGGTCGCCGACATCGCCGAGCTGTACCAGGCGTCGGCGACGAAAACATCCTCGACGTCCGCGAGCGTGCTTCCGCCATCCCAGCGGGCGCGCCCTACGGCCGTCGTCGCCAGTGTCGGCTCGTCGGGATCGGGTTTCGAGTACGCGAAATAGATGAGCCGGTTCTCCTCGAAGCGCGGATGCAGCGCGATGTCGAGAAGACCGCCGATGACTACGGCCCGAATTTCCGGCAACCCGTCGATCGGCGTCGGGTCGAGCTCGCCGTCGCGGAAGACGCGCAGCCGGCCGGGCCGTTCCGTGATGAGCATGCCGCCCTCGGGCAGGAAAGCCAGGCCCCAGGGGCGAACGAGGTCCTTGCTGACGACGGTGACGCGGATGCGTCCTTCCTCCGTATCGAATTCCCACGGACCGTCGCCGAGCGGCGTCGGACCGCGCGGACCGCGGCGCTGTCCGGCCGGCGGCGTCGCTGGCTCAGTGTCGGCTCCGGCAGGCGCGGCTTCAGGTTCCTGCGCCTGCGTTCCAGCAAGGGCACAGAGCAGAACCGCGGTCAAAAGCGTCGGAACGAAGAAATGTCTGGACGTAGGCTTCATGGTCCCCCCGAAAAACAGTGGCAAGCACGGTTCGGTTGCCAAATTCTGAACGATGTGTGACCTGTCCGGGTACTCAGCTCGATGTCCTCGCCTCGACGGCGCCGGTCACCGGCGTCTCAACCGATCACGATCTCCCGGCCCCTTGTCGGTCGTCGGCGAGACAGACGCTCGATCAGCATGCTGCCATGACCATGCCGTCGACGAACCCTCACCTGCGCGGCAATGCGAACGAATAGATCGCGTTGTGTTCCTGAACGATCTCGATACCGCTGATGCTCGCCGGCGTCCCCGTTCCCGATGTGCCGTTGCCGGTCAGGACGGCGACGTATTGCCGGCCGTCGACCGCATAGCTGATCGTGCTCGTCTGGATGGTTCCGCCGAGCACCGCTTCCCAGAGCACCTCGCCGTCGTCGGGATCGAACGCCCGGAATCGCCGCGCGATGTCGCCCCAGAAGAGCAGGTCGCCTGCGGTCACGAGGGCCGAGCCGTTGCCGGGCGCGACCTGCGAGTGGATGCGTTCCATCCTGCCGGTCGTAAGATCGATCCTCGCCATCGAGGAGTAGTCCTCAAGGTCCGTGCCCGGGCGAAGCATCCCGACTCTCGGTCCGAAACCGGACGGCGACGAGGCGTTCGACGTCATGTCGAGACAGGCGTCGTGATAGGGGACGTAGAGCGCGTTGCGGGTCGGGTCGTACGCAGTGGACCAGTAGCTGCGCGTGTTGTGATAGCAGACGAGCTGCCGCTGACCGTCCTCGGTGAACATGCGCTCGGTGTTGATCACCGTACGGCCCGTTTCGACATTGATGTCGGCGATGTGAAACTCCGGGATGTCGTAGGGGAACGGCGATGCCCAGAGAAACTGTCCGGTCGCGCGGTCGAGCAGCCAGATGCCGCCGCCCTCCCCGACCATGACGACGGCTTCGCGAATCGAGCCGCGCTCGATTGCGGGGTTGATCCACTTGACCGCTTCCGGGTCCGGCTCGAAGACCGTGGAGATGATGGTTCGCTCGTGCAGATGGTCGAGGTCCCAGTCGTCGCCGGGGTTGTGCTGGTAATACCAGACGAGCTCGCCGAGCTCGACATCGAGCGCGACCGTCGAGTTGCTGTAGAGATCGGCCGGCGCCGTCGTCGGCACCGCGTCGACGCTGCCATGCCGCGTGAGCCGCGTATAGGGCGTCGGGTTGGCAATGCCCCAGTAGGTGACCTTCCGCTCCGGGTCGTATGAGCCCGGCAAGCCCCAGGAGCTTGCGACGCGCTCGTCAAGCGGAACGTCGCCCCAGGTATCGCCGTCGCGCGTGCCGGGCGCCGCCGTCAGGTAGAACTTCCAGGCCTCGTTACCCGTGAACACGTCGTGCGCCGAAATGAAGCAGCCGGACCGCTGAAGGCAGGCGCGGTTTGTGATCACCTTGCCGTCGGCGACGAGCACTCCGCCCGTGTGGCGCGTGTTCGTCGTCACGTCGAAGACTTCCGTCTGCCAGCGGATTTCGCCCGTGGCGGCGTCGAGCGCGACGATGAGGCCGTCCGGCGCCGTATAGAAAATCAGGTCCGCGTAGATCGCGATGCTCTTCTGGCGCTGCGACTGAGGCGGTCCCACGAACCCGATTGCGCTGTTGGGTATCTCGTGCGAGTACGTCCAGATACGGTCGCCGTTCGTCGCATCGACCGCGATGACCCTGGCCCCGGGTGCGATCAGATACATGACCCCGTCGTAGACGAGCGGCGTCGACTCCTGCACGCCCGCCGGCAGTCCGAGCGACCATGCAAGCGCGAGTTCGGAGACGTTGTCCCGGTTGATCTCGTCGAGCGGACTGAACCGCTGCTGATCGTAGGTGCGGTTGATCATGAGCCAGTCCGCCGGATCGGGGTTCTGCAGCATCTGGTCGGTGACGGGCTGGAAGTCGCTGACCTGAGCGAGCGCCGGTGTGGAGGCCGCGACCGCGCCGAGGGCGACGACGGCCAGTCTTGTGATCGCGCGCATGGATTTCCCCCTCGTTTCGTGTTCTTCTGCCGGCGATTCTACTCGATGGCCTCGCTGCCGGGTGTGAATTGTGCGGGGAGTCGCCGCACCTCCCCCAGGTTTGCGGCAGGCCGGCCCCCGGCAACGGGAACGAACCGGCGGGCGAAGCATGCTGCCGAGCGATGCGGCTATTGTCTATCATTCAACCAGCCGGAACGATCGGGACAGTAAACCGGAGAACAGCCATGCCGCACACCATCAAGCTCTCATTCGTCGCACTCGCCGTCGCCATGGCAGGCACTGCGAATGCCCAACCCGACTGCCCTGCCGTCAGCGACGTCCTCGTGACCGGCGGCGTTATCCATTCGATGGACGCCGACGGGACGATCGTCGAATCCGTCCGCATCATCGGCGATCGAATCGCCGCAACCGGCAGCGGCTCGCTCGGCGCGTCCGACTGCACCGAGGTCATCGACCTCAACGGCCGCACGGCCGTTCCGGGGATCATCGACAACCACAACCACATCGTCCTGCTCGGCCTTCGCCCCGGTCACGACACGCGCATCGAATCCGCGGCGTCGATCGAGGACGTGCAGGCGCTGATCGGCGCGCGTACCGCGGAGCTCCCGGCCGGCGAATGGATCACCTCGATCGGCGGCTTCAACCGGAACCAGTTCATACCGCCGCCTGGTGAACCGCGTTTCCCGACGCTCGCCGAACTCGACGCGGTCGCGCCCGATCACCCCGTCTACATCCATGAATCGTTTGCCGGGCCGGCCACCACGAACACGCTCGGCAAGATGTTCTTCGAGAGCCGCGGGATCGAGGTCGGTGCTGAAGGGGCGGACGCCGGCTTCGTCGCCGGCGGCTTCCAGACGCCGAACCCGGCGACCCATGCGCTCCACGAGCTTCGCCTGATGCAGACGCTCGACGATCAGAAGCGCGGTACCGTCGACGCGATGCGCTATGCCGCGAGCGTCGGCGTTACCACACATCTCGACGAGGGCGGTTTCCCGGCCGCCGGCACGGCGGCCGACGGCGCCGCCCACTTCGACCGCTACCGCGCCTACGATGCGCTGCTCGCACTGCACGCCGAAGGCGCGCTGATCAACCGTATCCGTCTCAACTTCCTGCACATGGAAACGGATCCGGAGACGCCCGAACTGCAGGCCCGGCTGCTGAACGTCTTTCCGGACTTCGGCGGCCCGATGCTTCGGGTCGTCGGCATCGGCGAGTTCACGGCAGGCGCGAGCCCGATCATCGGCGAGGCCGGCGAGGCATGGCTCGCGGGCACCCGGCGCGTCGCTGAAGCGGGCTGGCGCAACGAAAACCACTCGCTCACGCCGGCCGACTTCCCGGTCATCATCGATAGCTGGCAGAGTATTCACGAGTCGCTCCCGGCCCCGGGCATCGCCGACCTGCGCTGGGTGGTTGCGCACGCCCCCTTCATCACGCGCGAATACGCGGAGAGGCTCGCGGCGATCGGCGGCGGGGTCAGCGTGCTCGGCGGCTGGCGCTACATCAGCGGCAACGCGCAGGCCAACGGCCCGCCGTTCCGCATGCTCGTCGACAGCGGCGTCCCGGTCGGCATGAGCTCCGACGGCATGCAGATCTCGCCGATGAACCCGTGGATCGGCCTCTATTACGTCGTCACGGGCATCAACGCGCGCGGCGAACTCATCAACGAAGGCCAGACGCTCGAACGCGACGAAGCGTTGCGTCTCTACACGTCCGCAAACGGCTGGTTCCTCAACGAGGAGGACGACCTCGGCACGATCGAGCCGGGTAAGTACGCCGACCTCGTGGTCCTGAGCGCCGACTACTTCGATGAGGAAGCCGTGCCGGACGAGGCGATCAAGCAGTTGCAGTCGGTGTTGACGCTCGTCGGGGGTGAGGTCGTCTATGGTGACGCGGAAATGCTGTAGTTGCGGGACTTGTCGCTTTCCACCGATGCAGGCTGAAGCCTCGTCCCGCGCTATTGCACTCAGTGCGTAAATTCGCACGCTCCGGAACTACGACCATAGCATGGTATCCGTGCTATCATGCCACGGATGATTCGGTCTTTTTCGGACGAGGGTTCCAAAAACGTATTCGATGGTGTCGATACCGCGCGAGCGAGACGTGCCTGCCCGCAACCTCTGTGGGCCGTGGCAGCGAGAAAGCTCGATCTGCTGGATTCCGTCGAGCGTTTGCAGGACTTGAGGGTCCCGCCCGGCAATCGCCTGGAGGCGCTCTCCGGCAACCGCCAGGGACAGCACAGCATTCGGATTAACGAGCAGTATCGCATCTGCTTCCGGTGGACCGAGGAAGGTCCGACCGATGTCGAGATCGTGGACTACCATCGCTGAGAAGAGATAACGGAAATGGTTCGCATACCTACTCATAGAGAGCCGACGCACCCCGGCGAAATGCTGCTACGGGAGTTCCTTGAGCCCATGGCGCTCACGCAGAGAGAATTGGCCGACGGTATCCATGTGCCCTACCAAAGGGTCAATGAACTTGTTCACAGACGACGAGGGGTGACGCCCAGCACCGCTCTGCGTCTCGGCAAGTACCTGGGAACCTCGCCATCATTCTGGATGAACCTTCAACTTCGTTGGGATCTGTACCACGCACAACGTTCGGAGGCCGGGCATCTAAGGAAAATCGAACGGGTTACGCTCGCTACCTAGCAGTATTCGCATCGGAATCGATGCGACTACACACCGGAAAAACCGACCGCTTGGGCCGGTATGGAAAGCTCCGGGGAGATGTGTGAGCACGAACATCAAGGACTATCAGACCATGAATGACGCCAGACAGGAACTGGTAGAGCAACTGCTAGACGTACTGAAAGATCACCGTCTCGCCCACTCGGTCGCCGCGACTCGAGGCTACTGCGCCTACTGTTATTCAGACCTGATCCAAAAAAACTCGCAGGGCTACGCCAAGGATCACATTCTGCCCAGGGGTACGTACGAGAGGTACGAGGACGACGAGCGAAATTGGATACTTAGCTGCCACGGCTGCAACGAATTCAAATGCACTTTCGATCCGGTGCGCGCGGACCAAGGCGAGAATGCGGAAGATATGCTGACGCGTTGCCACGCTGAACTGATCCAGAGATCACGGGAACATATCCGCCGCAAACGCGCTGAAAGTGAAGGCCAATGGCGAGACCGGACTCGACGGATCGTGCGTGGTGCAGACCGGATCGATCCTCGTATCGACCGGTTCATAATAGACATACCAGACGCAACGCCAGGACTGATCCGGGCATACAGACTTGACGACCGACAGACTCTCTTGGCGATCATGCGCTACAACCGCTTGATCGACATGTTCTTGGGCCTGACAACGTACAGTCTCCAAAACCATCTGCGAACAGCGGTAAAGGGCATGGGTCCAATCGAAGTCGACGAACTTTACATCGGGATCGATAAGCGAGGACAACACTACGTCGTTCCGGTACAGGCGAAGGGAGGAAGCGACCGCATCGGCACAATGCAGGCTGCCCAATACATCAGTTTTGTACGCGAACGGTTTCCCGACGTGCCGTGCAGGACTATCGCTGCTCAGTTCATGGACGAAGAAATCATCGCGATGTTCGAGTTGACGGAACGGAACGATGGCATCAAGGTGATCGAGGAGCGGCACTATCGGCTGGTACCGACGAAGGAATCCGGCTGACAGCTCGCGTAGGTGGTGTTCGCGTACCGCCGACGCCATCGATTCGGTACAGTCAGGACGGACCCAACGGTTGCGATTGCGCTGAAGTGGAGTCATGAGGCATTTCTACATCGTGCTGGACGACTCCGGCAGGCAACGCCACAAGATGAAGCAGTGGCTTCGCGAACACTCGGACGAATTGCCGGAAGATTGTGACTATCCGGCGACAAAGAAAACGTCTCACGCCCTACGCGACGCACTGAAAAAGAAAGGCTGGACCGTCCATGAAACGGCGTCCGAAGTCGTGCTGACGCCGCCGGGAGTGACCCTGCAGGAACACCATCCCGCGAACGATGACGTCGAAGACAATCTGGCGGAAGCGGAATTCACGCTTGAACACCAATTGCGGGACTTTCTAGCACAGAATATTGAAGCGATTCCGGTAGACGGAAAAAAGCTGAGCCTTTTCGTGGATGAAGCCGACAGGGATGGTATCGAGTATCCAACGGACGTAGGGCCTATCGACATCCTTGCCATTGACGAAACGGGAGCCTTTGTGGTTTTCGAACTCAAGCGCGCGCGTAGCCCGGATAGCGCGATCGGACAATTGTCGCGCTACATGGGCTGGGTGAAGCACACCGTCGGCAAGGGCAAAGAGGTGCGGGGCGTTATAGTGGCCAAGACAATCGGCCAAAACCTACGCTACGCGGTGACGGTCATTCCGGACGTGAGCCTCTTCGAGTACGAGGTGAACTTCACGCTGAATGCTGTGACCGATTTCGCGACGGGGACTACTTGAGCAAGTGGGCCGTCTGCTAGCGCCGAACCGCGAACTTGACGACCAGCGAGAGCTGCCAGCCCGACGCCGAGCCGAAGGTATTCTCGTTGGTGAAGTCAGGATCCCGGGCATGCATCGGATGCACGGCGTACCTGCTGGTGTCGGCGATCTCGTCGACCCGGGAATACGTCAGCTTCGCGCCCAGTCGTGTCCTCTCGCCGATCGGGTAGTCTGCCCCGAGATGGAGCAACACGGCAGACACCGTGTCTGACAGGTCGGCATCCTGCGTACCGTCGTAGAACGACAACGGAGGATCGTACGCCCGCGTCGAGTTGGTCCCGTAGGCCGCCGAGAAGCGCACGCCACGCAGCTCGACGTCCGCTATCCCCGCGCCGACGCCCACGTACGCGGTCAGCGCGCCCATCGGCCAGTCGCGATAGCCGCTGACCGAGAGGATGTACGTCCTGACACTGTCGATCGACGTCTCGACATCCGCAAGGACCGTGCCGTCGCCCGGTAGCCGGGCGCTGCCGTCGAGGTACTCGATGCTGCGGAAGATCTGGTCGAGGTCGTGAACGGTATGCATGCCCGCGAGTTCGACTCGCCATGCGCCCATCGCGTATCCGTAGCCGATTTCGATACCGCTGTCCGAATCCGCGTCGATCCCGTAGCGCCAACGATATCCCGGGACGGCAGGAGGGGGCTCCATGGCGAAGCATGCGTCCGTGGGATAGCAGATCGTGTCCAGGTTCGAGCCGACCTGGTCCATACCGGACTTTGCCGCGTGGCCGAGACCGATCGAGACGTACTGTTCCCACTCTCGCCCTTGCTCAGGCTCCGGCTCTTGCTCTCGCTCTTGCGCTTGTGCCGGATACGGGAGAGCGCACGCCAATCCAAGCGCACACGACGCGACGATCATCAACCGGGCGCTCGGCTCCAGTGCCGTTCGAAGCTCACGGGCGCCTCGCAGCGCGATCGTCTTCATGTCACGAACAAGACTAAGCGCCACGCCGACTACCCTTGCTCGTAAACGACGGACGGGGACGTCCGCGACGGGGCATCGCGCTACGGCGACTCGCCGTTGTACTCGGCGTCGGTCACGGGTTCGAGGAACTCGATGCCGCCGCCGCCCGGTACGACCCCAAGTTGCAGGAGTGGCTCGTCCGGCGCCGCGCCGTGCCAGTGCTCGACGCCCGGCGGCGTGTAGTCGATCTCGCCCGGGCCGAGCTCACGCATCGCTTCGCCGCGCCGCTGCGTGCGGGCACGGCCTTCCTGAACGAACAGGATGAAGCCGCCCGCATGAGTGTGCCAGTAGGTCCGGTTGCCCGGCTCGAAGGTCCGAGCCCCAGCGATGAAGTCTGTCTCGACAGCGACCGAGCCGCCGACACGCGCGAGACGCGCCGCATCTTCGTCCGCGTCATTCTGTGCCTGAACGGCGAAAACGCCGCCGGCCATGAGACCGACGAGTGCGGCTGTCGCCGCGGCAGATCTCAAGACCATTCTCCGACGCGAGCCCAGTTCAATTTTCATCGAATACCTCCTTCCGATTGCGGATCATTCAACCAAGCAACTCGAGCAGCGCATCCGCCACGGCATCCGGACGATGCGCGGGCAGATCGTGCCCTGCGCCGTCGACGATGCGGCGCGCGACCAGGTTCGTGAACCGCGCCTGATCCCCGGACGGATCGGGCGACGGCGTGCCGCCGAGGCCGCTCGCACCGGGATGCAGCACGATCGCGGGCGCTGTTACCGGCGGCCGCGCGGCGAGCCGGCGTTCGACATCGAGAAAACGTTCTTCGCCGGGCGCGTTGAGGAGCCGGTGGCGATACGAGTGCACGACGACATCGACGAAATCGGGATTGTCGAACGAAGGCGCCGAACGCCCGTAAGCCTCGTCCGTGTAGCTCCACTGCGGCGACCAGGTGTCCCAGAGATAACGAATGATGTCGTGGCGGTCCGCCTCCAGCGCCGCCGCGCCCCGATCGGTGTTGAAGTACCACATGTACCAGAACCGCGATGCGATCCGGGCCGGCATCGGGTTGCCTTGCGTCACGGTGTTCTGCACGGAGTAGCCACCGATCGCGACCTGGCCGATGATGCGTTCGGGCGCGAGGATCGAGGCGATGCAGGCGGCCCGGTTGCCCCAGTCGAAACCTGCCGTCGCGAACCGCTCGATGCCGAGCGCGTCGGCGAAATCGATGACATCCTGCGCGATTGCGGCCTGCTCGGCCGTACGCGGCGCGGTTGCGTCGCGGAAGCGGGTCGTCCCGAAGCCGCGCAGGTATGGCAGGAGGACGCGATGGCCGGCCTCGACCAGCGGCGCCACGACGCCGTCGAAGGATCTCACGTCGTACGGAAAGCCGTGCAGTAGCATGACGGCCGCGCCGTCCGGCGTTCCGTGCTCCTCGTAGCCGATGTCGAGCGCTTCCGTGGCAACCGAGCGCACGCCCGCGCCCTCGGCAAGCTGCGCCATCGTCTGCCGGACGGTGCCCGCGGCCGCCGTCGCGACGCTCGCCGCGCCCGCCGTTTCGAGGAACTCCCGCCGGGACGGCGTCATGCCTGCTCCGCCAGGGGAAACACGTTCGGAAGGTATGGTCGGACGAGCGTGCATTGCAGCGACGGCCTCACGCTCATTCCTCCAGGGCGAACACGTACAGGGCGCTGCCGGCTTCGGGCACGCGCAGCGGTTCCTCGAGTATCGCGCTCACGTAGAACAGTTGCGCCCCGGCGCCCCAGCCCGTCGGCACGGCGACATACTGTCGCCCATCTATGGCGTAGCTGATCGGGAACCCCTGCACGGCCGTGCCGAGGCGCGTGCGCCAGAGCACATCGCCCGTCTCGACATCAAAGGCCTTGAGGGAACGATCGAGATCGCCGATGAAGACGAGCCCGCCGGCCGTCGTCAAGGCCGATGACATGAACGGCACGCGCTGCTCGTACGACCAGACCTCCTCGAGCGAACCGAGGTCGAACGCCGCGAGCCGGCCGAGATTGCCATTGGAACCCGGCAACTCGTAGGCGCGCCAGCCGGCGCCTACGGTCGTGAGCCCCGGTTCGAGCGGCACGTCGAGCGGCAGCAGTTCGTTGCAGGCCTGCATGAGCGGGATCACGAGCCGGCGCATCGGCTTGTGAAAGCCCATCGCGGGCCAGTTGTGACCGCCCGACAGGCCCGGACAGATCTGCACCCAGTTGCCGACGCGGTGGCCGACGATGTCCTCGCGGTATTCGGGTTGCCCCGTTTCGGGGTCGATCGAGGTAAAGACATTCTGGAACATCGTTTCGGCGTGGTCGACGTATTGCCCGGTCTCGCGGTCGAGCTTCCAGATGATCCCGGGTTTGCCGATCGTCACGACGAATTTCTGTCCCGCGTCGTCGATCAACACGCGTTCGAAGACCTCGTCGAGGTCGACCGTCTCGCCCGGCGCGTGCTGGAAGTACCAGGCGAGCTCGCCGGTGGCCACGTCGATCGCGAGCGTCGAGGTCGTGTAAAGCGCATCGCCGTCGCCCGTTTGTCGGCTCGCGCGCATCCAGGGCTTGGCCTGCGCGACGCCGAAGAAGGCGAGATTGAGCTCGGGATCGTAGCTGCCCGTGATCCAGACGTCGCCGCCGGCCCGGAAGATGTCCGGCAGGCCGTTCCACGTGTCGCCGCCCGGCAGACCGTCGCGCGCAACCGTCTCGAAGCGCCACAGTTCCTCGCCCGTGGCCGCGTCGAACGCGCCGATGAAGCACTTCTCCTCGCGGTACTGTTGGCAGGTCCCCATGCCCTGCAACACCTTGCCGTCGGCGACGATCGGGCCGCTGCTGGCGGTGAAGCCGCCGTCTTCCCGGTCGCCGAGCACGGCTTCCCAGACGATCTCGCCCGTGGCTGCGTCGAGCGCGAGCAGATGCGCTTCGGTCGTCGCAACGTAGAGCTTGTCGTCGTAGAGCGCGCTGCCGCGCATCGGGTGGTAATTGAGGGGTCCGGAAATCCGCGTTTCCCAGATCAGTTCGCCTGTCCGCCCGTCGAGCGCCTGCATCACGTTCGGCGGGTTGTTGACGAAGACAACGCCGTTGTAGGCCATCGGCGCGGGTTGATCGCGGCCGTCGCGGTCCGTCATCGAATAGACCCACGCAAGTTCGAGGCGGTCAATGTTCGCGCGGTTGATCTGGTCGAGCGGGCTGTAGTTCGACGCGCCGTAGTCGCGCCGGATCATCGGCCAGTCGGCAGGATCGGGATTGCGCAACTCCGCCGCAGTGATCGGTTCGTAGTTCTCGACGCGGCCGGCGACCGTGACGCCGAGCGGGATGTCCGCGTCGGCCGCCGCTGCGGCGTCGGCGGGCGGCACGGCAGCGACGCTCGCGATTTCGATCGAGCTCGCAGCGGTCAGCGGCGTCCCGCCCGGCTGAGCGGCGTTGCGCTGGAGCGTGTAGGCCGTGACGGCCGCGTATTCGTCATCGCTGAGACCGCCGGCGTCGGCGGGCGGCATCGTCAACCCGGTGTAGGTGACGAGTTCTCCTATCGTGCGCGCGCCCCAGCGCGCGAGAAACGCTTCGCCCGCAAGCGGCGGCGCGCCGGCGACACCCATGAGGTCCGCGGCATGGCAGGCGGCGCAGTAGGTTGCGTAGTCGGCACGGCCCGCGGCAGCCTGGGCCTCCGTAAACGCGCCGGGCGCCGCTTCGTCCTGAGCCAGCGCGGCGGCGGTCGAGATGCACGACACCACGAGCAGTGCGGACACCGTGCGCTTCGTTCGTCCGATGCCGGTGTCGCTCGATGCAGCGTGCGAGGTACGGTTCCCGTCGGCGCCTCCGGTCATCGGTCCGTCCTCAGCAGCCATCCCCAAAGATTGCCTTCGGGCGCGCTGTCGCTGTCGATCTGGATGTACAGATGCCCGGCATCAAGACGCGCCAGCGTTTCGTCGCTGAGCTCGAACACTCCCGAGATCGTGCCTGCCGAAGCCGTCGAGACTTCGAGTTCGTAGACCGCCGGGCCACGGACGCCGGTGACCGGCGCGAGATGAATGTTCGCTTGAGTGGCCGCGGACTTGAGGCCCTCGAAGCGCCCTGTGACGGTGAGCTCAGTGCCTGCGAGCGTGACCTCCGCAGAACCGCTGCCCGCGACGAATTCACGCATCGCGCTGTCGCGCGGCGCGGCCGCGAGGCGGACCTCGTACGTCTGCGTATCCTGGGCCGCCGCGCCGAAGAACGCAGCCGCCAGGAACAGCGCGACAGGCGCCACGATACCAACAGGCCTGATGCTCGACGTCGTCGAGAGCGTCCGTCCCTGCCCGGGCAATGGCCCTGGACGATCCCGCATGTTCACTGACGCTTTCCCCCTGGCGCTTTGGCGAAGCCGCATCATATCAGCCGCAAGGAGGCCAGGATGCCCGGTCGAGCGGTCTCCGCCGAACCTCGCCATACGGGTCGGGCCATGTCGGTGGCGCTGCCCCCCGGCGCCAGAATCCCCGGCTTGCAGGCAGCGCGTATCGATCGGCATGTTTGCGAAGCCGGCCGCGTACACTACTATGCGCCGGTCGTCCGCTCGCAATCCTTCGAGCATCGCGACCAGCCTCACGTCGAACAAAAGGGAGATGAGACATGCAGCGATCAGTTGTCCTGACGGTCCTCGGCGCACTCTTCGCCGTAGGCAGCGCCTTCGCCCAGGAACCCGAATACACGACCATCGAGCTTGAAATCGATATCGACAGGCCCGCGGAGGAAGTGTGGGCCAGGGTCGGCGGCTACTGCGACATCTCGCAGTGGCTCAACGTCGATTGCGAGATCACGTCGGGCGATGGCGACATGGGGACCGTGCGCGTGCTCGCCGGCGGCCGGATCGTGGAGATTCTCGTCGCACAGACGGAGCTCTCGTACGGGTATACGCAGCCTGCGGTTGAAGGGCAGTTCTATAACCTCTACCACGGTTTCATGGAAGCGCGGCCGGTATCCGACACGAGTTCCACGATGCTCTACACGCTCGTCTACGACATCTCCGACAAGGCCGACCAGGCGGAGAAGGACGCGGACATCGCGCGGCGGCGCGGCATGTTCGAGACCGCTTTGCAGAACATGAAGGCGCTGGCCGAATCGGAGTAACCGGCCGCCGAGGCTCGAGCCCCGGTAGCACGCACTTGCGGCGACAGCGCGCCATGGAACCATCGATGCAGCGTTTCGTCCTGCTCGACGAGTTCCCGCGTGCGGCACGGCGCCGTTCGACCGCCCTATGGGATTGACTGCATGAGGGGCGCGATCGACGAGACTCACGACGCCTCGCGGAGAAGCTGGGTCGAGTCCGCCAACCGGCGGGGCTGCGACTTCCCGCTGCAGAACCTGCCGTTGGGGGTCTTCCGGCGCCGCGACAGGAACGAATCGCCGCGGGGCGGCGGCGCCATTGGCGATCGGGTCGTCGACGTCGCGGCATGCCGGGACGCGGGTCTGTTCACGGATCTGGCGGATACGGCCGCGGAAGCCTGCGCCGACCCCACTCTCAATCGGCTCATGGGGCTCGGACCTGACGCCTGGTCGGCACTGCGCCGCGCCGTCTGGGGGCTGCTGCTCGAAGGCGATGAGCGTATCCGGGCGACGACCGGATGGCGGACGCGACTGGTTCCCGAGATGAGTGCGGTGGAGCTCCTTGTCCCCGCAACGATCGGCGATTTCACGGACTTCTTCTCGTCCCTGCATCACGCCACAAACGCCGGTCGCCTGTTCCGCCCGGATCAACCGCTGCTGCCAAACTACAAGCATGTACCGATCGCGTACCACGGGCGCGCTTCATCTGTCGTCGTCAGCGGGACTTCGATCCGGCGGCCAAGCGGGCAAACGCTGGCGGCCGACGCCAGTCAGCCGGTCTTTGGGCCGACCCGGGCGCTCGACTACGAAGCCGAACTCGGATTCTTCGTCGGCCAGGGTAACGAACTCGGCGTGTCGCGGAGCATCGGCGACGCCGAAGACGGCCTCTTCGGCATGTGCCTGCTCAACGACTGGTCGGCGCGCGACGTCCAGAAATGGGAGGCACAGCCGCTCGGGCCGTTTCTCGCCAAGAGCTTTGCGACTTCGATCTCGCCCTGGATCGTGACCTTCGATGCACTCGCCCCGTTTCGAGTCGCTGCTCCCGCAAGGCTGCAAGGGGATCCGCAACCGCTGGCCTATCTCGATCACGGGCAAGCGAGCGACCGCAGCGGCATCGATGTCACCATCGAAGCGTTCCTGTCCACGCCCGAGATGCGCGCGAACGGCATCGCGCCGACACGCTTGAGCCACGGCCGGTCCGCGGAACTCTACTGGACGCCCGGCCAGCTCCTGACCCACCACGCGAGCAACGGCTGCGACACGCGCCCGGGAGACCTGCTTGGCTCCGGAACAGTTTCCGGCCCGAATCGGGACAACGAAGGTTGCCTGCTCGAACTCACGCGCGGCGGCCGCGAACCGATTACGCTGCCGGGCGGCGAAACGCGCCGCTTCCTCGCCGACGGCGATGAGGTGATCCTCGAAGGCCATTGCGAAGCGGAAGGGTTCGCCCGGATTGGCTTTGGCGCGTGCCGAGGACGTATCCTGCCAGCACACATGAATAACTGAGGAGAAACCGCCATGCGCAAGCTGATCGCGACACTCATCGTATTGGCGGCGGTGACCGCTCAGGCCCAGGACGATACGACAGACAACGGGACCGAAGCCAGCATCCTCAATCCATTGGCGGTCATCGGCGCCGTGGTTCAGGAAGCCCGTTCGGACGCGCTGCTGCGCAGCCTGATCGATGCCGCTCCGCTGCTTGCGATGGAGCGCGTCGAGATCGAGATGACGCCATCGCTCGAGATCGAGGAATTCGTGGGCGTCTCCGCCGACGCGAGCGGCAACATCCACATCTTCCAGCGCGGCGACGCTGCCGATCCGATCATCGTCGTGGACCCGGACGGCAACGTGCTGCGCTCGTTCGGAAACGGCCTTTTCGCTCGACCGCACAGCGTCCGGGTCGACCCGGCCGGCAACGTCTGGGCCGTCGATTCGAACACGTCGAAGGTCGTCAAATTCTCGGCAGACGGCGAGGTGCTGCTTGAGATCGATGTCGGGGACGTGCCCGATCCCGATGCAGTGTCCTGCGCGGCAGCGGATGTCGCATTTGGCAACGACGGACTCGTGTACGTGGCCGACGGTTACTGCAACGCCCGCATCGTCGTGTATGACTCGAACGGCCGGAAGGTCGGCGAGTGGGGGCGCGCGGGGACCGGTCCGGGAGAATTCAATCTGCCGCACGGGATTGCCGTGAGCCCGGAGGGCGACGTGTACGTGGCCGACCGCGAGAACGGCCGCGTGCAATGGTTCTCGAGCGAAGGCGATTACCTCGGCGAGTGGGAGTATGGCGGACGCGTATTGAGCGTGGCGTTTTCGCCGGACGGCGAATTCTATGTGAGCGCGGAACCGAAGGATGCGCCACAGATGGTCGAGGCGATCATGCTCAAGATCGATCGGGCGGACGGCAGCGTCATTGGAAGGATCGACGACTTCGGGCACGAGATCGAAGTCGGCGCCGACGGATCCCTGTTGCCTGCCAGGATGTCAGCGCCGATCGTCGTCTATCGGCCGTGAAAGCTGCATTCGCGAGCGTGTTGGTGAAGCCACTGCATACGAGCGGAAAGGTCCACCCACGCACGCCCGTGAGTACAGCCGCCAAGCGCTCGCGGCGTGCTGCACCCACGCGAGCCTGAGATCAGGGGCGGTCGGCCACCTTACTCGGCCGCCTCGATCCGGTAAACCGTCCCGCTCATGTTGGGACCGTCGGGAGCGTTCGCACCAAGGATCCTGATCACCGTGGCAACGTAGAGGTAGCCGTCCGGCCCCTGTTCGACGTGCCGGAATCGCCGGCCTAACTCGATGAACAGCGCTTCGCGGCGCTCGGACTGTGCACCGGGCTGATCGAACGCGACGCGCTGGAGCATCTGCCCGTTGAGCGCGCCGATGAAGAGGTGTCCCTGCCATTGGGGGATCCGCTCGCCCGTATAGAAGACGGCGCCGGACGGGCTGATGGAGGGCGTCCAGTGCATCGCGGGCATCTCCATGCCGGGCCGCCACCAGCTCTGTTCGGATACGAGCGAATTGTTGTAAATCCTGCCGAGCGATACGTGCGGCCAGCCGTAGTTCGCACCGGCACGAAGCAGGTTGAGTTCGTCGCCGCCCATGGGAGCGATCTCGGTGGCCCACAGTTCGCCCGTCTCGGGGTGCCATGCGAAACCCGTGACGTTGCGGTGTCCGTAGCTGAAGACCTCGGGTTTCGCCCAGGCCTGACCGACGAACGGGTTGTCCGCGGGGATTGCGCCGTCGTCGCGTACCCGCATGACCTTGCCGATATCGGAGCCCACGTCCTGGGCGAGGATCCGCACGCTTGTATCGTCGGTCGAGAACGACCGGTCCTGATCGTTGAGCGTGAGAAAGATCATGCCGTCAGGACCGAATTCGGCCCGTCCCGCGATCGGCCCGCCGGACATCCAGCCGTCGGCAACGAAGATTTCCTCGACGTCGGCGAGTTCCAGGCCCTCCAGTCTGCCGCGCGCCAGACCCAGCGTGGTCGCACCGTCGCCGCGCCGCTTCACGTAATAGACATAGATGAAGCCTGTCGCCGCAAAGTCGGGATGGGCAATGACGGACTGCAGCGTTCCGGCGTCGAGGGACTCCGCCGGAAAGCCCGCAATCCGTTCTTCGACCAGTTTCCCGTCGCGCACGAGCCGGATTTCGGTCGGCTCCGTGACGAGCATGTCGTTCGTGCCGGGAATGAATGCGATGTGCCGCGGTTGCCGGAGCCCTTCGGCGACGGGGACCAGCCTGACGCGGACGAGCTCGCCCGGGTCGCAGTTGCCTTGAGCCTGACCGTTGGGGGAGCACGGGCCGGGCGTGTACGTATCGAATACGAGCGAATGTACGCGCGCGTCGGAGCGGTCGGCGGGCGCCTGCGCGGCCACGGGCTGCACGTGGGCGTGCAGCAACACGCACGTCAGTGCCGCTACGACAAGTCGAGGTTTCGGGACATGCAACGGGGCCAGTATTCCCCGGATCGACAGTGCGCGGTCACAATGCATGCTCATCGGTCGTCGCTCCTCCCCGATTCGATCGGTACCAGCCCCAATTGTGCCGCCATTGGCCCCTTTGCCGGGCATCGGTCCGTCGCAGTTCGCGGATCGTAACGGCGAATCACGGCACTGCGCCCCCCGAATACACCCACTCCAGAGCGGCGGCGCTCAGGACTTCCCCGCCGATCTGTGCGATTTCTGCGCCCATCTCGGGCGTGATACCGTCATCGCGTGCGGCTCCCGTCTTGCCCTTGCGCACCATCCCGCCGCGATTCAGTACGGGCACGCGGCTCGCGCGAGGTCCCTCGAACTTGTGTTCGTGCCGCTTCATCCACGGGAACGAGGTACATTCGAGAATGACCGGCCACTCGGCATCGGCCGGTTCGAGATCGAGAAACCTCGCGACCTTGCGGACCGAGCCATCGTGGTCGCGCTTCATGTCCGCGAAATGCATGAGAAGGACGTTCGGCTCGCGGCGCAGCGGCCACCACGCGTCGACGAAGCCGAACACCATTTCGCTCATGAGCGGTTTGGCGACGTGTTCGTAGAATGTCGCGAAGTCCGGCGGCGCGAACGTGGCCTTGTCCAGACCCCAGAACTCGAGCCAGGCATCCGAGTGAGCACTGGTGAACGGATACATCGAAGCCATCGCTTCCTCGGGGCTCCTGACCACGACGACGTAGCTTAAGTCGTTGCCGGAGCGCGCAGCCTGGAAGGGCAGCGGACCCGGCGCCGAATGCGTCTTGAAGGCGCGGCGCCGGTGTCCCGGCATGGCATCGACCTGCCTTGCAAGTTCGGCAGGCGTCACGCCGGGTTCGGGTACGAACTCAAGCCACGGTACCTCGGCGTAGATGCACTCGAAGTCCGGATCGCCGCCGGCGCGCAACTGATGAACGATGTTCATCATCCACGTCGTGCCGCTCTTGACGGGCACGGAGACGACGATGTCCCCGTCGCGCCACTTGACCAGGTGCTGGATTTCCGGGTTGACCCACGGTACGCCCTGTTCCTCCCGCGGGCCTGCCGCGCGTGCCGGCGCTTCGGCGTGCTCGATCATGCCCGCAAAGCTACTCGGGACCCGGGGACTGCGCAAGCGAACAACAGCCGAGCAAAGACGGCAACCGACAGCTTTCGGGAGGTTCGCCGGGACGCGTTCAGGTCACGACGCGCGCTTCGGACCTCACGCGCCTGAAGGTCGCGTACTCCCGCCAGAGGATCAGGGCGCCGGCGGCAACGACGAGCGGCGCTCCGATCCAGGTGGCGACGTGCGGTATCTCATCGAACAGGAAGAACCCGATCGCGACCGCGATCAGCAGGTTGATGTAGTCGAGCGGCGCGACGAGTGAGGCCTCCGCGTAGCGGTAGGAATAGGTCATCAGGAGTTGCCCGAGCACGCCGAAGCCCCCGGTCAGTCCGATCAGCAGCCACTGCGTCGGCGTGGGACTCGGCCAACCCTGAAACAGCGAGCTGAGCGCGGCCAGCGCAGTAGACGTCACGAAGAAATAGAACGTGATCGTGACGACATGCTCGTGGCCGCTCATGCGGCGCAGAAACATCTGCGCGAAGGCGGCAAGCACCGCGGCCGCGAAACCGACACCGACGCCTACCACCGCGCCGCGTGCTCCCGTCAGTTCCGGTCCGATGATGATGAGCACGCCGGCGAAGCCGATGGCGAGCGCGGTCCAGCGATAGCCATGAATGCGTTCGCCGAGAAACAGCATCGCGAGTACGGTCACGAAAAGCGGAATCGTAAACGAGATCGCCGTCATTTCCGCCAGCGGGATCATCGTCAGCGCGACGAACCAGCAGAACATCGCGGTCGATCCGGCCACGGCCCGGTAGGCATGCGCCTTCCAGTTGCTCGTCCTGAGCAGTTTCAGCCCTTCGCCGCCAAACGCGATGCCGACAACCACAAGAATCGAGATGACACCGCGAAAGAAGATCGTCTGGCCTGCCGGGATCGCCGATCCCAGGTACTTCACACAGGCGACCATTGCCGACAGGCAAAGCACCGATGCCAGGCGCAAGGCGATGCCGAGGACCGGCCTGTGGGAACGAAATCGGTTCGCGGACACGGCCGGAATGATAGCGGACGGGAGGCTGTCCGGAACGCGATCTGCGCGGACAACCGCGGCAAGCGTTTCGCGACGGACATCCCTCACCGCGTTCGTGCCGCCGTCCGATACGGCGACCGCAGGCACGCCGCGTCGGTCGCCGCCCGACGCATCCGACTTGACGACGCGTCGCGACACCGAGAACATGCGCGGCAGGACGACCGGCGCGCGCCGGGACGAATCACCATCAGACACTGAAAGGAAGGAACGACATGCTGTTTGTCGCACGATTTTCCGACAAGCCCGGGGTTGCCGAACGCCGCACCGCGTTGATGCAGGACCATTTCGCCTGGCTCAGGGGCAACGACCAGGTGCTCGTGGCCGGTTCGATACGCCATGAACTGGACGGCGAGTCGCTCGGCGGTCTCTGGCTCATCGAGGCCGACAGCAAGGAAGACGCCGAAGCGGCGTTTCAGGACGACCCCTTCTTCGCAAACGGCTTGCGGGCGGGGTTTGAGCTTTACCACTTCGTCAAGGCCAACGCGGACCGCAAGATCCCGATCTAGCCGGCGATCCCGCCGGGTCGCGGGGACTTCACGAATCGCACGGGTCTTCAACGACCGGGAGTTTCCTGCCGGAACGCCGTCATTGACGGCATGAGCGCGTCGAATTCCGTTTCTCGCCTGCTTCGGCGCCGCCGTTGTCGGGAAGGCGGCACTTTCGCTCGGCCGCGTACCGCGTCAGAGCGACTCGAAGTAACTCAACATGCGCTGGCGCGCGGCTTCGTCGGGCATTGCGCCCTGCGCCGCGCCGAGGTTATCGATGAGGTAGTCGAGCCTCGCGGTGCCCGGAATCGCGACCGTGACCGCGGGGTGCGACACGACCCACTTCAGGAAATACTGCGCCCAGGTCCCGATACCGAAATCCGCGGCCCAGACCGGCAACGCACGCGACCCGACCCGCTCGAATGTGCGCCCCCGGCTGAACGGCAGGTTGACGATGACACCGAGACCGAGCTCGGCAGCGAGCGGCAGGATGCGTTCCTCGACGCCCCTGTTGTCGAGCGCGTAGTCGACCTGAATCGTGTCGAGACCCGGTTCGCGCATCACGATCTCGAAGTCCGCGTATTGAGGATCGAACGAAGTCGTGATGCCGATGTGGCCCAGCCTGCCTTCGTCCTTCCACTCCCTCGCAAGCTCAAGCTGCGCGCGCCAGTCGTTGAGGTTGTGGATCTGCATGAGGTCGATGTACTCGGTGCCGAAACGCATCATCGACTGCCGCATCTGTGCGATGCCCGCATCGCGGCCGCTCAACCCGCGCAGTGAGATCTTGGTCGCGATGAAGAGCCGCTCGCGGTTGCCGAGTTCGCGGACGATGTCTCCGCAGACCTGCTCGGCCGTACCGTAGGATGGCGCCGTATCGATGAACGAGCCGCCGAGCCGCGGGAACGTGTCGAGCACCTCCCGCAGCGGAGCGCGCTCGGCCGCTTCGGGACCGACGTCGTAGCGACGCGCCGTACCGATGCCGATGATCGGCACCTCGCGTCCCGTGGTCGGGATCGGACGCGTGATGAGTTCGCCTTGCTGGCCGAGAACCGCCTCGGGCATCGCGAAGGAAACCGCTGCCCCGGCGCCGAGTTGCAGCAGCTCGCGCCGCGTCGTCGCCATTTGCCGTACCCCTATCGTGCTACCGGCAGGAAAATCTCCGCCAGCATACAGCGTGCGCTGCCGCCTCCGCAGCGCTCGATCGTCGGCAACGGCGTAACGACAAGCTCGGAGAACGCCTCGAGTCTGGCGCGCTGTTCGCGCGACAATGACGCATATGCCCGCGCCGAGGCCACGAGAAGACTGTCGCAGGCCGCAGTCCGGAGTTGCAGCATGTTGCCGGCAAAGTCGTGCATCTGCGAAACGGAGATCTCCACGATCTCGTGACCCGTATCCGCCAAACGCTTGCGCACTGTCTCGCGCTCGCCCGCATCTCCGATCGCTTCGAGACACACGACGGCGAAACTGTCGCCGAGCGTCATCAGGACGTCGGTGTGATAGACGGGATGGCGCTCCCTGTCCGCAGCGCGAAAACACACGGTCGCGTACCCGAGTTCGCGGCCGAACGCACGCACGGCCTGACCCTCGGTGCGCCCCGAAAGACACGCGTACGCCACGCGGTTGACCCGGTCGAGCACGAGGCTGCCCGTACCTTCCAGAACGCCCATGCCGGCCTCGGGCGTAGACCAGTCGACCATCCGCTCGAGTTCGAAGCCGTGATCGTCGCGCAGCGCCTCGAGAATGTCATGGCGGACCTCGCGTTGCCGGCTCTCGGTGGCCATTCGATGGACGATGGCCGTACCGTCGCTGTGAAACGTCACCCAGTTGCCCGGAAAGATGGCGTCAGGCGTTTCCGGATCCGCAGTATCGTCGAACACGCAGACGCCGATACCGCGCGCCCGGAGTTCGTGGGCGAACGCATCGAACTCGGCTCGCGCGCCGGCCTGCACCTGATCCGCGTCAAGAGCGCCATAGTCGCACTGAAACGCGTTCGTCGACGCGGTCTCCGCATTGAATCCGAAGCTCGCCGGACGAACCATGAGCACGGCCGTCGCCGCCTGTCTCGGGTCCGCCTTCCGTTCGGCGGCGATCGGGCTGAGCCGCCCGGTTCGTGTGGGAGTTGCCGTCACCATCGTCCTACAGTGCGAAGGCCAGCTCGATCGCTTTCATCCTGCGCAGCCGCCTGCCTCCTTTCGTGTTCCTGCCTTGTTGGACAAGTCAATCGTCCGAATGCTCCCGACGCGGCCTCAAGTTGCCTGGCGTCTTGCCGCGACGTAGTCCCTGGCGTCGCGGTACGAGGCGTGGATCAGTTCGAGCAGCGCAGCGCCGTCGACCTCGGTGCCCGGGCGCAGCTTCACGTGGCGCATCCGCTTGCCCGTACCCTCCAGCAAGCCCCGCGGATCCGGCAGAAAGGCGCCCATGAAGAACCCGACGTTCACATGCTTTGTGAATGCACCCACATAGGCGAACGGCACATTCTCGATGCAGGCAGTCGCGTAACCGTCGTGCAGCAGTTCCACGACGTCGGCGCCGCAATCGCGGATGTGCGTGAACCACGTCAGCGCGACCTCGCCGAGCGGATCGCTGCGCTCGGCGAACCAGGCCGCGATGGCCGGGTCGCGGGCGACCGCACCGTTGTATGTCAGTCGTTTTTCCATGTAGACGCCTGCGATTTTCCAAAGGAATGCCCAATTCAGCGATGACGTGCCGGAGCGTTGTTGGCAAATTGATAGACAAGAATCGTTCCCGTCCGCCGTCGAGATCTACCGGAGAACCCTCGAATTCATCGACAGGACGTTCACGGCGTGACTCGGGATGTCCCACCGGACAGGAATTTTAAGCGTAGGGAACCCGGATGTGGGGGCTTGCACTCCGCATACATACAAACTACACATACACCAAAGTGCACTTCGAATGGGATGATGCCAGGGAACGAGCCAACACCGCGAAGCACGGCATCGACTTCGCGACCGCGCAGCGCATCTTCGACGGCACGGTACTCGCCCGGCCCGATACGCGCCGTGACTACGGCGAAGCGCGCTGCGTCAGCGTCGGAATCATCGATCTTGCGGTCATGGTGGTCGCTCACACCTGGCGCCGGGACCGCCTGCGGTTGATCTCGGCGCGACCCGCATCACGAAAAGAGAGGAGGTCATACCATGAGCGGATACAGGAAGGCTCTGGAGCCGGCTGAAATCGCCGCCGTGAAGGATGCCAAAATCGACTTCGGCGACATTCCGGAGTTGGACCGGGCCTTCTGGCGCGACGCCGCATTGGTCGAACCCGACCGGACCGAGCAGATCACGCTGCGCGTAAAGCGTTCGGTGCTCGATCATTTTCGCGCGCCGGGAAAAGGTTACCAGACGCGCATAAACCGCGTTCTTGAGAGCTACGTCCGGGCGCAACGTGGAACCGAGTAGCGGCTCCGCCCAAGCTGAGGGACAATCTTGCCTACCTGACGCGAGGTTCCCTCCCCGAGTATGGATCTTCTGAGCGGATTACTCCTGGCAGCGGTCGTGCTGGTGATTCTCGGCTTGTTCATCCGGGAACTCGTGGCAGACCGTCTCGCTGCCGGATTCAAGGATCGCCGGGAGCGGCCCGCGAAGGCCGTCAACGAATATCTCGTCGGCGCGACCGGGACAGTCGTCGAACATGCCGCCGACGAAAACGCCCCGCTCAAGATCCGGATCGGCATCGAACGATGGAGCGCAACAACCGCCACCGACAACGACCATGCGCCTGAAGTCGGCAGCGAGGTCGAAGTGACAGCCGTCAACGGACTCGTGCTGACCGTGATTCCGCGTACTGCGGAACCTGCGGCCTGAGCCGCGTGCCGCCGAGACCGGCGAAGCGGCGGCGCGACACTGTCTTCGAGCGAGGTCGGCCAGGCGAAAAACAGGTCGAACTGCGGATCCGTGCTTGAAGCTCAGCCGCGTCGGTTCCAGAATAGCCGTGAAGGCCGACCGCTCGCGCCGAGGGCTTCCAGACCGTCATCGGTCCGACAAGGGGGATACCACAATGACGTACGCACTGCTCGGTCAGGATTTCGTGCCGCCGGATATCAGGGCGAAGGTCACGGGCGAAGCGAAGTACTCGGAGGACTTTCGCGCCGGCGGCATGGTGTTCTGCCGGCTGCTGCACAGCGAGTTGCCGCACGCGCGCGTGACCCGGATCGACGCGTCGGAAGCGCTTGCGATGGGCGGCGTCGTGGCCGTGCTCACCGCTGACGACTTGCCGGCGGTATCGCCACCCAACCAGCCGCTGCTGACGAACGAGCCGCTCTTCGTCGGCGAACCGATCCTCGCGGTCGCCGCGGTCAGCGAGACGCTGGCCCAGGACGCCATCGAAAGGATTATCGTCGACCTTGAGCCCCTGCCGTTCAGCATCGACCCGCTCGACAGCCTCTTCCCGGGCGGACCGGACGCGCGCAGCGACGGCAATGTCGTCGCGGGACGCCGCGAGGTCCGGACCATCAAGTGGACGGCCGCCGATTTCGCTGCCGCCGAGGAAGGCCAGCTCCCGACCGGAGAGCCCGCCGCCGAGTGGTCCTTTGGCGACGTCGAGGGAAACATGGCCGCGGCCGCCTATGTGCTCGACGAGACTTTCGTGACCCAGAACCTGGCTCACAACTGCCTCGAACCGCGCACCTGCATGGCGTACTGGGAGAACGGCAAGTGCTACGTGCACGGCTCCACCCAGAGCCAGACCTCCGCCCTGCCGGGCATCGCGCGCCTTGCCGGTATCGAGGTCGACGATCTCGTCTACATCGCCGAATACTGCGGCGGCGGGTTCGGCTCGAAGGCCGGCTCCTATCCCCTGATGGGCGTCGCGATCCAGATGGCGAAGAAGGCGGGCCGTCCGGTCATGCTCAGGATCAACCGCGCCGAAGAGGTGCTGCTCGGCTCGTCCCGGCCAGGATTTCAGGGCCGCATCAGGATGGGCTTCAGCGCTGACGGGCGCATCACCGCCACGGACCTCTACATCGTGCAGCAGAACGGGCCCTACAGCGGCGCCGGCGACTTCGGCTCTGCGGCCGGCGCCGTGACCTTGCTGTACCAGCCGGTCGCCATGCGCTATCGGGGCATCGCCGTAAGCAGCAATACGCCGCCGACCGGGGCACAGCGCGGTCCGGGACAGAACCAGATCGCGATGGCGGTCGAACCGCTGCTCGACAAGGCGGCAAAGGCGCTCGACATCGATCCCGTCGCATTGCGCCGCATCAACGCCGCCGACAACGACGGCAGGTACGACGGCGCGCAGGGTCCGGTCACGAGCGCTTACCAGCGTGAGATGCTCGACGCCGGCGCGGAGGCATTCAACTGGGCGGAGCGCCGGACCCGCAGCGGCCAGGCCCGGGGTTCGAAAGTCACCGGCGTCGGTGTCGGTCAGGCGTTCCACTCCGCGGGACGCAGCGGTTACGACGGCCTCGTGCGGCTGACGCCCGACGGCAAGCTGCACATCCACTCGGGCGTCGGAAACCTCGGCACCTATTCCCATACCGCGACGTCGCGCGTCGCGGCCGAAGTCCTCAAGTGCGCCTGGGAGAACTGCGTCGTCGTACGCGGTGACTCGCGTCTCAATCTCCCGTGGTCTTCGTCGCAATCCGGCAGCAACACCTCGTTCACGATGACACGGACCAATTACGTCGCCGCCATGGACGCGGTCGCGAAACTCAAGGAAATCGCCGCCATGGATCTCGGCGGATCGCCGGACGACTACGACATCGAGGATGAGGCCGTCTTTTCGACAGCGGATCCCGAGGTCAGGATGACGTACGCCGCAGCCGCCCAACGCGCCATCGAGCTTGGCGGCAAATTCTCCGGGCACGAGGCGCCGGACGACCTGCACGCGATCACGCAGACGGCCGTCGCGGCGGTCGCCGGCACGGGACTGATCGGCGTAGCGAAGGACAATCTCGAACACAGCGCCATGGTTCCGGCCATAGCAGCGGGTTTCATCGAGATCGAACTCGACCTCGAGACCGGCAGGTACGAAATCATCGACTATCTCGGCGTCGCCGATTGCGGAACCGTGCTGCACCCGCAGGGCCTCGCGACCCAGACCAAGGGCGGCGCTGTCACGGGATTCGGGCTCGCACTCAGCGAGCGGCACATTTTCGACCCGCAGAACGGCCTGCCGGCCAACTCGACCATGCACGAGTCGAAGCTTCCGACCTATCTCGATACGCCGAGCACGATGCAGGCCCTCGCCGTCGAAATACCGGACGGCCAGAACCCCGTGGGCGCCAAGGGCATCGGCGAACCGGTGCAGGGCTGTGCGTCTGCCGCGGTGCTGTGCGCGATTTCCGACGCGCTCGGGGGGCACTATTTCAATCGCGCACCGGTGCTCGCCGACATGATCGTCAACGTCGCCGCGAGCCGCGAACAGTCGCATGGCCCGCTACAGGTCAACACGGCCTAGACAACGCCGATCGACCTGCACAGAACTCGAGAGCCGTACATCAACTTGAAGATCGGCAACACATCCGGGCGGGAGTCTCGCATGATCCCTGTGGCATTCAAGGACGCCCTATCGCAGAAACTCGACACCACCGGTTCACTGGTGAGTCCATATGCTTAGAAAACACCTCCTGATTTGCCTGGCGCTCTGCCCTCTCGCCCCTGCGGCGGCACAGCAACCGCCCGACGTGTTGTTCATCAACATCGATGACATGAACGACTGGGTCGGCGTGATGGGCGGCCACCCGCAGACGAAGACCCCCAACATCGACGCGCTTGCCGCCCGCGGCATGCTCTTCACGAACGCGCACACTCCGGGCGCCGCCTGTCTGCCGGCCAGAACCGCCATCCTGACCGGCGTCACGCCTTTTAACAGCGGCGTCTACAACCAGCGCGGCGACTGGCGCGAGAACCCGAGGCTCGCGGGGAACAGCACGCTGCCGCGCTATTTCAGGGACAACGGCTACCGGACGCTTGGCGCCGGCAAGCTGTTTCATGCCCACACCTACAGCCTCGGCGGCTACACGGGACAGCAGGACTTCACGGCCTGGGATGCCTATTTCCCTTCGCTGGAACGGCACTTGCCGGATGAAGTCTTCCCGGCGCCCGGACAGACCGAAGGCGATGCGCACGGCAACGGCATCGAGACCGGTTACTTCGATTTCTTTCCGAACGTGACCACCGACGACGCCATGGGCGACGGGCAGGTCGTGAACTGGGTGATTCAGCAGCTCGAGGCCGCGCATACCGGGCCGCAATTCATCTCCGCGGGCATCTATCGTCCGCACTTGCCCTGGTATGTGCCGCAGAAATACTTCGACATGCACCCGGTCGAAGACGTGATACTCCCGGAGTATCTGGAGACCGACCTCGATGACGTGCCGCCGGCCTGGAGCGAATTGATCGGGGTCGAGCCGAATCTCGACACGTCGACGCACGGCTGGGTCGTCGAGCGCGGAACGCGCAAGTGGCAGGAAGCCGTGCAGGGTTACCTGGCGTCAATCAGTTTTTCCGACGCGATGGTCGGCAAACTCATCGACGCACTCGATGCCAGCGGTCAGGCCGACAACACCATCATCGTCCTGTGGGCCGATCATGGTTTTCACCTCGGCGAAAAGGACAACTGGGGGAAGATGACGTTGTGGGATGAAACGACCAGGGTCCCGTTCATCATCGTCGCGCCGGGAGTGACCACGCCAGGTTCGTACTCGGATGAAGTCGTGTCCACCCAGAGTATCTATCCGACGCTCGTGGAACTTGCCGGTCTCGAACGCCCGGACTACGTGGATGGAACGAGCCTCGTACCGCTGCTGCGAAGTCCCTCGATGAGCTGGGACGACGTTGCGATCACCACGTACGGCGAATACGGCAACTGGACCGTCCGGGACGACAAGCATCGCTACATCGTCTACGCGGACGGATCCGAAGAGCTCTACGACCTCGAGGCCGATCCGAACGAATGGACGAATCTCATCCGCGACCGGCGGTACAACGAGTTGAAAGAAGAACTGGCCGCGCACATTCCGCCCGCCGAGACGCACGCCCCGTACGTGGGCGGAGAAGACGAATTGCAGCAGGACGCGGACGAACCATCCGACGACGCTCAACCCGCAACCGGCAGCGACGATTAGCGCCCGTATCTCACCGAAGGCATGCGGGGAGTCGCACTACCGGTCGCTTGAGACACGCGGTAAATACATCCCTGTACGCTCCGCGCGCGCATCCCTGCGCGCGAGGGTCTCAAGCGACCGGCTATGCGACTCCCCTTGGCTCGTCAGCAGTCACGGGCCGCTCGTCGCGGTGAGCAACCAGGCGATGAGATCGCGCCGGTCGGTTTCCGACCCGTAACCCGCGAACACCATGTTGTTGCCGGGTACGAAATCGTCGGGTTCGGCGAGCCAAGCTTCGAGCGCCTCGGGCGTCCAGACGAGACCTGAAGTCCGCAGTGCTTCGGAGAATTCGAACCCTTCCAGTTGCGCAGCGGAACGGCCGAACATGCCGTGGAGGTTCGGTCCGAGCTTGTGGTCCTCGCCGGCGCCGAGTGTGTGACAGGCCTGGCAGGCGAGGCTCAGTATCCTGCCGCGCTCGAGATCGGCCGTGGCGTAGCGGGGATCGCTGAGGTACTCGGCGACCGTTCCGGTCATGATGTCGGCTGCGGTCGTCCCCGGCGAATCGGGTGTGGAGCGGCTCAGCGGCACAGGCACGGGTTCGGGAGCCGGCCCGGGTGTGGACCCGGTCGGTTCGCAGGCTGCTACTGCAATTGCCGCGACGGCCGCCGCGATCTTCAACCCTCCGAT
This sequence comes from Gammaproteobacteria bacterium, assembly GCA_022819855.1. Taxonomy (GTDB): domain Bacteria; phylum Pseudomonadota; class Gammaproteobacteria; order Steroidobacterales; family Rariloculaceae; genus Rariloculus. Next base: position 155,798 of record JAJEGN010000011.1, on the reverse strand, counting down.
CCGGAATCCTGGCATCGTCGTCCCTGTCGCCGCGCCCTGCGCGAATTGTAAACGAGACACTCCGGCAGAATGTGGAGATTCCGGGCAACACCTTGAAGGTCCGGGACATATGTCCTCTTGCCTGTTCTTGCGATGAACCATGCGCTTGCATGGCTACGAGCGGATTCATCGAATCCTGGCGCCTTCGGGCCGGTTCGCATGAGGGCTGGCGACACGTCCATGTCAGGACTACACTCGCACGGATTCGACGCCCTGGCCGCTCGATGCAGACCCGCGTGACGCGCCGATCACGCCAGGACAATCCTGGGACAAATGGACCTGCCAGCGAGGAGATTGCGACGATGTATCTGACAGAGAGCCAGGACGCCTTCGGCATGGCGGTCTGGGACCAGTACCACGGCAAACCGGCGTTCGAGATCATCGAACGATCCGACGGTAGTGTCAGGCCGTCGGGCGGTCCGACCGAGTACCTTGCCGAGTATTCGAAGTGGCAGGACCATGAGAAGAAGGCAATCAAGCTGGCCAGGGGCCGCGTTCTCGACATCGGATGCAACGCCGGACGTCATGCGCTGTACCTTCAGGAGAACGGGCACGACGTTCTCGGAGTCGACAACTCTCCTCTTGCACTGGAGACAGCCAACCTGCGCGGCCTGCGGCAGACCAGGCTGCTTTCGATTACCGAACTTTCCGGCAGCCTGGGTCGGTTCGACACGATCCTGATGCTGGGCAACAACTTCGGCTTGTTCGAGAATCGCACCAGAGCGCGCTGGCTCCTGCGTCGTTTCAAGGGATTCACGTCGCCGAGCGCCAGAATCATCGCGGAAAGCCTTGACATCCATAACGCCATGGACCCCGACGATCTGGCCTATCTGGCAAACAATCGGCGCAAGGGACGAATGAGCGGACAGGTGCGAGCGCGGTGCCGCTACAAGACGTTGGCCACGCCGTGGTTCGACTATCTCATGGTCTCGAAGTTGGAGATGGAAGAGATCGTTTCAGGTACCGGCTGGACGGTCAGGCGCTACTTCGACTCGGACGGTCCAAGACCCAATTACATCGCGATCATCGAACGAATGTAGACCCCAGGCGCAGAGTCGGTAGCGGCTTATTGCGGGGACGCAATCGCCGCCGAAGGCATCTCCGCGCTCCTCCGGTCAGTTCCCCGGTGGAGTGTCGGCGGGCGGTTCGAGCTGCGATGGAAGCGTGTATTCGAGGCGCGTTTCGATCCTGGTGACGCGCTCGTTCAGGCGCTCAACCACGGCGCGCACATCCCGCAGTTCGGCGCGAACGTCTCGTACTTCGGCGCGGGTCACGTTTGCCTGGTAAAGAATCAACCCTGCCAGTGCGACGAATCCGCCGATCATTGTCCATCGGTCACTCATGCCGCAAAGCGTAAGTCCGCACGATGGGAGAGGCAACGATCCATTCTTGTGCGATTCGCAAGTTTTGCTTATTGAACCGTCAGCATCATGCGGCGCCCCGGCAGGACTTATCGGTGCTGTCGCGACAGCGTGGCGTTGTGGTCGGTAACAGGTGGCGCCCCGGGCAGGACTCGAACCTGCGACCCCTCGCTTAGGAGGCGAGTGCTCTATCCGGCTGAGCTACCGGGGCGAAGCGGCGTGTAGCTTATCAGCATGCCAGCCAAAATGGCCCGTCTGCTGGAATGCCCCGCCGATAACGCAGTCCCGAGCGCCCGTCTGGCGCCTAGTAATCGAGCGCGATCCCCAGCGCCGGATTGATCCCGTTGTGGAAGCCGCCCTGGTCGCGGACAACCGCCGGTACGCCGTTCTCGTCGTAATGGACCCAGATCAGGCCGTGGGCGTCGCCGTTCATCGGCATGTCGATCCGGTGCGTGAGCTCCCGAGTCTCGACGTCGTAGACGTAGATGCGCCCTTCGCCGTTGCTCGTCGCCCACATTTCCCTGCCGTTCGGCGACAGCAGCACGTGGTCGACCTTGTAGGCGCCGTAGAGCGTCTCGATCGCGTGGCCGGCTTCGGTGTCCATGATCGTGATCGTGCGCCCCAAGTGATGGGCCGCCTCGCCCTTGTCCGCCACCCAGAGTTCGGTCTCGTCGGCGGTCAGGCTTGCCCCATAGGGACCGATTCCGGTGCCGTTCGTCCACTCGATAACGCCCGTCTCGAGGTTGATCTTCGATGCGACGGACGAGCTTGCGATCACGTAGATGTTTTCCTTGGCCGAGTCGATCACCGCCCAGTTCGGCCGATAGCCCGGGATCGGGTATTCGCGGACGACCTCCCAGGTATCGGGATCGATCATTGCGATCCAGAACGGGCGCATGGCGACGAGCTTGCCCTGGTACACGTTGATCATGCCGAGCATGCCGGTCGCGCGGCCCGGAGCGTAACCGCCAGGCTCCATGAGTGCGTAGATGTACTCGTAGTCCTTGTCCGACCAGACGGTGTAGACCATGCCGCCCATGTCGACGTCCCGGACGCCGCCCACGATCTCGTCGGTCTCGGTGTCGTAGAGCATCAGCGCCAGGCCGTCGGCGTCGCGCGCGAACATGTCGAGCAGCATGTAGTTGCGGAAGACCTGCGCATGGTGGAGCCGGCCGCCGATCGCGATCTGCCTGATCGGTTGCAGCGTCAGCGCATCGACCTTGATCAGCGTCGCCGATCCGCCAACCGTCTCGAACATGTCGGCGTCCCCGCCCGGTCGCGCGCCGATGATGTATGCATACCGGCCGTCGGGCGACATCGCCGACGTGTGCACGGTCGCGCGCAGCGACTCGGGCAGCGCATAGCTGGCGATGACTTCCTTGGTCTGGGCATCGCCGACGACGACCTGATTTTGAGTCGGCAGCTCGAAGCCGTCGAACATGACCGCCGGCACGCTGTTCGTGCCGGTGTTCTCGTAGAAATAGGTCTTGCCGGGCTCGGGCGTGAATTTGGGTTCGCCTGGATCGAACTCCGCGATGACCTGCGTCTCGTAGTGGCTGAGTACGCTCCCTTCCTTCGCCCTGCGCTCCCAGCCCGTGATCACGGAGCCAAAGGACTCGATGGCCTCGACCGCAAGATCCCGCTCGGTCCGCACGAACTGAATATCGGCGGGACGCGACGCCTTGTACGCCGCGAGTTCCGTGCGGTACTGCTCGGCGAGTTCGGCGCTCACGGGCAGGTCAGCAAGCGTGCGGATGTGCATCGAGATTGCGACGAGATCCTCGTCGCTCGGATCGAGTTCCGCGACGATGACGCCCATGACGGGATTGCTTTCAAGCTGATCGAAGATATCCATCGGCGTCGGACCGAACAGCAGATTCGGACCGACGAGCCCCTCACCCGTCTCCTGGTGACAGACCCAACAACCAACGCGATTGTTGAAGAGCGAATCGCCGCGCGCCAGCATCTCGTCGATGGACTCCTGAGCCAGTCCCGGCGTACTCAGAAGAAAGGCGGATATCGGCAGGAACAGGCGCAAGGTTCTCATCTGGCTCCCCTCCGGATTCGCGGCTCAGAGGCGGTGGATGCCCCTTACTCCACGGTCCAGGTATTCGTATTGCGCAACGCATCGGCGACCTTGCCGGTGCGCTTGAATCCCGTCGGATGGTTGTCGTAGAACGCCGCCTCGAAGGTCTCGTCCTCGACCCGGTAGATGACGCCGAGCGCGACAGGCATCTCCGGCGCTTCCATGGCCAGCAGCAGTTGCGCCAGCGTCGCGTTCGTCTCGTCGTGAACGAGCACTTCGTCGGCGCGCTCACGCGCGTCGATAAGCTCGAGCGCCATCTTTCCGGTGTCGAACCGGAGCCCCTTCGAATCGCCGGCGCCGAAGACGAGCGGTTCGCCGTGGCGCACGTGGAGCTGGCGCTCGGCAGCGTGCTCCCTCCCCGCGAAGGACTCGAACACATCCTCGTTGTAGACGATGCAATTCTGGAAGATCTCGACGAACGCTCCGCCATCGTAACCATGGGCGGCCTCGAGCACGCCGGCCAGACCGGTCCTGTCCACATCGATCGCCCGCGCGATAAACCGGGCGCCCGAGCCGAGCGCGTACAGTCCCGGCGAGACGGGCGCGTCGAAGGAGCCTCCCGGACTCGACGGCGACCTGGTGCCGATCCGCGAGGTCGGCGAGTACTGGCCCTTGGTCAATCCATAGATTTCGTTGTTGAAGAGCAGAATCTTGAGCGAGATATTGCGCCTGAGCGCATGCAGCAGATGGTTGGCGCCGATCGAGAGCCCGTCGCCGTCGCCGGTCACCACCCAGATATCAAGTTCGGGATTGGCAAGCTTCAATCCCGTGGCCACGGCCGGCGCACGGCCATGTATGGTGTGGAATCCATAGGTCTCGACGTAGTAGGGAAAGCGGGACGAACAACCGATACCGGAGATGAACACCGTGTTTTCGCGTTCCGCGCCGACGTCGGCGAGGACGCGCGTCATGGTCTTCAGGATCGCGTAGTCCCCGCAGCCCGGGCACCAGCGCACCTCCTGCGAGGTCGTGTAGTCCTTGGCCGTCAGCGATGCGCTCATGTCGGCTCTCCGTGCACGATTCGCGGGCGCGATTCCTCGCCCGTCACATCGGCAAGCTGGTCGAGTACGAAGTCGATGACTTCCTGAATCAGAAACGGCTGACCGGTCACCTTGTTGAACTGCACGGTCTCTACGCCGAGCTTGTCGCGGAGCAGCGTCGCAAGCTGGCCCATGTTCATCTCGGGCACGATGATGCGGTCGAAACCGCCGAGCAGCTCGCCAAGATTCGGCGGAAACGGATTGATGTGACGGATGTGAATGTGGCTCACGCGGTCATTTATCCGCGCGACCCGCCGCACGGCCTGGTAGAGCGCACCATAGGTCGAACCCCAGCCCACGACGGCCACGGCACCTTCGGAAGGCCCGACCTCGACACCCTGCTCAGGGATGAAATTCGCGACTGACTGCACCTTGTCCGCGCGCAGTTGCGACATCGCCTGGTGGTTCTCGGCTTCGTAGGAGATGTGGCCCGTGTGGATGTCCTTCTCGAGCCCGCCGATCCGATGCATGAGGTTCGGCATGCCCGGTGACACCCAAGGCCGGCCGAACGTCTTCGGATGGCGCTCGAACACCGCGGTCTGCACGTCGTCGGCGGGCTTCTTCGCGAGCGTGTTCACCTCGATCGGCTCGTACGTGTCCATGTCGGGGATGAGCCACGGCTCGGCAGCATTTGCAAGATAGCCGTCTGTCATGACAAAGACCGGCGTCATGTGGCGCAGCGCGATCCTCGCCGCCTCGATCGCGACATCAAAGCAGTCGCTCGGCGAACGGGCAGCGACAACCGGCACCGGGGCGTCGGCATTACGTCCATAGACGGCCTGATAGAGGTCGGACTGCTCGGTCTTCGTCGGCAGGCCCGTCGAGGGCCCGCCGCGCTGCGAATCGATGATGAGCAGCGGCAGTTCCGCATTGATCGCGAGCCCGATGGCTTCGGTCTTGAGCGCGATGCCGGGTCCTGAACTCGAAGTCACGCCGATCGCTCCGCCAAAAGAGGCGCCAATGGCTGCGCAGACTGCCGCGATTTCATCCTCGGCCTGAAATACGCCGACCCCGAGCTTGCCCAGCCGCGCAAGCTGGTGCAGCAGCGGAGACGCCGGCGTGATCGGATACGAACAGAAGACGATCGGCCTGTCCGCGAGTTCGCCGGCGGCGGCAAGCCCGAGCGAGAGCGCTTCCCCGCCGCGAACGCCACGGTACTCGCCTGGCTCAAACTTCGCCTTTCGCACGTCCAGCTGCGGCACGGCGGCCGCGAGCGCCGCCGTCTCACCGTACGCGTTGCCCGCGTGCAGCGCCGCCAGGTTCGCCTCGCGCACGGATTCCTTACTGGCAAATTTCGTGTTGATCCATCGCTCGATCGCATCCAGATCGAGTCCGAACATCCATTGAACGAGACCCAGCGCCCAGAAATTCTTGCACCGTCCGGCATCGCTCTTGGAGAGGCCGAACGGCTTGACCGTCTCGAGCGTCAACCGCGTGATGTCGACCTCGATGAGCTGATAGCCGTCGAGCGAGCCGTCGCTGCGGGGATCTTCGTCATAGCCGGCCTTCGACAGACCCCGTCTCGTGAAGCTCGTCGTGTTGACGATGATGGCTGCGCCGTCGGCGATCAGCGGCAGGCTGACCTTGAGCGCCGCCGGATTGAATGCGACGAGCATCTGCGGCGCGTCTCCTGCGGTCGTAATCGGGCCTGCACCGAGGTTGATCTGGTACGCCGAGACGCCGAAGGTCGTGCCGGCCGGGGCGCGAATCTCGGCGGGATAGTCGGGAAAGGTTGCGAAATCGCTGCCCGCAAGGGCGGTCGAGGACACGAACTGGGTACCCATGAGCTGGACGCCATCGCCGGAATCGCCCGCGAATCGGACGACGACCGACGGCTCATGGAGTTCCTGATGTTTCGCGCTCATTCCGCTGACCATGTGTGAGACCGGTGCAAATGCGCCTGGTTCGCTCGTGTACTGCCGCCACGCGCCGGGAACCGCAGGCTCAAGTGGAAACAGTGAAACGGGAGGTGCGCTCTGCGGTCAGTGCGGGCGGCCGCGACGCGGCGGCCCGCCGGGCTTGCTTGCTTGAACTGCTGCTCGGTTCAAAATCACCTATGAATTGAGCAACGGTATATTATACGCGGCCTTGCCCCGAGTCAGGTAACACCTGCGCCAGCCGGTGCGCGCGACCCGCCAACGCCCAGGACCATGCCAACGATCACCTATATCCAATACGAAGGAACGCCCCAGGCCATCGAAGCCGAGCCCGGCTCGACCGTCATGGAAACAGCCATAGACAACGGCATCGAGGGAATCGTGGCCGAGTGCGGCGGCGCCTGCTCGTGTGCGACCTGCCACGTCTACGTCGACGCGGCATGGCTTGAGCGGCTGCCCGCGCCCGACGAGCACGAGGACGGCATGCTGGACTGTGTCTTCGACCGTCAGCCGAACAGCCGCCTGAGCTGCCAGATCGAGGTCACCGAGGAGATCGACGGCCTGACGGTCAGCGTACCCGAACACCAGGTGTAGCCCCACGAGAAAGTCGCACGCAGGCTGCTAGATCTGTTTCTTGATCGGCAGCAGGTTTACGAGAAATTCGGCCAGCCGCTGCCAGAATCCTCGCGCGGGCTGGCGCTTCAGCGTTCTCGGGTTACCTGTCCAGAGCAGATCGCCGTCTTCGGTCATCGTGACGCGCCACGCGTTTCGCGGCGCGATGTCGCGCTCGAGCAGCGCGGCCAGATCCGCCGCAAGCGGTTCGCTGTCGACGAACATGCCGATTTCGGTATTCAGACGCATGGAACGCGGATCGATGTTCGGCGAGCCGACGAAACTCCATCTGCGGTCGACCACGGCCGCCTTGCTGTGAAAACCCAGCAGTTCAGGATCGGTCGGCGGCGCCGCGTAGTAGCGGAGATTGTCCCCCTCGGCGCTGGCCTCGTAGAGTTCCACGCCCGCGTCGAGCAGCGGCCTCCTCCAGGGCTTGTAGCCCGTGTGCGCAACGGTGTGGTTGTTCGACGCCAGGGAGTTCGTCAACAACACGACGCGAACGCCGCGTGCGACGAGCTCGCCGAGCAACTCCACGAACTCAGGTTCCGGCACGAAATAGGCCGTTGCGAGAATGACCTCCTCGCGGGCCGATGCGACAAAGTCGACGAATGGAGCGTAAAGGGTTTCCGGCAATCCGTCGTCGACTGCCGGCGAATCGTATGCAAGCGTGCCGGCGCCCGGGGCGTACGTGTCCGCAAGCTCCTGGAAGTAGTCGCGCCAGCTCACCGGTTCAAGCGGTACGGCACGAAATTTCTCGCGCGCGGCCAGGTACTCTTCTTCGAAACGGTCCACGTGGTCCTCAAGCTGCTGGCGCCGATTGCGCCGCGACGCGAGATCCGCGATGGGATAGCTGCGCGCACTGTCCCAGTAGTCCCGGAAACTCTGCGCCACGTCGGCGACGATCGGTCCGGCCGCCATGATGTCAAGATCGTTCTGCACGAACTCGTCATAGCGCCCGAAGTACCTGTCACCGATGTTTCGACCTCCGATCAACGCGAATCGCCCGTCGGCAAGTACCGTCTTCAGGTGCATCCGATGATTGAGTCTGCCGCCCTGGAACATGAACTCGACCACACGGCCAACGTGCGAACGCGATCTCCACGGATTGAACGTGCGTATCTCGATGAGCGGATGGCTGTCAAGCGCCGCGTACTCGGCGTCCTTGCCGCTGACCGTCAGGTCGTCGAGCAGCAGGCGCACGCGCACGCCCCGGTCGGCCGCGTGGATCAATCGACTGAACATCAGGCGGCCGGAGGCATCCGGCTCCCAGATAAAGTATTGGACGTCGAGCGTGGAAACCGCCTCGTCCACGAGCGCGAGCCTGGCCGTCAACGCCGAGTCGGCCGTATCGACGAGCCAGTACGCGGACTCCTGCGGACCGAGCCCGGACTCGATTCGATCGCCGAATTGCTGCAGGACGCCCTGCGCGGCCGGCGGTACGGCAAGGCTCGGTTCGGCCCCGGGCTCCAGCGGCGCGAGCGCACAGCCGCCAAGCAGCACGGCCGCGGCCATGACGCCCGCGGTCCGGACGCGTTTGATCGCGCCCGCGTCCCCCACGAGCGTTACCTGACGGTCGGTCCGTTCATCGCGATGCAGTCCCAATATTCTCACTTCGGCAGCTGCGATTCAGTTCCCTGATCCGTCGACGATCCGCGCCGTTCGATCCCTCGATTCTCCAGCCGCAGCCGCGACTGACAGGTTGCCTGTACGTGTCTATACTACGCCAGCCTTGGAGCGATCGAATTCTTGGCAACGGGCGGCAGCGGGTCGTCGGCGCCCTTCCACACACATCCCTGGAGCGAGCATGACAACAGAAAATCGCAATCTCTACATCGGCGGCAATTGGGTCGATGCGGCAGGCGGCGCGCAGTTTCCCGTCAACAGCCCCGCAAGCGGAGAGGTCTGGACCAGCGTCGCGGATGGCTCGCGCGCGGACGCGCAAGCCGCGATCGAGGCCGCCCGGGAAGCCTTTCCGGCCTGGTCGGGCATGTCGCATTCGCAGCGTGCAAGGCTGATTCACAAGGTCGGCGACATCCTCGAAGCCCGCAGCAAGGAACTGCAGGAGATCCTCATCGACGAAGGCGGATCGTGGGTCGGCAAGGGCATGTTCGAAACCTACTACAGCTCCGGCGTATTCCGTGCGGCCGCTGCGGCCGCCTACCAGGTCAATGGCGAGATCCTGCCGTCGGAATACGGCAAGCTCAGCCTCATCGTTCGCGAACCGCTGGGGGTCGTTTCGGTGATCTCCCCGTGGAACTTCCCGATGATCCTGTCCTCGCGCGGCTTCGCCCCGGCGCTCGCGGTCGGCAACTGCGTGGTGCTGAAGCCCTCCGAAGAGACCCCGGTCGCGGGCGGGATCATCTTCGCCGAGATGCTCGAGGAAGCCGGCGTGCCGCCCGGCGTCTTCAACGTCGTCACCTGTTCGAGGGACAACGTCGCGGAGGTCGGCGACGAGCTCATTTCCAACCCCACCGTGCAGGGCGTGAGCTTCACCGGTTCCACGGGGGTCGGCCGTCAGATCGCGGCCCAGGCCGGCGGGCTGCTCAAGAAGTGTTGCCTGGAACTCGGCGGCAAGGATGCCCTGGTCGTGCTTGCCGACGCCGACATGGAGCGCGCCGTCAACGCCGCAACCTTCGGCTCCTTCATGCACAACGGCCAGATCTGCATGTCCGTCGAGCGGGTCATCGTCGACCGGTCCATCGCCGACGAATTCACCGACAAGCTCGTCGCGAACACATCGAAGCTCAAGGTCGGCGATCCGCGCGAACTCCCCAATTGCATCGGGCCGATCATCAACCAGAAGCAGGCCGACAAGATCCGCGCGCAGGTCGACGACGCCGTGGCGCAGGGCGCCCAGGTCCTCTGCGGCGGCGGCAACGACGGACTCTTCTTCGAGCCGACCGTGCTCGGCAGCGTGACACGCGACATGCGGATTTTCCGGGAGGAGACCTTCGGTCCCGTGGCTCCGGTGATCGTCGCCGACGGTATCGACGACGCGGTCGAGATCGCCAACGACTCCGATTACGGACTGTCCGCCGGCATCATCACACGCGACGAGGAGCGGGGACTCGCCGTGGCCCGGCAGCTTCGCACCGGCATGGCGCACGTCAACGACTGCTCGGTCCATGATGAGCCGCACGTGCCGTTCGGAGGCATCGGCGCCAGCGGACTCGGCCGCCACGGCGGCCGCCAGGGTATCGACACGTTTACCGAAACACGCTGGATCACGCTCGAACGCGGCGCGCGTCAGTACCCGCCGCCGTTCCTCATGAATCCGCCCGGCCAATAGGAGTCAGGCGCACTGCAGGCGGCACCGCATCAGGGGCTGACGACGACCCTGATGCAGTCGGGTTACGCTCCGTTACGACCTTCGCGTATACTCGCGCTTTTTCCGCGGGCGCTGGCGGCCGCGCGGATGACTTTCAAGGGGGAAAAGAACGATGACAAGACAGGTTGTAGACACGATCCTTCCGACGACCATGGTCGGATCCTATCCGCGTCCGCACTGGTTCCATCAGCAGTTGCTCGGACGTGACATTCGCTCCGCTTTCAAGGAAGTGGCGCACGAAGAAGCCTTTAACGATGCCGTCGCGGCCGTGGTCCGAGACCAGGAAGAAGCCGGGCTCGACATCGTGACCGACGGCAACATGTGGTACGACGACTATGTCGGCGTGATCGGCTCTTTCTGCTGGTACCTGTACGAGCGCATTCCGGGCTTTGAGCCGTCGCGCAATCCGCACCCATCCGGTGTCGGGCAGGATCCGAGCCAGGGCAAGGCGATCCTCGACGACTGGGGCGGCGTCATCAACAGCGGACCGGTCGACTCCACGCCCGACACGCTGCGCTGGACCGACCTCTACGAGATCGCGGCGCGCTACGCTTCTGCTCCCGTCAAGGTGTCCATCGGCGCCGGTCCCGCAAACCTCGCCTGGCACGTGTATTTCAATGAGGACTCGCACTACAAGAGCCCGAAGGAACTCACGTTTGCGCTCGCGCCGATCTTCAACAAGGAGATGAAGGACATCGTCGCGCTCGGTGCCAAATACCTGCAGATCGAGGATCTTGGCGCCTGGCTGCCGTTGTTCACGCAGGACCTCGACGATTACAGGTGGATCCGCGAAAGCATCGAAATGATGTGCGACGGCGTCGATGCGAAGATCGGCTGGCACTTCTGCTTCGGTAACGCCTGGGGCAACGACATCCTGAGTTCGAGCTTCCCCGAAGGCTACCAGACCGTTCTGCCGCACTTCTTCGGTACCGAAGGTATCGACGAGTTCGTGCTCGACTATGCGAACCGCGAAATGGACGGCGTCGAGTTCCTGAAGAATCTGCCGAGCGACACGGGCGTGCAGGTCGGCGTGCTCGACATCCGCAACAACATGATCGATCAGCCCGGCATGATCGCCGATCGCACGCGCAAGGTGCTTGAGCACGTCTCACCCGAGCAGGTCACGCTGAGCACCGACTGCGGCCTCAAGCCGCTGTCGCGCATGGTCGCGAAAATGAAGCTCGAGAACCTGGCCGAAGGCGCAGCGATCGTCCGCAAGGAAATCGGAGCCGGCTAGCCTGTAACGATAGTCCGGGCGGACGTCAAGCGTTCCGGCTGACCCCCGGTCGGCTCGCGCGTTCGTCCGATACAGTCTGGTCCGATCCATTCGGCAGGCCCGTTGGCCTGCCGAGTTTTTCTGGGGATCGCCGACAAGGACGGATTCGATCGCTACGCCCGCGCCGCGGCTCGGTTGACGGCCGCAGCGATCTGTTCCGGGCGTCCGCTACGACAGGCCGACGATGTTTCCGGAGTCGTCGATGTCGATGCGGTTGGCGGCAGGCACCCTCGGCAGACCGGGCATCGTCATGATGTCACCGGTCAGTGCGACCATGAATCCCGCCCCGGCCGAAAGATAGGCGTCCCGGATCGTGCAGACGTGCCCTGAAGGCGCGCCGCGCAGCGTCGGATCGGTCGAGAACGAGTATTGCGTCTTGGCGACGCAGACCGGGAAATGGCCGTAGCCGGAGTTCTGGAAGTCGTCGATCTTCTTGCGCACGGCGGGCGTCGCGCTGAGTTCGCCTGCGTGGTAGATGTTCCTGGCGACCTTCTCGAGCTTCTCCCAGAGCGTGTCGCTGTCCTCGTAGACGAAGCTCAGTTCCGGCGTATCGCGCCCGTCCACGGTTCCCGCAACGGCGTGGGCAAGGTCCACGGCGCCGGCCGCACCGCCCCTGGCGAAATGGTCCGCCATGACGGCCTCGACGCCCTGTGCGGCCATGTGGGCGATGATCGCGTCGATTTCGGCGTCCGTGTCGCTGCCGAAGCGGTTGACGGCCACGACGACGGGTAGTCCGTAGTTGTCGCGAATGTTTGCGACGTGGCGGTCGAGATTGGCCGCGCCCTCGATCAGCGCGGGCACATTCTCCTCGTTGAGGTCCTTGAGCGCGACGCCTCCGGAGTATTTCAGCGCCCGGATCGTCGCCACGAGCACGACCGCCGACGGCCTGAGTCCGGTCAGCCGGCACTTGATGTCGAGGAACTTCTCCGCACCGAGATCCGCGCCGAATCCCGCTTCGGTGATGACGTAATCGGCAAGCTTGAGCGCAGTCCGGGTCGCGAGGGCCGAATTGCAGCCGTGGGCGATGTTCGCGAACGGGCCGCCGTGGACGAACGTCGGCGTGTGCTCGAGCGTCTGCACGAGGTTCGGGTTGATCGCGTCGCGCATGAGCACAGTCATGGCGCCATGCGCGCCGAGATCGCCGGCGAGGATCGCCTTGCGCTCGCGCGTGTAGCCGACAATGATCCGGCTGAAGCGCTCGCGCATGTCCGCAAGGGATGTGGACAGGCACAGGATCGCCATGATCTCCGACGCAACGGTGATGTCGTAGCCCGTCTCGCGCGGCACGCCGTTGGCGACGCCGCCAAGGCTCACGACGACCTTTCTGAGCGCCCGGTCGTTCATGTCGACGACCCGCCGCCACATCGGCCGGCGCACGTCGAAACCGAGCGCATTGCCCTGGTGGACGTGGTTGTCGACCATCGCCGCGAGCAGGTTGTGGGCCGCGCTGATTGCGTGGAAGTCGCCGGTGAAGTGCAGGTTGATGTCGTCCATCGGCGCGACCTGGGCGTAGCCGCCGCCCGCGCCGCCGCCCTTCATGCCGAAGCAGGGTCCGAGCGACGGTTCTCGCACGCAGACCATCGTCTTCTTGCCGACACTGTTCATTGCGTCGGCAAGCCCGATGGTCGTCGTGGTCTTGCCCTCGCCCGCCGGTGTCGGAGTTACGGCCGTGACCAGGATCAGCTTGCCGTCCGGCCGGGACTCAAGCTCGCTGACGAGCCGCGGCGACAGCTTGGCCTTGTAGTGCCCGTAGGGCTCGAGGTCCGCCGGATCCAGTCCAAGCCGGCTTTCCGCCAGATCGAGTATGCGTTCCAACCGCGTATTTCGGGCGATGGTGATGTCGTCGTCCATACCGGATCAATCCTCTGTTTCGCGTGCCAGCAATTGCGGGACGGGATATGCGGGAGCGTCACAGCGACCACGGGGGAATCGCCCCGCCGTGCCGCCCCCGCTGGATACCGAAAGCCGCCCCTCAATATCGATAGTGCTCGGCCTTGTAAGGACCATCGACAGGGACCCCGAGGTAGTCGGCCTGGTACTGACTCAGCGACTCGAGCTTGACGCCGAGCTTGTCCAGGTGCAGCCGGGCCACCTTCTCGTCGAGGTGCTTCGGCAGGACGTAGACGCCGATGTCGTACCTGTCGGGATTCGCGTAGAGCTCGATCTGGGCGAGCGTCTGGTTCGTGAAGCTGCTCGACATCACGAAGCTCGGATGGCCCGTCGCGCAGCCGAGGTTCACGAGCCGGCCCTCGGCGAGCAGGATGATGCTCTTGCCGTCGGGAAAGGTGATCTTGTCGACCTGCTCCTTGACGTTTTCCCACTCGTATTTCCTGAGCCTGTCGACCTGAATCTCGTTGTCGAAATGGCCGATGTTGCAGACGATGGCGTTATGCTTCATTCGGACAATGTGATCTTCGGTGATCACGTCGACGCAGCCGGTCGTCGTGACGAAGACGTCGCCGATCTCGCAGGCCTCGTCCATGGTCATGACCTCGTAGCCTTCCATCGCAGCCTGCAGGGCACAGATCGGGTCGACCTCGGTCACGATGACGCGCGAGGACTGGGCGCGCAATGACTGCGCGGAACCCTTGCCGACATCGCCGTAACCGGCGACGACGGAGATCTTGCCGGCCAGCATCACGTCGGTGGCGCGGTTGATGCCGTCGACGAGCGAGTGCCGGCAACCGTAGAGATTGTCGAACTTCGACTTCGTCACCGAGTCGTTGACGTTGATCGCCGGGAACAGCAGTTCGCCGCGCCGGTGCATCTGGTAGAGCCTGTGGACGCCCGTCGTGGTCTCTTCGGAGACGCCCTTGATCTCGCCGGGCATCCGCTCGAAGCGTTCCGGATCCTCCGCGATCGAGCGCTTGACCTGCGCGAGCAGCACGCGCTCTTCCTCGCTGCCGGGCTCCTTGTCGAGCACGGACGGATCCTTGAGCGCCTGAACGGCAAGGTGCACGAACAGGGTCGCATCGCCGCCGTCGTCGAGGATCATGTTCGGACCCTGGCTGTTTCCCCAGTCGAGCGTCCGATCGATGAACTCCCAGTACTCTTCGAGGCTCTCGCCCTTGTAGGCGAACACCGGCGTCCCCGTAGCCGCGATGGCAGCCGCGGCGTGGTCCTGCGTCGAAAAGACGTTGCAGCTCGCCCAGCGGATCTTCGCGCCGAGCGCCTGCAGCGTCTCGATCAGCACGGCGGTCTGGATCGTCATGTGCAGTGAGCCCGTGATGCGCGCGCCGGCAAGCGGCTGCGACGCCACGTATTCCTCGCGCGTCGCCATCAGACCCGGCATCTCGTGCTCGGCCAGTTCGATTTCCCGGCGGCCGTACGCGGCCAGGGAAATGTCCTTGACGTAGTAGTCGTTGTCGGTCGCCTCGGCGGCCAGTGCTTCGTTACTCATTGGATTGTCTCTCACTCCTGTCAGATGGCCCGGCCGAAGCTGGACTTGAATCGTTGTTCGAACTCGTCCCTGGTAAATGTGTGGTTCTGGGTGCCGTGGCGCTCGATCTTGATCGCCCCGAGAAGGCTCGCGATGCGGCCCGTGGTCTCCCAGTCGAGCTCGTGCATGAGCCCGTAAAGGAGTCCTGCCCGATAGGCGTCGCCGCAACCGGTCGGGTCTTCGATCGAATCCGGACGGGCGGTCGGGATTTCGTATTGCCCGGCGCCCGTGCAGACGATCGAACCTTCTCCGCCGCGAGTCACGATGAGCGCCTCGGCGCGGCGCGTGACGTCCGCGACGTCCCAACCGCTGCGGTCCTTGAGCAACTGCCACTCATAGTCGTTGACGGTGACCCAGGTGCACTGTTCGACGAAGGTGCGCAGATCGTCGCCGTCGAACATCGGCATGCCCTGGCCCGGATCGAAGATGAACGGGATGCCGGCCTCGGCAAACTGCTCTGCATGCTCGATCATTCCCGTGCGTCCGTCGGGCGACACGGTACCGATCGTCACGCCCTCGGCATCGCTGACCCTGTTGACCTCGGAAAGGTTCATTGCGCCCGGATGAAACGCCGTGATCTGGTTGTCGTCGAGGTCGGTCGTGATGAACGCCTGGGCGGTGAACACGTCGTCGAGCTCGCGGATGTGATCGAGTCGGATATCCAGGCTTTCCAGCCACTGCCGGTACCGATCGAAGTCCTGCCCGACGGTCGCCATGGGCAGCGGCTCCTCCCCGAGGAGCTTGAGGTTGTAGGCGATGTTCGTCGCGCAACCGCCGAACTCCCGGCGAAGCTGGGGCACGAGGAAAGCAACGTTCAGGATGTGGATCTTGTCCGGCAGGATGTGATTCTTGAAGGAATCCTCGAACACCATGATGTTGTCGTAGGCGGCAGAGCCACAGATCAACGCTGACATGCTTCCCCCTTGCCGTTCGCAGTGGACATCGGGACCAATGCTCAGGCGGCGTCGCTCTTGAGCGCCTCGGCCTTGTCGGTGGCTTCCCAACTGAACTCGTCGCGCCCGAAATGCCCGTAGGCCGCCGTCGGGCGGAAAATGGGCTTGAGCAGGTCGAGCATCGTCATGATGCCGTACGGCCGCAGATCGAAGTGCGCGTTGATCGCCGAGACGATCCTGTCCTCGGACACCTTGTTGGTCCCGAAGGTCTCGACCGACACCGAGGTGGGCTCCGCCACGCCGATCGCGTAGGACACCTGCACCTCGCAACGGTCCGCGAGTCCGGCCGCGACCACGTTCTTCGCCACGTAGCGCGCGGCGTAGGCGGCCGAGCGGTCGACCTTGGACGGATCCTTGCCGGAAAACGCACCGCCGCCGTGACGTGCCATGCCGCCGTAGGTGTCGACGATGATCTTGCGCCCGGTCAGGCCGCAGTCGCCCATCGGTCCGCCGATGACGAAGCGGCCGGTGGGATTGATGTGGTACTTCGTGTCGGGTGTGACCCACTTCTCCGGCAGCACCGGCTTGATCACGAGTTCCAGGATGGCCTCGTGCAGGTCCTTCTCGGAAATATCCGGGCTGTGCTGGGTCGAAAGCACGACAGCCTCGATGCCGACCGGCCTGTCGTTCTCGTAACGGAAGGTCAGTTGGCTCTTCGCGTCAGGACGGGCCCAATCGAGCTGCCCGGCCTTCCTGAGTTCCGCGTGCTTCTCGAGCAGCAGGTGCGAGTAGATGATCGGCGCCGGCATGAGCGTCGGCGTCTCGTTGGTCGCATAGCCGAACATCAGGCCCTGGTCGCCGGCGCCCTGCTCTTCCGGAGCCGCCCGGTCGACGCCCTGCGCAATGTCGCCCGACTGCTTGCCGAGACCGTTGATGACCGCACAGGTGTGGCCGTCAAAGCCCTTGTCCGAGTGGTCGTAGCCGATGTCGACGACGACCTTGCGGACGACTTCCTCGGTCTCGATCGTCGCGTTGCTCGTGATCTCGCCGGCAACCATGACCAGTCCGGTCTTCGTCAGCGTTTCACAAGCCACGCGGCTGGACGGGTCCTGTGCGATGTAGGCATCGAGGATCGCATCGGATACCTGATCCGCGATCTTGTCGGGATGTCCTTCGGACACGGACTCCGATGTAAACAAATAGGATCTGCTCATTGTCTTGGTCTCTCTGTGGTCTCGATGGGTACTGGGGGAGCAACGCGATAAGAAAGTTGCGGTTCAGGAGCGCGCGACCGTGAAGCCGCTGCCTCCGTGGTTGAGTTCGAATCGGCCGTCAAGCACGGTATTCGCCCATTTGGCGGTCTTCACGACACCGCCGAATGCGAAGAAATGAACGCCGCCGAGTCGCGACGAAGGTTCGTCCAGGCGGTGTCGGGCAATATGGGCGATCTGGTCGTCCGGCGCGCGGGTTCTCAGCAGCTTCGTGGTATCGCCGGTTCGGGTCATCAGCATCCTCGCCGAGGCGCCGACACCGCACAAGGCCGCGAACCTGATCAAGTGCCGTAACGACGCGGGACCGGCCATGCCGACGCGGACGGGCAGGTCGATACCTTCGGCCGAGGTCGACGCCTCCCATGCGGTGACCGCTTCGGGATCGAAACCGAACTGGGTCACGATGCGCACGGCGAAGTCCGCTTCGCGCGCGAACGCGGCCTTGTCGCGCAAGGCCTGCGACGCACGCTCGTCACCAATGGCGTCGCTGCCTTCGGGGTGACCGGCGATGCCGACCTCGCGGAAGCCATATTTGCCGAAGAGCCCGGTCTGAAGCACCTCGAGGCTGCTGTCGAAAGCCGCGTTCGGGGCCGCCGTGTCGCCACCGACCACGAGCGCGCGATCGATCCCGTTCGCGCTCAGCCCGTCAAGAGCCCCGTCGAGCTGGTCCCGGCTCTCGAGCTTTCTGGAAATGATGTGCGGGATCGCGGTCAGACCGAGTTCGTGAACGCGGCACGCGAGTTCGACGGTGCGGTCGAGTGAAATGCCTGGCGGATGCGCTACGAACACCTCGGTTCCGGCCGGCAAGACGTCGGCGACGGTCTGCAGCCTCGACTCGTCGTGCGGGGTAACTTCTATCGAGTAACCGTCAAGGACCGAGACGATCGATTCGCGCAAACGGTCCTGGGATATGCCAGCTACGTGACTCTGCGACACTTCCGGATGCTCCCTGGTTGATTGGTCCTGGCGAATCGGTCAACGCTTTCGAGACACGACGAAGGCCTCGTCGTTGAACCAGAGCCCCTCGTGTTTCTTGAGCACGTCGGCCGTGTGACGCAGGTACTCGCCGGCCGTAATGGCCGGCTCCAGGCGCTCGTCCTCGATCTGATTGACGTAGACGGAAGCGTTCCACGCAGCGAACAGCGTCGACGTGCCGATGCTCTGCTGGACCTCGCTCGGCAAGGTGTGCATTTCGTACCGGATCAGCGACTTGGCGTCGGAGCCGGAAACGAAGTTGTAGTTGCGGGCGTCCCTGCCGAGTTCGTCTCGCAATACCCGTATGAGTTCGTGGCGGTTCACGCGGAACGGCTCCTCGTCCGGCCAGACCTTCTGCACCAGTTCCAGGGCCGGATCGTTCCCGAAGGACTGCACGACAAGCAGCCTGCCCGCGGGCGCGAGACTTTCCACGAGCGGCGCCAGAACCTTCTTGACCTTGAACTCCGCACTCATCCGCGCGCGCCAGGGCTGCGATGCAAGTGCGAGGTCGTAGTTGCCGTCGACCTGCCCCGGCCGGGGAATCACGCTGTCAAGCAGGAAGGAGTGGTCCCTGCGGTAGATCACCAGCACGGACGGCCGGACGTAGATGGGATTGCCGGTCCTCTCGCTCGACTTGACCTGCCAGCCGTCGACGAGATACGGGTCGAGGGCGGCCAACTGCTCGTCGTACTCGGCCGCGGTGTCGCCGTCGAGCGCAACCTCGCGCCAGTTCAGGGCCGCAGCGCTGCGTACGCTGCCCGGACGGAGCCACGGCGCCTCCGCGTAATACATGTTCGTAATCACGACAACACTGGCCGGATGTTCCATGAAACGGTCCGGCAGCTTCTCGAGCGACAGGCGCACGTCCTCGAGACTGATTTCCTTGGCGACG
Organism: Gammaproteobacteria bacterium; assembly: GCA_022819855.1. Taxonomy (GTDB): domain Bacteria; phylum Pseudomonadota; class Gammaproteobacteria; order Steroidobacterales; family Rariloculaceae; genus Rariloculus. The sequence goes on along the minus strand of JAJEGN010000011.1, from coordinate 136,709 downwards.
ATGAAAAACGGCGTGATCGGAAAGCGCCTGTGCATGGAGCGCATGAGCTGGGTGAGCACCGTCGCGTCGCCCATGCCGGCGTCGAATACCCTGAGTGCCGGTGGCGTCGGCTTCAGATGCGTGAGTTCGCGCGCGGCGCGTTCGGCAACCTTGCGCTTCTCGTTCGTGGTGTTGACGAAGGCCAGGTATTTTTGCCGATTGTCGTAAAAGCGGAACGGCCGATCATCGGACGATGACGACGATTCCGACTGCGCCGGTGCACGTGTAGATGCGGCCGCCTCCCGGTTTGCCGAGTTGGATCGAGTCGCTGCTCTTGCGGTCCGATTCGGATTCCTGTCAGTCATCGCGTCGTCCCCTTCAACACGCTTGCCGGCCTTGTCCCCGGCGTCTGTTGCGCGCGGCTGCTGATGTTCATGAATGAAAGTTCTGATCCTGTCAGCCGTATCGAGCGTGACGTTCTTGCCTTCGCGCAGCCGCGTGCAAAGCTTGCCGTCGTTGACGACGAGCTTGCCGAACGTGGATTCCGCAATCCCCGAGGAGCGGCAATAGGCCTCGATTTCACCGAGCAGGGCGTTTGTTGCACTGTTCATCGTCATTCGGCCTGATCGATACCTCTGCCGATCGCGTCTCCGGGCTTCCGCGGACTCCGAATCATCAGTCTCCCCGGGTCAAGGCTGGCCCACCTTTGCGTCGTGCGGCACGGACAATACTTAAGTAATCGTGTCAATGCAATACCTTTTTGCCCATTTTTACAGATTTATTTTTTAGCTACATAAAAAGTGGGACAAATCCCACTAAACAGCGTGCAAACCAGGGAACTTCGGTCCACGAGACCGGACCGGCCCTTCGCTATAATCCGCGTGCTTCGCACCCGCGGCAGAGTCCCGCACCGCACAGGACTGGCGCGACGATCTACCGCACCCGGCGGCGGAGCTCGCCACGGACTGTCGCATCGCGCCGCGCGGCGGCACGGGCCAACCGAAGGGAGCGGAAATGGGCTTGTATACCTGGTCGTGGATCTTCCTTGCCGTCTACGTCAGCGGCATGATCGCGTTCGGCTGGCTCGGCAGCCGCCGGGTGGCCGGCGCCGACGACTTCGCGACGGCCCGCCGCGGCTACGGTCCGCTCGTGCTCGCGCTGGCTTTCGCGTCGACGGCCGCGAGCGGCTCCACGTTTCTCGGTCTGCCGGGCCTGACCTATACCTACGGAACGTCGACGCTCTGGATCGCGTTCTGCTATCCGATCGGAATCTACATCGGCATATTGATCTGCCAGCGCACCATCGGCCGCTATGGCAACCAGGCCGGCGCCCGCTCCATGCCGGAATATCTCGGCGAACGCTACCGATCCGAAGCCCTCAGGATTTCTGCCGCACTGTTTTCCCTGATACTGCTCTTCTACCTCGCAAGCCAGCTTGTCGCCGGCCTCGTGATGTTCGAGATGATGCTCGGTCTCCCACAGAGCTGGGCGCTCGGCATCACAACCGTCGTGCTGCTCGGCTACGTGACGCTCGGCGGCGCTCATTCGGACATTCTTACGGATGGCGCGCAGGGACTCCTCATGGTGTGTCTCGCCGTTGCGATCGCCGTGATTTTCGCCCTTGGCGTCGGCGCCGGCGGCTTCCCGAGCCTCATCGACAACCTCGGCAGCCAGGATGCCGTGCTGCTCGATGTCTTCAATCCCGCCGACCCGACGACCGCATCCGTATGGTCGATCATCACGGTCACCGTAGCCCATATACCGCTGGGGCTCCTGCCGCATATCGGCAACAAGCTCTGGGCGCTCAACGACGAACGGGCCCGCAACCGCTTCCTGATCATGGCGTTCACCTTCGGCTTCGTGCTGCCGGCGATCACGCTCGGCGGGTTCACGGCAAGAGCCGTGCTGGGCGACAGCCTCTTTGCGACGCCCGGCGGTCCGAACGCCGCCCTCCCCGCGCTATTCATCGAGATCTTCCCGACCTGGCTTGCGGCGCTGCTCGGCGTCGGCATCCTGTCGGCCGTGATGTCGACCGCCGACGGCCTCGTGATCTCGACCTCGCAGGTGTTCGCCAACGATATCTACCGCCGCAGCATCGCGCCGCGGCTGCACGCCCACCTGAGCCAGGAACGGCTCGACCGAAACGTGCTCGCGATCAGCCGCGGGATGACCGCTTTCTCGATCGTCGGCGCGGCCATCCTCGGCTGGATGACGATGGACATGAACATCGTCTTCCTGCAGTGGATCGGCGTCGGCGGCTTCGTCGCGGCGCTCATGGGGCCGCTCGTCGTGGGTTCCGTGTGGCTCGGAGTCACGCGCGCAGGCGCCATCCATGGGTTCTGGGCAGGCGCCGCGACCTTCATTCTGATTCGCGGAGAGATCGTCAGGGGCGAATGGCTAATCGGGACCGCGCTCGAGGAATTCGGACGCTGGTTCGCGTTTCAAGCGACCAACCCCTACTCCGCCGCCACCTTCGGTGCAGCCGTGTCCGTACTCGTCACGGTCGTCGTTTCGCGGCACACAACCACGCTGCCCGAGGATCACCGGCACGACGTCGCCGCATCCAGGGAGCTCGCTCGATAAGGATCGGCATTCGAACGAAAAAAAGGGGCAACCCGAAGATTGCCCCCAAGTGGGGTGCGAAGCGCGCGGCTTCGCTGAGCAGCATTCAGAACGTGAACTGCAGGCCGACCCCGATTTCTCGCGACCTGCCGATCACGGCAAAGTCGTCACCCCAGACGTTGCGGGTATCGAAACCGCCGTTGATATAGAGCTCATCGGTCAGGTTTCTGCCCCATAGCGATATGCTGTAGTTGCGATCGGGCGCTTCGTAGACGACGCGCGCGTTCACGATGCCGTACGACGGTTCCGTGACGATGTCGCCGTTCTCGTCGACATGGTTGCGTTGATACGCCGCGTCGCGGGTGTAGTCGTCCATCCAGCCGTAGTTGCCCACGAGGTTGACACCGCCTAAAAGTTGAACCCGAGACTGACACCGATCTCGCGCGCGCGGCCGATCGTGGCGAAGTCATAGCCCCAGGTGTCGTGCGTATCGAAGCCGCCGTTGAGGTAGAACTCGTCTGTCAGGTTTCTGCCCCACAACTCGATACTGTAATTGCCCGCGGGCGGCTGGTACCTCAGCCTTGCGTTGAAGACGCCGTAGCCGGGTTCCTGCACCGGCAGGCCGTTCTCGTCGATCTTCGTACGCTGATAGGCCGCGTCACGCGCATAGTCGTCCATCCAGCCGTAGTTGGTGAACAACGCAATCGAGCCGCCGTTGGACAGGGGCATGTCGTAGCGAAGCCCGACCGTGCCGCTGTGATCGGCCGCATATGCAAACGGCGCCCCCGGATAATTGCCGGTGAGGCCGTCGAAAACGCCCGACTGGATGTAGTTCGTGTCGATCAGGCCCAGGCCGAAGTTGAGCTGCAGGCGATCGGTCGCAAGGTAGACAACCTCGAACTCCCAACCGTCGGCCGTGCCGGCGCCCTGGTCGGAATCGTACGGGAACGGCTGCGTGTTGCCGTGCTGGTCGAACGGCAACTGGACGATCCGCATGTTGACCCAGTCGGAGTCGAAGTAGGTCGCATTGAAACGCAGGCGGCCGTCGAGCCAGTCCGAACGCAGGCCAAGTTCGATCGTCTCGATGACCTCCGGCTTGAGATCGCAATAGACCTCGTCGGAATCGATGCGCGTGCAACCCGGCGGGGTGACGCCCGCGTCGCCCACGGTGCTGATGTCTCGCTCCGCCTGGGTGAAACCCTCGGCGTAGGTCGCATACATCATCACGTCGTCGGTGAACTGGTAGCTCAATGCGAACTTGTAGGTATTGATCTTCGGCTGATCGGGATCGACCGTCTCGTTCGCGCTACTGAAAGCGAACATGTCGCCCTGCGGGCGGATGTCGGGGTCCGGGGTCCTGAACGCGTCGATCGGCGTCATCGTCGCCTGCGAACCCTTCTTGTCGCTCTGCCGCGCGCCCACCGTGATATCGAGCTTGTCGGTCACGCTGAATGTCGCTTCGCCGAAGAACGCTTCGTCCTCATCGTACCAACGGTTCAGGATGTCGGAAGTGATGAAGGAGAGGTTCCACGGAAACCTGGTGATGTTGTACGGGAAGGTGCCAACACGCAAATGCGGCAGGTGCGGCGTGAGCAGGCTTCCGCCCGAGAACACAGACGATCCCGGCGGGGTGTTCTCGCCGTTCAAACCGAGCAGGTACGCGGTGTCGCGCACATATTCGGAGAACTCGTAGTTGACGGCAGGATCGCGGGGCCCCGTGTTCGGGACGATGAAATCCCACATGGCCCAGCGATAGAAGCGTCGCTGCCGGTTCAATTCGAGAGAGTAGTAGCCCGCGAGCCAGTTGATGCGGCCGTTCGGTGTCGAGCCCGACAGGTGCAGTTCGAGCGTCTGGTTTTCCCTGACCTCGCTTCTGTCGTCCGTCGTGATGATGAACTCCGTGCCGTCGAAGTCGATGGTGTTGCGCTCGTCCTGCTCCCAGTCGGACAGGAGCGCCTCGAAATTGAGGTTGTCGCTGATGTCCCAATTGACCGTCATCGTCAGGAACCGCGTGTCGGCGACCTGACCGTTGCGCGCGGAGTCGGACTTCGTCGCCCAGTTGCCGAGCTCGCCGACCGGAAAATCGAAACCGCTGACTCTGCCTCCGGGAAATCCTGTCGTGTGCGTCGACGGATTGAACGCCGTCGCCGGTTCACCCGTGAAGCGCGAACCGAACGACGGCGCACCCGCCGGCCCTGGCGGCGGCGGCGCCCACCCGTTCGGGCCGCAACTGTAGTTGTATACGGAACCCGGACCGCCGTTGAAGCTCGGATTAGCCTGGCAAGCCGCGTCAGCCTGGGACTGAAACGCGCCAAGCATGATGTTGTACGCATAAATCTTGCCGTTGTCCCACCGCGTCATCTGGTGAATGCGAGGGTCGGTGCCGCGCTTCCTTTCGTCATTGGCGGTGAAGCGCACGGAGAAGTTGTCCGTCGGTTCGAACAAAAAGTCCGCGCGCACGAGCGTATCGTCCTGCGAACCGAAGTCCCATGGCGTCGTGCGGCCGTCAAGGAAGCCGTCGTTTCGCATCGACGCCGCCATGAACTTGCTCTTGACCCTGTCGCCGAACGGAACGTCCACCGCAATCGAAACATCGCGGCGGTTGAATTCGCCGACGTCGAGATTGACGCGCGCGCCGAATTCGTCCGCCGGCCGCCGTGTGACCATCTGTACGGCGCCGCCGTTGGTGTTGCGGCCGAAAAGCGTACCCTGCGGCCCGCGCAGCACCTCCACGCGCTCCATCTCGATGAGGTTCGTGCCGATGAAACCGAAGCTGCCCTGCCAGACTCCGTCCATGTAGATGCCGACGCCGGGCAGGCCGCGAACGTAGAAGTCACCAGTGAACTCACCGACACCGGAGTTCAGCACGACGTTGGGGACCATGATGCCGAGGTCGCGGCCATTGTCGATGCCGCCCAGTTCGAGTTCCTCGCCGGTAAACGCCTGGATGGAAATGGGTGTAGTCTGCAGATCCGTCTCGCGCCGCGTGGCGGTAACTACGATCTCCTCAAGCTGGAGTTGAGCATGGGCGCCCAGCGGCAGCGCTGCTGCGACTGCTACGGCCAGCCATCCACTGCTGGAGACAATACGAATGGGCGATTGCATGGACGGTCTCCTTGTAATAGTTCCTGATACTCGATCGTGCGCAAGTAGCGCGGATCAAGTATGACTTACAATCTGTACTGATTCCATACCTCGTTTGCGAAGAAACGACGTGAGAGCGATGAGGTTGGATCAAAATGCGTTCAAAATGTAGTTCTAATGCAACACAATGTTCCAATGGCTTCGGAATTTTCCGGTCCGCATCAGTTTGTTGCCGTATTGGAGACCCCGAATCGGAGCCCATATGCGTTCGCCCGCGCTAGTGCTAAGATTCGGGCGGTTCGCAAGTATGGGTCGTTGCGTGGCCTTGCGTTCGCAGCCGTGCGCCGCTGCAGGAACTCGTGAACGCGGGCCGCCGGGAGATCGACCATGAACGTTTTGAAGCTGCTGCACGCGCTGGCTGCGTGCCTGCTCCTCGCCGCGCCGGCCGTCGCGCAGATGGACTTCACGGGCGAATGGCCGGTCGTGCGCGCCCAGGACAATACCGACAACCCGCATCTCGGAGAGTACGTCGGACTGCCGCTGAGCGCAGAGGCGATTCGGCGAGCCGAGATCTGGGACGCTTCGATACAGTCACTGCCGGAATGGCAGTGCCGGCCGCACTCCGGCGCCTACATCAAGCGCGGCCCGTCGAATCTCAGGATCTGGAAGGAGGTCGATCCGGCATCGCGGCAGATCGTCGCGTTTCAGACGGAGTGGCTGCGCTCGGTCAATACGCCGATCTACATGGACGGCCGCGAGCATCCGCCTGAGTACGCGGCGCATACCTGGGGCGGCTTTTCCACGGGCGAATGGGAGGGCGACCGGCTCAGGATCCGAACGACGCATCTCAAGGAGGACTACTATCGGCGCAACGGCGTACCGCAGAGCGACCGGGCGACGCTGACCGAATACCTGATCCGCCGCAGGTTCAGGAACGAGGACTACCTGACCTGGCTCATTGTCGCCTACGACCCCGTCTATCTGACCGAACCGCTCGTGCGCAGCACGGAATACCGCCTTGACCTCAACCAGCGTGTGCCGCCCTATCCGTGCACCATCGTGACGGAAGTTGTCCGGCCCGAAGGCTACGTGCCTCATTTCCTGCCGGGCGCGAACGATCAGATCTTCAGTTTTTCCGATACTCACGGTCTGCCGCGCTCGCTTTACTTCGACGGCGCCGAAACCATGTACCCCGAGTACCGGTTCAAGTTGCAGGACGCCATGCGGAATCCTGCCGGCGACTAGCGACCGATGCGGCACACAAACGCAATGACACGACAGACGAACGGCACGGGAATCGGACGCGCCGCGCTGCCGGCGGTCGCCACGGCCGTCCTTCTCGGTATCTTCACGGGCGGCGCACTCGCACAAGGCAGTCGCGGCAACGAACTCGGAGCCGAACTCAACTGGTGGCCCGTACGCGAGAACATCTGGATGCTGGTCGGCGCGGGCGCCAACATAACGGCCTCGGTCGGCCCGGACGGCGTTTTCCTCGTCAATGCCGGCGAGGCGCAGGCCAGCGAACGCGTGCTGGGCGCGCTCGACGAACTGCAGGCGCAGCTCAACGCGTTCGGCGTTCTCGAGGGCCGCACAGCGGAACGGGGCGGCGCCGAGACGCGCTCGAGACTTCCGGTCAACACGCGCGGGCCGGCCAAGCCGATCCGTTACATCGTCAATACGAGCCCGCTCGCGCACAACACCGGCGGCAACGAGAATCTGGCGACAAGCGGAGTCACCTACTCCGGCGGCAACGTCGCCGGAACCATCGGCGACTCCTTCGAGGGCGCGGCCATCCTCGCGCACGAGAACGTGCTCCTGAGAATGGTCGAGGAGCAGGCGGCGTTCGAAGCGCTTCCGACCGATACCTTCTTCATCGACGAATACAAGCTCAGTACGTTTTTCAACGGCGAAGGCATCCGCGTCGTGCACATCCCCGCCGCGACGACCGACGGCGACAGCATCGTCTACTTCCGCGGCTCCGACGTGATCGCAACGGGCGACCTGTTCGACATGGAGTCTTTTCCGGTGATCGATGTCGATCGGGGCGGTCACATCGACGGCGTGCTCGACGGCCTGAACTACATCCTGAACCTCGCCATTCCGGAGTTCAGGACCGAAGGCGGGACGATGGTGGTCCCAGGCCGCGGCCGGCTGTCGGACTCGGCCGACGTCGGTTACTATCGGGACATGCTGACGATCATTCGCGACCAGGTGCAGCACCTGATCGATCGGGGAATGAGTCTGGAGCAGGTCGTCGCGGAGCGGCCGACCTACGGTTACGAGGGTCGTTTCGGGTCGGACACCGGCCCGTGGACGACCGAGATGTTCATCGAGGCCGTGTACCGGAGCCTCAGCAATGACCGGTGACTCCCGCGCGGCGAAGGGGAGTCGAAATCCGGGTAACGTCTTTTCAGGAGGCTGATCAATGAAAGCAAGAGCGCTGGCATTTGCCTTGGCGGCAATCGCGATGTCGGGTCTCACGGCCCATGCGCATCATTCGTTCACTGCAACCTACGACGAACGCGAGACGATCCAGATCGAAGGCACGCTCGTGCAGTTCATGTTCCGCAACCCGCACGCCTGGGTGCATGTGATGGCGCCCGACGAGAACGGCGAGATGCAGCGCTGGGGCGTCGAGTGGGGCGGTGCAGGCCAGCTCTCCGGCCAGGGCGTGACGCGCGACTCGTTGCGGCCAGGCGATCGCGTGATCATCACGGGCAATCCTGGCCGCAACCCTGCCGACCACCGGGTCCGCATGCGCAGCCTCCTCAGGCCATCCGACGGGTTCGGCTGGGGCCAGCAGGGCGAGGACTTCGATTAGCCGGCCGGCTGACCTCGGCGCGCGCGGACGGACGGGCGTTGGTCACGGACTTCAGATGCGCGACATCGTGAATGCGGAAATGGCAATCCACGTCAAGCGAAGAGTCGCGATCGACCGCCGCCGCATCGCAGCGCATGGCCGACCGTTGGCCGCCGCTGCGTTGGTGCTGCTGGCGGCGACCGGCGTCCGGGCGCAGCAGGACGATGCGGCGCCCCTGTCGGCCCGCGAGTCCGCCCCGATCGACATCACGGGCCACTGGGTCTCGCTGATCACCGACGACTGGGTCTACCGCATGATCACGCCGGCGAAGGGCGACTACTCCTACGTTCCCCTGAACGCGGCAGGAATCCGGATGGCCGACACCTGGGACCCGGCGCGCGACGAGGCCGCGGGCGAGGAATGCAAGGCCTACGGCGCCCCCGCGATCATGCGCCTGCCGGGTCGGGTCCATATCCGCTGGGAGGATGACGACACGCTCAGACTCGACATCGACACGGGCATGCAGACGCGGCTGTTCCGTTTCGGCTCGGCGGAACCCATGGGACCGCGCACCTGGCAGGGCTGGTCAACCGCGCAATGGGAGATTTCCGGCGACACGAGCCGGCGCCGGGGGTTCTACAGACTGAGCGGTTCGCTCGGCGACATCGAGAATTTCGGATCGCTGCGCGTCGACACCTCGCAGCTGCGCGCCGGCTACCTGCGCAAGAACGGCGTCCCGTTCAGCGAGGACGCCCTGATGACCGAGTACTACAACCTGATCACCGAAGACGACGGCAACCAGTACCTCGTCATCCAGACCTTCGTCGAGGATCCGCGCTATCTCGCGCAGCACTTCGTGCGCACGATGCAGTTCAAGCGCGAGCCGGACGGTTCCCGTCGCCAACCGATGGGGTGCTCTGCGACGTAGCTTCCGCCCTGTGTCCCGGCGGCACGCATTCACCGGACACTTGCGCAGTTCTACCGGCCACGAGCGGAAATCGCGCGTCGCGCCGGAAACGGGCTGTCCGGCGGACGCTCGATGCGCTCAGAACGAACGCGGCATGCCGAGCACGTGCGTGCCCACATGCGAAAGAATGAGGTTCGTCGACACGGGCGCCACCTGGTAGAGCTGTGTTTCGCGGAATTTCCTTTCGATGTCGAACTCCTCGGCGAGTCCGTAGCCGCCGAAGGTCTGCATGCAGACCTGGCCTGCGTTCCAGGAGGCGTCCGACGCGAGCAGCTTCGCCATGTTGGCCTGCGCCCCGCAGGCTTGCCCCGCGTCGAAGAGTTCCGCGGCCGAGTCCACCATGAGCGCCGCGGCCTCGGCCTGCACATGGGCGCGCGCGATCGGGAACTGTATGCCCTGGTTCCGACCGATCGGGCGACCGAAGACTTCCCTTTCGGACGCGTATCGGGATGCCTTCGCAACGAACCACCTCGCATCGCCGACGCATTCCGCGGCAATCAGGATCCGCTCGGCATTCATGCTGTCCATGATGTAGCGAAATCCCCTGCCCTCCTCGCCGATGAGGTTCGAGACCGGCACCCGCAGATCATCGATGAAAAGTTCCGTCGTCGCATGGTTGATCATCGTGGCGAGCGGCTTGATCGTGAGCCCGTTGCCGACAGCCTCGCGAAGATCGACGAGCAGCACGGAAATCCCGTCGGTGCGCTTCGCCGCCTCCTCGCGCGGCGTCGTGCGCGCGAGCAGCAGCATCAGGTCGGAGTGCTCGGTCCGCGAGATGAAGACCTTCTGGCCATTGACGACATAATCGTCGCCGTCGCGTACGGCGGTCGTGGTGATTCTCGTCGTATCCGTACCGCTTGAAGGTTCCGTGACGCCGAAAGCCTGCAGCCTGAGTTCACCCGAGGCGATACCTGGCAGCCAGGTCCGTTTCTGTTCCTCGCTGCCGTGCTTCAGCAGCGTCGCCATCGTGTACATCTGCGCGTGACAGGCCGCGCCGTTGCAGCCGCTCGCGTGGATCTGCCCGAGCACCGCAGCCGCGGCCGCGACGCCAAGTCCGCTGCCGCCGTAGTCCTCGGGGATCAGGATCGACAGGTAGCCTGCATCCTGCAGCGCGGTGACGAAGTCCTCGGGATAGCGTCGGCCGCGATCGAGCCCGCGCCAGTATTCGCCGGGGAAGGCCTCGCAGAGCCGTGCGACGGCGTCCCTGATTTCTGCGTGGTCCTGTGACATGGCGGCGCGGCTCGACGGATGGGGCGGTCAATTCTACTACCGTGGCCGAAAGTGGCGACCGGGCGGCCGGACCCGGCAACGGCCGCCTGCGGCGCGGGCGGATGGCTGCTTTCGCGGGTAACATAACCGGAGCCTGACAGAACGCTGGCCGTTTCATTGATCCCGGATATAGCGCCTTCGCATCTGTGCATCCTCCGCCTGTCGGCGATCGGCGATACCTGCCATACGGTGCCTGTCGTACGGGCCATTCAGCGGGCCTGGCCGGACACGGAAATCACCTGGATCATCGGCCGGGTCGAACACGAGTTGCTGCGCGGCCTCGAAGGCGTCCGCTTTGCCGTTTTCGACAAGAGCCGGGGCCCGTCCGCCTACTCCCGCCTGCGCAAGGCTCTCGACCGGTACAGCTACCCGGTGCTGCTGCACATGCATGCCTCGATGCGGGCGAATCTCGCTAGCCTCGTCGTAAGGTCGCCGGTCCGCCTTGGCTTCGACCGCGCGCGGGCCCGGGACTATCAGCACCTCTTCTGCAACCGGCGTATCCCGGCTCGCTCGCGACAGCACGTCATGGATGGCCTGTTCGAGTTCGCCGAGGCGCTCGGCATCGAGCGCGGCGAGTTGCGCTGGGACATTCCGATCGACGCAGCCGACCGCGATTTCGCCAATCGGGTCGTCGATGCGGCCGTGCCGACGCTCGTGATCAGCCCCTGCTCCGGACAGCGCGTACGCAACTACCGCGATTGGCGCGCCGACCGTTACGCGGCGGTCGCTGACCACGCCCATTCCCGATACGGCGCACAGATACTGCTTACCGGCGGCTCGACCGAACTGGAACGAAGTTACGCCGAGAAGATTGCCCGGAAAGCGGCCTGTACACCGGAAACCCTGATCGGCAGGACAAGCCTCAAACAGTTGCTGGCCATACTGGAACGCGCCGCCGCGGTCGTCTGCCCGGACTCGGGTCCCGCCCACATGGCGACGGCGGTCGGGACGCCCGTGGTCGGGCTCTATGCCACGTCAAACCGCCTGCGTACGGGACCCTACCTGAGCCAACACCTGGTTGCCGACAGATATCCCGACGCAGTGCGCCAGGCATTCGGCGTGTCTGCCGATGAGGTCCGGTTCGGCCGGCGCGTGAGGAATCCCGCCGCAATGGATCTCATTACGGTCGAGGACGCCATCGGGAAGCTCGATCTCGCGTTCGCCGAGTCCGGCATCGAATCGGCAGGAGGCGGCTGAACGCGCTATGATCCGCGAACCATGGCTCCTGTTCATTACACGGTCGATGCTTCCCGGCATCCTGCACGGGCGCCTGTCGTGATCGAAACACCAAACGTCACGGATCCGGGAATCCCGGAGCCGCTTCCGAGCTAGCTTGGCGCCGCAGCGATGTCCGCGACACAAACCCTGGCTGACTACGTCGTCAACGACGACGGCTCGGCCATCCCCGCGCCGATCTGGCAGGAAGCGAAGCGGGCGATCCTGAACTACCTCGGCTGCGCCGTCAGCGGCAGCATTGAACCCGCCCTCGATGTCGCGATCGACACGCTTGCGCCGTTCTCGGGTGAGCGGATGGCCACCGTGCTCGGTCGACGCGAGCGCTTCGATCCCCTGCATGCGGCGCTGCTCAACGGCATCGGTTCGCACGTGCACGAGTACGACGACACGACCCCCAAGAACTACATCCACCCGAGCGTTCCGGTGGCGTCCGTGCTTTTTGCCCATGCGAGCGCCCATCCCGTGTCGGGCCGCGACTTCCTGCACGCATTCATCCTCGGCTTCGAGGTCGAGTCCCGGATCGGCGACGCCGTCTATCCTGCCCACTACGAGGCCGGCTGGCACATCACCTCGACGGCCGGCGTGTTCGGCGCCGCGGCAGCGACGGCCAAGCTGTTCGGCCTCTCCACGCGCCAGATGGTCTGGGCCTTCGGCCTCGCGGCGACACAGTCCGCCGGAATCCGTGAGATGTTCGGTTCAATGGCAAAGTCCTTCCAACCGGGACGCGCCGCGCAGAACGGCTACACTGCAGCCCTCCTCGCTCGGGCCGACTTCACGGCCGGAGAACGGGCGCTCGAAGGTCCGCGCGGGTTTGCCGCCGTTACGGCTGCCGAATACGATCTTTCCGTTATCCCGGCTGGGCTCGGCGTAGATTTCAGCCTGAGCGACAACGCTTACAAGCCTTATGCCGCCGGCCTCGTGGTGCACCCGGCGATCGACGGTTGCAGCCAACTGCATCGCAGGTACCGGCCCGATCCTGATGCGATCGTTGCCGTCAGGCTCCGCGTCGCGCCGCTCGTCCTCGATCTCTGCAACAAGCGCGACCTGCGCCGGGCCCTGCAGAGCAAGTACTCGATCTATCACGCCGCGGCGATCGGACTCGTGCGCGGCAAGGGGGGGCTGCAGGAGTTCACCGCAGAAGCGGTTGCCGATCCGGTGCTTGCAAGGATTCGAGAGCTCACCACCGCCACTGCCGACGAATCGGTCACCGAAGACCAGGTCGGCATCGAGGTCGAACTCGCGAGCGGCGAAACGCTGTCGCTCTTCGTCGAGCAATCGCTCGGCAACGTCCACCGGCCGCTCAGCGACGAGCAACTCGAGGAGAAGTTCCGCGACCAGGCCGTGCTCGCGCTGCCGGCCGCGCAGGTCGAGGCGTTGATCGAGCAATGCTGGCAGATTGACTCGCTCGACGATGCGGGCGAGCTGGCCCGTGCAACCGTGCCGGGCGCAACCACCCCGGTAGCGACTGCACTGGCGTCCTGAGGTGTTCACCATGTCGCGATGCGCATTGCGGACACTGCTGGTCGCTGCGGCCGCGGCTACCGTAGTTGCCGGCTGCGGCGGCGGGGGCGCACCGAACGAACTCAGGATACCGACCGGCGCCGGCGGCGTCGGGTTCCTGCCATTGCTGATGATGCGCGAACATGGGCTCATCGAGAAACATGCGAGCGCAGCCGGTCTGCCGGACGTCACGGTCCGCTGGATCGACATCGGCGGCCCGGCCGTAATGAACGATGCGCTGCTCTCGGGCTCCGTCGACTTCATCGCCGCGGGACCGCCCGGATTCCTGACGCTTTGGGACCGCACGCGCGATTCCGCCGCGGTGAAAGGCGTGGCGGCGATGACTTCGCTGCCGATGTACCTCAACACGCATGCCGAGCACCTGCGATCGCTCGACGACGTCACCGACTCGGACAAGATCGCCGTGACCGCGATCAAGGTCTCGATTCCCGCGATCATCATGCAGATGTATGCGACTGAGCATTACGGCGCCGAGGAAGCCTATCGCTTCGACCGCTACACGGTGACCATGACGCATCCCGACGGCGTCGTCGCCCTGCTGTCCGGGACGAGCGAAATCAACGCCCATTACACCTCGCCCCCGTTCCATCACCGCGAACGCGAGGACCCTTCGATACGGACCATCATGACGACCGATGACGTCATGGGCGGCGCGACGACGTTCACGATGATGTCGACGACCACGCGTTTTCACGACGAGAACCCCACGCTCTACGCCGCCGTGCTCGCCGCGCTCACGGAAGCGAACGAGATGATCCGCGCCGATCTCGGCGCGGCGGCGGACGTGCTGATCGCTGCCGACGGCGGCGGCGGTTTCGATCGCGCCGGCCTCGTCGAGGTGCTCGGCGATCCCGACATCCGCTTCACGACGACGCCCGAGAACGTCATGCGGTACGCCGAGTTCATGCACGAAATCGGCTCGATCGCCAATCTGCCGGACTCCTGGCGCGACCTGTTCTTTCCCGAGATACACGACGTTCCCGGCGGTTAGCCCGCATGTCTCACCGAGTCGCCGGTCATGCCTTCGCCAGCCATTCGTCCGCGCCCTCATGGCTGCTTCCGGCCTGCCGCAAACTCAAGGAGAGATGCACAACCGGTCGCTTGAGACCCTCGCGCGCAGGGACGCGCGCGCGGAGCGTACAGGGACGTATTCACAGCGTGTCTCAAGCGACCGGTTGTGCGTCTCTCCGCAACACCGCGACCAGGCTCAACGGACGAGCACCGTGAACGCGACATCCGCCACCGAGCCCTTGCTGTCGGTGCGCGGCGTCACGCTGCGCTACCACACGAAGGACCACCTCATCACGGCGACCTACCGCGTGAGCTTCGACGTGCTGGAATCGGACCGCTTCGTACTGCTCGGTCCGTCGGGCTGCGGCAAGTCGACGATTCTGAAGGCCGTCGGCGGCTATATGCACCCCGTCGAAGGTGAAATGCTGCTCAACGGCACCCGAATCGTCGAGCCCGGTCCGGACCGGGCCTTTGTGTTTCAGGAATTCGATCAACTGCTGCCATGGAAAACCGTGCGCGACAATATCTGCTTTGCGCTGACCGCGAGCGGCAAGCTCAAGCGGCGCGAAGCCGAGGACAGGGCGATGCACTACATCGACAAGGTCGGGCTCACGAAATTCGCCGCGAACTATCCGCATACGCTGTCCGGCGGCATGAAGCAACGCGTCGCGATCGCACGGGCCATGGCGAGCGAACCGGACATCCTGCTCATGGACGAGCCGTTTGCGGCGCTCGACGCACTCACGCGCGAGAGAATGCAGGAAGAACTGCTGCAATTGTGGGAAGAGACACGCTTCACGGTGCTCTTCGTCACCCACTCGATACCCGAGGCGATTCGAATCGGCAACCGCGTTCTGCTGCTCAGCGCCCATCCCGGTCAGGCCAAGGCCGAGATCAACTGTCCGGGCATCGACGAGGTCGATGCGGAGGGCAAGCCGTTGTCGGACCGGATTCAGGAGATGCTGTTCGACCGCATCGTGCAACAGGGGGAACCCGAAAATGGTTAGCACATCGATAGATCGTCCGGATGTCTTTCACGACATCGCCGGAACCGAGATTGACGTCGTCGAGAGGCCGCTGACGGCCTGGCAGAAAGTCTACGACAACGGCGCGATCCGCAAGACGGTGCTGCTCGTCGTGCTCGCGCTGATCTGGGAAGTCTATGCGCGGGCGCTCGGCAACCCGCTGCTGTTCCCGACATTCACCGATACGCTTGCGGCCCTGGTGTCGGCCATCGTATCGCTCGAACTGCCCGAAGCCGCAGCCTATACGCTCTCACTGTTGATCAAGGGCTATCTCGCGGGTCTTGCGATCGCGGGCCTGTTGACGGCGTTCGCGAGCGTGAGCCGCATCGGCGCGGATCTGCTGCAAACGCTGACCGCGATGTTCAATCCACTGCCGTCGATCGCCCTGTTGCCGCTCGCGCTGATCTGGTTCGGGCTCGGCGATGCCAGCGTGATCTTCGTGCTGATCCATGCCGTGCTCTGGGCCGTGGCGCTCAACACGTTTTCGGGCTTCCGCGCGCTGAGCCCGACGCTGAAGATGGTCGGTCGCAACTATGGCCTGTCGAGCACGGGCTACATCGTCCGGATACTGATTCCGGGCGCCTTTCCGAGCATTCTGACGGGACTCAAGGTCGGCTGGGCCTTCGCCTGGCGCACGCTGATCGCGGCCGAACTCGTCTTCGGCGTGAGCTCGGGCTCCGGGGGACTCGGCTGGTACGTGTTCGAGAACAAGAACCAGCTCCTGATTCCGGAGGTCTTCGCGGGCCTGTTGACGGTAATCCTGTTCGGTCTCTTCGTCGAGAACGTCGTCTTCAAGACGATCGAAGCGAAGACCGTGCAACGCTGGGGCATGGCAAGCTGAGGGTTCGGCTGCCGCCACGCGGCGCTTAGCCGCGCTCGGTCAGGGCGCGCAGCGCATCGATGACTTCCGGGTGATCCGGAAACCTTCCTGCGTCATGCTTCGAAAACACGACCTCGCCGTCAGCAACGACGTCGAAAATGCCGCGATGGCCCTTTTCGAGTTCGACATCGAAGCCGAGCTTGTCGCTGATTTCGGCCGCCAGACCGGAGGCCTTCGGCAGGTAGCTTCAAGCGACGCAATAGGTGATCGAAACTTTCATGGTTCTCGCCCGTTGATCTTCGAGCCTGGTCCCGGATGACCGTCTCCGATCCGATTGTACAAGCCCCGTGTACGACGGGCATGCAAACTCATCGGAACACATGTACACTTAAGGTGTACATATCAGACAGGACAGGATTCGTGACAAAAATTGTGGGCGCCGCAGAGTTCAAGGCCAAGTGCCTGCGGCTGATCAACGACATGCGCGAAAACGGCGAGCCGGTAACCATCACCAAGCGAGGCCGGGCGGTAGCCGTGCTTTCGCCTGTGTCTGACGCGGTTGACCGAACTTCGATTCTGGGTGCGTTGCAGGGCTCTGTATTGGCTTACGACGATCCGTTTCTACCCGCCGCTGATCCGGCCGATTGGGCTGCTTTCCGGTGATCGTCCTGGATACCCATGCGTTGATATGGGCAATGGAGAATGATCCGAAACTGGGACCTGAAGCGCGGCAAGTCATTGTCGATGCCTCACGCGATGATGCCCTTGGAGTATCGGCGATCACGCCTTGGGAAATCGCCTTGTTGGTGGACAAAGGCCGTTTACGGTTGGGACGGGAGGCTTTCGAATGGATCGAAGCCGCGCTCGCGCAGCCCGGTATCAGGCTGCTGCCGATAGAGCCACGCGTTGCGGTGGACAGCGTAAGGCTACCAGGTACCTTTCAAGCCGACCCTGCGGACCGCCTGATCGTCGCGACGGCCCGTCACTGGAGCGCGCCGCTGGTGTCGGCTGACGCAGCGATAATCGCTTACGGCGAAACTGGGCACGCTACAGTGGTTGATGCCGCGCGCTGACCGGCGTCGCCCTCCGGGCACGTACATTCGCGTTCCACTTTGTTGCGTGGTCAACGCGACGCGACTCGGTCTTCAGGACCGATAGTGCGCGGTGTCGACCAAGCTCCGGTTCTTCGTGCGTTCTAACGTTTATGGGCTGGCTGCGGCGAGACCAAATGCTGAGGGATTCGTAACCCGGCGCCGGGCGGGATGTCAGTTCAGGTAGTCACGGCGACGGTACTGTATCCGTATGGAGCTTCCGAGACCTTGCTGTTAGTGTGACGGCACTTTCGTCACATTGAAGATTGACTTGTGCGGTGGAATTTCTGGCAGCGTCGGCCGAAGCATCCCCAAGGCTGGATAGTGGAGGACGGAGACGAAAGACTCGGAATTGTCGACCTGGGCAGCGCCGCCAGCCGCGACGTGCGCAATGTGATCGATAACAACCTCAGGGCCTACGGGATGCCATTCAGATCCGGCAGCGCCTTGAGTCCTTCATGCCTGCCGCTGCTGGGCGCGGGATCGGTCGCCGCTTCCTCGTTGGCGGCTGGAAACGTTTTCCTGGCGACTGCAAACCCCTCCACGTTGATGACCATCGGGGGCGGTGTCGGTTCTGCGGTCATGGGATCCGGCGGCATCGTGGCCCAGGCGCCGTTCGTGGCTGCCAGCACGGCGATCCTGCCCGTGGTCGCGCCGTTGGCGATCTTCATGACGGTGTCTTCCACGATGATGGCCGTCCGGGTCGACCGGCTGCAGAAGTCGCTGGACAGTTTGACCGAAGCGATCGGATACCTGTTGAAGAAGGATGTCATGGAGGACTACGCCCGGGTGCTCAGTGCCGTTGCACGCCTTCGGGACCTTTCGCAGGAATTCCACGAAAGCCAGCGATTCACGGACGAAATGAAAATCCGTCTGGCGCTGGTCGAAAGAGACCTGAGCGTGGCGCGGTACGAACATTCCCTGGCAGTTGACGCGTCCGTGCCCCGAACAGACGCCAGGGCGAGCGGGGCGTCGGTGGAAATGGAAATGGGTATGCTGCCGGTCGAACTGCATCTGTATGCGCTTTCGAGCGTGGCCGGGATCCATGTCGACGGTCTGCGCCTAAAGCTCGCGGTACAGGAGAATCCCGCTGACCTGGACCGAAGGATCGAGGGGCTACACGAGAGCATCCGTGCGTTCCGCAGCGGTACCGACAAACTCGCTGGGGAGAATTGGCTGGCGCAGTACCTGCAAGCGCTGCAAGACTCTCTCGACGAGATGGCCTGGTGGCAACAAAAGTGGGGGCACGGCAAGGCGCTGGCCGGCGCCGCCGAAAACGCGAGAGAGATTCTCGAAGGCCGACTGGCGCAAGTGCTGGATGTCGTCGGAAACTGGTCAGAAACCATTGCTTCGCTGCGCGAAGAGGCCCGTCAACAATCGATCATCTACTACCGCGACCGAAAGGGCGAAGGCGAGCCGCGAGCGTACTACACCGACGATCTCCTGTTGGAACCGGAAAGATAAGCTCCGGCATTCGGTTGCATTCCGACTCGTCGGCATGCAGCCGAAGTCGTGCCAGGCTGGCGCGGCTCAATGTGTCGACGCAGGAAGACCGGACTGGAGCACCGAGGGAAAGGACCACAATTTGCAGGATCGCTACGCAGGGGACATTGGGGACTATGTGAAGTACGCCTTGCTGAGAGCGTTGTCGAGCGAGATGCGGCTCGGCGTTGCGTGGTACTTGCACCCGGACGAGGAAAAATCAACGGATGGGCGCCACGTTCAGTATCTGGATCGGCCTTTGGATTGGCGCTGGCTCGACGCAGGACTGTTCGACACTTTGCGGCGGATCGTGGAGTCGGGACATCGATCCGTTGCCAAGATTCAGGCAGAAACCGTTTTGCGCAACGCGGTGTTCGCAGACCAGCGCCTTGACATGACGGTGGTTCCCTGGCGGCACCGTCCGTCTTGGAGGCGCGATTGGTTCAATTCCGTGCAAAAACGTCTCGATGGGTGCGACATGATCTTCGCGGACCCCGACAACGGCCTGCTCCCGAACAACCGCTTTCGGCCGACCGTCAAGCGAAGCGGCAAGAGCATTCCCGAAGAAGAAGTGCGAGCGCTGTCGATGGGGCGCCCCATCGTGGTCTACCATCACAACACCCGGCGCAAAGGCGGGCATCGTGCAGAGATTGATCGCTGGCAGCGCCAATTGCCCGGCAGCGTTTACGCGTATTACTGGCGACGATGGAGCAATCGGACATTTTTCGTTGTCAACGGCAATCAGCAACTGGTAAGGCGTCTCGAGAACTTTGCAGAACGCTGGAATCCGCACGGAGAGTTGATCCATCCACCGTGAAGAATCGAGGCAAGGCCACGCCGCGCGAGGGCAACACGGTTACACACGATGCGTGGCGCTGGCCGGCTACTCTGGCACGAGCCGGCGCAAGGAGTCGCCCGCAAAGAGATAGAGCGCGCCGTCCGGCCCCGTCCTGACCTCGCGAATGCGCGATTCCAGTTCGGCAAGCAGTTGCTCCTCGGCGACGACGTTGGGACCGTCGAGCACGAGTCTGACGAGGTGCATGCCGGCCATCGCGCCGATGAAGAGATTCCCCTGCCACTCCGGAAACAGGTCCCCCGTATAGAAGGCCAAGCCTGACGGTGCGATCGAGGGAACCCAGAAGTAGATCGGCTCCTCGACGCCCGGCATCGAAGTCAGACCGTTGCCAACGGGCACGTTGGTCCGCCCGCCCTCCTGCCTGTCATCGTATTGCACGCCGTACGAGACGTTCGGCCAGCCGTAATCTCGTCCCGGACGCACGATATTGATCTCGTCGCCGCCCTGCGGCCCGTGATCGATGACCCACAGGTCGCCCGTCTGCGGGTGGATCGCCGCTCCTTCCGGGTCCTTGAACCCATGGGCGTACGTCTCGCCCGCCACGGTTGCCCGATGCAGCCAGGGATTGTCGGCGGGCAGCGTCCCGTCCGGATTGATGCGGATTACGCGACCGGAAAAATTGCGGCGGATGTCGGGATTGTCGGTGAAGTCGTGCTCCATTCCGTCGAGATCGGTGTCGTAGAACCGAAAGGCATCCGCGCCAGTGACGAACATCGTGCCGTCGGGAGCGAAGACGATCCGTCGTTCCGCGCGTCCCTCGTACAGGACCGTGACGTCCTCGAGCCGCCGGTTATCGGCAGACAGCCGCGCACGCCCTACCCGCTCGGTACCGAGATCCATGAGCCGACGCTCGGCCAGCGGCTTCGACCAGACCTCCGTGTAGAAGTGATCGGCCGGCCACTCCCCGGGCTCCTCACCCTCTGCCGGCGCGAAGTACGTGAAATAGAGGAGTCGGTTGCGCTCGAAATCCGGATCGAGCACGACATCGTGCAGGCTTTGCGCGGCAACGACCTTGACGGGCGGCACGTTCTCGATCGGAGCGGAAATATCGCCGCCGGGAGTTACCGTGCGCATGGTACCGAGCCGTTCGGTGACCAGAAAGTCGCCATTTGGCAGAAACGCGAGTGCCCACGGGCTCGTGAGATCCTCGGTAATCGTCTCGACTCGGAAACGTGACGGCGTCTCGGGCGGTGGAGCCTCGGTCTGGCCGACAAAGGCCGGCGTCGGTTCGCGCAACTGGGCGTGAGCCGGCGCGGCGGCCGCAAGCACGGCTGCAACAGCAGCGCCGGCTGCCATCAGGATCGCTCGGTCAGGTTTCATGGTCTTTCTCCGTTCAGGCATGGACGCGGCGCCACGCTCCATGCCGCAACGATGCAGGATGCCGGCGATTCTATCCGATGGCTCCGACGCCATCGTCATGCCGCGAACGATTGACTATCATCGCCGGATCGCCCGTAACACAAGGGAACCAGCCATGCGACGACCGATACTCTTCGCGGCGGTGCTGGGTATCGCGGCTTCCGCGACCGCTCAGGAGCCGGATTTCGCAAATCTCGACCTCGTCGGCAACCGTTTTTCGCCATTGACCTACGAGGCCATGACCCCCGCCCAGAAGACCATGACCGAGAACATTTTCGCCGGTCCGAGAAACGCCATGGGCGGGCCGTTCAACGCGCTGCTGCGCAGCCCCGAGATGGGCGATCTCGCGCAGGCCCTCGGGGCCTACGTCAGGTTCGGCTCGTCCTTGCCTGCAACGCTGCGAGAACTCGCGATCATCATGACGGCACGCCACTGGACGGCGCATTTCGAATGGTATGCCCACAAGAACGCGGCATTGGCGGCCGGTCTCGATCCCGCCATCGTCGATGCCGTCGCGGCGGGCATGCGGCCCGAGTCCATGCAGCCGGACGAACAGGTGGTCTACGAATTCTGCAACGAGCTGTTCGCGAACCATCGCGTCAGCGACGCGACCTTCGAAGCGGCCATCGAAGCGCTCGGCGAACGCGGCGTCATCGATCTGGTCGGTACGGTGGGCTACTACAGCTTCGTGTCGATGGTGCTCAATGTCGACGAATATCCGTTGCCCGAAGGCGTCGAGCCGGAACTCGAGCCGCTGCCTTAGCCATCCGGTCGCGCCAGCGGAGCGAAGACTGCGATTCGAACGTCGCGGCCCTTCATTAAAGTTATTTATTAAAAAAGTATCTTATATTATTGATATATAGCTGTTTATATTTGTCAGGTTTCGTATTGCCGCGCTACTCGTCCCGAGTTTCTCCGGAATAGACCCGCACATAGTCGACCTCCATCGAAACGGGGAATCGTGTTGCCGAGTCCGGGTCGCCCGGAAGATTTCCGCCTACCGCGACATTGAAAATCAGGTAGAAGGGTCGATCGAACGGCGCAGGATAGTCCGCCGTTTCGGTGAACCAGTAGCTCTCCACCGCATACAGGACGTCATCCACGTACCAGCGGATTTCGCCGGGACCCCATTCGACGGCGTAGTCGCGAAACTCGGCAGTCGCGCTGCCCGGAACGAGATACTCGTTACTGCTGAATACGTTGTTCGGCGACATGCCGCCGTAGTGAATCGTACCCAGTACCGAATTGCCGCCGCTGCCGCCGAGATTGATCGCTTCCATGATGTCGATTTCGCCCGACGCAGCCCAGGTTCCATAGGTATCTTCCTGGGGCAGCAACCAGAACGCAGGCCACAGGCCCTGCCCGCCCGGCAACCGGATTCGCGCCTCGATACGGCCGTAGCGAAGCGCGAAGCGGTCGCGGGTGTTGATCCGCGCGGACGTGTAGTCGTAATCGCCCTGCTCCTGCCGACGTGCCGTGATGATCAACAGCCCGCCGCTCGTGCGGGCGCTGTCCGGCAGGTACCACTGCAATTCGTTGTTGCCCCAGCCAGGGATGCCGTACTGGCTGCCATTGCCGGTTTCGAAGAACCAGGTCGCCGGATCGAGCTGCGCAGCGTCGAATTCATCGCTCCAGACCAGGTTACGCGCACCGCCCGGTGTTACCGGCGCATTGTCCGCGACCGTCAGCGAGGGATTGACGATGTTGACGTTGGAAGGCTCGGGAACCGCCGCCGACTGTTGGGCGACATCCGAAGATCCGGAGCCGCCGCAGGCCGAAACCGCTAAACAGGTGAGCAAGGACCAGAGCCTGGCCCTTGACGGCCATGCTGCCGTCATAGCCTTGAAACCACGCGGAACGGTCGAAGCGGCCGAGTTCACACTTCCTCTCGCAGACAGAAAAAATCGAAGTCAGCGTGGATACGCGCCCCTGACACGTCATTGCAGCAGAGCCCGACAAACGTGCCCGTGAAGTCGATGCGCCGGCCGTCGCCCGACTCGTCGGACAGCAACGTCATGTCCAGCGTGCGATCGATTCCGAACCAGGTGTCTGCGTCCAGCGACCACGAGAATGCAAGGCTGGCGCCATCGACAACGGCACGGAGGAACACCGTTCCGGAGTCCGGCAGACTTACAGGATTCTCGCGGAGCGGAAATACGACGTCGAGCGACGGTTCGGCCTCGCAGCTCATGATGCCGGCGTGGCGGCCGATGCCTTCCGCAGTGGAAATGTACAGGTAGTGAAACTTGCTCGAGTTGTAGTAGACGATCAGGCCGGCCAACTGCTGAAAGTTGGCGGGCTGAAACTCGACGCAGGTCGTCGCCTCGCACTCGAACGAACTCAGTCGGCGTGCAACGAGCGCCTGGCGATACAGGCTTCCGGGCGACTCCATGCCGTAGAGGCGCAAGTATCCCGGACGCTCGCTCAGACTCATGAACTCTTCCGGCCAGGGCGTGCGCAGCCATTGGTAATCGGGATGGAGCCGGGCGTCGTCGAAGTCGTCGTGCTCGAGCCGATCTGGAGATTCAGTGTCTGACAGGTTCGGAGGTTCGGCTTTGAGCTGCGGAACCACTGTCTTTCCGGGCAGCCGGAACCAGCCGTCATCGGTGTAGTCGATGTTCTGCAGGGCGGTTTCGCGACCGAGCGGACTGCGCCTTGTGCCCGGCAGCGGCCGGCTCGCGAGATGCACCATGAACAGTTCGCCCGACGGCGTCTCCGCGAGATCCGCGTGACCGGCGCGCTGAAGCGGCCAGTCGGGATCGTTCCGGCTGGTCAGGAGCGGTCCCGAGGGGTCCGCTTCGTATGGCCCCTGAATCGACCGCGACCTCGCCACGGTCACGGCGTGCCCGTACCCGGTACCGCCCTCTGCCGTTATCAGGTAGTAGTAACCGTTGCGCCTGTAGAGGTGCGGACCCTCGGTGCAGCCGAGTTCGGTGCCGCGGAATATGTACTTGCGCCTGCCGACAAGACGTCGCTCTTCGGGCGAATACTCCTGCAATGCGATCCCCCCGAAGCGATTGCGATCGGGACGATGATCCCAGACCACGTTGAGGCACCACTTGCGGCCACCGTCGTCATGGAAAATCGACGGATCGAAACCGCTGGAATTCAGCAAGACCGGATCGGACCAGACCCCGTCAATGGCGTCGCACGTCGTCAGGTAGTTGTGTGTGTCCTTGAAGTTGCCGTTGAAGCGCTTGACATCCGTGTACGCCAGATGGAACAAGCCGTCGCAATGGCTCAGGCATGGCGCCCACACGCCGCAGGAATCCGGGTTGCCGATCAGGTTCAGCAATTCAGGCCGATCCAGCGGACGGCCTGCCAACCGCCAGGTGCGCAAGTCGCGCGAGTGATGGATTCGCACGCCCGGGTACCACTCGAACGTAGAAGTCGCAATGTAGTAGTCGTCGCCGACCCGGCAAATCGACGGATCCGGATTGAATCCCGGGAGGATCGGGTTGCGGATGCGCGCGTTTCGGGGACTGTTCGAGGCCACGGACTTCCGTCGTCAAAGCGGCTGACGCTGCCCGCCTGCCGTCACTCGACGAGGAACGGAATGTTCGCGTGACCGGCCTTGCCGCGGCTGTCGAAGACGTAGGCGAACAGGCGGTAGGCGCCGGGCTCGGTCGGCGCGGTGACGCGGATACGGTCGCGTCCGGGATCGTCGATCCGGCCTTCGATCCGTTCCGGCACTTCTTCCAGATCGCCCCCCTCCTGCGTCGCCTCGCTCTCGCGCATGATCTCCCAGCGGTACTCGAGCGCATCCCCGTCAGGATCGACCGCACGGATCGATGCAGCGTATTCGGCGCCCGCAGCGAGGATTACATCGTCGTGGGCGCTACGTGCATCCAGGAGCACTTCCTCGACGCCCGGAGACCGGTTCGCGGGCCAGGCGCCGTTCCAGATGTAATGCATCACGTCGACCGGCTCGGTTTCGGCGCCGTCCTCGAGAAACAGCCCGTACCAGGTCGGTGTGCGCTCCTGCTTCTGGCCCCAGAGGAATACGTAGGAACCGATGATCTGCTCCGGATTGGACTCGATCGCGATCTCGTAACTGCGCAGATAATTGGCGGCTTTCTCGCTGCTCGTCTGTTCGATCGGAGCGCCCCAGCTCGTCAGCGGGACTTCCCAATGGCCGATGGCGCCCCACTCGGTGACGAAGATCGGCGCCTCCCAGTTGCTGGCCTCGAGGATGGCGGGCAGGCGGACGATATCGCCATACATCTGAATGCTGACGAAATCGAGGTCCGGGGCGCGCGCCTCGATGAGTCCGGCCAGTTCCGGGCTGAACCCGGCCAGGGCCGTCGTCACCGGATGCCGGCCGTCCACTTCGTGAATCATCGTCGCGATGTCGTTGATCGCGTCGAAGACCCGGGGATTCTCGAAAAACAGGTTGGCTTCGTTGCCGACCATCCAGGCCAGCAGAGCCGGATGATCCTTGTACTTGAGCACTTCGCCGCGCGCGTACTGAAGCTGTTCCGCGACGGCCTGCTCGTCGTTGTAGTCGAAACCGAGCCGCTCGCGGCCGATCTCGATGCACATGACGACCGTCACGCCATGCCGGGCGGCATCGTCGAGAACTTCCTGCGCGGTAGCGAATCGGCTGTCCGTGCGCCAGGTGCGAAGCGAATTCCCGCCGTGGGCGGCGAAGTTGCCGACATCGGCCGACTCGATGCCCGCGCCGCGGATCGCATAGGGTTGCCCGCCGCGCAGGAGCACGTAGCGGCCATCGCGTTGGACGATCTCCACGGGGATCGCGCCACCCGCCGCAGGCACGTCGCCGCTCGCGCGCCGATCGCCTGAGGCGGACTGTTGTGCCGCGGAGTCCCCCACCTGGGCCGCCAGCGGCTGACACGCGAGCGTCAGCCCGAACACGGTCAGAGCTGCAGCAATTCCTGGCGAGAGCATATTTGACGCCTCCATCCTATGCGTTGACGAGTTCGGCCTGCAGTTCCTCGAGACTTCGCCCCTTGGTCTCGGGCACGAGCCGTATGACGATCGCAAGCCCGATCATCGCGAAAATGGCGTAGATCAGAAACGTGAGCGAGCTGCCGAGCGTCTCGAGTTCCCACGGAAACACGAGCTGCACGCCGAAGCTCACCGCCGAATTCACAAGACCCACGAAGGAAATGGCCAGTCCGCGCACGCGGTTGGGAAAGAGCTCCGAGAACAGGACCCACATGACCGGTCCGAGCGATATTGCAAAACTTGCAACGAATCCGAGAATTCCCGCAAGGATCAGTGTCGGGTTCATGCTGATCGCGGCACTTGTGAGTTCCGAGCGATGTTCCTCGTACGCTTCCAGCCCCACGGCATCCACGACGGCCTGCCGGAAAGCCACGTCGCTGTCATACGTCTCATCCGTCAACTGAGCGAAGGATTCGCGTTCCAGAGTCTCGGGCAAGGACGCCACGGCCTGGTCGTTCAGCCTGTAGCTTGCCGAACCGAATCCGTAAGCGAGCAGCAGCATGCACACGGCGATGCCTGTCAGCCCGCTGATCAGCAACGGCCGTCTGCCCAGGCGGTCGATCATCAGGATCGCAAGCACTGTGAAGACAAGGTTCACGAGACCGACGAGAACGGCCTGGAGGAACGATGCGTCGGTTCCTATACCGGACTGCTCGAAGATCATCGGCGCGTAGAAGAACACGGAGTTGATGCCCGTGATCTGCTGAAGGATCGCGACTGAAAGGCCGATCGCGAGCACGAACCGTAACGCCGGACGGAGCAACTCCCTGAAGCCGGCTTTCGCCTCGCTCGCTTCCGCCCCGAGGGAATCGTGCACAGCCCGCAGTCCGGCGCGAGCCTCCCTGGAATCGCTGACCCGCTCCATGATCCTGAGTGCCTCATCGTCCCTGTCATGCATGACGAGCCACCGCGGACTCTCGGGAACCTCGAACAGCGCAATGAAGTAAATGATCGCCGGTATCGCCTCGACGCCGAGCATCCAGCGCCAGTTCCATTCCGAGAACATCAGTGCCTGAGCCCAGGCCAGGTCCGAGCTGCCGAGCCGCAGTATCAGGTAATTGCTGAAGAACGCGGCCGAGATGCCGATGACGATGTTGAGCTGGTTGAAGGAGACCATGCGGCCGCGGATATCCGCCGGCGCAATCTCGGCGATGTACATCGGGGCGACGATCAGCGCCGCGCCGACACCGAAACCGCCGAGCATCCTCGCGGCGACGAGCGAGATGAAATCCGGCGCCAGGGCCGAGGCGAGAGCGGAAACCGCGAACAGCGCCGCGGCAATCCTCAGGACCGGTTTGCGGCCGAGCCGGTCGCTGAGCGGCCCCGCTGCCATCATGGCCAGCGTCGCCGTCAGTGTCAGCGAAGCCACCGACCAGCCGAGCTGGATCGGCGTAAGGTCGAACTCCGGCCCGATGAACGAAACCACTCCGGAAATGACCGAAGCGTCGAATCCCATCAGAAATCCGCCGAGCGCCACGATCAGCGCGACCATGACGGTATAGCGGACCTGTGCGCTGTCGCCCCTCATGGGCTAGCTGTCCGGGTTTCGGCTGCAGGGCGCCGACACCGGGACGCTCCGGCCGCGCAACGGAAGTTGCCGGCTAGTCGCCGGCAAGGGTGAATTCCGCCCCGAGATCCGTGTCGGAACTCCCGCCGACCCAAACGTGGAACTGCCCCGGTTCCGTGATCAGCGTCATGTCCTGGCCGTAAAACGCGAGATCGGCCGCGTCCAGTTCGAACGCAACCGTGCGGCTCTCGCCGGGATTCACACGCACTCGCCGGAAGTCCTTGAGTTCCCGCACCGGCCGCGTGACATCGCCGACGAGGTCACGCACGTACAGTTGCACGACCTCGTCCGCCGCCACATCCCCGTCGTTGCTCACGACGGCCGTCACGGTCAGCGTCTCGTCCATGGCGATCACATCGGCGCTCACGCCGATGTCCGAATAGGAGAATTGCGCGTAGGACAGGCCGAATCCGAACGGGAACAACGGCGTGTATCCGGCGTCAAGGTGATGCGACGTCATCCCGTGCGCCGATTGGACAGCCCGCACGGGCAGGTCGTCCAGGTGCACGTAGGTCTCGGGCGTCGCCGGCTTGCCGGTGTTCTTTTGCGCATAGTAGATCGGTATCTGGCCGACCATCTTCGGAAACGTCACGGGTAGCTTGCCCGACGGCGACTCGACCCCGAACAGCACGTCGGCGATCGCCGGACCACCCATCGTGCCCGGATGCCAGGCAAACAGGAGAGCGTCGACCTGCTCGAGAATGTTCTGAACGGTCAGCGGGCGGCCGGCCAGGATGACGGCGATGACCGGTTTGCCGGATTCGCGCAGCCTGTGCACGAGTTCGACCTGGCTGCCCGGCAAGTCGATATTTGCGCGGGAGTGCGCCTCGCCGGAGAGAATCGACTCTTCGCCCAGCAATAGAATGACCGCATCGGCTTCGGCCGCGGCTTCCATGGCTTCGGCGAAACCTTCGGTACCGCGGCTGCGAGTGGTCTCGAGCGCGCGTACATGGCGAATCTCGACCCGCTCACCGACGATGTCCCGTATCGCCTGCAGGGGCGTTACGCTCAGTGACGGATCGCCGTCGAATATCCAGGTTCCAAGTTGCTCGTAGGGATCGTCGGCCATGGGACCGATGACGGCGACCGTATCGAGCGCATCCGCATCGAGCGGCAGCGCGCCGCCCTCGTTGCGCAGCAGCACCAGGCTTTGCAGCGCCGCCTCGCGGGCGACCGCGAGATGATCGGAATTGGCGATTTCCGGCAGCTCGGCAGGATCGGTAAAGGGGTTTTCGAACAGGCCGAGGCCCAGTTTCGTGCGCAGTATCCCGGCGACGAGCTCGTCGATCCGCTCGACGCTGATCTGGCCTTCCTGGACCAGTTCCGCCAAGTGATCGGCATAGGCCCGGCTGACCATCTCCATGTTGATACCGGCGTCGGCCGCCTTGAACGCAGCCTCGCGGAGGTCTGCGGCGAAGCCGTGGTCGATCAACTGCTCGATCGATACCCAGTCGCTGACGACGAGGCCGTCGAATCCCCATTCGTCGCGCAGGATGTCCTGCATCAGGAAACGGTTGCCGCTTGCGGGGACACCGTCAATGTCGCTGAACGAAGCCATGAGGCTCACGACGCCGGCATCGACCGTGGCCTTGAAGGGCGGCAGGTAGACGTTGCGCAGTTCGTTCTCGGGGATGTTGGTCGTGTTGTAGTCGCGCCCGGCCTCGCTCGCCCCGTATCCGGCGAAGTGCTTGACGCAGGCGGCGATGGTCCCGATCGCGGCGAGATCATCGCCCTGGAAACCGTCGACCATGGCGACCGCGAGTTGGCCCGTAAGGTAAGGATCCTCGCCGAAACTCTCGGCAATCCGCCCCCAGCGCGGATCGCGCGTAATGTCGATCATCGGCGCGAACGTCCAGTTGACGCCGACCGTGGCCGCTTCGAGCGCGGCGACTCGCGCACCGCGTTCGACGAGTTCCGGATTCCAGGTGGCAGCCTGACCCAGGGGTATGGGCAGTACGGTGTTGAACCCGTGGATGACGTCGCGGGCCAGCAGAAGGGGAATGCCGAGGCGACTCTGCTCTGCGGCGATTCGCTGCAGCTCGTTGGCCGTATCGACATCGACCACGTTGAGAATCGAGCCGATCTCACCCGCCGCGACCGCATTGCGCAGATCCTCCGGAACACCGCCCGGAGCCGTGATCTGAACCATCTGGCCGATTTTCTCCCGCAGTGTCATCTGCCCGATCAGTTCGACAACCCTTGCCTCGATCGCTTCATCCGCGGATGTCGTGTCTGCGCGTACTGCAGTCAGAGATACGTTCATACAAAAAATACCCACCAAAAGGACCGCGGCCAGTTTGCGCGCCGAAGTGTCAGCATGGCGATCCCGGCGCATCGCTAGTTCGGGCTCCGGCCCGCCGATGCCCGCATCACCAACGAGGGCTTGAAGACATGCTGGATGGCCGTTCCGCTTTGTCCGTATACGTTCTCCAACACCCAGTGCGCCGCCATGCGCCCCATCTCGGTAATCGGATAATTGACGGTCGAGAGTTTGGGATACAGGTAGCGGCTGAGCGGAGCGTTATCGAACCCGACGAGCGAGACCTCGTCGGGAATGCTTGTGCCGCGTGCGCGCAAGGTATCCATCGCACCGGCCGCCATCTCGTCGTTGGCGCAGACGACGGCGGAAAACGGGAGTTCCCGACGCAGCAGTTCCTCCATGGCCTCGCTGCCGCCGACCTCGTGGAAGTTGCTCTCGATGACGAGGCGTTCGTCGAGCTCCAGACCGTGTTCCTCGAGCGCCCGCCGGTGTCCGGCGAGCCTGTCGCTCGCGTCCCCCCAGGCGAGCGGGCCGGAAATGTAGGCGATTTCGCGGTGCCCCATCTCGAGCAGCATGTTCGTTGCGATGTATCCGCCGTGCTCGTTGTCGAGACTGATGCAGCGATCTTCGAGTCCCGAAACGACGCGATTCATGATCAGGATGGGTGGACCGTTGTGCGCCTGCCGATGGATGGACGCGTCGGCCAGCGCTTCGACGTGCATGATCAGCGCGTCGCAGTTGCGGGTGTTGAGGAATCGGATCGCCTCGCGCTCCTTGGCTTCGAGGTTGTGTCCGGTCGCGAAGATGGTGAACTTGCCCGCGTCTCTGAGTTCCGCCTCGATTCCGCTCAACATGGCCCCGAAAACCGGTCCGTGAACCTCCGGTACCAGCACGCCCACGCAATCGGACCTGTTCGTTGCCAGCGACTGGGCGATCGGGTTCGGCTTGTAGTCCAGCGCCTGCATCGCGGAAAGCACCTTCTGCCGGGTCTTGTCGCTGACGCGAGTGCTGCCGTTGATAACCCGGGAAACCGTGGCTACCGATACACCGACCAGTTTGGATACTTCATATATCGTTGCCATACCGCGTATCCGCAATCTCGATGCCCGACAGGCGGGATCCGATTCGGCAGCCAGGAACTTTCGTACCGTCGCGTATCCATGCTGTGAAAGCGGTTACATCATACTCGCACGGCGTTTCGTCTCGCAAGGTGCCGTGCCTGAAGTTCCGCTCCCGGTCAGGCGTTCGCCGTACCGCTCGACACGATGAGCGCGGTTGGCAGTGCGACTACAGGACGTGGCGGGTGGCCGATTGCCGGTTCACGCGCCCCGGCCAGCGCGTCAGGCCGACGGCGCCTTGCAATAGTGATCGATAAACCGCTGGTGAGTCGGAAGCTGGTCGACCATCTTCGCGACCGAGGCGTGTATGCCGGTCAGAAACCTGTTCAGCTCCTCGTCGCTCATCATGTTCACGATCGGGTGATATTGCTCGGGCAGGAGTCCCTGGCCGAGCATGACCTGAATCCACGAGTTTTCGCCGAAGAGTTCCGTCGGCACCTTGAAGACGCGCCCCGCCTGCTTGAACAGCTCGATGCGGTGTCTCAGGGAATCGGGAATGTCCATGACCCGGCAATGGCGCCAGAATCGCGTATCCGTGCGGTTGGTCACGTGGTAGTGCAGGATGATGAAATCGCGCACGTTGTCGATTTCGAATTTCATCTGGTTGTTGAACTCGTCAACGTCCGGCTGGCGAATGCCGTCGTAGGGGAACATCTGCATCAGGCGGATGATGCTGCGCTGGATCAGGTGGATGCTCGTCGATTCGAGCGGCTCGATGAATCCGGATGACAGTCCCATGGCGACGCAGTTCTTGTACCAGTGCCTGCGTCTCTGGCCGGCATTGAAGCGGATCACCCTGGGTTCGGTGAGCACCTCGCCTTCGATGTTGTCGAGCAGATGCGCCTGTGCTTCGTCGGCGCTCCAGTGTCTGCTGCTGAACACGATCCCGTTGCCGACCCGGTGTTGCAGGGGGATGCGCCATTGCCATCCGGCTTCGCGCGCGATGGAACGCGTGTACGGGATCGGCTCGTCCACGGACGCGGTCTGTACGGCAACCGCGCTGTCACAGGGCAGCCAGTGGGTCCAGTCGTCGTAGCCCGCATTCAGCGTTTGCTCGATCAGTATCCCGCGAAAACCCGTGCAGTCGATGAAGAGGTCGCCCTCGATCACCTGCCCCGACTGCAGGCGGAGCGCCGTGATGTAGCCGCTGTCGGGATCCTGTTCGACGAAATCGATCTTGCCTTCCTGGCGCACGGCGCCGAATTCCTCGGCGATGCCCTGCAGGAATCGTGCGTAGAGCGATGCGTCTATGTGGTACGCGTAGTTCAGGCCCTGGCTTGGCAACACGGCGAATCGATTCTGCACGGCGGCAGCCCATTCGTTGCAGTATTCGCCGAACTCGCGGCTGATCCCCATCTTGAGGCCCTTGAGCCAGAAGTGCTGGAAGCCCGCCGCCCAGCTATCCCTGCCCGTCCAGCCGAACGAGTGGATGTAGTCTTCGCCCACATCGCGCCAGCTTTCGAACTTGATGCCGAGTTTGAACGTTCCCCGGGTCGCCTTGACGAAGTCCTGCTCCTTGACCTTGATCAGTTCGTGAAACGTGAGCAGGGTGGGTATCGTGGCCTCGCCGACGCCGACCGTACCGATCTCCGCCGATTCGACCAGGGTGATGTCCAGGGTCTTGCCCAACAAGCGCGCCAATGCGGCGGCGGCCATCCAGCCCGCGGTGCCGCCTCCGGCGATGACAACCTTGTGTATCTTGCGATGCTGCACCGACGGGGTCCGCTAGCGGTTCAACCTGTTCAGCAGATCGGCGTGCAACTGCTTCGCCTTCGTTTCATCGAGCGGCGCCAGACAGCCCCTGCCCGCCTCGGGGATGTGTTCGTAAACGGACGCATCGGCGTCGAACACATAGTGATCGAACACGCCTTGCCAGATGCGCCGCTGCCGCGGCGGCAGATCCCGCAGCGCAAGAATCGCGTGCATCAGCGCGGTGCCCGGCGAACCCATGAAATCCGGCGACGTACACCACCAGTAGTTGATGAGGAGATTGAACGGATCTCTCGATTCCACGTGGTGCCACCACATGCTCGGAATGAAGATGGCGTCGCCGGGCCCGAGCACGGCCGACTTCGCGTGTTTGACGGCTTCGGCGTACTTCGGGAAACGATCCAGGTCAGGCTCGGACACGTCGACGAGGCTGATCGCCTGGCCCGACGGCGTCCTGTCGACGGGTCCGACATACAGGTTGTCGATCTGTTCGGGCGGGAAGAGCGTGAATCGCCGTTCGCCGGCCACGACACAGGCAACGTTGTCGGGGAAATCGTAGTGGGCCGACACCCTGGTCTGATTGCCGAGCCAGAAACTCGCCAAAGCGTCGCCGGTCGGCAATTCGATGTCGTTTTGCGCCCGAAAGCCCGGCAGCCACTTGTCTACCGGGGTCGACCCCACGTACAGCGTGGTCAGTCGATCCTCCCTGCCGGACTCGGCGAGCTTGTCGAGCACCTGCGGCAAGGTGGCTTTTCCGCTGATGAAGTTGAAGCCGGTGAAGTCGCTGTTGTAGAAGATTCGGCCGTTGATCGAGGAGTCGCCCGCATACACGGTCAAAGGATCTTCGCGCCAGAAGCGTGAGAGGTAGCGGGCGGCATCCGCGATGGACTTGCTGCATTGCCTGACCGCCGGCCAGTCGCTTACCAGTCCTTTCAGCCGCACCGGTTCGGCAGCGTCGTACACCCGTTCCGGTATGGTTCCGTCCGCACACTGCAGCGTTTTCATGGGCGACGGTTCAGACATCGGGTTCGATCCTGCCGGCGTCGTCGAGTGTCCTGTTCTTCAGTTCCACGAGGCGCTGAATGTTCCCCATGGAAGCCAGTACCATGAACATCGGCATGAGATAGCCGCGCTCGTTCAGCTCCCCGAGCACCTCTGCCGAAAGCGCCTGGATCTTTTCCTCCGCAAGACAATGAAAACCGATGAGCTGGTTGCGCGATCCGTCCTTCAATTCGATTTCGAGCGTCATCGCCTCGAGCAGTTCGTGTTCCTGCAGGGCGGCCACGAACAAGCGGTTGTGGTCGATTCCAGCGTAAATCGTCTCCAGCAGATCGGCGACGCCCTCGAGGAATGGCGTTCGCCCGCCAAGCGGCTGAAACAAGGACTCGCCGTGTTCGGTGTTGACCCGTGGATGATCCATGTCCAGTGAAAGCACCCGCGTTCGTTCGGTTTCGCCCTGGGCTTTGGAGTCCTGAAACCCGATCAGGAACGGCTCGCGGCGCACCATCGCGGGAATGTAGGGCGCCTGCCAGCCGGATTCGTCGAGGAACAGGTTCTCCTTCTCCTCAAACCCGAAGAGCGCCAGCGGGTAGAAGCTTCCTGTGCCGTCCTGCTGAAAGAGTATTGGATAACAGGCCTGTACGTTCCTGAATTCGAAGGGAAATACGAGCGCCTGCATCCTGTCGTCACCGTACCGGGCGGACCGCTCGGTAATGACACGGGTCTCGGCGTGATCGACGTTGTTAAGAAGCGCGTATTGGGTCATCGCAAGCCTGTGCAGTTGCCCGGTGAGCGATGGCGCTGACCAGTGCTCGAGTCGACGGCAGCAGGCGGGTCATTTGCTGCGCCTTGATCCGGTTACCGTGAAAAACCTCATCCGCCCGCCTGACTTTCGGATCGCGGCGTGTCTTGTCTGCGGACAGGTAGCGCGGTCGGAAACCCATTCCGTACAGCACGTACTGATAGCTCGCGGAAGGAAAGAGTTCATCGAGACGCGGCGCGTCGTCGTGCCAGGGCGGCTGCTGCTGCCACAGGATCATTTTCCGGCGCAGGCTGTCGGGCCAGGAAGTCTGCTCGCGGTTGTCCGTCCAGTAATCGCTGTCCTCGCGCACGCTCGTCGCGTAGTGCAACTTGAGGAACTCGACGATGCGCGCCCAATGGTAGCTCATCTTCCCGTTGAACCGGTCCGCCACGGTGTCCATGATCGCGCGGTCGCGAGGCATCTGCTCGCCGATGATCGCCGCGGATTGCTCCACCAGCACGAGTGCGGAGGCTTCAAGGGGTTCGATAAAGCCGGCCGACAGACCTACGGCAACACAGTTCCGTATCCAGAGCTTCTCGCGGTAACCCGGCTCGAAACGTATGGTCCGGTAGTTCAACCGGTCGCGGTCGACGCCGGGTGAAGTACTGTCGACATAGCGTTCAAGGCTAGACAAGGCGCTGTCTTCGTCGGTATGGGAACTCGAGTGGACATAGCCGAGCCCGCGTCGGCTTCCGAGTCCTATGTCCCAGATCCAGCCGTGGGGCTGCGCCGTCGACAGGGTCACGGACGCGATCGGGTCGTCGGGACCCGCGTAGGGTACCTGCACGGCGATCGCGCGATCATTGAAAAGCATGTCCTTGACCGAATGGAAACGACTTCCGTAGTGGCTGCCGATCAATAGTGCCCTGTGTCCGGTGCAATCGACGAACAGATCGCCTGCCACGATCTCTCCGGTATCGAGCGCCATGGCGGCGATATCTCCGTCCGGGTGTGAATCGATGCGCTCGCAATTGCCGCGAACGTAGCGCACGCCGAGCTTCTGCACCCCGTGCCGTCGCAGCAATCCGGCGAAGCTGTTCGCGTCGAGGTGATAACCGTAGTTGACGGAGAAGGCGTATTGCGGTGCGTCGACCTGCTTGGGCGCAAGATCCCGCTCGATCACGCTTGCCTGGGGCGTGACGAGATCGGCGAACGCCGATCGGCCGCCATGGGCCAGCCAGAACCGCGCCGGATTGAGCTCGGCGTAGTCCACCGGAAAGCTGAACGGGTGGATGTATTGACTCGTTTCGGGGCGGCCGGACCAGTCTCGAAAACGCGTACCCTGCTTGAAGCTCGCGTCGCATTCGCGCACGAAATCGTCTTCGGACAGCCCAATGCGCTGAAGCGTCATGCGCATCGATGGCCAGGTGCCTTCCCCGACACCGATGATGGGGACATCGGGAGACTCCACGAGCACGACCTGCAGCGGTTCGGCATCGCGCCCGAGGGATTCGGCCGCTACGACGCAGGCGGTAATCCAGCCAGCCGCACCGCCGCCGACGATCACGACTTTTCGAATCGGCTGATCCATCGACCCACCGGCTTGTTCCTGCGCGGCTCGAGTCAACCAACCGCCCTGCGACACTGACGCGCGGCGATGATACCAAGCGAGGCTGCCCGGAACGGCAGCCTCGGCTGGTTACGGTCTAAAGCTTGTATCGGAAGCCGATGTTGTAGCGCGGACCGAACTGGGCGGCGAAGAGCGTCTGGAACTCGTGCCGACCGTAAACATGGGTCGTCTCGTCGGTCAGGTTCAGCGCGTCGAGGTACACCTGCATGTTGTCGTTGATCCAGTAACTCGCGCTGAGGTCGAGCTGCTGATACTCGCCGATGTGCGTGGGGGGACCCGCGCCCACGTTGTTCTGGCCGGTACCCGCCAGGAATGCGTCCCGCCAGTTCCAGGCCAGGCGGACTCCAATTCCGTCCCGGTCGTAATAGGCGACGAGGTTGGCCGAATCGCTAAGACCGGTAAGAACGAACTGCTGGGCCAGACTGAAGTTGTTGTAGCCGACGTCGGCATCGACGATCGTGGCATTCGCGATCAGGCCGAATCCCGTGTCGCCGAAGCTGTGCTGTACAACGGCTTCCCAGCCCTTCATCGTCGCCTTTTCGATGTTGACCGGAATGGTGAGATTGAAGGGGGCAGCCGGGTCGCGTCCCGCTACACCGGAAATGATGCCGTTCGCCGCATCCACGCCTTCCGCGTCGGGCCGGTTCGCGAGGATCCACGAGTACAACGTCCCGCCGTCGGAACTGCCCGTGGCTGCCCGCGCTTCGGCGCCCAGCGGGCCGAGTGCCGGATGCGCCAGCCCGAACGTTTCTTCGATGAGCGATGACGTGCCGATGAAGTTCTCCACGTCCTTGTTGAAGTAGCCCAGCGCCGCATAGCTCGCGTCGGCATAGTAGTACTCGATCGACAGGTCGATGTTCGCCGATTCGAACGGCAGCAGCGCCGGATTTCCGCGGTTGCCGGTGCCTCCATCGATGCGCAGCAGCGAGTTGATGGTCTGGCCGCCCTGAATGTCGCCGTAGTTGGGGCGTGTCACGGTCTCGCTCACCGAGAAACGGCCAACCAGATCGTCCGACAGGTCGATCCTGAAGTCGAAGTTCGGCAGCACGAGATCGTAGTCGCCCTCGAGCGACGTGAAATCGGGAGCGCCCTGCACGGCGTTCAGTTCGTTGCCGGCAACCCAGTTGATCTGCGTGTAGGCCGGCGACAGCGCCTGGGAGGACACGTCGGTCTGCTCGTAGCGCACGCCCAGCCGCATGTCGACCGGCATCCTGCCGAGTTGCGTCGCCATGTTGATCTGGAAGTACGCCGCAATGGAGTCCTCCTGCGTGCGCCGGTCGGAGGTGAAGCGGCTGGACGGGCAAAGTCCCGTGCCGCAATCGCCCATGTCGCTGAGCATGAAGATGTCCGCATCGCCCGACGCCATCAATGCTTCGGTTCTCGCGATCACGTCGGACATGTCGAACACGAAGTAGTCGACTTGCCGGCGCGGGTCGTTGCCGCCGGGAATCTCGGTGAATGCGGACGCGGCCGAAGCGGGCTGCAACAGGTCCGCGATCGCACCGCGCTGGGTCACGCCGCCCCAGGCGTCGCGCTGCACGACCGAGCCCGCGGAGCGGTTGTTGACCTCGGTGAGCTGGACGCCGAAGTCGATGCTCTCGACGAAATCGACATCGAAGTCGAACGACCCGGACAATCGGGTCTGGTCGATGTCCATTTGCGACAGATTGTTGGTAAAGACGCTGCCGGTGACGATCATGTCGTCCGGCGTCAACGAGTTCGCCAGCGTGAGCTCGAGGATGGGCAGTTCGTTGCCGAAGTAGCCGGTCGTCCTGTCGCGCGTAAACGCTGCAGTTGAAAGGAGGGAGGAATCGCCGAACGGGCTGTTCGGAGCGCGTTTCGCACCTGAGTCGTGGTAATCGAACTCCAGGAACAGCCGGTCGGTAACATCCCAGAGCAGGTTCAGTCCCGTCGACTCGTTCTCCGTTCGCCAGGCGTCCTCGCCGCCGGCCATGGAGTAGTCCGAACCACCCAGGTTCTCGGTGTAAACCAGCGGGGTCGCCTGGGGGCCGTCCGTCCAGAGCGTTTCCTGGGCGCCGAAGTTGAACCACGCCGAGAGGTTGCTGTAAGTCCTTGTCAGCTCGAGTTCCGAATACGTGTAGTCGAGCGTCGCACGCAGCGTATCGGTTGCCTGAAACTGCAGTGTAAGCTGGCCGTTCGTACGAACGCGGTCGAATTCCGCCAGTTCGTAGCCGATGTTCTGGGGCACCGAATAAAAGTCGCCTTCTCCGGGGCGGTTCTGCTGATTGGGATCCGTATGCGGAGGAATGCCGCCCCACTCCGACGGACCGATGCCGCACCAGCAGTTGTCCGTTTCACCCGGGAAGGTGCGCCAACCGCCGACGCTAGCGGTGTTGACGCCGTTGTTCCGGTCCTGCCGCACGGCGCTCAGCGCGATGCCGACGCGGTCGTCGGCGAAGGTATTGGAGAACAGCGCCGACACTTCAGGCGTAAACGAATCGCCCGTTGCCGTCGATTCGTCGCTCAATCCGCTCACGGCCGCGGTGAAGTTCACGCCGGGGCTTTCCAACGGACGGGTGGTACGGATCTGCAGCGTGGAACCGATACCACCGGTGGGCACGTTGGCCTGGCCGCTCTTGTAGACTTCCACCGCCGCGATGCCTTCCGAAGCAAGATCGCCGAAATCGAACGAGCGTCCGAGTCCGCTTGATGTCGGCATCTGGCGCCCGTTCAACAGGACGAGGTTGAAATCCGGCCCGAAACCGCGAACCGTGACTCGCGCGCCCTCGCCCCGCTCGCGGTCGATCGAAACGCCGGTGATTCGCTGCAGCGATTCGGCGAGATTGCTGTCCGGAAAGTCGCCAATATCCTCAGCACTGATGGCATCGACGACGCCGTCCGCGTCGCGCTTGATGTCCATCGATTCCATCAGGCTCTGGCGGATACCGACGACAACGACCTCCTCGATCGTTTGCGCCCCCTCTTGTGCGTATGCCGCACCGCCGGTCATGGCCAGCGAGACTGCCGCGGCGAGCGGCGTCCTTTTCAGCGTACTGACAGCCACCTTTTTCTCTCCTCCATCGTCCCGTGCCGCAGCCCTTGCACCGCGAAGGGTCAGCGCTTGTCGTTCCCACACCAGGGCGGCGAGCATTTATGTAAGCGGTTACATTTTCAGAATATACCGCCTTTCAGGGTTTCGTCAACACCTTTTTTCAGCTTGTCAGGTGAATCGGTCCCGGAACGATTCGGATCAATCGCGGTCCGGCTCCTCGGGGCCCCAGGCATCCAGCCACTGGCGCATCGTCGCGATCTCGGCGCGCTGCTCGACGATGATTTCCTCGACCAGTACACCGAGGTTGTAGGGGCGGCGTCCATTGGCCAGTTGCTGGCGCTGCTGGGCGTGCGACATGTCGATGGCGCCCTGATGGTGAAAGATCATCCCTTCGAGCCAGAGCCGTTCGAATTCGGCGCCGCTCGCCTCGGCTAGCGCGGCCATCCGGGCCGACGACAGCATTCCCGCCATCGGCGGATCGTCGTGCAGGTGCTGTTCGGGCAGTTCCAGGCCGCGTTCGGCGGCGAGATCGAGCAGCGCCTGCATCATGCCGATTTCCGCGGTCTGCGCCCGCCTGACGTAGTCCGCGAATCGGTGGAATTCCGGCCGGCCGGAGCGCTCCGGCACGAGCAGCGACATCGCGACGGCCTGCTCGTGGTGCACGATCATGTGTTGCAGGAAGGTCAGGTCAGCGGTATTGAACAGCGGTTCAACGACCGCTGCGGCAGACGGGTCAGGAATGCTGGCAGGCTGGGAAGAGGCGCCGGAGGCCGCCAATCCCGTGACCAGTGCCCCCGCAGCCAGCAAAGCGGGTATCGATCGCCTTTCACGGCAGGGGCAAACGTGCCAATGCGCGATTTTCACTGGTCGCCGCCACCAACCGCCCGTATCGAACCCATGTCGGGCCTCGGTTTTTTCCGCCAGCCGGTCAGTGCGGGCTCGTGCGGTTTGAGGACCAGATGACATCCTGCGGCACTTCGTCGGCTCGTGGACCGGTGTACCTGAGCACGTGCAGCCCCGTATGGTTGTCGCCGACGTACATCAGGCCATTGTGGAAGTCGGGGTAGGTCATGATGTCGCCCCATGGAACCGGTCTCGCGTGCCCGACCTCCCTCGGGTTGAACGGGTTGGAAATGTCGATCGCGCGGATGCCGTGGCCGAGCCAGTTCACGAACACGAGGTTCTCGAGCACGGTCGGATTGTGCGCGTGCATCATCGGCCGGATCGCCGAGCCCGGCGGGACCGGCTGAGCGAGGCAATTCTCGATGAGGCTGTCCGACATCGCATGCGCACCGATCATCATCGGGCTGATTTCCGAACGCACGTCGATGATCCTGAAACTTCGCTCCGGGCAGGGACCGAACGGCCATTCCTCGGTGATTACCACGAAGGCCGGCCTCCCCGCCTCGTTGCCGCGCGACTGCGACGGCCGGTTCGGCACCGGAATCGCGCTGTGCACGCCGACGGAAGCCACGAACGGCGGCGCGAAGTCGAAGCGCGAGCGCGCTTCGAGCCGCGTGTAGTGCACGAGCTTCATCTCGGCGGAGATGTCCGATGCAAGCATCGCAAGGACCGCGGGGTCGGAGTTCAGCACCGGGTGCGCACAATCGTTCGCGACTTCCGGCAGCTTCGTGACATCGACCAGCCCGCCGATCTCGCCGTCCACCCAGACGTTCGTCGATGCGCGATTGCAGACCCCGCCGGACGCGAGCTCTTCATTCGTTCGGTTGGCGATGAATTCGGTATTGAGGATGTAGACGCCGGCCGTGCCGCCACCGGCGTAGAAGCGCTCGCCGTCGTCGGACAGCGTGCCCGAGTGCAGGTCGTTGCCCTGGGTGCGCTGCGACGCACCCGGGCGGCCCCGCTGGTCGGTCAGGTGGCTGTAGTCCAGGAAGCGGCCGTCGGAATACAGCCCCGTTTCGTCCGGAACTTCGTCGCGGACCGGACCGCCGATCTCTTCGAGCGTGAACGACGCGAGGAACAAGGGCTCTTCGAGGACCTCCCCCGTGCTCTCGTCCGTGATGGCCGTGAAGATGAGGTCCTCCGGCTGCGAGCCATAGGTCTGCGACGCCACGACGAAGCGGTTCGGGTTGTCGGGGTCGTGCCAGAGATAGAACTCGTGGGCCAGCACGCCGGCTGCCGTGGCGCCGTCATCGATCGGCAGGCAGGATTCGGGGTCCAGCGTATAGGTAATGACGTCGCCGCCCGTTCCAGTGGCGGCGGCGCGCACCATGAGCATGCGCTCGGCGCCGTCGGTCGATGTGTAGTTGTAGGGACGCAGTTCACGGTCGCGCACGGCCGTTTCACCATCGGGCGTGGTTAACTGCGGCATCGTGCCGATTTCGACCGGCGGATCGTTCTCCGGGTCCTCCTGGATGCGGAAAATCCTGACGTCCCGGGTCACTCCGGGTCCCGTCGTGTTCGTCGAGTTGCTTCGTCCCCAGTAGAGGCAGTCGCCGGCGATGCCGAGCCCGGTCGAACCCCAGCCCGTCGGAAACCCGTCGAGATCTCCGCCCGACCATTCGCCCGTCTCCGGATCCCTGACGGACGGCACGGTCGGCAGCCAGTGCAGCCACTCGAAATTGCCGAAAAGACCGAGTTCCTCGGCCGCGACGAACGCGCCCGCGTGAGCATCCTCTGGAGATGAAGCGGGATCCAGATTGCCTTCCGCATCGACACGCCCACCCGGCATCAGCGCGAACGGGATGTCGAAGGTGTCGTGGGTGATCGGCACGCAAGCGACGGGTTCGGCGAGCGCGGGATCGGTGCACAGCGGCGCCCCGTCTGGGCCGAGTTCCGGATCGTCCCGATCCACTTGAGCGGCTGCCGGAATGCTCGATGTCCCGGCAACGAAGAACATTGCAACGAGCGCTGTAGCCCTGAATCGCATCACGTTACTCCTCAGACGATCGAACTCGAACGCAGCGATACAGGCCACAGCCTTCCCGCACTCTGTGCAGGGGCCCAGGCTCGTTTGCGCTTCAGAATTCCGAGCCGTCGGCGAGCCTGAACCCGGTGATATAGCCGCCGTCGTCGCTGCCGTCGCGCAGCGGCGCGATCTCGATCGTGATCTCGTCGCCGACGCCGACCGAATTCGGCCGCCAGCCGCGGCGAAACACATTGTTGCGGCTGTGGCCTTCGTATTCGATTTCGCGTGTCTGACCGGCATCGTCGCTCACGTCGAGAATCAGCTTGATGTGCGGGTTGCGCACTTCGATGAGCTTGACCGTCCCGGCGACAGGCACGCGTTGTCCGAAGTCGAACTGGGCGGCCGAGTGGTGCGCCCAGGCCTGCATCGTCAACGCTGCGAACGCGCAACAGACGAATATGCGGATCAGCTTTCTCATTGTCCTTCCGACTCCCCGATCACCACCGATGCCGCGGCCAGCCCCCATCGCGCAACGAACGCCGACGCTGCTCCGACCGCAACCCGATGATAAGCCGCCGCTGCCGAAACGCCAACGGCATGACGATGGCGCATCCCGCCGTGTGCGATCGCCGCATCGGAAAACCTCTGCAGTAGCGCCCGAGCATTGCCGCCGATCGCCGTATTTGATTTAATTCGCATTGCTTTCAAGTGCTTGTTGACAGTCCGGGTTCCATCCTGTCGCGAGCGCGAACCTGGCAAGCGGGCGGACGGAAACACGCATGTTCATCACGCAGAAACACTTGCCGCGCCGTACCGTTCTACGCGGTCTCGGAGCCTCCCTCGCGTTGCCGCTGCTCGATGCGATGGTTCCGGCTTTCGCGCAATCGGGCGCGTCAACGCAACGGCTCGGTTTCGTCTACGTGCCGCACGGCGCGATCATGGACCACTGGACGCCCGACGAGGACGGCAGGGGCTTCACGTTCAAGACCACCCTGGAACCGCTCGCGCCCTACCGCGAGCGCCTCAATGTCGTCAGCGGGCTGCACCATCGCGCCGCCGACTCGACGGCAGTACATTCGCTGAGCCCGACGACATGGCTGAGCGGCGTACGGCCCAAGCCAACACAGGGTGTCGACGCTTATGCGGGCGTCACGGCCGATCAGATCGCCGCGGCCGCGATCGGCGGCGACACGATGCTGCCGTCGATGGAGCTGGCCACCGAGGATCATTCCGGGCTCATCGGGGCCTGTGACCGCGACTACGGCTGCATCTACATGAATACGCTGTCGTGGCGAACGCCCACGACGCCGATGCCGATGGAGATCAATCCGCGCAAGGTCTTCGAACGCATGTTCGGCCAGGGCGGCAGCGTCGAGGCGAGGCTCGCGCGCGCCCGCGAGGACAGCAGCATCCTCGACGCACTGGGCCGGCAGGCAAAGTCGCTGCAGAGCGCGCTGGGCGCGCACGACCGCCAGACGCTCGAACTTTATCTCGAGGCGGTCCGGGAAATCGAACGGCGACTCGAGCGCGCCGACGCGCAGATCGAGGCCAACAGCGACCTCGTCATCCCCGAAGCGCCGCCCGGCATCCCGTTCGAGTACGAAGACCATGTCGACATGATGTTCGACCTGCTCGCGCTCGCCTGGCAGGCGGACATCACCCGAGTCTTCACGTTCATGCTGGCGCGTGAGCTCAGCAACCGAACCTATACGCA
Organism: Gammaproteobacteria bacterium; assembly: GCA_022819855.1. Taxonomy (GTDB): domain Bacteria; phylum Pseudomonadota; class Gammaproteobacteria; order Steroidobacterales; family Rariloculaceae; genus Rariloculus. The sequence continues at coordinate 93,057 of JAJEGN010000011.1, read as the reverse complement.
GGTCGGCGTCAGCGAAGGCCATCACGCGGTCTCCCACCATCAGAACCGCGCCGAGAAGATGGAAATGAACGCGCACATCCAGAGATATCACGTGGGGCTCTTCGCGAGATTCCTCGACAAGCTCGACGCGATCCCCGACGGCGACGGCTCGCTGCTCGACAATTCCCTGATCCTCTACGGCAGCAACATGAGCAACAGCAATGCTCACGATCACTTCCCGCTGCCGAACGTCGTCGTCGGCGGCTCGCACCGCCTGAACGGCGGGCAGCACATCAGGTGCATCGACCACACGCCGATGACCAACCTGTTGCTGAGCATGCTCCACAACTCGAACGTGCCGATCGACAGCCTCGGCGACAGCACGGGCACGATCGCCGAAATGAGTGTCTAGCCTCCTGAGACCCTCGCCCGCAGGGATGCGCGCGCGGAGCATACAGGGACGTATTCACCGCGTGTCTCAAGCGACCGGTAGCGCGCCTCCCCGGAAAGTGACCCTGGCTTCTTGTCTCATGCGAAGAGTTTGTGCAGCAACAGCTACGTTGATCATCAGCGCCGCAGCGTTAGCGCAAGCGGATTCAGTCGTCACCGCGGTCAAGTCGGGCAACCTGTCCGCGGCACTCGCGCTGCTCGCCGAGCAGGCCGATCCGAACGTCGCCGAAACCGACGGCACCACGGCACTGCACTGGGCCGTGCAGAACAACGATGTCGATCTCGCTGCCGAGCTCATCCGGGCCGGCGCCGACGCCACGGTCGCAAACCGTTACGGCGTGACGCCGCTCCATCTCGCGGCCGTCAACGGCAGTGCGCGCATGATCGAGCGGCTGCTCGACGCGGGCGCCCGGGCCAACGAAGTCGGCAGCGAAGGCGAGACCGTGCTCATGACGGCCGCGCGGACGGGCAATGTGGAAGCTGCCACCGTCCTCATCGAGGCCGGCGCCGAAGTGGACGCCCGCGAAGGCTGGCACGGCCAGACGGCGCTCATGTGGGCGGCGGCACAGGGCCATCCGGCGATGATCGCGGCGCTGATCGAGGCCGGAGCCGCCGTCAACGCCGTCTCGAACACCGTCGAATGGGAACGGCAGCGCACCGCCGAGCCGCGCGCGAAGTGGCTGCCGCCGGGCGGCATGACACCGCTGCTGTTCGCCGCCCGCGAAGGATGCGTGGAGTGCGTCGGCGTGCTCGTCGAGCGCGGCGCCGATGTCGACATGACGACGCCGGACGGGATCAGTCCGGTCGTCTCGGCACTGATCAACGGCCACTACGACACCGCCGCGGCGCTCGTCGCAGCCGGGACCGACCCGCAGCTCGTCGATTACACGGGCCGAAGCGCCCTCTACGCCGCCGCCGATTTCAACACGATGCCGAAGTCGAACCGTCCGGCGCCGGAAGTCATCGACAACGAGCACACTGCGCTCGATGTCATGCGCATGCTGCTCGAACGCGGCGCCGACCCGAACGTCCAGCTCGAACGGCAAGCGCCCTACCGGGCCAAGCTCGACCGCGGCAACGACACGGTGCTTGGCGCCGGCACGACCCCGCTCATGCGCGCCGCCAAGGCAGGCGACATCCCCGCGATGCAGTTGCTGCTCGAGTACGGCGCCGATCCGACCCTCACCACAAACCGCGGCGTCGATGCACTGATGCTCGCGGCGGGCGTCGGTACCGCGGAACAGGACACGACCGGCCGCTACAAGACCGAAGCGCAAGCCATTGAAGCAATCGACATCCTGCTGGCGCTCGGCCTCGACATCAACGCAGCGGATTCGCGCGGCCGCACGCCCCTGCACGGTGCAGCGATGCAGGGTTACGACGAGGTGATCGCCGCGCTCGCCGCCCGCGGCGCGGATCCCCGCGCCGCGGACAACAACGGCTTCACGCCGCTCGACACGGCCCTCGGGCTCGCCGGCGGCTTCGGTTTCTCGGGCCAGGAAGGGGTCGTTCGCGAGGACACGGCCGCCCTGCTCCGCTCCCTCATGCGCTCCGAATAAGGGACGGGGATTCCGCCATCAAGGTTCCGGGAGCCGATAATCCGATCTCGATCGCCGCGAATCCGCGGCGCGTCGTGGTCACGTTCAACGGACACACGGTCGGCGACACCGTCCGCGCTCTGAAACTGACCGAAGCGACGTATCCAGGAGTCAATTACCTTCCCCGCGACGACGTGGACATGAGCCTGCTCGAGCGCAGCAGCCATTCCACGTATTGCCCTTACAAGGGTGATGCGGCCTACTTCACGATCGGGGCCGGCGGCCGGGTGGCCGAGAACAGCGTCTGGAGCTACGAGACGCCCTACGCGGCCGTGGCAGCGATCGCGGGCTATCTCGCGTTCTACCCGGACGCCGTCACCGTGAGCGAGGAGTCATAACTGTCCGCCGCCAGGGTGACTGCCGATACGACTGCAGCGCGGGCTCGCTCCCTTCGCCGTACTTCGCGATGCTGGTGGCCGAGCATTACGAATTGGCCGCGATCGCACAGCTCGGCGACGGCTCGGGCGGCTACCGCCGCGAAGTGCTTGCGGCCATGCCCGAAGAGGCCCGGGGTACGCTTGACGAACTTCGGCACCTGCCCGAGTTTATCGGCGGTGACGACTAGCCGAGCCGGACAGCCGCACCGCACAGGAAGCACGCGGGAACCGGGACAGGCGGGCCGCTCCAGCGTCCGGGCGGCGGTTGCGCCGACGCATGGCGTCGTCGCGTTGCGTTCCCTGCCGAATTGCTCGATATTAGGCGCCGAACCGGGCCGGTCACCGAGTTGGCCGGTCTACGGAAACTATAACGCTCCGTAATACCGATACCGACAGCGCGTCCAGGGAGCAGAAAACAAACGCGGGGGCCATTCCAGACCATGCCGTCGAAAACACACATGCGCATCCTGCCGCTTGCCGTACTGCCGGCATTGCTTGCCGCGAACGCGCTGGCGCAGGACAGCGACGAGCGGATCGCGAGACTCGCTGCGCTCGAGTCCCGGCTCACGGAGCTTGAAAGCGAAATCCGGCTCCTGGAAGACACCAAGGCGATCAAGCGCCTGCAGCGCGCCTATGGCTACTATCTCGACAAGAAACTCAGCGGCGAGCTCGCCAAGCTGTTCGCCGATCACCCGGAGACTTCCGTCGAGTACGCCGGCGGCGGGGTCTACATCGGCAAGGACCGCATCGGCGAGTATCTCGGGCACCTCGTCGGCGAAGGCCTCGAAGAAGGACAACTGTACAACCACATCATCATGCAGGGCGTCGTCAATGTCGCCGCGGACGGCCAGACGGCAAAGGGCCGTTGGCGCGCGCTGATCCAGACCGGCGAGCACGGCGAGACGGCAGACTGGCTCGAGGGGCCATACGAGAACGACTACATCAAGGAAGACGGCGTGTGGAAGTTCCACCGGATTCGCTGGTTCCAGACGCTGACCGCCCCGTACGACCCGGGCTGGCACCTGGCGCCGGGACCGTTGGGCGGGGTCCTTGAAGAGTTCCCGCCCGATTTGCCGCCTTCCGTGGAGTACGAGTCCCTTCCTGGTGCATACCTGCCGCCCTACCACTACGCGAACCCCGTCTCGGGCCGCTGCGAGGAGGGCGTCTGCAATGAATAGCCGCATCGCGGGATTGCCCGGCGCAATTCGACTTGCGAGACACGCTCTACGCGGCGAACCGCAGCGCGCCTTTCCCTGCACGCCGTTGTTCCTGGCAATCTGCGTGCTCGCAACCGGGGGCGCGGCATACGCTCAGGACCCCGGCGACGCCGCAGCAAGGATCGCCGCCGCGCAGGCCAGGCTCGACGGGCTCAACGCACGCGCGTCGCGCGTCAACGACATCAACGAGATCGAGATCCTGCAGCGCAGCTACGGCTACTACGTCGACAAGATGCTCTGGGAGCACGTTCTCGACCTCTTCACGGACGACGCCACGATGGAGATCGGTCCAAGCGGCGTCTACGTGGGCAAGGACAGCATCCGCGAATACCTCTACAGCCTCAGCGGCGGCCAGGAGGGGCCGCTCGAAGGCGTGCTGTTCAACCACATGCAGCTTCAACCCGTGCTGACGCTTGCCGACGACGGCCTGTCGGCCCGGGGGCGCTGGCGGGCGCTGATCCTGACCGGCATCCATGGCGCGGGCTCCGGAGGCAACTGGGGCGAGGGGCCGTACGAGAACGAGTACGTCAAGGAAGACGGTGTCTGGAAGATCAGCAGGCTGCACTGGTTTGCGACCTTTGTCGCGCCGTACGAAGGCGGCTGGCTCAACGTCGACGAAGCCGACGTGCTCGCCCACTCGATGGGCCGCGGAGTCGAACCGGACGAACCGCCGAGCGTGGACTACGCGCCGTATCCGGGCGTCTTCGTTCCGCCGTTTCACTATCCGAATCCCGTGACCGGCGACTGAAGGAGCGAACCATGCGTAACGAAAGCATCCGTCCGATCCTCTGCGCCGGCCTGGCCGCGCTCCTCGCGGCCTGCTCGCAGGCGCCGGAGCCGCCCGCAACGACAAGCCCCGACGATGCGGCACTCGACTCAGCGATCGCCGGGCTTGAACAGGCAGTGGCAGCTGCCGAGCGGGAGGTGGAGCGCCTGCGCGACGTCGAGGCACTGGAAAACCTGTCCGGCGTCTACGGACACTACGTCGACAAGTCGATGCACGACGATGTCGCGGACCTTTTCGCACAGGAAGGCATCGTCGAGATTCTCGGCCGCGGCGTGTTCTACGGGCATGAACGCGTGCGCGAGTACATGCACAACCTGAGCCCGGTCGGGCCGGCGGAGGGCAGACTGTTCAATCACATGCACCTTCAGCCGGTCGTGCATGTCGCCGACGACGGCCAGTCCGCCAGCGTCAGATCGCGCCTGTTCGTGATGTTCGGCATCCACGAAACGAATTCCCAGTGGGGCGCGGGCATCTACGAGAACGAGTTCGTGAAGGAGGACGGCGTCTGGAAGATCGACTACCTGCACGGCTACCAGACGTTCTACACAGTCTACGAAGACGGCTGGGCGAACCGCTCCTCCGGCATCTTCGCGCCGTTCGATCGGCTGCCGCCGGACGGGCCGCAGTCGGTGCCCTACGACCCCTACCCCGCCGCGTTCGTGCCGCCGTTCCACTATCCGAATCCCGTATCCGGCCGGATGGACCACTACGGGCGGCCGCGGCCGCCCGCTCCGCCGCAGTAGCTGCGCGAAGCAGCCGCACTCGGGAACAGCGAGCACACCATGGCCGATTATGTCGGGGCCATCGATCAGGGCACGACGAGCACGCGCTTCATCGTCTTCGATCAGGCCGGCAACGTCATCGTCGAAGCGCGCAAGGCGCATGAACAGATCTTTCCGAAGCCCGGCTGGGTGGAGCACGATCCCGGCGAGATCTGGCGCAATACCGAGGAGGTCATCGCGACCGCACTGACGCAAGCCGGGCTCGCAGCGCACGAGCTCGCTGCGGTCGGCATCACGAACCAGCGCGAGACGACGGTGCTCTGGGACCGCGCAAGCGGCAAGCCGCTGCACAATGCGCTCGTCTGGCAGGACACGCGCGTCGACGATCTCGTTGCGGCGCTTGCCCGCGACGGCGGCCAGGACCGGTTTCGCGCAGCCACCGGTCTGCCGCTCGCAAGCTACTTCAGCGGACTCAAGCTCAAGTGGCTGCTCGACAACGTGCCCGGCGCGCGCGCCAGGGCCGACGCGGGCGAAGTGCTCTTCGGAACCGTCGACTCGTGGCTCGTCTGGAACCTGACGGGCGGGACATCGAACGGCTTGCACCTGACCGACGTCACGAACGCGAGCCGCACGCAACTCATGAACCTCGCGACACTCGACTGGGACGACGAACTGCTCGCAGCATTCGACGTTCCGCGATCCGTGTTGCCGAGGATCGCGCCCTCGAGCGAAGTCTACGGCTCGGCGGCGGTCCGGGCGCTCGCCGATACGCGTATCGCCGGCATCCTCGGCGACCAGCAGGCCGCCCTGGTCGGTCAGGCCTGCTTCGAACCCGGTGAAGCGAAGAACACCTACGGGACCGGCTGCTTCGTGCTCATGAACACGGGCACCGAAGCCGTGCCGTCGACCGCAGGTCTCCTGACGACCCTCGCCTACAAGCTCGGCGAGGAAGCGCCCTGTTACGCGCTCGAAGGTTCCATCGCGATAACCGGCGCGCTGGTTCAATGGCTGCGCGACAATCTCAGCCTCATCGAGAACAGCGCCGAAATCGAGGCACTGGCGCGCGAAGTCGACGACAACGGCGACGTCTATTTCGTGCCGGCGTTCTCCGGACTCTACGCTCCGTACTGGAAAGCGAGTGCGCGCGGCTGCATCGTCGGCCTCACGCGCTATGCCAACCGGCATCATCTCGCGCGCGCGGCACTCGAGGCGACGGCCTACCAGACCCGCGAAGTGCTCGACGCGATGGAGCGCGATTCGGGCATTGCCGTCAAGGCGCTGCGCGCCGACGGCGGCATGGTGGCCAACGAGCTGCTCATGCAGTTTCAGTCGGACATTCTCGACGCTCCGGTCCTGCGACCCAAGGTCGCCGAGACGACCGCGCTCGGCGCCGCCTACGCGGCTGGCCTCGCCGTCGGCTACTGGACCGATCTCGAAGACCTCAGGCGCAACTGGGCGCTCGACCGCCAGTTCGAGCCTTCCATGGCTGAACCCGATCGCGCCCGCCTCTACCGGTCCTGGCGGAAGGCCGTCACGCGGTCCTTCGACTGGACGTCGGCTGACGCGTAGTCGCCGGGAAGTACGGGATGACGCGCGCGCTGCTCAAATCACCCGGAGGTTGACGATGTCCAGCGTATTTCTCGGCGAGCTGCTCGGCACGATGACCCTGCTGCTGCTCGGCAACGGCGTCGTCGCCGGCGTCCTGCTCAAGGGGTCGTACGGAGAAGGCGCGGGCTGGATTGCCATAACGACCGCGTGGGGATTCGCCGTCGTTTCCGGCGTCATCGTCGCGCTCGCGGTCGGCAGCAACGGCCACATCAACCCGGCCGTCACGATCGGGGTCGCCGTCTACACGGGGGACTGGAGCCAAGCGGCGATCTACATCGCGGGCCAGATGCTCGGCGCGGCGCTCGGTGCGACGATCGTCTGGCTGCACTACCTGCCGCACTGGGCGTTGACCGAAGACCCCGCGGCCAAGCGCGCCTGCTTCTGCACGTCGCCGGCGGTCAAACACCTGCCGTCGAACCTCGCAAGCGAAATCATCGGTACGTTCGTGCTCGTCTTCGTCGCGGCCGCGATGTTCTCCGAGAACCTCGCTCCGGGCGGACTGGAACCGGGCATCGGCCCCATCCTCGTCGGACTCCTGGTCTGGGGCATCGGGCTCTCGCTCGGTGGACCGACGGGCTATGCGATCAACCCCGCACGCGATCTCGGGCCGCGCATCGCTCACGCGCTGCTGCCGATCGCAGGCAAGGGCAGTTCGGGATGGGAGTATGCTGCGGTTCCCGTCGTCGGGCCGATCACCGGCGCCGTGCTGGCAGGCATCGTGGTCGCGGCTCTGGGGCTGTAGCGACCCTTTGCGGTGCCTGGGGTCGCACCGAGACGGCGCGGCGGTCTTCCCGCCCATCAGCCGGCTTCGGCGAGACGGTCTACCGCCAACTCTCGGCGGAGCGCTTACCACGGACTCCCGGACGCATTCGGCAAGGAAGAGTCTGCTCGTTCCGAACAGCGTTGCCGTGTAAACTGTGCCGCAGTCCAGCAAGGTCAAAGCCACATGTCAGAACCGTCGTCGCCCCCCGATTTCGAGCCGCCGCCGGGCAAGCGCATCGCGCAAAGCGCAGCGGCCGCCGCTGCCGTCGCAATCGTCGTCCTAATCACCGTCATCCTGCCCGCCGAGTACGGCGTCGATCCGACGGGCATCGGGCGCGTAACCGGCTTTCTGGAACTCGGCCAGGAACCGACGCGAACGCTCGAGATCGTCGACGTTACGGGCGGCAACGAGACCGTGTTCGAGGCGGAGATTCCCGACTTCGGCCAACCCGTTCCGCTGCCGAACCCGTCGATCTACCAGAATGCCGGCGAATCCGCGCGCACGGAGACGTTCCAGATTACGATCGAGGCTGAGCGCGAAACCGAGCTCAAAACCGTACTCGACACGGGCAAAGTGATCCTCTTCACCTGGCAGGTCGACCGCGGCACGGTCTATTCGGATTTCCACGGGCATGATCCCGAGGTCAGCCCCGACTTCTGGGTCCGGTACAGGGAACACCAGGAAGGCAGCGGCGACAACGGTTCCCTCGTCGCCCCATTCGCCGGAGAGCATGGCTGGTACTGGCTCAACTACAACGAATATCCGGTCACGGTGACGCTGACCGTCACGGGCTACTTCGAGGAAGTGATCGACTACAGCAGTTTGTTCTGACCGGGCGGGCGCAACCGCGCCGGCCGCCGTTTCCACGCCAATAACAAGTCTCAGGGAGATCCCCACATGTGGCAGCAGGAGTACCTACCGATAGCGGATAGCCTTGCCTGGTCGGCGCTGGCCGCGGCCCTGCCGATATTCGTCCTGTTGCTTCTGATCGGCGTCCTGCGCCGACCCGCCTGGATTGCGGCGCTCTCGGGTCTGGCCGCTGCCGCGGTCGTCTCGGTCGGCGTATACGGCATGCCAGGCTCGCTCGCGGTCAGCTCAACCTTGTATGGCGCGGCTTTTGGCCTTTTCCCTATCGGCTGGATCGTCTACTGGGCGATCGTGCTTTACCGGATCACGCTCGAGACGGGCAATTTCGAGATCATCAAGGACTCGATCGGCGGGCTTACTCACGACCGGCGCCTGCAGGCCATGCTCATCGCGTTCGCTTTCGGGGCGTTCATCGAGGGCGGCGCGGGCTTCGGCACGCCCGTTGCCGTCGCGGCAGCCATGCTGACGGGGCTCGGGTTCTCGCCGTTCTTCGCCGCAGGCATCTGTCTGCTGGCAAATACCGCGCCGGTCGCATTCGGTTCTATCGGCATTCCCGTCATTACCCTTGCGGGCATCACGGGCCTCGACGAAGCGCTCCTGAGCACCTGGGTCGGCAGAATCTGTGCGCCGATCTCCGTATTCATCCCCGGGTACCTGGTCTGGGTCATGGGCGGCTTTCGGGCATTGAACGGCGTGCTGCCCGCGGCCATCGTCTGCGGCGTCGCTTTCGCCTCGATGCAACTGTTCATCTCAAGCACCTTCGGCCCGGAACTCGTCGATATCGTCGCGGCCTTGACCGCGATCGTCGCCCTCGTCGTTCTGTTCAAGTTCTGGCAACCGTCCGACGAGTTCCATCTCGAGGGCGATTCCGAGGTCGTGACGACCGTCAGGAAGCACGGTCTCGGCCCGACGCTGCTCGCCTGGTCGCCGTACCTGTTCCTCGTGTTCTTCGTGCTGCTCTGGGGCAGCGGCTGGGGAACGCGCGTGCTGAACACCGTGTCCATCGCGATCGAATGGCCGGGACTGCACAACATCGTCGAACGCGTGCAGCCGGTCGTCGAATCGCCCGCGCCCTACGCGGCCGTCTACAACCTGAACTGGCTCTCCGCCGCCGGCACGGCCTGCGCGTTTGCGACCATGGCCGCGGCCCTGTTGCTGCGCATGCCCGTGCTAACGTACATCAAGCTGCTCGGCGCCGTCGTCCAGCAACTGTTCTTTTCGCTGCTGACGATCGCCTCCGTGCTCGGTCTCGCCTTCCTGATGAACTACTCGGGCGCAACAGTCACGCTCGGCCTCGCCTTCGCCGCGACAGGCGCCCTCTTCCCGTACTTCAGCGCGATGCTCGGCTGGCTCGGCGTGTTCCTGACGGGCAGCGACACTTCGGCCAATGCGCTCTTCGGCAACCTGCAGGTCGTCACAGCCAGAGAACTCGGCCTTGACCCGGCGATCATGGCGTCGGCGAACTCCGCCGGCGGCGTGATGGGCAAGATGATCAGCCTGCAGAGTCTCGCGGTCGCCGTGGCCGCCACCGGAATGGCGCGCAGCCAGGAAGGTCAGCTATTCCGCTTCACGTTCAGGCACAGCATCTTCCTGGCGAGCGTGATCGGCGGATTGACGGCGATCTACGCGTATCTGTAACGGTAGGCGTGTGGGTGCGTACTATCCGTTCGAGCGTCGTCGGCGAGGAGCGGGCCAGGGATGGCGCAGAGCGACGCGCCGCCGATTCGAGCCGCGCCATGGACGGCGCGGTGAGATTTAGGTCGAACGGATAGTACGCACCCGCACGCCCGGCGCACCGCTAACGAGCCGGGTACTCGTCACCCGGTTTGTTCCCCGAGCCCCTGCGCCCACGCGCGGTCGATCTTCGCGGCCAGGTAGAAGTCGCTCTCGGTCAGGCCGCTGATCTTGTGGGTCCATATCTCGACGGTGCACTGGCCCCAACGGACGTACAGGTCGGGATGATGGGCCTGCTCTTCGGCGATGTCCGTCACCCGGTTCGCGAAGTCCATCGCCGCAACGAAATTCCCGAACGGATACGCGCGTTCGAGATGGCCGTCGGAGTTCAGCGTCCAGCCTCCGCCAAGTTCCGCGAGCAGAGCTTCGGCGTCCTCCGAAGCCATCGGCGGGACACCTCCTCGACAGGGTACGCATTGGCGGTCGGCCAGTTCCATGGTTGTCTCCTCAAACTTGCGAGCGGCCAGGCGATTGTACCCGTCGTTCTTTCCCGTTCGCAGACGTTGCAGGCGATCCGGAACGGATACGCTACCTCGGCACGAACCGCCGTGTCGTTTCCAGGTCGCAGTTGAAAGGCGTCATGTCCATATCCGGTGAATACACAAGGTCGCGCACGTGCGTCATGGAGCCGACGATGTACTCGGGGTCCTCGAGCGTGAACTCGACGCGCAGGCGCGTGCCGTCGGAGTGGAGCCTATAGCGCTCGACGACGTGCTTCTGCGCGCCCGAGGGTATGCCGTTCTGGTAGGGCGAGCGATTGTCGGTGAAATTCGCCGTGTCGACGACGAGCACATCGTCCTCCCACCAGCCGATCGAATGGCCCTCATACATCCGCTCGTCCGACGGGTGCGGCCGTCCGTCCATGTAAACGGCCCGCTCCTGATCGAAATACTGGCTGCGGATCACGATGATCTCGCCTCCATCGAGGAATTCGATCTCCATGGGATAGAGGTCGGTATAAACGAGTCCGCCCGGCGTCGGTTTCGACAGGCACGCAAGCTCGGGGTTGTCGTCTGCATTCTGATCGAATGCGGCCTGCGCCGCGCGGCCGGCTTCCGTCAACGTGAGGTCACGCGCCATGAGCTGATCCAGGCCGCCGGGATAGTCGTCGCCGAGGCTGTCGCGGTCGATGAACCAGCGGCCCTCGATCGTCGTCGTGCTCACCGATACACGTCCCGACACGCGTTCGTTCGAGATCGGCAAGCCGTCCTTCTCTATGGCCACGAGCAGGCCGTAGGATCGACCGTCCCGGGCCGGACGCACCGCGACGCTGACCTCGTCGCCGACAAGCAGCGAGTCGGGCGTCCAACCGCTGCGCCGGATCGAGATCGCGGAGGCCATCTGCACGGTCCAGGTCACTGCCGCACCGTCGTCGCCCGTCACGTCGACCGTGAAGTAGCTGTGCGGATTCCGCATGCTGTATTCGCTGACCGTGCCCTGGAAGCTGACCTGAGCATTCATGTCGAGCGCGGCATCGCTGTGGTGGGCGCTCGCTGTCGCGCCGAGCAGCAGGACCGCCAGGACCCATGGAGTGTCGTTTCTCATACGCGCTTCTGTCATCGCTCTCGCGAGTTTAGCCCGAAATCCCGGAAAGATTGCCGAGACGGCGCACCGGATCGTCAATACCGACTGGTTCTCCTCACGCCGCGAGCACTCTCGTGATCAGCCAGAAACTCGATGTTACGCCAATGGAGTAGCCGGCGAGGCGCTGTGCGAAATCGACTCGGAGGCGGCCGAGCGGGATGCGCCGCATCGCGGCGAGAATCGATATCAGGACTGCCGCGAACAGGATCTGGCCCAGTTCAATGCCGACATTGAACGCGAAAAGGCCTTGCACCAGTCCCGCCTGAGGCAAACCGATCTCGCGCAACACGGCGGCAAATCCGAAACCGTGCAAGAGACCGAAGCTGCCGGACACGACGAGCGGCCGCCGCCAGGTCAGCGTATCGCGCGGACCCTTCACGATCTCGATCGCGAGAAAAACTATGCTCAACGCGATGGCGCTCTCGATCGCAGCGATCGGCAGCCGGACCATGTCGAGCGCCGAAAGCGCCAGCGTGATCGAGTGGGCGATCGTGAACCCGGTGATGGTCGTAATCACCGCGCGTCGGGTTCGCGCAATGAAGATCAGTCCGCCAACGAACAGAAGGTGGTCCAGCCCCTTCCAGATGTGCTCGAAACCGAGCACCAGAAAGTCGGCGAAGATGTTGCCGCCGCGGTTGTCCGACGGAATCAGCAGTCGCGATTCCCGCGGCGGGGCGAACAGCGTCCTTTCGGCGTTGTCCTCCGATCTGACGCGGGCAATCGTCGCCAGGTTCGGGTTCGCGAACGGGTAATCGATCGCGACGGCGGCGCCGGACAGACCGTTCTCGCAGCGCCATTGTTCTTCGGCCCAATACCCAAGGGCATCGGACCACGACCTGCGGTCGCCGGCGATCTCGCAGCCGACCGGCGCGACGAGTTGCGGCAGGTGCCGGGGCTCTATGTTGACCGGCAGTTTCCAGGTCGTGCGATAAACGCCATCGCCCTGCGCCGCGATGATCACCGTCAAAGGGCGGCTGTCGTCCGCGCGCACGGAGATCGACACCAACAGGCACAGGATCAGGGCGAGAACGCGACCGGCCATCATTGCGACGCGTCAACGGCGACAACGACTTCGTACTCATCCAGCAACGACTCGAGCGCTTCACGCGCTGCGGCTTCGCGTTTCGCCGCCAGCGCGTCGTCGCGCACGCGTTCGGCGATCTCCGCAAGCTCGGGTAGGCGCGCTCCCGCTTTCCTGGTGACGAAAACCAGGTGCCAGCCGTGATCGGAAGCCAGAGGATCGCTCCACTCGCCGGGAGCCAGTTCGAACACCTCGGCTGCGAAACCGTCGCCGAAATGCGATCGCACCTGCCGATCGCTCACGTCGGCATAGTTGCGCTGATACAGGAAGCGGTCGCCATGCCGGCCGCTTTGCGTGGCCGGAACGTCGCTGGCGCGCAGTTCACCGAGCAATGCTCGCGCCCTCGCCGTATTCCGATCGGCGCCCTCTCTCGCGTTGACGAACACGTGGGTGAACGTGATCCGCGGCGGCACGCGGTAGTCGTCACGATGTTCATCGTAATGACGTTCAATGTCCCGATCGCCAACCGAGACGTTTGCGGCCGCCTCCTCCATCAGCAACAGGCGCATCTGCTGAACCGTGCGAAGACGTACCAGCGGGTCGACATCCGGCAGGCTGATGGCCAGACCTTCGCGGTAGAGGGCTTCCTGGCTCGCAACGTCCAGAATCAGCGCCTGGCGCTCGTCCGCGGACATCGAATCGACGAGTTCGGCGAACGTCTCTTCATCGTAAACCTGCGCGCGGCCCTGCAAGTATTCCAGGAGATCGTCCTCGGTGACTGTGATCGTGCGATCGTCGTCACGGAGCCCCTGCGACAGCGAAACAATGACGAAGAGTAACGCCCCGGCCAGCAGGAAGTGGGTCAACGGCTCACTGATGAACTTGCGCAGCATCACGGCGAATACCATACGGGAGACGAAAACGCGCGTTCCTGGATCGTTGTCGCGAAGTCCAGCGCCGCCGGATCCAGTCCAAGCGCCAGCGCTTCGGAGACGTGGTGGTGCGGCGTCGGGATCTCGAGCACGCGAACGTAGTAGAACGCCGCTGCCGCCGGATCGAACTCAGGGTCGCGCCAATGCGCCGCGAGTTCCGCCGCACCGATGGTGTTCGTGTACCGTGACGTTGCCGGGTCGACGGTGTCGCCAACCGGCTCGAGGTTGCCGTCGGCGCCCGTGCGCTCGCGTACGTCACGCAGATACGCCCACAGGTCTTCCGGGTCGATGCTGTCGAAATTGCTGAACGGCAGGAACTGCCTGGCCGTATCGGCATCGGCTGGCGTGAAGACCACCCGGTGCAGATTCAGACCGCCCGGGGTCGAACTCCACTCCCAGCCGTTGAGCGCCGTGAAGGTCCCGGGGTCGCTGTGGCGCTCCGCGGCATCGACCTGAGCATCCCAGCTCGTCTGCCGTATCGACGGCGCGTTCAAGTCGTCGGCAATGGCGCTGTCCGTCGGGTCCACCGCCAGCCTGACGAGAGCGCCGAAAGCCGTGTCCGCTCCCTCCTCAAAGAGCGCCAACAGCTCCTGTCCGCCCGCAGTTGCAAGCACGTCGGGATCGCGGTCCCGAAGCCGCGGGAACATGCCGAGCATTTCCGCATGATCCGCAACGACAAGGAAATCGAGCGGCTCGTCGATCCGGATCCTGAGACCGGTGCGCGGATGAACGACCGGGAAACCCTTCGCATAGCGAAACGCCGTGTCGATATCCGCGTTGGCCACACCGCTTTCGTAAGCGTCGGTGGAGTTCAGGGTATGCAGATGGGTGTCGCCCCAGAGGATGACCCGATCCTCTGCCTGTTCGGGCATCGCCGCAGCATTGACTTCATCGGCAAGCCCGGCAGCCGGGGACTGATCGTTGCCGTCCTCGAAGGCGTCTCGTCCCTGTCCGCAAGCCGCAAGCAGGCAAACAACCGCTGTGGCGACCGCGTTTCGCGGCGTCTTCGGGGCAGCGGCCGCCGCGACGGCTGCGATCTGCAGCGTCTTCAGACCGACGAGCATTGCGCCGACAGGATTACGCGGCGCATTCAGACGGCCGACCGTTGCGGCGACAGCATCTTTGGGCATCTTCAGGTCATGGCTTACGGCGTGTAATAGACTGGCGACGTCCAGGCTCGCTCCTGAAGCCATGCCGGGATGCTTTCACCCAGAGGAACGCCGCTCTCGACCGACAGATACGTGGCCCAGCGCGGTGTCGGTATCTCGATCACGCGCGCGTAGTAGAGCGCTCTCTCGGCCGGATCGAAGTCAGGATCGCGCCACGTCCCGAAGAGCTCTGCCGCCCCGATCGTATTTTCGTAGGTAGCAGTTTCGGCATCCACCGTATTGCCGACGGGCTCCAGGCGGCCCGTTGCGTCGTCGACGGCGCGGTCGGGCGACCATGCGACATCGTAGACCCTTTCGAACGAGCGGCCGTTACGGCGCCAGAGTTTGACGATCTGGATCCGATCCAGGTTGCCGGAGAACGGATCTTTCGATGCGTGTACGACGAATTCCGGCCCCCGGGGTTCTTCTCGCCCGGCAAGCACGCCCCCCATCGGGACGCCCCACTCGTAAGCCCGATCGGCCCAGTCGGGCCCGTCCCCAAGTTCATTGGCGTCGCCCCAACCGGCGAACATGCGCACCCGAATCAGCGGTCCCGACGTCGCAAACGCCTCGCGCCTCCGAAGCGCATCGAAGATCGACTCGCGGGTATTTTCTTCGGCCCACACACCGGCGATACCCGACGCACTGAGCGCCGCCAGCGGGCTGCCGATGATCGGCGAAAGATCCTGCAGAATCATGACCGGATCCCGGTGACTGTCGCTGAGACCCAAAGCGCCCGGGAAGTTGTCCTCTTCGCTTGTCGAAAGGCCGGAATGAAAATCCGTCGACCCGATGAAACCCTGTTCGAAAGGATTGACCCCGATTCGCTCGGCAATTTCCAGACCGCGCAGGAGACCGGGCCGAACGTAACTTCCGCCCGGCTGGTCCCTGCCGGCGTCGATCAGTTCGAAGTCGGCGAACTCGTCGTCGGGCGAGATTTCAGGCCGCGTTTCGGTCGTGCCCTTGTTCTGCGTGATTTCGACGAGCGGCTCATTGCGCGCCCGGGTTGCAGCGTATTCGGCATCGATCGGCTCACCGTCCACGTCTTCGAAGCTGAAAGCCCGCCCGTAACTGATATTGGTGTTGTGCGGAATCATGAGCGAATCGATGCCCCGTTCTCGATTGGCGTCGGCATAGGCCCAAAGCGACTCGGGATTAAGGGAATCGGTCGACGCGAACGGCATGTCCGGGTAGTCCGGGCCGCGAAAAATGACGTTGCGATGCAGGTGGGCCGATGGGGTCGCCCGAATGTTCGGCGAGTATTCGAATCCGACGAAACTCGTGAATCTTCCGGGTTCGTAATGACGTTCCGCCGCGTCGATGATGTCGCGCCAGTGACCGGCGACGAGGGCCGGATTCGAGAGCCCAGGCGTGTCTTCTCCAAACAGCCCGCGGTTGACCCGGGCCATGAACTCGAACATGACCGGACCGCCGTCATGCGCGAACAGCCGTTGCCAGCCGTCGCCGGGCAGGTCGATTTCGCCCTGCAGCGCGAGCTGAACGTTGCCGAGGTATTCCGCATGGTCGGTCACGGCGAGGAAATCAAGCGGCGTGTGGCGTACGACGGTTCTGTCGTAATACCTGACGGGCTCGCCCTTGGCGAACCGATACGCGTCGTCAGGCGTGGTCTCGGTCTTCACGGCCGCGGCGTCGAGAGAATAGCTCGTGTGCAGATGCAGATCGCCGAAGAAAACGTGGCGTTCCGCAACTGGCTGAGCCGCCACGACGGAAACGAACGCTGCGTTGCAGAGAGCGGCAACGGACGTGGACACTGCCATGGCAACGTAACGGCACCGCAAAGCCGAGACGCAGCTTACACATGGTCCGGATGTTCTTGAGTTCCCCCGGTGCTTCGACACGGTTGTCCGGGACGGTGGTTTGACGAGCGCCATCTTACTGTCTCGCGACCAGGCGGGCAAAACCGCCTTGCCCGAGCGTTGCCCGGCGATGGTCTGCGCCAACCGTGCGGGCCGACCTCGCCATCGAGCCGTTTTTTGCGGCACCATAACAGCGTGCGCGACGAGACCAGCGGACCGATACCAGCGCAAATCGAACAGCGCTGCCGGCCCAGGCCGGGTTAGAATGATCGCCCTCGCTCAAGTTCGGACCCATCGCCGATGCAAAGTTACACTGCCGTTGTAGAACGCTGCCCCGACACGGGAGTCTATGTCGGCTACGTACCCGGCTTTCCCGGTGCGCACAGCCAAGGCGAATCGCTTGAGGAACTCAACCACAATCTGAAGGAAGTCATCTCCATGATCTTGGATGACGGCAAGCCTCGGATGGCGGGCGAGTTCGTCGGCACACAGGTCGTGGTGGTGGCCTGAAACTGCGTGCCGAAGGTACCTGTCCTCAAGCCGCGAGAGGCCATGGCCATCCTCGCGCTCCTCGGATTCGAGGAAGTCCGACAGCGCGGTTCGCACAAGCGCTTCCGTCATCCGGACGGCCGAGCGACAACGGTACCGGTGCACGGCGGGCGCGACCTGTCTCCGATCCTGCTGCGTTGTATCGCCCGCGATGTCGGATTGACCGTGCAGCAGTTCGTCGCGCATCGCCGATGAGCCTGATGGTTTCGACCGATCCCAAGGGTCTGCGCGCGCTGTGCGATTGATGCGCAGTCTTGTACCCCGTCAGCATCGAATTCAGTTTCGGCGGCGCTCATTGAAGGCCGACCGCTTGTCATGGCCGGGCGTTCGAATCTTCGGGAACTATCGAGCGATCGTAACCCGCGACACTCCTCGAGCCTGAACAGCCGATGCGCCTGTCCTGGAACGAAATTCGGGTTCGTGCCGCCGCGTTCGCTGCAGAATGGCGTGACGCGGCCTACGAGAAGGGCGAGACGCAGAGCTTCTACAACGACTTCTTCGAGGTCTTCGGCGTCCGGCGGCGCTCCGTCGCGCGCTTTGAGGAACACGTTGCCAAGCTCGACAATAGCTCCGGCTACATCGATCTGTTCTGGCCGGGCCAGTTGATTGTCGAACAGAAGAGCGCCGGGAGAAGTCTCAAGAAAGCGTACGGGCAGGCGGGCGAGTACTTTGACGCCTTGCCGGAACACGAGCGCCCCGGCTACATCCTGGTCAGCGACTTCCAGACGCTCGAGCTTCACGATCTCGACGAACGGACAGTTCACGAGTTTTCGCTGGCGGACTTTCCTGAGCATGTCGAAAAGTTCGGTTTCGTTGCGGGTGTGCAGCGCCGCACCTTCCGCGATCAGGATCCGGTCAACATCAAGGCCGCGGAACTCATGGGCAGGCTGCACGACGCGCTGTTCGAGTCCGGCTACCGGGGCCATGACCTGGAGCGATTCCTGGTGCGCGTGGTGTTCTGTCTGTTCGCCGATGACACGGGAATCTTCGACCGGGATATTTTCCTGGACTTCATCGAGACCCGCACATCCGAGGACGGCTCGGACACCGGCGCGCGCCTGATCGAGTTGTTTCAGGTATTGGACACACCCGAAGACGAACGCCAGGCCACGCGCGATGAAGACCTGCTGCGGTTCCCATACATCAACGGTTCCCTGTTCGAAGGGTCATTGCGTATTCCGGCGTTCAATGGGGCGATGCGCGCCAAGCTGCTCGATGCCTGCAATTTCAACTGGTCGAACATCTCCCCGGCGATCTTCGGTTCCCTGTTCCAGTCCGTGATGGACCCGAAGCAACGTCGCGCACAGGGCGCGCACTACACGACCGAGAAGAACATCCTGAAGGTGATCGAGCCGTTGTTCATGGATGACCTTCACGCCGAATTCGAGCGGTTGAAGGCGCGCAAGGACAGGCGGCGCCTGTCCGAGCTTCGGCGGTTTCAGGAGAAGCTCGGACGGCTGACGATCTTCGACCCCGCGTGCGGCTGCGGCAACTTCCTCATCATCGCCTACCGCGAGTTGCGTCTGCTCGAGATCGAGGTGCTGAAGCGAATCCATCCGAAGGAACACCGGGGTCAACAGCAGCGACAGGTGGACGCTCTGGCGGAATTGCTGTCGTTGGTCGACGTTGACCAGTTCCACGGCATCGAACTTGGCGAGTTCCCTTCCCGCATTGCGGAGACCGCGCTGTGGATGATGGACCACATCATGAACAACCGGCTGAGCCAGGAGTTCGGTCAGACCTATACGCGCATCCCGCTCGAGAAGTCGCCACGCATCGTCCACGGCGACGCGCTGGAAACCGACTGGTCCGAGTTGCTTCCGTCGCAGGATTGCTCCTTCGTCTTGGGCAATCCTCCCTTCGGAGGGGCGAAGTACCAGACGGCGGCGCAACGCGCGCAGGTGCGCGGAATCGCGGCACTGGGCAAGAGCGGCGGTACGCTCGATTACGTCGCGGCGTGGTTCATCAAGGCGGGGGAATACGTGAGGGGCAGCAATGCCCGTATCGGTTTCGTCGCGACCAACTCGATCACGCAGGGCGAGCAGGTTGCGCAACTCTGGCCGGTGTTGTTCGAACGCTGCGAGCTTGAGATCGCGTTCGCGCATCGGACCTTCGCGTGGGGGTCGGACGCGCGCGGCAAGGCGCATGTACATGTCGTCATTCTCGGACTCGACCGGCGTGAAGCCATGCGAGCGGAGAAACGTCTGTTCAGCTATCCCGACATCAACGGCGAGCCGGAGGAAAGCAATCATCCGGCGTTGTCGCCCTATCTGTTCGACGCCGGCAGGCTCTCCGATCCTCATCTGGTGGTGCGGGAGGAAAGTGCGCCGATCAACGGGATGGACCGGCTTCTCACTGGCTCACAGCCAATCGACGGTGGGCAGTACATTTTCGACGCGGCGGAACGCGAAGCGTTTCTGGATGCGGAACCGGAGGCCACTGAGTGGCTCCGACCGTTTATCGGGGCGCGTGAGTACTTGCAGGGTGGCGAGCGTTGCATACTGGCGCTGCACGACGCGCCGCCCGAGGTGCTGGCCCGGCTGCCCGGCGTACGAGAGCGGATCGCTTCCGTCCGCGCATATCGGCAAGAAAGCAAGCGCAAGTCCACCCTCAGGTTGGCCGACACGCCAACGCTCTGGCAGGTCAACGTCATCCCCACGGCACCGTTTCTGGTGATTCCAGAAGTCAGTTCGGAACGCCGTGAGTACGCGCCCATCGGCTGGCTGGAACCGCCGGCGATTCCGAGCAACAAGCTCCGTCTGCTGGCGAATGCGACGCTTGCCGACTTCGCAGTGCTGACTTCGGCCATGCACATGGCATGGACGCGCTACATCGGTGGTCGGCTGGAAAGCCGCTATCAGTATTCGGTGGGCGTCAACTACAACACGTTCCCGCTGCCGCCCAAGGACGCAGATCCGTCGAAGTTGGAGCCGCTGGCGAAGGCTGTGCTTGACGCGCGCGCCGCCCATCCGGATGCCACGCTCGCCAATCTCTATGATCCCGACCTGATGCCACCGAACCTGCGGCGAGCGCATCGGGCGCTCGACCGCGCGGTTGACCGTCTCTATCGGCGCACTGGATTCGCTTCCGAGCGCGAGCGGGTCGAGCATTTGTTTATGCTCTACGAGAAAATGCGAGCATCGCTCGACCTTGCGAAGCATCCCAAGTCCAGGAAGCGCGGTCGCCGCCGCACACTCGGCAAGCCAACCGACAAGGCAACGCGATAAACCGGAACAAACGATGAACGATCCGCATGTAGTTGCTCTGAATTATCGTATAGAGCACGGCGACTCGATCGACTACAGCGAAGCTGAGCCCCTCCAAGTCGAAGAACCAAAATTCCGATTGCGAGTCGACGACAAGAAGGTTCGATTTGAGTTCAAACAACATTACGCCACGGAAGATGAGGCAAAGGGATGCATCGCGGACTACATCCGGCGCTGGGAATTCGACGCCACGCTCCGCCGAGGAAACTCCGACTCCTTCAGGTTGGAATTTGAAAAGGCGGACATCATCGATCTGAAACCAGCACCGGGAGCGGTCAGGCTCAGTGCGCATTCAAGGATTCAGATTGGTATTTCAACGAAACCTACACTCGTTGTCGCCGCGTATCCTCCACCTCCGTCAGACATCGCTGTGAACGCTGACGCCGAGACCATGCATCAGAGGTATCTGGGTTATCGCAAGGGCCGTGAGCCGCTCGGCAGCATGGCGAATTTCTGCCTGACCGCCTTGGAAGCATCCACTGGCCAACGGTCGGGAAAGCGTCCTGCCGCCGCCGCGATGTACCGGATAGACAAAAGCGTCCTCCGCAAAATCGGCGAACTCGCAGCGACCAAGGGCGGCCCTGACGCGAGAAAGGCCGATGGTATTGCACATGCCTTCAGCATGCCGGAGCGTCGCTTCCTCGAACAGGCAGTGAAGCTCATCGTCCGCAGAGTAGCGGAACACGCTTGTAAGCCGAACGGACACCTCCCGAAGATTTCACTGTCGAACCTGCCTTCTCTGGAAAACGACCCGAACGCCGCATCGGACGAAACGAGATAGACGGAAACGCGTAAGGATGAACGCGTGTGAACGCCCATGGCCGGGATCGTGTCGCTGAATCAGCATCGAGAATCGTTCGCGGTCCTCGTCGAACGCTATGTCTATTGCATGCTCAGCGTTTCAAGCATCCCCAGTTAATCAGGATCGTGAAGCTGAATGAGCTTCCAGAGTCGTTCGTAGTCCTCATCGATCGCGGGGCCGAACAGGGGATCGGGCCCGTAGTCGAGTTGTTGCCGCACACTGTCCCAATCCGACTGGTCGAGCACCGTTGCCGCGGCGGGGAACAGGCTCGCTTCCTCGATACTCATGTGTTTCCACAGCGTCTCGACGTACGCGCGCCCAGTCCGGACCAGGTCCTCTCTCGACACGAAGGCGTCCTCGCCGACAGCGACGACCGAATCGAGAAATCGCTTGCCCTTGGCGATGATCGATTCATGTTCGGCAGCGATGGCGTCGATTTCATCCGCCATCTGCGGAGCCCGCTTCCTGAGGTGAAGGAACACGACATCCTCGAGCGGATGGTGGCAGGTGTCGGAGTACCCGGTGATATAGCGCATGGCGTCTTCGAGCAGGGCGAAGTCCACGCTTTCGCCCCGCTTGATTGAAACGAGCGCTCGCTCGGCGATCTTCAGTACGCGCGCGGCATTGAGGTGATCCTGGTGCAGATCGTCGATGATCCCTGCCAAGTCCCTGATCTCCGGGAAACGCCGCGGCTACGGGTCGGGACTCTCGGACAACGATTCGGCGTTGACCGCCGGAATCCAGCGGGCGAGTTCGGCCTTGAGCTCGTCGTAACGTGAACGGTCCGCAAGGTTTTCCCACTCGTTCGGATCGGTCTCGTGATCGTAGAGTTCTTCGGAACCGTCCGCGTAACGCGTGTATCGGTAACGTTCGGTTCGCACCGAGTGGTAGTTGTAGAAGAACGTTGTCAGCGCCGGCTCATCGCGCACGGTACCGGGATTGCGAATCAGCGGTACGAGGCTCTGCCCCTCGACGTGGCCGGGCTTATCGAGCCCGGCAAGCTCCGCGAGCGTCGGATAGAGGTCCATGAGGGACACCGCTTCTTCGCTGCGTGTGCCCGGCGTCGATACGCCCGGCGCAACGATGATCAACGGCACGCGGGTCGACTCTTCCCAAAGCGTCATCTTGCGCCAGCGTTCCTTCTCGCCCAGGTGATAGCCGTGGTCGCTCCAGAGCACGATGATCGTGTTCCCGGCGCGGCCGCTGCTGTCGAGCGCATCGAGCAGGCGCCCGACCATCGCGTCGGCGTAGCTCGTACTGGCGAGATAAGCCTGCACGGCTTCCGCCCACCTGCCCGATTCCTCGATCCAGTCGTGCCATTCGGTCGAATCGAGGTAGCTGGCGCGGGCGATCTCCGGCACGTCCTCCAGATCGTCAGGGATCGTTTCCGGCAGCACGATATCCTCGAGCGGGTGCATGTCGAAGTACTTCTGCGGAACGTACCAGGGCAGATGCGGGCGGTAGATGCCGGCGGCGATGAATCGCGGCGAGCCGGTCTCGGCAGTGAGCTGGCGTTCGATCCATGCCGTGACCTGCCCGTCGCCGAGAGCCATATCGTCGGCGACGACGACCGACCAGTCGAATGCGTTGCGCGAGCCGGGCGATTCCAGGGTATTGCCGTTGGCGGGCCTGAACGGCGGGCGGATTTCGTCGGGCAACTGCCGGGTCAGCGAGGGATAGAACGCATCCCAGGCGGTCGTGTCGTTCAGACCCTCGTACGTACTTGTACCGCCGAAGGTGTGCGCGTGAAAGATCTTGCCGGCCCCGAACGTCCGGTAGCCGTTGTCGCGAAAGTGCCTTGGCAGCGTCGGCAGACCGGCGAACACTTCTTCCTCGCGCCAGTCGGGATCGTTGTCATAGACGCCGCTGGTCGATGGCCTGAGGCCCGTCAGCAGCGCCGTGCGCGAGGGATTGCAGATCACCGACGGCGAATGCGCGTTGGTAAACGCAATTCCACGTGCTGCGAGCCGATCGATATTTGGCGTCTTTGCCTGCGGATGGCCGCCGAACGCACCGACCCAGTCGTTGAGGTCGTCGACAGCGATGAACAGCACGTCCGGACGCTCGGCATCCTGCGCGGCGAGCAGTCCCGGCAGGAGCGCGAACGAAGCGATGATGACCTTGAGTTTCAATTTATTCGATGCCCTCTCAGCTCATCGAGCAGCATGGACCGCGCGTACATTTTGGTTCGGGCATGATGGTCGCCCGTTCACGGTGCGTGCAGTGTCGCTCAGCATGACTCGCCCGTCAAAACAGACGCCGGCGGACCAGGGAACCTGCGCCACCGGAATTCACGGCTGCAAATCCGCTTTGGCCGGAAGACCGCCTCGCCGAAGACGGCGGATCACGACTTCCTGCGGCGCAGGCTCCTGCGCGTATATACTTTGCCGGCGCGGCGCCGATGGCCGCCGTTTCGCAGCCAATGTTCCATGATTCCGGAGGGTCAAAGAATGCCCGCAAGACTCAAGACACTGCTGAGCGCGTCAGTACTCACCCTGTTCGCCTGTTCGGGCGGTACGCTCGACGCACAGCATGCCGAGTTCGACGTAACGACCGTCGGGCAGTTCGCAACTCCGTGGGCACTGGAGTTTCTGCCCGACGGCCGGCTGCTCGTCAGCGAAGGCCGCGGCGCGCTCAAGCTCGTCGGCTCCGACGACACGGTCGGCGACATCAGCGGCGTGCCCGAGGTCAGTTTCGGCGGCCAGGGCGGTTTCGGCGATGTCGTGCTGCACCCCGACTTCGAGGCCAACAGCCTGCTCTACATGAGCTATGCCGAGGCCGGCGATGGGCGCACGGCCGGCGCCGCCGTGGCACGCGCCCGACTCGACCTCGCGGGAACGGGCGGCACACTCACGGATTTCGAGGTGCTCTGGCGCCAGCTACCGAAGGTCACCGGTCAGGGCCACTACGGGCACAGGATCGCCTTCGGGCCGGACGGTTATCTCTGGATCAGCTCCGGCGACCGGCAGAAGTTCGACCCGGCGCAGGACATGGCATCGACCATGGGCAAGGTCGTGCGTCTCAACGATGACGGCTCCGTGCCGGGCGACAATCCGTTCGCCGAACACGGCGGAGTCACGGCCGAAATCTGGTCGCTCGGGCACCGCAATCCCCTGGGGCTGGCGTTCGATGCATCAAGCCAGCTCTGGGACGTCGAAATGGGCCCGGCCGGCGGCGACGAACTTAACCTGGTGGAACGTGGCGCGAACTACGGCTACCCGATCGTCTCCAACGGCGATCACTACGACGGCCGCGACATCCCCGACCACCACACCCGCCCGGAATTCGCAGCTCCCGCAGAGTACTGGGTCCCGGCAATCTCGCCTTCGAGCCTGATGTTCTACAGCGGCAGCGAGTTCCCCGAATGGCAGGGCAACGCATTCATCGGCGGGCTGTCCTCCGAAGCGCTCATACGCGTCGAGATCGACGGCGACACGGCGCGCGAAGTGCAGCGATTCGACATGGGACGCCGCATCCGGGCCGTCGAACAGGGACCCGACGGCGCGCTGTGGCTGCTCGAGGACGGACGCCCGGGCCGCGGCGGCGACGGCTACCTGCTCAAGCTCACCGCGCCGGAGTAACGCGCCAAACCAAACCGGAGTGCCCGGGCGCCAAGCCACCAAACGATGCTTCGTCGCAGACCTCGAGGCCGACGCCGCCAAGACGGCAGGATTATGCGATACCCGGTGCCGCCAAACGCCTCCACATATGAAGCTGAAGCCCGAATCGATCACGTGACGTAATACCCGGCATGGAAAACGGAAGTCGCGCGACCTGGTGCTGGATCGCACTTATTCTGGCCGTGCTTGCATGGCCCCCGGCTCTCGTGAACTACTGGCCCGTGGTACTCGTTTGCTTCGTAACCATTCCCGTGGGGGTGGCGTATCTCTCGGCGTCCCCCAAGTTGGCCATCGCAACGTTGTACTGGTCCACGGCAACGCTCGTGTCGATTCCGCTTAACCTTGTCGGCGCGCCGGTCGCGGTGTTCCCGGCGATACTCTTCGGCGGTCTTGCCTTGCCTGTCGTGCTGTCACTGAATTACCAGCGAAGACCGCGTTGATCCAACTGGAGGACGCGACGCGTCAGCACTAGCAGATGGAGCAGGAGGAACTGAAGCGACTGGCGAGCCGCATGTACTGCGAGATCTTCCAGCGCCTTGAGGATCCCCGCATGCGAGAGGTGGTGAACCACAAGGTCACGGCAATGTACGGGCCGCCGATGGTACGGCCAGACGTGGCGCTGGTGTCCTTTCAAGGCGGCGGCGGGGACGACTCCCCGTCGCGGCGCACATGGCCGGGTCGCCTGCTATACCTTGACGACCACTTTGCATTCGGCCGGACGCTGCGGCGACAGTTCGACGACGCCGGTCTGGACGAGGTCTTGCGAGAGCGAACCGTCGCAATGGCAGCGTGCTTTCCCGAGGCGCGCACAAGCGAATCCGGGCGGTGGACCTCGAAGTCAGGTCCGAGGGCGGAGTGGCGGGAATTTTCCTCCGCGTGGGTAAGGCGAATGCTGGCAGCCATGCGCCCGCGCGCCGTGCTCGTATTCGGCACCAAGGCGAGCCTGGCGTTGGGACTGGAGGAAAGGTGGCGCAACGTGGAGCAGGACTCTCGCGGATGGAGGGCGTTCGGCCGTGCAACAATTGAAGATTGTCCCGCTGTGTATTGCCAGCACCTTTCGCAGGGCTGGATGCGACGATGGGTTCAGATGTCGCTGCGGGAAGTAGCGTGTCTCGTTCGAAAGCGCCTGGGGACCTGAGCCGGAAGTCGATTGTTACCATAGCGGCCCATGGTTCGCGTCGGCACCTGGAATACGGAATGGGCGAAACCGGGCAGCCCGAAGGGCAACCGTGTCAGCGAAGCCCTGGCCCACCCGGACTGCGACATCCTCTGTGTAACGGAGGGCTACGCGGAGATCCTCCCTGGAGGTGGACACGTCGTCGACGCCGGGAGCGACTGGGGCTACCCCTTCGTGGAAGGACGCCGGAAAGTACTTCTTTGGAGTAAGCAACCTTGGTCCGATATCGATCCGTTCGGCTCGGATCAGATGCCGGGCGGAAGGTTCGTGACGGGGACCACTCAGACCGACGCGGGTCCGCTCGTGGTGATTGGCGCATGTATTCCGTGGGCGGACGCCAACGTGAAAACCGGCCAGCGAAACCGCAAACGATGGGAAGACCACGAACGCTGGTTGGCGGGATTCAGCGAGGGGTACCGCCGCCGGATCGCAGAGCCGACCATTGTCCTGGGCGACTTCAACCAACGGATTCCCCGACCTGCCAGGTCATGGGTGCCCAAACGGGTTTACGCGCTGTTGCGCAGCGCTTTCGAGGAATTCACGTTTGCGACGGCGGGAGTACTTGCGGGGGCACCTGCACGTGGCTTGGCGATAGATCACATTGCCCATACACCGGATCTGGTCCTGAACGGCGACATCGCAATCTGGCCAAGGCGCAGCGAAGTTGACAAACATCTACCGGATCACTTCGGCGTATGGGGCGACTTCGAACTGTCATCCGCCAAAAGATCCTGATCTCCGCCACACCGGGGAGCGACTGCTTACGATGGGCCACTGCGTCACACTCACGCCATGCGCTGCTCACCGCATGTCTGCCCGAGTCGCCGCAGCTTTCGCCAATTCCCGCTCGTGCAGACGTCAAGGGGATTAGCGCTACCGGTCGCTTGAGACCCTCGCGCGCAGGGATGCGCGCTACGCTTCATCCCGTGCGTGCACGATCCGGTAAAGCGCCGGGAGCACGACCAGCGTCAACAGCGTCGAGGTCAGGATCCCGCCGATGACGACGGTCGCGAGCGGCCGTTGCACCTCGGAGCCGATGCCCGTGTTCAGCGCCATCGGGACGAAACCGAAAGACGCCACCAGCGCCGTCATCAACACCGGTCGAAGACGTTTCAGCGCACCTTCGACGATCGCTTCGTCGCGCGGCACACCCTGGCGGCGCAAATCGCGAACGAAAGACACCATGACGAGACCGTTGAGCACGGCGATGCCCGACAGCGCAATGAAGCCGACTGCCGCGGAGATTGAAAACGGGATGCCGCGGACGAGCAGTGTCGCGATCCCGCCGGTCAATGCGAGCGGCACGCCGGAAAAGATCACGGCCGCGTCGCGGAACGTGCCGAGCGCCATGATGAGCAGCACCGCAATGATCAGCAGCGTCATCGGAACGACGATCGAGAGTCGGTTGGCAGCGGACATCAGGTGCTCGAAGGTCCCGCCGTACTCGACCCAATACCCCGGAGGCACCTCGACGTTCGTCTCGACCGCGCTCTGCACGTCGGTCACGAAGGAGCCGAGATCTCGGCCGCGCACGTTTGACGTCACGACCACACGCCGCTTGCCGTTCTCCCTCGGTACCTGGTTGTAGCCGACCGCGACGCCGAGGTTGGCAACCTCGCTGAGCGGCACGAATCCACCGGCAGCGAGCGGCACGGGCAACGTGGCGAGACGGTCCGGATCGGACCGCAGTTTCTCGGGCAGGCGCACGACGATATCGAAGCGGCGATCGCCTTCGTAGATCTGCCCGGCAACGACCCCGCCGAGCGCCGTCGCGACCACATCCTGAAGCTTCGCGACGGTCAGGCCGAACCGGGCGAGCATGTCGCGCTTCGGCTCGATCGTCATGACCGGCAGGCCCGTGGACTGCTCGACGGCGACGTCGGCGGCGCCAGGCACCAGGTTGACGGCCTGCTCGATCTCGGCGCCGAGGCGGATGAGTTCGTCGAGATCGTCACCGAACACCTTGACGGCGAGTTCGGCCCGCACGCCCGCGATGAGTTCATTGAAGCGCATCTGGATCGGCTGCAGGAATTCGTAGCGGTTGCCGGGAACCGGCGTCACGAGGGTTTCCAGGTCGGCCACGACCGCTTCGCGGGACTTGTCCGGATCGGGCCACTCGGCGCGCGGCCTGAGCATGATGAAATTGTCGGTGACGCTAGGGGGTACCGGATCCGTCGCGATCTCGGCACTCCCGATCTTCGTGAACACGCGCTCGACCTCGGGCATCGTCATGATCTCGGCCTCGAGCTGTCCCTGCATCTCGATAGCCTGCTGCAGCGACGTGCCCGGGATGCGCAGTGCGTGCATCACCATATCGCCCTCATCGAGGTTCGGGATGAATTCGGTGCCGAGTCGAGTCCCGGCGAACCCGCCTGCTGCCATGATCGCAAGCGCCGCCGTGACCGTGAGCCATCTGAAGCGCAGCGCAGCCGTAACGACGGGACGATAGAGGTACCGAGCGCCATCGACGATGTAGTTCCGGCGCTGGCGAAGGGGGCGCCTGAACAACAACGCGACAGTCGCCGGCACGAACGTCACCGAAAGCAGCATCGCACTCGCAAGGGCGATGACCACCGTCGTCGCCATCGGATGGAACATCTTTCCTTCGATGCCCGTCAGCGCAAAGATCGGGATGTAGACCGCCATGATGATGAAGACGCCGAAGAGCGCGGGCCGGATGACCTCGCGTGTCGCCGCGAGCACGACGCCGAGGCGTTCGTTGAGCGGCTGCATCCCGGCGCGGCTCGCCTCGGTCAACCTGCGCAGACAGTTCTCGACGATGATGACGGCGCCGTCGACGATCAAACCGAAGTCGAGCGCGCCGAGGCTCATGAGGTTTGCGCTGACGCGGGTCTGCACCATCCCCGTGATCGTCATGAGCATGGCAAGCGGAATGACCGCGGCCGTCAGCAGCGCCGCGCGCACGTTGCCGAGCAGCAGAAAGAGAATGACGATGACGAGAAGTGCGCCCTCGGTCAGGTTATTTCGTACGGTCACGAGCGTCGCGTCGACGAGCTCGGTGCGGTCGTAGACGGCGGTCGCCGTGATCCCCGGCGGCAGGCTCGGGGCGATCTCCTCGAGTCTTTCTGCCACCGCATTGGCAACGGTGCGGCTGTTCGCGCCGATGAGCATGAACACCGTGCTCATGACAACCTCGCGGCCGTTCTGCGTGGCGGCGCCGGATCTCAGTTCGAGACCCGGACCGACGCTCGCGACATCGGAAATCCTGACCGGTACGCCGTCGGAGTCGGCGATCACGAGTGCTGCGAGATCGGTGGAGTCCGCGGCCTGGCCCGGTACACGCATGAGCAGTTGCGCACCGTTGTACTCGATGAAGCCGGCGCCGCGGTTGTCGTTGTTTTCGCGCAGCGCCCGGAGCACGTCGTCGTAGGTCAGCCCGAAGGCCAGGAGTTTCGCCGGATCGGGAGCGACAAGAAACTCCTTCTTGTAACCGCCCACCGGATTGACTTCGACGACGCCGGGTACGCGCAGCAACTGCGGCCGGATGATCCAGTCGTGCACGGTGCGCAGATCCGTCGGCGTGACCTCCGAGCCGTCCGGATTGCGTGCGCCGGGCTCCGCATCGACCGTGAACATGAAGATCTCGCCGAGCCCGGTGGCAACCGGACCAAGCGCAGGTTCGATCGATGGCGGCAAGGCGCTGCGCGCGACCGCGAGACGCTCCGCAACCTGCTGGCGCGCGAAGTAGACATCGGTGCCGTCGAGGAACACTACGGTGATCTGTGACTGGCCGTAACGCGAGATCGAGCGCGTATGGTCCAGACGCGGCAGCCCCGCCATCGCGTTCTCGAGCGGGAAGCTCACGCGCTGCTCGACCTCGAGCGGCGTGTAGCCGGGTGCGCGCGTATTGATCACGACCTGGACGTTCGTGATATCCGGCACGGCGTCGATCGGCAACCGGGTGAAGTTCCATGCGCCGATGCCGGCAACCACTGCCACCAGGAGCAATATCAGCCCGCGCCGTTCGACCGAAAACCTGAGTATCGCGCCGAGCATGAAGTCGTCAGTGATCGTGAGTGGCGCCGGTCTTCTCGATGTCGGCCTTGATCAGGTAGCTGTTCTCGGTGACATAGATCGTTCCGCGTTCGAGACCGCCGAGCACCTCGGCCCACTCGCCTGCCTGCCGGCCGAGCTCGAGCATCCTGACTTCGTACTCATCGCCAAACTTCGCGTAGACGACCGTGAAGTCGCGAAAGCTCTGCAGGGCGCTGCGCTTCACGGCGAGCGGCACGACGTGCTCTCCGACCTGAACTTCCGCGCTGACATAGGTCCCGGGCGCAAGCGTCCCGTCGCTGTTGTCGAGCACGGCGCGCGCAGTGACCGCTTGATTGGAGGCCGCGAGTACATCGATATAGGAAATCGTCCCCACAACGCCGGCGCCGCCCGCGGCTGGAGTTACGGCCACGTTCGCACCGACGCGCACGCGGCCGCGATCTCCCGGGAAAACGGCGAGGTCAGCCCAAACCGTGGACGTGTCGACAATCGTGAAGAGCCGCCTCCCGGCCGTCTGCTCACCCGCGTTCGCGATGCGCTCCGTGACAACGCCCGCGATCGGAGCGGCGATCTCGTAGGACTGGAGGCTCTCGTTGCTTTCCACGATCGCGAGCGTCTGACCCTCGCTGACTCGTTCACCAAGCATGACCGGCACCGATTCGAGCACACCCTCGAACCGTGCGCTGACCTCGCGCACCAGCTCCGTCGCAGGCATGATCGTGCCATAGAGCGTGACCCTCTCCTCGATCACCGCCGATCCCGCCGCCATGGTCCCGATCCCGAGCGCGGCCGCCATCTCGGCGCCGATCCGGGTCCGCCCCTCGAAGCTGTCGTATTCCCAACGGTGGCGGCGGCCTTCGTACTCGGCTTCGACCGTGACGACAAACGAGTGCGGCTCGGAGACGAGGGCATCGCCGCGCAGGAATTGGCCCTGGGCTGCGAAACGGTGTTCATCGACCGCACCGCCGAGGCGGTTCAGGGTCACGCCGAGATCGACCAGACCCGGCGCGACCGGCCTGCCGGCATCCGTCGCCCAAGCCCGAAACTCGGGCGGTACGCCTGTTTCGTAAACGGCGAGCTCGAGTGCGAAATCTCCGTTGACGAGTAGTCGGCCGTTATTCGGGCCCCGAGGTTCCGATTCTTCAGCGGGCAGCTCACCTGGCGTTACGGCGGCCCCGGATTGCCCACCGAGGTCGCAAGCGACGACAAGCCAGCCGGCAAGCAACGACAGACAGATCGTTCTTGCCTGCGAACTCATGGAGCACCTCGTTGCGCCTCGCGCGGGAGCGCAGCCTGAACGCCGGTCAGACGCTCGATCTCGATGACGACCTCATGCGCGGCAATGCTGGCCTCGAGCAAATCGTTGTTGGCCTGTAGCAGTTCGCCCTGCACCACGCTCCATTCGAAGTAGCCGTAGCGGCCAAGCTCGTAGGCCCGTCGCGTATCGCTAAGCGCCGTTTCCAGGCGCGGTATGACCTCGTCGCGCAAGCCGGCGGCAAGTTGCAGATTGTGATTGAGTTCCTGGTGGAGCACGAAGAGCGCCGTTTCGATTTCAATCCTGGTCGCCGCAGCTTCCGCCTCGGTGCGTGCGATATCGGCGCGGGCTTCGGCTACACGTCCGAGGTTCCGCCCACTGGTCCGCAACGGAATGGCGAGCGTTCCGACAAGCACGATCTCGTCGCTGGCTTCGAGGCGCCGCAGGCCCGCCGATGCACGCCAGTCAGGACGGCTTTGTGCCTGCGCGACCCTGAGTTCAGCCTCGGCAAGCCGGCGCGTGGACATATACCTCGCAAGCTCGGGGTTGCCGTCAGCGCGCGCGAGCAAGGCCTCGAACGGCTCGATGAGCGGCAGCGCCGCGATATCGCCAGCCACGGCAGCAAAGTCCGGTTCCGTCTCGCCCCACTGCGCGCTCAGGCGATGGTACGCTGACAAAAGTTCATGTTCGTAGTTTTCCTGGTTGAGCGCCGCTCGCGCATGCCCCGCTTCCGCCCGCGCCAGCTCGGCTTCGAGCGCGCTGCCGGCGGTCACCCGTTCCCGAACCGCTGCGACGGTCTCTTCGGCCAATCGAACAGCCTCCAGGGCGTTGCCGAGCCGATCCTGGAAGGCCAGACATGCCAGGAAGCGTCGAGCCGTCTCCGCGGCAGCATCGAGCCGCGCAATGTCGGCATCGACGTTACTCAGTGCGACACCGGCCCGCGCCGCCGAGACTCGCCGCTCGCGAAGGCCGCGCTCGATGATCCAGGCGACGGATACCGTCGCCTCGGCGCTTCTGACGCCCCGGTGGACGTCCCGGCCGAGCAAGTCCTGCAGCGCCACGTCAAGCTCGGGACCAGGCGGGATCTGAGCCTGAGTGAGTCGCCCCTCGGCCGCATCGATCTGGAAGCCGACAGCAACGAGGCCGGGATTGGACGAAACGGTCCTGACCAGCGCTTCCTCAAGCGTCAGCTCAGGCAGATTCGACGATCCGTTGTCCTGGGCCAGGGCTGAAGTGACGGACATCGCCACCCAGATGCACGCCCCCAGTCCAATCGCGTTCAAACGCCGCATGGCACCAAACTCCGAAAGCTCGCGGCCGGCCGCGGCCGTCGCCAACCCGACCAACCGGAAACAGGGGAGCAATACCACAGGAACGCAAGTGCGCACAAATCGCCGGCCGCGCATTCCCGTCACCGGGAGTCGCACCACGGGTCGCCTGAAACCCTCGCGTACAGGGATGCACTTGCCGCGTGTTTCCAGCGACGCCTGCTGCGACTCACCTTGCGATTACCGCTTTGGAATCCGTGGCGGTGATGGGAATGCAAGTGCCTGACCGCGGCGTGGCCTGTAAAATCGGCGCATCGCCGGACGGCAGCATCGACACAAGAGGATACGCGGCATGGTAAACATCCTGAACCAGCACCGGCGCACGCACCGTTGCGCAAGCCAGTTCGCTGCACTGATCGGCGTCCTCACGTTTGCCTGCCAGCCGGCCCATGCCGTGACCAACGTCGTGCTCTTCGTCGCCGATGACCTCGGGTGGAACGATGTCGGCTATCACGGCAGCGAGATCAGGACGCCAACACTTGACCGACTCGCCGCAGAAGGCATGATCCTCGATCGCTTCTACGTACACCCGCTGTGTTCGCCGACTCGCGGCGCACTCATGACCGGCCGTTCGCCGCTCAGGACGGGCGTCCTCATTCCCTTCGAGCCGTGGTTCAGCACAGGTCTGCCGATCAACGAGAAATTGCTGCCCGAATACTTCAGCGACGCCGGCTACCGGACCCTTGCCGTCGGCAAGTGGCATCTCGGCCCGAACCACGTCATGTATCACCCCTACAATCGCGGCTTCGATCATTTCTACGGCCATCTCGGCGGGTTCATCAATCACGAAACGCACACGATCTGGCGCGGCGTCGACTGGCAGCGCAACGGCGTTACGGTGCACGAAGACGGCTACGCAACCGACTTGATCGCTGACGAAGCCGTCCGCCTGCTCCAGGAACACGATGCCGAGACTCCCCTGTTCCTCTATGTCCCCTTCAACGCGCCCCACTCCCCACTGCAGGCGCCGGCCGATGCGGTCGCCGAGTACAGCGGCATCAGGGATCTCGATCGCCGCATCTTCGCCGCGATGGTGACCGAGATGGACCTCGCCATTGCCCGGATTCTCGCCGCGCTCGACGACGCCGGGCTCAGCGACGACACGCTCGTGATGTTCATGAGCGATAACGGGGGCGAGGAAACTCTCGGCGCCAGCAATGGACCATTTCGCGACGGCAAGGGCAGGCCCTGGGAGGGCGGCATCCATGTCCCGGCCCTGATGTGGCTGCCCGGCGTGCTCGAAGCCGGTTCGCGCTACGACGGCATCATCGCCGTCGAGGATCTCCTGCCGACGTTCATGGCGGCCACGGAAATCGACGCCGAGTGGCCGCAAGCCCTCGACGGCATGAACCTCTGGCCCGCGCTGACTTCGGGCGAGCCGGTCGAGGATCGCGCCATCGTGCTCGCGCGGCACAACCACGAGCAGTACTCGATCGGCTACTTCAACGGCGCCTGGAAGCTCGTGCAGATGCCGGGCGAGACGCCCGACGCGCCCGCGTACTCGCTGTTTCGAATCGACGAAGACCCGTACGAAGAGAACGATCTCGCCGCCGAACGACCCGACATTCTCGAGCGGCTCATCGGCGAGCTCGACGCCATGCCGCGAGCGCCAATCGTCGGCGGAGACGATCCTCCCATTCCGACTGCAACCGGACTCGGCGGCCCGATGTCGATCCCGCCGGACCGGCGGCCGGTGAACCGTGCGCCCTGGGCGGAGTCCGCTCGAACGGACTGACGCGGGCAATAGCCCACGGACGGCGGCGCACGTGCCGACCGCCGGCCGACCCGCAGACGAGCCTCGCACTCGACCTGCACATGGCAACGCGAGCGCAATCGCTGTTGAAGCTTGCGCGATCTCAGTGCGGGCGAACGGCGTCAGTGCGTAAACGCCCAGATCGCGAAATTGACCCCGAGCCTGAAAGCGTCGGCTGCGGGCTCAAGCGGCATCTGCGGCTCGTCGTACCAGTCCCAGAAATTCGCGAGATCGTTGTTGTGGCCGGCCGCGATCGCAAGTTCGCCGTGGTCGTTCATGATCCCGTAGTAGACGATCCGCCCACCGGGCACGTACGGCGACATGCGGTTGAGGTCGGCGAGATCGAAGTGCGTGTGCAGGACGCGGTGATCGTCGAGTATCTGCACGAACGGCCGGTCCGGAAACGCCCGCGCGACCTGCGCCCGCATCGTCTCGATCTGCACGGTCCCGTCGAAATCGTCCATGAGCACGAAACCGCCGCGCTCGACGAACTCGCGCAGATTGATGACCTCCTGGTCAGTGAGTTCCATCTCGCCAGGCTCGGACACGTACGCGAACGGGTAATCGAAGACCTCGGGACTGCCGAGTTCGACGATCCTGAATGAGGCGATCTCGACGTCGATCCCGGTCGAATCCTTGATGAACTGGTTGAGGTTCTCGTCCGAACTCGGGTAGTTGTGCGACCAGCCCATGTGGCCAATGAGGCCGTTCGTGCCGAACCGCCAGCGCGCGACGACGAGTTCGGTCGCGGGCGGATCGTTCTGCTGGATCCTGAAACCGCGCCTGAAGCCCTGCGCGTTGGCGAGGAGCGCGGTGCCAAGAGCAACCGTCACGAGCGCTGCGGTCCCGACGATCGCGAGGCGGTTCCTTCGTGTGCGGTCACTGGGCATGGCGGACATCGAGGCGCAAGGTCGCCGGCGCCGCGGCGCCGGTCTCGCCGTAATATACGACAAGCGATAAGCTGGTGCCGCGCGGCAGGGAGACGGGTGTCGCGAACACATAGGGCGTCGGCCAGTCGGCAGCGACGTCGATCGCGAGCAGCAGGATCTCCGTGCCGCCGTCGGGCGTTCGGGCGGCGACTTCGACGGATTCGACCCCGCTTGCGATCTCTGGCCTGAGCGCAAGAATCCGTGTGTCGGACACAAGGGTCGTCTCGGAGAAATACCGCGTCCCCGCCCCGCTCCTACCGATTTCGCCGCGTGCTTCGAGCCTTAGGCCATGCGGCTCGCTCGTGCGACCGCCGGCGAAATGCAGGCCGAGCACACCCTGCCCCGCAAGCGGCTCAGTCTGCCCGCTAACGTAATGGATCTCGGCCGTGATGCGCGCGCCGGGCGCGAGCTGCCAGGCAAGGTCCTCGGGCAACCGCGTAAAGCCGTACCACGGTGTCCAGCTCCCGAGCCATCGACCAGAGTCCTCCGCGAAAAACCAGGCGGCCCGAATGAAGCGCCGGTCCGCGGGCTTGAACTCGAGCGCTGCGACCGAGCGCCATTCGGTGAGCCCCGTATCGAATGCGGTACGCACGACGAAGGTTGAGACGGCGGGTTCGATCAGGGCACCGGGAAGCTCGATCTGCAAATCCGGATCACCGAGCTGCCAGACGTCAGAATTCGGCTCCGCGCGAACCGCTGGCGGCCGGCCGGCACCGGGGTCAAGCACGTTGAAAAACACCTCGCCGGCATTGCGCGGTCCCAGGCCCTCGACCCACGACACGAGGAAACGCTTCTCGCGCAGTGTCAGCGCATTGCTGTTCAGAAACTCGCCGTAGCCGGCAACCGCGGCCCAGACCGGCATGCTGCCGGCCAGTACGGAATCGTGTATTGCCCGGCGCCGAACCCAGGTTTCCTCGTAGCTTTCCAGAGGAAACGAAGAGCCCCCGCTCGCGTGACACATCACGCAGTGCTCGTTCAGGATCCGGACGATCTCGCGATCGAAAAGCACGGTGTTCGAGGTCGCGGCGTGCGCAACAGCGTCGCGCGGTGAAAACCCGACGACAAGCAGCACGCACGCCGCCGCCCCCGAGGCGAGGCGGCGCATGAGCCCGGTGCTCGTCGTCCGGGCGCAGGCGCGCCATCGCCGGTCGTGACGGTTGGAGTTTGACGTGACGGCAGGGGCCAATCCACTCACGACGTGGTCACTCCGCCGCCGCCACTTCGAAGGTGAACGCAAAGTCAAGAATCACGTCGTTGCGCCTGAACTGCGTGAACGCCCGATACCGGCCTGGGGCAGGCATGAGCGCGTCGAACGTGACTTCGGGACCGCCGTTCAGCGTCTCGGGATCGACGCCCATCGGCAGCATGAACAGCATGGGTCCCGCCTCGTCGTCGAAGCCCGCGGACAGGTCGATCGGGTGCGAGTGCACGTACTCGCTCATGTCTTCGTTGAGGATCAGCGTGTGGCCGAAAGCGCCGAGATAGGCCTGCAGGTCCGTGGCGGGCTCGCCCGTCGCTGCATCGCGCAGGAAGAAGTTCAGATGTCCGTAGAGGCCCGCGACGAACGTGGGCGGATCGAGCGTCAACGTGGCCGTGAGGCCGCCGACGGACTTGGTGAAGCCCGTATCCGGCACGAGCCGAGCGCTGTCGCTCGCGAAATCGCCTGTATAGCCCCGGGTCACGAGCGGGCGCGCGATGAACTGCGCGGTGCCGCCGCTCGGCACGAAGTCCGACAGAACCTTGTAGTACCCGGCGCGCGGCAGCGTGATATCGATCGTCCAGCTCCCGTCAGGATCCTGTTCCGGATGGATATGCTCGAAATACGCCATGTCCTGGCTGATGACGAACAGGTGATAGCGACGATCGTGCACCATGGCGAAGTCACGCACGAGTTCGCCGCTCCCCGGATGGTGGATCGCAAAACGCAAGGTCGCGGGCTCGCCGGCCTCGACGACGCGCGGCTCGGTGCTGAACTGCATCGTGTAGTCGCGCACGTCGAAGGGTGTCGCCCTCACGAGCGCCATGCCGTCGCGCGGGCAGCGGCCTTCCACCTCGGAGGTGTAGTCGGAGTGGATCGGACACATGTAGGCGACGCGGTCGTCGAGCGAGGGCGCGGGAACCGGCACAAGCAGGTCCTGTCCGCGCGCTTCTCCGGCCACGAGAGCAACAGCCGCAACCGCCACCGAAATTGCCCGCCCCAGGGGTGTCGACAACGGGCGGCTTACGTCGCCGCCATAACGTCCGTTGACAGAATCGATTTCAAGACCATCCCCACCCAGGCAGCACGATTCGGTCACGCCGTACTCCGGATCTGACCGCAACTTCACAGGTACCGCCTTGCGTGTTGTGCCCGCAATCCGACACGCGGCGCCGCGACCGCCGTCGAGTGCGCATCTCTCACCGGTGCGGGCTCGTTGCGTTGCTCTCGTACGTGCCGCTGCCCGGGCCCGGCAATTCATCGGCGCGCGGCCCGGTGTATCGCGCCACATGCAAACCCGTGTCGCTGTCCGCCCAGTAGATCAGACCGTCCTTGAATATGGGATAGGTCCGCGCCATGCCGTGCGGCACCGTCACGGCGTGGCCGACCTCCCGCGGCGTATAGGGATTGGAAATGTCGATCGCGCGCAGGCCGTGTCCGTACCAGCCGTTGAAGACGAGATTCGCAAAGACCGTCGGGTTGTGGTTCTGCTGGAAGACGCGGCGCCGCACCTCGCCGTCGGGTTCGGTGTTGGCCTGCGTCAGGCATTCATCGAGCTGGTTGTCGGGAACCGCGAACGCGCCGACCATGACGGGCGTCGCCTCAACCTCGACGGACACGATCCGCGCGTGCATGAGCGGACAACCGAAGTTCTCGTCCGTGAGCCAGACGTAGGCCGGCCGCTCCTTCGTATTGCCGCGTACCCGAGTTGGCCTGCCCGGTACGAATACGGCGCTGTGAATCCCGGTCGGCAGCGAACTGTAAGGCGGGTGCACGTCGACGCGCGAGCGCGTCATGAGCACGAGGTAGCGCGCGGCCTTCGCGGCCGGCGATGCATCCGACGCGAGAAAAGCGGCCAGCCCTGGATCGTCGTTCACGACCATGTGCAGGCAATCGTTGGCGACCTCGGCAAGCAGCGACGGGTCGATTGCGCCGCCACCGGCGACGACCGTCGATCGCGGGTTGCAGTACGCGTCGCCTGACACGATGTCCGCGTCCGTGTTCTGCGCGATCGCCTCGGAGTTCAATACATAGAAGCCGGCGTTACCGCCAGCGACGTAGACGCGCTCGCCGTCGTCGGACACCGACAGCGAATGCAGCATGTTGTTCTGTCGCGTCTGGAAATTGCCGGCCTGCCCCGAAAGGTTTTCGAGTTCGCTGAAGTCGGCGAACCGCCCGTCGGCAAAGAGCCCGGTAGCGTCCGGACGTTCGTTGACCGGCGGGCCGCCGACGTCCTGCAGGCTGAAGCCGGCGAGGAAACGGGGATTCGGCAGGATCTCCCCCGTCGCCTCGTCCGTGATCGCGAGCACGATCGCATCGGGAATCCTGAGCGACGGGTCGGAGGGCTCGGGCAGCCCGCCGCCGGCGAACATCGCCACGAACACGAGGATCCGATTGGCGTTGGCCGGATCGTGCCAGAGATAGAACTCGTGCGACGGGCCGTTGAAATCGTGGATTTCGCTCTTGCCGGTCGGCAGGCAGGTCTCCATGTCGATCTCGTAGGTCTCGAGCCAGCCGATCGTGTTCGTGCCGGCGTTGCGTACGAGGATCATCCGGTCAGCACCGTTCGACGGCGTATAGACGAGGGCCCGCAACTCGCGGTCGTCGAAACCTTCGTTGCCGATTGCCATTGCCGGAATCTCGCCGACCTCGACCGGCGGTTCGTTCGCGGGGTCGGGCTGGAGCCGGAAGATGTTGATGGCGCGCGTGAAGCCGGGCCCGTTGCGGTGGCCTACGAACAGGCAATCGCCCGCGATACCGAGTCCCCGCGCGTCGCCGGCGCCATCGAGATCGCCACCCCGCCACTCACCGGTCGCCTCGTCGCGGACTGAAGGCACCGTCACGACCCAGTGCAGGTGTTCGAAGTTGCGAAACAGGTTCAGCTCACGTTCGAGCCGGGCCACCCCGGCTCGCACGTCATCCTCCGATGACGTCGGATCGAGACCGCCGTCGCGCCCGACGCGCACGGACGGCATCCCGCCGATCGGTGTATCGAAGGTGCTCGGCTGGCAGCCGGCAGGATCGTCGGAATGATCGACGCATTGCGCGATCGCATTCGATGCCGGCCAGACCAGGGCGGCACTGGCGGTGAGCAACGCCGCTGACGTCAATCCGGCGATGTGCACGGTCACGCGCTCACGGTTGCGGTTGGCTGCCCTACTTCGCCAGCGGATCGGGCCGCACCTGGAAGTGCACGACGAGCGGGCGCGTGCCCTGCCCGCCTTCCATGAGCCATGGCGTGCGGTCGCCGCTCGGGACCCAGAGTCCGCGGCCCTTCCAGCCGGCGTCCGGATCGTCGATGCGGCCTTCGAATCCCTTGGTGTAGAAGCCGAGCGGGTACGGAATCCGCATCGTCAGAAACTCCCCGTCAACCAGTGCGTGCAAGCCGTCGAAGAGGTTGCCCGTCGCGATCGGCGTGTTGGCGCCGAGTCCGGAGGCGTTGCGCTGGTCCACCCAGGTGTAGTAGCTCGACTCGACGCTGAATTCCGGCAGCTCATCGAAACCCGGTCCCGGGAAGCGGTGGAAGGTCCAGCCTTCCGGACAATGGTCACCCGTTGCCGTCGGGCCGTTCAGCGGTCCGGAGCACTTGCTGCGGTCGAACTCGCCGAGGTGCCCGCTGCCGAGCGACACCCAGATGACGCCGTTGCGGTCGATGTCCGCGCCGCGCGAAGCGAAGCCCGGCAGCGGAACGCTGTAGGCCTCGGCAAGTGTCGTCTCGGGCGGGTTCGGGCCGGGCTCGAGTCGGACGATCCCGCCGGGGAAGGTAAAGCTCCAGGATCCCCAGATCGACCCGTCGGAAGGGTTCGGCATGATGGCGTAGAAACGCGCCGGGATTCTCATGTCGAGTTCGGGATCCAGCGGCTCGCCGGGTTCGACCCAGTCGTCGCGCCGGCCGTTGCCGTTGGTGTCGATGATCGCCGGCGCCCAGCCCTGCGAACTCACGTAGTCGCCGGTCTCGAGGAACTGATCCGTGTTGAGCCAGCCGACCACGTCGCCGCCGCCGCTCGTCCACAGCGTGTTGTACGCATCCTCGGCGAACTGCAGGTGATGCGTCCCGAAACAGGTCGGGATGGGCGTGTACTCGCCGGACTCCTGGTCGTAGACGGACAGATGCCTGCCCGTGCGCGTGGTCGGGAAGAGTTGCGCGGAAGGATGGTCCGAGCCTTCGCGGCAGAAATCGGGATTGTCGGGGCCGCGCACGCGCGCCGTGTACCAGACTCGGCCGTCCTGGTCGAGCATCGGGTTGTGGGCATTGGCGCGGCTGTCCCAGATGCGCTCCTCGCCCCAGTACGGGGACGGCATGCCGATCGGGTCGTCGTTCGTCGTCGGGGTGTCGGGGTCGAGGACGGTCGCGAAGAACGTCGTGTCGGTGTTCGTCACCGGATCGAGAATGGGAAAGTTGTCGGTGCTCAGTTCCGGCGCGCCGTAGATTCGGCCATAGGCATTGACGGTCGGATCGCGGCGGTCGGTCGTCGACAGGTCGTGCAGGTAGGATTTCTCGTCGGCCCAGTCCCTGACCGTTGCGACGACATTGCGCTCGATGCCTTCGGGCCGTTCTGGAATGTACGACGGTGTCTCGCCCGCGGCGATCCGGTCGGTCCAGTCGGCGAGATACTTGAACGGCACTCCGTTGAGCCGCTGGGCGAGCGGCCCGATCATCTGCCGCGCGGCCTGACCTGACTGTACTCGCCGGATCCACCGTTCCTCCGACGACTCGATGTCGCTGAACGCTTCCGGGAACGTGCGCGTCGAGAGCTGGCCCATCTGGTGACAGCCGACGCAGGTCTGGTTCTTCATGACGGCGAGGTACTCGTTCATCCCGCCCGGCAGATGCGCTACTTCGCTCTCGTCCGGCAGATCCATCATCGCGTACCACGCGGCGGCCGGATAGACCTGTGCGGCCACTTCGACGTTTGGCGCGACTATGGCCGTGAGATCAAGCGCGTCGCCGGGCCGGGCCGCAACCTTGTCCGAATCGGCAAGCCCGTAACCGCGCACCCAGACCTCGTAGTCGGCCTCGGGCAGATCGGGAACGACATAACGGCCCTCATCGTCGGTGACGACAATTTTTGCGTAACGGGTCTCGAAGTCGTCCGTCTCGGCGATGACCCAGACGCCGGCTTCGGGGCCGTTTTCGCTCGAGACGGCGCCGCCGATGTCATCGGCGTCGATGTCGACGTCCTGAGCCCACACGCCCGCTGAACACGCGATCGCTGTCGAAGCGAGTAATGCGAGAAGTCGCCGGAAACCTCTTGATGCGGACATGCCGATCTCCCCCGTTTCAGGTCGTCGCGGCGGTTTGCCGCTCGCTCGATTCTAACGCAATCAACACGCCGAAAAATGGCTCGGAACGCGCCACGCGAGCACCAGCGGCGCGCGTCGCGGAGGACTGATCGGTAGCAGCCAGTAACGGAATAAGCTTGATCTTCCGCGAGCAAAGCGGAGCGAATCGAGACGCTGGCGTCAGGCTGACTTGTCCGCTCGCTCCGCAGCGAAAGCCCCGCCAACACACCGGGGCACTTTGTTATATTGGAACCGTTACCAACGTTGAATTCGGGGGCAGAGACAGCCATGACCGTATTGCACAGGATCGCAGTCCTTGTCGGTG
The DNA here is from genome assembly GCA_022819855.1 of Gammaproteobacteria bacterium. Taxonomy (GTDB): domain Bacteria; phylum Pseudomonadota; class Gammaproteobacteria; order Steroidobacterales; family Rariloculaceae; genus Rariloculus. The sequence continues at coordinate 50,954 of JAJEGN010000011.1, read as the reverse complement.
GCGGAGGACTGCTCGCGGCCGCGTTCGCGGCGTCGGCACACCATTCGCGGGCACTGCACTTCGATATCGAGCAGGAAATCACCCGGGAGGGTGTCGTGTCGAGCTGGCAGTGGCGAAATCCCCATCCGTTCATCTTCCTCGATGTCACGATGGCAAGCGGCGAGACTGAAACCTGGGCCGTGGAACTGCCCAATACGGTTGCCATGACGCGCAGGGGCTGGAGTCCGGAATCCGTCGCGGTAGGGGATCACCTGACGATCACCGGATCGCCCGGCAGGGACGGCCGCCGGATCATGACGCTGAGCAGCGTCCAGCGCGCCGAAGATGGCTGGGAGTGGCGCGGCTTCGGTTTTCGCAATAACGACTAGCCCGGGGGCAACGATGAGAATCACACAGCGATCACGGCATGCGCTGGCGGCCGGAATCGGTCTGGCGGCGCTGCTCGCCGTCAATGTGGCAACGGCACAACAGGACTTTTCAGGTTACTGGGAACCGCTGATACATGAGGATGCGCGGTATCGCGGCGGCGAAGGCGCCCACAAGGGCGACTACTCCGGGATTCCGCTGAATGCCGAAGGCCGGCGAGTGGCCGACGCCTGGGACCCGGACGAATACTATCTGCCGGAATTGCAGTGCGCGCCGCACGGCGCGGCCTACATCATGCGCGGCCCCGTGCGTTTTCACCTCGACCACGAGGATGACGACACGCTGCTGATGCGCATGGAACTGCAGGAGCAGGAACGCCGGTTCTATTTCGATGGCCGAGCGTGGCCGGGCGGCGATCTCCAGTGGCAGGGTCATTCGACGGCCCGCTGGGACGGCGAGACGTTGACGGTCGTGACGACACACATGCGGCCGCGGTATCTGCGCCGCAACGGCGTCCCGCACAGCGAGAACGCGGTAATGACCGAACACTACGTGCGCCACGGCGACTACCTGACGGTCATCGCCATCGTCGAGGATCCGCAGTACCTTACGGCACCGTTCGTTCGCAGCAGCACGTTCGTGAGGACCGACCCTTTCGAGTTCATTCCTTATCCCTGCGAACCGATCATCTGGCCGAACGGCGTGCCGGGAGTTTGAGCGCGGGCTTCGGACAACGCCCGCCGTAACCGCCAATCCGCGCTGCCAGGACATTTCAACCGCAAGCAGGGATCGACAGTTCACATTGCCGCGCTCACCTGCGACGGTACCGGAATATCCCGACACATCAGTGGAGAAAAGCATGACAGGATCGCGAGGACCGGCAACGTTTGCCCTCCTGACTCTGCTCGTCCCGTTCGCCGGTCTCGCGGCCGCCGAGTGCGGGGCCATCGCGGAAGTTGCGCCCGAAGGCATGACGATCGCCGAAGCGGCCGCAATGCCGGTGTCCGATGACGCGCCGGTCGCTCACTGTCTCGTACGCGGCCGCATCGCCGAGCGGATCGGCAGCGACGGTAACTCCTATGCGATTTCGTTCGAACTCAGGCTGCCGGATGACTGGGCCGGCCGGTTCGCGCACCAGTTCAACGGCGGCAACGACGGCGCGGTCGTCCCTGCTTTCGGCAGGCTCAACGTGCAACCGGACGGCGACAGCGCGCTCGCGCGCGGGTTCGCAGTCGTCTCCAGCGACGCGGGACATGACGGCTCGGCACATCCGGAGGCAGGGCTGGCCGGCGGCAACATCTTCGGATTGGAGTTCGAGGCGCGCCGTGACTACGGCTACGGCGCCGTCGCGAAACTTCATCCGGCCGCGGTCGCACTGACCGAGGCCTATTACGAAGCACCGATTCGATACACCTATGGTTTCGGCAGTTCCAATGGCGGGCGGCACGCACTCATCGCAGCAAGCCGCATGGCGGAGTCCTTTGACGGGCTGATCGCCGGCTATCCCGGCTACAGGCTGCCGCGCGCGGCGATTCAGCACGCCTGGGACGTGCAGACGTTTCGCAGCGTCGGCGACAGTCTGGCGGAGGCCTTCTCGCGAGACGAACTCGACATCGTTGCCATGCAAATCCTGCGTGCCTGCGACGGGCTCGACGGCCTCGACGACGCGCTCATCTTCGACATCGACGCGTGTCAGACGGCGTTCGACCCTGCGTCGCTCACATGCGCCTCGGGCGAGTCCGGCGACTGTCTGCCGGAACCGAAGGTCGCAGCACTCGTGCGAGTCTTCGGCGGCCCGCGCAACAGCGCCGGCGAGCAGCTCTACAGCGAATGGGACTGGGATGCGGGCATCGCTTCGGCTGGCTGGCGAAGCTGGAAACTCGAAAGCCCCGTGCCGGCCTGGGACCACCGGCCGATCATCGCCGTGATGGGCGCGGGCTCCCTGGCACAGGTATTCACGACCCCGCCGACGCCGTTGGCCGGAGACCCGGCGAGCCTCGAAGCCTTCCTCATGGCGTTCGACTTCGATGCCGACGCGCCAAAGGTCGATGCCACGAGCGCCGATTTCCCGGAATCCGCGATGCAGGTCATGTCTCCGCCCGACGCCGACTCACCGTCGCTCGAAGCGCTCGAAGCCGCGGGCAGCAAGCTGGTCGTTTTCCACGGAGTGTCCGACCCGGTGTTTTCGTTTCGCGATACGGTCGACTGGTATGACGCGCTGCTCGAGAACAACCCCGACGCGGCCGGCTTCACGCGGCTCTACGCGGTCCCGGGCATGCCGCACGGTCCGGGCGGCGTTGCGCCGGACCGTTTCGACATCCTGAGCGAACTTGTCGGTTGGGTCGAACAGGACCGCGCACCCGGCGCGGTCGTCGCGACGGTCAGGGGCGGCAATGAAGCCGCACCGGAAACCTTGCGAGGCGCAACGCGGAAGCTCTGCCCGTGGCCTGCAGTTGCTCGCTACTCCGGAGAGGACCCTTCCACGGCCGAATCGTTCAGTTGCAGTACCGCGGAATAGCCGTCCGCGTCGGGCCCGGCTACCGGCTCACCGCTCGGAGCGCAGCCGTCGCTGCGGCCACCGTACAGACAAGCTGCCGAGCGAGGACGAGCACGCAGCACCCGGGTACTCGGCAAACGCGATACACTGGCGGATCACCACACCGTTTCAGTGCAGGGGGATCGAAATCATGAACGCTTCCGTCCGTCTCACCTATGGCCGCCTCGCATGCGCGGCCGTTGCCCTGGCCCTGCTCGCAGCCGGTTCGGCACAGGCTCAAATCCGGATTCTGCAAACGAACTCCCGGGACTCGATCCTCCACCTGATCGATCCCGTAACGCAGGAAATCGTCGGCGAGATTCAGGACATCCCGGTTGCGCACGGCGTCACCGCGGCGCCGGACGGCAGCCGCATCTACGTGAGCGGCGAGGCCGAGACCGCCCTGAAGGTCTACGACTCCGGATCGCTTGAGCTCATCAAGAGCATTCCGCTGTCGGCGCGGCCGAACAACATCTCGATCACGCCTGACGGCACCAAGCTCTACGTCGCCATCATCGCGCCGCCGGGGGCGATCGACGTCATTGACACGGTCAGTCTCGAGAACGTCAAGACCATCGATGTGCCCGGAGGCATTCACAACATCTATGTCACCCCGGACGGCCGAAACGTCATCGCAGGCTCGATCGGCGGGCGGCGGCTCACCGTTCTCGATACGGCCACGGACGAAGAAGTCTGGGCCTGGGAGGGCGAGGCGATCCGGCCGGTCACGATGACGACGAAGCCCGACGGCTCGACGGACCAGCTTTACATCCAGGTTTCAGGCCATCACGGCTTCGTGCAATTCGACTGGGATTCCCGGCAGGAAGTCACGCGCATCACGCAACCCGACGTGCCGCCCGAGGAACGCTACGACAGCCACTACAACGGTGCCCCGGCACACGGCATCGGCGTGTCTCCGGACGGCACGACGCTGTGGTCGACGAGCCGCATGAACAGCCACGTCTACGTCTACTCGCTGCCCGACCTTGAACTCGTAACGGGAATCCGGACCGGAACCGACCCGGACTGGGTGACGTTCACGCCTGACAACAGGTATGCCTACGTCGCGAACGCCGTCTCGAACAGCGTGTCGGTCATCGACATGGCGACCTACGAGGAAGTCACGCAGATTTCCGTCGGCGAATCGCCGAAGCGAAACACGATCCTGAGGCTGCCGGGCACAGACCACTAGTTGAGTTCGTTCGCTTCAGCACGGCGGGGCTTCCTGTCCGGTCGGATCGTCGTCTGCATGGTTTCGGCCGTCCTTGCCGGCTGCGCGAGCCTATCGACGAGGCCGACGGCCGCGCCAGGTCCCGAAGCAACGCAGGTCTCTTCAACGCCGGACCTGCCCGTGCCGCGACCGGCGCCCAACCGTCGCTCCGGGCGGGAACCTGCACCGCAGAGGAGTCCAGGGACTGGCGCAACTGCCGTACAGCCACTCGGCCCCACCATGGACGCCGGGGTAGAACTACCCCCCGGTCCCGGCCGCGACCTCCTCATCTCGGCCTGCCTCGTTTGTCACGACCTTGGCGGACTCACGCTATTCAGCAGCTTCTACAACCGCGGCGACTGGCACACGCTCGTGCTGACGATGGTCGAGACGGGCGCGAGCATCGCTCCCGCGGAGATCGAAGTGATCGCCGATTACCTCGGGCAGCACTTCGGGACCGGCTCGCCCTAGTAAGCAAGTTGCTCCAGGGCGGCCAGTGACTGGGGCCGATACTTCTCGAGCAGCGCGAACGCGATGGCTGCAGTTTCGGCGTCGGCCGTTCCGGACCAGTCCGACGGCCTGAAATGCATCTGAAACGCCCTGAGCGCCGCCCGCGTCCGAGCGTCGTCTTCGCCGGTGGCGTCCACGTCGTATCCATAGGCGGCAAGTGCCCGCTGCACCTGCACGAGATCCGGCGGTGACGCCTCGAAGCGATCCAGATAATCGGCCAGCGTGGCGTCGTCGTACCAGGCGCCGATGCCGTTCTCATGAAGCCTGCGCCAGGGAAACTTCGGACCGGGGTCCAGTCTGCGATCGGCGGCGATGTCGGCGTGCCCGACGATGTCGACGGGATCGATGCGGGGATGGCGTTCGAGGATGTCCAGAAGCAGTTCGATGACGAGGTCGATCTGTTCGGGGTCGAAATCGTGAAACTCGCAGCTACCCTCCGAGGTCCCGGCATCGCTCGCGACATCGAAGCCGCTGCACGTTGAGCGGTTCACGATCTCGATGCCGATGGAACTCGCGTTCAGCGACTCCGCGCCGCGCCAATGGCTCCGCCCGGCATGCCAGGCGCGCTGCCCTTCATCGACCAGCCGATAGACGATCAGGTCGTCGCGCGGATAGCTCGGATCGCCGTTTTCCGGCACGAGGTAATGCGCGCTGACCGGACGTTCCGTACGTTGCGTGAGCACGCGTAGCGACTCGGCGAAGTCGACGGTCGTGAAATGGATGACTACATGGTCGATGCGGCTCGATTGCATTTCCGACTGCACTTCGACGAAACGCACAGACGCACAGCCCGCGAGCGCCCATGAAGCCACCGCCACAAGAATCGCTGCCCGCGACATCATTCGGAACGGTACGGATTTCCCACGGCGCGGATGATAGCACCGGATTTGCGAGCGCCTTGATCGCTCCCATACCGAACGATACAGTTCCAGTCTTACAATCTTACGGCACCGGAGAACCGCCATGATCGAGTACACCCGTCCAAGGCTGGTATCGATGCTGACACTGATCGTCTGCGGCCTCGCCATCGTGCTTCTCGCCAAAGCACAGAGCAATTTCGTCGGCGGCGAACCCACTCGTTCCGAGACGTCGAACGTCCGCACGTCGGAACTTCGCTTCGAGGCGGGCTCACGATCGAACTGGCACAGTCACGGCAACTTCCAGGTCATCATGGCCGAGGACGGCCGCGGCCGTACCCAGATTCGAGGCGAGCCGTTGCAGGAGATGTTGCCCGGAGTGCCGCATTTCGTCCCGCGCGGCATCGTGCACTGGCACGGCGCGGCACCCGACTCGCACCTCGTGCAGCTCACCATCTCCAGCGGCGAGACGAGCTGGATCGAACCGGTCAGCGACGAGGACTACCTCGGACAGTAGCGGCAGCGATCGCAGCAGAGCCTTTCCTGGCGCCTTGTCCGGCGGTCAAGACGGCCCTGTCGGAGCCCCCTGACGACCATGCCCGCATCGACGACCGTGTTTCAAGTCGGAGTGGATATCGGCGGCACGTTCACCGACCTCGTGGCATTCGACCCGGATTCGGGAAAGGTCCTGGAGGCGAAGTCGCTGACAACGCCCGATGACCTCTCGCAGGGCGTCTGGAACTGCTTCGCAAGGAGCGCGGTCGCGCCCGGCGCCGCCGAGCACATCGTTCACGGCTCGACGATCGCGATCAATATCGCGATCGAGCAGAAAGGCGCGGCAACAGCGCTCGTCGTCACCCGCGGAACACGGGACGTCTACAAGATCGGCCGGCAAAACCGACCCGAAGCCTACAACTTCAGCTTCGCCCGACCGGTGCCGCTCGTCCCGCGCTCGCGTACCTTCGAGGTCGACGAACGCCTTTCGGCGACCGGCGAGCGGCTGATTGAACTGTCGCCCGAGGATGCGATTGCGGTAGCCCGAGCCGTACGGGATTCCGGCGCCGAAGCCGTCGCAGTGTGCCTGCTTCATTCCTGGGCCGATCCCGTTCACGAAGTCGAACTCGGCAAACGGCTTCGAGCCGCACTGAGCGGCACATATCTCTCATTGTCGCACGAGATCGTGCGTGAGTACCGCGAATACGAGCGCACATCGACGACCGTCATGAACGCATACATCGGGCCGAAGACCAGCGCCTACGTCGGCCGCATACAGGAACGCCTCGAGGCGGACGACTTCAATGGCCGCTTGCTGATCATGCAATCCAATGGCGGCGTCATGGCGCCGGAAACGGCGCGGAAGCTACCCGTCGCGATGATGGAATCGGGCCCGGTCGGCGGCGTGATTGCGGCAGCCGACCTCGGAACGCGGCTCGGCTTCGCCGACGTGATCACCTTCGACATGGGGGGCACCACGGCAAAGACGAGCCTCGTCAGGGACGGCGACATCTCGATCGCGCAGGGCTATCACATCGGCGGCTATGCCAGCGGCCACCCGGTGATGTTCCCGGTCGTGGACATCGTCGAGGTCGGCGCGGGTGGCGGCAGTATCGCCTGGATCGACGACGTCGGCGCGCTCAAGGTCGGGCCGCGGAGCGCCGGCTCCGATCCCGGACCGATCTGCTACGGCCGCGGCGGGACCCGGCCGACCGTTACGGATGCAAACGTCGTGCTCGGCCGGATCGGCGCAGAGAGCTTCCTCGGCGGCGAGATGCCGCTTGACGCGGGCGCCGCACGAAGGGGCATGGAGGCCGCGGTCGGCGAGCCGCTCGACATGAGCCCGGTCGAGGCCGCCCACGGCATCGTTCGCATCGCCGCAGCGAGGATGTCGCTTGCAGTGCGCGGAGTATCCGTGCAGCGCGGCTACGATCCGCGCGACTTCGCGCTCGTCGGAATGGGCGGCGCGGGGCCGCTGCACGCCGTCGAAATCGCGCGGGACCTCGGCATACCGAGCGTCATCGTGCCGAACCTGCCGGCACACTTCTCGGCGCTCGGCATGCTCATGGCCGACGTCAGACATGACTATGTGCGCACTCATTACTGTCCCTTGCCCGAGGCCGACTACGCGCAGATCGGTTCGATCTACGCCGAACTTCTCGCCACGGGCAGGGACACGCTTGCCGACGCAGGTATCGGCGAAACCGCGCGCGACTATCGACGTTCGATGGACCTGCGCTACGTCGGCCAGGAGTTCTGGCTGCAGGTCCCGGTCACCGAAGAGGATATCCGCATGGCCGACGGTGACTCGATCCACCGCAGGTTCACGCAACTTCACGAGCATCGCTTCGGGCATGCCGCGCAGGATGAGCCCATCGAACTCGTCAACCTCAGGCTGACGGCCATCGGCGCGAGGCCGGGCATCGAGCTGCCGAAAACCGAAGGCGCCTCCCGGCACGGGGCGGCGAATACTCGCCTCGTCTTCCTCGAGGACCCCCTGAACCCGGCCGACTGTCCGGTCTACCAACGCCCCGCGCTTGCTCCCGGGGCACGGATCGAAGGCCCCTGCGTCGTCGAGGAATACGCCTCGACCACGGTACTGTTCGGCGGCGATGTCGCAAGCATCGCAGCGACCGGTGAAATCGTCATCGAGGTAGGCGAGCCGACATGAGCCCGAGCGCCGTCCGCAGAGCGCAACACCCGGGGTCGCTGGACCCGGTGACGCTCGAGGTCATCCGCAACGCGCTGCCCGCGATTTCCGATGAGATGAGCGTCGACCTCCAGCGCACCTCCTACAACATGATGATCTACGAGGTCCGCGACTATTGCACGGCGCTGCTCGACACCGACGGCAAGCTGATCTCGCAGAACATCGGCGGCGTCTCGCATTTCGTCGCGGATCTCGGCGTCATCGTCAGGGACGCGGTTGAACGCTACGGGCGCGACGGCTTCGCGACGGGCGACGTGCTGCTGCACAACCACCAGGCGGTCGCCGGCCAGCACCTGAACAACGTCGTCGTCTACACCCCGATGTTCCATGCCGGGGAACTCCTCGCGTTCGCGATGGTACGCGCCCACTGGGTCGATGTCGGCGGGCTTTCGACGGGCTTCGGCGCGGGCTGGCGGGCTTACGATCCCTGGAGCGAGGGGCTGCAGCTCGATCAGCTCAAGCTCTACGAAGCGGGGGTGCTCGACGAGAAGCTGCTACGCGTGATCCGCGACAACATCCGTTTCCCGGACAACGCGATGGGTGACATGCGTTCGCAGCTCGCCGCCTGCCGGCTCGGCGAGCGCCGGTTCCGGGAGCTCATCGACCGCTACGGCAGGGACATCGTGCTCGAAGCGATACAGGCGTTCTATTCGGAAACGGAGGCCAGGTGCCGCGCCGCCGTCGCAGAGATTCCGGACGGCGTCTACCGGGCCGAGAGCTACATCGACTGGCGCGATGGCGGCTACGACATCAAGGTCGAAGTCACGGTCGCGGGAAGCGACATGACGATCGATCTGTCAGGTTGTTCGCCGCAGCGCGAAGGCGGCGCGAACTCGCGTACCTACGCAGGCGCCTATATCGCCTACAAGGCCATCACGACGCCGCTCGAACCGCTGAACGAAGGAGCGTTCTCGGCCCTGGAGGTCATCATTCCGGAAGGCAACATGATGATGGCCCGGTATCCGGCCTACATGTCGAGCTGGAGCATGCCGCTGCCGACGGTCGTGGACACGATCCTGCTCGCGCTCGCCGACGCGATTCCGCATCGCGTCCCGGCCGCGCACAGCGGCTCGCTCGGCGCGGCGCTGTCGTTTTCCGGACACGATCCGGGCCGCGACAGGAACTTCGTCGTCATGAGCATCGAGTCGGGCGGCTGGGGCGGACGCCGCGACGCGGACGGCCAGGATGCCTCGATGTCGGTATGCCAGGGCGACGTCCGCAATGCGCCGATCGAGAACATGGAACTGAAGGGCCCCGTACTCGTCGAGGAGCGTGCCCTGCGTCCGGATTCGGGCGGGGCGGGCCGCTTTCGGGGCGGACTCGGCGTACAGACTCGGCTTCGGAGCCTCGTTCATGGCCGGCTCAACGTCGCAAGCGGCGCGGGCGGGCGCGTGAGCTGTCCGCCCTGGGGGCTGGCCGGCGGTAAGCCCGGCGAGATAGCGGCGACCCTCGTCAGGGCGCCCGGCGACGACGACTTTCACGCGCCGGCCGAGCCGAAGCCGGCGTGGCCCGCGGATACGCGCGTCCTCTACATGACCGCGGGCGGAGGCGGTTGGGGCAATCCCCGCGACCGTGACCCGGAGCGCGTATTGCGTGACGTCAGCGAGGGTTACGTTTCGGCCGAAAGCGCTCGGGACGACTACGGTGTCGTGTTGTCGCCGGACGGCAAAACGCTCGACATCGACGCGACGGCGGCGTTGCGCGAGCGTCTGCGCAAGACGGAAGCTCGGCAATGACGGCGAACCTGACGGCCGCCGACGCCGCGGTGCGGCGGACGAGTCTCGTGCGGCGCCACGCGGCCATCCGCAGGGGGATGCAACGCGACGGGATCGAGCTGCTGATCGCCTACGGCTCCGGACGCCACGCTTTCACGGGCACGAATCCCGCCTGGTATCTCGCGGGCTTCAAGCAGATCGGCCCTGACGCGGCCGTCATCCTGCCGCTCGATGCCGACCCGGTCCTTGTGCTCACTCCGCGCTGGGATCACGCGCGGTACCGGGAGCGCGCGACCATGGAATCCGTCGCAGCAACGCCCGAAGCCTTTCTGGATACGGTCGCGGGCGAACTTCGCAAGCGGGCGCTCATCGGCAGGCGCACCGCCGTCGCCGGCGGTCAGCAACAGCCGCGCGAGATCCACGCGGCCTGGCCGGCGCTGCTCGGCCAGTCGCCCCAGGATGCCGAGAAGCTCATCAGCGACACGGCGAAGATCCGCGACGAATGGTCGCTCAACTGCGTCCGGCGCGCCGCGGACATCGCCGAGCGCGGCTACACCAACCTGCTCGAAACGGCGCGGCCCGGCATGCCGGAGCACCTCATCGCGGCAGAACTCGAGATTTTCATGCGCGAACTCGGCGCCGAGGACAACTTCCAGCTCCTGTCGGCCTCGCAGCGCAACCATGCCGGCCACTTCCCGACCCATCGGATCGTCGCGCAGGGCGACATCATGCTCGCGGAAATCACGCCGGCCGTCGAGGGAGAGTTCGTGCAGATCTGCCGCACGACCGTATTCGGGAGGCCGAGCGCGCTGCAAATGGAGAAGTTTGCACTGCTCGATACGGCGCTGCAGGCCGGCATGCGCGCAGCCACACCCGGCACCCCGGTCAGCGATATCGTCGCAGCAATCAACGAACCGATCGCCGCGGCCGGCTACGAGCGCTACACGAAACCGCCGTACATGCGCACGCGCGGCCACAGCATGGGGCTGGGATCCATGGAGCCGGAACTTGCTCCGGGACACGAGCATTCCATGGAGACGAACATGGTGTTCGTCATGCATCCGAACCAGTTCATTCCCGAAACCGGTTACCTGATGTGCGGCGAGCCCGTAATCGTGACAGCGGACGGCGCCCGGGCCCTGACCCGCAGGATGGGCGCGCTCGGATCGATCATCTGATGGAAGAGCGCCGATGATCAGCATGGAACCCGTGCTCAAGCGCGGCTACACGGCCTGGGACGAGCATGTACTGCCTCTTGACGAATACGCCGAACGCATCGGGACCGTGCGCGCGGCGCTCAGCGAGTCGGGCCTCGACGGACTTGTCGTCATCAACTACAGCCTGCTCGGCGCGATGTTCGAGTACGCGGATCTGGCCTGGCTGGCCGGCCTGCAATCGGGTGGCGCACTGCTGCTGACCCACGAGTCCGATCCCATGCTCGTGAGCTTCGGCGGCGGCCGCGAATTGTCCTTCATGCGCACGCAGACCTGGATCGGGCATGTCGCAGCCGGTCGCGGCGATCCCTTCGGCGTGCTTCGCGACCGCCTGCTTGCCGCCGGGATTTCCACGGGCGCTATCGGCAGCGTCGGCACGGGCGGCATGTCCGCAAACGCGGCGGCGCGTTTGGCGGACACCCTGAGTGCTTACGAACTTCGGCCGTTCGATGCGGAACTCCGAGCACTGCGCGCCCGGAAACGTCCGCGCGAACTGCTGGCGGTGGGAATCGCCAAAGGGATCGTCGACGACGCCGTAGCCTCCGCCGAACGCGCATTTGCCGATGGCGCAGACAACGCCGCGGCGATGCTCGAAGCCGAGCGCGTGGCCCGTGCCGGCAAGGCGCGCGACGTGCGCGTGCTTGCGAGCATGAACGGCGCGGATCTGAGGCCGTTCGAGGGGCGTCTGGCCGGGCGTCACGAGCCGCTGCTGCTCTGGGTTGCGGCTCAGTACCAGGGCTATTGGGCCGAAGCGGCATCCACGTGGCCGCGACCCGGGAGCAGCGTTGCACGCGAGTCGGTCGAAGCGATGCGATCGGTTCTCCGAACCGGAGCGTCGGCGGGCGATGTCGCCGCTGCAGCCGTCGCCATGCTGCCCGACGCAGCCGTCGATACGGCGCTCGACTACGGACTCGGGTATACGACCGGCCTCGCGCTCAATGAAGGGATCCGGATCAGGCCGGACAGCGACTTCCGGCTTCCGGGCGGCGCACTGGTCACGTTGCGCACGCTCGCCGCGGGTCACGGAGAGCCGTCGTTCGCCAATGCGCTCTTCCAGGTCGAAGACGACGAGGCACATGCGATCGATGCGCAACGCCCCGCTTAGCGCGCCGCAAACACCGGTGGGCATCATCGCTGGATTCGCCAGCCGGATCGCGCGGCCGGACCATGCCGATCCAGGCGAAAACGTGGTCGAGGCCGTTCGCGAACGGGTCTTCGATACGCTCGGCGCAACGCTCGTCGGGCTCCGGACTCCGGAAGGTCGCGTGCTGACCCGCCTGCACGGGCACCTGACCGGGAACGACGCTCCCTGTCCTGTCATCGAGGGGGCGCGCCTGCTCGTCGGCGCGACCCGCTCGACCGAAATCGACGACATTGACGTCGCGTCATGCACCACGCCGGGTTCGGTCGTGATCCCGACGGCGCTTTGCGTCGCGGCATCGCTGGCCGGAACCGACGAACGGCAACTCGCCGGGGCCATCGCGGCCGGCTACGACGCGATGATCCGCCTGGGCCGCGCCATCGACGGTGCGAACGCGCTCCATGCCGGCGTGTGGCCGACGTATGCCGCCGCGCCGTTCGCCGCCGCAGCGGTAACCGCGAGCTTGCATGGCATGGACGAAGCGCAGACCATCCGCGCACTCTCGCTTGCGCTCGCGCGCTCCTCGAAGCTCTGGAGCGCGCCGTACGGCGACAGCGCGTTTCGATTCCATGCGCTCGGCAGCGCCGCGGCCGAGGGCATCGAAGCGGCGCTGGCCGCGCAGGCCGGTGTCGAGGCACGCCCCGAAGTGCTCGACGCACTGGCCGAGGCCACGGGCGCGCGTTTCGATGCAGCGGCATTCAACGAAGACTTTTCCGGATGGAAGGTCCTCGATGTGGACACGAAGCTCTTCCCCACCTCGCGGCAGGCGCTTGCAAGCGTCGAAGCGTTCCAGCGTCAACTCCCCCTGCCCCGGCCCGTTGACGACATCGACGAGATCGTCGTGCACGTGCCTGGCGCGTACCGCGACATGATCGACCGCCCGGCGTCGCCCGGCGGCCGGATCGAATCGATGCTCAGCGTGCAATATCAAGTCGCTCTGGCGGCGTTCGATCGGGAGCTGCTCTACGACGTCTGCAGGGAATCCCTGCCACGCGATGCGCGCTACGAACAGCTTTCGCGAAGCATCCGGGTTCGCGCCGAGAGCGCCTTGACGGCGCGTTTTCCCCGCACGTGGGGCAGCCGGGTCGACATTCGCTGGCGAGGGGGGAAACGATCGAGCTGCGAAGTGCTTGATCCTGCGGGCAGCCGGCTTCGCAGGCTCGACTGGCACGCGTTGTGCGCGAAGCTGGACCGGATTGTCGCAGCGAGCGGCCTGACGGGGACCCAAACGGCACGCAATGGCGGTGCCCGGCGCGCGCGGATTCCGGGCGAAGCGACCGAAGCGCTCATGAGCCGCTGCCAGGCGATTCTGCGCGGCGCAAGCGGTAAACAGGACGGCGATCCGGGAACAGGCACGGCCGTCGGCGTGGCGCACGAACTCCTTGGGCTCGCCCAGGCAAGCTGCGGCAGCCGGCGTCCGATCGGCCGCATCGCGCCATACGCCGGCAACAACGATGGCTGACAGGACCCTGAACAGACTTCACCGGCCATGCTCGACGCCGTATCGATCGACGGTTCACGAAACTGCGAACGACGGCGGGTCGAGTCGTTCAAGCCGCCCCTGACGCGATGAACGGCAGCAAGGCATTCGACGTCAACAACTTCCTCGACGGCCGCAAGGTTGGCCGCACGCATGTGCTCATCGTCGCGCTCCTGATCGTGACGATGATGGTCGACGGTTACGACATCTTTCTGATCGGGATCATCCTGCCGGCGCTTGCCGATGGGCTCGGCGTCGAGCCCGAGATGATGACGATCGTGTTCGTCATGCAGCAGCTCGGCCTGCTGCTCGGCAACTTTCTCGTCGGCCCCGTCGCCGACCGGATCGGCCGCCGCGTCACTTTGCTCTGGTGTCTCGTGATCTTCGGGTCGCTGACCCTCGTCACGATGTTCGCAACGACGATCCCGCAGCTTGTCGTGCTGCGTTTCATCGCCGGCATCTTCTTCAGCGGCGTCATCCCCAACGTGATCGCGCTCGTCTCGGAAATCATGCCGCGGCGACTCCGGGCGACGACGGTGTCGATCGCCTTCTCGGGCTATACGGGCGGCATACTCATCGGTTCGACCGTCCAGGCCTGGCTACTGCCGTTCGGCTGGCAGGCCGCGTTCGTGGTCGGCGGCGTGCTGCCGCTGCTGCTCTTCGCCGTGCTCTGGTTCGTGCTGCCGGAATCGCTGCAGTTCCTCGCCAACAACAAGCCCGACGATCCGCGCATCCCGCGCCTGCTCAAGCGCATCGACCGCTCGCTCGAATTCGACGGTACGGAAACCTTCGTCATGCGCGAAGAACAGGTGGCAAGCCGGAAACTGCCGATGATCGCGCTGTTCCAGGAAGGCCGGGCGGCGACGACGCTGCTGCTGTGGACCGGCTTTCACATGGCGTTCATCGTCAGCAACCTGTTCGGCGCCTGGAAGACAACCGTGCTCAACGAGTTCGGGGGGCTGCCGTTCACGCGGATCGCGCTCCTGATGGCCGTGCAGTCGCTGGCGGGAATCGTCGGCACGCTGACAAGCGGTTTCGTGATGGATCGGCTCGGGCCGACGCGGGTATTGCCCGTCTACCTCGCCGGGGCCTCGCTGGCGACCGCAGCCGTGATGTTCCTCGATCTCTGGGGTGTCGGGATCATCATCGCGTTTCTCGTGTTCGGCTACTTCTCCAACGGCGGACTCAGCGGGATCAACGCGCTGGCCTCGATCAGCTACCCGTCGGCGATTCGCGCCACGGGCATAAGCTGGGCGCACGGCGCCGGACGCGCCGGAGCGATGATCGGTCCGGCGCTCGGCGGCGTGCTGATCGCGCGGGACATCGGCGTCGGCCCGATCTTCGTGATCACGGCGATCCCGCAGATGCTCGCGGCAGTCGCGGTATTCGCCATCTGGCTCAGGAATCCGTCGAGCGGCGCAGCCACGGGGACGCCCGGAGCGGCGTTGCGCAGCGCGTGACCGCATCCGGGAAAACGGATCCTCGGCCGTCGGGGACGCACGATCGTTCTAGACAAGCGTGCCGACAGGGGACTTCGTCCCGACCGTCGCGGTGGTCTTGCGCGCGGCTTCGCCAGATCCCGGACGGCGTACATAAACGGCCCGTCGTCCCTGGCGGGAAGCCGTGTACCGAGAGCCTGCGGGTTGGACGGCCCCGCCGCCGCGGCATAGCATCGCGTCGTTCCGCGATTCGCCACCGGAGATACCGATGCGTTCAGGCCGCCTCAGCATCCTCGCTTGCACTGCCCTCACAGTGCTTCCGGTCGCGCAAACCGGAGCCTGGGAGGCGCAGGTCGATCTCGGCGTTTCGGTCGCCGAAGGCAACACGGAGACGTCGGACATCGACCTGCTCGTGAGCGCCACACGGGAGGGTGAGCGCCTGCAGCACGCCATAAACGTCAATATCCACCGATCCACTGCGACGATCGACGGCGCGCAGGTCACGACCCAGGACATCGTGGATGCCGACTATGCCCTGCGCATTCAGCAGACCGAACGCTGGTACACGACCATCAACCTCGACAGCTATCGAGATGTCGGTCTCGATGGCCGGGTCACGCTCACCGCGGGCGCGGGACGCGATCTCATCGACACGGAAACAGCTACGTTGATGTTCGACTTCGGCGCCGGGCGCACGGTTGAGCGCCTCGACGCAGGCGACCGACGGGAAACGGCGCTTCGTTGGGGAATTTCAGGCGAACGGATCCTGAACGAGCGCCTGACACTGTTTGGCGGCGCGCGAGCCCTGCATCTGAATGACGGAGCGAATATCTACGATGGTGAGATCGGCGTACGGCTGTCCTTTACGGAGCGGCTCAACGCCGGCTTCCGACTGGACATTCATGACGAGAACCCGCCACTGCCGGGAAGAGAACCGCGGGATCTGCTGGTGTCGCTCACGATCGGCGCCTCGTTCTGACGAGCAATCTATAGCTCTTGTTCGGCAGCCTCATCTCCGGGCGCACCGGTACCGCGCGAACCCATGAAGAGCCGCGAGCCGTTGGCAAGGATCAGGTCGCGGCCGTTCGCGCGGTTGGCGCCGTTGCGCGCCCGGTAACCGTGAACGGTGATCTCGGTGCCGGCCCGGACCGAATCGCGCGAAAAGCCGCGGCGGAAGAGCGTATTGGGTGTCGCGCTTTCGATCATCCAGGCCTCGGTCGTACCGTCCTCGTTCTGCACCTCGATGTGCAGCCAGGCGTGCGGGTTGATCCACTCCATGCGCACGATAGTGCCCTGCAGTGTTATCGGAGCATCGGGATCGAACTCGGCGGAGAACGAGTGATGCGCCGTGGCCGATCCAGTGACTGCTGCGAGAACCAGGGCGCAGCCAGCGGCGCCTGAAAGTCGCGGTGTCCCTGTCCGCGATGTCCTCATTGGCCTCCCTCCGCGCCGCCCTGCCCCACGGCCGCCGTGCGTTCCGCATCACGTGCGTTTTCGAGGATATTGCGCAAGCCGTAGTTGCCTTCGTGACAGGCGTATTCGTAAAGCTCGCCGTCCGAACGGCGCATCAGGTACGCGGCGGTCCATGGCTGGATCCACTGCTGATCGTCTTCGAACGTAATCCGGAAGTCGATCGTATCCGGACCAACGCGCGTGTAGCGTTCCGTCAGGCGCAGGCTCGCGGTAGAGCCGCGATACGACACATCGCCGTTAAAGTTGCGCGTCTCGATCACGAGCGTGTCACCGTCCCAATGACCCCGCGACTCGCCCATGTACGTGGGTACGCCCGTAAGGGGGCTTCCGTCGAGCGGCACGACCCGGGTCTCGTGCACCATTTCATGCACGATCGCGACGTAGCCGGGTGCCTGGGTGATCCTCAGGTTGTTGTTGTAGAGGCCGGGCAACAGCGCCCCGGGCAAGCCTCGCGTGATGCAGCGTTCGAGCAGCGAGCGGTCCGCGAACGAGTCCGCGGCGCGGGGACCGCGCCGCATCGCCGCCTGGCGTTGCTGCGCTGCCGCCGTCAACTCCGGAATCCGGCCGTTCGGTGGATCGACGATCAGCGAGGTCCGCCGGGATTCGTCCACATAGCGGCCGGGATCGACCATGTATTGCGCGTGTACCAGGTTGGACGGCGCGTCGGGGTCGGGAGCCTCGTCGAGCCGTCGCGCCGCGCGCGCCTCGAGTTCGGCGATTTCCTCGTCGCTGTAGTACTCCCGGTCGCCGAATTCCTCGCGCCGCTGCAGCGGCGTGATCGAACGGTAGTCCCAGACGCCCTGAAGATCGGGATCGCCCCAGGACATGCGAGGTGCAGTGAAGTCGGAGTCCGCGGCAGCAAGCTCCCCCCGCGAACCGGTCTGCGCCGATACGGTTGCGGTACCGAGCAACGACGCCCCGAGCAGAGCCACTACGAGTCCCGGAACCTGCCTGTTCATGTCCTTCCTCCGTAGAGCTGTCCGGCTGATCGTATCACGTCCTGCCGCCCGCTTGACCGGGTCCCAATGGCAGCGATCAACTTGCCTGCAGGCGCCGTTCCTCATCGCGCGGGCAGTCCGCGTACCGACTGCGCCTGGACCGTAGTCGGGCACACGCGAGTTGAGCATCCGTGTCGCCTCGCGAGGCAGCGCCGGACCATCCGGAATGCCTGCGGCGCGGTCGGCTACGGACCGCTGAACTTGTCGACTTCGCCGACGGGAAAACCGATCGGAAACTCCGACTCGTAGGCGCCGGCCCCTTCGGTCGGTTCGCGATAGTGATACAGCAGTTCCCACATCCCGATGACGTTGGAGCGCACCCACAGATCGAACCAGCCGTAGTCGCTGAAATCCTCCATCGTGACGATCTCGAGGATCTCCTCGATGCCCTTGCCCGCCACCATCTGGTCGAGTACGCGTTCGCGCAACGCCTGCAGGTAGTCGCGGAAATAGAGGAAGGCCTGCTGGTCCGTCACGCCGCCGTGCCCCGGCACCACGATGTCGACGTTCTCCATGCGCCCGAGGATCCCCAGCGCCTTGATCGAGTTCACGACATCGGCGTCGCGCAGCTCGGGCATCGCGAGGCTCTTGCCTTCCCGCACGAAATCGACGGCGATCAGCACGCCTTCGGCCGGAACGTGAACCTGGATCAGGTTATCGGTATGCGTTGGTCCCAGGTACAGCAGAACGACCTCGATGCCGCCGAGATCGAGTTGCATGGTCGTGTCGAAGGTGATCTCGGGAATCGCCGTGCGCCTCCCCTCCCGGATGATGTGCGGCTTGGCGTTGACGTGGGAGACCGCGCGCGCCGTATCGCTGAAGACCTCGAGCCCGCAGATGTGCATCTCGTGGTCGTGACTGAGGATCGTGTACTTGACCGGGACATCGAACCGCCGCGCGAGCTCTTCCTTGAGCCACTGCGTGCCGTTCGAGCCGCAGACCTGGCCGTCGACGACGGCGATCCCTTCGGAGCCCACGATGAAGGCGCCGTTGGTGAGTCCGCCGTAGCGGTAGACATGCTCCGTCAACTGCTCGATCTGCATCGGCGGCAGTTCGCCTTGAGCTGACACCTCCGTGCCGGCAACGAGTCCGGCCAACGCGAACAGGGTCAGGAAAACGGTGCGCAACTTGCTCATGAGAATCCTCCCTTGAATCGTCCGGCGTCGTTACTCGCAAGACCCGATCCGCGGTCTGGCGGCGATGCCGCGCCTGCCTCGACCCTGCGCCGGCGGGCTTTCCCGATGTACCGCGGGTGACGCTTGATGCGGCGCGGGCCGACCGCCGACGCTACTCCCAGGCCGAATAGACGGGCTGGCCCACGAGATAGTCCGGGTTGGCGTTCGGCAGCGGCCGGAACTTCTGCGCACCGCCCGTATCGACCTCGGCGATGTAGAAGTTGCCTTCCTGGTCCACGCTCATGCCGTGAACACCCCACATGCCGCCCGGGAAATCGCCCCAGGTACCCCAGGAATACAGGAAGTTCCCGTCGAGGTCGTACTTCAGGACCTTGCTCGTCCCGCGATCCGCGGCCCACAGATACCCGTCGCCCGAAATGATGAACATGTGGATGTCCGACGGCGGATCGCCGAAGCGCCACTCGTCCAGATAGTTGCCGTTCTCGTCGAACACCTGCACGCGATGATTCTGCCGGTCGTTGACGAAGACCCGGTTCGTTTCCGGATCGACGGCGATGCCGTGCACGTTGTTGAAATAGCCCGGCCGCGTGTCGTTCGGCGGATTGCCGCGTTGCCCCCACTCGAGCAGGTAGTTGCCGTCGGCGTCGAACTTCACGACCCGCGTGTTGGCGTAGCCGTCGGCAACAACGAACGAACCGTCGGGAAACCAGGCCATGAATGTCGGCCGGTTGAAGTGCGACTCGTCGTCGCCGGGCTCACCGTAGGTTCCGATGGTCTGCACGAGTTCGCCGCCGTCATTCGAGAACTTGAAGATCGAATGGCGAAAATCGTCGACGACCCAGACGTGCTTGTCCGGATCGTAGGGACTGATATAGACCGCGTGCGGGCGAGCCAGCATGTCGTCCCACTGGCTCCAGTCCTCGATCATGTTGCCTTCGGAGTCGAAAACAAGGATGCAGTGCTCCCAGCGCGCATCGACACCGAGGACACCCCCGCCGTCCACCCAGGCCTGCAGGCCGTCTTCGGGCGGGCCGCCGGCGCCGCCTCCGGCCGGCGGGCTCGCGCGCGTCGCGTCGCGAATCGGCAGGCGGAACATCGGAAACGTGATGCTCGGTCCCATGTCGCGCAGCCACTGCGCTTGCGGTCTTTCCAGCGTCGGCAGCTCGCCCCGCTGCAATACGAAGACGCGGTCCGGGCTTTCGGCGAACACGTACTGGCCCGCGCCCCAGGTCCAGCCTTCGTGGCCCGGCAGTTCGGCGAGCGGCTTGGGCCAGTCCGCAACGACCTCGTAATGCCCGAAGACGTCCTGACCGCCCTTCTGGCCCGGAAATGCGGGCTCCTGGGCACCGGCGGTGGCGAACGATGCTCCGAGTACAAGCACTGTGGTGCGGCCCACGGCCTTCCCTATTTCTCCGAAAGCATGATTCATCTCGACTCCCCCCATTGTTGGCTCGCAGCGAACGTTCATCGTATACAAACCGCCGCTCCTTGGCAGCCCGTTTCTGCACGCGGCTTGAGATCGGGAACCGGCTCGCGGCAGCAGACGTTCCGGATGGCGCAAGCTGCCGCGCTTCGGGCGCCCCAAGCGGCGGCGGCGTGCAGTAAGTGGACATTGCGGTAATATTGGCTGCTGTGCGAGTCCCGTCGAACGGGCGAACCGTGAGTCTGCCGGCAAGCACGGCCTCGAGAAACCAGCGTGCACACGATCGCAATACGCAACCCGCTCAAGCTCAGCGCCCTGCTGGTCATCGGTGTGCTGATCGCGTCCTCCTGGCTCATCTTCCCGTACTTCGTCCAGGGTACGCAGCTCATGACGAGCGTCGGCGACAACAGCCGCCTGATCAAGGGCGGCAGCGTGTCGCGCTACCTGAGCCGTTCCCTCGTCCGGGATCCGCAGCTCGAGATTACGGCAACCTACGCGAGCAGCGAATACTTCCAGTACGTGGACCGCGCCGCCGTCATCGGCAACCTGCGTCCCGACCTCAATCACGTCTTTTTCGTGAACGAGACGATCCACCGGGGCGAACTCGGCTCGGAACTGCCGGTCGTGGAGCTGCACGTCGGCGATGACGTGTACCTGCCCGCGGAATCGAGCGGGCCGCTCAATCCCGAGCATCACCGCATAAGCCTGTACAGCTTTCCGAAACGCGACGCCGACGGCAACTTCATCGATATCGACGCCGCCGGCAGCATTCGGCTGTACGTCTCCGATAACTACCTGGGCAGCGAACGGCCGCTGACTTTCGTCGGCATCTGGGATGCGCCGTACACCATCCCCGACGAACTCAGGGCGAGCGCCGGCATCACGCCGATTGCGGTACTCGCGCTTGGCGCAGGCCTGCTCGCCTCGGTGCTGACGCCCTGCCTGCTGCAGCTCGTCGTGATGTTCGGCTCATCGATCGCTGCCTTCTCCACGCTACCAGGCGCGCCGACCGCACAGGCGCTTGGCGCGACCCCATACATCCGGCGCAAGATCATGGCGATCGCAGGCGCCTTCGTGCTCGGCTTCATGGCGCTCTACATGGCCGCGGGCGCACTGATCGGCGCGGTCGGCCACCAGGCGCAACTGATCTTCGCCGAATACAGCCGCACCGTCGCGGTCGCTTCGGGAATCGTCGTCATCCTCATGGGGCTTTGGGTGGGACTGCGCGGCAGCCGTGCCATGGCCTGCCGGATTCCGAGCCCCGAGAACCTCAGGAAACTGTCGAAACGCGATACGATCGGCACAGTCGTCGTATCGATGGGTTTCGCACTCGGCTGCACGGCCTGCTTCGGCGGGGCAATTGTCGGGACCCTGCTCGTCTACGTCGGCGCGATCGGCAGCGCCGCGATCGGAGCGAGCATCATGCTCGCCTTCGGCGCGGGCGTCGCGATTCCGTTCATGCTCGCGGCCTGGTACGTGTCCAGGATGGACAGCATCCTCGCGTTTATCGGCAACCATGCGAAATCGCTCAATATCGCCAGCATGGTCGTGATCATCGTATTCGGGCTGATTCTCGTGACCGACAACTTCCATGTCGTCAGCGACATGATCTACCCCTACCTCGGGCTGAGTTGACCGGCCGCTGTTGGCGTCACGCACGCCCAGGACCAATGAGCGCACTTCGCCGCATCGCTGAACCGCCGCTGACGTTTCTGGCGCTCGCAGCCATGGCGCTTGCGGCGAGTGGCGCGGCACGAGCACAGGACATCTCCAATCCGCAGAGGCTCATGTTCGTGGCCGACGCGGTCGAGCCGCTCATCGACGTTGTCGACCTTTTCGAGAATGAGGTCGTCTACAGGATCGAGACGGCGCATGTCGCAGACCATGTCGTCGCAACGCCCCACGCGCCGATACTCGTGCACGTCAACATCGAGCGGCGGCTCGTCAGTCTTTACGACCTGAGTTCGAAGGAACTCGCAAGGGAGGTGGAGCTGCCGATCGTCCCGCGCCACATGGTGCTCGACACGACGGGTTCGAGAATCGGATTTACCGATGACGTCGACGGTGGTTTCGTGCTCTTCTCCGCTTACGCCGGCACGATCGTCTTCACGCTCGAGGACTTCCCGCCGACCGGCGATGTGCTGTTCGATCCGAACGAGGTCGACATCTACTACAGCAACAGCAGGGACGGCGCCATTGGCCTCATCGACACCAACGTCAGGCGCACGCTCGAGATCGAGATTGCTGAACCGGGCCAGCCACTGTCATCTCCGAGCCGCAGCCTCGACGCGCGTTACGTCTATGTGGCAAACGAAGAAACTGGTGAAATCAATAGCTTAAACGCTTTTTCTAGAGTGATTTATCAAAGTTTCCTGATCGGCGCATCGCCGGCGCGGCCCTACACCACGCCCGAGGGATCGTTTCTCTACATGATGGACCGGGACACGGGCCGCTTCATGTCCGTGGAGCAATCGCGCTTCGAGGTCTATGACGACCGCGTCATTGGCGAAGGCATCGATCTCGTCACGGTGGGCCGCTTCGATCGGCTGAACCTGCTCGCAAGCACGACGAACAACCGCTATTACATCTACGACAACCTGCTGCGATCCGTGATCGACTCTGGCAACTTCCCGCATACGCCGCTGACGGCGCAAGGCGCCGCCGACGGCCGGACTGCGTATGTGTCGTTTCAGGGCAGCCCGCAGGTTGCGGTCATCGATCTGGAGCGCCAGGAAATGACCTACATCGCCGCTGCCGCGACCGGCATCGGCGCCGCGAGCATCGGACTCTCGAACAACGTCTGCCACTGAGTCCCGGCCGACAATCCGCACATCCATCGCTGAATCGGCCGGCACAAGACCCGGCAGACTGACGGAACGCCCGGCAGTGTCCCGACCGGCCATGGCCGACTCTACTCGTAGCGCAGCGAACTGATCGGATCGAGATTCGCGGCTTTCGCGGCCGGCAGTATTCCGAATATCACGCCGACGGCCGCCGAGAACCCGAGCGCCAGCGCGATGGCCCACAGGGGCGTGTGCGCGGGTGGGAAACCGGGGATGAACGAGGCGGCGAGCGCGCCGATTCCGTAGCCGATGATCAGCCCGACCGCACCGCCGAGCAGGCACAGCACCAGCGCCTCGAGCAGGAACTGCAGCAGGATATGGTGCCGTTTCGCGCCGATCGCCTTGCAGATTCCGATCTCGCGCGTGCGCTCGGTCACCGACACGAGCATGATGTTCATGATGCCGATGCCGCCGACGAGCAGCGAGATGCCGACGATGCCCGCCATCACGATCGTGACGTTGCCGATGATCGTGTCCAGCGTGGATCGTAGCTGCTCGGCAGTCTGGATTCGGAAATCGTCGGGCTCGTCCGGCGCAAGATCATGCGCGTTTCTGAGCAGCCGTCCGATGATCGCGGTGACGGTGTCCATCTCCTCGAGATTCGCGACCGTCAACTGAATCTGCATGTTCGGAAACACGAGGTTTCCCTGCATGCTCGTCAGCGTGTTGTAGGGGATCATCACCACGTTGTCGAGCTGCTGTCCGAGGATCTCGCCCTTCGGTTCGGTCAGACCGATGATCCGGAGCCACTCCCTGTTGAGCTGAATGAACTCGCCCACGGGGTCTTCGGGCAAGCCGAGGTCCTCGCGCGTTTGTTCGCCTATGACGGCCACGCGCCGGCGGGTCGTGTTGTCGCTGTCGGACAGGAAGCGGCCAAACCGGGAGAAGTACTGACCGATATCCTGGTAGGACCAGGTCGTCCCGACGACCTGCGCGGAAACCGTCTGTGAACCATAGCGAATCTGACCGGATTGCGAGTACAGGATCGGCGTGATCGAGTCGATGCCCGCCACGCGATACCGGATGAGGTCCAGGTCCTCCTGGGTGAGCCGGTTGCGGCGACCCTGTTGAAATTGCCTCGGTGGCGTGTAGGGCTGAACCGTGATCCCGTTGCTGCCGAGGCCTTGCAGTTGCTCACCGATTGCGAAACTCAGCCCCTGAATGATCGAAACCATTCCGATGACCGATGCGACGCCGATCACTATGCCGAGCGTGGTCAGGAAACTGCGAAAACCGTGCGCACGGATCGAGTCGAGTGCGGCACGCACGGCTTCGCCTGCCGCGAACGCCAGGGGGAACCTCTTGCTGCGACGGTGACGGGGAGAACCGGGCCTAGCTTGCATATGGCCTGCGCCCCTTCGTGTAGTGATCCAGAATCCGGCCGTCCTGCATCACGATCACGCGGTCGCCGTGTGCAGCGATATCCGGTTCGTGCGTGACGACGATGATGGTATGCCCTTCATCGTGCAACTCGTCGAAGAGCGCCATGATCTCAGTCGACGTTTTCGAATCCAGATTGCCGGTGGGTTCGTCTGCAAGCAGTATCGACGGCTGGGTGACCAGTGCGCGCGCAACGGCGACGCGTTGACACTGTCCGCCGGAAAGCTGATTCGGCAGGTGGTCGCTCCGGTCGGCAAGGCCCACGCGCTCGAGCATGCGCTCGGCCTCGGCGCGGCGCTCGGACAGACGGAAACCGGAGTAGATCAGCGGCTGCATCACGTTCTTCAGTGCCGATGCACGCGGCAGCAGATTGAAATTCTGAAATACGAAACCGACTTCCTGATTGCGTATGTCGGCAAGCTCGCCGGCATCCAGACCGCTGACATTGCGCCCGTTGAGTACGTAACTGCCGTGCGTGGGCGTATCCAGGCAACCGATGAGGTTCATCAACGTCGACTTTCCGGAGCCCGATGAGCCGATGAGGACGACATACTCGTTCGAATCGATGTGCAGGTCGAGGTCGTCGACAGCCTTGATGACGTGCTGCCCCATCGTGTAGTGCTTGCTGATCGATGTGAGTTCGATGAGGGCCACGGCGCCCTAGTCCGATTCTTCAGGCCTGACGTTGTCTCCATCGCCGAGACTTCGCAACACGCGGTCGGGCCCGACAATGATCTGATCGCCCTGGTCGAGCCCGCCGGTCACGGCCTGGTACGAATCGTCGGAAAGGCCGACCTGAACGGCCACTTCGCGCGCTTCGCCATCGTCGTACTCGAAGACGTGATAGGTCGTCCGGTTCTCGCTGAGTTCCTCGTCGACGAGAATTGCCTGTATGGGGACAGCGAGCAGTCCGTCCCTGACTTCGGTGTAGATCTCGACGCGGCAGCTCATGCCGGGTCGAAGCTCGAAACGGTCGGCCTTGTCCAGGCGAATCTTGACCGCGAAGCTCAACCCCTGCGTGCCCTCGGCGACCCTGGCGGACAGGGCGATGGAGTCGATGACGCCCCTGATCGGCTGGTCCGGGTACGCGATCGCAATGATTTCGGCTTCCTGACCGACAGCGACATTTGCGATGTCCGCCTCATCGACGTTGACCTCGGCATGGATGCTGTCGGGATTCGCGATCGTCATGAGATTGGAGCCCGCGATATTCGTGGTGCTCGAGATCGCAGTTTCGCCGACTTCGATATCCAGCGCAGTCACCGTCCCGTCGATGGGCGCAACGACGCGGGTCTTGCTCAAGCGGTCCTCGGCCTGCTCGAGTCGCGCCTGAGCCTGGGACAAGGACTCGCGGCTCGACCGGAGATCGACCTCCGCAAGGCTCAGTTCGTTCGTGGAGAGGTCGAAACTGCGGTCGTCGATGAGGTTGCTGTCGTGCAGCGCCTGGTCGCGTTCCCACTGTGTGCGCAGGTTGTCGACGCGCAATTGCTGGCGTTGGATGGCGATGTCCTGCATGCGCACCGTGGCTTCGTTCTGTTCGACCTCGGCGCGGTAGGTCTCGTCATCGATCTGCAGCAACAGTTGTCCGCCGGTCACGCGGTCGCCTTCCTCGACGTAGATACCGGTGACCCTGCCGATGACTTCGGTCGTGAGCTTGACCTCCTCTTCGTGGACGAGCTGTCCGGAAGCCAGTACCGAAGCCTGGATGCTGCGCGGCGCGAGCGCCTGAATCTCGACTTCGACAGCGTTGCCGCCGCGCAGATAGTTGTTCAGCAACGGCACCGCCACGACAGCCAGCACCAACGCCACGATTACAAGCAGTTTCCTTGTCATCCCTGATACCGGCCGTCAGCCGCTCGTGAAATACATTATGGCGCCGAGGACCAGCAGCGCGGGCGCGAGCACGATCAGCGCCGACGCGAGGAGCCCGCGCCCGGTCCACAAGCGATAACCGTAGACGCCCAGCGCCATCGCCCACAACACCGTGAGGTCCATGGCTGCGATGGACTGCCAGGCCCTGCCCGAACCGGCGTAGTCGAGATCCAGCAGACTGCTGAACGACAGTGGACTGAGACGGTCCTGGGGGAGGAAGGTTGCATCGACAACAAATAGATTGGCCAGCGACGCCCCGTAGCCGAAGATCAGCGGCAACCCGCACCAGCAGATCATCGACATCCAGGCTTTGAGCCGGACGCCGTCGTTGCTCAACAGCGATACTCCGGCGAGGTAGGCGGCGTTCAGGAATAACCAGAGTGTCAGACCGATCGCCGCGGACACGACTGCAAGTGAACCCATGAGCATGGGAGACAGGTTTGCCATCCCGCGGGCCATTGCTTCGCGTTGCTCTTCGCTCATTTCTGCACCGGACGCCTGAATGCCGGTTTCCATGAGCCAGGCGACATCGACTACGCTGTAATACGTCAACAGGACGGCGGCATTGGCGACGATTATCGCGCACAGCGGTACCAGCACCGTTGGCTTGTGCTTTACAGCCTGGAGCGCTGCGCCCGGGGACGCGATGACATCGATTGCCGTCGCGAGGACGCCACTGGGCACGGTTGTGGTGTCTCCCATTCTCTTTGACCGCGGAACGTATCGCCGCGACAGCATACCCCACGGGTAGGGGGAACGCTGCGATTAGACGACCGTACCCATCGAAGGTTCCGCCTGGACCGCCCGGCTGCAGGTCACCAGTAGCCGATCATGCGCCCGGCGGCGACCGCCGTGAGCCAGCACGCGAGCGATGTCCCGCCCGCGACTGCGAGCTGACCCCGTTCGCGCTGCGAAGGCTCGCCCGTCCTTGCCGATTTCCAGGCGGACATAGCGCTGACCAGCGCCACGTTGAGGAGGCCGAGCGCGATCGCCGGAAACTTGATAAAAATGAACGGGTTGCCGTCGTACTCGGTCGCGTTGGTCGAGATCATGCAAATTCCGCTCAGGGCGGCGAGCACGAACCCGGTGGCCGCGAGAGGGATGGCTGGCCCGGCAATGGACCGGATGGCCACGCCGGGCCAGAGCCCGAGCAATCGGAGGTCGATCAGGACGACCGACCCGAACAGCGTCGAGATTCCCAGAATATGCGCGAGATTGAAGACGCCGTAGCTCCACACGCCCATCCCGCGCATGGCTTCACCGAGGGCGGAGCCCTCGAGCCACGTCAGGAACTCGAACAAGCCGTTCTAGCTGATACGGCGCGGATAGACGTCGTAATTCGTACCGTCGTACGTCACGCGGACCGTCTTCATCTCGTAGCGGGCCATGTCGCTGTTGCGGTTGCCCGTGACCGTGACTTCCGCACCCACCGGAATGACGTCTTCGGTGAGACCCGCGCGGCTCGTTCGCGACGACGGAGCGAGCGTGATGTCCCAGACCTGGCCGTCCGCGTCCTCGATCTGCATCGTCGCGTGAGGACCGGCAAGACTGACGCCGGTGGTTACCGTGCCGGTGAGCTGCGACTGCTCACCGCTCTGGCCGCCCCAACCGTGATGCGCCGACAGGGGCGCGGCCATCAACGCGAGCGCAGCGGCCCCCAGGACCGCGAGAATCCGTGTGTACATGGTTGACTCCTGTAATCAGTCCGAACGTGTCAATGCGCGCTCAACGATATCACAATCGCGCGCAGACAGGCTCCGCCCGACGCTCTCGAGTCGCACCCGAAAAACTGCGCATGGGCCGCATATCCGTCAGGCGCGCTGTACTCACGTACGGAGTAATATGACAGTTGTAAAATAAGCGTCTGAACGCGACAATGGCCGTCAACCCTGCGGTTCGCATGGAGTGTACGAGTGGCGCTGCCCCCGGGATTGACTCAAAGCCAGTTTGACGACGCCCTCGCGGAATTCGCGGATGTCGTCGGCGCCGAATGGGTGTTTCGTCAGGACGAGCACCTCGAAAGCTATCGCGACCCATTTTCCCCGCTGCGCAACACGCCCGCCGAAGCGCTCGCATCCGCGGCGGTCGGGCCCGATTCGGTCGAACAGGTCCAGCAGGTTCTTCGCATCGCGAACGACTACGGAATCCCGCTCTGGGTCATCTCGACCGGCAAGAACTTCGGTTACGGCGGTCCGGCCGGTGTGGTGCCCGGCGCGGTGACGCTCGACATGCAACGCATGAATCGCATCATCGAGGTCAACGAATCCCAGGCCTACGCGGTCGTCGAGCCCGGCGTCAGCTACTTCGATCTCTATCGCCACATCCAGGAACGCGGGCTCAAGCTCTGGATCGACAACCCGGAGCCCGGCTGGGGCAGCGTGGTCGGCAATACGCTCGAGCGCGGCACGGGCTACACGCCGTACGGCGATCACGTCGAGACCCAGTGCGGCCTGGAAGTCGTCCTGCCCAACGGCGAACTGCTGCGCACCGGAATGGGCGCGGTTCCGAACAGCGAAACCTGGCACGAATACAAGTGGGGCTTCGGGCCGTACGTCGAGGGGCTGTTCTCGCAGTCGAACCTCGGCGTCGTGACGAGGATGGGCGTCTGGCTCATGGACGAACCGCCGGCGTATCGCGCCGGGCAAATGACCGTGGCGCGGCACGAGGAAATCGTCGAACTCATCGACATCCTCAAGCCGCTGTGGCGCCAGCGGATTCTTACCAACTACCCGAACATGCGGCGCGTGGATTTCGCCGGGCCGAGCGGCTGGTTCAATCGTCTCGCGTTCTACGGCGACCGGCAGGTCGTGGAGCGGCACTGGGAACTCGTCCAGGATGCGTACGCGAGCCTTCCGGGCGCGGAGCTTGAGACGACGCTCTACGAGGCGCCGTACAACCCGGCCGAGTGGGACCTCAATACCAAGCTCCTGGCCGGCGTTCCCTACATGAACGCGATGTACGGCATCGGGCACAACGTCTACTTCGCTCTCGTCGTGCCGTTCCGGGGCGCGGCGATCTGGGATGTCATCCAGACGCTCGACGGCATCGCCCAGCGCTACGGGCGGCGGTTCTACGGCACGCCCGTGCACGTGCATTCGCCGCGCGGCCTGCTGACCACGGTCAGCATCCGCGTCGACAAGAACGATCCGGAACTGAATGCCCAAACGATCGAGATGGGCCGCGAGATGGTCGCCGAAAGCGCCCGGCGCGGCTGGGGCGTATACCGGGTGGCGCCCGCGTTTTCCGATATCGCAGCGGCGGCCTACGGCTACAACGACAACGCACTCATGCGCTTCAACGAGGCGCTCAAGGACCTGATCGACCCGAACGGCATCCTGCAGCCGGGCAAGAACGGCATCTGGCCCGCGAACATGAGGGAGGATCGCGGATGAGCGCCGGAACCCGGCACACAGGCGACACGGTGCAAGCGGGCGCCGGAGCGCGCCCGACCCTCGAACGCCGCAATCGATGCGATCGCTTTCGGCGCGGGGTCGCCGCTCGCCGGCGGCGTACCGCCATCGTTTCGGGCACCAGGGTCGTGCGCCCGATTCTTCTTGGTCTGTGCCTTGGCTTCGGGGCGCTCGCCGGCGCCCAGGACGACGGCGACGAGGCGCGCGGCAAGGCCGTCTTCGAAAATTACTGCATACACTGCCACGGCACCGATCCGCACAACAGCGGCGCCACCGTCATGCTCGAGGAAAAGTACGCCGGCGCAGTGCCGGGATCGCTCGAAGAGCGCACGACCCTGACTCCGGAGTTCATCAGGGAATTCGTCCGCGGTGACATTGGAATGGCGGCCTATCGTCCGACGGAGATCCCCGACTCCGATCTCCAGGCGCTGACGGCCTACCTCATGCGCAATAACCCCTAGCCGGTGGGCCGGATGATCGACAGACGCGATTTCATCACCCGCAGTGCGGCGTTCGGCGTGTTGCCGCTTGCGGGGCCATGGGCCGCCGCCAACGACATTGCCTGGCCGGTTTTCTACAAGGTCGTCTACGACTCGCGCTTCGAGCTCGCACGGTCGTTCGCAGCACGCGCCAACGAGTTCGGCGCGCGGCTGCACGCGATTTCCGGAGACATCACCGAGCTCTGGTTTGGCGACCTCTACCAGCGCTGGCGAACCGGCCCCGCATTGCTGGCCGGTGTCACGCTCGAATCGTCGGCCGTGCAGCTCGGCTACCTTGCGCGCGACCAGCGCCATGTCCTGCGCTACCCGACAGGCATCGCTACGGATGGCACGCACTTCGGCGCCTCACAGCCGACCGCGTTGCTCAGCGAATCGATGACCCCGGTCCGGCTGGTGTCGTGGATCATCGAGCCCCTGTCCACCGATCCGCCTCTCGCGCGACTCCACCCGTTCCGGTTCGCCGGGTTGTGAGCGGCCCGGCCAAGGTTTTCCAGGGAGAAAAGCCCATGTTCCTACGCAAACTGATCCCGCTTCTTCCTCTGGCCCTTGTCGTCGCGGCCTGCGGCCAGTCGGGTACGGAATCGACCGATGCCGGCACCGCTCCAAGCGATGCCGCGCCCGCGACCGAACCCGCACTCGATCTCGGCGACCTCGACGCCGTGCTCGCACGCGGCCAGGAGATCTACCAGATGACCGGCGAGTGCTGGGACTGCCACGGCATGTTCGGCGAAGGCGGCGACGCACCGTCGCTGACCCACGCACCGAGCGCGTTCGACATCGCCTACCAGTTCACCACGAACCCGGAGATGGCCGATGTCGCGGCCGCGCTGGACGCGAGCCGCGAGGATTTCATCGCCACGGCGGCCTACATCCGCACGCTGTCCGAACGCGAAGTCACGGCGGAGGTCATCGGCGACCTCGACGCGTCGATGGAGAGCGCGCGGGATTACTCGTACTACGCGTCACCCGACAACTTCGTCATCACCGAACGCGACGAGCTGATCCTGCAGGTCGAGCGCTTCGACACGGTGCTCGCCGACTGGGAGCGCAAGTCCCAGCCCGGCAACATCATGCGGACCTACGACATTCGCTCCGTACGGACCTACGATCCCGGCGAGCCGAAGTTCACGCCCGAACCCGGCAAGGTGTACTTCTACGAGGCCACGGGCGCCGGCCAGCCTCCGCAACTCGGTTTCCCGAATACGGCATCGGGCTCCGGCCTGACTCCTGCTGCATTCGACGAGGAAGGCTCCGTGCAGATCGTCGTCGGCGACGCCGCGACCAAGGAGATCATCGCTTACTATCGCTTTCCCGTGACGATGCGCGCCTCGGTTCACTCTACGGCCGTCACACCCGATGGCCGATACGTCTATGTGATCGGCCCGCGGCCGGCATTGGGCGGCACCGAAGACCGCGCCGTGGGCGGGCTCGATACACCGGCTTCGCTGATCAAGGCCGACGCACTGACGCTGCAGCCGGTCGAGCAACTCCTGATTGGCGGTCGCATGCATCATGCGCAGATCTTCCAGGACCGTTACATGCTCGTGGACACGTTCGCACGCGACGAAGGCGGGCTCGACGTGTTCCTCATGGATCCGGAGACCGACGAAGTCGTTGGCGGCGTGCGCGACGAAGAACTTGGCGGCGTTTCGTACACCTCGTTCACCGACGGCGAGTTCATCTACATCCTGATGCAGCCCGGCGGCTACGGCCCGTCGTCGATCTCCGCCTACCTGGCGGCCTCGCAATACAATCGCGGGCAGTTCGCGACGATGCGCCCGTTCTGGGTCGCGAAGGTGGATCCCGAGTCCTGGGAGGTGGTCCAGGAGTACCCGTATCCGGGCTTCCGGGCGAACTGGATCGTCATCGATTCCAACCAGGAATTCATGTACGTCCCAGTCGGCGCCAATTCCTACGTCAACAAGATCAACCTCGAGACAGGTGAAATCGCCTGGACCACGCCGACCGGCATCGGCCCTTACGGCGCGGCACTCAATGCGGACGAATCCGAGATATGGGTAGCCGACAAGGGCGAGACGACCGGAATGTTCGGCCGCACGATGACCGTGATCGATACCGCGCGCGGGCGCGCCGTCGAGACGGTGTTCTCCGGCTACCAGGTCGACCATGTGCTGCTCGCGCCGAACGGCCGCGAGATGTGGGGCACGAGCAACGCGGACGGCCGCATCTACGTGTTCGACACCGAAGAGCGCGTCCAGACGCATGCGATCGACATGCCGAACTTCGGCGATGCGCACGGTCTCGTATTCGTCTGGTACGACGAGGAAGGTAACCCTCATGTCGTGCGCGACCAGGGCGGATTCCATAGCGGTATCCACCCGGCAAGAGGCAACGCGCTCGAGTACTAGCAGCCCGTGGCAGAACCCCGCGTCGCGCCGAGACCGGCGAGGCGCTCGCCTGACAAGGCGCGAGGAGCGAGAATAGAGAGCCTGGGTGAGCGAAACGCCTGGCCGCAGGCGGCCTCACTCCGGCGCGCGCAACCTCTTGCAGGAGTCATCGCATGAACCGCTTCAATCTTTCCCGTGGGCCCGCTTCGGCGCCCCGCGGCAAGCGTCCCGGGTCGCACAAGGAAACAAGGCGCGATAGCCGCCAACTATTGGTGGCAAGCGCGCTGCTCGGCGCGACGCTTCCGGTCTGCCAGGCGACAGCACAGGAATCGGCCGCGACCGAGCAACTGCGCGGATGGAGTTCGATCGTCACGCGGCAGGTATTCGAGGTCGCCGACAATGTCTACACGGCGGTCGGCATTACGCTCTCGGCGAATTCGATGATCGTCGGCGACGACGGCGTCATCATCGTCGATCCGGGCCATTCCCCCACCCTTTCGGCCGAAGTGCGCCGCGAGTTCGAGCAGATCACGGACAAGCCGATCCGGGCGATCATCTTCACGCACGGCCATGGCGATCATTTCCGCGGCGCGAGCGCGTTTGCCGACGAAGGCAGCGACATCGAAGTCTGGGCCCGGGCCAACTTCGGCGCGGAGACGCGTGCGGCCGCCGAAGCGGGATTCGTGTCGGGCGGCGCCGGACTCTCGGGCGGCGTGCGGCCGGCCGACACGCAGGGCGGCGACCTGCCGCCGGAGCAAACGGTGCAGTTCAACGGCCCGCCGCGGCCCATGTCGCCGGAGGAACGAGCGACACCCGTTCGCCGCGTGCCGCCTACGCACACGTTCACGGAGGACCGGATCGAACTGGAGATCGCCGGCGTCGAACTCGAACTCGTCGCGGCGCCGGGCGAGACGGCGGACCATCTCTACATCTGGTTGCCGGAACAAAGAGTCCTGTTTGCCGGCGACAACGTGTTCCACACCTGGCCCAACGTCTATCCGCTCAGGGGCACGAACCGTTCGATTCGCGACTGGATCGCGAGCCTCGACAAGATGATCGCCGAGGAACCCGCACGGGTCGTCGCGGGCCACGGCAATCCACTCATGGACAACGCCGTCGAACAGCTCACGAACCGCCGCGATGCGATGCAGTGGGTCTACGACCGCACGATCGAAGGCGCGATGCTTTTCATGACGCCCGACGAACTCGTCGAGTACGCGGCGCTGCCCGAGCAATTCGCCTCACTCGACTATCTGGCGGACTATTACGGCAGCGTCTGGGGCACGATTCGCCAGATCTATGCCCAGGAAGTCGGCTGGTTCGACGGCGACCCGCTCAACCTGCACCGCGAAAGTCCGGTCCGCCAGTCCGCACGCATGGCGGAGCTCGTCGGCGGCGTCGACGCGCTGTTTGCGAGGGCGCAAGAGGCGATGGCAGCCGGCGATCCGCTCGGCGCCGCCCAGCTCGCCCAACACCTCACGCGGCTCAGGCCTGACGATCCGGGGCCGAAGCTGCTCCTGGCCGATGCGCTCGATGCGCTCGGCGAGCAGACGCTCAATGCGCCCGCGCGGCACTATTCGTTCTCGTACGCGAATCTGTTGAGGCGCGAGGCCGGGCAACAGTAGGGGCACCGGACACGCGCCGAACAGCCAGCGGCGCACGAGGTCGGATCGCGCGTTGCGCAAGCGACGCCGGACGCGCACGCAGCAACCCCTGAAAGCGCCGCTCGCCGGCGTTCGCAATCGTGAGCGTTTCGCCGCGTGACCGGTGCGCAACGCGCACACCGTCACGGCGGGTACTCCGCGCTCGCGCCATGCTATCGTTTCGCTGCAAGCAGACACTGCCCCAGCGAGGCCGCTCATGTCGGGATCTTTCGTTCGCAACTGCGCCTGCGCCGCCATCCTCATCGGCACGGCAGCGGCGCAACCACCCGCCGCCGCGGATGTTACGGCCTCCCCGGCATTCGACGCAGCGGAACTCACGGCGCACCCGTCGAGTAACTGGATCACGAACGGCGGCAACGTCTTCAATCAGCGCTATTCTCCGCTCGACCTGATCAACCGCGACAACGTGGCCGACCTGAAGGCGCTGTGGCGTACGGGCATGGGATCCGGCGCAACGCAGTCCAATTCGGGCCAGGCGCAGATACTCGTCTACGAAGGCACGCTCTTCGTCGTCAACGGCGCGAACGATGTCTTCGCGATGGACGTGGATACGGGCGACATCCTCTGGACCTGGCACGGCAACCCGGATCCCGCGGCCGGGGTGCCGTTCGGCAAGTCGAGCCGCGGCGTCGCGATGGGCGACGGCAGGATCTACGTGGCGCTGCTCGACGCGAGGCTCGCCGCGCTCGATCAGCGCACGGGCGAGGTCGTCTGGTCGATCGAGGCCGAGCGCTGGCGCGACGGCTTCAGCATCACGAGCGCGCCGCTCTACTACGACGGCCTCGTGATCACGGGCTTCTCGGGCGGCGAGATGGCGAGCCGCGGCAAGGTCAAGGCGTTCGACGCGCGCGACGGCAGCCACAGGTGGACGTTCAACACCATTCCCGGACCCGGAGAATACGGTCACGACACCTGGCCCGCCGACAGCGATGCCTGGCAGTTCGGCGGGGCGCCCGTCTGGCAGACGCCCGCCGTCGATCCCGAGCTTGGCCTCGTGTACTTCTCGACCGGCAATCCCGGTCCCGACCTCCACGGCGGCGTGCGCCCCGGCGACAATCTCTTCAGCGTCTCGATCGTGGCCGTCGACGTGCAGACCGGCGAATACCGCTGGCACTTCCAGCAGGTCCATCACGACCTCTGGGACTACGACTCGCCGAATCCCGTCGTGCTCTTCGATGCCGAAATCGACGGCGAACTGCGCCGCGGCCTCGTGCAGGTCTCCAAGACCGGTTGGGCCTACATCCTGGACCGCGAGACCGGCGAACCGCTGATCGGCATAGAGGAACGCCCGGTGCCACAGGAGCCGAGGCAGGCGACGTCGGCGACGCAACCGTACCCGATCGGCGACGCCATCGTCCCGCAGTCGATCGACATTCCGCCCGAGGGCACGCCGCTCATAGACGGACAGGGCCGGATCGTCAATGACGGCCGGATCTTCACGCCGTTCTGGACCGATCCCATCGCCGTCAAGCCCGGCACGATGGGCGGCGCCAACTGGCCGCCGAGTTCCTACGATCCGGAAACGAACCTGCTCTACGTCTGCGCGACCGACCGGATCAGCGCCTTCACAGTTGACGAGGATCTCCCGCCGCCCGTTGCGAACCAGGTCTACATGGGCGGACGCTTCACGCAGGCCAGCGCCGACGACCGCGGCATCTTCGCGGCGCTCGACGTGACGACGAACCGGCTCGCCTGGCGCCAGCAATGGCGCGAAATCTGTTACAGCGGTTCGATCGTGACGGCCGGCGGACTGCTGTTTGTCGGCCGGAACGACGGTCGTCTCACGGCGCTCGACAAGCGCAACGGCGCGCTGCTCTGGGAATACATGACCGATGCGGGGGTCAACACGACCGTCACGACCTTTGAGCATGACGGCGAGCAGTACGTCGTCGTCCACGCCGGCGGCGGCGTGTTCGCGGGCGCGACGCGCGGCGACGGCATCTGGATGTTCTCGCTGAACGGTACGATGAGCCCGGTGGTCCCGGGTACCATACGAGAACCATAAGGAGATTCCGCCATGGCTGTCGACTTCAGGGATCACCCACTGTTTCCGCGCGGTTTCAACAGCCCGACACGATTCGAGGCCGATGTCTACGACTGCGAGGTCTGGGGCGAGATTCCCTCCGACATCGAGGGCACGTTCTACCGGCTGCAGTGCGATTTCGCCTACCGGCCGCCCGAGAACGAGTGGCTTCCGGGCTTCAACGGCGACGGTCACGTCAGCGCGTTCCGCTTCGCCAACGGCTCGGTCGACTACAAGGGCCGCTACGTGAAGACCGACCGGCTCATGACCGAGCGGCGCCACCGCAGGCGCTTATGGGGCGTCTACCGCAACTACCTGACCGACGATCCGCTCGTCGCGAACGTCCATCGCGGCGCTGCGAACACGCACCTCTACTGGCACGGCGGCAAACTGCTCGTGCTCAAGGAAGATGCACTGCCGTACTCGATCGATCCGGTCACGCTCGAAACCTGGGGAAGCTGGGATTTCCACGGCAAGTGGACGGCAACGAGCATGTCGGCGCATCCGAAGATCGATCCGGTCACGGGCGAAATGATCGCTTACGGCTATCAGGCCCGGGGCGATCTGACCGACGACATCGCGGTCTACACGGTGAACGCGGCCGGCCACATCACGAACGAGGTCTGGCTCAAGTCGCCCTATCTCGGGATCATCCACGACATCGCGATCACCCAGAAGTACATCGTCATCCCGGTCATCGCACGCACGACGAGCCTCGAGCGGCTGCAGAGCGGCGAGCCGATGTGGGTCTGGGACGGCAGTCTGCCGACGATGGTGGGCGTGCTGCCGCGCGACGGCGATGCCTCGGATGTCCGCTGGTTCCAGGGACCCGCGCGGAACACGCTGCACTTCCTCAACGCCATGGACGACGGCAACCGTGTCCTCATGGATCTGCCGGTGTCAGACGAAGAACGCTCACCGTCGCAGATCAAGCGCTGGACCTTCGACATGAACTCGCGCAACGACCGCTTCGGCGAGGAGGTCATCTCCACGGCCAACGGCGTGCTCGCCCGCATGGACGACCGCTATCTCTCCCTCCCCTACCGCTACGGCTTCGTCGGCAACAGCGACCCGAGCCTGCCGTTCGACGAGGCGCGCGCGGGCGGACGGCGGCGCGTGACCAACACGTATCAACGCTACGACCTCATGGGCGGTCCGACCAGCACCTTCTTCGTCGGCGACACGCAGAGCCTGCAGGAGAGCGGCTTCGTGCCGCGCAAGGGCAGCACCGGGGAAGGCGACGGCTACATCATGGGGGTTGCGAGCAATTACGCCGAGATGGCCTCCGAACTGCACATCGTCGATGCGAACCGCATGGAGGAAGGCGCCGTCGCGGTCGTCAAGCTACCGTTCAGGCTGCGCGGCGGGACGCACGTCAACTGGTTCTCGGCGGCCGAGCTCGCCGAGCAGGAGGCCTCGGCATGAGCGCAGGCAGCGGCGTGGACGGCAGTGCGCCATCGGACCGAAGAACGGCTACCCAACACGCCGCCCTCCGGCCGCCGCACGAGCGATACGCAAACGGATCGGAGCCGACTGTCGAGCGCTCCTGGGACCGCCGCGAGTTCATGGGTTCCGTCGCGGCCTCGGCCTTGGGGGGGCTCGTACCAAGCCTCGCGACAGCCATGACGCCGGCGCGCTTCTCCGTTGCCGCAACGGTCGAACCCGGATCGCAACTGCTCGCCGACTGGACGATCGACGACGTGTTCGGCGTCTGGCCTCGCTACGCCGACCCCATCCCGCATGCTTGCGCGCCTGCAGACGATACGGCGCCGGCCGAGCCGCTCGACGCGATATAGGCACGCTCGGGATCGGAAACCCGCCGACAGGCGGCACCGCCGGACCACTGCAAGCGCGCTGCATCGCGAGTATCCCGAAAGCCGAACAGCCACGACCGGATGTGACGGCTCGATGACGGACACCGACACCGGCTCCTGATTGGCCGTGGCCGAAGAAACGCAGTTCATTCTGAACAGCTTCGCCTTCCTGTTCTGGGGCGTGCTCGTGATGTGGATGTGCGCCGGGTTCACGATGCTGGAAGCCGGCTCCGTAAAGACCAAGAACGCGTCCGTGGTCTGCCTCAAGAATATCGGCCTGTATGCGATCGCGGGCATCGCGTTCTATCTCGTCGGCTACTCGATCATGCATGTCGGCGTCGAGGCGGGGGGCTGGTTCGGATCGTTTCGGTTCGGCATCAGCGCAACGTCCGCCGAACAGGCCCTCGCGCAGGGTGACGCCGCCCGTGCGGCAGCCGTCGTCCGAACCGGACACGCTTCCATGTCGCATTGGTTCTTCCAGATGGTGTTCGTCGCGTCGACGGCATCCATCGTCTCCGGGACCCTCGCCGAACGTGTGCGGCTGCAGGCGTTCTTCGTGTTCGTCGCCGTGCTGACCGCAGTCATCTATCCGCTCGTCGGCGCATGGACCTGGGGCGGCGGATGGCTTGGCGAGTTGGGTTTCCGGGACTATGCGGGGGCGACAGTCGTTCACTCCACGGGGGGCTGGGCGGCGCTCGCGGGCGTGCTCGTCGTCGGCGCGCGCCGAGGCAAGTTCGGGGTGGATGGGAGCGTGCTTGCCACGCCGCCGTCGAATGTTCCCGCGGTCACGCTTGGCGTGTTCATCATCTGGCTGGGATTCCTCGGCTTCAACGCCGGTTCGCGGCTGTCGCTGTCCGGC
Source organism: Gammaproteobacteria bacterium (assembly GCA_022819855.1). Lineage (GTDB taxonomy): Bacteria > Pseudomonadota > Gammaproteobacteria > Steroidobacterales > Rariloculaceae > Rariloculus. The sequence goes on along the minus strand of JAJEGN010000011.1, from coordinate 12,039 downwards.
GCCGCCGACGCAGTGGCGGTCAGCCTGGTCGTGATCAACACCAACCTTGCCTCAGCCACGGGCGTGCTCGCCGCCCTCGCTCTGTCGCGGTACGTTCTCGGCCGGGTTGACTTGCGCGCCGGATTGAACGGCGCCATCAGCGGACTGGTTTCCATCGCGGCCGGCCCCGAACTCGTCGTTCCCATGTGGGCCTGTCTCATCGGAGCGGTCGGCGGCGCCATCTGCACCTTCGGCATGAGGCTCCTGGAAAGGCTCCGAATCGACGACGAAGTCGGCGCGATTCCGGCTCACCTCGGGGGCGGCGTCTGGGGCTCGCTCGCGGTCTGCATCGCGGCGGGCGGCCACCCGGGCGTGCAGACGGCCGGAATTGGCGCCGTCGCCATCTTCGTCTTCTCAACCTCGCTCGGAGTGTGGTGGCTCATCGACAAGGTCATGGGGACACGCATCTCGGCGCATGTCGAGGCGCTCGGTCAGGACGCCACGGAGCTTGGCATCGAGTCCTTTCCTGAGTTCATCCTGGCGCCGGAACCGGAGTTGCCGACGGACGCCGCGGCTCCCCTGCGGAAGGGACATTGAAGTGCCCCGGGATCGCGCTGGTCACAGCTTTCGCGCAGATTGCCCCAACCGCGATCCGGCCAAACCCGCTTCGCATATTCATCCCTCCGTAGACAAACCGTCTGCAAAGGCGTCGCCAACGTCCATGCTCGGGTGAAGCACGCGGAGCACCGCGATCCCGCCTTCGCGCGCGACGTAGAAGGCAACGTGCCGAGCAATCGGAAAGGACCGTACGGAGGGCGCCACGTCCGCCCTCACACGTCCCAGGCCGGGCGCCAGCGCGAGCTTCTGGATACAAAGTTCAAGTTCCTCACGATAGAGCCGGGCCTGCTTCAGGCCCCACTTTGCCCGAGTGTAGCGAACGATTTCTCGAAGGTCGGCCAGCGCCTGTCGGGTAACCTCGTAGCGAGGCATCAATCGTCGAGTTCTCGATCTATCGCCTTGAAGGCTTCTGCCCCATCGACAACCTTGCCCGCATTCAACTCCCTAAGCCCAGCTCGCACGGCTCGGCGGAGCTGCTCCAGTTTGAGTCTTTGATGAGTCTCGAACTCGTCAATCGACATCAGGACGGCGACCGGCCGGCCCTTCTTCGAGATCGTGAGCGGCTCGCGCTGCACCCTTTCCAGAAGTTGGCCGAAGTTCGTCTTCGCTTCGGAGGCGGAAATGCCTTTTTCCATCATCGGTGTTCCTGTCGTTGCCCGAGTCGGATTATTGTGGCCTAAATGATTGTTTTGATCAAAATGATATGTTGGTTGCTGTCGAGTTCGCGCCGGAGCCAGTCGAACCGGTTCGCAAACGAGTCAAGCCAGTCCGCGAGTCCGACGACTCGCGTGATGGGTGACTTGTGGTAGTAGCTAAATCCGCCCACATGCTTGCCGCGCCCGGTCGCCTTCAGTTGCCGGTGGATCGACGACAGCGGGGAATGGAAGCGGGATCCGATCGACTCATGAGCGTGGTCAGCCGCGCCTGGATCGCTTAACCTGCGCATAGCGTACCTTGGGGGAGTAGCCCCATGAAGATCAAGACGAGAACCGGCGATGCGCAGCCTGCCGCAGGGCGACTTCCGGCTGTCCTGCGCGCCATGGGTAGCAGCATCCTTGTTGCCGTCGCGACCGCAGCGAGCGCCCAGGACTCAAGCGACGCCGCGTTGCACGAACGTATGGACCGGCTTGAGGCCGAAGTCCAGCGTGGCGAGGACGTCAGCGCCATCAAGCGTCTGCAGCGCACCTACGGCTACTACCTCGACAAGGGCATGTGGACGGATCTCGCGGAACTCTTCACCGACGACGCCGTCGCGAACTATCCGGCCGGCGTTTACATCGGCAAGCCGAGCATCACGCGGCACCTGTATCTCAATGTCGGCGCCGTCGAAATGGGAGAGACAGGACTAGGCGACAGACGCTTCTACGACCACATGAACCTGCAGCCTGTCGTGCACCTCGACGCGGGTGGCGAAACTGCCCAGGGACGCTGGCGCGCAATGGCGATGTTCGGCCGCTTCGGCGACGGCGCGACCTGGGCCGAGGGCATCTACCAGATGGGCTACGTCAAGGAAGACGGCGTGTGGAAAATCCGGACGCTCGACTACCACTCGGGATTCGGCGCGCCCTACTCCACCGGCTGGGTCGATCCGGGTGAGAGGCGCGCGCGCGGACCGCGCAATCTGCCGCATCCGGCGGACCGCGAGCGCGATATGCCCTGCGAGGGATTCCCCGAGGCCTGCCTCGCGCCGTTTCACTACGAGAATCCGGGCACGGGCGGCGGCGGCCACGTCTGGACCGACACAAACGCGGTCACTTTGACAGCGCGTGGCGATGCAGCGGAACGCGCCCTTGAGCTTGCGCAGCGTGCGAGCCGACTCCGGGACGAGCAGGAAATCGAGAACCTGCAGAGGATTTACGGCTATTACCTCGACCGCCGCATGTGGGACCACGTCGCCGACCTCTTCACCGACGACGGCACGATCGAGATGGGCTTGCGGGGCGTGTACGCAGGCCGGCAACGCATCCGCGAATCTCTGGAGTTGCTCGGCCCGGCGGGCCTCCGACATGGCGAACTCAACGATCGCATGCAATTGCAGATCGTTGTCGATGTGGCGCCGGACGGACTCACCGCGCGATCGCGCAGCCGCGAGTTCGCCCAAACCGGGGTCTACGAAACACACGGCGCATGGAGCGCCGGAATCTACGAGAACAGCTACGTCAGGCAGGACGGCAAGTGGAAGATCCGCTCGCTGCGCTTCTACCCGACGTTCATCAGCGATTACGAACAGGGCTGGGTCCAGGACGCCCAACAGCCGCCAGGCGTGAGCGCAGAGTTACCGCCCGACCGGCCGCCCAGCGACGTCTATGAGATCTATCCCGCCGCGCACATCCCGCCCTATCACTACCGCAACCCCGTGACAGGCGCCGAGCCTGCCTACCCGCGCGGCGCCGGCCGACCGTCGCCGCAGGCGATTGCGGCTGCGACAGCTCCCGTGCAGGCCGCACGCGTTGACGGACCACGCTCGTTCGGGGACATCGAATCGACCCTGGCCGAGGCCGAACGACTGATCGCACGCGTCAAGGACTACCACGAGATCACGAACCTCGAATACGCCTACGGTTATTACCTCGACAAGAATCTCTGGAGCGATCTCGCCGATCTCTTCGCCGAAGAGAGCTCGATGGAGCTTGCCCAGCGCGGGGCCTACGTCGGCCACGACAGCGTGCGTGCGCTCCTGGTGGGTGTCTTCGGCCGCGGCGGCGAAGGGCCGGTGGCCGGGCGCCTCGGCAACCACCTGCAGATGCAGCCGGTGATCCACATCGACGAGGACGGGCAGACCGCCCGCATCCGGCTGCGCATGATGCAGCAGCTCAACTTCGGTACGCGTGCGTCGATGGGCGCCGCCGTCTACGAGAACGCTGCCGTCAAGGAAGATGGCGTATGGAAGTTCAGCAAGGTCCATGCTTTCAACACCTGGACCGCGGGTTACGAAGGCGGCTGGGTCCGGAATCCCGGCCGGAATCTTCCGGGACCGAGTGAAGACTATCCGCCGGACACGTCGCCAACACTCGCATTCGAGATGTTTCCGAACGTTTACGCGCTGCCGTTTCACTACGACAACCCGGTCAGCGGCAGGGCGTCACGGTGGCTGCCGCCGGAACCCGCAAGCTCCCCGACATCTACGGCAACCTCGGCCGCGCCCTAGGCAGGTACGCGTCTGCGCCAGCGACGTTCCCGATGACGCCGAATCCTCCGCAAGAACAAACTTCCCCTGCTCGTGACTCGATCCGAGCCGGGTCGGCAGTCGGAACTGCCCCGCCGAGGCCGCCTGCGAGCGTAATCGGATTCACCGAGCCGGCACGGCGCGCATTGATTCGTGCCGACGCCGATGGGTATGCTAACCGGCATTGCGAAGAACAACCGGAAGTCCAAGCGAGGCATAGCGAAGTGAACGGAAGGGGCAATGCGGCCGTGACGATGGCCGTTCGCGTTTCGGCAGCCGCGGCAACAGTATTGCTGTGCGGGCTGCACACTGCGTCGGCGCAGGATACCGACGAAATCACCGTCGAGGTCGGCGAGTGCATAGAGATCGAAGCGCCCGTGGAGCGGCTGGCGTGCTTCGCCGCGCAGGTGGAACAGGCGCTGACAGCAGAGAGCGAGGCCGCGGAGGCGGGGTCTGGCGCCGCGCCGGAAGATGCCGCCGCTGCCGAGGAACGTGTGGTGGAGGCCAGCCCCCCCCAGCCCGTCCGGACGGAGCCCGCGAGCCCGGCCCAGGAGCCTGTCGAGGAACCGGATCTTCCGGCCCAACAGGCAGACGCGGTACCGGCTGCCCCGGTGGCTACGCCCAGGCGACCCGTTGGACGAGTCGCCCGGGAACCCGAGCCGGAAGCAGTCGCCGCCGCTGCCGCCGAAGCGGACACCGAAGACCTGAACTGGTTCGAGCGGCGTCGCGCGCGCCGGGCCGCGCGGGCAGCCGAACGCGAAGCCGAGGAGCGCGCCGAAGCCGCAGAGGCGGCCGCGAACGAGATCCGCGCAACGATAACGGCGCTGCGCGAGAGAGGGCCGAATTCCTGGCTCATCACGCTCGACAACGGCCAGATGTGGGATCAGGTCAGACCCCAGTGGTATCCGCTTCGACCCGGCCAGCAGGTCAGGCTCTATCCGACGAACTGGGGCAGTTCCTATCGCCTCTCCGAAGTCGACCGTGGCGGCTATATCCAGGTGCAGCGGGTCCGCTGACGACCCAACTCGGTTCGCAGCACCTGGAGGGAAGCAACCTTCGCCGTTACCGTTTCACGGATAGTATTCGGCGTCAGCAAACGGCATCGCCTGACGGTCCCTTTCCGAAACCAGCGGAGTGCGGGCCAACGGCCAGTCGATCGCCAATTCGGTATCTTTCCAGAGAATGCAGCGATCGTCTTCCGGCGCGTAGAACTCCGTGCACTTGTACTGGACGTCAGCCGGACCCGAGGTGACGTAGAACCCGTGGCAGAACCCGGGCGGTATCCAGAGCGCCCGCTTCTCGTCCGCTGACAGACGCTGCCCAACCCACTGTCCGAAGCTTGGCGAGCTCCTGCGCAGATCCACGGCCACGTCGAAGATCGCTCCGCGCGTGACTCTGACGAGCTTTCCCTGGGGCCGGCGGAGCTGGTAGTGCAGGCCGCGCAATGTGCCGGTCAGCGAGCGACTGAAATTGTCCTGCACGAAGTCGACCTCGACTCCGTGTTCAGCCAGTCCGCCGCGGCGCCAGGTCTCCATGAAGAACCCCCGCTCATCGCCGATGATCTCGGGCTCCACCAACAGGACATCGGGAATACTCGTGGGGATGGCCTTCATCGCTCACCAGCGTAGCTCGCGACCTTCAGTCGAGCGGCGGGCTCAAGCCACTGCGGATGCGCGAGGTACCACTGCACGGTCTCTTCGAGCGCCACGTCAAACTGTTCGAGATGCTGCCAACCGAGTTCGTCGCGGATGCGCGCGTCGTCGACAGCGTAGCGCCGATCATGGCCCGGGCGGTCGGCGACGAACTGCACGAACTCGGCATAGGAACCCTTCGCGCGTGGCAACTGACGGTCGAGAATCGCGCAGATCGCTTCGACGATCGCAAGGTTCGTCAGCTCCGCCTGGCCGCCAACATTATAGATGCGGCCCGGTCGTCCGGCTTCGAGCACGCGGCGCAGCGCCCGGCAGTGATCGTCGACGTGGACCCACTCGCGGACGTTGGCGCCCGTCCCGTAGACGGGCAGCGAGCTTCCACTCACAGCATTCGCAACCATCAGCGGAATCAACTTTTCCGGGACCTGCCAGGGTCCGTAGTTGTTGCAGCAACGCGTAATGAGCACGGGTAAGCCGTAAGTGCGATGCCAGGCCCGTACGAGATGATCCGCGGCAGCCTTGCTGGCCGCGTACGGCGAATTCGGGGCGCAGGGCGTGGTTTCGCTGAACGGCGGGTCGTCCGCTCCGAGGTCCCCGTAGACTTCGTCCGTCGAAACGTGGAGCAGGCGAAACCTGCTCTGCGCCCGGGAATCAAGCATATTCCAGTAAGCCAGGGCCGCCCCGAGCAGATTGGCGGTTCCGACGACGTTGGTCTCGATAAACGGGGCCGGGTCGGCGATCGAACGGTCAACGTGGGTCTCGGCGGCAAGATGCAAGACGGAATCCGGGCGATAGTCCCGGAACAGCCGCTTTAACTCCCCGAAGTCACGGACATCGACGCGTTCGAAGACGTGGCGGGAGTGATTGCGCAGACCCTCCAGCGATTCGAGGCTTCCCGCATACGTCAACGAATCGACGTTGACCACGGTCCAATCCGTCTCGCCGATCAGTTGCCGAACGAGGGCGGAGCCGACGAAGCCCGCACCGCCCGTTACCAGGAGATTGCCCATTCGAATATCATCGCTCGTTCGAGTCCGGCAATGATACGCGCCAACACAAAGCCTCTCACGCGACGTCCCGAAGGGTCATGCCGCTGAACGTCGATGAGACCTTTGCGCTCGCGTTGAGGCACCATCAATCCGGCCGACTTGCCGAAGCAGAACGCGGTTACCGCGAGATTCTTCACGTCCAGCCGGGGCATGCCGATTCCCTGCACCTGCTTGGCGTCCTTGCGCTACAGACGGGCAACCCCGAGCCGGCGCTCGAACTGATACAGCGCGCCGTGGCGCTTCGACCGGACGGTGCGGTCTACCGCAACAATCTGGGCCAGGTTCTCGAGCGATTGGGACGCATCGAAGACGCCGCACGCGCCTACGAAGCCGCCATCGAGCTCGATCCGCTCGACGCCGAACCGGTAAACAATCTGGGGCGGCTCCTCGAAAGACAGGAACGGTTGGCCGATGCCGAAACACACTATCGCAGGGCGATTAAACTCAATTCGCAGTATGCGGAACCGCAGATCAATCTCGGCAATGTGCTCAAGGATCGGGGTGAGCTTGACGGGGCGATCGCTGCCTATCTGCGGGCGACCGAACTGCGCCCGGACCTGTCCGTGCTGCATAGCAATCTGCTGCTGACGCTGCACTACCATCCGGACTATTCGCCTGCCGACATCGCGCACGAGCACAGGCAGTGGGCCGAGCGGCACGCGGTACCGCTGGCGGCCGCACAACATCCGCACAAGAACGATCCGAAGCCCGAACGACGTCTGCGCATCGCTTACATGTCGCCGGACTTTCGCGAACATCCCGTGGCCCGCTTCATCCTGCCTTTGCTCGAGAACCATGACCGGGAGCAGTTCGAAATGTTCGCATACCACGACATCGCACGGCAGGACGAAGTCACGAAGCTGATCCGAAAGCATGTCGACCAATGGCGCGACATTGCGGACCTCACCGACGAACTGGTGGCGGACAGGATCCGCACGGACGGCATCGACATCCTCGTCGACCTCACGGCGCATTCCGGACGCAACCGACTGCTGGTCTTCGCGCGCAAGCCCGCGCCGGTACAGCTCACTTACCTCGCCTACTGCAGCACGACCGGCGTCGACGCGATCGATTACCGCTTGACCGACCGGTTTCTCGATCCACCCGAGGAAGACACGAGCCACTACTCCGAGCGTTCCATCCGTTTGCCCGACTGTTACTGGTGCTATTCCCGACCGCCGCTGCCGGCTGACCGTCTGCCGTCAAGCGAGCGGCGGACCGGACCGCCGACATTCGGCTGCCTGAACAATTTCGCCAAGGTCACCGACCCGACGCTCGAACTCTGGATGAAGTTGCTCCAGCGCGTGCCTGAATCCCGATTGCTGCTCTACGCGCGCTCCGAACAGCATCGCGAACGTGTGCGCAGATTCATGCAGCGCGCAAACGTGGCGGAGTCGCGCGTGGCGTTCGTCGGTCGGCAGCCTTTCGAGGACTATCTGGAGACCTACCGCGACATTGACGTGGCGCTCGACCCGATACCTTTCGGAGGCGGGACGACAACATGCGACGCGCTCTGGATGGGCGCGCCGGTCGTCACGCTCGCGGGCCGCACGGCCGTGTCGCGCGGCGGTTCGAGCATCCTGAGCAACATCGGGCTGGACGATCTCGTATGCCGGAACGAGGAGCAGTATCTCGATCTGGCGGCGAGTCTGATCGGGGATGGAAAACGGCTCGCGGCGCTGCGGCGCGAATTGCGTAGCCGTCTCGAAGGCTCTGCCGTGATGGACTCGGCGCGATTCGCGCGCGGGGTCGAGGCCGCGTTCAGGGAAATGTGGCGCAAATGGTGTGAGAACGGCTGACCAGGACGACTCCCGGAGAGTCGCGTCAGCGGTTCAGGTGGTAGCGCACGACGATCGGCGCCGTGTCGACGAACCGGCCGTTCGTCGCTCTGGGTCGGAACCTGCTGCTCTCGATCAGATCGATGAGCGTGTCCTTCTCAGCGTCCGTCGCGTTGGAAGTCGTATCGAGCACCTCGATCCGATCGCCGTTTCCGAACCGGGTCACCACGAATGAGACATCGATATACCTCGGCGACGCTCCCGGGCTCGCCATCGTCGCCAGCGGATTGGGCAGGAACGCTGGCAACACGACGGGAATTTCCGGCGCAAACAGCGAGTCGATCGATGCCTGCGGCGCTCCATCGCTCCTGAGCCGCTCGTAGGTTCCCTCGTAGCGTGCAACAACGGTATCGGTACGCTCCTCGCGGCTCTTGCGCGTGGCGCCATCGACAAACAGAAGGTCCCAATCGATCAAGTAGGTCAGTGACGCCGTGCGGGTCAGCAGCGGTTCGGAGTTCATCCGGTCAAGTGCCGCGAGTCTCAAGAGGCTGCGTCTGCCGACGTCATAGGAACTCAGGAAGTGAGCGTAGCGGTAACTTGTACGGGCGAGCGCCAGATCGATCTCGCGAAGCTCATCGACGTACTCTATTCCCTGGTTGAGAATTATTCCTATCGCGTCGTTGTAGTAGCGCCGGGACTCCCCGAGAAGGGTGGAAACCACGACACTGCGGCTTCCGGAGCGGCAGTTGCTCCCGCCGCGAGTCCTCCCCCACCGCGGGGAGTAATAGCAACCGAGGATGATTTGTTCCGGAAAGCCGCCGCTGACGTAGCGTGCGAGGATGTCTTCCCGCCTGGCGGCAGTCGCACGCAGAATCGGTATCGCTCTCACGTCGTTGGGATGACGCCTCACGAGATCGAGCAACTGCTGCTCCAGGTTCCAGGCCTGGCCGAAGTTGCCCCTCGCTTCCTCGTTGACGATCAGGCGCTGGAGCAGGGGCGCCTGCTCGAGCGAGTGGAGTCCGTAAGTCGGGCGGACGACTTCCAACGCGTCTTCGATGACGGCGATCGCGAGATTGTGATCGCCGTCCGCCTCCAGGCGAAGCGCAATGGACATCAACGAACTGACAGGGTCGGTGGAATCATCGTCGGCTGGCGACTGCCCGCCAGCCAACCGGGTGTCGGCATCCAGTAAGGAACTCGCCGGATCGACTTCCGATACCCCCTGCGGAAATGCTGCGGTCGGGACACAGACAACTGCGACCAGCGCGACCGCGACGGCCACGCCGACCGTCGCCTTCAGGTTTTGATGCAATTTCAGTGACGTCATCCGCAACGGCGCCTCCGACCAGCGCCTCGACGGCCAATCCTGGACCTCAACGGCGGCCGACCGGTCAGACTATAGCATCCGATCGGGACCGCACCCGCACGTATGCGGATTCGTGTGAGCGACATCCCCGGACAATCCCATCAGGTCGACCTGAGTCCAACACCCCATACCCGAATGATTCACCGCTACTGTCCATAGCCGAAGCGTTCGAGCGCATCGTGGGCGGTTTCGGCGAAGGCGACGAGTTCGGAATCTCTCCTGAAAGCGTAGGCGCGGCCAGCTTCGAGGTCTTCGTACGCGGCGGGATCGGCGGCAGAGTCAGCAACGCCGCAAAACCTCGCGACAGTGGGGATAACCTCGGCTGGACGTTCAAGCAGATCCTCGAAACGGATTTCGAGCGACCGATCCTTGAGGTCCGCCATTTCGATGCGAGCTTTTTCGACGTACTGTTCCCACATCGTCAGGGCCTCGGCGAGCGTCCAGCCACGGCGCGAGGACAGCACGCCGAGGGCGTGATCCCGAATCACCGTCAGCGCCCCGGGGACCGGCTCGCCGGTGGCTTCGCGCAACGCCGCAGCGTGCCGTCGCGCAAGACTCGCGGCCACATCGACGCCGTGCCGGACGATGTGCAGGACACGCAGGTGCGGAAAGATCTGTTTCCAGACCGGCAAGGTGAAGGTGTTGCGCGGGTCTTTCCAGCCGAACGGCCGGGATTCCTCCGGCTTCGATGCCGGACGCCAACCCGACTGGCCAACGAAAGCGCCAAACCGCGCCGTGAGCGTCTGACGCGTGCTCGCAGCAAGGTCTTCCGCGATTTCAGGCTGGGACAGCGCGAAATGTGCCGACATCGGCTCGGACCAGAACGCACTGCACTGGTGCAGGATTCCCTCGTTGATCAGCATGAACGTGACCGATTCGGAGTCGCCCTGCTGATCGGCGCCCATGAAGACACCGAGCCGCTCGAGAATCTGCGCGGCCAGCCGCGTGCCGGAGCGGTGCATGCCGATCACGACGACCGGGCTTACCCGGGTCAGCCGCTCATCAATACTCATCGCCCGACACTGGCATGTTGCACCTCGCATCGTCGAGATACGGCAGCATGTCCCCGGGCCGGACTGCGCCTGACCGACGTCTCGGGAAGTCCGACGCCGTTTCGACCAGCGCGATCTTTTCCGCAAGCGCCAAACATATCCACTGATCGGGGGAAACGCCGTCTTCCCTGGCCAGACGCGTCGCGGCGGCCTTGACCGATAACGGAAGTTTCAGCGAGTAGGCTGCCCTGTTCATGATCGCAACTCCTGCAACGGTTTGCCTGGCCGTTAGACCTGCAACCCGAACCTTCGTGCGCTCCCGGTGAAGTCTCGCACATTGTGGGTTACCAGCGCGCAGGCACGTCCGTTGACGGCCGGCCCGCTTGGACCGGAGGACATGGCCAACGGAAGCGATGGCCAGCATACCGGCAGCATCGCGAACTCTACAGCGAAAATCGAGAAAAGAACCGGGATTGCATCACTGGAAAGTGCACCAATGCTGGAGATATTCTGCTGGAAAACGCCTGTCTCGCCCACTAGACTGACGACGTCACGCATGCTGGATCACGCCGGATGAGCCGAGGAGAGTTCTGGACCGCCATCATCGCCTTGGTCGCCCTGCTGGTCGCGCTGTTCGCCATGATGGACTCCCGGTTCGATTCCATCGACGCGAGGCTCAACAGAATCGAGACCGAACTTTTCGCCCTGTCCCAGCGAACCTCATACATCGAGGGCCGCTTGGCCATACGCGAAGGTCGAGAGCCTGAGCCCGACGATGGCGGGCCATAGAGAAGCCGTCCACCGAATCGCGCCCAGCGGGACCACGCGCTTGCCTGACGCCACGACGAGCGCACCCGCAAGCACAACAAATCCTAACCAACCTCCGCCGGCTCGCCCCGCACCTCGTCACGGGCATCCGCCGTGTCGGCTGCAGCGCGCAGGGCATTGACGTTGGCAACGAGCTTGGCTTGCTCGGAGCGTTCTGGAACCGGTCGATCGTGGAGGTTACTCGCCGTCCGGCCGATCAGGCGGTACCTCGATATCTAATAGATGGCCTCGATGCGGGCGATACGGCGATCCACGCTGTCCAATTACGCGCGAATTTCGACGAGTTCGGCCCGTAGGTCAGGATGCACGAACTGCATCAGCGTCGCCAGCGTGGCGAGCGCAAGCACAACGGTACCAATTACAGTAATCGTTTGCCGCCACTCGTTCATCGCTCGTTCGACTGCATGCGCCTTGGCTCTCCGGGACACCATAACGTTTTCGGATCGGGTCATGCGTCGCACGAGATGTCATGTAAGCGGTTTGCCGACCCCACCTTCCTTTCGCGGAGCCACAGAGATTGGATGACTCCTTTTGTATAGGGAGTTGTTCGATGAGGGATCGTGATCTGGACGCCAGGGGTGAAGCCCCTGGCGGGGCGGCGGCGGCCAACG
>JAJEGN010000021.1 GCA_022819855.1 Gammaproteobacteria bacterium | reverse complement strand
TGGCCGGGGGTACGCGCAGCCGGTCGCTTGAGACACGCCGTAAATACATCCCTGTAGGCTCCGCGCGCGCATCCCTGCGCGCGAGGGTCTCAAGCGACCGGCTGCACGTACCCCCTTGGGTGTGTCGCGGGCGTGCGTTCTCGGTCATCACACGGTGGGGTTGCGGGTTTGCGGGTTTGCGCCGACCTTCGGTGCCGCCCGTTGTGCGACGCCTCTCGGATTTGTGGCAGACCTGTGCAGTTGCGCGGGAACGCTGTGAGAGCTGCGGGCAGAGCTTACCGATTGCTTGCGCCGATGGTCGCTCGCAAGGGGGCGAGGCGACCGAGTAGTCGGTCGCGGTCGGTATCGACGATCGTGCAGTGGCCGAGCTTGCGCTTGGGCCTTGCTTGTTTGCCGTAGTCGTGGAAGTGGACTCCGCGCATCGCCAGGACGCGTGCGCGGTCGGGTAGCTCACCGAGCACGTTGACCATCGCCGCGTGGCCGCGCGGTGCGGTCTCGCCAAGGGGCCAGCCCAGGATCGCCCGCAGATGGTTCTCGAACTGGCTGGTTTCGGCGCCTTCGATGGTCCAGTGGCCGGAGTTGTGCACGCGCGGCGCGAATTCGTTGGCGAGCAGGCCCTCGTCCGTGTGAAAGAACTCGACGGTTAGCACGCCGCGATAGCCGTAGCGACGCATAAGCTTGTCGAGCCAGCGTTCCGCGGTGCGCGTGAGATCCTCGTCCTGGTACGGCGCAACCGTGGAGACCAGTTGGCCGTCGCCGTGGACATTTTCGCTCAGCGGATAAAACAGGGTTGCGCCGCCGGCGCCGCGTACGGCGATCAGGGACAGTTCACGCTCGAAGTTCACCCACTGTTCGGCGATCGCAGGTACCTCCTCAAGCTCGCGCCAGCCGCGCGCGAGGCTGGCGGAGTCTTCGGCCACGCGCTGGCCGCGTCCGTCGTAACCGAGGCGCTGCCGCTTCAGGACGACCGGCCAGCCCAGCGTTTCCGCAGCACGGTCCAGATCGCTCTCGTCGTCGACCGGTACAAAGGCTGCGGTCGGAATGCCGAGTTCGCGGAACAGCCGCTTCTCGGCGAGGCGATCCTGGGCCGCGGCGAGCACCTGAGGTTGCGGGTACACGGGAACCTGCCCGGCCACCTGCTCCAGGCCTTCGATCGGCACGTTCTCAATGTCGAATGTCAGGACATCGACCTCGCTCGCCAGTGCACGAAGCGCATCGGCATCGTCGAGCGCGGCCACGCGGATCGGTCCGACCTGGCCGCCAGGGGCGTCCCTTGCGGTGTCCAGAAAGTGGCAGTCGACGCACAGCGGATAACCCGCGAGCGCCATCATCCTGCCGAGCTGGCCGGCGCCGATGATGCCTACGCGGGGATTGGCCATGAGCGGAACTTCAGGTCCGGAAGCGGTGTAGCTGCGTTGGGCGGCGCGGTCAGTCGCGCGGGTCGGAGTTCTGCAATACCGTGGCTGTCTGAGCGCTTCGATACTCGTCGAGCCGTGCCGCGATCTCGGGATGCTTGATTGCCAGAATCGCCGCCGCGAGCAGTGCGGAGTTGATCGCGCCGGCCTTGCCGATAGCGAGCGTGCCGACGGGTATGCCGGCCGGCATCTGCGCGATCGATAGCAGTGAGTCCATGCCCTTCAGGGCCTTGGATTCGATCGGTACCCCGAGCACCGGCAGCCGGGTCTTGGCCGCGCTCATGCCCGGCAGATGCGCCGCTCCGCCGGCGGCGGCAATGATCACTTCGAGACCTCGCTCGGCGGCGGACTCCGCATATTCGTGCATGAGGTCGGGGGTCCGATGCGCGGAAACGACGCGCACCTCGTGGGGTACGGCCAGCGCTTCGAGCGTCTCCGCCGCGTGCGACATTGTGGACCAGTCGGACCGCGAGCCCATGATTACGCCGACGAGCGGTTCCATTGCGCTATTCTACTGCGTTGGAATTTCCTTCTCATCCCGGGACGAAGATTCACGTGGACATTGATGCCGTAACCGGCGAACTCGAGCGCTCGGCCGCTCGCGCCGTGGAAATCGCCGCGAGCCTCGGCGCCGATCAATCCGAAGCGGCGGCGAGTTACGGCGAGGGCCTCAGCGTCACCGTACGCATGGGCGAGCTCGAATCGGTCGAGCGGCAGAAGGACCGGAGCCTCGGCGTTACGGTCTACAGGGACCGCTGCAAGGGCAACGCGAGCACGGGCGATTTCTCCGCCGCAGGCATCGAAGCGGCCGTCGGCAAGGCGATGAGCATCGCGAGCTTCACGGCGCAGGACGAGTATGCAGGGCTTGCCGATGCTGAGCTCATGGCCGCCGATCCGCCGGATCTCGACCTGTACCACCCCTGGGAACTCGATGTCGACGCGGCGACGGAACTCGCCCTGAGCTGTGAGAACGCCGCGCGCGCGGTCGACTCACGTATCGCGAACTCGGAAGGCGCCACGACGACAACGGGCGCAGGCAGTTCGGCGTACGCAAACAGTCACGGCTTTACGGGGGTCTTTCCCACGAGCAGCCATTCGATGAGCGCGATCGTGGTCGCAGGGCAGAACGGCGCATTGGAGCGCGATCACTGGTACTCGGCGGCGCGTTCGGCCGAGGGTCTAGAGCCGCCGGAACGCATTGGCGAGCTCGCGGCGACTCGGGCGCTCAGGCGCCTGGACTCGCGCCAACTCGCGACACGCAGCGTACCGGTGATATTTCCCGCAGAGCTGGCCCGGGGGCTCTTCGGACACCTGATCGCCGCGATCAGGGGTACGAGTCAGTACCGGAAGGCGTCGTTTCTGCTCGACAGCCGCGGCAAGCGTGTCTTTTCCGAGCTCGTCGACATCGTCGAGGATCCGTTGATACCCGGAGCGATGGCGAGCGCGCCGTTCGATGGCGAAGGCGTCGCCACGGCGCGGCGGCAACTCGTCGAGGACGGCATCCTGAACGGCTATGTGCTGTCGAGCTATTCGGCGCGGCGGCTGGGCCTGACGACGACGGGCAATGCCGGCGGCATCCACAATCTCATCGTCGCGCCGACGGCGGGACCGCTGGAGTCCATGATCGCCGAATGCGGCCAGGCGTTTCTCGTCGGCGAGCTGCTCGGCCAGGGCGTCAACATCGTGACGGGCGATTATTCGCGCGGCGCCGCGGGATTCTGGATCGAGAATGGCGAGATCGCACACGCTGTCAGCGAGGTCACCGTGGCGGGGAACCTCGCCGACATGTTCGAGCGCATACAGGCGATCGGTTCGGACGTCGACGTGCGCGGCGCCATCCGCTGCGGCTCAGTACTGATCGACGAGCTCACGATCGCCGGGCAGTAGCGGGCGTATTCGCTGCAGCTTGGGAGGTTTGCGCATGGCGTGCGGGGAGTCGCGCTGCCTGTCGCTGGAAACACGCCGTGAATCCATCCATGGAGGCTCCGCGCGCGCATCCCTGCGCGCGAGGGTTTCAAGCGACAGGCAGCACGCCTCCCCTTGGGTTGGCGCCCCCTAGCTGTCGCCCGGTCAGCCGGTCGAGCGCCTCGCGATACTTGCGCCGCGTCCCCTCGATGACGGCTACCGGCAGACGTGGTCCCGGCGCGCGCTTGTCCCAGTCGAGTGTCTCGAGGTAGTCGCGTACGAATTGCTTGTCGAAACTCGTCGGGGAGGAGCCCGGGGCGTAGCGGTCGGCGGGCCAGAACCGGGACGAGTCCGGCGTGAAGATCTCGTCGATGAGCCTGAGTTTGCCGTCGGCGTCCGTGCCGAACTCGAACTTGGTATCGGCGATGATGATGCCGCGCTCGCGTGCGTAAGCTGCGGCTCTCGCGTAGAGTTCCAGTGCCGTGGCGCGGACCTGCTCGGCGAGTTCCGCACCGACGAGACGCTCGACTTCCGCCATCGGGATGTTCTCATCGTGCTCGCCCGCGGCCGCCTTCGTGCTCGGCGTGAAGACCGGCTCGCGCAGTTGCTCGGCCAGTTCCATGCCGCCGGGCAAGCGGATACCGGAGGTCATTCCTGTCGCGCGGTAGTCCTTCCATCCGGACCCGATCAGGTAGCCCCGGACCACGGCTTCGAAAGGCAGCGGCTGCAAGGCCTCGACCACGACGGCGCGGTCGCGGACGATCTCGCGATCGCGCGGGTCGTCGAGCACCGAAGCGGGATCGGTCGCCGTCAGGTGATTCTCGATCACGTCGCCAAGCCGCTCGAACCAGAAATTCGAGATGGCGGTCAGCACGCGGCCCTTGCCCGGGATCGGGTCCGGTAGAACGACATCGAACGCTGAGATACGATCACTCGCGACTATCAGCAGCCGGTCGGCATCCACGCGGTAGATGTCCCTGACCTTGCCGCGCGCGATCAGCCGCAAGCTGTGCAGGTTCGATTCGAACAGGGCCGCAGGATCGTCGCTCATCGGGTTCGGGCGGGGCGAAAGAGCGCATGATGACTCCGGACCTGTTTGCCGGGCAAGCTTGAACGCAGATCGGCCGGTACGCGTGTAGTGTCCTGACGCGTTCCGCTGACTCTGAATGCGCCGTTGCGTGCGAGGCAGGACGCCAGATGCAGTGGATCGGAAAAGTCGTCGGAGCAACGTTGGGTCTCGCATTCGCGGGTCCCATCGGCTCGGCTCTCGGCCTGCTCATCGGTCACCAGTTCGACAAGGGCATGGGAGCCCGCATCGCAGGTTCCGCCGCGGACGGGCAGACACCGAAGTTGTTCTTCGACGTGACTTTCGAGGTGATGGGGCACCTGGCGAAGGTCGACGGACGCGTTTCCGAGGAGGAGATCCGCGTCGCCCGGCGCATCATGCACGGCATGCGCCTGACGCCTGAGCAGGTCCAGCTCGCGATAGACCGCTTCACCTCCGGCAAGCACACGCGCTACCCGATCACTGACAGGATCGCGGAGCTCAGGTCACGGATCGCCAGACGCAAGGACCTGACGCGTGCGTTTCTCGAGATCCAGCTCCAGGCCGCCATCGGCAGCGGGGAGTTTGCGGACACGAAACGGCGGATGTTATGGCAGGTCGCGAACGATCTCGGGATCGGCCGCGTCGAGCTTGCCCAGATCGAGGCACTGGTTCGCGCCCACATGGGCGGATCGGCGAGTGGGGCGGGCGGGCGCATCGACCTCGACGAAGCTTATAGCGTGCTGGGCGTGGAGCCGAACGCGACCGACCGCGACATCAAGACAGCGTATCGGCGACTCATGAATCAGCACCATCCGGACAAGCTCGTCGCCCGCGGTCTGCCCGAGTCGATGGTGAGCCTCGCCGAGCAGAAAACGCACGAAATTCGCGCGGCCTACGATCGCGTGAAAGCGCACCGGGACTTCAAGTAGGGGCGCTCGATGCCGCGCTGTAGCGAGCAGCGCTCGATTTTGGGGTGGAACGCGTGCTCGAACAGATGATCGGATTCGATCGGACGGTTCAAGGGCGAAGCTCGATTTACCGTGGAATCAGTGGCCGAATGCGTGGAATACATGGACTGCGATCGCGTCCAATCCGGAACTGAAGACGGTGGCGCCTACGGGTCTGACAACAGGCGCGGCGCCGGTTCAAACGTGCAGCGCAACGCGGCGCACCAGGCCGCCGCCGAGCGCCATGAGCCGGGTCGCGACCGAGGGCAGGGACGATCCGCCGGCCTCCTGCGCCGCCGCGCCGTGCCTGGCCTCATCTTGCGCCATTTGCTTGAGGATCGCGCGGCTCTTTGCGTCCGCGTCCGGAAGCCGCGCGAGATGGTCGTCGAGGTGAGCCTCGACCTGGCGTTCCGTCTCGGCAACGAAGCCGAGGCTCACATCGTCGCCGGCGGCGCCTGCGACCAGGCCGATCAGTGCGCCGCCCGCGTACCAGAACGGGTCGAGCAGGCTCCGTCGGCCGCCAAGTTCCTCGAGCCGCGCGGCACACCAGGCGAGGTGGTCCCGTTCCTCCGCGGCCGCCTGCCGCAACTGCTGTCGGGTCGCGTGCGAACGTGCGAATACCGATTGCCCGTTGTAGAGCGCCTGCGCCGAAATCTCTCCGGCGTGGTTGACGCGAAGCAGGGCGATGCTGGATTCGCGGTCCCGATCTTCGAGTTCCGCCTGGTCCACGGCGTCTGCAGGTGAGGGACGTGACGCGGCGGGCTTTGCGGCCAACGTGCGCAAGCCTTCGTCGACGATCGCCACGAGTGCGTCGAGTCGGTTCATTCGGCTGACCATGGCGCCGGATTATAGCGGTTCGGACTCGCGTCCCGTCCCGCAAACGGCGTCACATCCGCAGCGAGCGCAACGCCCCGATACGGCCGCGCCACGCTTGCGTGCCCAGTTGCGGATCAGTACCATTGCGCCTCTTTGGCCGGCGGCGCCGGCCCTCGACGCAACCTCATTTGAGCATGAAGACATTTTCGGCCAAGCCGGAAACGGTGGAGCGCGAGTGGTACCTCGTCGATGCCTCGGGCAAGACGCTCGGCAGGCTCGCCACGGAACTCGCCCGGCGCCTCAGGGGCAAGCACAAACCCGTGTACACGCCGCATGTGGATACGGGCGACTACATTATCGTGATTAACGCGGAGAAGATCCGCGTAACGGGACGCAAGCTCAAGGACAAGATCTACTACCGGCATACGGGCTACGTCGGCAATCTCAAGGCCGAGCCCCTGCAGAAGCTCCTCGAACGTGCCCCGGAACGCGCCATCATGCTCGCGGTCAAGGGCATGCTCCCGAGGAACCCCCTTGGCAGGCGAATGCTGCGCAAGCTCAAGGTCGTTCGCGGCCCTGACCATCCTCACCAGGCCCAGCAGCCGGCCGTACTGGAACTCTAGACGGCTATGGCGACTGAAACCTGGTACGGCACGGGCAGGAGAAAGACCTCCGCCGCCCGAGTCTATCTGCGCACCGGAACCGGCGAGATCATGGTCAACGGCCGGCCGCTCGACGTGTTCTTCGGCCGTGAAACGGCGCGCATGATCGTGCGGCAGCCGCTTGCCGTGTCGGAACTCGAAGGGAAGTTCGATATCTCGGCGAGCGTGCGCGGCGGCGGCACGACGGGGCAGGCCGGAGCGATTCGCCACGGCATCGCGCGGGCGCTCCTGCAATACGACGAATCGCTGCGCAAGCCGTTGCGCAAGGCCGGCTTCGTGACGCGCGACGCCCGCGCGGTGGAGCGCAAGAAGGTCGGCTTGCGCAAGGCGCGCCGGGCGACCCAGTACTCGAAGCGTTAGAATCGGCCGCTCACCGGGCCGGTCTCGACTGGGGGATCGTCTAGCGGTAGGACATCGGACTCTGACTCCGAGAACCCAGGTTCGAATCCTGGTCCCCCAGCCACTCCCACACGGTCCCGTGAAAGCCTGTTGAGGCCGGCCAGGCTCCAGCCGAGGCCGAAGCCTGCGGCGGTGCCGGCTGCCGGCCCGGCTGCTTCGATCGCGCTGCTACGTCACGGCCTCAACGCCCCTGTCGGTTCCGACGAGCAGCATGTCGGCGCCGCGGTGAGCAAACAGGCCCACCGTGACGACGCCGGGAATCTGGTTGATGCGGGTCTCCATCTCGACGGGCCTGGCGATCTCCAGATTGCGTACGTCGATGATCTGGTTGCCGTTGTCGGTCACGAAATCCCGGCGCCAGACCGGTTGACCGCCGAGCTTGACCAGTTGGCGCGCGACGAAGGACCGCGCCATTGGAATGACTTCCACGGGCAGCGGGAACTTGCCGAGCCGTCCGACGAGCTTGGAATCGTCGACGATGCAGATGAATCGCCGGGCCGCGCCGGCGACGATCTTCTCGCGCGTCAACGCGCCGCCGCCGCCCTTGATCAGATGCAGGTGCTGCGTCGCCTCGTCGGCGCCATCGATGTAGAGGTCGACGTCGCCGACTGCCGAAAGCTCCGTTACATCGAGGCCGAGTCCGCCGAGCCTGGCTGTTGAGCGCTCGGAGCTCGAAACGAGGCACAGTTTGCGGTACGGATGCTCCCCAAGCGCGTCGATGAAGAAATCGACCGTGCTTCCCGTGCCGACGCCAAGCGCCATGCCGTCTTCGACATGGGCGAGCGCTTCGCGCGCAACGAGTCTCTTTCTTTCGGATTGATCCACGGCAGGCCTCCGGAACATGAGGTCACTCGAGGCTCAGGATGAAATTCCAGTGATCCTCGCTGACCGGCGTGATCGACAGCCGGTTGCCGCGGCGCAGCAGCAACATCCCGTCAAGCCGGTCGCTCGCGAAGGCCCTGAGCTCCGCGAGCGGAATCAGGCGGTCGAGCTTGCGTTCCAACTCGATGTCCACCATGAACCAGCGCGGGTTGTCGGGATCGCTGCCCGGGTCGTAGTGCTTGTCGGTCGGATCGAACGCCGTGTGGTCCGGATAGGCTTCACACGCGACGCGCACGATGCCGGCGACGCCCGGTTGCGGGCAGCTCGAGTGATAGAAGAACGCCTGATCGCCGGGCTGCATGTCGTTGCGCATGAAATTCCGGGCCTGGTAGTTGCGGACCCCGTCCCAGTAGGTCCGGCGCCCGGGGCTCGCGATCAGGTCGTCGATGCCGAACTCTCCCGGTTCGGACTTCATCAACCAGTAGCTCATCGTGTTCTCGTTCGCTCCAGGATCGGGTTCGCCGACCGAATCGCAGGTCCGGCGTCGGCCATTGTAGGGCTATCCCGTTTCCTTCCGCCGGAAACGATGGATCCCCTCGTCCGTGACCGCACCCCACAGCGGCACGTCCCATGGCCGCGGTTCGATATGGGCCAGTTCCTGAAAAGCATAGCCTATGCCGACAAGCTTCGGCCTGAACCAGCCATGCCGTGAGCGCAGGAATCGGAAGCAACGGTCGTAATGGCCTCCGCCGAAACCAAGGCGGGAGCCGCTCGCATCGAATGCGACGAGCGGCGTGAGGACGAGGTCGAGGGACCGCGGATCGACAGCCGCGGCGGCGGACGGTTCGGCGAAACCCAGGGGGTTACGCTGCATTTGCGCGCCCGGGAGCAGGCGCGCGAACTTCATCCGGGCGCGTGAAAGCACGGGCGTATAGACGCTCTTGCGGCGGCGGTGTGCGTGCGCAACGAGCGCAGCGAGCGAGGGTTCGCCATCAAATGCGCAATAGACCCCGATCGTGCGCGCACTCCGGTATGCGCCGAGCGCCAGGATGTTGCGGACGAGGGCATGGTCCGCTGCGAGACGCGTTGCGGCGTCCAGCGCGCGCCGCTGCCGCCGGATGCGTGTGCGGAACGACCCGCGTGTGTTGTCGGCCGGGCGCCGTCCGGACATCGGGCCTCATCCCGAATCAAGGGGCGCTCCCCGCCTGCGCCGTCGCGGTCGGTTGCTCTCGAACCGGAGCAAAAGGTGGGGTAAGCCGTGGGGACTGCAGGCTTTCCGGCAACGCCGGATCTGCACAACGCCGCCCACAGAACACAACCCCGAGGTCATGAGTTAGGGTCGAAAGACTATCCGATCCGCGTCGAGCGCCGCAGGGAGCACCAAAACCGTTATGGAGCGAAATGCCGGGCCGGCTCGAGCGCCGCGTCCAGGCGTTCGCGCATCGACCTGATTCTCAGATCGACGATGTTTTTCAGTTCCCGATCGCGTCCGCGCAAGCTCAACAACTCGTTCGCGAGATTCAGCGCCACCATGACGGCTACGCGGTCGAGACCGATGACCTTGCCGCTGTCCTTGATCTCGCGCATCTTTCGATGCACGAAGTCGGCCGATGCCAGAAGATCCTGTTCGTCGTCCGCCGGGCAAGTGACGTGAAAGTCCTTGTCCAGTATGCGAATCGTGACGTGGGCGATCGCCTCGCTCAAGTGGTCTCCTCCATGGCCTTCAGCCTGTCGATCATCGCTTCGACCCGGCCTCGAACCTGCTCGTCCTTGTGAAGGAGCGACGCTCGCTCGGCCATGAGTTTCGCCTGGCGTTGCCGCAGGGACTGGTTTTCCCTTCGCAACTGCGCGCAAACGCCGACCAGTTCGTCCAGTGACTTCTCGAGCCGGTTGAGTTCGCGCTCGTAGTGTTCGTTGCCGTGTTCGCTGCTCATGCGCGGAAATATAGAGCCGCCGGACCATGGGGGTCAACAACCGTTCCGGCGGTGATAGCATTTGTTGCGGCCTTGCCGCTCAGGGAGCCTGCGCCGCAGGAAATCGCGAAAGCGTGTTTGCAGCCGTGAATTCCTGCGGCACAGGCGCCTGGGCAGCGAACCTGTCCATTCACGAGGCCCGGGACTTGAATGCAAGTGAGTTTGCGAGACGCCGCCGCGACCTGATGGAGTCGATCGGGGCGGATGGCATCGCCGTGCTGCCCGCGGCGGGCGAACGGGTTCGCAGTCGCGATACGCTGTACGACTATCGGCCCGACAGCGATCTCTATTACCTGACGGGTTTTGCGGAACCGGAAGCCGTCGCGGTGCTCATGCCCGGGCGGCCGCACGGGGAGTTCCTGATGTTCTGCCGCGAGCGCGATCCGGAGCGCGAACTCTGGGACGGGACGCGGACGGGCCCCGACGGCGCCGTGGAGGAATACGGAGCCGACGACGCATTTCCGATCGCCGACATCGAGGACATCCTCCCGGGACTGCTCGAGCGCAGCGAGCGCGTCTACTACTCGATGGGTGTCGCGGCCGACTTCGACCAGCGCCTGCTGGCCTGGATCAACGCGCTGAACGCGAGGCGGCAGCGCAGTCATGCGCCGAGCGAACTCGTCGTGCTCGACCACGTGCTGCACGAGATGCGCCTGTTCAAGAGCCGCGCGGAAACGAATCTCATGAAGCAGTCGGTGCGAATCGCGATGGACGCGCACCGCCGGGCCATGCGGGCGTGCAAGCCCGGAATGATGGAGTTCGAGCTTGAAGCGGAGTTCCTGCACGAGTTCCGCAGGCGGAGCGCCCGGTACGCCTATCTGCCGATCGTCGCGGGCGGTTCCAATGCCTGCACGCTGCACTACACGGCGAACGATGCGCGCCTTGAGGACGGTGAGCTCGTCCTGATCGACGCCGGTTGCGAGTATGAAATGTACGCCTCCGACATCACGCGCACCTTCCCCGTCAACGGCAGGTTCAGCGAGCCGCAGGCGGAGCTGTACGAAATCGTGCTCGCGGCGAACAGGGCCGCAACGGCGGCCGCCCGGCCCGGCAACCACTGGGACGATCCCCACGATGCGGCGGTCAGGGAGATCACGCGCGGTTTGCGCCGCCTGGGGATCCTCAAGGGCAAGCTTCAGACACTTCTCAGGGAAGAGGCGCATCGGCCGTTTTTCATGCACAGGACCGGTCACTGGCTCGGCATGGACGTGCACGACGTCGGAGACTACAAGGTCTCCGACCAGTGGCGCCTGCTCGAGCCCGGCATGGTCACGACGATCGAGCCCGGCATCTACATCCGTCCGGATGCGGCAGGGGTCGCCAAACGCTGGCGGGGCATCGGCATTCGCATCGAGGACGACGTCGCCGTCACGCGCAACGGGCCGAGCGTGCTGAGCGCCGACCTGCCGAGCGAGATCGACGGCATCGAACGCCTGATGAGCGGCGGCGCATGACCGCCGCCGAGCGCAGTTGCGAGGTACTGATCGTCGGCGGCGGACCCGTGGGTTCGGCGCTCGCGAACGCGCTGAGCCGAATCCCGGTGCGTACCGTGCTCGTGGAGGAGCACGATCCTGCGACGTTCGCGCAGCCCGGTTTCGATGGCCGTGCGACCGCGCTTGCGAACGGATCGAAGCGCATCCTCGAACAGCTTGGTCTGTGGAGCACGGTCGCCGGCGAAGCCGAACGGATCGACTCGATCCATATCGGCGAGCAGGGCCGCTTCGGCGCTGCCCGCATCCTGGCCAGGGAAGAGCGGGTCGAAGCGCTCGGATACACGATAGAGAACCGTGCGCTCGGCGCGGCGCTCTGGAAGCCGCTCGAGGAAGCGCCGGGATTCGCCTGTCTAGCGCCGGCGAAGCTCGTGTCATTTGCCGGCGGGGATGACGTGGTCTCGGCCGAAGTCGATGTCGGCGGAAAGGCGGTCGCCGTTCGCGCACGTCTGCTGATCGCCGCGGACGGCGCCCGCTCGTCGGTGCGCCAATCGTTGCGGATCCCGGTGCGTGAGAACGACTATGGGCAGCGCGCCATCATCGTCAACGTGACGACCGAGGCCGCGCTTGCCGGGCGTGCGTTCGAGCGGTTCACGCCGCAGGGGCCGCTGGCCGTGCTACCGTTGTCGCGCGCTCGCGCCTCGGTCGTCTGGACGCTCGGTCATGCGGAGGCGGACCGCGTCATGGCGCTCGCCGACGGCGCTTTCCGCGACGAGCTGCAAGAGGCCTTCGGGTATCGCCTCGGGCGCATCGAACGCGTCGGCCGGCGCGGACTGCAAACGCTGAGCCGCGTGCGGAGCGGCGCCCTGAGCGACCGGCGCACGCTGCTCGTCGGCAACGCTGCCGTGAGCCTGCACCCCGTGGCAGGGCAGGGATTCAATCTCGCGCTGCGCGACGTCGCGACGATCGCCGAGATCATCGCGGACGATATGGCGAGCCACGGCGAGCACGCCGACGCAGGGTCCGCAGAGGTGCTCGCGCGCTACGGCGAGTGGCGGCGCGACGATCAACGCAAGGTCGCATGGTTCACGCACGGCCTCATTCGCGGCTTCGGTGCGCGCGCGCCGGGTCTCGGCGCGCTGCGCGGCCTGGGTCTCGTCGCGTTCGACCTGGTTCCGGGCGCCAAGGCGCTGCTCGCCCGCCACACCATGGGCATGGCCGGGCGACTGCCGAGGCTCGCGCGCGGGCTGCCGCTGAGTTGACGGCGATGCGACGCGCGAATGCAGCATCGACCATCCTCATCGCCGGCGGCGGTCCGGTGGGCTTGACGGTCGCTGCGCTGCTCGTTGCCGATCGCAGTATCGCGCCGGACGCCAGCGTGAGGATCCTCGAATCGCGCCCGGAGGCCGTGTGGGACCCCGACGTCACCGACGCGCGCGTCTACGCATTGTCGCGCGCATCGCAACAGACCCTTGATTCGCTGGGTCTCTGGCAGACGACTCTCAAGCGGCGCGCAAGTGCCTACCGGCGAATGCGTGTCTGGGAGGGCGAGAATCCGGATGGCCGTGCGTCTCTGGATTTCGCGAGTGCCGATATCGGCGAGCCGGATCTTGGCCACATCGTTGAAGACAGCCTGCTCCGCCACACGCTGCAGGAACTCCTCGCACGATTCGGCAACGCGCGACTCGACTTCGGCGTGTCCATCGAGTCGGTACGCTCCACGAACCGCGGCACCACGGCAAAGCTGAGTAACGGCGAGACCGTGGAGGCGGACCTGCTCGTCGCCGCCGACGGCGGCGCGTCGCGGGTTCGGTCGCTCCTGGATCTGCCGGTTGCGGCTTGCGACCCGGATCAGGCTGCGCTCGTGGCGCACGTTGCGAGCGAGTTCGCGCACGCCGAGACGGCGCTGCAGCGTTTCCTGCCGACGGGACCGCTCGCGTTCCTGCCATTGACGGACGGCCGCAGTTCGATCGTCTGGTCGCTGCCCAGGGCCGAGGCTGATCGCCTGACGGCACTGCCGGATGCCGGCTTCCTCGAAGCGCTGCAGGCCGCGAGCGGAAACGTGCTGGGCCGGCTCGGGCCGATCTCGGCGCGGACGCGGTTCACGCTCGGGACCGTGCATGCGCAGCGCTATTGCGCTCCCGGCGCGGTGCTCGTCGGCGATGCGGCACACAGCGTCCATCCGCTTGCGGGGCAGGGCATGAACCTCGGGCTGCTCGATGCAGCCTGTCTGGCCGCGGAGCTTGGCCGCGCGCGGCAGCGCGGCGACGGTTACGGCGATCCTGCGGTGCTGCGCCGCTATGAGCGGCGCCGAAAGGGCGATAATCTAACGATGCTGCTTGCGTTCGATGCACTGGACCGGCTGTTTCGACTGCCGGGGAGCGCTTCGCCGCTCAGGGCGTTCGGACTCGGCGTCGTCGATCGGTCGCGCGTGGCGAAGCGTTTCCTGATGCGCCGTGCACTGGGCATCGATCATCCGGCGCTGAGGCCCCTGCGCCGCGCGGCGGCCTGAAACTTCGCCGCGACCGGGCACAAATCCGCGGTTGGCACGGTCAGATGTATCATCGCGATCCTTGGACGAAGGTACTGAACTCATGAACAAGGTCGGGCTCACCATCGCCTGTGTCGCCGCGCTGGCCACCGTATCTGCGTACGGACAGGATCAGAACTGGAATCAAACGCTCGAGCGCATTTCGAGCGCCGTCGTTTCCATTCGCGTCGACAGCACACGGGCCTTCGACACCGAGCGCAACCAGTCGAGCCAGGCGACCGGCTTCGTCGTGGACGCCGAGCGCGGGCTGATTCTCACGAACCGCCACGTCGTGACGCCCGGGCCGGTGCGGGCGCAGGCGATATTCCTGAACCAGGAAGAAGTCGATCTGGTACCCGTGTATCGCGACCCGGTCCACGATTTCGGTTTCTTCCGGTACTCGCCCAACGACCTGCAGTTCATGAACCCCGTCGAACTGAAGCTCGTCCCCGAGGCGGCCGAAATCGGCCGCGAAATCCGCGTGGTCGGCAACGATGCCGGCGAACAGCTTTCCATCCTGGCCGGTACGATCGCACGTCTCGACCGGCAGGCGCCCAACTACGGGCGCGGCAGGTACAACGACTTCAACACCTTCTACATGCAGGCCGCTTCGGGGACCTCGGGCGGTTCGTCCGGATCGCCGGTCATCGATATCGAGGGCCGGGTCCTGGCACTGAATGCCGGCGGCAACAACCAGGCGGCATCGAGTTTCTTCCTGCCGCTTGACCGGGTCCGCTATGCGCTCACGGAAATGCAGGCAGGCCGCGATGTGCCGCGCGGCACACTGCAAACGGAGTTCGTGCACGAACCCTTTGCCGAAGCACGCAGGCTCGGCCTGACCCGCGAAACCGAAGCCCAGCTACGCGAGGACTTTCCGGACCAGACGGGCGTGCTCGTCGTGGCGCAGGTCCTGCCGGGCGCGCCGGCGTCGCTGTCACTGCAGTCCGGCGACATCCTCGTCAGCGTCGAAGGCAAGCTCATCACCGAATTCGTACCGCTTGCGGCTCTGCTCGACGCCAACGTGGAAGCCGAAGTTGCGATTGCGATCGAGCGCGGCGGGGAACGCTTCGAGTTCCCGGTATTCGTCGAAGATCTGCACAACCTCACGCCGAACCAGTACATCGAGTATGGCGACGGGATCTTTCACGACCTTTCGTACCAGCAGGCGCGGCACTTCTATCGGCCGCCCTCCGGCGTCTACGTGGCGAATCCGGGCTACGTGTTCGGCACTGCCGCGATCCCGCGTGCGAGCCTGATCACCGAAGTCAACGGCGAGGCCGTCCGGGATCTCGACGACTTCCAGGGCAAACTCGAGGAGCTGCCAGGCGGCGGCCAGGTCAGAATTCGCTTCGTGACTTTCGACGATCCGCGCAGCGAGAAGCAGCGCATCATCACGAACGATCGCGACTGGTTCCCGGCGCTGCGCTGCAGCCGCGACGATTTCGCGGGCATCTGGCCCTGCGAGGAACTCAAGCTCAACGCGGCCGTCGAGCCGCCGTCAACGCAGGAAACCACGTTTCCGCTTGAGGGCGAGGAGTACGTCAGGCATATTGCCCAGTCGCTCGTACTGGTCAACTACAGCATGCCGTACACGGTTTCGGGCGTGTCCGACCGGTACTACTACGGGACGGGCGTTGTTGCGGATGCCGACAGGGGCTGGGTCGTTGTCGACCGCAACACCGTGCCCGTCGCGATGGGCGACGTGCGCATCACGTTCGCCGGGTCGCTCGAGATTCCGGGACGCGTCGAATTCATCCACCCGCTGCACAATCTCGCGGTCGTGTCGTACGACCCGGCGCTGATCGGCAGCACGCCCGTGCGTTCGGCGGAGTTCGTCGACGACGACCTGGCCGCAGGCCGCGGCGTCGCCGTCGTCGGTCTCGCGCCGGATCACAAGGTCATGTCGCAGGCGAGCCAGATCGCGACTGTGTCGCCGGTCAATTTCCCGTTGTCGCGAACGATCCGCTTCCGCGACACGAACCTCGACGCGGTGACCCTCGTCAACGGTCCCGGCGACTTCGACGGCGTCATTGTCGACAGCCGGGGCAGGGTGCTGGCGCACTGGGCCAGTTTCGCCTATCAGACCGGTCGCGATCTCACGCAGGTCAACATGGGCATACCGTCCGATCTCGTCGTCGACATGATCGAGCGCTTGCGCAGCGACGAGCCGCTGCGCTCGATCGAGGTCGAGTGGCTCCTCATGCCACTGGCAACCGCGCGCAAGCTCGACCTGCCCGAGAGCTGGGCGAGCCGCTACGAGCGGCACGATCCCCTGCGGCGGCAATTGCTCGCCGTCTCGAACACCGTCGCCGGATCGCCGGCGGATTCATTTTTCCGCGCCGGCGACATCCTGCTCAGCATAGACGGCAAGACGGTGAATACCTTCAGGGAACTCGAGCGGGAGACCCAGGTTCCCGAGGTCGAGGTCGTCATTTTCCGGGACGGCGAGGAAGTCAGGGCAGCCATCGAGACGGTCGCACTCGACGGCATCGGTATCGACCGGGCGATCCTGTGGGCCGGCGCGCTCGTGCAGGAACCGCATCGCGAGCTTGCCGCACAACGCGGTATCGAACGCGGCGGCGTATACGTCTCGAACTTCAATTTCGGCTCGCCGGCGAGCCGCTCGCGGCTGTTTGCGGGGCGCCGCATCGTGGCGGTCGACGGTCAGCCGACACCGGATCTCGACCGGTTCGCCGCCGTGGTCACGTCGCTGGGCGACCGCGAGTCGGTGCGCCTGGACACCGTGAGTCTCAACGAAGTGCCGGAAGTCGTCACGCTCGAACTCGACCCTCAATACTGGCCGACGCACGAGCTGCGGCGGCAGGGCTACGACTGGCGTCGCTTCGCGCTCAACTAGACATCGGAGCGCTGCGCGATTGGCGGGGAGGCGCTACCAGGCGCCTTGAGACACGCGGTGGGTACATCCTTGTACTCTCCGCAGGCGCGCCTCTCGGTGTTGCGGGGAGGTGCACTACGGGCCAATTGAAACACGCCGTGAATACATCCATGCAGGCTCCGCGCGCGCGTCCATGCGCGCGAGGGTTTCAATTGGCCCGTAGTGCACCTCCCCTTGGCTCGTCGCGGATTGGAGGGTAGTTACCTTTGACTCGAGTGGCTGGACACGACGGTGCTGTTTTCATGCTCAAAATTGTCTCGGGTGCTCAGACGGGGGTGGATCGCGGCGCGCTCGATGCGGCCCTCGAGCGCGGAGCCGATTGCGGAGGCTGGTGTCCGGAAGGGAGGCTGGCGGAGGACGGGGTCGTACCGGACCGATACCCGGTGCGCGAGTTGCCGGATGCAGGCTACATCGAACGCACGCTTGAAAACGTCGTTGATTCGGACGGCACCCTGATTATTTACGAGAAGCGATACGACGGCGGCACCGAACTGACAGCCGAGTTCTGCGCCGAACATGAGCGACCGCTGCTTTGCCTCGACCTTGCGCTGATAACGCCTGTCGAAGCCGGTCGGCGGGTTGTGGAATTCATTGGAGACCACGGCATCGCAGTTCTGAATGTCGCCGGCCCGAGAGCGAGCAAGTGGCCGCTGGGACAGGAGCAGGCCCGTCAGGTGGTCGCGGCGGCGCTCGACGCGGTTGCCGGCCCACCCTGATCCGGGAGCCTGTGCAGAAAGGACCGCGATATCGAATTGCCGTTTCGACCGATTTCTACGGCGCAGGCTCCGGGCGCCTGGAAAGCGCTTGCTGGAGTTCCTCGGGATCCTCGATCGGGGCGAGGCAATGCGTGCCGCGGCAGAGCCAGGCGACGGGCCGCGGACCGGCGCGGCGCTCGGCGAGCAGGCCCGGCAGGCCCGAAGCGGCCGCGGGTATGAAGAAGCAGAGCCGGTCGGGTCTGAACTCCCTGGCCGCATCGCGCCATGGCCCGAGTTCCTGCGGCTCGCCGCGCACGATGAGCAGTTCCGGTGGCTCGAGCAGTTGGAGGATGCCGCGCAGCAGGGTCGCGTGTGCCTGCGGGTAGCGTTCGACCACGGGCAAGGCGGCGCGCAAGGTGCCTTCGGCTGCCTCGATATACCGCATTTCACCGAGCAGATGACCGAGGTGGATCAGCGTGAGCGCGGCGACGGCGTTGCCCGAGGGAAGCGCTTCGTCGGCGAGCGGCTTGGGCTTGTGGATGAGCTGCTCATGGTCATCCGCGACGAAGAAGAAGCCGCCGGACGGATCGCTGAAGCGTGTGAGGACGACTTCGATGAGCTCCAGCGCGAACTCGAGGTCGGCCGTGCGCCAGCGGCACTGCAGTAGTTCAACCAGACCCGCAGCAAGGAAGACGTAGTCGTCGAGGTAGGCGGCGAACCGGGCGCGGCCATCCTTGTAGACCGATTTGAGACGCCCGTCGATCCACAGGCGATCCCGGATGAAATCGGCCGCCCGCGCCGCCGATTCCGCGAGCTCCGGGCGGTCGAGTTGCCTGGACGCCTGCGCCATCGCTGCAATCGCGAGACCGTTCCATGCCACGATCGCCTTCTCGTCACGCCCGGGCCAGACTCGGGCGTTTCGGGCGCCCAGAAGCTTCTCCCTCGCACTCGCTAGCAGTGCCGCTTGCGCATCGTCGACGTTCGGGAGCGCCACGAGTCCCGAGTTGTCGGAATCCGGGAACGCCGAATGTGCATCGTTGGCTTCGGAAACTCCCGTGAGACTGGCATCGGAGGCAGCGAACCGCAGGTGCCAGTCACGTCCTTCGAAATTCGCGGGACCCTCGAGACCGTAGGTCCGCTTTGCGGCGGCGGCTTCGTCGGGCGAAAGCAGCGCATCGAACTCGGCCGGCGTCCAGACGTAAAACTTGCCCTCGTGACCCTCCGAATCCGCATCGAGCGTCGCGAAGTACTCGCCGTTCTCGCCTTGCATGTCGCGCATGATCCAGTCGGCCGTATCCGCCGCGATGCGTGCATGGAAGGGGTCGCCCGTGGCCGCGTGGGCGTCGGCGTAGGTCGCGAGCAGGGCCGCATTGTCGTAGAGCATCTTCTCGAAGTGCGGAATCTCCCAGCGCTGATCGACGCTGTAGCGGAAAAAGCCGCCGCCCAGATGGTCGTAGAGGCCGCCGAGCGCCATACGTTGGAGAGTCTGCAGGCACATGCTCTTCGCGCCGTCGTCGACCGCATCCGCGGCCATGCTGCGGCTCCACAGTTCAAGCAGCAGATCGAGATTCGTCGCGTGCGGAAACTTCGGTGCGCCGCCGAAGCCGCCGTATTCGTTGTCGAAGGTCTCGCCGAACTGGCGGCGGGCGGAATCGACGGGACGGCGCGTGAACTGCGCGGTCGACGTGCCGGATTCGACGGCTGTCATGTTGTCGAGCGCTGCGACGATCCGCTGTCCGGCGGCGTGGACATCGTCGCGGTTCTCGCGGAAATACGTCTCGACCCGCTCCAGGACATCGCGAAACGACGGCATGCCGTAGTTGGCGGTCTTCGGAAAGTAGGTGCCGGCGAAGATGGGCAGGTGGTTGTCGGGGGTCAGGAACATCGTCAGGGGCCATCCCCCGGCGCGGCCGGAAAAGATCTGCTGGGCCGTCTGGTAGATGCGGTCGATGTCGGGACGTTCTTCGCGGTCCACCTTGATGTTGACGTAGAGGCGATTCATGACGGCGGCCGTATCCGCATCCTCGAACGATTCGTGCGCCATGACGTGGCACCAGTGGCAGGCCGAGTAGCCGATCGACAGCAGGATGGGCTTGTCGGCCTCGCGAGCGAGTTCGAGCGCGACGCGATCCCAGGGATGCCAGTGCACGGGATTGTCCGCGTGCTGCAGCAGGTAGGGACTGGTTTCTGTGCCGAGTCGGTTCATGGAGTAGGGCGCCCGTGAATGTCTCGCTGTGTTCGGGAGTGTGCGTGGCGGGTGGCTGGCCCGGTGAGCCTTGCAACGCGCCGTTCGATAGCCTCGCTGCATCAAGCTGCGCCGGGCGGTTTCGCCACGGGCTGCCGCACTATACCAATTCCTGCGGTCCGCGCTGGCAGCGGTATGGCGCGGCGTTTAGAATTTCGGGCAGGCCAACCGGTACCCCGCGCTGTTTACCTATCCGGACATAGATCCCATCGCGTTCACGCTCAGCGTACGCTGGTATGGGCTCATGTATCTGGCGGGCTTCGTGCTCGGCTGGCTTGGCGTGCGCTATCGGGCGAAGCTCCCCGGTAGCCCCGTGGCGCTCGCGCGCGCCGAGGATCTGGTCTTCTATGTGGCGCTCGGGGTAATCGTGGGCGGCCGGCTCGGCTCGATGCTGTTCTACGACCTGTCGAGGCTGATCGCGGAGCCTGCGAGCCTGTTCCGGGTCTGGGAAGGCGGGATGTCCTTCCATGGCGGTCTGATCGGCGTGCTGGTCGCGATGCTGTTGTTCGCCAGGCGCATCGATCAGCCGTTCTTCGCCGTCGCCGACTTCGTCGCGCCCTGGGTGCCGGTCGGCCTCGGGCTCGGACGCATCGGCAACTTCATCAACGGTGAGCTCTGGGGGAAGGCAACAAGCCCCGATGCGCCGTGGGCGGTCATGGTCGAGGGCATTCCGCGCCATCCGAGCCAGCTCTACGAAGCGTTCCTTGAGGGCGTGGTGCTCTTCGTCGCGCTGTTCCTCTTCTCGGCGAAACCGCGACCGACGATGGCCGTCTCGGGCGTCTTTCTGACGCTCTACGGCGTGTTTCGCATCGCCGTCGAGTTCGTTCGCCTGCCGGACGACCATATCGGTTACCTGGCGCTCGGGTGGCTTACGCTGGGCCAGGCGCTGTCGGCGCCGATGGTGATCGCGGGCGTTGCGCTGCTGTACCTGGCCTACCGACGCAGACCCGCTGAGCCGGCGACCGCATGAAACACTACCAGGGTGGGTTAGGCACGATCGGACACGTTGGCCCAAGGCGGCCGGTGAGGTCCACGCCCGTATGAAACAGTATCTCGACTTGCTCCGCACGATCAGGGACAGCGGAGTTCCGAAGGACGACCGCACGGGGACCGGCACGCTCAGCATCTTCGGCCACCAGATGCGGTTCGACCTCGGTGCGGGTTTCCCGCTTCTGACGACGAAGAAGCTGCATCTCAGGTCGATTATTCATGAACTCCTGTGGTTCCTGCGCGGCGAGACGAACATCGAATACCTGCACGAGCACGGCGTCTCGATCTGGGATGAATGGGCCGATGCCGACGGCGAGCTCGGCCCCGTATACGGATACCAGTGGCGGAGCTGGCCGACAGGCGATGGCCGCAGGATCGATCAGATCGAGCAGACCGTCGAGTTGCTGCGCAGCGACCCGGATTCGCGCCGCATCGTCGTGAGCGCCTGGAACGTCGGCGAACTCGACGAGATGGCGCTTTTTCCCTGTCATGCGCTTTTCCAGTTCCAGGTCGCGCAGGGCAGGCTGTCCTGCCAGCTCTATCAGCGCAGTGCCGACGTCTTCCTCGGCGTCCCGTTCAACATCGCCTCGTACTCGCTGCTCACGCTCATGATGGCCCAGCAGACGGGATTCGAACCGGGGGATTTCGTCTGGACGGGCGGCGACTGCCACCTGTATCTCAATCACCTGGAGCAAACGGAGCAGCAGTTGCAGCGCGAGCCGCTGGCGCTGCCGAGCATGCACATCAAGCGGCGCCCGGACAGCATCTTCGACTACCGCTACGAGGATTTCGAACTGGTCGGTTACGAAGCGCACCCGGGGATCAGGGCGCCGATCTCGGTGTAGCTCGGGCAGCAAGGCGATCGCTTGCGCTCGCAACGGTGCGCTCGCGTACTACCCGTCGGTGCTTGATCTCGCCACGCGGTCCAGCATTTCCGGTGCGCGGTCGAAGTCGATGTCCTCGAGCCTGCGAGCGTCGCCGATCAACTCACCGAGCAAACCAGCCTGCGCGGCGCCACGTTGCTGCGCCTCCGAATAGCTGATTTCCGGATGGAACATGACCATTGAATAGCGTGGGACGAACCGCTCCGGAAAGCGGCGCTCGAGCTCGAAGGCGACTTCGGTGCGCAGCCTGAAGTCGTCGTCGCGGACCCGGTCGCGCATTTCGCGGTAGTTCTCGAGCGCCATCTCGGCGATCGCGCGGGCGTTGTCGCTGCGGCGCGCCTCGAAATCGCGGAGAACGCGGTTCCAGTCGGCGCCGTGCGCGGCGACAAGGTTGTCAAACTCGATACAGTCCTCGAACGCCGCGTTCATCCCCTGGCCGTGAAAGGGGACGATGGCGTGGGCCGCGTCGCCGAGCAGCACGATTCGGTCCCTGAAGCGCCAGGGCTTGCAGTGGACCGTGCCGAGTTGCCCGGTCGGATGCAGCAGCCAGTCAGCTTCGACATCTTCCATGAGCGGGACCGTATCCGGAAAGTTTGCGGCGAAGAAATCCGCAGCCGCACTTGCTCCGACATTCGCGAAGCTCACCGCGCCTTCGAGCGGCAGGAAGAGCGTCGCCGTGAAACTTCGGTCGCGGTTCGGCAGCGCGATCAGCATGAAGTCGCCGCGCGGCCAGATGTGCAGGGCGTTCGGGTCGAGCGCAAAGTCCCCGTCGCGGGTGGCCGGCAGGGTGAACTCCTTGTACCCGTGGTCCAGCGGCGCCTCGGATGCGTTCAGCACGCCGGCCTCGCATAGCGTGCGGCGGACGATCGATCCGGCGCCGTCGGCTGCGATCGTGACGCCCGCGGCCAGCTCTTCGCGTCCGCGTGCCGAGGCGATGACCGCATTGCCGGACACCGTGTCGACGTCGACACACTCGTGATCGAACCGGTACTCGACGCCGTAGCGTCCGCTCGCGATTGCATGCAGGGTGACGTTGAGTTCCGCTCGCGACACGGAGTGAATCTCCTCGTCGCGCCGCTGCCCGTAGGGCACGAATCGCAGCTCGCCTTCCGTTTCGTGCAGCATCCGGCCGCGCATCGGGATGAGCAGGTTTTCGATGTCGTCAAGGAGTTCGGCTCGTTGCAATGCGGAGATGCCGCGGGCGGCGAGCGCAAGATTGATCGACCGGCCCCGCGGCGGCGCACTGCTCGAGTACGCTGCGCTGCGCTCGACGACGACCGGCGTCATGCCGCGCCGTGCCAGCAGTATCGCCAGCACGCTGCCGGCGAGGCCGCCGCCGATGATCGCGACCCTGTCGGACGCTGCGGACATCAGACTGCCTCGCGTGCGAGCGCTCCGACACGCGCAAGCTGCCGCGAATCGCCGGCCTGACGGAGGGGCACCATCAGCCCAGTGCGCGTTCGAGCGCTCGAACGGCTTCGTAGACGTCCCGATAGCTGTTGTAGAGAGGTACGGGCGAGAGCCTGAGAATACTCGGCGGGCGCCAATCGGCGATCACGCCGGCACTGCGCAGGCGACTCGGGACCGGAGCTGTTGCAGCAGCGGAGCCGCGAAGCTTGAGAGAGAGTTGGCAGCCGCGGTCGGCGGCGCGGCGTGGCGTGAGGACCTCGACCCGTTCTTCGAGCCGGGTGTCGAGCAGGTGTTCCAGATAGGCCGTCAGGCGTTCGGATTTTCGGCGCAGGCGGTCGATGCCCGCGGCCGCAAAGACCTCAAGCGAAGCGGCAAGCGGCGCGAGCGACAGCACGGATGGGTTGCTGAGCTGCCAGCCTTCGGCGCCGGGTATCGCGGAAAACCGGGCCGGCATCCGGAAGCGGCTGTGCTTGTCGTGTCCCCACCAGCCGGCGAAACGCGGCCGATCGGCGTCGGTCGCCCAGCGTTCGTGGACGAAGCAACCGGCCACTGCGCCGGGGCCGCCGTTCAGGTACTTGTAGCTGCACCAGATGGCGAAGTCGGCACCCGAGTCATGCATGGCCAGCGGCAGGTTGCCGACGGCGTGGGCGAGATCGAAACCGATTCGGCAACCAAAACGCCGGCCGACATCCGCAAACGCCTTGAGATCAAGCGCCTGTCCGGTCAGGAACTGAACGCCGGGCAGCAGCACGAGCGCGACGCGCTCGCCTTCGGAAGCGAGCAGACGTTCGAGTCCGGCCGGGTCGAGCAGCCCGGTGTCCGGGTCGGGGTCGAGTTCGAGCAGGGCGCTTTCGGGATCGAGACCGTGAAACGTGAGTTGCGATTGCACGGCGTAGCGATCGGAAGGAAACGCGGCGCGTTCGATCACGATCTTGCAGCGTTCCCGGTCCGGCTCGAAGAAGCTCACGAGCATGAGGTGAAGATTCGTCGTGAGCGTATTCATCGCCACGACTTCGTCCGGATGCGCGCCGAGCAGCGCCGCCAGCGGCGTGCTGAACCGTTCGTGATAGTCGAGCCAGCCGGCCGCGCCGAAGTGCCCTTCGACGCCGCGCTCGGCCCAGCGGTCAAGTTCCGTGTCGAGGGCCTTTCGGGCGCGCCGCGGCATCAGTCCGAGCGAATGCCCGCACAGGTAGACTGCCGGCCGTTTGCCGATTCGCGGCATGTGAAAGCGCCGCCGGAAGCCCGCGAGATCGTCGTCGGCGTCAAGATTCTTCGCGCCGGGCAGGCCTGGGCTGAATCTGGTCGAGACCATGGTTTCAGGGCTATGTGCGCGGCGCCGGACACGCATCGCGATGGGTTAGCGGCACCTGGAACGATCCGGACCGCTGTCGTCGTTCACGTCGCAAGCATCTGTCCAATAACGCGCCTGACTCGCGGGAAGCATGGCAGTTGAGAGGTTTCCTGGTGGCCTTATGCCTGCATTACGGTGCCGCACTGCTCGCATGTACGCGCATCCTCGTTTCCGTAGAAGCGCTCGAACACGGGCGGCAGGTCCCGGACGATGTCCGCGACGTGCAGAAACTCCTCGTGGAGCTTGTGGTTGCAGTTCGCGCAGAACCACATGAAGCCGTCCTCCTCGTCGGGTTTGCGCTGCCGCTCGACGACGACCCCGACCGTGTTCTCGAAGCGTCGCGGCGAATGCGGCACGCACGGCGGCAGAAGGAAGATCTCACCCTGGCGGATCGGGATGTCGACGAGCCTGCCGTCCTGCACGGTCTTGAGCAGCATGTCGCCTTCGACCTGGTAGAACAGTTCCGGTCCGACGTCGTAGTGATAGTCCGTGCGCGAGTTCGGGCCGCCGACCACCTGCACGATGAACTCCGATCCCGCGAACATTTCGCGGTTGCAGACGGGCGGTTTCAGCAGTTCGCGGTTGTCCTCGATCCAGCCCATCAGGTTGAACGGCATCGTCAGGCTCATGATCGGGCTCCTGGCCCTGTGTCGGACGCCGTCGCCATTATGCCCAATCTGCGGCTCGCACGGTCAGATCCGTGCCGGGCCCGGAACGGCGATCGGCGCTCCGGCCGGAGCGATCGGGACGGCCGTGAGCGTGCCGCCCCATACGCAACCGGTGTCGAGTGCCGTGATGTCGGCGCGGCGCTTGAGGCCGAGCGCCGACCAGTGGCCGAAGACGATGTGGACGTCGCGCGCTCGGCGGGGGGCATCGAACCAGGGGATGAGTCCGGCCGGCTGGCTGCCCGGCGGTCCGTTGTGCTCAAGATCGAGTGTCCCCCTGCGATCGCAGAAACGCATGCGCGTGAGTGCGTTGATCGTGTATCGGATTCTTTGCTGCGGCGGCAGGTCTTCGGACCAGGCATTCGGTTCGTTGCCGTACATGCTTCCGAGCGCAGCGCGCCAGTTGCGTCCCGAAAGCAGCGTTGCGACTTCGCCGCCGTAATGAAGCGCCTGTTCCAGGGTCCAGACCGGCGGAATTCCGGCATGCACCAGTACGGTCCCGTGTTCCACGTCGTGATGCAGCATCGGGCGCCGGCGCAGCCAGTCGACGAGTTCGGGCGCATCGGGCGCCGTCAGCACATCGTCGAAGGAATCGCTCAGCCCTGGCGGGCGTACGTCGGCAGCGGTCGCAAGCAGGTGCAGGTCGTGATTGCCAAGCACGCAGCTGGCGCTGTCGCCGAGCGCGATGACTCGCCGCAAGACGCCGGCGGAATCCGGACCGCGGTTGACGATGTCGCCGACAAGCCATAGATGGTCGTGCTCCGGCTGGAACGCGACGGCCTCGAGCAACGCTTCGAACTCGGCCGCGCAGCCCTGGATGTCGCCGACCGCATAGAGCGTCACGGTTTGAGGCCCTGGACCGTAACGACCGCGGACCGGCCGTTCGGCTTCCTGTACCCGATTGCACGGTGCGTCACGGCGCGGTCTCGAGTTCCGCGAGCCGGGCGAAGTCTGCGGGCCGCAGCGTCTCGGGGCGGGCGCCGGGCTCGATGCCCGCGGCTTCGATCTGGCCGGCGGTGAGTCGGCCTTTCAGAGCCCTCGCAAGCGTCTTGCGGCGCATGGAAAAGAGGCGCATGACGAGTCCGGCGAAGGCCGTTTCGTCGCGGACGGTGAAACTCGGTGTCCGCAGCGGTCTGATGCGCACAAATGTCGAGCGGACCTTCGGCGGCGGCGTGAACGCGCCCGGACCGATGTCGAAACACGCCTCGATGTCGGTCCAGGCCGCAAGCATCACTGTCAGTCGCCCGTAGTCCTTGCCTCCCGGTTGCGCCGTCATGCGGTCGACGACTTCCTTCTGCAGCATGAGGTGCATGTCGAGAATGTTCGACCTGAAGTCAAGCAGGCGAAACAGCAGCGGTGTGGACACGTTGTACGGCAGGTTGCCGACCACGCGCAGCGCGGCGCCGTCGGCGGCGAAGCGCGAGTAATCGAACTTGAGCGCGTCTCCCCGGTGCACGGTCAGCGCCGCCGACTCGCCGAAGCGTTCCTCGAGCAGGCCGGCCAGATCGTTGTCGAGTTCGATCACGTGCAGCTCATCGGATCGCTCGAGCAGCGGTGCGGTCAGCGCGCCGCGACCGCCGCCGATCTCGACCAGCCTGTCCCCGTGCCGCGGATTGATCGCGGCGACAATCTTCCCGACGACGATCGGATCGTGCAGGAAGTGCTGGCCGAGACGTTTGCGCGCGCGCCGCATCAACGGGCACCGGCCGTTCGCGCAAGCCGTCCAGCCATGAGCACGGCTTCGCGCAGGCTGTCGTGCCGGGCGCGTCCGCTGCCGGCAAGCGGGAGCGCGGTGCCGTGATCGACCGAGGTACGGATGATCGGCAGGCCGAGCGTGACGTTGACGATCGCGCCGAAACCGGATGCCTTGAGCGCCGGCAATCCCTGGTCGTGGTACATGGCGAGGACGACATCGCAGCGGCTCAGGGACTCGGGCGTGAACGCGGTGTCCGCGGATACCGGCCCGATCGCGTCGATGCCGCGGGCTCGAAGCGCGGCCAGGGCAGGTTCGATTACGGTCAGTTCCTCGTCGCCGAGGGTGCCGCCTTCGCCCGCGTGAGGGTTCAGTCCGAGCACGAGAATA
The DNA here is from genome assembly GCA_022819855.1 of Gammaproteobacteria bacterium. GTDB lineage: Bacteria > Pseudomonadota > Gammaproteobacteria > Steroidobacterales > Rariloculaceae > Rariloculus. The sequence continues at coordinate 126,257 of JAJEGN010000021.1, read as the reverse complement.
CGGGGCCTTGCGATGCCGAAGCGCGCGGTCAGTTCCGTGCTCACGACCGTGGCGATTCGCTCGATCCGCGCGCGGTCGAGTGCGCCGGCCACGGCGCGCAGCGGCAGATGGGTCGTAAGGAGCGCGACGCGCAGGGATCCGCTGCAGAGCATCATGACGGCCTGTCCGCTGCCGGTCAGCTCGGCAAGGAACTCCGTATGACCCGTGAACGAGACGCCGCTCCGGCTTATCACGCTTTTCTGGACGGGCGCGGTCACCAGTGCGTCGCACTCGCCCTGCATGCATAGTCCTGCGCCGACCTTGAGCACGTCGAGCACGTAGCGCGCGTTCCGGGAGTCGAGTCGGCCTGGAACCGCGGAGCACATTGCAGGCACCTCGAACAGCTGCATCGTCCCGCGGCGATGCGGCCCGATGTCCGTCGCGCTGTCCAGGATTTCGATTTGAAGCTCCAAACCGAGCTGGCGTGTCCGCGAAGCGAGAATCTCGGGATCGCCCAGCACGGCAAGGCGCGCCGGCAATTCCTCGTCGCAAAGCGCGCAGCAGATGTCAGGGCCGATACCGGCCGGTTCGCCGGAACTCACGGCAATCGCCGGAAGGGTCGCTGGCGGTTTCCGGCTCACGGCGCCTGGTTGACGGGCGCAGATTGTTGTGCGGTCGCGTGCCACACGCGCCCCCGATCTGCCGCAAACGCAAGGGGAATCGCACTACCAGTTGCTTGAGACCCTCGCGCGCAGGGATGCGCGCGCGGAGCGTACATGGATGTATTTACCGCGTGTCTCAAGCAACTGGTAGTGCGATTCCCCGCACTCTCCGCGCCAGCATCCCGGCTTTCGGCGGGATATGCGGCTACAGACGCGTGTCGATGAACGCCTGGTCCCGCAAGCGCCTGAGCCACATCGCCTTTTCTTCCTCGGCCTTCGCCGCGCGAATCTCCCCGGCGCACTGCTGCTCCTTGACGTCGTTGGTCTGGTCGTAGGAGCGGTGCTCGAGCACCTCGAGGATGTGCCAGCCGAAGCGGGTCTGGAAGGGTTCGCTGAGCTCGCCGATCGGCAGCGTGGTCAGCATTTCGGTGAACTCCGGGACATAGGCGTCGGGCTCCGACCAGCCCAGGTCTCCGCCATCTGCGGCGGAGACGGCATCTTCGGATACGGCCTGGGCGATCGTCGAGAAATCGTCGCCCTCGAGGATCTGGTCGCGTATGCCGCTCAGGCGCTGCATCGCCGCGGCGTCATCAAGGATTTCGTTCGTCGTGATCAGAATGTGGCGGGCGCGAACCTGGTCGACCATGACCCGCTGGTCGCCGCGCATGTCGTTGAGGCGCACCAGATTGAAACCGCTGCCGCTCTGGATGGCTTCGGAGACGTCTCCGGGCGCCATGCGTGTGACGGAGGCGGCGAAGAGCGTCGGCAGTTCGGCGCCGCGGCGCCAGCCGAGCGCGCCGCCCTCAAGCGCCGTCGGCGAGTCGGAGAAGGTCACGGCAAGTTGTCCGAAATCCTCGCCTGCCGCAAGCCGCTCGTTGATTTCATCGACCTCCCGCTGCGCGGCGGCGAGCTCCTCGCTGCTTGCCGCTGAAGATACGCCCACCAGAATGTGCGAAATGTTGTAGAGAAACTCGCTCGTCTGCGATCGGTCCGTGCGTTGCAGACACTGGTCGAGTTCGCGCGGCGTGATCGCAATGCGGGCGAGGACGTCGCGCTGTTCGAGCTGGCGGATGATGAGGTCCTGGCGGCTGTCCTCGCGATACATCGCGTAATCGATGTTCTCTTCGGCAAGCGCCGCGGGCAGTTGCTCGAGCGTCAGGCCGAGCTGGCCGGCGACCGCGGAAAGCGCCTCGTTCAGAATGTCGTCGCCGATCTGGATGCCGAGTCGGTCGGCCCGCTGCAACTGGATTTCTTCGAGGATGAGTTGTTCGAGAACCTGGCTCTCGAGCACGGAAAGCGGCGGCAACGCGGCGCGCTGTTCAGGCGGGAGCTGTTCCTGCTGCTGTCTCAGGTTGTCGATGACGAGCGCCAGGCGGGAGGCAAGTTCGCTCTTGAGCACGACGCCCTCGTCGACGAGGGCCGCGACGCCGTCGAGCAGGATGCCGCTCGAGCCCAGTTCCCTGGTTTGTGCGTGCAGACCCGTACAGGCGATGGCCGCTGCAACTGGGAACGCGGCCGCAAACGTTGGCATGAAGGGCTTCATTGAAATGTCGACCCTGCGATGTTCCGGTAGCCTAGAATACCACGGTCGAGCAGGTCCTCCGGGGCGCCCGCGCGTTCCGAGAGGCCCTTCAGTTCGAGCTGAATCGAGATTGCGCTGTCGGTTTCGCCGGTGCGCGTGCTCAGGTAGCGGCGGCCGACGAGGCGCACCCGCCAGCAGCACGCTTCGTACTCCCAGCCGACAAACTGCTCGAGCGGTTCCTCGTCGAGCAGGGAGTAGCTGTAGTGGCCGATCAGCCTCCAGCGCTGGCCGAGGGGCCAGACCGCGGACACGTCGCCCTGCTCGAGCAGGCCGCGACGGTAACGGTAGCCGAAACCGAACAGCCGATCCTCGCGCGGCCGGTATTCGAACCGGGTTTCGGCGCGGGCAGCGGCGTTCGTTTCGCTGTTCCATTGATAGCCGACATCGAGATTCCACGTGTCGCTCAGGCGCAGCCCCATTTCCGCAACGTAATCGGAGGCGTTCGCGTCGTTTGGCCGGTCGTGGGGCAGAGTGACCTTCTGCGCCTTGAGGTAGCGGGTCTGGCCGAGCGTTGCGCGCAGCCGTTCCTCGCCCGTCGCCCCGTCTATGAGCCGGGTCGAGATGCCGAAGCTCAGTTGCTCCGTGTTGGTGATGCGATCGGGTCCCGTGAACTGGTACTTCCTGAAAAGCTGAATGAGGTTGAAGTCGGGCACGATCGTGTCGAACACCGGCAGTTGCGCCTGATTCTCGTACGGCACGTGGACGTAGAGCGCGCGCGGTTCGAGCGTCTGTATCCAGCGTCCATCCTCCCCTGCCGGACGCTCGAAGCTGAGTCCGGAATCGATGCTCGTGATCGGCAGGCCGCGAGTCATGTTCGCGGACTGGCCCGGAGCCGGGTTGTCGAGCCAGTAGTTGGTCTGCCGGAAAGCGACTGCGGGAGTCAGGTACATGCCTGCGCGCGCGAGGAGCAGGCTGAGTTCCTGGGTCGAGTCCAGACGCCATCCCGTGGCGCCGATGTCGCGGTCGAAGTTGACGAGTTCCGTCAGCGACTCGAAGCCGACGAGCCGTCCCGCCCAGCGGCCGTCGAAGACCAGTTGGGGCACGCGTTCGTACGGCCGGTCCGCAGCTTGGATCAGCGCATCGATGGTCTGGTAGTTCTGGAATCGTGAACGCAACGACCAGTTGTCGGCGTAAAAGCCCAGATCGAAGTAGCGGTTCAGATGGGTCTGGCTCGTGATGCTCAGACTGTCGCCGAGATCCTCGAAATAGCCGTCGTCGGAGACTTCCGCTATGCCGGCGAGCAGTTGCCAGTTGCGGCCGACGATCGTCTCGTGCTCGAGGTTCACGTAGCGGCGCACGCGTTCGTGCTGCCTGTCGTCCGGGAGGAACTCGAAGCCCAGTTGGCCGGCGCTGCGCGGCATGAGGTAGCGAAGGTCGCCGTTCAACTGCAAGCCGCGCTCGCTCATGTAGCGCGGTTCGAGCGTCAGGTCGTAGTTCGGAGCGAGATTGAGGTAGTAGGGCATGCCGATATCGAGCCCCGTGCGGTCGCGCTCGGCGAAACGCGGCGTCAGGAAGCCGCTCTTGCGGCGATCGTCGATCGGAAAGGTGAAATACGGCGCGTAGAGGATCGGCACACCCCTGAACTCGAGCTTGACGCCGCGCGCCGTGCCGAAACCCCGATCGACGTCGAGCAGGATCTCGCGGGCAAGCAACTCCCAGGAGACCTGGTCGGTCGGACAGGTCGTGAAAATGACGGCCGAAAGTTCAACCGTGTTGTCGGCGGAGAGCAGCAGATCGTCGGCGGAGCCGCGCGCCGGCCGCGCAAGCAGCTCGAAGCCTGCGCGGTCAAAGAAAATCTGCTCGGCGTCCGCGCGCAGCTCCGCGCCTTCGGCGAACACGCTGACGTCGGAATCGCGGTACGTCGTCCGGCCGACCACCTGCACCGTTTCGCTGCCTCGGTCGTAACGTGCCCGTTCCGCCGCCAGGCTGCCGTCCCGGTAACGGATCTCCACCTGTTCGGAAAAGTCGGCGGTGTCGCCGCCGGCGTTGTCGATGCGCCCGGCGGTGATGACGAGGGGCGCCCGGCCGTTGGAGTTCGGCGCCGGCGGCAGTGGACTTGCCGGCGGTTCGGCAAGCGGAGTCAGACACAGGTCCTGAGCGGCGCCCGGTCGCGCGGCGCACAGGGATACAAGGAAAACGACAAGCAGACGGTCCAGCCGCGCCGTGATGGCTTCTCGCGGCGCGATCAAGCGGCGGATCGCGGACACGGTCGGGATCGAAAATCGTGATCGAGTGCTCGGGACCAAGGATTGGCGCCGCCCAAAGGAAGTTACAATGGCATAGATCGCACCAGGCGTTCAATCAATTTCCGACCTGCCGCAGCCACGCTCCGATGCCTTCGCGACCATGCAAAGCCATGATTCTGGCGGCCGGAAGGGGCGAGCGAATGGGTGCGCTGACGAGAGATTGTCCCAAGCCGTTGCTTGAAGTCGGCGGGGAGGCGCTGATCGAACGGCACCTGCGGCGGCTTGCCGAGTCCGGGACGACGGAGGTCGTGATCAACCTGTCGTACCGGGGCGAACTGATTCGCAGGCGGCTCGGCGACGGATCGCGCTGGAACCTGAGCATCGAGTACAGCGAGGAGGGGGAGCCGCCGCTCGAGACCGGCGGCGGGGTCATCCGGGCGTTGCCGATGCTCGGCAGCCAGCCCTTCCTGCTGATCAATGCCGACGTGCTCACCGATTTCGACTTCGCTGGCCTTGCGCTCGGTGACGCGCGCGGCGTACTCGTGCTCGTACCGAGGCCGGACTGGCGCTCGCAAGGCGACTTCGGTCTGGACGCGCGATCGATGGTGACACTTGCCCCGCCGAGCTACGTGTTTGCAGGTATCTCGATGCTGCACCCGGCACTGTTCGAGCGATACCGTCCCGGGCGCCAGCCGCTCAAGCCCATACTCGAAGCGGCGATCGAGCGGCGTTCGCTGCGCGGGGAGAGTTACGGCGGACTGTGGAACGATGTCGGCACGCCGCAACGCCTGCGCGCCATGCAGCGCCTCGCCCGGGCGTAACGCTCGCGCGGGCTAGTGCGTCATCGCATAGATCAGGTAGTTGACGGCAAAGCGGTAGGCGAGCGCCGTCATGGGCTCGGGGTAGAACGGGTCGTCGGCGTGCTCCCAGGCATCGCCGAGATCCATGTTGTGGTTGATGGCCACCATGAGCCGGCCGCTGTCGTCGTAGACCCCGCGCCAGTGGGGATCGACGCCGTCGCGCTCGTAGGTCACGCCGTACGAGAGCGCCGCGATGCCGGGAATCTGGATGCGCTGGTCGAGATCGTAGAGCACGTGCAGCACTTCATCGTTGTCGGGGATGTCGACGATCGGCCGGTCGGGAAACACGCGGGTCATCGAATCCATGAAGCCCGCCCATTCGTAACTGCCGTGGAAGTCGTCGACCATGAGGAAGCCGCCGCGCAGGAGATATTCCCTGAGACGCGCGGCTTCGAGCTCGTTGAGGTACCAGCGGCCGACCTCGACGGCATAAAGCCACGGGTAGTCGAAAATGGCGTCATCGGCAAGACCGATGATGCGGCTCTCGTTCCGGGGGCTCGTTTCCACGCGGGTCAGGCGCGAAATGCCCTGGAGAAAGTGCGTCTCGGCTTCGGGCCAGTCGACGTCCCAACTGCTCCGGTAGCCGAAACCGCCGCCTCCGCCGCTGGAGTAGAGCAGCCGCGTGAAGTGAAACTCCGCCGTCGGCAGGTCCGTGTTGCGGCCGTACTCATCGCTGCGCGCCGCGAACGTGAATGCGATCAGTGCCGCTGCAGCGAGGGCGTTGATCAGGCGCGCTTTGGTCATGGCCATCTGTCCGTGTCGTCGTGTCAGCTTCGCATTCCGTCCGCAGCATGTTCCGCATTGGCGGCCCTGCGCGCAAGTCCGCCGGGATCGGCCCGCAGCGCGGTCCCCGGTTCGGCTGCCGCCGTGAGAGGGCGCCGTTGCGCCGTCATCGACCTGGCGGCTCCGCAAACCATTCGTCAAGCTCGCCGCTTGCGAGTTCCTCGATCGTGTACTCGTTGAACGCCCTGTAAGCGGTCCAGTGACCGATCTTGTCCTGCAGCTCCAGCGCCTGCCAGCCGGTAGCCTCGGCCATGCGGCCGCGGTAGCCGGCGAGCTTCGCGTCGGCGTAGTCGTTGCACCGGGCGAGAAACGCCGCGATGCAGGCCTTCTTCTGCTCCAGGGTCACTTTCGTCAGGGTTCGCTCGACGGACTTTCGCGCCGATGGCGAGCACCGGTTTCAGGCCCGATTTCGCACGTGTTCGCGATGCTATCATGCCCCGGCGACGGCACTTCTTTCGCAATGCGCTTGTCACAGTTAATCTAAACGTAAGCAACCCGGCGGTCGCCGGCGGATAAAAGGGCAGCCCTTGTTCGAATTCCTCTTCAAGTATTCTCGCCGCACGTTTGAGCAGGGCGAGCTGTTGTTCGCGAGCGGTTGGCCGCTCTGGCTGCTGGCTTTGCTGGTGGTGTTCGCTGCCGCGGTCATCGGCTTTGCGCTGTATCGCAATCGTCAGGATCTCGGTCTCGTCAAGCTGGTGACGCTTGGCGTCCTGCAGACGCTGCTCCTGGCCGTCGCCCTGACATTGCTCTGGAGGCCGGCACTGCTGAGCCAGACGTTGCGCCCGCAGGAAAACGCCGTGGCCGTATTGCTCGACACGTCGGCGAGCATGAGCTACGGCACGGGCGCGCAGTCGCGCCTGCAACAGGCCGTAGCGGCGCTCAACGAGAGTGCGCTGCCCGAGCTCGGGGCCAACTTCGAAATCGAGACCTTTGCCTTCTCGGACCGCGCGGTTGCCGTCGAGTCGCTGGATCTGCTGCCGGCGCCGGGACCCCGGACGCGCATCGGCGATGCCATCCTGACCGTGCTCCGGGGCGCCAATGCCGGCGCCCTCGGCGCCCTCGTGCTGATCAGCGACGGCGCCGACAACTCCGACGAGTTGGACGCGGCGCAGATTGCCGAGATCGCCGGTTTCGGCGTGCCCGTACATACGCTCGGCGTCGGCCGCGAAGATCTCGACGAAGACCTCGAGCTCGAGGACGTCATCCTGCCGGCCCAGGGCATTCCCGGGTCCACGGTCGGGGCACAGGTCAGCGTTCGGCACGGACGCAGCTCGCAGGCGCAGCTCAAGGTCTACGACGGCGACAGCATCATTGCATCGGAGCCGATCGACCTGCCGTCGCAGTCAGGCGTCACGACGCGCCTGATCGACATCGATGTCGGCGACGCCGGGGTCCGGGATCTGCGATTTGCGATCGACGCGCTCGGCGGCGAGCAGAATCTGGTCAACAACACCCAGATCAGGCCGCTCGAGGTTCCCGAGCGCAGGCGCCGCATCCTCTACATCGAGGGCGAGCCGCGCTGGGAGTACAAGTTCATCCGCCGGGCCCTCGATGAGGAGGCGCCCGTCGGCCTTGCGACCCTGTTGCGCACGACGCCGAACAAGTTTTACCGGCAGGGCGTCGATTCGGCCGAGGAACTCGCCGACGGCCTGCCCGGCGATGAGCGCACGCTCTTCGCTTACGACGCCATCATCATCGGCAGCTACGAAGCAGCGGCGCTGACTCCGGAGCAACTGGTGATGATTCGCGACTTCGTTAGCCGCCGCGGCGGGAGCCTGCTCATGCTCGGCGGCCGGCGCGGGCTCGCCGACGGCGGCTGGGGCCTGACGCCGGTGGCCGAAGTTCTCCCGGCCCGGTTGCCGGAGATCGAAGCGCCGAGTTTCCTCCGCTATCCCGCGAAGGCCCTGCTGACCGCCGATGGCGAGCGTTCGCTGCTGACGCGGCTCGATGCCGACGACGCGGTCAATCGCAGACTCTGGGAAGAACTGCCCGATCTTGCGGACTTCCAGTATGTCAGCGGTCTCAAGCCCGGCGCCGCGGTGCTGCTTGAGGCCGAGATACAGGGGAGCAGCGAGCCCCTGCTGATACATCAGCGCTTCGGGCTCGGCAACTCCTACATCCTGGCCAGCGGCGGAACGTGGCGATGGCAGATGCAGTTGCCACACGAGGATCAACGCCACGAGACCTTCTGGCGCCAGTTGCTGCAGGCGCTGGCGGCGAGTGCGCCGGAGCCTGTCATGTTGTCGACGCAGCAGGTCTTCTACGCCGACGAGACCACCGTGATGCTGCGCGCGGAAGTCAGGGATCGCGATTATCGACCGGCGGCCAACGCGGCTGTCACCGTATCGATCGACGACGGATTCAACCCGCCGGTCACGGCGGCGATGACGCCCGTGCCCGGCGAGCCAGGCGTGTATGAACTCGGTCACGAGGCGGAACAGCCCGGGATATACCGCTTCGAGGCGACCGCCGAACTCGACGGCGAAGTGCTCGGTGACGCTCGCGTCGCGGTGAGGCGCCAGGACGGGGTGGCCGAGCACTTCCGGATTCAGCAGGATCGCGCGTTGCTCGAGCGCCTGGCGGGCGCCACGGGCGGGCGGTACTTTGCGCTCGACGATGCCGACGCGATTCCCGAGGCCGTCCAGTTCTCCGAGGCCGGCATCGTGGAACGGCAGATACTGGATCTGTGGAACATGCCCGTGAATTTCCTGCTGCTGCTCCTGCTCAAGGCCGGCGAGTGGTTGATCCGGCTCCGCTGGGGCCGATTATGAAGGCGCTTGCCGCGATCGCCGCGGGGCTGCTCGTCGCTGCGCCTGTTGCCCAGGCCGAGCTCTACTACCTTATCGTCGGAGGACTCGGCGGGGAGGCGGCCTACGACGACGCTTTCGCAGCCCACACGGAGTCGCTCGCCGAGGCGGCGCTGCGGACAGTCGGCGAAGAGTCGCAGGTGGCCGTACTTGCCGGCGCCGACGCGAGCCGCGATGCGCTTCGTGCGAGCCTCGTGGCTCTCGCCGAGCAAACCGGCGAAGCGGACAGCCTGGCGGTTTTTCTCGTCGGCCATGGCAGCTACGACGGTACCCAGTACAAGTTCAACCTTCCGGGCCCCGACATCGACGGCTCCGAACTCGGCGCGCTGCTCGCGGCCGTGCCGGCCCGAACCCAGCTCATCGTCAATGCGACGAGCGCGAGCGGTGCGGTGCTCGAGGACTGGAGTGCGGAGAATCGGACCGTGATCACGGCGACGCGCAGCGGCGCCGAACGCAATGCCACGCGCTTCGCCGCGCACTGGGCCGAGGCGCTGTCGGCGGACGAGTCGGATCTCGACAAGAACGGCGTGATTACGGCCCAGGAGGCGTTCGATTACACGTCCCGCAGGGTCGCTGACAGCTACGAGTCCGAAGGCACGCTCGCAACCGAGCATCCGCAGATCGCCGGCGATACGGCCACGCGATTCGATGTCGCAAGGCTGGTCGCCCGAATTGCCGATACCCCGCAGATGCAGGCGCTCATCGAACGGCTCGATGGCCTCGAAGAACAGGTCGCTGCGCTGCGCCTGCGCCGCAACGAGTTCCCCGTCGAGGAATACCAGGCGCAGCTTCAGGGCCTGCTCGTCGAGCTTGCCCTCGTACAGCAACAGATCGACGAGGCCGGAGCGCAATAGGCCGATGAGGCTTCGGGCACGCCATCTGTGGCTCGCGCTGGCGATCGCCGCGCCGTCCTCGCATGCGTTGCGGATCGAATACGGCGCGGACCGGCCGGCGGAACTGGCTGCCTGCGACCAGACGCTCTATACGGGCCAACGCGCCGAGGCCAGGAGCTGTTACCGGGCACTGCTCGCGAGCAATGACGACGTTCGGATCAAGGCTGAGGCGGCCCGCTCGCTGGGCGACCTGCGCGCGGCGAACGGTTTCTTCCAGACGGCGATCGAGACCTGGCCGGACGATCCCGCGGTCCGTACGCGGTGGGGCGACCTCTTCGTCGAAACGCACCAGGACAACGAGGCCGTACGGCTGTACCAGGAAAGCCTCGAACTCGCGCCGGATCACGTCCCGGCCATCCTGGGACTCGCGAGGATCTCGGCGGGCCGCTTCGAGGACAGGACGCGCGAGTGGATCGACGAGATCCTCGATCTGGATCCGGACAATGTCGGCGCCCGCCTGCTGCTTGCCCGCATGAGCCTCGAGGAAGGGGAGGTCGACGAAGGCGACGCACAGCTTGAGCGCGCGCTGGAGATCGTCGAGGAGCGCGGGCTGCCGCCGCTCGAAGTCCATGCACTGAAAGCCTCGGTCGACCTGCTCCGGGGCATCGATCAAAGCCCGTGGACGGACCGCGCGCTCGCGTACAACGCGGGCTACGGCGAGATCCATGCGACGCCCGCGCATTTCTACGTGATTACCCGGCGCTACCGCGAAGCCGCGGAGCTTTACCGGCGCGCCGTCGACATCCAGCCTGACCTGTGGGCCGCACACGCCGAACTCGGCGTGAACCTGCTGCGCGGCAACTGCGAGGACCCCGAGGCCACCGTCGCCGAAGCGCAGCGGCATCTCGCGCTCGCGTACCGGGGCGATCCCTACAGCGCGCAGACGGTCAACACGCTGCGGCTCATCGACAGTTTCGACAACTTCGCGGTCACGCGGCACGGCTCGGCCGTCGATGGGGCGGCCGCCGAGCCCGGAGTGATCCTGCGCCTGCATACCGACGAAGACCTCGTGCTCAGGCCCTACGTGCTCGAGCTCGTGAACCGCAGCATCGAGACGTTCGCCGAGCGCTATGCCTTCGAACTCAACGAACCCGTTATCGCCGAGCTTTACCCCGAACACGACGATTTCGCCGTCCGCACGGCCGGACTGCCCGGCATCGGCCTGCTCGGCGTCACATTCGGCTGCCTGGTGGCCATGGACAGCGTTTCGGCGCGCGGGGAAGGCGACTTCCACTGGGGCACGACGCTGTGGCACGAAATGGCGCATGTATTCACGCTCCGGGCGACAAACCATCTCGTGCCGCGCTGGTTCAGCGAGGGCGTGTCGGTCTACGAGGAATGGGCCACCGGGCCGTTGCCGGGCCGTCATATCCCCCTGCACGTGTTCGAGGCGATCGGCGAGGACAAGCTGCTGCCCGTCGCCGAACTCGACCAGGGGTTCATCCGGCCGACCTACGAGAACCAGGTCGTCGTCTCCTACATGCAGGCCGGGTTGATCTGCGAGTACATCGCGGCGAACTGGGGCCAGACGAGTCTGCAGGCGATGCTCGTTCACTATCGCGAGGGGCTCGAAACCGACGAGGCGATCGAGCGTGCGCTCGGCGTCACGCCGGAGCAGTTTGACGCCGAATTCGAAGAGTACGTCGCCGCGGAATTCGGCGCCGTGCTCGATAGTCTCGAGCCTTGGCAGCGAGCCCGGGGCGCGGCCTGGGACAGCGCGGCGCAGGGCGCGTGGAGCGAGGCGCTGGCGCAGGCGTCGCGCGCGATCGACCTGTTTCCGGACTACGTCGACGAAGGCAGCGCCTGGCTCGTCAAGGTCAGGGCCCATGACGAGCTCGGCGAGGACGAGGCCGCGCTGCGGACGCTTCGCGAGTACCGGCGTCGCGGCGGTTATGCTCCCGCTGCGCTGATGCAGTTGGCCGGCCGGCTGGACGAAGCCGGCAGCGACGCCGAGGCGATCGCGGTCCTCGAGGACGTCATCCAGGTCGCGCCGCTGCAGGAAGAACTTCACATCCAGCTCGGGGATCTGCTGCTCGATGCCGGACGCCCGGACGAGGCGCTCGTCGAATATCAGGCACTGGCCGCGATGAATCCCCATGACCAGGCTTCGGTCCATTTCCGCCTCGCGCAGGCCTGGCATGCGCTTGAGGACCTGGACCTGACACGCGAGCATGTACTGCATGCTCTTGAGATCGCGCCGCACTACCGTGAGGCGCAGCAGCTATTACTGGAGATCGTACGTTGAGCGTTGAAGTCGAAGTTCCAAGCCAGCTCCAAAGCGAAGAAACCCTGGCTCTCGTCGAGAGCTTCCGCGATTCCCTGGACCGCATCCGAGTCGAGGTCGCCAAGGTCATCATCGGCCAGGAGGAGGTCGTCGACCACCTGCTGTTGACGCTGCTCGTCGGCGGCCACTGCCTCATTACGGGCATGCCGGGAACGGCCAAGACGCTGCTCGTGCGCACGCTTGCCGATGCGCTCGGCCTGACCTTCAACCGGATCCAGTTCACGCCCGACCTGATGCCCACCGACGTCACGGGAACGGACATCATCGAGGAGGACATCACCACGGCCCACCGGACCTGGACGTTCGTGCCCGGGCCGATCTTCGCGAACGTGCTGCTCGCCGACGAGATCAATCGCACGCCGCCGAAGACCCAGTCGGCGCTGCTCGAGGCCATGCAGGAGTTTTCCGTCACGGTCCGCGGCAATCACCACTCCATCGAGCGGCCGTTCTTCGTGCTCGCGACGCAGAACCCGATCGAACTGGAAGGCACCTATCCCTTGCCCGAGGCGCAGCTCGACCGCTTCCTCTTCAACGTCATTCTCGATTACCTGACCGGCGACGAGGAGGTCAGGGTCGTCAACCGCTACACGACGCGCATGGACATTCCCGCCGTTACGGCCTGCACGACTCCGGAGCAGATCATGAAGTTCCAGTGGCTCGTCAGGCAGGTCCCGGTTGCCGAGTCCGTCAATCGTTACGCCGTCGATCTCGTTCGCGCCACGCGTCCGGACGATCCGCTTTCCACGGAAGTCGTGCGCAAGTACATCCAGTACGGCGCGAGCGTGCGCGCCACGATGTTCCTGACGCTCGCCGCCAAGGCGCGCGCGCTCATGAACGGGCGCTACCACGTGACGCGCGACGACATCACCGCGCTCATGCTCCCCGTCCTGCGGCATCGCGTGCTGACGAACTACTTCGCCGAGTCCGACAACATGGATGTCGACAAGGTGCTCGTGCAGCTTCTGGAGGAATTCGAAAGCGCCGGCGTCCAGGCGCGCGCCGGCTGACGCCGATGAGCGCCCGGGCCGGAGCCGCACCGAGAGACCTGCTTCAGCCGGAGGTGCTGGCGAGTCTCTCCAATCTGGATCTCGTCGCCCGGGTCGTCGCCGAGGGTTTTCTCACCGGATTGCATCGCTCGCCGTTTTTCGGCTTCAGCCAGGAATTCGCCGAATACCGCGCCTACACCGAGGGCGACGACACTCGTTTCATCGACTGGAACGTCTACGCACGCACGGAGCGCACCTACATCAAGCGCTACATCGGCGAGACGAATACCCATCTCGTCCTGCTGCTCGACAGCAGTGCATCGATGGCCTACGGCACGGGCAGCGTGAGCAAGCTGCAGTACGGGAAATTTCTTGCGGCGACGCTGGCCTTCCTCGCCGGCCGGCAGCATGACGCGGTCGGCCTGATCGTCTTCGACGAGGATGTGCGCGACTACCGCCCGCCGTCGTCGCGCGCAGGGCATCTGCAGGGCGTGTTTCACGCGATCGACAGGGCCGATCCCGGCGCCGGCACGGACATCGACGCGGCATTCGCGCGCTTCCGGGAGTTCGAAAAGGGGCGGGGCCTCGTCGCCGTCATCTCCGACTTCTACTGCGATCCCGATGCCTTGCTCAAGGGCGTGCAGCCGCTTGCCTATCAGGGCCAGGACGTGATCCTCTTTCAGCTTCTGGATCCGGAGGAACTCGATCCGCAGCTCCGGGAGTCGGCGATGTTCGAGGACATGGAGACGCAGGAGACGATGGAAGTGTCGCCGATCTTCATGCGGTCGCGTTACCGCGAGCGGATCGACGCGCATGTCGATGCCCTCAAGAGGGCCGCGGTCGGGATCGGTGCGGATCACACGCTCGTCAACATCGCCGCGCCCCTCAACGAAGCGCTCAAGGACTACCTGACCTTCAGGCAGCGACGTGGCTGACGCTGCACAAACGATTACGGGACGCCTGCGATGACGCTGCTTGCGCCGTTGTTTTTGTTGGGATTTCTGGCGATCGGGCTGCCGATCTGGCTGCATCGACTGTCGTCGGAAAATCCGAACCGCAAGCAGTACAGCTCACTGATGTTTCTGGAAGCCGGCGAACCGCGCCGCGTGCTGGCAAAGAACCTGCAGTACCTGTTGCTGCTGGCCCTGCGCATCGGCGTGCTGGCCCTGGTCGCGCTCGCGTTTGCGCAGCCGGCATTGTGGCGGGAGCCGGGCGCCGTCTCGGGCGGCACCGCGCAACTTCACGTCATCGTGCTCGATGCTTCGGCCTCGATGTCCTGGGGCGACCGCTGGGAACGCGCGCAGGATGCGGCGCTCGACGTGATCGGCGGCCTGGCGCCCGAAGACCGGGCGCAGCTCGTTTCCGGCGGCCGCGTTGTGGAACTCCTCACCGGCCAGACGATCGATCGCGCCTTGCTTCGGCAGGGCGTTGCCGCGGCGCGGCCGGGCGTGTTCTTCCTCGACTACGGCCAGCTCGCGCGAGCTGTGGACGGCGTGCTGCGCGGTGCGGAACTCCCGGTTGTGCTGCACCTGATCACGGACGGCCAGGAAGGCGCTCTGCCGACCCGGTTTGCGGAGCTTGCGCCGACCGAGCCTGCCGAGCTTCGAGTCCACAACGTCGCCGCCGACGGGGAAGCCAACTGGGCCGTGGAGAGTCTCGTGGGCTCGACACTGACGGGCGAGGTTCAGGCGACCGTGCGGAGCTTTGCCTCGATGCCGGTCGCAAAGATGCTGAGTCTCGAACTCAACGGCCTGCAGATCGACGAACGACGCCTTGAGATCGAGCCCGGCGGCCGGGCCAATGTCAATTTCGGCGCGCTCGAGCTTGCTTCGGGCGCCAATCGCGTGAGCGTAACGTTGACACCAGGCGACGACATGACCGGCGACGATACGCGCATCATCGCGCTCAAGCGGGCCGAACCGCGGCCCGTGCTGCTCCTGTCCGGCGACCTCCGGATGCGCGACACGCTCTTCGTCTCTTCGGCGATGGAATCGCTCGCGGCGCTCGCGCTCGTACCCGAAACTGCGGCTGCGGCCGAACTCGCCGACCGGCCGCTCGCGGACTACGGTTTCGTCGTCGTCGCCGACGCGGGCGCACTCGGCGACGCGCAGGTTCGCCAACTGGAGGACTACGTCGCCAACGGCGGCGCGCTGCTGATGGCGCTCGGGCCGCGCACGGCCGCACAGAGCGCCGTGCCGCTCACCGGTCAGCAGTTCCAGTCGGGCTCGGCCGGGCTCTTTGGCGGCGATGAGGACTACGCATCGGTCGGGGCGCTCGACGCCACCCACCCGGCGCTGCAGGGCGTGGAACTGTTGCGCGCGGCGCGGTTTTTCCGCCATACGGCGATCGAGGCTGCCGAGGAAGACCGTATCCTGATCAGTCTGGATACCGGCTCGCCGCTGCTGCTGGAGCGCGAACTCGGCGCCGGCCGCGTGCTCGTCTTCACGTCGTCGCTCGATCGGGAATGGAATGACCTGCCCGTGCAGCCCGTGTTCGTGCCGCTCGTGGCCGGCATCGCCAACCATCTGCTCGGCGGAGCCGGATTCAGCAGCGAACGCAGCCTCGGGAGCACACTCGCGCTCCGGGCCGTGGGTCTTCTCGGCGGACAGATTTTCGACCCGGCAGGCGATCCGGCCCTGGGTCTGGGCGGCGGTAGCGACGATGTGCTGCTCGACCGGATCGGTTTCTACGAGATCGCTTCGGGCGGCAACACGGACCTGGTGGCGGTCAACTTCGACATTCGGGAGTCGGACCTGGCCACTGTCGATGCGGCGACGATCGAGCGCTGGGAGTCCCTGGGCCAGCGCGATGCCGGCGAAACCGCGGCCGCTGCGCTGACCGGCGATCGGGAACCCGTGCTCGAATCGCTGGCCCAATGGATTTTGATTGTGCTGCTCGTTGCCGTAATCTTGGAGTCCTGGATCGGCAACCAGCACCTGCGGGTACGACGAGGAATGGCCGAATGACCGCACAGACACAACTCGAAGCCTATCTCGCCGAGTTTCGCCGTCGCCTCAAGTCGCTGATCATGGCGCGCGGCGCCGCAGTGCTCACCGCCGTGGCGCTGCTGCTGACGCTGACGGCGGTCTGGTTCGGCACGCGCAGGGCCTTCGATCCCGAATTCATCGTCGGTGCGCGCCTGCTGCTCGTGATCGCGCTCGCCGCCGCGCTGATCGCTCTGCTGGTGTTTCCGTTGCGCGCCCTGCGCCGCAGCCGCGGCGTCGCCGACATCGAACGCCGAGCGCCGGACCTCGACGGCCGTGTCGAGACCTGGGACGGCATGATGCAGACCGAGAGCGGACGGGCGTCGCCGTTTGTCGCGCTGCTCGCTGCCGACGCGCTCAAGTTTGCCTCCCGAATCCCCGTCGCCTTGCGCATCCCGCGCCGCGAGCTGTCGCTGCCTGCGATCGCCGCTGTCGTCGCGGCCGCGACGCTCGTCTGGTTCGCCGCTTACGGCCCGGACAACTGGCGCTACGGCGTACGGCATCTGTGGGCCGGCTGGTTGCTCGACAACACGCTGCCCCCGCAACGCATCGCAGTCACGCCCGGCGACGGCGCTGTCCGGCGCGGCGGTGACCTCGCCATAGACGCGCGTGCCGATGGCTTCGACCCCGTGTCGATGGAAGTGTTCGCGCTCTTCGACGGTGACGGGGACTGGCAGAGTGCGCCGATGATCCAGATCGGCGACGAGTTCGAGTTCACATTTTTCGCCGTCCGCGAGCCGATGCGCTATTACGTGTCCGCTGCGGGCGTACGCAGCCAGGAATTTGAAGTCCAGGTCGTCGATCTGCCCGAGATCGACCGAATCGCCCTGAGTTACGCGTATCCCGACTGGACGGGACTTGATCCCCTTGTCGAGGACCCGGGTTACGACATCCGGGCCGTGGCGGGCACGGAGGTCACCGTCGAGGTGCACACCGACACTCCGCTCGATACGCCGACGCTGACCGCGAACGGCGAAACGCTCCGGATGCGCACCGACGGTTCGGTCGCGAGCGCCACTCTCGAGGTCAGCGAGGAGGGCGAGTACTACATCTCGACGTTCGTCGAACAGGATTCCGTCAGGCTCACCGACGACTACTTCATCAGCGTCGTGCCCGACAACGAACCCGTGGTCAGGGTCGTACGGCCGGGCCGCGACTGGCGGGCGAGCAATATCGAGGAGGTCACCGTAGCCATCGAGGCGAGTGACGACTTCGGTCTCGACCGGCTCGAGCTGCGTTACGCCGTAAACGGCGGGGAATGGGAAACCGTCGAACTCGCTGCGGAAGGGACCGAAGCTGCCGGCGACGAAATCATGTACCTCGAGGACATGAGGCAGCCCGTTCGGCGGCCGGTGTCGAGCCCGGGCTCGCCGCGCGGCCAGCCTTTCCCGGTCACGCTCGAGGAGCTGCGCGCCCTGCGCGACGAGCTTGCCGCGGAGGAGGCCGGGGATGCTGACGCGGCGGAGCCCGAGGGGCCGGCCGAGCGCAGTCTCAAGCCCGGCGACCTGATTTCCTACTATGCCGTCGCTGAAGATCGCGGCCGGACGGTTCAGACTGACCTGTTCTTCGTCGAGGTGCAGCCGTTCGATCGAAGCTTCACCCAGTCAAGCCAGGCTGGCGGCGGTGGCGGCGGCGGTGGCGGCCAGCAGCAGGACGAGATTTCCCGCCGGCAGAAGGACATACTCGTCGCGACCTGGAACCTGATCCGCGAGCGCGACGAGGAGGACCAGAGCTTCCTGGACGAGCAGGCGCTCAACGACAACGCGAGGATGCTCTCGGAGTTGCAGCAGACGCTTGCCGACCAGGCGCGCACGCTCGCAAGCCGCACGCGCGCACGGCAGTTGACTCGTGCCGACGACGACATTCGGCGGTTCGTGGAGTATCTCGAGCTTGCGGCAGACGCCATGGATCCCGCGGCTGAACTGCTCGCCGAGGTGGAGCTTGCCGAGGCCGTCCCGTCCGAGCAGGAAGCGCTCCAGTACCTGTTGCGCGCGGAGGCGGTGTTCACCGACATCCAGGTCGCGTTCAACCGCGGCGGTGGTGGCGGCGGAGGCGGGCTTGCCGGTCGCGACCTTAGCGAGCTCTTCGAACTGGAAATGGATCTCGACAAGAACCAGTACGAGACCGAGGCGCCGGTCGCATTCGAGCAGCAGCAGGAAAACGAAGTCGACGAAGCGATCGCCAAGCTCCAGGAACTCGCGCGCAGGCAGGAGGAACTGGCGCGCCAGGCGGGCCGGAGAAACAACCAGTTGACCGAGCAGGAGCGTTGGCAGCAGGAATCGCTGCGGCGCGAGACCGAGGAACTCAGGCGTCAGCTCGAGGAACTGCAGCAGCGCATCGCTGAGGCGCAGCAACAGCAGGGCCAGCAAGGTCAAGAGGGTCAGCAGGGCCAGCAGGGCCAACAGCAAGGCCAGCAAGGTCAGCAACAGGGTCAGCCCGGCACGGGCGGCGCACAGGGCGCGCAGACCGCGCAGGCGATACGCCAGCTAGACGAAGCCCTGCAGGCGATGAACCGGGCCGGGCAGCCGGGCGAGAACGTCGATCCGGAGCAGGCCAGGCGGGCGATTGAGCAGGCGCGGCGCCAGCTCCAGCAGGCGCTCGAACAGATGACCGCGCAACGCCAGCAAGCTGCAGGAGACGCTTTTTCGGATCTCGCGGACCGCTCGAGTGACATGTATTCGGAGCAGCGGCAACTGGCCGCCGACCTGCAGCGCGAGCTGCAGAACGCACTCGACGATCAGATCGACCGCGGCGCGGCATCGGGCGGGCTTGACCGCCTTGTCGCGCAGGAGCTCTCCGATCGCAAGTACGATTTGCAGGAGGAACTGGAAGCCCTCGAGGAAGACATACAGCGCGTCGCGCAGGAGTTCCGCAATCAGACGCCTGGAGCCAGCGAGGAGCTCTCCGCGGCGCTTGCGGATCTGCAGCAGTCCCAGGTGGCGTTGCGCTTGCTCTACGCGGCCGAGTACATCCGGCGCGGAGCGGCCAACCAGGTCGCGGCGACCGAGGCCGTGACGACGGCGGCGCTGCGCGATCTCGAGCGCAGCACGCAGGAGGCGCTCGCGATCGCGACGCGCGAAGCCGTGGCAGGCGAGCAGGAGGAGCTCAATCCCAATACGGAACTCGTTGCCGAACTGCAGGCCCTGCGCCGCGAGTTGGCCGAGCTGACCGAAGGGCAGCGCGCTGCGGCTGGCGGGCAGCAGGGTGAGAACCAGCAGGCCCAGGCGGGCGGAGCCCGGCAGGGCGGTGACCAACAGGGCGGTGACCAACAGGGCGGTGCGCGCGGCGGTGGATCCGACGACCGCTTCGGTTTCGGCGGCGGTTTCTTCGACTGGGCGCGTACCGGAACCTGGGATCCGCAGCGCAACGGATTCTGGCAGGACCAGGATGCCGTCGATGAACTCAGAGAGAGGCTCGGCGATGCAGGACGTGACCTCCTGACGCTGGGCGCGCAACTGCGCGCCGAAGGGCTCAGCGAAGAAGAACTTCGGGCGGTGCGCGAACTCGGCGACGCACTGCGCGCGGGCCTCACCGGCAACCCGGAACTCGTTGAGGCGGAGTTTCAGGCGCTCGTCAACCTTGCCGAGCAACTTGAGATCCAGCTCCAGGCCGACGGCGCCGCAGAAGAATCCGTGGTCCGGACAGAAGCGCCGGCCCAGGTCGCCCAGGGCTTCGAGGAAGTCGTTGCCGAGTACTATCGCCGGTTGAGCCGCGCGACACCCTGAGGCCCGCGAGGGGCTCGGCCGCTCGAGCGGCACCATCGGCGTGCGTCGGGGCTCGTGCCACGGGGCTGCGCGGAGTTGCGGCGCTGGCGCGCTCGGGAACAACGCGGCCGTTGGCGCGGTCAGCATGGTCAAGAATTCTTTAGAGGCGCCCCTGCCGCCCGTCCCGGACGCGAGGCGGGCAGGAATGAGTGCGATAATGGCCGCTCGTAGCAGTCGATCCGCCAAGTCACATGGGTGAGGTGCCGGTGGCGTGAGCGAAGCAACTGACAACGCGATCATTCGGACGCACGACCTGCGGCGCCACTATCGCATGGGCGACGAATTCATCCATGCGCTGAGCGGCGTCGACCTCGTCATCGAGCGCGGCGAATACGTGGCGATCATGGGGCCGTCGGGTTCCGGCAAGTCGACCCTGATGAACATGATCGGCTGCCTCGACACGCCGGACCAGGGCGAGTACTGGCTCAACGGCAAGCTCGTCTCGGAGATGAACGACCGTGAACTCGCCGGCGTTCGCAACACGGAAGTCGGCTTCGTTTTTCAGACATTCAATCTCCTGCCGCGCACGAACGCGCTGCACAACGTCGAGATGCCGTTGATCTACGCGGGCCTGAAGCGCAAGGAGCGCATCGCGCGTGCGGAAACGGCGCTTGAGCGCGTGGGCCTCGGAGATCGCATGATGCATCGCCCGAGCGAGATGTCGGGCGGCCAGCGCCAACGGGTCGCGGTTGCCCGGGCGCTCGTGACCGAGCCCAGCATCCTGTTGGCTGACGAGCCGACGGGTAATCTGGATTCAGCCACCGGCGTTGAAATCATGGCATTGTTCACGGAGCTGCACGAAAGCGGAAACACGATCCTGGTAGTGACGCACGAAGCGGATGTCGCGGAAAACGCCGAGCGCATCATCTACCTGTTGGACGGCACCGTCGCCGAAGACCATCGTAAAGAGAAAGTGAGGCACTGATATGCGCGCATGGCCGTTCGTCCTGCCCGCGGTCGTCCTGCTCGCAGCCGGCTGCGAAACCGGAACCGAAGCCGAAGCAGTCGCGCCGCTCTACGACGCGGCGCCCGTCGAGCGCCGCGACATTCAGGTGACCGTCGAGGCCGCCGGTGTGATCGAGCCCGAGACCACCGTCGAGGTCAAGTCCAAGGCTTCGGGCGAGATTCTCACCGTACATGCCGAGACGGGCGATGTCGTCGAGGCGGGAACGCTGCTTGTCGAGGTGGACAAGCGCGAACCGCGGAACCGTCTGGCCGAAGTCGACGCCAATCTCGAGGCGGCCCGGGCGAGGCGCACGATTGCACGAACGCAGATGGAACGCGCCGAGACGCTGTATGAGTCCGGCACGCTGACGGAATCCGACTTCGAACAGTCGCAACTGGAGTTCGCCAACTCGCAGGCGCAGGTCGTCAGCGCCGAGGTGGCGCTCGAGAACGCGCGCATTGCGATGGACGATACCGATGTACGCGCGCCGATCACGGGAACCATCATCGAGAAGGCCGTCGAGCCCGGGATGGTGATCTCCTCGCCGACCCAGGCGGTCAGCGACGGCACGATCCTCATGAGGATGGCGAATCTCGATGCGGTCCAGGTGCGCACGCTCGTCGACGAGACCGATATCGGCAAGATTCGACCCGACATGCCGACAACCGTGACGGTCGCGGCCTATCCCAACCAGCCTTTCGAAGGTGTCGTGCTCAAGATCGAGCCGCTCGCGATCGTCGAGCAGAATGTCACGATGTTCGCCGTGCTGATTCGTCTGGAGAACCGCGGCGGCCTGCTGATGCCCGGCATGAACGCCGACGTCGAGATCGAAATTGCCGATCGGCAGTCGGTCGCTGCCGTTCCCACGGCGGCATTGCGGGCCGAGGCCGATTTCGAGTCGACGGCGGCGATGCTCGGCATGACCGAAGTGGAGTTCCGCGCCATGCTCGGCCAGGAGACGCTGGAACTTGCAAGCCCGCCGCGCAACGTGTTGTCGCTGGCCGGCCGCGAGATCGAGCTTCCGGAAGGCGTGGACGCCGCGGCGGTTGAAGCGGCGATCGAGAAGCGCAGCAACGGCGGCACGCTGACCGCTGAAGAACGGGCCATGCTGCGCCCGATCATGCAGCAGATGTTCGCTGACGGCGGACCGCCCGCAGGTTTCGGCGGCGGCAGGGGCGGCCAGGGCGGAGGCTTCGGCGGTGGAGGTTTCGGTGGCGCGGGAGGGCCGAATGGCGGCTTCGGTGGGCCTCCCGGAGAAGGCATCGCTAGCGGGGCCTTTGGCGGACCTCCCGGCGAAGGCTTCGGCGGCGGCCGCCGGGCGTCGTCCCCAAGCGTCACGAACTACCAGTTCGGCGGAGAATACTGGGTCATCGCGCTGCGTGACGACGAGCCCGTTCCCGTGACGATACAGACCGGTTTGACCGATCTCCGTTACACGGAAGTCCTTGCGGGCCTCGAACCGGGCGACAGCGTGCTCCTGCTGCCGAGTTCGAGCCTCTTCGAGCAACAGGCCATGTTGCGCGACCTGATCTCGAGCCGCATTTCCACGACGCCGTTCCAGCA
The DNA here is from genome assembly GCA_022819855.1 of Gammaproteobacteria bacterium. Lineage (GTDB taxonomy): Bacteria > Pseudomonadota > Gammaproteobacteria > Steroidobacterales > Rariloculaceae > Rariloculus. The sequence goes on along the minus strand of JAJEGN010000021.1, from coordinate 103,978 downwards.
GCAGAACAGCAGCAACATGCGCATGATGCGCATGTTCCGCTGAGCCGCTGCCTTTCGCGAACCCGCATCACGCCAACTCGCGGCGGCGAACCTGCTCTCAGCCAATTCTTCGATCGCCGGATCGCGTTTGGACATGGCTCGAAATACGTCGCGATCGCCGGGCGGAAGAGACGCAGGAATCGAATCATCGCTGACGCGAAATCTCGCTGCGCAGCCTCCCCGGGAGCGTGAATTCTCACTGCCCGGTTTCCGGATCGCGGCGCTCGAGTGGGGTGAGCCTGGCGGCCTGCCCGTACTCGCGATCCATGGCTGGCTGGATAACGCGGGCAGTTTCGATCTGCTCGCGCCGCTGCTCGGCGGCTGCCACCTGGTCGCGCTTGACTGCGCCGGGCACGGCAGGAGCGGTCGCCGCTCGGCCGACGCGACCTACAGCATCCTGGAGGATGTCGGCGATGTTCTCGAAGTGGCCGCTCAGCTTGGCTGGTCGCGATTCAGCGTCATCGGACACTCACGCGGCGCAGCGATCGGGACGCTTCTTGCCGGTTCATTTCCCGACCGGGTGGAACGCCTGGTACTCATCGAGGGCGGTGTACCGATCACCGGCACGGCCGAAGAGGCGCCGGACGACCTCGCTCTGGCGCTGACCGAGCGCAAGGCCCTGCGCGACCGGACCGGGCGCGTTTACCCGACCCGCGAGGACGCGCTGCGCGGGCGCGCCGCGGGCTTTTCGCCGGTCAGTCAATCGGCTGCGGGGATTCTCGCGCGCAGATCCCTGGAGCGCGTCGAGGGCGGTTTCCGCTGGCACTCGGACCGAAGGCTCAGGGCAAGGTCGGAATTGCGCCTGACCGCAGAACACGTCGAGGCCTTCATTTCCCGGGTCCGTTGCCCGGTGCTCGCCATCATGGCCGAGCGCAGTCCGTTTGCCGACTTCGAGACGTTCCAGAGATTGTTGAGCAAGTTCAAGCAGATGGACACAGTGACGCTGCCGGGCGGCCACCACTTCCACCTCGAAGGCGCGGAAACGGAAATCGCTCTCGGGACACGGGCCTTTCTCGGGCTGACGGACGGCGGCTGAGCGCTGTGCGCATGCCACCACAGAGCGTGAATCAGTACCGGTCGCGATGACGAATCCACTGCATCGTGAAGGCGAGATCGTCTTCGTCCCGTCCCCTGGGAACGATATCCAGAAACCGATACGCACCCAGAAACGTCTCGAGGCCGCGTGCGTAGGTCGAATAGGTGTGAAAGACCTCGCCGGCGCCGTTCCTTGCGAACACGCTCATGCCGGGTAATTCCGTACCCGGAATGCCGCGCTCCTTGCGATAGTTGTACTCGACTTCGCCCGCGTCGATCTGTTCCTCGGTAAAGGAAACCCGAAAGTCCCGGCTGAAGTCGCTTCCGGCGGAGGACACCCACTTGAAGTCCCAGCCCATGCGGCGTCTGAATGCTTCGAGCTTCGCAAGCGGGGCGCGCGAACAGACCAGCATCGTGACATCGCGTTCGCCAAGATGGACCACCAGCGGCGCAAGGTGGTCGGCCATGAAAGAACAGATCCTGCAGCCTTCCTCCCAGGCTGGATCGAACATGAAATGGTAGACGACGAGTTGACGTCTGCCGTCGAAAAGTTCCGCCAGCGTCTCGCGTCCCCTGGGGCCATCGAATACATAGTCCTTGTCGATGCGCTCCCAGGGCAGGTCCCGGATGCTGCGGCTCAATTGGTCGCGCAGACGCGTAAATTGCTTCTCCTGCGCCAGCAGTTCCTTGCGAGCGGAGATCCAGTCGTCATGCGAAACGATTCGTCGTGCGTTCATGGGATAGGAAACTCCTCGCCGGGATCGTGCCCCGAGTTCTGGTGTTGGCGGGGGAGGGAACGAAGTCGCGCGACCCGGCTCGCTCGTCAGGGTCCGCTCATGTAATCCACGGTCAGGTGCGTGAGCACGCGCACGCCCGTCACGAGCGCAGCTTCATCCACGTAGAACAGGGGCGAGTGGTTTGCGGGAGCCGTGGCGGCATCGACGTCTGGCGGCGTCACGCCGAGAGTCAGATAGAGCCCCGGCACCTCGAGCGCGAAGAACGAGAAGTCCTCCGCGACCGTACGCGGTTCGGCCTCGACCATGTTTTCGCGGCCGACGACGCGCTCGATGGTGGGCAGCATCTGCAGTGTCAGCCCGGGATCGTTGGCGGTCACCGGGTACATCTCGATGATCTCCAGATCGGCCTGTGCGCCCGCCGACTCCGCGATCGCGCTGACGGTTGTGCGTAAGCGCTCATGCACCATGTCCCGGGTCCCCATGTCGAGGTTCCGGATCGTCCCGACCAACTCGACCGAGTCGGGAATGATGTTGTTGCGTATCCCGCCGTTGATCGCCCCGAAGCTGACGATGGCCGGCGCGCGCGTAAGGTCCACCTGGCGGCTCACGATGGTCTGCACGCCGGTGATGATCTGTGCCGCCGTCACGATCGGGTCCACCCCGTCCCAGGGTCGCCCGCCGTGAGTCTGGCGGCCGTGCACGGTGAGCCGGAACCGGTCCGCGCTCGCCATGATCGATCCGGCCCGATAGCCGATCTGGCCGGTGTGGAGATTCGAGAACGCGTGCATTCCGAAGATCGCGTCCGGTCGATAGCGGTCGAACAGCCCTTCCTTGAGCATCAGTTCGGCGCCGCCTTCCTCACCTTCCGGCGCCCCCTCCTCGGCGGGCTGGAAGATGAACAGCACCGAGCCCGGCAAGTCGTCCCGGAGCGCCACGAGGTTTTGTGCGACGCCCAGCAGCATGGCCATGTGGGTGTCGTGACCGCAGGCGTGCATGACGCCCACTTCCTGCCCGGCGAATTCGGTACGCACCGTCGACGCAAACGGCAGCCCCGTGGCCTCGGTCACCGGCAGCGCGTCCATGTCGGCGCGCAGGGCCACGAGCGGGCGTTCGCTGGTGCCGCGCAGGTAGGCGACCACGCCCGTGTGGGCAATTCCGGTCTCGACCTCGAGCCCCATTCCGCGCAGCGCTTCCTCGACGACGCCTGCCGTACGGAACTCCCGGTTGCTGAGTTCGGGAAACTGGTGGAAGTCACGCCGCCAGGCGATCACCTGGGCCTCACCGTCGGCCGATAGTTGGTCGATGCGGGATTCCTGGGCGACGGTGGCTTGCATCAGCAGAGCCGCGGACCCCATGACGACGAATAGCCCGGCGCACGCCGCGCGGCGCGGCAGCACGTCGGGTAGTCGCCTGTAGAATCCTTGCATGAAATTGGTTGTGTACACGATGCAGTGTCCCCGTATGAGCGTTATGGTTCCCGCGCAATCCTGCCGGAGCCCTTGCGGGGAGGCAAGCTGCCGTGCGTTTCCCGTGAGGCCGGAATGCCGTTACCATGCAGTCAAACCATTCCTGCCGGCAAGGCGTCTTGCACAATCCTGATGGGGAGCTGCGAACCCGTGCCGAACCGGCGCACCACGACACAAAGGGGGATGCCGTGAATAAGCAATCGTGGACCGCCGCGGCGCTTGCCGCAGCACTGTTGTTGATCCTGGCGGGATGTTCGCAGGAAGCGCCGCCGGCGCCGGCAGAGGCTCCGCCGCCCGCCGAGGAGGCTGACGCAGGCGCAGCCGACGCCAGCGCGGCCGATGCCGCAGGCACGACCGACACCGGCGTGCCGCGCTACGAAGTCGATGCGTCCTGGCCCGGCGAGCTGCCGGAGAACTGGATACTTGGCCAGGTCGCGGGCATTGCCGTGGATTCGAACGATCACGTCTGGCTCGTGCATCGGCCGAGAACGATCACGGCGCACGAGGCCGCTGCGGTGCAGAACCCGCCAACGGCCGACTGCTGCACGCCGGCGCCGTCGGTCGTGGAATTCGATGCCGACGGGCAGTTCGTGCAGGCCTGGGGCGGCCCGACCTGGGACCAGGCGTCAGGCGAATGGATCGATTCCGAAGACGACTGGCCCTTCAACGAGCACGGCATTTTCGTCGATGCCGAGGACAACGTCTGGCTTGCCGGGAACGGCGACGCAGACCACATCGTGCTCAAGATGAGCCGCGACGGCACTCGCCAGTTGACGATCGGCCGGGTCGGCGAGAACGGCGGCAGCAACGACACCGAGCGACTCGGCCGGCCCGCCGATGTGTTCGTCGATACGCAGGCGCGGGAGGTCTTCGTCGCCGACGGCTATCTCAACAGGCGGGTCGTCGTCTTCAACATGGACACGGGCGCCTACAAGCGCCACTGGGGCGCGTACGGCAACGAGCCGTCCGACGACCCGCTGCCCGCCTACGAGCCCGGCGGCGAGCCGTTCGCGGACTTCAGCGGGCCGGTGCACGGGATCGAACTCACGAGCGACGGCCTGGTCTACGTGGCCGATCGAACGAGCAACAGGATCCAGGTGTTCGAGCAGGATGGGACCTTCGTCTCCGAGCACATCATCGCCCCGTGGACGCTCGACCAGGGCGCGGCGTGGGACATCGAGCGGGCCGCGTTCGCCGACGAGGCCTGGCTCTTCGTCTCCGACGGGCACAACAAGCGAGTCTGGATACTCGACCGCGAGTCGATGGAAGTGGTGGATTCGTTCGGCCGCGGCGGCAGGCAGGCGGGCCAGTTCGAGTGGGTACACAACATCGCGGCCGATTCCTCGGGCAATCTCTACACCTCGGAGGTCAACACCGGCAAGCGCGTGCAGAGGTTCCGGCGCGTCGTCGCCGAGTAGAAGACGCGGAGGAGCCCGCTGGCAGGAGGTTTGCGCCACGGGTGCTCAGGTTCGCATCGGGGCCTGGCCGTCCCGGGGTTCGCGTCCGTGCTGCGGCAGCTTGAACGAGGACCGGGAGATTCATGGCACGCGCGCTGACGCTGCTTGAGCAGCTCTATCTCGCGGCGATCGTCATTGTCGGCATCGCCTGGATCGCCGATATCCCAAGATACGCGGGCTTCTCCTTCATCGCGGCGGAATGGATCGGGCTGCTGCTCGGTATCGGTATCGCCGCCGCCTTGCTCAAGTATCCGTGCTTCGAGCGCTTCAGGGTCGTCGATGTGCTGCTCGGCTTCGCCGCTCTCGGCTCGTGGCTCTGGATGTCGGTCAACTACAACGACTGGATCATCGACGTCGCAGGCTACACGGCCGAGAAGTTCATTCCCGGTATCGTCGCGATCGTGCTGCTCATGGAAGCCATGCGCAAGTCCGCCGGACTACCGATCACCGTGCTCGTGTGGCTCCTCATCGGCTATGGGCTCTTCGGCTACGTGCTGCCGGCGCCGGTTCGGGCCGAGGCGCTGCCGGCTCAGGCCTTCGTGATGTACGTCTATGCGGACACGAACGGCATTCCGGGCCTCGTCATGACCGTGGTCGGTACGCTCGTTCTCGCGTTCGTCCTGCTTGGCCGCCTCATGGAGGTGACCGGTGCGACGAAGTTCTTCACGGATCTCGCCCTCGCGGGCATGGGCCACAAGCGCGGCGGCCCGGCCAAGGTCGCCGTCGTCGCCTCGAGCATCTTCGGTTCGATCAACGGCACGGTGATCGGCAACATCATGTCCACCGGAATCGTGACGATCCCTCTCATGAAGAAGTCCGGGTTCAAGGCGCGATTTGCCGGCGCGATCGAGGCCGTCGCGTCGAATGGCGGGCAGATTGCGCCGCCGGTCATGGGCGCGACCGCCTTTCTCATCGCCGAGTTCCTGCAGCTCAGCTACGTCGAAGTCGTCGTGGCGGCGCTCGTACCGGCGCTGCTCTACTACGTGAGCCTGTTCCTGCAGGTCGATGCGATCGCGGCGCGCTACGCGCTGCACGGCATGGACAAGCGCGATCTGCCCGATGCGCGCGCGCTCTTCAGGACGGGCTGGGTGTTCCTGCTGCCGCTGATCGTGCTGATGTACCTGCTGTTCGGCCGCGGTTTCGATCCGGCCCTGTCCGCCCTGGCTGCCGTGGTGACGCTGTTCGTGCTCATTTCGATCCTCCGGCGGCGCTTCATGAGGCCGGGGGAGATCGCGGCGATGGTCGTGGGCGGCGGCGAGAACATGTTGCCCCTGCTAATGATCGGCGGCGGTGCCGGTGTCGTAATCGGCGTCATGAACATCACCGGGCTCGGTTTTTCGCTATCGATCATGCTGAGCCAGATCGGCCAGAACGCGGGCATCTTTGCGATGCTGCTCCTGACCGGAGCCATCTCGATCGTGCTCGGCATGGGCATGCCGACGACGGCGATCTACGTGGTGCTCTCGGTGGTGCTCGCCCCGGCGATCGTCGAGATGGGCGTCGAGCCGATGGCGGCGCACCTTTTCATCTTCTACTTCGGGCTGCTGTCGTTTCTTACGCCGCCCGTCGCGATCGCGAGTTTCGTCGCGGCGAATCTCGCCGGCAGCGGCATGTGGCGGACGGCGTTCGAGGGCGTGAAGCTTGGAGCCATCGCGTATCTGTTGCCGTTCCTGTGGTGCTTCAACCCCGCGTTGATCCTGGACGGCTCACCCGTGGAGATCGTCTACGCCATCGGCACGGCGCTCATCGGAGCGCTGTTGATTACGCAGGGTATGCAATGGACGCGGCTCACGGTCGCCAGGGAGCTTGCACTGGGTGTAGCGCTCGTCGGCGGTGCGGTCGCGGTCGGCGGCAGTACGATCTGGTTCGGTGCGGATTCGATACTCAACGGAATCGCGGCGCTCGCGGGGATCGGACTCTATGCGGTCGCGCGTACTCAGACGACTCCGAACGCCGGCCAGAACGTCGCAAGCAGGTAGCCGGCGCCGACCAGCGTGACCAGGATCAGCGGCATGAGCCACAGGCCGCGCGTGAACATCATCTTGAGGTTTACGCCGTAGCCCGCGGCGAGCGCCGGTCCGCCGGACGAGGAGGGCAGCATGAGGCCGTAGTTGCCCGCCGCCGCGACGATGTAGACGAACGGTACGGGATTCATGCCGAGACTCTGGAACGTCGTGATCGTGATCGGCACGATGATCGCGACGGCAGCGGTGTTGTTCGTGATCTGGGTCATGAGCACGGTCAGGAACACGAAGACGACGATGGCGACGAAGCCGCCGCCGCCCGCGAGCGGTATGAGCTGATCCGCGAGGAACCGGGCGGTGCCGGTTTCGCTCAGGATCATGCCGAGCGCCGAGCCTCCGGCGAACAGGTAGATGAGGCCCCAGACCATGTGACGCTGGGCGTACTTCCATTCGAGCAGCGCCTCGCCCTTGTGCCGCACGGCAAAGCTCAGGATTCCGAACACGAGGAACGCGAACGCCGGCGTCAGCCCGGGCAGGATGTCCGCGTAGAGCTGTCGCGTAAACGCGAGCAGCGTCGCCGCGACGAAGAAGCCGAGCCCCCATTTCTCGGGCGTGCTCATCCTGCCGAGCGTCGCGAGTTCGCCGGCGAACCACTCGCGCGTGCCTTCGACGTGGTCCATCTCCGGCTTGAGCGCGAAGCGCATGTACACGAATGTCACGACACAGATCAACGCTGTGAGCGGCAATAGCCGCAGTGCCCAGGTCGAGAACAGGAATTCGCCGTCGATGAGCTGCTGCTCGACGAACTGCACGGTCAGCAGATTCGGCGCGCCGCCCATCGGCGTTCCGGATCCGCCGACGGCCGTGCCCCAGGCGACTGCAATGAGCAGCGCTGACCCGAAAGCGCTCTTGCCGACATCCTCGATACCGATGAAACGCAGCATCGCGAGCACGATCGGCATCATCGTCGCGGCGATGACGGTGTTCGGCAGAAAGGTGCTCAGGATCGCGGCGATCGCGAACCACGCGAGGATGTGCTGGCGCGTACTGGTGCCGATGCCCATGAGCGACACGAGCGCGATGCGGCGGTCGAGCCCCCAGCGCGACCACAGCGACGCGAGCATGTTGGCGCCGAGGAGCAGGATGACGAGTTGCTGGGCGTAGGCCGGCAGTATCGTGCCGACGGGCAGGAAATCGAACACCGCGAGCACGACCAGCGGCAGGAAGCCCGTAACCGCGAGGTGGACGGGTTGAAAGATCCACCACCACGACATCCAGATGAGGAGCCCGATGCTGCCGCGCACGGGGTACGGCACGCCGGGCAGCGGGAGTGCGGCGAGCAGCAGGAACGCGGCTGGTCCGCCGACCAGGTGGTAGAGCCGGGAACCGCGCGGCGACGTCATCCGGCCAAAGTGTCCCTGCGCGTCGGGAACCGGGGTTGCCGACAACATGGTCGAACGGTGCGCGCTGCCGTCATTTCCTCAGCGCCGCCTGCCAGGCGTCGGCGTACTTGTAGCCGCTGCCAGTGTTGAACAGCACCACCGTCTCGCCGGCGCCGATCCGGCCCGTGGCGACCAGTTGCTGCACCGCGACGAGCCCCGCGCCGCCTTCAGGCGCCGCGAAGATTCCTTCCAGGCGCGCCATGTCAAGGCAGGCCGCCATGAGTTCGGCGTCGCTGGCCGCGACGGCTTCGCCCCCGCTGGCGTAGATTCCATCGAGAATCAGGAAGTCGCCGAGCGCCTTCGGCACGCGCAGGCCCGACGCCACAGTCTCCGCATCCTCGAAGTACTCCGATTCCGCCATGCCCTGCTCGAAGGCCCGCACGATCGGAGCGCAGCCTTGAGCCTGCGCCGAGATCATCCTCGGGCGTGCGTCACCGACGAGGCCCATCGCGCCGAGTTCCTCGAACGCTTTCCACATGCCGATCAGGCCGACGCCGCCGCCGGTCGGATAGACGATTACGTCGGGCAATTCCCCGCCGAACTCCTCCCAGAGTTCGTAAGCCATCGTCTTCTTGCCTTCAATGCGGTACGGCTCCTTGAGGGTCGATACCTCGAACCAGCCTTCCCCGGCTGCTCGCTCGGCGATGTAGCGGCCGCAGTCCGAGATCAGGCCCTCGATCATGCGCACGTCCGCGCCGAAGGCGCGCGATTCGATGATGTTGGCAGCGGGCGTGTCGGCGGGCATGGCGATGATGCAGCCGATGCCCGCCGTGGCCGCATAGGCGGCCGCCGCGCCGCCGGCGTTCCCGGCCGTCGGCAGTGCGATGGCGCTCGCGCCCACGGCTTTCGCCATGCTCACGGCCGCCGAAAGTCCACGCGCCTTGAACGAGCCCGTCGGGTTGAGTCCTTCGTCCTTGATGAAAAGCCGCTCGAGCCCGAGTTCTTCGCCGAGGCGGCGGGCGTGGATCAGCGGTGTCATGCCCTCGCCGAGCGTCACCGGCGGCGCGTCGGGCAGTACCTCCGCATAGCGCCACATCGACCGGGTACGTTTCGCGAGCGCGTCGAGCGTCAGCGTCTCGCCGGCCAGGTCAAGATCGTAACGGGCGAGAAGTGGAGAGCGGCAGGCCGGGCAGAGGTTTCGTGCCGGTGCAGGCGAGAGCGTCTCGGCACAGGCCGTACGCGAGCATTCGAGCTGGGAGAGGGTCGAGCGCATCGGACGGCAGTTTAGCCCGCATCCATCACGGATTGCGCCGATGGAGCCAAATTGGTCGTTTCGCACAGGTTTGCCGCTGGACTGAGGGGGCGGTGCGGGCGATCTTGTGTCCCGTACCCCTTTTTCGCGCACATGTATCGACAGGGAGGGCGGGCGAAGCCATCTTGTTGATGTTTGTCCTGGACCTGGTACGCACGGAAGCCGCAATGGCATTGGGTCTGGCGGCAACCTGCGGTCTGGTCTCGAAGCAGAACCCCGAGCAGGACGACCGGGCGTATTACAGGCTCATTGACGACGCCCTCAGGTACAGGGCCAACCGGAAAATCCCCAACAGAAAGCCCGCCCATACCGTCTATCTGCTGACCAGGTTCTTTTCCTGCGCTCGGAGAAACATGAGGATCTACACCGGCGGGCTCTCCAGAACGGTCGGTAAGGTGCGCGCCTATGCCGACCCGGAAGTTACCCGATCGGCGATCGAATTCCTGCGCAGGAACGACGCCCGCCTTTCGATCGTCATCGTGGGCGAGCCCGATGTGGACCCCGGGCAACCGATCGGTTCGCATCCGCTGTTGGCGGCCATTTCCGAAGCGGACGGAATCAGGGGAACCGTACGCGTATCGCGCGGGAATCCCCGCGACTGGAAGGAGTTGCCGCACCACTTCGTCATCATGGACAGCGAGGCGGTGCGTATCGAGTTCGACGGCAACAGCGCCGACGGCGCGGCCAGGTTCGGCGACGCCCATTTCGCCGGGCGGCTCGCGAGAATCTTCGACGAGTTCGAGCGAACCGGTTCATTGCTGTTCCGGCTCGGCGCCGCCGACGATCCGATGCCGCGAACCGAACGCGAATGCCGCTAGGAGCCTGCGTATACCGGCAGTGCCTCAGAACGCCCACTTCACGCCGACGCGCAGCGTTCGCGGCTCCTGGACGCGGCTCATGCGGCAATTGACGGCGCTGCAGTCGATGTCTTCGGACGTGAGTCCCGGGGGATCGAGCCCGGCTACATAGGCTTCGTACCAGTACACGATGTCCTTGCCATCGTCATCGAGGAGGTTGATCAGGTCCGCGTAGAAGGTGAGATTACGGAAGGTGTACGCGCCGCGCAGGCTGATCGTCGTCTCCGGGTTTGCGCGCACGGAATTGTCGGGGAGCAGTGCATAGGGACCGAGGTAGCGCACGCGCAGACTCGCTTCCCAGTTGTCCTTCGTGGCCGCGAAGCCGATCTGGCCGGCGTGCTCGACCGAGCCCTCGATGTGGCGGCCGTCCGGGTTGTCGACGTAGCGCGCGTTGCTGCCCGTGTAGACGGCATCGACGCCGAGCCAGTCGAGCGGCTGCCAGAAGAGCGTCAGTTCGTAGCCGTCGCGGCGGGATGCGCCTCTCGGTTCGACCGAGTTCGAGTCGCCGACGAAGATCAATTCGCTGTCGAGATTGAGCCACCAGTAGGCCGAGGTGATCCTGACGCCGCCGAACTCGAAGCGGGCGCCGGCTTCGTAGCCGGTTCCGGGCGCGAGGCCCGGCAGCGGGTCTTCGGCGTTGACGACGCCGCGCGCGTCGTTGGAATGAAAGCCGCGGCCCCAGTTGCCGTACAGCTCGATGTTCTCGTTCAGAGCGTAGGCCAGACCGAACTTCGGCGACGCGCGGCTGTCGGTCTCGCTGCCGGCAAAACTGCCGCTGCGGTTGGCGGTGACGTCGAACGTGTAATGGTCCGCACGCGCGCCGGCAAGCAGCCTGAATCGGTCGCTCGGCGACCAGGTCGCCTCGGCATAAAACCCGATGGACCCTTCCTCGATAGTGTTGTTCGCGATATCGGCGACGTATCGACCTTCGTGGTATTCCTCGACGCCGACCGGCCCGATGTCGTCGTAGCGGAACTCGCCGCCGACGGTCAGTTCGAAGCGGTCCGTGGCGATCGCCGTGCGGTCGTAGCGGCCGCCCGCGATCCAGCGCTTGTCGAACTGGTTGATCTGCAGGTCGTAGGTCGGGTTCGACTGCATGTACCAGTCGTAGTACTGCAGGTAGGCCGAAGCGTCCCAGTCGGCGCCGGCAAGCTGCACGCCGCCGATCCACCGGGAGGTATTGCCGCCGGCAGTCGGATCGAGCGAACAGAACGCGTCGGCGCAGACGCTCGTGCCGATCGCCCGTTCGGGGATCTGTTCGGTCGGGTGCCAGTCGCCCTCGTAGCCGGACAAGGTGAACGACAGGTCGCCGAAGCTCGTCGGGCGCAGGTATTTCGCCCAAACGGAGGTGTGCTCGAGACCCTCGGGACGTTCCCAGGGTCCGTCGTACGTCTTGAACTCCCCGAGCGCCGTCAGCGTGCCGTCGCCAAGTTCCGCCGTACCGCCGGCCGCGAGCCGTCCCCAGCCGCGATGGCCCGACTCGAGGGCCACGAAGGGCTCGTCGAGACGGTCGATGGTCGTGATGAACGACGACGCGGCCATCGCGAAGTCGCCGACGTCCGCGCGATAGGTGCCCTTGCGGTAGTCGAGCCGGTCAACGATCTCCGGCAGCAGGCCGTTGATGTCGAGGTAGCCCTGCCCATGGCCGTGCGAGCGGAAGTTCCAGGGTACGCCGTCGACGTACGTCGTGAAGTCGGTGCCATGGTCCAGGTTGAAACCGCGCAGGAAATACTGGTTTGCCTTGCCGCTGCCGGAATGCTGAACGGCGACCATGCCCGGCACGGCTTCGAGCAGGTCCGCGGTACGGAGCATCGGTTTGACGAGCAGGTCCGCGCCGCCGACGGAACCTTCGCTGGCGGCGTCGGCCGTGCCGAGCAGTGCGATGCCGCGGCCAAAGACAATGACTTCTTCAAGCGGGCGAACGGTGGGTTCGTTAGCTTCGCCCCCAGGCTCGTCCGCGGCCGGATCGTCCCCCGTTTCCTGTGCAGGCGCGGCCTGCAGCCCGAGACAGAGCGTCACGAGCAGCGTGACGATTCCACCTGGCAGCCGAGTCCGGGTCGCTGAACACCGCTCCATGGCAGCACTCCCAAAGGTTTCTGAACAAGGCCGTACTGCAGATGCACTGCTTGGGTGTCCGGCCTCGAGAGAGCGAGTATTGGGACTTCCGGGACGGGTTTTCAGGTTATTAACCGTTATTTACGGTTAATCGAGGCTGGCTGCGGTCGGAACACGGAAGGTGGAAGCCGGAAGCCGGAAGGCGGAACGCAGCAGGCCGCAGTTGGCCGGAACCAGGTCGCAGGCAGCAGGCGGCAGGCGGCGCGTCAAAGGGCGCGACCGCGCGGCAAGGCGCCGCGCGCGCCTCCCCGCTTGCCGGCGCATGGCCTGCAAGGCATCATCAGCGACCGACGCGACACCCCCCGATCCTCCATGAGGCGCCCGTTTCGCCGTGTTCGTGCCCGACAGATTCCGCTTGCCGAAACTGACCGCTTGAGCGCCGGGATACCTCCATGAGACGGTATGCCGGCGGAATTCGGCTGTCTGCCCACGATCTCATGCAGTTCACGGCGTGCGTCCACGCCACACGCCTCGATATGGCCTGGCTCGATGGCGACGATGAACTCGAGCCGGTCGAAGACAGCGAACTCAACATCCTGCTCCAGCAGCATGGCCTTCGGCATGAAGCTGCCTACCTGGCGCGGCTCGAGGCCGAGGGCAGGCAGGTCGTCAGGATCGAGACCGACACCGCAAGCTTCGACGAGGCCGTTGATGCGACACTGGAGGCCTTGCATGCGGGGCCTGACATCGTGTTTCAGGGCGCGCTGAAGGGCGGCATGTGGGGCGGTTACGCGGACTTCCTCGAGCGTGTCGCCGCGCCGTCCCGGCTCGGGGCGTTCTCCTACGAGGTCGCCGACACCAAGCTCAAGCACCACCCCGTACCCGGCCATCTGCTCCAACTCGTCCTCTACTCCGATCTCCTGGCCGAGGTCCAGGGACGGGCTCCCGAGCGCGCGTACGTCGAACTCGGCACGGGTGAACGCGCCGGCTTCAGGCTTTCGCAGTATTCGGACTACGCGCGCCTCGCCCGCGACCGACTCGAGGCCTTCGTGCAGGACCCGGAAGCGACCCGCCCGATACCCTGTTCGCATTGTGGCTATTGCCGCTGGCGCGAGCGTTGCAGCTCGGAGTGGCAGGCGAAGGACAGCGTCTTCCTGATTGCAGGCATCAACCGAAGCCAGGTCGCGAAACTCGAGGCTGCAGGCGTCGACCGCATCGAAGCGCTCGCCGGCCACACGGCTGAGCTGCCCGGGCTGGCCGATGCAACGACCCGCAAGCTCAGGCAGCAGGCGCGGCTGCAACACGCCCGCAAGACGGGTGGGCCCGCCATCGAGTTGCGTCCCTTCTCGCGCGGCAAGGGCTTCGACCTGATGCCGCGACCGGATGACGGCGATCTCTTTTACGACCTTGAAAGCGATCCGTTCCGGTCGGAGGGGAACGCTGTCGGTCTGGCGTTCCTGCACGGCCTCTGGGACGGCCGGGAGTTGACGGCGCTCTGGGCGCACGATGTCGCAGAGGAGCGCGAAGCGCTGGGCGCCCTGTTCCGCCGCTTGCACGCGCACTTCAATCGGCATCCGATGGCCCACATCTACCACTACGGCGCCCGCGAAATCGCGACACTGCGCCGGCTTGCCGCGCGCCACGGCGTCGGCGAGACGACGCTCGACTGCTGGTTGCGCGAACGGCGCTTCGTCGATCTCGCAGCCGTCGTGCGCGGCGGGATGGTAGTGTCCGAACGCTCCTATGAGCTCGCGGACATCGAGGCGTTCTACATGGCGGCCGCCGGGCCCGATGGGACATCCGATCGGCACAACGCAGCCGCCGTGCTGCCTGCCTACGACGCCTGGCGCGAAACCGGAGACGAGTCTCTCATCGCGGAGATCGAGGCGTCCGTTCGTCACGACTGCCGATCCATCGAGGGTCTGCGGGACTGGCTGCTCGGCGTCCGCCCGGATCGGCCGTGGCTCGAAATGGGTCAGGGCAAGACCAACGCGTACTGGCGCGACAAATCCGTGAACAAGTCGGTGGTGGACCTTCTGGACGGCGCAGACCTGTCGAAGGGCCGCAAGCGCATGCTCTACAACCTCGCCGTCTACCATTGGCGCGAAAGCAAGCCCCGGGCCTGGTCCGTCTTCGATTCCACGGTCAAGGACTTCGACGATCTGTGCGACGACCTGGACTGTCTGGCCGGACTCGCCGCAATCGGCGCGTCCGCGTCCGCGGGGGAAGCCGACGTCCGCATCTACCGGTATCCGCCGCAGGAAACGAAATTGCGCGAGGGCAGTACCGCACGGTTTGAGGCCAACGGCCACCTGGGGTCCGTCAGGATCGCATGGCTGGACCGCGACCGGCGCGAGATCGGGCTGAAGGAGGACTGGAACTCGCCGGTCGAACTTCCCGGGAATCTCGATCTGCTGCCGGATTTCGCCCTGGACATGCAGGGCATACCCGGCGCCATCCGCAAGGTTGTGTCCGATCAGTGCGGACCGCGGCTCAATCTCGCGGCCGACGACCTTCTTGCACGCCGCGAGCCGCGATTCCGCGGTCCTCGTCCGCTTCCGCTTGACCCTGAGGCGAGCACGCTCGATGGCCTGATTGCGGCCGTGCGCGCGCTCGATCGATCCGTGCTGCCGGTGCAGGGTCCGCCCGGTACCGGCAAGACGTTCGCGGCCGCACGAGCGATCCTCGCGCTCGTCAGCGACGGCAGGCGAATCGCCGTGACCTCGAACAGCCACGAGGCGATCCGCAACGTGCTCATGGGATGTGCCCGTACGCTTGCCGCGGGCGACGCCGGTCTGCGCGCCGGCGACGTACGGATCGTCCACAAGGTGTCCCGCGGGGCCAGCCTCCCCGCGGCGGTCCGCAAGGCCATTTCCTGCGTGACGAGCAACCGCGATTCCTCGATTCGGAGCGCCGATATCGTCGGTGGAACCGCGTGGCTCCTTTCCCGGGAAGAACACCATGGCGCCTTCGACTACCTGTTTGTCGACGAGGCCGGTCAGGTCTCGCTGGCCAATCTCGTCGCAATGTCGAACGCGGCGAAGAATCTCGTGCTGATCGGGGACTCGCGGCAACTTCCGCAGGTCGTGCAGGGTACGCACCCCTGGCCCGCGAACCTGTCCTGTCTCGACTGGGTGCTCGGCGAAGGGCGCAACGTCGATCCGGAGCGCGGTGTCTTTCTGCCCGAAACGTGGCGGATGCATCCGGATCTTTGCGCCTACATTTCATCCCAGTTCTACGAGGAACGGCTCGCCAGTCAGGCTGCGACCGCGCTGCAGGCCGTTGACGCCTCCGGGCTGCCGGCCTCCGGCGCCTGGTGGATACCGGTCGCGCACGAAGGCCGGGCGCAGGTTTGTCCCGAGGAGCTCGAGTCAATCCGCGGCGCCATCGAGTGCCTGCTGAAAGGAACCTGGACGAACCGCAATGGAAGCCGCCGTCAGTTGGTCAAGAGCGACATCATCGTCGTCGCGCCTTACAACGCCCAGGTCAATCTGCTTGCTGACGGCCTGCCCGGCATACGGGTAGGCACGGTTGACAAATTCCAGGGCCAGGAGGCTCCGGTGTCGCTGGTGTCGATGACCGCATCCACCTCTGACGAGACTTCCGTGGGGCTCGATTTCCTGTTGTCTCGAGAGCGTCTCAACGTCGCGGTCAGCCGCGGCAAGTGCCTGAGCCTGATCTTCGCATCGCCGCGGCTGCTGCACGCGCGGTGCGCCACCGTCGATCAGATGCGCCTGGTCAATGCGCTTTGCGCGTTGCCGGATGCAGGCAGGCTGCGATCGCGACAAGAGTAGGGCGCATGAACATCGGACGCCGGGCGACTCGCCGGCCCGAGGCATGTGTTACTTGATTTGCTGCGGAGCGTTTAAACTTGCGCCGCACACGCGAGCGAGTGCGGAGAATTGCCTTCCGGCGGAGTCCCGTTCGCGGTTTCCCCCGATCGGCTCGACCGCAGGCGCACGCCGCACACCATTACCATCAGCACGCGAGGATAAGCGATGAATGTCTATGAGGTTGTTCAGGGAAGCACGAGCATCGATGGCCTGGTGCGCAGCGAACGGGCGCAGCCGGAGCCCGGACCGTCCGAAGTGCTCGTTCGGGTGCGGGCCGCATCGCTCAATTTCCGCGACATCGCTGTCGTCCGGGGCAAGTACATCGGCGGACCGCTGACGCAGAACACGATCCCGCTGTCCGACGGAGCGGGCGAGGTCGCGGCGGTCGGCGCTGACGTGCAGGACTTTGCGGTCGGCGACCGCGTGGTCGCGACATTCGCGCAGGGGGACTCCTCGGCGGCGCTCGGCTCGCCGCTCGACGGCATGTTGACCGAATACCGCTGTCTTGACGCGAGCGGCGTGCTGCCGATTCCCGCGGACCTGTCGTTCGAGGAAGCGGCGACGCTCCCTTGCGCCGCAGTAACCGCCTGGAACGCGCTGACCGAGGGCAAGGCCATCCGTCCCGGCGACACCGTGCTGACGCTCGGTACGGGAGGCGTTTCGCTGTTCGCGCTGCAGCTTGCCAGGATGGCCGGCGCGCGCGTCATCATCACCTCATCGAGCGACGACAAGCTCGAGCGGGCGAGGGCGCTAGGCGCCGACGAGACGATCAACTACAAGCGCGAGCCCGACTGGGAGCGCGCCGTGCTCGATCTGACGGGAGGCCAGGGCGCCGACCATGTCGTCGAACTCGGCGGCGCCGGCACGCTGCCACGCTCGTACCAGGCCGTCGGACCGCGCGGCGAAATCTCGCTGATCGGCGTGCTGACGCTGCCCGACGGCGACCTGAGCCCGTACGCCCTGATGTTCAAGGGCGCCACGCTGCGCGGCATCTTCGTCGGCGACAAGTCGCTCTTCATGGGCCTGAACAGGGCCATCGAGGTCAACGGGCTGAAGCCCGTGATCGACACCGTCTTCGACTTCGACGACGCGGTCGAAGCCTACAACTACCTGAGGTCAGCGCAGCACTTCGGCAAGGTCGTCATCAGGATCTGAGGGAGCCGGGAGCCTGCGGCGCAGACTCCCGGGTCACTATCGCCGCGGGTTCGCAGCCGGTCTCAGGCGCCCGGTACGAGCGACAATTTCGGATCCGCGATCAGGCACTCGGCCTCGGGCGCGCCGAGTTCCCTGCGCACGATGTTCGTGCCCTGCACGAGCGCCGCCATCTTGTACAGGGCGTGCCGCCGGCTCATGCCTTCGCGTCCCATGCCGCAGTCGGACGAAATGACGAGTCGCTCGGCGGGAACGTGCTTGAGCGCTTCGCGAATGTGGTCGGCCACGGCATCCGGGCGCTCGACCTGCAGCGAGTGATGATCGATCACGCCGATCGTCACCTTCATGTCGGTAATGCTCTCGCCGATCGCCGCGAGGTCCATGCCGCCTGAACTCACCGATTCGAACGTGATCACGTCGGCGTCGACGCGGTTCAGGATCTCGAGCGCGAGCTTGTAGGTCTGCACCTCGGCGAACATGCGCTGCTGCGACGGATTCCCCCAGCAGGTATGGCACCAGACCTCGGTCTTGTCCCTGAGCCCGCGCACGGTGTTGTTGAACACTTCGAGCATGTACTCGGGATTGATGACATCGTCGACGATGCCGCGCGCGGCGAGCAGGTGGACCTGCGGCTCCTCCATCTGGATGACGGGACAACCGGCGTCGGCGAGCTCGTGCAGTTCCTCGTTGAAGGCATCGCTGATCGCCCAGATGCGTTCGCGGATGTCCTTGTAGTGGAAGTCCTGGACGGCGAACGCGACGAGTTCGGGCGTCACCGTACCGAACTTGACGGGCTTGTGGGTCATCCTCTGGGCCGCCTTCCACATCTCGGCGTATTGCAGGTCGCCGCGCCCGACCGGGCCGACGATGCTCGGCATGATGCGCGCCTCGATGTAGTCGTGCAGGATGTGGCCGCGCGGAAAGGCGATGCCGCCGCCGCCCGGAGGCGCCGCCTTCGGGATGCCGTCGAAGCCTGCCATGTGAAACGGCGGATAGCTCGTCCAGCTCTGCCCGCCGATGTCGGCCGTGAAGCGCACATCGCCGTCGCTGAAGATGTCGAGCCCGGCGATGGTCTGCTGGTTCAGATAGACGGCAAGCGCATCCTCGTACTGCTCGCGAAAACGCGTCTCGACCATGGCGGCGAGAAAGGTCTTCTGGCCGAGGTTTTCCGTATACCAGCTTGGCCGCGGTAGCGAGCCGGTGATGGTCGTGGGTAGAATCGTGTCCGCCGTTGCTGCCAGCATTGTTTGGCTACTCCCTGAGATGAGTCGTCATCGAAGGTGCGTATTCTAAGGAGATTTGCATGGATTTGGGTCATGGCCTGGGTCTCTTGACCTATTCGACGCTCGTGCATCCGGGCGATACCTGGCCGGAGATGTGGGACAGCCTCACGACCTACGTGCCGCAGGTCAAACAGCGCGTGTCGCCGAACGATCCGTTCGGCGTGTCGCTGCGCATCTCGGCCGCGTCGGCCGAAACGCTGACCGGCGACGCCGCGGAGCGCGAACGGCTCAAGGCCTTCCTCGCCGACAACGACATGTACCTCTACACGGTCAACGCGTTCCCCTACGGGCCGTTCAAGAACACGATCGTCAAGGAACAGGTCTACGAGCCCGACTGGCGCAGCGACGAGCGCGCCGTCTATACGATGCAGGTCGCCGATATCCTCGCCGAGGTTGCGGCGCCCGGCATCGAGCCGACGATCCAGAGTCCGCCGCTCGGCTTCAAGCCGCGAGTGACCGGGCCGGATGTCGTTGATGCCTTCACGCGGCAGGTGATTCGCGTTGTCGCCCATCTCGTCAAGCTGCACGAACGCACGGGTCGTAACGTGCGCCTGGCGCTCGAACCGGAACCGGCCTGCTTCCTCGAGACGACCGACGAGGCCATCGACTATTTCACGAATCATCTGTATGCAGCCGATGCGGAAGCCTCGCTCGCCAGGCAGACTGGGCTCTCCGCCGCGGAAGCGGCGGCGGCGCTGCGCAACCACCTCGGCATGGTGTACGACATCTGCCATCAGGCCGTCGAATACGAAGACATTGGCATTTCGCTCCGGCGTCTCGCCGACGCGGGCATCCCGGTCTTCAAGCTGCAGGAAGCGGCCGCCGTGCGCGTGCCCGAAGTCACCCAGGCCACGGTCGACGCGCTGCGCCGCTTCGCGGACACGGTGTACCTGACCCAGACCGTCGAGCGCAGAAACGGCGAACTCACGCACTATCTCAATCTCGAGGACGCGTTCGAGGCCTGGGACCGGGATCCGGGCCCGCGCGAGTGGCGTACGCACTTTCACGTGCCCGTGTTTCTCGACGATCTCGGCGATTTCAGGACCACACGCTTTGCCATCGAGGATGCGCTCGAGTTTCACAGGAACAACAAGCTGTCGCCGCATCTCGAGATCGAGACCTACACCTGGGACGTGTTGCCCGAGCACCTGAAGACCGGCGACATCGTCGACTACGTCACGCTCGAGATCGAGTGGGTGCGCGAGCAGTTGGGCGTCTGAGCGCCGCACGCCGCAATAGCCTCGAAACAACCTGGGAGAACGACATCATGGACGTTGGTTTCATTGGACTGGGCCGCATGGGTCAGGCGATCGCCGGCCGGTTGCTCGATGCCGGTCACGAGATGACCGTTTACAACCGCACGCGCTCGAAGGCGGATGACCTCGAGGCGCGCGGCGCGACGGTCGCAGGAAGCATTGCCGAGGCTTCGGCCGGGCGCGAAGTCGTCTTCACGATGCTGACCGACGACAAGGCGCTCGATGCGGTCGTCGGGGGCGGTTTGCTCGAGTCGCTGCCGCAAGGCTCGATCCATGTGCCGATGGGCACGCACAGCGTCACGGCACTGACCGAACTTGCCGCGACGCACGAGGCCGCCGGGCAGGTGCTTGTCGCCGCGCCCGTGCTCGGCCGTCCCGATGCCGCGGCCGCCGGTCAGCTCGGAGTCGTGCCCGCGGGTCCGGCGGACGCGATCGAGAAGCTCGCGCCGCTCTTCGACGTTTTCGGCAGGCGCACCTTCGTGGCCGGCACGAATCCCGCCGGCGCCGCCGCGGTCAAGCTCGCCAACAACATGGTGCTCGGTTGCGCGATCGAGGCGATGGCCGAGGGCTTCGCCCTGACGCGCAAGTTCGACGTGGCGCCCGCCGTCTTCAACGAAGTGCTGACCGACGGGCTCTTTGCCGCACCGGCCTACAAGGTCTACGGCGGCATCATCTCGAACGAAGCCTACGACCAGGCAGGGTTCACGACGTTGCTCGGTCTGAAGGATTCGAACCTGATCCTCGCCGCCGGCAACGCCGCGAGCGTTCCCCTGCCGAGCTGCAACGTCTACCGGGATCGCTTGCTTGGCGCCGTGGCGCACGGCGACGGCGAACGCGACTGGGCCGTCATGGCGCGCGTCCAGGCCCGCGCGAGCGGATTGGAATAGCGGTTTACTGGCGGATCCGGGCGAACAATCGCACAACCGCGAGTCGGCAGGTGCTTTGGACCATCAACCGTTCATGGACCGGACAACGAAGACAGTCCGGGTTATTCGACGGGTTTGCGGCCGATTCGATTGATATCCGGCCGTCGCGAATACCGGTCGCGACGCTTCGGGGAGGAACAGACTAATGATCAATGCGGGAATTGTTGGCCTCGGATGGTGGGGCAAGACGCTCGTTGAAGCCGTGTCCGGCACAAGCGACACGATCCGCTTCGTCGCGGGGGCGACCCGCACCGTCAACGCCGATGTGGAGAGTTTCGCGGCCGAGCACGGGTTCGCACTCAAGGAGAGCTACGAGGACATGCTGGCGGATCCCGACGTCGATGCCGTCGTGCTTTGCACGCCGCACTCGATGCACGTCGACCAGGTCGTTGCGGCTGCAGAGCGGGGCAAGCACGTCTTCTGCGAAAAGCCGTTCGCGCTCACGCGGGCCGGCGCCGAGCGGGCGGTCGAGGCCACCGAACGCGCGGGCGTCGCGCTCGGGCTCGGCTACAACCGCCGCTGGCACCCGGAAATGGTTGCGTTGCGCGAGCGCATCGCCTCCGGCGATCTCGGCGTCGTTCTGCACGTCGAAGCGACGATGACGTTTCCGAACGCGCTGTATCTGAAGCCCGGGGCGTGGCGCGCGAACCGCGAGGAGACGCCCTGCGGGGGGCTCACGCCCATGGGCGTGCACGCCGTCGACGGCATGATCGATCTCTGCGGCGAGGTTGAAGAAGTCTACTGCCAGAGCTTTCGCCGAGTGGTCGAGGTCGATGCCGACGACACGACGTCGATCCTGTTCCGCATGAAAGCCGGGATGTCGGGCTATCTGGGGACGATGACGGCGACCGGCGGCGGCTTCAGCTTCCAGGTCTACGGCTCGAAGGGTTTCGTCCGGCTCGAGGGCATGACGCATGTCGCGGGCGCACCGTCGGAGGAACGGCGCACGCGGCTTTTCGGCAACTGCACGTTCAAGCCGGCCAAGGGTCCGGCGGAGAACTGGCAGGCCGAACGCTGCGATCTCAGCCGCGCGGTGCTTGAAGCGTTCGCGGCAACGGCCGAAGGCGGGGAGCCGTTTCTGATCCCTACCGATGAGATGATCCATGGCGCAGCCGTGACCGAGGCCATCATCGAGTCGGCGGCTTCTCAACAGGTCACAAAGGTGGCTTGAGCCATTCGCGAGTGTGGACCGCAAATTCCTATGAAACCCCCGGATTACCGGGATTCAAAATCGAGAAATATGCGCTATTGTGGGATCGAAGCCTCTTGGTTCATCCATCAGAATAAAACGGAGTGCGAGCAGTGAACGTACCTGTCAGATACGGACTGATCCTCGGCATCGCAGTAAGCGTGATCAACCTCGCCATACCCGCGCTCGGTCTGCACACGAGCATGGGCATATCGGCAATCTTTCTCGTCGTCGTCATCGCCATCAACATCGCCGTCGTGATCCTGGCGCTGCGCCAGACCGCGGCAGACGCGAACTACGGCGGACAGGTCTTGAACGGCCTGATCCTTGGGGTCGTGGGGGGCGCCATTGTTTTCGTTGGATCCTGGCTCACGACCTCGGTTGTCTTTCCGAATTACATGGCGGAGGTTGCGCAGGCGACGCGCGACACCATGGCGTCGTTCGGCTTGCCGGCCGAGGACATTGAGGAACAACTCGCCGGGGCCAGTTCCGTCAGCTCCGCGTTCCAGGGCGCGCTCGGCACCGTCATCACGAGCGTCGTCGTGGCAGCGATCACGGCGATCTTCAAACGCGCCGGCAAGGCCTGAGCTCAAGGAGACACGCGCGGCCACGTGCCGACCGTCGTCGCCTCGTCCACCGGCGCAGGGAAGACGGCCCTGGTGATTCTTCACGCGCTGACGGGACGCGATGCCTGACCGGCCGGCCGGCGATCATTTGCGCTTGACTTGATTTTCACGGCGTTGTAACGATAGGTGGATTAGCGCCTGATCGACGTGCCTGTCCGTTTCGCAGTGCCGACTGCGCGGGCGACCCGTCGGCAGCCCGGTTTGCACCGGATAGATACGCCGGTAGTGACGCTTCGGGGTTCGAAGGAGACAGACAATGATCGAATTACGCCATGCCTGCCTGCCGCTTGCCGTCCTGCTTTGTGCACCTGCAGCGGCACAGGACTTCGATGCGCAGATCGCGGCGACCGAAGTCACATCGGAACAGATCGGCGAGGGCCTGCACGTGCTGTTCGGTGTCGGCGGTGCGGTCGCGGCCTCGATCGGCGATCAGGGCGTGCTGATCGTCGACGACCAGTTTCCCGGAATGGTCCCCAAGCTCCAGGCCAGGATTCGTGAACTCGGCGGCGGGGACATCGACTTCGCGATCAACACCCATTGGCACTTCGATCACGCCGACGGCAACCTCGTTCTCGGGCCGGAGGGAACCTGGATCGTGTCACAGGAAAACTCCCGCGAGCAGCTCACGCGCGACAGCGTCATCAATCTCGTGACGCAGTCCCGCGATCAGGCCGCCTATCCGGCCGACGCCCTGCCATCCATCACCTTCGAGCAGCACATGCGGTTTCACTTCAACGGCGAGCCGATCGATCTGCTGCATTTCGGTCCGGCGCACACCGCGGGCGACGCGGCTGTCATCTTCAGGAACCACAACGCCGTGCACATGGGAGATGTGTTCAACAACGCGGGTTATCCGTTCGTCGACGCCGACAACGGCGGCAGCCTCGCCGGCATCATTGCGTTCTGCGAAGGCGTGCTGGAAGAGATCGACGCGGACACGGTCGTCGTGCCCGGTCATGGGCCGATCGTCGATGCTCAGGCGTTGCAGGACTATGTCGACATGCTGAGCACCATCCACGATCGTATCGAGGCGCTGATTTCGGATGGAGCATCGCTTGAGCAAGTCATCGCGGCGGAGCCTACCGCGGAATTCGACGAGGCGCGCGGCAATCCCGCGAACTTCCTGAACCGTTCCTACACGAGCATGACGCGCTAGCGGCACGGGCGGAACACTGCGTCGCACCTGCGTGCCACGCGATTCCGGCATGCGATTCGGGCGACAGGCGTCAGGGCGCCTGCGCAATCAGGAGGCCGACTTCGCCCGTTCTGCCACTTCCACGGACTCCCCGCGGCCGATCCCGAAATAGCGGATGCCCCGGCTCTCGAGATCGCCGGGGTCGTAGATATTGCGGCCGTCGAAAATCACCGGATTACGGAGCGTGGCCTTGATGAGGTCGAAGTCCGGGCTGTTGAACTCGCGCCACTCCGTCACGATCGCGAGCGCATCGGCGCCTTCGAGCGCGAGTTCGGCACGCTCGCAGAGTTCGAGCTCGCTGCGGTCCGGATAGAGCCTGCGGGCCTCGTCCATGGCGACCGGGTCGTAGGCGCGCACCGTGGCGCCGGCGTCCCACAAGGCTTCCATGAGCACACGGCTCGAAGCCTCGCGCATGTCGTCGGTGTTCGGCTTGAACGCGAGTCCCCAGAGCGCGATCGTCCTGCCGCGCAGCTCGCCGCCGAAGAAGTGGAGAATCTTCTCGAACAGCAGGCGTTTCTGACGCTTGTTGACCTCGTCGACGGCGGCGATGAGTTCGAGCCGGTAGCCGTGGGCGTCGGCCGATGCCGTGAGCGCCCTCACGTCCTTGGGGAAGCAGGATCCCCCGAAGCCCGCGCCGGGATAGATGAACGCATGGCCGATGCGCGGGTCCGAACCGATCCCGATCCGAACCTGCCCGATGTCGGCGCCGACGAGCTCGGCGAGATTGGCCATTTCGTTCATGAAGCTGATCTTCGTCGCAAGCATTGCGTTGGCGGCGTACTTGGTCAGCTCCGCGGACCGCACATCCATGACCAGCATGCGGTCGTGATTGCGGTTGAACGGCTGATAGAGCGCGCGCAACAGTTCCGCCGTGCGCGGTTTGTCCGTCCCGACGATGATTCGGGCCGGCTTCATGAAGTCCTCTACCGCGGCGCCTTCCTTGAGGAATTCCGGGTTCGCGACGACATCGAACTCGCAGGCCGCGCCGCGCCGCTCGAGCGCTGCCCTGATCTCTGCGCCGACCCGGTCTGCCGTGCCGACCGGGACCGTCGACTTGTCTACGACGATGCGGTAGTCCTCGATGTGGTCCCCGATCGAGCGAGCGACCGAGAGTACGTGCCCGAGATCGGCCGAGCCGTCTTCGTCGGGTGGCGTGCCGACCGCGATGAACAGGAAGAGACCATGCGCAACGCCTGCCGCGATGTCGGTGCTGAAGCGCAGCCGCCCGGCTGCAGCCGCTTTGCGGACGATCGTCTCGAGCCCCGGTTCGTAGATCGGTATCTCGCCGCGTTCGAGGCGCTCGATGCGGTCCTCGTCCACGTCTATGCACAGAACGTGGTTGCCCGCGTCCGCGAGACAGGCGCCGGTGACCAGACCGACGTAACCCGCGCCGAAAATGGTGACGTGATGCATACAGGGCCCGGCTTGGGAGTGATACGCGCAAGCGTACTACCAACCGTGTGGAATGCGAACCGGGCGGCGCAGCCAGGCGTGATGGCGCACGGCGCAAGTGACTGCTTGCACCGTCGCTGTGCGCATAAAGGAGGACGCGGGCGGTGGCGAACAGTCACTTTGGGGGCACAGCAGCGCGAGCCAGCCGTTTCCCGGTGTGCTTGCGCGAAGGGTGCAAGCTGCGCAAAATGACCGGCATTCGGAACGGGCGATTAGCTCAGCGGGAGAGCGCTGTCTTCACACGGCAGAGGTCACTGGTTCAAGCCCAGTATCGCCCACCATCACCTTCAACCCCCGGCGGTCAGGTCGGAAAACCGATCGCTGACAATGGTTCAATCCCAATACCGCCCACTGCCAATTCCGCCGACCCGTCATGACCGTCCGCACGCGCTTCGCGCCGAGCCCAACCGGCCATCTGCACATCGGCAGCGTCCGCACGGCGCTTTACTGCTGGCTGTTCGCTCGCCACCACGGCGGCGACTTCGTGCTCAGGATCGAAGACACCGACCGGGCGCGTTCCACCCAGCAAGCCATCGACGCCATCCTCGATGGTCTGGACTGGCTCGGACTCGGCGCCGACGAAACACCGGTCTACCAGACCCGGCGATTCGACCGTTACGCCGAAGTCCTGCAGCAGATGCTCGACCAGGACCTTGCCTACCGCTGCTACTGCAGCCGCGAGGAGATCGAGGCGATGCGCGCCGAAGCGCAGTCGAAGGGCCTCAAGCCCCGCTACGACGGCCGTTGCCGCGACGGCTCCCGCGTGCGCGACAACGTCGCGCCCGTCGTTCGATTCAGGAATCCGCTTGCCGGGACAATCGTGGTCGACGACCTCGTCAAAGGCCAGGTCACGTTCGACAATGCCGAACTCGACGACCTGATCATCGCCCGTTCGGACGGCACGCCGACCTACAACTTCACCGTCGTCGTCGACGATTCGGACATGGCCATCAGCCACGTCATCCGCGGCGATGACCACCTCAACAACACGCCGCGCCAGGTCAACCTGTTTCGCGCGCTCGGAGCCGAACCGCCGGCCTTCGCGCATCTGCCGATGATCCATGGTTCCGACGACACGAAGCTCTCGAAGCGTCACGGAGCCGTCGACGTTCTCGAGTACCGGAAGATGGGCTACTTGCCGGAGGCGTTGCTCAACTACCTGTTGAGGCTCGGCTGGTCGCACGGCGATCGGGAAATATTCACGCTCGACGAGATGGTGGATCTGTTCGGGCTCAAGGCAGTGAGCCGGTCGGCGGCGCGTTTCGATCCGCCGAAGCTGCTCTGGGTCAACCACCAGCACATTCAGTCGGCGGGCGCCGGCCGCCTGGCCGACCTGCTCGCGGATCAGCTACGGGCGAGGGGCGTCGACCCTGCCGCCGGGCCGCCGCTGGCCGTCGCGGTCGAGGCGCTGCGGGAACGCAGCCAGACTGTGAAAGAGATGGCCGAGCGTGCCCACTGCTATTACGCGGAATACGACGAGTTCGATGCGAAGTCCGCGAAGGCGCATCTGCGCCCGGTCGCGAGGTCGGCGCTGACCGCCGTTCAGGAGGAGCTTGGGGCGCTTGAGGACTGGACCGAGGAATCGACGCAGGCGGCCGTCGAAACCGCCGCCGGCCGTCTCGACCTCAAGCTCGGCAAGGTCGCCCAGCCGCTGCGTGTGGCCTTGACGGGCCAGGCCGCTTCGCCCGGCATCGGAACGACGCTCGTGCTCGTCGGCCGGGAGCGGACGCGGAACAGGATCGATCGGGCGCTTGCGTTTATCGATGCGCGGGTCGCTGCAGCGCAATGATGGCCCGCGTTCTGGCGTAGATCGCGGCGTGCGCATGTGCGTGTTCGGGAAGCGCGCTGTTTTCCATGAATTGTTGACGTGCCTGCCGCGCCAACACGCGTCTTGACCGATTTCGCCGCGGTGCTAGACTGCACTGCTCAATCGAACGGGGGGCCATAGCTCAGCTGGGAGAGCGCTACAATGGCATTGTAGAGGTCGGCGGTTCGATCCCGCCTGGCTCCACCACTTTCTACCAACGGACGTCCCCATCGTCTAGAGGCCTAGG
Organism: Gammaproteobacteria bacterium; assembly: GCA_022819855.1. Lineage (GTDB taxonomy): Bacteria > Pseudomonadota > Gammaproteobacteria > Steroidobacterales > Rariloculaceae > Rariloculus. The sequence goes on along the minus strand of JAJEGN010000021.1, from coordinate 76,708 downwards.
ACACCGCCCTTTCACGGCGGCAACCGGGGTTCGAATCCCCGTGGGGACGCCATCTTGACCCGGTCCATTCCGAAGACATGGTTTACAGATTGTTCCGAATGGGTCCGGGGCGGGGGAGCAGCTGGCGACGAGTCAAGTCAAGGAACCAGCAGCCCTGACCCGTGAATACGAACGATCATCCCGTACGACAATCATTCACACGTCAGTTTCATGCTCATGCGGCTTCGGGTGACGCGACAGTAGCCGCATTCGATCGGCATTGGTGCCTGATGGCGGCTTGGCTGCTCTAACGAGAGCACGCACAGGCGCTCGACCATGGCGCGCTCCTTTTGCGCGCGTGCCTCGGAGTAGCAGTTCAGGCGGACTTCTCCGCTGTCCTCGCAGACCTGCCGGTCCAGATGCAGCGTCTGCCCCGAGGCCGTGTCGTTGGCCTCGGCGGCGTCGGCGTCGAACTCCCGCTGGCGCTTGCGGCTGACGACCAGATAACGGTAGCCGGACTCCCGCAGCCAGGCGATCTGCGCCTCGGTGGCGAGGCCCCGGTCCATGACCACGAGCGCATCGGCCGGTGCGCCCAGACCGTCCAGCATGCCTTGCAGCATGGTGTGCTCGCGCACGTTGCCGGCGAACATCCGCGAGCGGCTCACGAAGCCCGAGCCGTCCAGCACCAGACCCAGCGTGAGGCAGGGGACGGTCGTCGCGCTGCTCCTTCGAATGCCGCGCCAGCGGCTGTTTTGCGGCATCGCCCTCGAAGTAGGTGTTGGTCAGATCGAACAGCGTCACCGTGGCCGACAGGCCGAACAGGTCCATGGCGGGCTCGTACAGCCGCGCCTCGATGGCGTGGCGGTGTTTTACCAAGGCGTCGGAGGCCCGGTACAACTGCATCGCCCCCATGGCTTCGTAGTCCACGCCCAGCAGTTCGCCCAGACCGCTGTCGCGGCCCAGCCAGCGGTGGGTCTCGCGCTCGCTGGCCGGATGCGCCATGCGGCCGACGATCAAGCCGGCCGCCGCCGCCCGCAGCGCGCCGTTGACGCCCAGTTCCTCCAGCAGCGGCATCAGCCCGACCTGCTCCAGGGCCCACAGCCCCGCCTGCTCGACGCCCACGCTGCGCGGCCGCGCCAGTGCCATGGAGTCCGGATGGACCGCCACGCTGTCCGCCGGCGCATCGGCCGCCACGCCGACCCCCCGCGCCAGCAGCAAGGCCGCGATGCGTTGCGCTTCGGTCTCGACCGTCTCGGGGAGCTCGGCGATCAGCGCCTGCTGGCCGTCGAGCAGGTCCTCGATCCGGGCGCACAGCCCAAGCCAGGCCGCGGACTCGATCTCGAAGTGGCGGCCGAGGTTCAACAGCGTGCGTTGCCGGACCTTGTCGCCGCAGCGTTCGCTGCGGACCAGTCGGCAGGTGCTGTAGCTGGAGCCGTCCGCGGCGCGGCGCGTCTGGGTGCGGCAGATAAACATGGGCATGATCGGCGGCCCCCGGGGGCATGTCAATACCCAAATGAACGATTATGGCACTACATTCGCCTTTCGCGCCCCGCCAAGACCATGAATCAAGGACTTACGCACGAAAATCGCCGGAAAATCAGCGAAAAACTCCCCGTTCAGGCCTCAAAACGGCTCAAGTTGGTAAATTTGGGCTAGACGGTCGAGACCGAATGCTTACGGTGAAATAGAAAAGGCCTGTGTCTTGTTGGTCGACATCAAACTTCACGCCTCGTGCTTCCAGTATTCCGGGTAGCTTACTCGAGCGACCGGTAGCGCCATTAGCTTCATATTGCACCCCAGTCACAACAGGTGGCTGATCTTCTGTGATTGGAATATCGGTAACCTTGGTTTCGCTCCTGATCGAGACGCCTTCCAGTGACTCCGCGTATTTTCGAACGATCATCTCAAAAGTTGTACGGCGGCAATTCAGCGTCCGTAGGCGAAGGTCTGACTCAGACTTTTCAACTCGATGCATGAGTTCTGGATGGACGTAATCCATGAATGTGCTCTCACCTGCACCTGCGGCGAATAAGGCCGACATCAGTTTGGGGTGAAACTCTTCGAGGAGGACACGCAAGCGGCCCATGAAAAAGTGCGAGTGTGCCGCTTGCGGCACGCCTTTACGGGTCCAGTCCCATGAATATTCCGGAGATATAGAGTTGTCCGGTGCGGAGTCGCGTTCCAGGAGTGTAGCTTTAATGCCGTGGCGACTAAGACTCAATGCGGTCATTAACCCACTGATTCCGGTTCCGATGATGGCAACATGCTTTATCTGATCATTCGTCGTAGTTCTGCTCAATAAAATCGGGCAAGTGAAAATGCCGATATTCGCTATTAGATCGGCCGCAAACCTAACCTAAACAGTTCCGCCATTTCACGAGGAGCCCTGGCCCGGTCATCTTCGTCGAATGCATCAAACCACTGTGGCAGCCATTCAACCAGACCAGGCAGACACTCGAGCACAGCTCGCGCGTTACTCTCGCGGATGCTTTTTTCAGCAATACCCTGGTTGTAAGACGCCTGGTAAATTTCGGACAAGGATTTCACACTGGCGTTCAACTCTTCCTGCTCTTCAGGAGGTCGAGCCTCTAGTCCAGTGAACGGGCGAAATGGGGCGATATCTTCACGGAGGCTCGCTTCGGCCAGGACGTGAGCGCTGGCGGAAATTGCATCGACCCGAGGACCTTCATAGGCCTCCATGCGTTTGCCGATGTCCAGATAAATGCGAATAGCGCGTCGGAAACACTCGGTCATCAGGGTTTGCTTGTCTCCTACATTGTTGTAAATGACTTTCTTTGTAACTCCCAGACGCTCGGCAATCTCCTCCAGAGAAGTTGCCTCCGGTCCTTTCAGGTTAAAGAGCCATGACGCGGCGGCGAGTATGGCCTCTTTGCGCGCTTCGCCCAACGCCACCGGATCGAATACGCGCACGGCCGGCAGTGCCAACGGTGAGAGGGAGAAAGGTGGATAGCTGACGGGTGCGCTCCGATCGGCCGCGATGCCCTCAAGGATGGTGCGTCTCAGTTCTTCGAAGACCTCGCGGTCTGATAACCGAATCAACCGATCCCAGCGATGCACCGATGGCGGAACCCATGAAATAAGCCCGATAATTGCTGCGGCTACCAGTTCCGAATGGCAGGGCCTGACTTCACGTCGCTGAATGCCATTATCCAGGAGTTCAGCCAGACTGGAGCGCAGCGCTTCGTATAAGCCGAGAATCGTATTCCGCTGGTCCTGTCGCAGAAATGCTGGCTCACTCAGCGAAGCAAACTCCGGTTCGTCCGCACTGAGCATCAGCGTAACGAACAGATCGACTTGCTCTGGCGCTGAAGATAACTGGTGACGGGCTTCGCTGAGGCGACGAGCCATCTGCTCACACGAGCGGACATAGCACTGGAATACGAGGTCCTGCTGATCCTCAAAGTAATAGTAGAGCGCGGCGCGAGAGACGCCGACTCGTTCGGAGATTTCGGACAGTGAGGCGTGGGAAATTCCGCGACGATTCAGAGCCCTGGTGGCCTCGTCCATGACCTGCATACGTTTCGCTCGCCGGCGACTGCCGGTTTTCTGTGCGCTCATATCCGGACAATTCCCTCAAATGGCCGCCTGACACGCCGAAAAGCGTACTCACAGTGCGTTCCGGAGTCAAAGTTTGACAGTTTTTTATCTTACTGGTACCATTAGCACTATAAAGTCAAAATATTTTCTATTCGCAGATACTGGAGTGTAGAACATCTAGCGGAATTTGCGCTCCGAATTGCGAATAGCTGGATTCGTAAACTCGGAATGAGTTGGGGAGGGGCAGTGATCACGAAGAAACCAAGAAATATCCTCGCGAGACGTATCCCGTTTGCGGGATTTTTGGGTTTGATAGGGCTCGCACCGTTACCCGGTCTTGCGCAAACCGCGGGTGGGGCGCTGGAGGAAATCATCGTGACGGCGCAGCGCCGCGCGGAAGACCTTCAGACAACCCCGATATCAGTTGCTGCCTTCGGTACTGAACGCCTGCGGGATCTAAATGCAGCCAGTCTCGGTGACATGGCTAGTTTTGTTCCTAACCTGAGCTTGGGAAATGCGACAGGCCGAGCGACGGATAAAGCGGCGATTTCAATACGTGGCATCAATGAGGCGCTTGGTTCGATTGGTACCTCTCCTGCAGTCGGTATCTATATCGATGATGTTTATTACGGCCAGCCACAGATCCAGTTTTTAAGGCTTATCGATGTGGAGCGAGTAGAGGTACTTCGTGGTCCGCAAGGTACGCTTTTTGGAAGAAACAGTCTTGGCGGGGCTATTAGATACATTACGAGAAAACCGGAATTTGATGCGGTCGACGGCTACGTTACTTCAACAATGGGCGACTTTGATCGCCTGGATGTGAGTGGCGCTGTCAACGTTCCTTTGAGTGATAATGTGGCGGTTCGCGTTAAAGCGGCAACTCTGAGCCGCGACGGTTACGTTGATCGCCTGGCCGATAATGCAAGCCTGGGTGCTGAAGATACACAGTTCGTGAGTGCGCAGTTGCGTTGGGCGCCTTCGGACCGATTGGATGTGAACCTTTCAGTTGACAGTACCGTGCGCGATACCGATACCGGTGCGATAAAGCTGATTGACTATTTCGGCTTTAATGGCGGCTTCGCACCCACCGGCGGAGACGCCAGCCCGCCCGCTTTCACTCCGGGAGCTGCGAGTTCTTTTGTATGGAACGCAGTGTGGGGCGGCACCCCAAGGGCTTATTCAGCAGAGATTCCAAACAGTCTGTATCAAACGGCCGGTACCGGTACGATGCCTAGACTGCGTTCAGAATCCACTGGCGTCACTTTGAACATTTCTTATGACATCAATGACTCACTAAACCTTAGATCCATAACCGGTTACAGATCGGTTGATGAATTCCGCATAAATGATTTTGATGATTCAGCGACCGCTGTTCATATCTTTGATGATGTGTCAGAAGAAGGCGTCGATTTCTGGTCTCAGGAGTTTCAGCTGACTGGTTCAACCGAAAGACTGAACTGGACCGCTGGCTTCTACTTTTCTCAGGAAGACCCATTTCTGCGGGGCATCGATAGCAGTGATCCACGTGGTGTTTTTGCCTTCGGACTCATAAATGCGAACGACATCGGCAATATGGAAATCACGCACACCGGTATCTTTGCGCAGGGCACTTATGATCTAACCGACCGCCTGGCATTAACGATAGGGATGCGCGGGGCGGAAGACGATAAGACTTATCGTGTCCGTCAGGTTTCTACGTGGAATGCGGCATTGGCCGCGGAAGCGACCGCCTTAGGCGTAAGCGCTGTTCCGGCACCGCCTTTCTTTACTCCAGGCCTTCCTTTGGCACCTCCGCCCGGTTTCGGTTGTGATGTAGTCACGCTTGGCACCTGTACCAACATTCCCGAACTGTCAGCGCAAAACGATGAGGATTCTCTCACTAGTCGAATATCGCTCGAATATCAATGGAATGATGACGTAATGACCTATATCTCTGCGAGTGAAGGTTTCAAGACTGGTGGTCCAAACGATACGGCCGAGGATATCAACATAGCCTTCCCTGCCGAAGAAGTAACTTCCTACGAGATAGGGATTCGTAGTGAATTGCTGGATTCACGCCTGCGCATAAATGCAACTTATTTCACGCAGGACAATACGGACAAACAAATTACTATTGCGCCAACAGCTGCTGCTGCCGGGGGTGGTTTTGTAAGCCCTTGTTTTGGTCGTTGCATTTTTAGTGCCGGCGATGTGGAAATGTCAGGTATAGAACTTGACATGCTATTTGCGCCTACAGAGCGTCTGCAGCTACGCGCGAACCTGGGCACCATAGATGCCGAATGGACAAGAGTCGTCCCCGGTGGGCCAGCCCGGCTGACGTCCGATTTGGCGCTTGCTCCGGAATTAAGCTGGAACATTGGTGGTTCTTACTACGTGCCATTGGCAAGTGGTGGCAACCTGTCGTTCCTGCTGGATTACGCCTACAAAGATGATCAGGAGTCCAGTCAGCAGGATTCAACGACCCTGACGATTCCTGAATACGATTTACTAACTCTACGATTGAGGTACGAGGATCCTGACGGACGGTGGGATGCCAGTATCTTCTGCACTAATTGCGCAGATGAGGAATATATCGTCGGTGGTAATGCATGGGCCGGTTCGACTGATAACACACCGTTTAGCTACAAGCCCGCAAGCCACCCAGCGTTTTTTGGCGGCGCAACTGCGAATGCCTTCCCCAACTTCCTCGTGGTTCCGGAGGTCACCTATGTCATCGTAGGCGCGCCACGAATGTGGGGTCTTGACTTCCGGTATAGCTTTTAACAGGCTGTTGAAAAAGTCCCGTTCAAGGTCGTTGGGCTGAGTCGAGACCGGTTAAAATTCATATTCCGTTTTGGGACCGAGGAACGAACCCGATGCGCGGCGCCGATATTCGTCAGGAAGGGCTGTTCAGCTACGTGTCCGCGGAGAGCCGGGTCCCGAAGCGGCATCCGCTGCGACCGATCAGGGAGATGGTTGACACGGCGCTGGCGGAGCTGACGCAGGAGTTCGAGGCGAGCTACGCGCATACGGGCCGGCCGTCGATTCTGCCGGAGAAGCGGGTCAGGGCCTTGCTGTTGCAGGTGTTCTACTCGATCCGCAGCGAACGGCTGTTGTGCGAGCAGTTGGATTACAACCTGCTGTTTCGGTGGTTCGTGGGGCTGTCGATGGACGATGCGGTCTGGAACCACTCGACGTTCTCGAAGAACCGGGATCGCCTGATGCAGGCGAACATCGCCCAGGCGTTCTTCGAGGAGGTGCTGGCCCAAGCGCGTGCCCAGGGGTTGACCAGCGACGAGCATTTCAGCGTGGACGGGACGCTGATCGAGGCTTGGGCGTCGCTGAAGAGCTTTCGTCCGCGCGACGATTCCGACGATCCGCCTCAAGGCGGCGGGCGTAGTCCCGACCGCGATTTTCATGGCGAGCGGCGCAAGAACGAGACCCACGCCTCCACGACCGATCCGGAAGCGAGGCTGTTTCGCAAGGGCAAGGGCAAGGAAGCCCGGCTGTGCTACATGGGCCATGTGCTGACCGAGAACCGTCACGGTCTGGCGGTCGACGCCCGGCTGAGCCCGGCCACCGGTACGGCCGAACGCGAGGCGGCGCTTGACATGCTCGAGGCGATACCGGGCCGGCACCGGATCACCCTCGGCGCCGACAAGAACTACGACACTCGGGCGTTCGTCGCCGCCACGCGGGCGCTGAACGCGACCCCGCACGTGGCGCGGAACACCACCCACCGGCGCTCGGCCATTGACGGGCGAACGACGCGGCATCGCGGCTACGCCCTCAGCCAGCGGGTGCGCAAACGCATCGAGGAAACGATCGGCTGGGCCAAGGAGGTCGGCCCGGTGCGCAAGACCAGGTTCAGAGGGGTCGATCGAGTCCAGTTCCAATGGCTGCTGACGCTCAGCGGATACAACCTGGTCCGGATGCGCAATCTCGTCGCGGAAGCACCCACGTAGCCACCGCGATGTGCCCGAAGTGCGTATCGAAACGCAACAGGAGGACGAAAAAGGATGCACCGAGAACACGGCAACCGACGCAACATTCGCCCGATGACCGCCTTCCAGTTTCGAATCGATCTAAACTCTGTCGTGCATGAAATTTCAAGACGTTTTTCAACGGCCTGTTAGAGGTCGCTTCACAAAAAGGAATAGTAATGAAGGAAATGTCAGCGTTCTTCTTGTTGCTCATCCGCAGTTCTGGTGCTGCAGTAATTGGCTTTACAGTCCTGTGCACTCCTGTTCTCGCTCATCATTCATATGCGATGTTTGATCTCGAGAACACGGTCGTACATGAAGGTGTCGTGAAGCGTTTTCTTTGGACGAATCCGCACAGTCTGCTGGTCATGACGGTAACCGACTCGGACGGTGTCGAGCATGACTACAACTACGAAGCAAACGGCCCGGGTTATCTTGCACGCAACGGCTGGAAGCGGCAGACCGTCCGGCCGGGCGACCGCGTGACCATTGTTTCCAATCCGTTGATGGATGGCAGTCCGGGCGGGAACCTGGTTGCGCTGACGCTGCCCGACGGGACAACGCTGTCGGCGCAACCAGGCGTCACACCGGACGAGGTGAGTGAGTTGACTGGAGCTGATCAATGAGCGCCGGCTATCGGATTCGCGCGGCACTGCTGATATTCGCGGCACTGGGTATCAGTTCGTTTACGGCAGCCCAGACCGCGCTCGACGGCCTGTATCAGAGCGCGCTCGATCCGGAAAATCTTGCCAGGAGCAGGCCTGCGGCGCCGTTTGATCTGACCGGCACCTGGAACATGATCATTGATCCCGAGACCGGCATGCATCAGTTTCTGCCGATGCCGAAGCTGACGCCGGCCGCCCAGGCCGTATTCGACAGGCATCAGGAGTTTGCAAGTCAGGGTTTCGAGTATCGGGACGATCCGGCTGCATGCTGGCCGCTGGGTATGCCCAGGATGATGACACGGTTTTGGCCGATTCAGATCATTCAGCTGCCGACGATGGTGCAGCTCACGACGATGTTCAATAACAGCATCCGCTGGATATTCACCGACGGTCGTCCGCATCCGCCGGAGGATCTGATCGTGTACAACTACAACGGTCATTCGATCGGGCGTTGGGAAGATGACGAGTTGGTCATTGAGACGATCGGCATGACCGGCGAACGTCGCTGGATTCAGGAAGGTATTCAGACCGGGGAGAACCTGCGCATCATTGAACGAATTCGGATGGACGAAGACGGTCAGGCATTCGATATCGAGTTCTCAATGACCGACCCGGACAACTGGGAAGGGACCTGGACGAATACGAAGCGCTTTGTCCGCCAGCCCCGCTCAGACATCGAAGAACATGTCTGTATTTACGAGCAGATGCGTGAGCTGCCAAGCTTCAGATTCAACATTCGCGAGTAAATACAGCGCAGGAGAAGTGTCATGACGATTGCAGGAAAAATTCGAATGCTCGTGATGCTTGCCGTGCTGGCATTGCCGGCGGCAGCACATCACTCTTTTGCGATCTTCGACTCCACGAGGGAAGTCACGATCAGCGGGACCGTTGCTGAGTTTCAGTGGACGAATCCGCACTGCTGGCTGCATGTGGATGTGGTCGGTGACGACGGGGTTGCCGAGCAGTGGGTGGTCGAGATGCTGAGCAAGAACGTGCTTGGCCGGATGGGGTGGAACCGCATTTCAGTTAAGCCCGGCGATGAGGTGACGGTCGTGCTGCACCCTGTTCGCACCGGGGCCAGTGGCGGCAATATGGTGCGCATATTTGACGCAGCCGGGGAGCCGATCGGAGGGCCGCTGCAATGAAACAGCCGATATCAATCATTATCGGCCTGATCTCGATGGTGCTTGCAGGCGGTGCCACAGCGCAATTTGGTACACCGGTTATTGAAGAGCTTGAAGTTTCTCCACCTGTGCCGGCGCGATTGCCGGACGGCCGCCCGAACTGGACCGGCTTCTGGATTGTGCCGAACGGATTGCTTGATACCTATCGCGGCCCGAGTGGTGTGGACGGTCAGGCTCCTGGTACCAATACGCGCAGCGCCCGCCGCCAGGACATCCCGCCATTGAAGGAACCTTATGAAACGATGTATGTGGAGGCATTGAGAAAATCAGCGGCCGGAGAACTCTCCGATCCGGTAGCTGCATGTTTTCCGCCCGGGATGCCGCGAGTGATGGTGATGATTTACGGCATGGAGATTCTGCAGACGCCGAATGTCATTTCGATTACCAGTGAGTGGGGGCCGGCAACGCGCCGGATATGGATGGACCTCGACGAGCACCCGCCTCTCGAAGAGCTCGATCCAACTTACCAGGGGCACTCTATTGGACGGTGGGAAGACGACACACTGGTGATCTCGACCGTCGGCATCCGCGAGGATGTACCACTCGACTTCGGACAACTGCCGCATAGCCCCAGACTTCATGTTATCGAGCGGTTCACGGAAGTCAGGCCCGGCGTACTCGTTAATGAGCTGACAGTGGAGGACCCGGAGGTGTTTGAAGAGCCGTGGACTTCCCGCTATGTTTATGTATATAGGCCCGATTTCCGGCTGCAGGAATTCGTCTGTCAGGAAAATAATCGCAATATCGATGCGGACGGTCACTCGGTATTTGAATAGCGTTGCAATGAGGAAGGCCGGCCTGTGATTAGCCGCAGAAATGTATTGAAGTCAGGTGCGGCAGGCATAGCGACGATGGTCGCGTCTGGCTCAGTCCCGGCAACGACTGCTGTGAATGGAATCATGCCGTCTGCGGGGATTCGCCGCGCAGTATTCGATCCGCGCCATCGTGAAAGTCGTGACTTTGCGCAGGCATTTGAGCAACTCGGTGTAATGACCAGCCCGGTGCGAAACGACGTGGCGGGACTCTGGTACGGTGATCTTCGCGATCAATTGCGCGCAGCAAGATCGCCTTTTGTCGGGCTCACAGATCGCTCGGCGCTTTTCTGTCTGGAAGAACTGGCGCGAGACCTGAACATGAGAGTGCGCTACCGGATTGATCGCGTGGTTGACTCCGGCGGGCGGCTTCTTCATCAAGTGTCGGGTCTGCCCGTCGATGTGGCGGAGATTCACGATCCTGGTGTCGACGAGCGTTTCGGCCATGCGATGGCCCGTCTGGCTCATCGCTTCGAAATCGAATCATTGGGTAACGTTCGTGCCCAAAAATACACGGGACCGTTCAGCAATGCGCACGAGCGAGCGCTCGTTGCGTGGCTTATCGCCTAGCTGTGCGTCGCAGATCGACGCGCTTCGCATAACGAGTCTCGGAAAAACAGTGTAACTACAGGAGATTTTCGCGATGGCACTACCTCCGAATGTAAGCGCAGAAGATTTTGCAGCTGCGCTTACTGACTTTGCTGCGGCGGTTGGCGACGACTGGGTTTTCAGTTCCGACGAAGACGTTGCGCAATACCGGGATTCCTACTCAATTCTCTGGGGAGAGCCCGAAGAACGAGTTGCTTCTGCGGCAGTTGCGCCGGCCAATGTAGAGCAGATCCAGCAGATAGTTCGCGTGGCTAACCGCTACGGTATTCCTCTCTATCCGATTTCCACGGGCAGGAACCTGACCTATGGGGGTGCGGCGCCAAACCTCTCCGGGAGTGTAGTGCTCGATCTGAAACGCATGAACCGGATTCTCGAGGTCGATGAGGATCGCCATTTTGCGCTTGTTGAACCAGGTGTTTCCTATTTCGATCTTTACAACTACATTCAGGAGCGCGGCCTCAAGCTCATGCTCGATGTGCCCGATCCTGGCTGGGGTAGCCCGATCGGCAACAGTCTCGATCATGGTGTTGGTTACACGATGGCGCCGTTCAGAGACCATTTTGGTTCGCACTGCGGGATGGAGTTCGTGACCGCGGAGGGCGAAGTCGTCCGTACCGGTAACGGCGCGATACCGGGTTCAGACGGCTGGCAGGATTATCGTTACGGCGTTGGTCCGATGATTGACGGTCTGCTTGCACAGTCAAACTTCGGCATCGTGACCAAGATGGGATTCTGGCTCATGCCAATGCCTGAAACCTTCCTGACCGGGACGGTGATGGTGCCGCGCTATGGCGATTTCGATGCGCTTGTCAAGGAGGTCAGCTACCTTGAGGACTCGTTCATGATTGGCCTGCCGGATTTCGGCAGCCCTTCAGCCGAAGGTGACCCTGGCGGGCCTATGGCGGCGCTGATGCAAAACGGCTGGCCATCTGTCGAGCAGCTCGAGGAGTTCGTCAGCGCGCAGGGTATGCCTGCCTGGTCTGTTGAGCTGCGGTTCTATGGTCCGGAGGAAGTCGTGCGCGCTGCCTGGGGAGCGGCACAGCGACGTTTCAGGGACCGCATTCCGGGGGCTACGTTTGAGGACGGTTATTTCTGGCGGCTGCCCTTGTCGGCAGAAGATGTAGCAGAAAATCCGCGTAAGCCGGAGCTTGGCATTCCGGCGCTCGAGATTTTCGATATGGTTGCGAGAAAACCTTACACCAATGATGCGCCATGGGAAGGGCACGCAGACTTTTTTGCATTCTTGCCGAGGAAGGCAGAAGCAGTCCACAAAGCTGCCCGAATGATGTATGAGACCTACACTGAAGTCGGGGCGCCGCCGGTGCATCATCCGTTTTTCACGCCGATCAACTACTACTCTCGCGCATATATCATGGCAACGCTGGTCCCGACTTGGCGGGATCCGGCCAGAAACGCGCAGAGTCGAGCGCTGTTTTCACTGCTTCTTGATCGATGCGCAGAAAACGGTTGGGGCGTGTATCGCACAAACCCGGCTTTCCAGGAGCAGGCGGTGAGCAAGTACTCATACAACAACAGCGCGCTGCAGCGGTACCAGGAAAGACTCAAGGACAGCATCGATCCCAACGGCATCATTTCGCCGGGCCGCTATGGAATCTGGCCGGCTGGCATGAGGAGCGGCCGAGCATGAGAAAAGCGATAATCACAGCTGGTCTGGCATTGTTGGCAACCACCGTCGGGCTCGCGCAGAACGCACCTTCACGCGACAACGGGAAAGTGGTGTACGACAAGTGGTGTTTGCCCTGTCATGGCGCCGTTGCACCGGCCGAAATGCCATTCGGTGGCTATGGACTGCCGGGCACGTCTGCGTTGCGAATAAAATACCGGGGTGAGATTCCGGCGGTCCTCGAAGATCGCACCGACCTCGTTCCTGCATTCATTAGAACAGTTGTGCGAGGCGGATTATTCGGAATGCCAATGACGAGAAGAACCGAAATCAGTGATGCCGAGCTCGACGACATCATCACTTATCTGACGAGAAACAATAACTAGCTCAGGGCAACGCTCGCATTTCGAGGTGAGCAGGACAATTGAAAGCGGCTGCAGATTTGCCGTGCCTTAGCAGCTATGTGCCTTCTTGCAGTTAGCGTTACAAACTCAGGAAACGATCGTGAGAAAGGCAAAGAGAGTACCGCTACTGTATTCACTGCTTGTATGTGTCTCGGTCATTTTGGCTGCCTGTAGTCCAGGCGGTCAGGATAACCGGCCGAATATCGTTCTGATCGTTGCAGACGATATGGGCTACACCGACCTGGGTCGGTTCGGTAGCGAGATTCCTACACCCAATCTGGACATGCTGGCGAATGAGGGCATGGTCCTCACAAGCTTTTATGCATCGCCAACCTGCTCGCCAACGCGCTCGATGCTGTTTTCCGGAACGAACAGCCATCTCGCGGGTCTTGGCACGATGGCTGAGTTTCCGAACGAGCGGTTTGGTAAGCCGGGTTATGAGGGCTATCTGAATTTCGGGGTGGCCAGTCTGGCGGACCTGATGACCGATGCCGGTTACAACACATATATGAGCGGCAAATGGCATTTGGGCTTGACAGAGCAAACCAGTCCCGCAGCCCGCGGGTTTAGAAGGTCATTCGCACTGCTTGAAGGCGCCGCCGCTCATCTGGGTGGGCTGACCGCCGGAGGTGTAGACGAACAAGCGCTATACCGCGAAGACAACGGTGAAATCTTTTCAGTAGATGATGACTTTTACTCGACGCGCGATTACACGAGAAAGCTGATCGACTACATCGATACGGACCGCACAGAGGACAGACCTTTTTTCGCATACCTCGCGTATACAGCGCCTCACTGGCCCCTCCAGGCGCCGCGGGAATCTATCGCACAGTTTGACGGCCTGTACGAAGAGGGCTATGAGGTTCTTTATCGCAGCAGACTGTCAAGGATGGAACAACAAGGACTTTTGCCTGAAGGGGCAACTGCGGTTGATCCTACATTGTTTACGGCGCGCTGGGCTTCATTGAGCGCAGAGGAACAGCGGACGCAGTCGCGCAGGATGGAGATTTACGCGGCTATGGTCAGCGATATGGATCGCTACGTCGGGGAGCTCATCGCATACCTGCAGGCAGTCGATGAGTTCGACAACACGCTGATATTCTTTATGTCGGACAATGGTGCAGACCCGCACAGCGTTGACTTCGGCCCATTGGCAGCCGGTCTTGGCGAATGGATTGCCCGCTGCTGCGACAACAGTTTTGAGAATCTGGGAGCAGGTGACTCGTTCGTAGCGTACGGGCCGGATTGGTCGGCGGTATCAGGCGGTCCATTCCGGGGTGATAAGACCAGCGTCTATGAAGGTGGAATTCGTGTGCCGGCCTTCGTCTATTACCCCACCGCAATTCGCGCCGGCCAGACTAATTCCGCTCCGACTTCGGTTGTGGATTTGCTGCCTACTTTTCTGGAGCTGGCAGAAGCGGAACTACCGGGTTCGAGATATCGAGGGCGGGACATCCACCCACCCGCCGGAACATCGCTTGTACCGATATTTGAGGGAGAAATTGATTCGGTTCACGAGAACGACTATTTCGCCCGGGAATACTATGGTAATCAGTCGCTTAGAAAGGGTGACTGGAAGATTGTCCTGATGCCGGATCCAGCGCAGGAGTCGCTTTGGCAGCTCTTTAACCTGGTGAATGATCCTTCCGAGCAAAATAACGTCGCCGCGGAGAACGAAGCAACAATGGCTGAGTTGCTTTCGCTGTGGGATGAACATGCTGCAGCTGTCGGGTTGTCGCAGTAGCCCGGCCAGTTGAGTCGTTGTCGCTTCCCGGTCACGATGCAAGATTGATGACCGGCGGAGTCAAAGAGAGGCATCAACAGTGACAGACCATCTTCGCAGGTGCCTCATGCAGTCGCTGGCGATATTGGGTCCAATATCGATTGCATTCGAATCTTTCGGTCAACGCAGTCCCGACGCCGAAGAAGACATTGACCCGTATCCGTCGAGCTGGCTGCCCGCCGGCGTGCGCTCGCGGTTCGTTGAACACATCAATGGGCTGCGAATGCACGTGCTGGAAGCGGGTTTTGAAGCAGGAGATCGCCCGGCGCTGCTTTTGGTGCACGGCTCCTTTCCGGAGCTCGCCTATAGCTGGCGTAAGGTAATGGTTCCACTGGCTGAAGCCGGATACCACGTCATCGCCCCTGATTTGCGTGGCTACGGACGGACGACGGGCTGGAATCGTGACTACGACACTGATCTTGCGCCATTCCGTCCTCTCAATCGTGTCCGTGATCTTCTCGGCCTCGTCTATGCATTCGGCTATCGTTCATTGGCCGCGGTGGTCGGCCACGATTATGGATCGCCGATTGCTGCGTGGTGTGCGATTTCGAGGCCGGATGTTTTTCGCTCAGTTGTGTTAATGAGCGCGCCATTTGGCGGTACGCCAAATATCCCATTCGGTACGGCGAATGACACGGATCGACAGTCCGACACGAATGCACTTCAGATCTATGAGGAACTCGCCCGACTGCCGCGTCCGAGAAAACACTATCAGCGCTACTACACGACAAGAACAGCCAATGAAGACATGTGGCATGCGCCGCAGGGTCTTCACGCCTTTCTTCGGGCGTACTATCACTACAAGAGCGCGGACTGGGAGGGCAATGATCCATATCCGTTAGCAGAGCGCAGCGTCCATAGCTCTACCGCGAGCGATTGCCTTTCGTCCTACAGCATGTCCATGCGCTCAATGAGCGTCGCCAGCGTCGGGCATCGGCGGTCGCCCGGATCGCCCGCGCGTTCGAATTGGGCGTCGCGGCCCCACTCATTCGGGCTGCTGAAGCGCGAGGCGCCTGAACAACTGTTCAAACCAACGACCGTTTTTCGACTCGTCCCGAGTCTCGTTGCGAATGCGATCCACGACGATGCCCGCGGTTGGCCGACGCACCCGTTCGGGCTTCGCCTGCGCTGTCGTCAACACAAGGCTCCCGTCAGGGATTCGACTCCCGCCATCTTGCACGTTGCCCTTATCGAAACTCGCTTCCTTCACACTCATGCCACCGCGCCCAGCCCATTCTTCGCGACCAGCGTCAGCAGCTTCAGCGACGCCCCCCGCGGTCGCTTCTCGCCGCGTTCCCACTGGCTCACCAAGCCTGCGGTCACGTTGAGGTACCGGGCGAACACGGCCTGGCTTGCGTTCTCGCGGAGCCGCAGCGCCCGAATGTCTTCCGGCGACATCGCCTCGACCGGCGTCAGGCACATCTCGTCGAACACGCGCATCGTCTTCTTGGACATGACGCCTGCCTCGGCCAAACCGAGCGCCGCCTCGTGCGCGGCGGCCAGCGCCTCACTCTTGTATTGCTTGGTCATCGCATTTCACCTCGATAATGGCTCCAACCGCCTGCGCCGCCGCTAACCCGTCCCGGTTGAGCGCCAGGTACTCGTCGGCCAGCAGTCGGAAGGTCGCAAGTTCGTCCCGGCGCAGGTTCGCCCGGTCGCTCTTGGCAAATCCGTAGACGAAAAACGCCAGTTTGTCACGGCGAAACGCCACTATCGTGCGAAAACCGCCGGACCGGCCCCCGCCCTTGCGTGCAATCCGCTGCTTGATGACGCCGCCACCCAAGTCGGCGTCGATCAGGCCCTTTTGGGCGCGGCGGACGGCGTCGCACAACGCAGCGTCGACCAATCCTTCCCGGTTCGCGAAACGCGCGAACGCCTTGGTCTTGAACGTCTGCAATCCGGATCCCGCCAGCGACTGTCATCCTGATGATTCTATAGCACTGAGTGCGAGTGTACCAAGCACAGCGTGCGCGCAGGACTCATTGGGAATCGCCCTGACCGCCTAGCGCTCGCAAGTCGGGACTCGATCGCCCGATCCGGTTCATAGGATACTTGACTGTCAACAATCCACGCCGCAGGCAAAGCACCGATTGCGGACGTGCAGCGCGTGCTCGCCGCCAGAGTCTCCGAATCGATCGTGACGGCGCAGATTCCCATGAGAGTCATTCAAGTTCAGGACGACGGTACCGTGATCGTTACTTACGGCGACGCCATACTGGCGCCGGGCCAGCAACTCGTCGCATTCGAAGTCGGCGATGAGTTCATTGATCCGGACATCGGAGAAGTCCTGGGGTCCGAGGAAACCGAGATCGGTAGGGTAGAAATCACGCGGGCAGAAGCACGATTTTCCCGTGCAACTGTCGTTGGCGACCCGTTCAACGCGGAGGGCGCGACGCTCAGGCGACCGGTCGATTGAGGTAGTTGATGCACGAGCGAAAGTGTTGGTCACGCGTCGACGGTCGTCCCGACCGCTGGGATATCCTCGTCGTGTGACGGCCTGCCGCTGACTCCGCGAAAGTTGTTGTTATAGCGATGCCGGTTGAGTTCGTGTGGCGGTCAATGCGCGTCGGCGCCGTCCGGGTCCGCATCGAGCGACTCGAGCAGCTCGGCGCCCGTACGGCAATCGACGATGCGCTCCCCGATTCCGGCGAGACGGTCCGGGTCGGAAATATCGGCGAGATGGCGGACCAGCGCGTCGCTGGCCGCGGCGCCGAACTTGCGGGCCGCCTGTCGGCGCAGCAGTTCACGCTCCGCCGCAAGGCCCTGCTCCAGCCCCCTCTTGATACCCCGCTTTTCGCCTCGCTCCATGCCTTGCTCGCGCCCCTGAGCCCGGCCCCGCTCAAGCCCTTCCTCGAAGCCTTGCCGATGCCACTCGGCCTCCCACTCCTGGACACGCTTCGCCAATGCCATCATGGTCCTGTCCTCCGTCTCGAATTCTGCAAACTCGCGCTCCAGCGACGCGACCGCCGCCGCCGCGTCCGCCTGCGGGAACATCCTCGGGGCTACCAGGCGCAGCCAGTCGAACACCGCGCGCCGCGGTTCACCGCGCAACCGGTCGAGCAGCGACCGCACTCGGTTGCGCAGCTCGTCCAGAGTCTCCGCAGCGTTCAATTCGAACACTGCAGCGACGAGGTTGTCCTGCGGCAAATCCTCCCGCGCCCGGCGGTTCGCGTCAAGCAGCAGGTACAGGCCGCGCAGCGGCAGCCATGGCTCCCCGTCGGCCGTGACGACCACTTCCGCGACGCCGCCCAGGGCGTTCCATGGGCCGTCCCCCGAGTACAGCACCACCGGCAACACCCGGACCTCGCCGTCCGCGTCCACCTCCCCCTGCCGACGCAGCCGCTCGCGGGCCGCCTCGGCGTAGCCGTGCATCCGAGTGGCCATTGAAGGATCGACCGTGGATTGGAACTCCAGGAGCAACACGAGAGACCGACCGCTGCCGTCGTCGAAGTCCACGCGCCAGGCCGCGTCGCCGTGCCGTTGCCGGGCGTCGGCGTCCACCGAGTTCGCCGACAGTTGCCGCAGCGTACCGAAGTCGAGGTGCTCGGCCACGGGGCTTGCGAAACCCTCGAGTAGATCCTCAATGAGGGCGGGCAGGCCGAACAGGCGTTTCCAGGCGGCGTCGTGGTCCATGTCGGGAGTCTTGCAGGAGACGCCGGCAGTTCGAAATAGACATTACTCGGCGAAACGCGCGGAAACGGCGCCGCGATGGACGATTCGCGGATTCGACTTCCACGGGTTCAATCCCCACACTGCGTAACCCACTCGAAATTCAAAAGAGCCTCTTCATTGTGGGAGGGTATGGATGGAGCTTGAAACAAAGAGCTTGCACGCCGGTTCGATCAGACCGCGAGATCATGGGTCGATAGTTACCCCCGTCTTTCAGACCAGTACCTTCGAGTACCGAGGGGAGGACTACCACGATATTCGGTACATGCGGCTCAGCAACACGCCCAACCATACAGTCCTGGGCGAACGTATCGCGGCTCTGGAGGAGGCTGAGGCGGCGCTCGTGACGGGGAGCGGCATGGCGGCGATCTCCGGTGTGCTGCTGTCGTTGCTCTCCGCGGGCGATCACCTTCTCGTGCAGGACTGTCTCTACGGGGGAACGAACGAACTCGTGAGCCGTGAGTTGGCCCGGCTGGGCGTGACGCGTACGGTTATCGATGTCCAGGACCCCGAGTCATGGACCGCGAAACTGCAAGACACCACCCGTGCGATTTATGTGGAAACGCTGACAAACCCGCTTGTCCAACTGGCTGACCTCGAGTCCGTAGCCGCCTTCGCAAAGAAGAATGGACTCATCTCCATCATCGACAACACCTTCGCAAGCCCGGTCAACTGTCGGCCGATGACACTTGGCTTCGACATCGTTGTCGAAAGTTGCACGAAGTACATGAGCGGCCACAGTGATCTCATCGCCGGATCGGTAGCAGGTTCCGCTGCTCATGTTCGCAGGGTCAAGAAGATGCTTGACCATCTTGGCGGTCACCTGGATGCGCATGCCTGCTTTCTGCTTGAGCGGGGGTTGAAAACGTTGGCTTTGCGGGTGCGGCATCAGTCCCGGAGTGCGGGGGAGATCGCCCGGTTTCTTGCCGGGCAACCGGCCGTCGCGACCGTGAACTACCCCGGTTTGCGTAACCATGCCCAGCATGAGCGTGCCGCGCGTTTGCTGGACGGGTTTGGCGGCATGCTCTCGTTCGAGCTCAAGGGGGGCGTCGATCAAGCCGAGGCGTTCCTCTCGAAGCTCACGCTACCGGCAAATGCGCCCAGTCTTGGTGGGGCCGAGTCGTTGATCGTGCGCCCCGCCGCCGCGGTTCACGGCAGGCTCTCGCCCGAGGAGCGCGGTCGCATCGGGATCACCGACGGGTTGATTCGCTTCTCGGTTGGCCTGGAAGCAACGTCCGATCTTCTGGTAGATATTCGGTCGGCTTTGGCAGCGGTTCAGGAGTAACGCGCAACGTGATCTGATGTTGAAACGGAACGCGCGCTAACGTACCTGGAAGCAAGTTGCGGGAACAAACTCCGTGCCGTGTTCGATGCGCGCCTACTGAAACAGTTCCCGTGCGAAGTTGTGCAGATACTGCCGCCAGTTCAGCCACGTATGCCCACCGCCGGTTTCGATGAACTCATGCTCGATGCCGTGCTTCGCCAGCGTCTCGCTCAGCGTGACCGATCCTGGGTATGCGAAGTCATCGGTGCCGACGATGATCGAGAAATGTTCGACGTCTTCGTTGACCTGCTCTGCCTGTGCGAAGAAATCGGCATAGGCTGATTCGTACTCTTCCGCCGACGAGAAGCCGGAACTCCAGATTGAAACGTAGGCAAACTCGTCGGGATTGCGCCCGATAACCTGGGTCGTGTGCGAGCCGCCCATCGACAGTCCGGCGACAGCTCGGCTCTTCGCCCCGATCTCGACCCGGAACCGTTCCTCGACCACCCGCAGGATGTCGTTCATGAGTTCGCGCTCGAAATCGGCGCGATTGGCTTCGGGCAGGCTGCCGTTCGGCATGACGACGATCATTGGGCGTGCATCGCCGGCCGCGATCAGGTTGTCGAGAATGAACCCGGCACGACCGATCGTGCTCCAGCCCGAGTCTTCGTCGCCTCCCCCGTGCAGCAGGTAGAAAACCGGATATGAGCGGTCCGTGTCGTCGTAGTCCGGCGGCGTATAGACGTGCATGCGCCGTTGCATGCCGAGCGTATCCGATTCGTACCAGACCTTGCGGATCTGACCGTGCGGTACCGGCTGATTGTCCTGAAACGCCGTCTCGGCTCCCCGCAGGTAGAACATGTTGTCGACCCGGCGAATCCCCTGCTTGATTTCGGGGTTGCGCGGATCGAGCGTGGGCACGCCGTCGACGTTGAAGGTGTAGCTGTAGTAGTCCGGCCTCAGGTCGTTGATCGTGATCGCCCAGATGCCGTCGGCATTCGCACTCAATTCGAGCGCGTCGCGGGTCGCCATCCAGTCACCGATGACGGTGACGCGCTCCGCATTCGGCGCGTGGATCTGCAGAGTCACGGCGCCGTCGGCGATCAGGGGAGAGACCAGCGAATCGGCCGGTGAGGGCTGTCCCTGCGCGAGTGCGCCGGCGGTCACGCCGAGCGACAGCACGCCTACGAGAAATTGCGTGTTCATGCCGGTTGCTCTCCTGTCGGTTTCGCGAATTGTCGAAACGCTGCCGGACAAGCCTAGAATACGGGTTCGGCAGCAACAAGTTTCGCGAGGCGAGGGGATGGCGACATGAAGCGAAGTGCACTTCGGACCCTGGTGGTCTTGGGGTTTCTTGTCGGTGCGGCAATCCAGGCGCAGGCACCGTCGCGCCCCGCTTCGGAGCCACCGCCGGATACGCCCGGCACGGGACCGTTTCCCGCCGTGAAGCTCGTCGAGCCCGGTCTGCCCGATCAGGTCGTGTACCGGCCCGCGAATCTGGCTGGACTGGGTGACACGAAACTCGGCGTCTATGTCTTCGGCAACGGTGGATGTCGCGACGATGCGGCCAGTTCCCGCCTGCACCTGCTCGAGATCGCCTCGCACGGCTATCTCGCGATCGCGCCAGGCGGCATCTACAGCGGGCCGGGCGCCGTCGAGCGTCCGGCGGAAACGACCTCGAGCGAATCCGACGAGGATGAGTCCGCCGGGCGTGTCCAGCCCACGCGCCCCGAACAGCTCGCAGAAGCGGTCGACTGGGCGCTGGCAATGAATGCAGCGCAAGACAGCCCGTACTTCGGACGGGTCGACCCCGATGCCGTTGCCGTGTCGGGCTTCAGTTGCGGCGGTCTGCAGGCCCTGGTCAACGCGCGGGATACCCGGGTCGACACGGCGGTCATCATGAACAGCGGCGTATTCAACGACCGGGTTACGTCTCTGGCCGGTATGGAAGTCACGAAGGACGTGCTCGAAGACCTGCACTTCCCGACGCTCTACGTTCTCGGCGGGCCGACTGACATCGCCTACGAGAACGGCATGGACGACTACCGGCGTATCGATCATGTGCCGGTAGCCGTCGCGAACATCGACAAGGGGCACGGGGGGACCTACAACGAGCCGAACGGCGGCGCGGCCGCGCAGGTCGTCGTGAACTGGCTCGAGTGGACCCTTCGCAACGATGCGAAGGCAGCCGCCATGTTCCTGGGCGACGATTGTGGACTGTGCAGCGACCCCGACTGGTCGTTCGAGACAAAGCGGCTCGATTGAGCAGCTTCCACAAAAGCGATTCCCGGCCACCGTTGTGGGGCCTCGTGCTGGCCGGAGGCGAGAGCCGCAGGATGGGTCGGGACAAGGGCAATCTCGCCCTGTTCGGCGATCCGCAGGCGATCGTTGCGTGGCGGATGCTCGATCGGGCCTGTGAGCGCGCTTTCGTATCCGTACGTCCGGGCCAGGCCGATACCGAGCCTTACCGCGGTCTCCCGCACATCGTCGACGATGACCGCGCCGCCAGGGGTCCCGCTGCCGGCTTGCTGGCTGCCTGGAAGCACTACGGCGATGTCGCCTGGCTGCTGCTCGCCGCCGACATGCCGTTCGTCGACGAGGCGATGTTGCACATGCTGATCGGGAATCGGGACACGGCAGCGCTCGCAACGGCGTTTCGCCACCGGGAAGGCAAGCCGGAACCCTTGTGCACGATCTGGGAACCGGGTGCGCATGCGGTCGTGCGCCGGCGCGAAAGGGCCGGAGAGCGCTCGCTGAGCGGCCTGCTGGCAGCGTCCCCGGTCCGCTGGGTCGATTCGCAGGACGCGACGAGGCTCGCGAGCGTCAACACGCCTGAAGATCTCGAGCGGGCTCGTGCCGAACTCTCCGGCAAGCAAGTCGCGACGAACGGTTGATTCCCGAGGTCGGCTGAACCATGCAGGTCCCGCTCATCGATCTCAAGGCGCAGTACTCCGCGATTCGCGACGAGATCGAGGCCGCAATTCGCGAGGTCTCGGAGAGCCAGTATTTCGTGCTCGGTCCGAAGGTCGAGGAGTTCGAACGGCGAATCGCCGAATACTCCGGGGCCCGACACGCGATCGGCGTGTCGTCGGGCACCGATGCCTTGCTCGTTGCGCTCATGGCGCTCGACATCGGACCCGGCGACGAGGTAATCACCACGCCCTACACGTTCTTCGCGACGGCCGGGACGATCGCCCGGCTTGGCGCCCGGCCGCTCTTCTGTGATATCGACGGGCCGACCTTCAATCTGGACCCGTCAGCCGTTGCCGACTTTCTCGGCGCAGAGTGCGAGCGCGACGGCGCCGACCTCGTGAACACGCGAACGGGCGGACGCGTCCGCGCGATCCTGCCCGTACACTTGTTCGGTCAGATGGCCGACATGGATGCGCTGCTCGAATTCGCCCGCGAATACGGCCTGCCGATTGTCGAGGACGCCGCCCAGGCCATCGGTGCGGAACTCGGTCAGGGACAGCGCGCCGGCGGCCTCCGCGACGGCCGTCGGGCCGGCAGCATCGGCGCGATCGGCTGCTTTTCCTTTTTCCCGACCAAGAATCTCGGCGCCTTCGGCGACGCGGGCATGTGCGTCAGCAACGACGCGGCGCTCGCTGAACGCATCCGGAAGCTTCGCGTCCACGGCGGCCACACGAAATACCTGCATGACGAAGTCGGCGGTAATTTCCGGCTCGACGCGCTGCAGGCGGCCGTGTTGCTCGTCAAGCTCGACCATCTCGATCGATGGACCGAATCCCGGCAGGCCAACGCGGTGCGCTATGGCCAGTTGATCCAGGCGGCGGGCATCGAAGAGTTCGTGACCGCTCCACCTGCGCGTCAAGGCCGTCACATCTTCAACCAGTACGTCATTCGGGCGCAGCATCGCGACGATCTGCGCACCTGGCTGGCCGAGCGGGGGGTAAGCACGGAAATCTACTATCCGCTGGCGCTTCACGAGCAAGCCTGCTTCGCGAATCTCGGCCACGCCGCCGACGATTTCCCCAATGCGCGCCGGGCGGCCGCCGAAACGCTCGCGCTGCCGATCTATCCGGAACTGACCGCTGCGCAGATCGAGTACGTTGTCGCGAGCATCGCCGGCTTCTACCGGTCGCGCCGCTGACTAGAAATCCAGCCGCACGCCCAGCCTGATCCGGTAGACGGATCGCGACGGACTTGTGATCGCCCTGGGTTCGCCGTCGAAGCGGTTGAAACGGTACAGGCAGTCGTTTGGGATCCGGCAGGCGCCGCGGGGCGCATCGCCGATCAACGCCGGTGCCGTGTCGACCCCCATGTTCGCCACGTCCACAGCGCGCACCAGGTCGCCTCTGACGATGGCGGCCTGCCCGAAACCCGGACCGGAATCGAAGCGTCCCCAGCGGTCGTTGAGAAGGTTGGGAAAGTTCTCGATGTCGAGCACCACGCTCGCGCGGCTGTCGCCGAAGAATCGGGTGAGGCCGCGCAACCCCGGCAGTTCGATGCGAAGGCGCAGATCCCAGATCCGGTTCCAGCCGCTGTCTTCCGAGTATGGCGCGTGGATTCCGGCCGGCGTGCCCCGGATGTAATCCCGAAATCCATCTTGATCGAAAGTGGATGCGTAGACGACGGCGGCATCGTTGTGCGCCGGAACGTAGAGCGGGTTGGCGTCGTAGGGGCTCTCGCCGGCCCCGGCGCGTCCGAACAGGGCGTTGCCGCGGTCGACATCGAAGGTATAGGTGAAGAGGTCGCCGGTGAAGATTCTGCCGAAGACGTTCAGCCGCACGTCAAGGCCGCCGACGGCACGTTCGTAACCGAAGTTGAACTTCCAGGAGTGCGTCGTCTGGTGGGGCGAACGGCGGGCGTCCGGGGAATTGCGGTCCGCCACGGTGAGGCTGCGCCAGTTGGATATTCCGCGCGCCGAGACGCCTTCGGCGACCGCTTCCACGTCCTGCCACGCGTAGCTCGCCGAGAAGTCGAACCCGAAATCCCAGGCTTTCGAAACGGCGGCAGAGAAGACCTGGCCGCGGCCGCCCCCGTGGTTACCGAGCGTGGTCAGGTTGAGCAGGCCCAGGTTGTCGAGATCCGCGTAGATGATACGGCCGTCCGGGGACTGGCCGGTGGGCTGCGCGGCCGCGAGGCGGGTATGGGCGAGGTTCCGCCACAGGAAGCTCCGGTTCGTGCGGGTATGCAGGTACTGGATCGTGGCCATGAAGTCGCGTCCCAGACGGGGCAGGTCGAACTCCCGCTCCATGCGAATCGATGCCTTCCAGTCCGACGGGGTCTCGAAATCCTCGGCGATCGCGTCCACCGGCAGCGCGGTACCGGCGGCCACCTGCTGCAGGAGCGCGGGCGGCACCGCGAAGGGCGAGACGTCGGCGGCCTCCCGAAGACGCGCGAACACCACGGGCGGCTGGAAGGCATTGGAGGTCCACACCTTCGGGTCGCCGCCGGCGAAGAGCCCCACGCCGCCTGATATCACGGTGCGCTCGAGCCCCGTGTAACGTATTCCGAGTCTGGGCATCCACAGGTCTGCGCCGTCCAGATTGGCGTCGGTGCGCACGCCGTAGGCCGCGAAGATTGGCGCGCTGTATGCCGGTGCGTCGTCCTGCGTGAAACGCTCGTAGCGCAGTCCGGCGGTCAGCTCGAGATCCGGAGTGGCCGCCCAGGTATCCTGGATGAAGAAGGCGCGCTTGCGGTAGCCCCAGGCGGCCGCGGCGTCCCGGGGATCGTTGGACACGGCGTTGACGTAATCCACCCGGGCCACGCCGTTGCGGACCGCGTCGAAGCCGTTGAACACGAAGCGGCCGCGGGAGCCCGGAACGAACAGGTTGTATAGCTCGAAGCGTTCGGCTTCGAAGCCGGCCTTGACGATGTGGTCGCCAAGGAAGTAGTCCACATCGGCGTACAACTGCAGGCGCTCGTCGTCGTATTCGTTGGCGTGACGGAAACGGTCGCAGCCGGCGGTGAGCGTGACCCGGTCCGTCAGCAGGCCGTCCAGGGCCGTGCCCGCCAGTTGCTCCGGCCTGAGGTCGAGTTCCAGCGCGCCGACCTCCCGGCCCGCTCGACAGATCTGTCCCCGCCGGAACGTCTTGCGGTTGACCCGGAGACCCGTGGCCAGCCGATCCGTCCAGTCGGACCAGGCCTGTACCGACAACGCATCCAGGTCCACCGGAACGTCGTACCAGGCGGACTCGAACCCGCTGGCGAGCACCCGCGTGTCGATTTCCTCGCTGGCCTGCCAGGTGAAGGCGAGCCGATGCGCGTCGGACAGGTTCCAGTCGAGCTTCGCCAGTGCCCGTTCGGAACGGGTCGGCGTGTTGGCGTTCGGGCGCCCCAGGGGGTCGTAGCCGTAGGTGTCCCGCAGCACTCCGCCAAGCGCGTCGAAGAGGCCTGGCCGGATGCCGTTGGCGGCGTCGTAAGCGGCGAAATCCACCGGCGAGGCGGAGTCGAATTCGTCATAGGAAAGGAAGACGAACAATCGGTCCCTGACGATCGGACCGCCGATGGACACACCGGCCTCGGTCTCCTCGAAGGGCGCCGGCGAGAACGTGCCGCCGTCATGGCGTTCGCCCACCAACCCGTCGCCGTGACGATAGAAGAACGCGGAGCCGTCCCACTCGTTCGTGCCCGACCGGGTCGTGATCTGGACCAGCCCGCCGGTGAAGCCCGCCGCCGCGGCCGAGTAGTCCGACGCCACCAGCGAGACCGACTCCACGGCGTCGAGGTTGATCGGCGAACGTTCCGTGGCGTAGGTATTGGCGCCGAGCCCGAAGTCGTCCTGCTGCAGGGAACCGTCGATGGCCAGGCCGTTGAAACGGGGGTTGGCGCCGCCGACCGCGAGATGCCCCTGACCGTCCGACTGCGCGAGCGGGTCTCTCAGAAGCGTGCGGATGACGTCGCGATGAATGCCGGGCTGCCCGTCCATGTCGGCGGCGCTGTATGCGGAGCCCACGCCGTTGTTCAGATCCCGCAGCGGGGCGGCGGCTGCGGTGACCACGACTTCGTCGACCGCCACCGGTTCAAGAACGATCGCCAGGGGCGTCTGGGGCCCCGGGCGCAGCATCACGTCGGTCATTCGCAGTTCGCGAAAACCCGCAGCCCGGACGCCGATCTCGAACGGTCCGCCGACCCGCAGGCCGCCCTGGAAGAACGCACCGCTGGCCGCGGTCAGCGCCTGCGCCGCGGTGCCGGAAGGCTGATGAACGATCGACACCTGGGCGTCGCTCACGCCCTGGCCGCGCGGATCGGTCACCATGCCGCTCAGGCTGGCGGACGTGTTCGCATGCCCGGCGGCGCCGGTCAGAACGGCGCCAAGCAACACGACAGAACGCAGGGCTGCGACGAGCTGTCGGGACACGATATAGCCTGAATCGACCATGAGCTTGCGCGGGCACGCAGTGTACACGCCTGTCAACATCCGACTCACGCTCCTTATCTGGTTGGCGTGGGCAGTTGCGGCCGTTATGCTGGCGCGCCCATGACCGGCGAACACGGCATTTCCGCCATGACGGTCCCGACGATGTCCGCCGCCGAGCGGCAGACCGGCCGGCGCGTTTCCCGTTGTCCCCCGGCTGGACTTCTTCCGTCGCTGTTGCTCGGTGCGTGCACCGTGCCCCTTCCCCATGCAGTTGCCGATGCCCAGGCGGCGAACGCCGTGTACTGTGAACTGACGCCGGCCGGCGCGACAGGCGATCGCATTCCGGGACTGATCGTCGGCGCCGATCTGCTGCTGGTGGACGGACACAGGCCGGACCACGGCGTGCATATCCGTTTCAACGGCCAGATCGGCGCCGTGGCCGACTTCGACGCCCTGCGCGAGGCGTATCCCGATGCGGCTGTCCTGGATTGCCGGGGCAGGGCCGTGGTTTCACCGGGATTCGTCAATGCACACGAGCACCCTGCCTACAGTCACGCGTTTCCCGATCCGAACCTGAATCCGGGTTATGCGCACCGCGACGAATGGCGGCTCGGAGTCGGAGGAACGATGCCGTTGCCGTTGCCCGAGCCGCACTACCACGACGCCGACGATCCGGAATCGAACGCGATACTCATCGCCATGGAGTTGCGCCACCTGCTCGGCGGCGCGACCGCCATCGCCGGGACCGGCGGCGTTCCCGGCGTGATTCGCAACATCAACCGGCACGTCCTCGACGGCGACCCGATCCTCTACGAGGCCGAAGCGGACGTGACGACGTTTCCGTTCTCCTTTCGGGTGGTCGAGGATCTCGACCAGGAGTGCGCCGGCGGTCCGGTCCACCGGTTCCCGCCTGCGCAGGACGAGCTGCCGTTCATGGCATACGTTGCGCATGTCGGCGAAGGCAGGCCCTCGAGCTGCGCGGCGAGGGCGGAGGTAGCGCGTTATCTCGAACGAGCGCAGCGGCGCGACCGACGCTACGCGCTGGTTCACGGCGTGGCAACGGACCGCGAGGACTACGCGGCGATGCGCCAGTTCGATGTCACGCTGGTGTGGTCGCCGCGCTCCAATCTCGCGCTGTACGGAGAGACCGTGGACATCGCGGGCGCACTGGAGCACGGCGTACGGATCGCGCTGTCGACGGACTGGTCGCCGAGCGGTTCGTTCAACATGCGCGAGGAGGCCTTGTGTGCGCGGAGGGTGGCCGAAGACGCTGAAGTGGCGTTGTCGGGCGAAGCGCTGTGGCGCATGGCGACGGCCAACGGCGCCTATGCACTGGGCCTGGAAGACCGGTTCGGCGCGATCGAGCCGGGGCTTGCGGCCGATCTGATGCTTGTGAGGTACGCGGGCGGAGATCCTTACGATGCGGTACTGACCGCCACGCACGAGGACATCCTGGCAGCCTGGATCGACGGCCGGGCCGTTCTGCTGTCCGAGCTGCTTGACGAATCGTTGAGCGACGGGAACTGCGAGGCATTGGACGGCGTGGCGCCCAGGGTGTGCGGTGTGTTCGACCCCTTCGGCCTGTCGGCGGAGCGTTTCGGCGATTACCTCGACGGTATCGTTCCCTTGAACGACGCCGCAGAACAGGCGGCTTGCGAGCCGTAGCGCGCCGTTGCGCCGACTGACGTCGCAACGAAGAGCGAGAGACCTCCACGGGCGATTGTGTCAGAATCGTCGGCCGTTCGATTCCAGACCTGACTACGGATGCAGCCGGAACCAGCCTCGTCAAGGCGATCCGCTTCGATTCTCGCCGACGACGAACCGCCGGCTCATGAGCTGATCGAGGGATCGGGTCGCCGCCCGATCATCTTCGTGTGCGACCACGCCTCGAATCGCGTGCCGCGATCGCTCGACGGGCTGGGTCTCGCCGACCACCATCTGGCCGACCACATCGCCTGGGACATCGGCGCGGCAGGCGTCGCGCGCCGGCTCGCGCGCTGGTTCGATGCGGATGCGGTGCTCGCGGGCTATTCGCGCCTCGTCGTCGATCTGAATCGGTCCTTGCACGATGCCGGCGCGTTTGCCGAGATCAGCGACGGGGTACTCGTGCCCGGCAACATCGGTCTCGGCATGGAGGCCAGGGGGGCGAGGGCCCGCGACGTATATCACCCCTATCACCGCACGATCAGGCAGCGGATCGACGCCGGAACGAACGCGGAGCAGACGCCGGTATTCATCGCCATCCACAGTTTCACGCCCCGTGCGAACGGCGTCGAGCGGCCCTGCCACGTCGGCGTGCTCTGGGACAGGGACCCGCGGCTGCCGCTGCCCCTGATGCGCGCGCTCAGGGAGGATCCGGATATCGTCGTGGCCGACAACGAACCGTACTCGGGCCGTCATCCGGCCGATTTCACGATCGATCATCATGCTGAGCCGCTCGGTCTCGCGCACGCCGGCATCGAGATTCGCCAGGACCTCGTCCGTGACGACGTTGGCCAGGAACAGTGGGCCGCGCGGCTTGCGGACGCGCTTCGGCCCGTGCTCGAGCAGGAGGCGGTCTATACTCGACTGACGGCGGCAGCGCGTGTGCCGTCCGACAGGCAACGCCCTATCGAATACAGCCGGGCCCGGTGGCCTGCAGGAGAGACGGACGAATGAACGAGCCGTCATTCACGATCGGCGTCGAAGAGGAGTACATGCTCGTCGACCGCGAGAGCAGGGACCTCGTGGCGAGGATGCCCGATGCGATGCTCGAGCAGTGCGCCGAACTCGCGGAGGGCCAGCAGGTCACGCCGGAGTTCCTGAAATCCCAGATCGAGGTCGGCACGCGCGTGTGCAGGAACCTGGATGAAGTCGAGGCCGCGCTCCTTGTGCTGCGCAGGTCCGTGATCGAGGTCGCCGACCGGCACGGGCTCGCGCCGATCGCGGCGTCGACGCACCCGTTCGCCGACTGGGCCGTTCAGGAGCACACGGAACGTTCCCGATACGACGCACTGTCGGAGGAGATGCAGGCGACGGCCCAGCGGCTATTGATCTGCGGCATGCACGTGCACGTCGGCGTCGAGGACGACGAACTGCGCATCGACCTGCTGAACCAGGCCAGCTATTTCCTGCCGCATCTGCTGGCGATGTCGTGCTCGTCGCCGTTCTGGGAAGGCAAGGACACGGGGCTGAAATCCTATCGCCTGACGGTCTTCGACGCGCTGCCCAGGACCGGTCTTCCCGAGCGGTTCTCGAGCTATGCCGAGTACCGGCGCCTCGTCAGCATCATGGTCGAGGCCGGTCTGATCGAGGACGCGACGAAGATCTGGTGGGACATCCGGCCGAGCGGCCGCTACCCGACGCTCGAGGCGCGGATCATGGACGTGTGCACCGACATCGAGGATGCACTGTGTCTTGCGGCGATGGTCTGCTGCATCCTGCGCCTGCTCTATCGTTTACGCCTGAACAATCAGCGGTGGCGGGAATACTCGCCCATGCTGAGCGGCCAGAATCGCTGGCGGGCGATGCGCTACAGCTTCGACCGGGGACTCATAGACTTCGGCCGCGGTCGCGTCATTCCCTTCCCGCAATTGCTCGAGGAGTTGCTCGACCTGGTGCGGGAGGACGCCGAGGCGCTCGGCTGCGTGAGCCAGGTCGAACATACGCGGAAAATACTCGCGCGGGGCACGAGTGCGCACCGCCAGCTCGAAGTTCACGGGCAGGCGCTCGCGGACGGCGCGTCGAGCGACGAGGCCTACCGTGCGGTCGTCGATCACCTGATCGCGGAGACGGCCAGAGGTGTGGTGCCATGACGCCTCACAAGCTCTGCGTCGCGCCGATGATGGAACGCACGGACAGGCATTGCCGTTATCTGCTGCGCTTGATCGCGCCGAACGCCTGGGTCTACACCGAAATGATCACGGCCACTGCGCTCGTTCACGGCGATAGCGAACGGTTTCTGCGTTTCGATTCCAGCGAGCACCCGGTGGCCCTGCAGCTCGGCGGAAGCGACCCTGAACTGCTTGCCGGCGCTGCGCGCCTCGGTGAAGCGGCCGGCTACGACGAGATCAACCTCAACGTCGGTTGTCCGAGTCCACGCGTCAAGGCGGGCCGCTTCGGCGTGGCGCTCATGCTCGAACCTGCGCTCGTTGCCGCCTGTGTCGAAGCGATGCAGAGCGCCGTCGGCATCCCGGTCACGGTGAAGTGCCGGACCGGTGTCGACGATCGCGACGACTACGCGTTCCTTCGCGAGTTCGTCCGACACGTCGTCGACGCCGGCTGCCGGTCGCTCTTCGTACATGCGCGAAAGGCGTGGCTCAGCGGCTTGAGTCCAAAGGAAAACCGCACGATTCCGCCGCTCGACTATGCACGCGTGCATCGATTGAAAGCCGATTTCCCGGAGCTCGAAATCGTCCTGAACGGAGGTCTCGATACCGTCCCGGCCGCCCTGAGGGAGCTTGCGCATGTCGACGGCATCATGCTCGGCAGAACCGCTTATGCCGAGCCGATGCTCATGGGCGAACTCGACGCGCGGATCTTCGCCGAGGGAATCCACGAACCCCGCGCGGCTGTCGCGGAGGCTTACCTCGAGTACGTGGAATCGGAGCTTGCAGCGGCCACGCCGCTTCGCGTGATGACGCGCCACCTCATGGGCCTGTACGCGCACCAGCCGGGCGCGCGGCACTGGCGGCGAGGACTCGGCCAGTTGGTCGACGGCAAGGCGGGCCTGGAGGCGTGCAGGCGTCTGCTTGCCGCACAACAGACCGGACCCGCGGCAGGCCTGCGCCACTCGGGCCGCGCCGCCGAAGTGCCGGCGCGGCCAACGGCCGCTCACTGAGCAACGCGCCGCGAGTCCGAAAGCTGCGAACGACCCGGTTGCCGGGCGCCGTGGAATACGACCGCTCGCGCAGCGGCGCTCGGCGGCGGTCCGGGCAGTTCAGAGGGCTCCTCAGGCTTCAAGCGCCCTTCGGATCCTGTCGTGCTCGCTGCTGAGTTCCGGCGGCAGCCGGTCGCCGAAGCTTGCCAGATACTGGCCGATCTCATCGACTTCCACGCGCCACTGCCCGGAATCGACACTCAGCAGTTGCCGCAGCGTGTCTTCGGACACGTCGATCCCGCTGACATCGAGATCGCCCGGACGGGGCAGGTAGCCAATCGGCGTTTCGTCGGCGCCGACACGGTCCTCGCAACGCTCGATGATCCAGCGCAGCACGCGCAGGTTCTCGCCGAAGCCCGGCCACAGGAAATTGCCGTCGCCGTCACGCCTGAACCAGTTGACGTGAAAGATGCCGGGCAGGCGGTCGGAGCGGCTGGCGAAACTGAGCCAGTGGGCCCAGTAGTCGCCGTAGTTGTAACCGCAGAACGGTTTCATGGCCATCGGGTCGCGCCGCACGACGCCAACCTGCCCGATGGCCGCGGCCGTGGTTTCCGACGCGACGCCCGCGCCGATCAGGACGCCGTGCGCCCAGTCCCTGGCCTGATAGACGAGCGGTGCGAGTTCGCTGCGTCGGCCGCCGAAGACGACCGCCGAGATCGGCACGCCATCCGGCGAATCGGCCAGTTCCGAGTAACAGGGGTTCTGTTTCGCCGAGACCGTGAACCTCGAATTCGGATGGGCGGCCGGGCCGTTGGCCTGTTCGAACGGCTTGCCGACCCAGTCAAGCACGGGTTCGCCGGTTTCCTTGCCTTCCCACCATGGCTGGTTGTCGGCCGTGACTCCGACATTCGTGAAAATCGTGTCCGCTTCGATCATGTCGTAAGCGTTGCGATTGGTCTTGCGGTTCGTGCCGGGCACGACTCCGAAGTAGCCCGCTTCCGGATTGATCGCGCGAAGCTGGCCCGTCGAATCCAGATGCATCCAGGCAATGTCGTCGCCGAGCGTCCAGACCTTCCAGCCCTCATAACCTTCGGGGGGAATCAGCATCGCGAGGTTGGTCTTGCCGCAGGCGGACGGGAACGCGCAGGCGAGATAGTGCGTTTCGCCCTCCGGGTTCTGGATGCCGACGATCAGCATGTGTTCGGCAAGCCAGCCTTCCGAGCGGGCCTGGTAGCTCGCGATTCGAAGTGCATGGCACTTCTTGCCGAGCAGCGCGTTGCCGCCGTAGCCCGAACCGTAGCTCATGATCGTGAGCTCTTCGGGGAAATGCACGATGTAGCGGCGTTCCGGGTCGAGTTCGCCCGTCGAGTGCAGGCCCTTGACGAAGTTGCCGTCGCGCTCGATGCGCGCAAGCGCGGCATCGCCCATGCGAGTCATCAGGTACATGTTGGCGACAACGTATGGGCTGTCCGTGATCTCGACGCCGCAGCGCGCGTATGGAGAGTCGATCGGCCCCATGCAGTAGGGGATCACGTACATCGTGCGCCCGCGCATGCAGCCGTCGAAACACGCCTGCATGGTGCGTTTCGCTTCTTCAGGCGGCTGCCAGTTGTTGTTCGGACCTGCGTCTTCCTGGTCCTGCGTGCACACGAAGGTCAGATGCTCGACGCGCGCGACGTCGGTCGGGTCCGAACGGTGCAGATAGCAGCCGGGATAGTGCTGCTGGTTGAGTTCGAGCAGCGTGCCGTCGCCGAGCATCTGCTCTATGAGTTGCCGGTACTCCTGCGCGCTGCCGGAGCACCAGTGGATGTTGTCGGGCCGGGTCAGCTCGGCGATTTCGGCGACCCAGTCTTGGAGGGGTTCGAGTTGCGTCGTCACGGTCAGGCGGGAACCGGGGATGTCGAAGCGGTGGAGTATACATTCACGGTCCGGCCAACGGGAGCGCAGCGGCGCGCAGACGCACTTCAAGCCCGTCAAAGTCGTGCCTGAACGGGGATTCCGCAATCTTCTCCGGTCCCGCGACAGGCTATAGTTGCGCGATGCCGTTGCTTGCGGAAATCTTCGGCCCGGGCGGTCGCCTGGCGGAACGCTTGCCCGGATACACCTACCGGGCAGCGCAACGGCAGATGGCCGAGCTTGTCGGGGAGGCGATCGACGACGGCCGGCACGCCGCGCTCGAAGCCGGGACGGGTATCGGCAAGACCTACGCGTATCTCGTGCCCGTGCTGCTGTCGGGCCGCCGCGCGATCATCTCCACGGGCACCCGGACCTTGCAGGACCAATTGTTCAACCGGGACCTGCCGGCGCTCGGCGCCGTGCTTGGAAGGCCCGTCGAGATTGCGCTGCTCAAGGGCCGGAGCAATTATCTGTGCTGGCACCGATTCGAAACTGCACGCCTCGATGGCCGGGAGGCGGTGCCGGCCGACACGCTCGAGACGCTGGCGGAGTGGGGGCGGTCGAGCGCGAGCGGCGACCTGGCCGAACTCGACGAGCTGGCTGCCGAGCACACGCTGCGCGGTCAGATCACGTCGACCGTTGACAACTGCCTGGGCAGTCGATGCGAGTTTATCGAGCGCTGCTTCGTCGTGAATGCGCGGCGCAGGGCGATGGCTGCCCGGGTCGTCATCGTCAATCACCATCTTCTGCTCGCCGATCTCGCGCTCAAGGAAGCCGGGTTCGGCGACCTCCTGCCCGGCGCCGATGTGATCGTCGTCGACGAAGCGCACCAGTTTCCGGACATCGCCCAGCGGGTCTTCAGCATGTCGGTCGCGAGCCGCGAGCTCGAAGCCCTGCTGCGCGACATCGTGCGCGAGGGCAACGCGGCCGGCCTCGGCCGGGAGGCGAACGATGCGTCAGCGTCGCTTGCAAGCGCGTTGGTCGGCCTGCGGCGCGATGCGGCCGGGATGCAGGGGCGGTATGCCTGGGAAGCTGCGCCGGGACAGCTCGTGGCCGTGCTTGGCGAGCTGCGAAGCGCTGTGGAAGCGGCCGGCGCCGCGCTCGAACTCGTCGAGTCGGCCAGCGCGGGCCTCGGACGCTGCCGCGAACGCTGCGCGGAAGCATCGCGGCGGCTTGACGTCGTCATGGCCGAAGATCCCGGCGACGGGCTGCGCTGGCTTGAGGTCTCGCCCCGATCGCTGGCCGTGCACTGGACCCCGCTCGACATCGGCGCGGCCATGGCCGAGCGCCTGGCGGATCAGGCGGCGGCATGGATCTTTACGTCGGCGACGCTCGCCGTCGGTGATGACTTCACGCACTTTCTCGCGCGCGTCGGCGTCGACGATGCGTTGACGAGCACGCTGCCGAGCCCGTTCGACCACGCGGAAAACGGCCGGATCTACCTGCCGCGGCGTTTGCCGGACCCCGCCGATCCGGGTCATGTGGCGGCGCTCATGGAGGACGTGTGGCCGCTCATCGATGCCTCGGGCGGCGGAGCGTTTCTGCTGTTTACGAGCTATCGCGCGCTCAACCTTGCGCGGGACTGGCTCGAGCGGCAATCGGCGCCGGGGCCCGTGCTGGTGCAGGGCGCAGGGTCGCGCAGCCAGCAACTGGAGGAGTTTCGCGCTGCGGGCAACGCGATTCTGCTCGGTACCAACAGCTTCTGGCAGGGCGTCGACGTACGCGGTCACGCCTTGCGCGTCGTCGTGATCGCCAAGCTGCCGTTCCAGGCGCCCAACGACCCGTTGATCCAGGCTCGCATCGAAGCGGTCCGGCGCAACGGGGGTGATCCGTTCAGGGAGTTTCAGTTGCCCGAGGCGGTGCTCGCGCTCAAACAGGGCGCCGGTCGCCTGATCCGCGACTTCGATGACCGTGGACTCATCGTGCTCGGCGACCCCAGACTCGCGACCCGGCCGTACGGACGCGTGTTTCTGAAGAGCCTCCCGCCGATGCCGTTGCTCGACGATCGCGATGCCGCGCTGGAATTCGCGGCCGGGCTGCGCGAACCTGCGGATTCGCTGAATTCCCCGGTGGAACGAAGCACAATGTACGCCGAATGAAGCTACTCGCGATAGAAACCTCAAGCGCGGTGGGCTCGCTCGCGGTGCTGGACGGCACGGCCGTCTTCGAGCGGGAGATCGCGACGCCGCGCGAGCAGTCCGAGCGCGTGCTGCCGCTGGTCCGGGAACTGGTCACCGAGGCCGGGTTGACGCTCGGTTCGCTCGACGCGATCGCGTTCGGGCGCGGTCCGGGCTCATTCAGCGGTATCCGTCTCGCGGCGGCCGTCGCCCAGGGTCTCGCGCTGTCCTGCAGCTTGCCCGTCATAGCGGTTTCGAGCCTGGCCGCGGCGGCGCAACGCGCCTGGCGGGAGCATGGATCGAGGCGCTCGCTCGTCTGCGTCGATGCGAGGATGGGCGAGGTGTACTGGGCGCTGTTCCGTGTCGACGAGGGACTGGCCGAGCGCGAAGGGCCCGAGAGGCTCGGCGCTCCCGCGACATTGCAGTGTCCAACGAACGAGCCCTGGGTCGCTGTCGGCAACGGCTTTGCGGAGTATGGCGATGAACTCTCGGCGCACGTCGCCAAGGCCGCGGCCGTGTACGGCGCCTGTCTGCCAACGGCCCGCGACCTGTTGCCGCGCGCGAAGCGCGACTGCGCGGCCGGGCGCGTCAGTCCCGCCGTGGCGGCACTGCCGGTCTATCTTCGCGACGAGAGTGCGTGGCGGCGATCCTCGTCGTCGTAAGCCCATGCGCGTCAGCACGCGCATGGGCGTCACTAAATTGTAATAATGGGTGTCTCTAATGGTGGGACCGAAGTCTGGCGGATGAAGACGATGTCCCAGAAAACCGTCCTCGTGGTGGAAGACGAGCGGCCGATACGCGACATGCTCGCGTTCAATCTGGGCCGCGCCGGATACGAGGTCCAGGCGGTCGATGACGGGCGCGAGGCGCGCACCGCAATCGCGAACAGATGTCCCGATGTGGTGTTGATGGACTGGATGCTGCCTGACGTCAGCGGCCTCGAGCTCACGCGCCAACTCAAGCGCGACCCCAGAACCCGCACGATCCCGGTGATCATGGTCACGGCACTTTCCGACGAGGACGATCGGGTCACGGGACTCGACGCCGGCGCCGACGACTACATCGTCAAACCGTTTTCGCAGCGCGAGTTGCTCGCGCGCATCCGGGCGGCGCTCAGGCGCGGCAGCGTGTCGGACGATGAAGTGCTCGAGGTCGGCGAACTCAAGCTTGACGCCGCGAGTCATCAGGTGACGATCGGCGATGCTGCGATCGCATTGAGCCCCACCGAGTACCGCCTGCTCGAATTCTTCATGCGCCATCCCGGCCGCGTCTACAGTCGTTCGCAGCTTCTGGACAGCGTGTGGGGCGGTAATGTGTACGTCGAGGAACGCACCGTCGACGTGCACATCAGGCGGTTGCGCAAGGCGCTGACGCCGTTCGCTTATCACAAGCTGATCCGCACGGCGCGCGGCGCGGGATATTGCTTCGCTCCCAGAGAGGTTTGACGTTGCCGAAAAGGTGGGCGCAACAAGTCGCCTTGCTGGCTGCCTGGCTCGCCGCCGCCGCATTGCTCGGTCTGGTTTTCGGTGCGCCCGCCTGGTGGCTGACCGCGGCGCTCCTGCTCTACGTCGCTTACACCCTGCGTTACATCTATCTGCTCGATCGGATGCTCGACGGCAGCAAGCGCGTCGCGCCGTTCGCAACGCGCGGACTCTGGGCCGAGATCCTGGCCCGTGTCGACAAGATCAAGACCAAGTCGCGCAACCGCAAGAAGAAGTTCCACCGCGTGCTCAGGGAAATCCGCGAGAGCACGGGAGCGCTCAGGGACGGCGGCGTGATCCTCAATGGCGACAACGAGATCGTCTGGTTCAATCCCGCCGCGACCTGGCTGCTCGGCCTCGATCCGCGCACGGACATCGGACGCCGGATCGACAACCTGATCAGGCATCCGGAATTCGTGAGCTATCTCGCCGAACCCGGCGGCGAGGGCATCACCATTCCGTCACCGAAAATTGAGTCCACCTGGCTCGCCCTGCAGATCATTCCCTACGGACGCGACCAACGGATCGCGATCGTCCGCAACGTCACTCGCGAGATCAAGCTCGAACGGACGCGCCGCGATTTCGTCGCCAATGCCTCGCACGAACTGCGTTCGCCGTTGACCGTGTTGAGCGGTTATCTCGACACGCTGGCCGACGACGAGGACTTGCCGGAGAGCTGGCAGGTGCCGATCTCCGAGATGCTGCGTCAGTCGAACCGCATGACACGGATTCTGAGTGACCTCATGGAACTGATGCACCTGGAATCCGCCGAAAGCGACGCCAGCCACGATTTCGTCGATGTCTGCACGATGCTCAGCCTCATGACCAGGGAATTCGATTCGGCGACTGCGGAGCATCCGGCAGTGTCCTTGCGCCTGGAGACCGATGCGGCCTTGCTCGGTAACGAGACGGAGGTGCACTCGATCTTCTTCAACCTGGTTCACAATGCGATGCGGTTCACGCCGGCTTCAGGAAGCGTCGGCGTTGTCTGGCGCGCAGACGACCAGGGCGCCGCGTTCGAAGTGACCGATACCGGTATCGGCATCCCGGCGGAAGAGATACCGCGGATCACCGAACGTTTCTACCGTGTCGATCCG
Source organism: Gammaproteobacteria bacterium (assembly GCA_022819855.1). GTDB lineage: Bacteria > Pseudomonadota > Gammaproteobacteria > Steroidobacterales > Rariloculaceae > Rariloculus. The sequence goes on along the minus strand of JAJEGN010000021.1, from coordinate 38,482 downwards.
GGCCGGTCGCGAGCCATGGGAGGCACCGGGCTCGGGCTTGCGATCGTGAAGCACGCCGTGCAGCGGCACAACGGAGTGCTCGAGATCGCCAGTGTCGAGGGCGAAGGAAGCACATTCCGATGCCGGTTCGCTCCGGACAGGCTCGTGTTTCGCGGAGGCCAGGCTGAAGCGGCCGTATAATGGTCCGGAAGATCGCTGCCAGGGAGCCAGTCGGTGGAAGTTGAAGATCTTCGACAACATATTTCGCGCAGCTTCAACGCCGATATCGAAAGCCTCCACAACTCCGTTCTGACGATGGGGGGGCTCGTCGAAGAACAGCTCGACCGCGCGATCGAGGCGCTCACGCAAAGAGACAGCGCACTCGGTCTGCAGGTCGCGCACGACGATGTCAAGATCAACCGCATGGAGGTCAGCATCGACGAGGACTGCAGCCGGATTCTCGCGACCCGCGCACCGGCGGCCGGCGATCTCCGGCTCATCGTCGCGATCATCAAGGCGATCACGGATCTGGAGCGCATCGGCGACGAAGCCGAAAAGATCGGCAGGCTCGCCGCGCGGCTGGCCGGAGTCGAGCGCCCGACGACGAATTACCGTGAGTTGAGGAACCTGGCCCGGCACGTCAAGCAGATGATCCAGGGCACGCTCGATGCGTTCGCGAGGCTCGATGCGAACGGTGCGCTCGCGGTTGTCAAGGAGGATGAAGTCGTGGATGAGGACTATGAATCGATCTGTCGGCAGGCGATCACCTTCATGATGGAGGATCCTCGCACGATCTCGCGCGGCATGGACTCGATGTGGCTCGCCCGCTCGCTCGAACGGATCGGCGACCACTGCAAGAATATCTGCGAATACGTGATCTACATGGTGCACGGCAAGGACATTCGCTACACGAGCGTCGAGGCGATCGAAGCCGAAGTCGCGCGTGCGGGAGAAGCTGCGGAGGCAGCGTCATGATCGAAACGCGCCGGCAGCGCCGCCTGTTGAATCTTGCCGGTGTCGGCATCGTGGTCGGCCTGATGGCCTATGCGCTCTACACGCAGTATGTGGTCGGTCTGGAGGCGTGCCCGCTGTGCATCTTCCAGCGAGTCGCCATGATCGGGGTCGGGATCGTGATGCTCGGCGCGGCGCTGCACGGACCGGCGGGCAAGTCCGCTCGTGCCTACGGAGTGCTCGGATTTGCCGTTGCGGCCGTGGGTGCGGCGATCGCGGCACGCCACGTCTGGCTGCAGAACCTGCCGCCGGACGCCGTGCCGGCCTGCGGGCCCGGACTCGACTACATTCTGGACGTGTTTCCGCTGGTCGAAGCCGTGCGCATGGTGTTTACGGGCTCCGGCGAGTGCGCCGAGATCAACTGGTCGTTTCTGGGACTCAGCATGCCGGCCTGGGTGTTCATATGGTTCCTGGCGCTCGGTGCGCTCAGCGTCGCTGCGAACTGGGGACGGGTGCGGCGGTAGTCAGAAGCCCTGCGCCGCGCCTGAATGCAGCGCGGCTCTCGTCACGGGCTTCTATTCAAGCAGCAGCAGCTCGGCAATCCTGAAGTAGATTCTCTCGAGTGCCGCGATGTCGGCGACGAGGACTTCCTCGTTGACCTTGTGGATCGTCGCGTTCACCGGGCCGATTTCGACGACCTCGATCCCGTAGGGCGCGATGTAGCGCCCGTCCGATGTGCCGCCGCCCGTGGACAGTTCGGCGTCGACACCGGTCTCTTCCCTGACTGCGCGAACGACCGCGTCCGTCAGGCGACCGGCGGCTGTCAGGAACGGCTCGCCGGCAACACGCCATTGCAGTTCGTAGTTCACGCCGAGCGCGTCGAGCATGCTCTCGATGTGCCTGGCCAGCGTGTCGCGGGTCCACTCGGTGTTGTAGCGAAGATTGAACCGGCAGTTGAGGTCCGCCCCGACGACGTTCGGCGCGCCGGCGTCGCACGACACGTTGACCACCTGAAAAGTCGTGGGTGGAAAATGCGCATTGCCGGCGTCGACGGGTTCCGCCGTCATCGCCTTCACGAACCGGGCCAGTGCATGTATCGGGTTTTCCGACCGCAGGGGATAGGCCACGTGGCTGAGTTCGCCCTTGATCGTCATCAGTCCTGACAGGCTGCCGCGGCGTCCGATGCGGACCGTGTCGCCGAGACGCTCGCTGCTCGACGGCTCGCCGACGACGCAGTAGTCGAAGAGCTCGCCACGGCGGTCAAGCAGCTCCATGACCCGGGCGGTGCCGTCCACGGCCGGCCCTTCCTCGTCGCTCGTCAGAAGCACCGCGATCGACCCCGGATGCTCCGGGTGGGTGGCCGCAAAGCGCTGACAGGCCTTGGTCATGGCCGCCACGCTCGCCTTCATGTCGGCCGCGCCGCGGGCGACGAGCCTGCCGTCGGCCACCGTAGCGGTGAACGGGTCGCTCAGCCATTCCCCGGGCGGTCCCGACGGTACGACATCCGTATGGCCCGCGAACACGACCACGGGTGCAGCGTCGCCGCGTCGCGCCCAGAGGTTGCGGACATCGCCGAAGCGCAATGCTTCGGTCGAAAAGCGCGACTCGGCGAGTAGCGCCGCGATCAGCTCCTGGCAACCCGCGTCGTCGGGTGTGACCGAACGCCGCCGAATCAGTTCGCCCGTCAGTTCGAGCAGTTCCATGGCGGCCGCGTCGGCGAGGCGCCGAGGCATCTGTTCAACATGTTGAATTCTCGACCAAAAATCTGTGATCTTCGCATCGGGGAGTACCCGCCGCACCAGGTTGCCGTAATCGGTCCGTAACATGCGGCTGCTATGCTCCCGTCGCTATGTTAACGCGCTGGCGACCGCTACGAAGTCGATGTCGTGCGGTTTGCGGGTGAACGATCGGCGGCGGAGCGTGTCCGGCGCGTTCCCGCGGCGCACACCGCAACGCGGGCGCTTGTTTGGAGTACACTGTGACCGCAGTTCCGCAGCCAATGAGCGAACACTTGAGCCACGCCATTCCGGAGCCGGCCGCCGACCCGCCGGCGCAGCCCGTGCCGGTCCCGGAGCTGACCGCGGATGCCCACGAGACGGTCGGCGACTATACCGTTGCCGACCCCGTCATTCGCACCCGGCGCGTGGACGTCTTTTACGGCGACAATCACGCGATCCGGAATGTCGACCTCGACATCGGACAAAACGAGGTCATCGCCTTGATCGGCCCCTCCGGTTGCGGCAAGACGACGTATCTGCGGTGTCTGAACCGCATGAACGACACGATCGAGTCCGCGCGCGTGACGGGCGAGATCACCCTGGAAGGCGAGGATATCTACTCGCGCCGGATGGATGTCGTGATGCTGCGCGCGCGAGTGGGAATGGTCTTCCAGAAGCCGAACCCCTTTCCGAAGTCGGTTTATGACAATGTGGCCTACGGCCCGCGGATCCACGGCATCGCAAGAAACCGCACGGAACTCGACCAGATCGTGCGACGCAGCCTCGAACGCGCGGGGCTCTGGTCGGAAGTCAAGGATCGGCTCGACGAGCCCGGAACGGGGCTGTCCGGCGGGCAGCAGCAGCGCCTGTGCATCGCGCGCACGATCGCCGTGAGTCCGGAAGTGATCCTCATGGACGAGCCCTGCTCGGCACTTGACCCGATCGCGACGGCCCGGATCGAGGATCTCATCGACGAGCTCAGGCAAAACTACGCGATCGTGATCGTGACCCACTCGATGCAGCAGGCCGCGCGCGTGTCACAGCGAGTCGCGTACTTCCACCTCGGCAGGCTCGTCGAGGTCGGGAACACCGAGGCGATCTTCACGAACCCGCGGCACAGGCTCACGGAAGACTACATCACGGGCCGGTTCGGCTGAGTCCTGCGGCGCGATTCCCGCGCTGCCGCCCGCACGCCGGCCGTCGTACAGTGTCTGCTGACGCTACAACCTCAGCAGTTCGTTGATGCTCGTCCGTGCGCGCGTTCGGTCGTCGACGCGCTTGACGATGACGGCGCAGTATAGGCTGTAGTTGCCGTTGGCGGCCGGCAGGCTGCCCGGGACGACGACGGATCCGGCCGGTACCCGGCCGTAGAGAATCTCGCCGCTCTCCCGATCGTAGATGCGTGTGCTCTGACCGATGTACACGCCCATCGAGATCACGCTGCCGCGTTCGACGATCACGCCCTCGACGATTTCCGAGCGCGCCCCGATGAAGCAGTCGTCTTCGACGATCGTCGGTGCGGCCTGCAGCGGCTCGAGCACGCCGCCGATGCCCGCGCCGCCCGACAGGTGAACGTTTCTGCCGATCTGCGCGCAACTGCCGACCGTCGCCCAGGTATCGACCATGGTTCCCGAGTCGACGTATGCGCCGATGTTGACGAAGGACGGCATGAGCACGACATCGCCCGCTACATAGGCGCCGCGCCTGACGATCGCGTCGGGGACCACGCGCGTGCCCGCGCGTTCGAAGTCGTCGTCCGACCACTCCGAGTACTTGAGCGGCACCTTGTCGAAGAACTTCGTGTAACCGGCGTCGACAGCCTTGTTGTCCCTGACCCGGAACGACAGAAGCACCGCTTTCTTGAGCCACTCGTTGACGACCCAGTCGCCGTTCACGGGCTCCGCGACGCGGAAGCGGCCGCTGTCGAGCCCGGCGATGCAGGTTTCGATCGCATCGCCGAGTTCCCCGTCCACCTTGCCGGGGACCAGTCCGCCGCGCCGCTCCCAGGCGGCTTCAATCACGTCGCCAAGCTCTGCCATCAGGCCTCCCTGCGGTCCTCTTTGGACAGCGCCGAGCGAAGCGCGCCCTCCAGTCTTGCGCAGTGCGGCTCGTCGAGGGGTTCGTTGTTCTCGGTCGTGACGAAAAAGACGTCCTCAGCGCGTTCGCCGATGGTCGCGATCTTCGCGTTCTGCAAGGCCACGCGCTCATGCGCGAAGACCTTGCCCACCCGGTACAGGAGCCCCGGACGATCGCTTGCGACGAGTTCGACCACGGTGCGTTGATTGTTCGGTTCGCTGAAAATCGAGACCTGCACTTCGGTCAGGAACATACGGACCTGGCGCGGCGCCCGGCGCGTGACCCGGACCGATTGCGGATCGTCGTGCGACAGCGCGCGGATCAGGCGCTGCCTGATTTCGGCGAGCCGGCGGCGCTCGGTAATCGGGCTGCCGTCGCTCTCGAGCACGCAGTAGGTGTCGAGGCTGCGTTCGTCGGTCGTGGGCACGATGCGCGCGTCGACGACATTGAGTGCGAGTTCGTCGAGCGCCGCGGTGGTGCGGCCGAAAAAGCGCAGTTGCCTCGTCGCGTAGACCATGATGACCGTCAGGCCTTCGGCGATTGAATCGTTGAGGTCGACGACCAGGGATTCCGGCGACTTCGCGTTCAAGAGCACCTCGGTGTGCCAGGCGACTTCCTCGGGGCGGTGGCGCAGGAAGTACTCGTCCGTGAACGTCGACCAGAGGCCGCGCCAGCGGCCCTGTTCGATGCCCCGCTCGACGAGCAGATCGCGTGCACCGGCCTGCGTCTCCAGAATCAGTTCGTCCTTGTCGATGGGATTGGAGAGCCCCCGCCGCAACGCGCGCTTGGTGTTCCGGTAGAGCTCGAGGAACAGCGTGTCCTTCCACGAGTTCCAGATTTTCGGATTTGTGCCGCGCACGTCGGCGAGCGTGAGCACATAGAGGTAGTCGAGATGCGTCTCGTCGCTGACGGCCGCGGCGAACTCGTTGATGACCACGGGATCGTTGATGTCCTTCCTCTGCGCCGTCATCGACAGCAGCAGGTGGTGCCTGACGAGCCATGCGACGACGCGCGCGTCGTACCGGCTCATGCCGTGCTCGAGACAGAAGGCCTCGGCGTCGACCGCACCGAGTTCGGAATGGTCCCCGCCCCGGCCCTTGGCGATGTCATGGAAGAGCCCCGCCAGATACGCGATCTCGGGTTTTTCGAGATTCTGCATGACGGCGCTGCCATGCGGACATTCGTGGTCGAATCTCGGCAGCGAAAGCCTCCGCAGGTTCTCGACGACGATCAGAGTGTGTTCATCGACCGTGTAGGTATGAAAGAGGTCGTATTGCATTCGTCCGACGATGCGTCCGAATGCGGGGATGTACAGTCCAAGCACGCCGTAGGTGTTCATGCGCTTCAACGTCCGGGTCACGCCGCTCGGCGCCCGGATGAGGTCCAGAAACAGGCGGTGATGCCGCGGGTTCTGGCGAAACTCCTCGTCGATCAGCCAAAGATGCTGCTTGATCTGCGCGATGGTGCGGGCGCTGATGCCCTTGAGATCCAGGTTCTGCGCGATCAACAGGAAGATCTCAAGCAGCGCCGACGGTTCGCGCATGAATACGCCGTCATCGACGGTCTCGATGTAGCCGTGGCGCACCTGGAACGCCGACCCGAGAGGTACGGGGGCCTCGTCCTCGTCGAGCAGCAGCGCTTCCTCGAAGAGCTGCAGCAGCATCTCGTTCAGGCGGCTCACTTCCCTGACCGTACGGTAGTAACGCTGCATAAGCTGTTCCACGGCCAGCGTGAAAGTCGCGTCCTCGTAGCCAAGCATGGCGGCGAGCTTGACCTGGTGATCGAACAGCAGCCGGTCCTCGCGCCGGCCGGTCAGCAGGTGAAGGCCGAAACGGATGCGCCACAGGAAGGCCCGTCCCGTGACGAGGATTCGAAACTGCCCGGCGGTCAGAAAGCCGCGCTCGCGCAGTTCGTCGAGATCACCGGTGCCGAAGTGCCGCAGGGCGATCCAGCAGATCGTCTGAATATCCCTGAGTCCGCCCGGACTGCTCTTGACGTTGGGTTCGAGGTTGTAGGCGGTATCGTGAAAGCGGTGATGCCGCTCCACCTGCTCCTCGACCTTCGCGCCGTAGAACTCCGCCGCGTCCCACATGTGCCCGGCGCCGATACGAGCCGGCAGCGCTTCGAAGAGCTTGCCGGGCCCGGCAAGCAGCCGCGTTTCCATCAAGGTGGTCGCCACCGTCACGTCGTCGCGGGCCTGCTCGGCGCAGTCGTCGAGCGAGCGGACGCTGTGACCGACATCGAGCCCGATATCCCAGAGAAACGTCAGGAACCGGCTGATCGCGGCGTCGGCGCCGGTCTGGCGGGGATTCTCGAGCAGGAGCAGCAGGTCGATGTCGGAGTGCGGGTGCAGTTCGCCGCGGCCGTAGCCGCCCACGGCGACGAGATCGGTCGTCTCGGCGATCGGGGCGGCAAACTGCCGCCAGCTTGCGAGGATCACGAGATCGACGATGTTCGAGCGTGACGCAACGAGGTCCTCAACGGGCTCCCGGTCGAGGAAACGCCGCTTGAGTTCATCGTTCGCGTCCTTGAGAAGCGTTCGCAAGGCCGCGACGCTCGTCGACCCGTGCTCGAGCGATGCCGCAAGCGCCGCCAGATCCATACGCTGGACCGGCGTCTCCGGAGCAGTCGTCGGACTCAGGCTCGCATCCATTTCAGCTCGCCCCATCGTGGGCGCCGAGCGTCAGCACCTCGAAACCCGTGTCGGTGACGAGCACCGTGTGCTCCCACTGTGCCGACAGCGAATGGTCCTTGGTCACGACAGTCCAGCCGTCGGCGAGCAGTTTCACTTCGCGCTTGCCCGCATTGACCATCGGTTCGACGGTAATGGTCATGCCCTCAGCGAGTTCGAACCCGGTGCCGGGTTTGCCGTAGTGCAGCACCTGCGGGTCTTCGTGAAACCCGCGGCCGATGCCGTGGCCGCAGTACTCGCGCACCACCGACAAGCGGTTCCGCTCGACATGGGTCTGCACGGCGTGACCGATGTCGCCGAGCCGCGCCCCGGGGCGGATGGCGCGAATGCCTTCCCACATGCCTTCGAAGCACACGCGCGACAGGCGTTCTGCGATCACGGACGTCTTGCCGATGTGGAACATGCGGCTCGTGTCGCCGTGGAACCCGTCCTTGATCACGGTGATATCGATGTTGACGATATCGCCGTTTCGCAACACCCGATCGCCGGGGACGCCGTGACAGACGACGTGGTTGACCGAGGTACAGATCGACTTCGGAAATCCCTTGTAGTTGAGCGGAGCCGGAATCGCGCCCAATGGGCCGACGATGAAATCGTGGCAAATCCGGTCGAGTTCGCCGGTAGAGATTCCGGGAAGCACATGATCGCCGATCATGTCGAGCACGCTGGCGGCGAGCCGTCCGGCCACCCGCATCTTCTGCTGTTCTTCGATGGTCTTGATCGTGGCGGCCATGACGGTGCACGCGGTACGGACGGACCACGCGGTCAGTGGGGAAAGATACGTAGGGCGGCGTTGTTGCTGCCCGGTCGCTATGGTATAAAGCGCGCGCCTTCGAGGCAATTTGACTACACACACGTGTCGGAGCCCGCGAGCCGGGTGCCCTTGCGGTTCGCCGCGAGGGTTGCTGGCGGGGACACGTGGAGGAATAACCCGAACGAGGAGCTTTCATGGCCGACGTCACGATGCGCCGGATGCTGGAAGCGGGCGTGCATTTCGGGCACCAGACCCGCTTCTGGAACCCGAAGATGGCTCCATACATCTTCGGCGAGCGCAACAAGATCCATATCATCAACCTCGAGCAGACGCTGCCGATGTATCGGGAGGCAGTGGAGTTCGTCCGCAGGCTCGTTGCGGACGGCGGCAAGATCCTGTTTGTCGGGTCGAAACGCGCGGCAAGGCAGTCGGTCGCCGAGGAGGCCGTGCGCTGCGGAATGCCGCACGTGAGTCAGCGCTGGCTCGGCGGCATGCTCACGAACTTCAAGACGATCCGTCAGTCCGTCAAACGGCTGCAGGAGCTTGAAGAACTGACCGACGCCGGCGGCGGCGACTTCACGAAGAAGGAGATGCTCGAGCTCTCCCGCGAACGCGACAAGCTGCTGCGCGCCCTTGGCGGCATCAAGGAAATGGAATCGTTGCCGGATGCGGTGTTCGTCATTGACGTGGCGCACGAGGAGATCGCCGTCCGGGAAGCAAGGAAGCTTGGGATCGCCGTCGTTGCCGTGGTCGACACGAACTGCTCGCCCGACGGTATCGATTACACGATTCCGGGCAACGACGACGCCATGCGGGCGATCCGGCTCTACACGGAGGGCATCGCCGACGCGGTCCTCGACGGCAAGGCGTCGCTGCCGGAGGTGCCTGTCGGCGAAGGCGATTTCATCGAACTGGACGCGGAAGGCCGGCCGATCGCCGAACCCGGTACGTCGTCGGTGCGACCGAGGCCGAAGTCGAGGAGCAAGACGCCGGCAACGGTGACGACCAGGACGAGGGCCCGATCCAAGGTTGCAGCCACCGCGCCGGAGCCGAGTGAGCCGGCAGCGTCCGGGGAAGCTGAAGCATCGACCGGGCCAGCCGCGCCTGACGAGGCGCCCGCATCGAGCGAGGCGGTGGAATCGGCAGACGCTGCGGAGCCGGCAGAGGCAGCGGCACCGGTAGAGGCTGAGGAAGAGGCCGAAACCGAGGCGCCGACCGAAGCTGCGGAGACGTCGGAGACTGCGGAGCCGCCGGAGGCCGCGGAGCCGGCAGACGCCGCGGCGCCGGCCGAGGCTGCAGGGGCGGCGGAAGCTGCCGAATCGAGCGGCGAAGCCGAAGCCGGCGACGCCCCGGCAGCGGAAGAAGAGGCCGGGGAAGCGTCCTCGGAGAAGTCGGCCGGGTAGACCGGATCGGGCCGCGACAGCCGTCGCGTCCCGGCGTTCACCAATTTTCAAATGAGGCTCTGCCATGCAGATTAAACCGGCACAGGTCAAGGAACTGCGCGAACGAACCGGCGCGGGCATGATGGACTGCAAGAAGGCGCTCGTCGAAGCCGGCGGCGACATCGATGCCGCGTCGGATCTGCTGCGCATGGCGGGTCAGGCGAAGGCCGACAGGAAGGCGTCGCGAATCGCCGCGGAAGGGCAGGTGCTCGTCGCGAGCGATCCGGACGGCGGCCGCTACGCGCTGCTCGAAGTCAATTCCGAAACCGATTTCGTTGCGAAGGACGAGAACTTTCGCCAGTTCACCGCGCTCGTGGGGCAGGCCGTGCTCGAGCATGCGCCGGCTTCGGTCGAGGCGCTCATGGAAGTGGAATCCGGCGGTTCGACGCTGAGCGAACTGCGCCAGGGGCTCATCAGCAAGATCGGCGAGAACATCGTCGTGCGCAGGTTCAGCACGCTTCAGAGCCCGGACACCGTTGGATCCTACGTCCACATGAACAGGATCGGCGTGCTGGTGGACCTCGACGGCGGCAGCGTGGAACTCGCGCGCGACCTGGCGATGCATGTGGCCGCGGCATCGCCGAGCTACGTTTCCATCGATGATGTGCCCGAAGACGAGGTTGCCAGGGAAACGGAGATTCTCTCGGCTCAGGCGGCCCAGACCGGCAAGCCCGAGCACATCGTTGCGAAGATCGTCGAAGGGCGGCTCAGAAAACACTTCGACGAGGTCACCCTGACCGGTCAGCAGTTCGTCAAGGACACCGACACGAAGGTCGGTCAATTGCTCGCGCAGAACGGCGCCAGGGTCAAGCGTTTCGTTCGCTTCGAGGTCGGCGAAGGCATCGAGAAGAAGCAGGCCGGCTTTGGAGAAGAGGTCGCCGCTTTGCTATAAAGGCGGGCGCCGCGGCGTATCGCCGCGAGCAGCGGGGGCTCAATGGCGCAAGACTCGCCTGCATATCGGCGGATACTGCTCAAACTCAGTGGCGAGGCGCTGTTGGGCAGCCAGCAATACGGCATCGATCCGCCCGTCATCCAGAGAATCGCGACCGAAGTTGCCGAAGTCGCCTCCCGCGGCGTTGAGGTCGGGCTCGTCATCGGCGGCGGGAACATCTTTCGCGGCGCCGGCCTCGCCGAGGCCGGCATGGACCGTGTCACGGCCGATCACATGGGCATGCTGGCCACGGTCATCAACGCGCTCGCGATGCAGGATGCGCTCGAACGTCAGGGCGTGTATGCGCGTGTCATGTCGGCGTTGCAGATCCATGAAGTTTGCGAGGACTATATCCGCCGCAGGGCAGTGAGACATCTCGAGAAAGGCCGGGTGGTGCTTTTCGCCGCGGGCACGGGCAACCCGTTTTTCACGACCGATACCGCGGCGAGCCTGAGGGGGATCGAAATCGGCGCCGATGTGCTGATCAAGGCCACCAAGGTGGACGGCGTCTATTCCGCGGATCCGGCGGTCGATCCGAACGCCGTGCGTTATGGTTCGCTGTCCTTCGACCAGGTTCTCACGGACAGGCTCAAGGTCATGGATGCGACGGCCATCGTCATGTGCCGCGACAACGATCTGCCGCTGGTCGTCTTCGATCTCAACAACCCCGGCGACCTCGTGCGCGTCGCATGCGGCGCACAACTCGGAACCTCGGTCACGAACATGCTGTCAGCCACGGGCACGAACTCATGATAGAAGACGTCAAGCAGGAAGCCGAAGTGCGGATGCAGCGCAGCATCGAGTCGCTCAGGGGAGAGTTCCGCCGCCTGCGGACCGGCCGCGCGAACGTCGGCCTGCTCGAACACCTCACCGTTGAATACTACGGGACGCAGGTCCCGGTGAACCAGGTCGCGACGCTCAGCGTCGAGGACGCACGGACGCTCACGGTCACGCCCTGGGAGAAACCCATGGTGGCAGTCGTCGAAAGAGCGATCCTCAACTCCGACCTCGGACTGACGCCGATGTCGGCCGGGAACGTGATACGCGTACCGGTGCCGGCCATGACGGAGGAGCGCCGCAGGGAACTCGTGCGCATCGTGCGCGGCGAAGCGGAGACCGGCCGGATCGCAATCCGCAACATTCGTCGGGACGCGCTCGGTTCGATCAAGGAACTGCTCAGGGAAAAGATGATCACCGAGGACGAAGACCATCGCGCGCAGGACGAGGTCCAGCAGATCACGGACCGTTTCGTCGCCGCGATCGACGGGCTGCTCAAGGAGAAGGAAACGGAGATCATGGAGTTTTGAGACTCCGACGCCGTGACTGATGGCCGCAACTCACCGGACCGGCCGCTGGCGGCGCGCGTCGTCACGGCGCTCGTGCTCGGCGGCGCTGCCACGGCAGCCCTCCTGTTGCTGCCCACCGCGGCGGTCGCGGTTCTGCTCGGCGCCTTCGTGCTGGCGGGAAGCTGGGAGTGGGCCCGGTTCGCGCAGTACGGGCCGCGCGCCTGCGGCATCTACGTCGTCGCTCTGGGATTGCTCATGCTGCTGGCGTTTCCCGGAGCGGCTGCGTATTCCGATGCCGCGCTCGTCCTTGCGCTGGCGGGCTGGCTCCTTGCGGCCCTGGGGCTGGCCGTCTGGCCGCGCCCGCTGCCCGCAACGGCGATCGCGGCCCTGGGATTCGCGGCGCTCTTTCCGGGCTGGCTGCTCCTGACCCATATCCACGGAGCAGGACCGCGAGGGCCGTGGCTTGCATTCACGGGTCTCGCGTTGGTCGCGGCGGCCGATATCGGCGCGTTTTTCGTCGGTCGTGCGATCGGCCGCACGAAGCTCGCGCCGCGGATCAGTCCGGGCAAGACCTGGGAGGGCGTTGCCGGCGGGATTGCCTTCGCCGCCGCCGCTGCCCTGATTGCGAGCTACGCGCTCGCCTTGCCGCTGCCGGCGTTCCTTGCGGCTGCAGTGGCGGCCGCCGCCGTCTCGGTCGTCGGCGACCTGACCGTCAGCATGCTCAAGCGCAATGTCGGTGCGAAGGACAGCGGCAGCCTGCTGCCCGGGCACGGCGGCGTGATGGACCGGATCGACGGGCTGACGGCCGCGGTTCCCGTCTACGCGCTGGGCCTTCAATTCGGCGGGCTCGTCGGCTGACAGTTCGACACCGGCAGCCGGTGGCGAAGGCCCCGCTGCTTCGGGAATGTGCCGAACACCGCTGGCCGTCGGCGCCCTGTGTGTAACGGAGCGCGCGGCCGGACGTGCCCTGGGAGCCTGCGTCCCGGGAACTGGCGGCTGCGAATTCACCCTCATCCGCCCCTGCAGCGCAAGCTCCCGGCCGTTCGTATTGGCCTTTCCGAACGGCAAGTGCTTGAACGGCAAGCCCAAACATTACGATCTCGTCAGATTCGCCGTTTTCGGGTTCCGGGCAGGAACCGGGCGCGGCGGCAGGTGTCAGTTCAGTCATGGGCCGCGGGCTCCTGGCCGCTCGCGGCCGCCCGTATGAGGTCGATGCCTCTGCGGGTCCGCGCAAGGCGCCCGACGAATAGGTAGAATAATCACAGGCATAGCTCAACGAGGTTGGCTTCCGATCCGACTATGGTGGATCTTGCACTCTCCATAATTGCCTTCATCGTCGCCATCGGCGTGCTCGTGTCCGTGCACGAATACGGGCATTTCATCGTTGCCCGAAAGCTGGGTTTCAAGATCCTTCGATTCTCGGTCGGTTTCGGCAAACCGCTGTGGCGCTGGCAGGGTGGCCCGCCGGATCACGTCGAATACTGGTTGTCGTCAATTCCGTTGGGCGGCTACGTCAAGCTGCTCGACGAGCGCGAAGGCCCCGTTGACGAAGCCGAGCAGCACCGGGCCTTCAATCGCCGCCCGATCCCGCACCGGATCGCGGTGCTCGCCGCCGGCCCCGGCTTCAACTTCCTGTTCGCGATCTTTGCCTACTGGGTCATGTTCGTGTCCGGCGTACCCGCGCTCAAGCCGATCGTCGGGGCGGTATCGGAAGGGTCGATCGCGGCCGTTGCGGGCATGCGCGCCGACGACGAAATCCGGGCCGTCGGAGGCAGGTCGACCGCGACCTGGGAACAGGCGGTCGTTGCGATCCTCGACGAAATGCTCGCCGATGGGCGGATCGAACTTGACATAAGCGACGCGGCCGGCAACGAGCGCTACGTCGAACTCGATGTGCGCGACCGCGTATCGGAGCTGACGGAGCCCGAGGCGCTCTTCAGCGGGCTCGGAATCCGCCCCGGTCCGACGATGCCGCCCGACATCGAGCGTGTCGACCCGGATTCGCCGGCCGAGCAGGCCGGGCTCGCGGCCGGCGACCGCGTGCTCAGCGTCGACGGAGAGCCCATCGAGAGCTGGCAGGTCTGGCTCGAGACGATCAGGGCCCGGCCGGGCGAAACGGTCGGCTTGCTCGTCCTCAGGGAAAATCGCGAAGTCGAACTCGCGATGCGGATCGGCGAAGTCGAGGAGAACGGCGAGCGCGTCGGGCGGATCGGCGCCTGGAGGCCGTCGCAACTGCCTGACGATGTGCTGGAGCGAATCCGGTCCGAGGAGCGCTACGGCGTCGCGGAAGGGCTTTACAGGGGCGCCGCGAAGACCTGGGAGATGACGGCATTGACGCTTCGCATGCTGGCGCGCATGGTCATCGGCGACGTGTCGCTGCGCAACGTCTCCGGTCCCATCTCGATCGCCGCCTATGCCGGCGACAGCGCCGAGGCCGGATTTAGCGCGTTTCTGAGCTTCCTCGCCATCGTCAGCATCAGTCTCGGCATCATGAATCTCCTGCCGATTCCCCTGCTCGATGGAGGGCAGATCGTCTATCAGCTCGCGGAATGGCTCAAGGGCTCGCCGCTGTCCGAACGCGCCATGCTCGTCGGCCAGCAACTTGGTATCGTGTTTCTCATCGTCTTGATGAGTTTCGTGTTCTACAACGACATAAGCAGGATGTTCAGCTAATGATGCGCGTACGCCTGACTGAAACGATCGCCTGTCTTGCCGGTCTGATTGCGGCCGCGCCCGTTGCGGCGCAGTTGCCGTTCGTCGTCCAGAACTTCCAGGTGGAAGGGGCACAGCGGATATCCGAAGGCACGATCTACAACTACCTGCCCCTCAACATCGGCGATACGGTCGACGAACAGGTCGTTCGCGAGGCGATCCGGGGGATCTACTCGACCGGCTTCTTCCAGGACATCGAGATGCGCCGCGACGACGACACCCTGGTCATCGCCGTGCTGGAACGGCCGACGATCGAGGAGTTCACGTTCTCCGGCAACGAGGACATCGAGGACGAGGACCTCGAGCGCTCGCTTCGCGATGTGGGTCTCGCCCAGGGCAGGATCTTCGACCGGTCCGTGCTCGACGAGGTCCAGCAGTTCCTGACCGACGAATACTATGGCCGCGGGAAGTACGCCGCGCGTGTCGATGCGACCGTCGAAGACCTTTCCGACAACCGCGTTCGCGTGGAGATCGAGATCGAGGAAGGCGACCGCGCGCAGATCCGGCAGATCAACATCGTCGGCAACAGCCGGTTCTCCGACGAGGAGATCCTTGACGGATTCGAGCTGACCACCGGCAACTGGCTGTCGTTCATCCGCGATGACAACCGCTATTCGAAGGAGGCTCTCGAGGGCGACATAGAGACGCTGAGGTCGTTCTACATGGACCGCGGCTACGCCGACTTCCGCCTGGACGGTCAGCCGGTGGTCACGATATCGCCCGACAAGAAGGATATTTTCGTCTCGATCAGCGTCGATGAAGGCGATCTGTATGTGATTTCCGACGTTCGCCTGGCCGGCGACACCGCAATCCCGGAAGCCGAACTCAACGCACTGATCCTGTCGCAGCCCGGGCAGATTTTCTCGCAGCAACTGCTGACGTTCAGCGAGGAGGCCATGCGAATCCGGCTCGGACGCGACGGTTACGCCTTTCCCCAGATTCAGGCCGTGCCCGAACTCGACGAGGAAACGCGGGAAGTCGCCGTGACGTTCTTCGTCGACGCGCAGAGCCGCGTCTACGTCAGGCGCATCAATTTCAACGGCGCGGCCAACGTCAACGACGAGGTGTTCCGGCGCGAGATGCGGCAGTTCGAGGGCGGCTATCTGTCCAACGATCTGCTCGAGCGCTCGAAGATCCTGCTGCAGCGCCTGCCGTACGTCGAAACCGTGGAATACGAAACCATACCCGTGGCGGGGAGCCCCGATCTCGTCGACGTCGAGTTCGAAATCGAAGAGGGCCTGCCGGGACAGTTCGGCGGCAGCGTCGGCTATTCGGGAACGCAGGGGGTCATTCTCGGCGGCAACTTCATCCATTCGAACTTCATGGGCACCGGCAACCGCGTCGCGTTGAACCTTACGGGTGGCGAGTATTACAAGGTTTACGACCTGAGCTTCACCGACCCGTACCGCAACATGGACGGTCTGCAGAGGTCGATCCAGTTCTCCTACCAGGACATCGAGCAGTTCACGTCCGTGGCTTCGCAGTTCTCCACGACCACGATGACGGCAGGTCTCAACTGGGCCTATCCGATCACGGAGTACCAGCAACTCAGATTCGGATTCGCCTACCAGAGCGCGGAACTGATCACGAGCTACTACAGCTCGCAGCAGGCGCGCGAGTGGGTACTGAACAACGGTAATCAGATCAACATCGGCGGCCCGAATTCCGCGATCGCCGCAACGGAAATCCAGTCTTTCGAACTCGTCGCGGGCTGGGCGTTCGACACGCGCAACCGGGTGCTCTTTCCCGACAGCGGCATGCGGCTCAGCATGAATCTCCAGGCCGCCGTCCCGGGCAGCGAGGTCGAGTACTACGTTGCCCGGATGAATTTCACCAAGTACTTCCGACTGCCGGGCGCCTGGCGGTTCAAGATCAATTCGGAGCTGGCGCTCGGCGAAGGCTACGGCGAAACCACCTCTCCGCCGCCGTTTCGCAACTTCTTCGGCGGCGGCCCCGGCACCGTTCGCGGCTTCAAGGAAAGCTGGATGGGTCCGATCGATTCCCTCGGCAATCCGTACGGCGGCAACATGCTGGTCGCCAATCAGCTCGAACTCATCATGCCGACGCCGGGCAAGCTCGGCAATTCGACGCGAATCTCGCTCTTCTACGACATCGGCAACGTGTTCTCGACGGGCGGTGTGACGTTCTACGACCGGACCGGCTTCAACGAAATCGACTACGATTTCGATTATGATAATTTGAAGCAGTCGGTGGGGCTTGCCGTAGAATGGCTCGCGCCGCTCGGTCTCCTGCGTTTCAGTTACGCGTCACCGCTGAACGCGCAGGACGAGACGGACTTCCTGTGGGGCGACGAGATCGAACGGTTCCAGTTCTCCATCGGCAATGCATTTTGAATCTTTGAGGGACTGAACTCATGACGAGGAAACAGCGCGTGGCGACCCGGGTCGCGCTGCTTGCCACGGCGTTCGTCGCCGTCACCGCATTCGCGCAGGCGCCGCTCAGGATAGGCGTCGTCAATGTGGGCATCCTGCTCGAGCAGGCGCCTCAGACACAGGAGGCGATGGCCGCGCTCGAGGCCGAGTTCGCACCGCGCCAGCGCGACCTCGTCGCGATGCAAACCGCGCTGCAGGAGAAGCAGGAAACGTATCAGCGCGACTCTTCGGTCATGGGCGAAGAGGAGCGAGTCAGCCTCGAACGGCAGATACGCGACGAGCAACGCGACCTCCAGCGCGAAAACAATGAGCTGAACGAAGACTTCAATCTGCGCCGCAACGAGGAACTGGGCAATCTGCAGGCCTCCCTGCTTCAGGCAGTGCAGGCCTACGCGAGGCAGGCCGGTTTCGACCTCGTCGTGGCCGATGTTCTGTATTACAGCACCGCTGTCGACATCACCCAGGACGTGCTGGAATCGATACAGGCCAGCTTTCAACAATCCAGCAGTGAGGAATGACGTCTCTGGCCTGCGCGAGCCAGCGCAGCCGGTGACGCTCGGTGAGCTCGCTGATCGTTACGGTTGCGAGCTCGATGGCGACAGCGGCACTGTCGTCGACCGCGTCGCGACCTTGTCGGGCGCCGGCGCCGGCGCCGTCAGTTTCCTTGCCAACCCTCACTTCCGCGGCCGACTGAAGGACACTCGCGCGACCGCGGTCATCCTCGAGGAACGGCACAGGGCGGACTGTCCCGTCGCGAGCCTAGTCAATTCGAACCCTTACGCGACCTACGCGCGTGTCGCCGCGCTCCTGCATCCGCCGCGCGACGTCGAACCGGGAGTACACCCGACCGCAACCGTTGCGGCCGATGCGCTCGTTGCGGAATCGGCGTGCGTCGGACCGAACGTCGCGATCGGCGCGGCGAGTATCGTGGGCGAGCGGGCGATGCTCGGCGCCGGCAGCGTGATCGGCGGGAACGTCCGCATCGGAGCCGATTCTCGCCTGCTGGCTCGCGTGACCGTGCTCGACGGCGTGACGATGGGTGTGCGCTGCGTGATCCATCCCGGTGTCGTGATCGGTTCGGACGGCTTCGGCTTTGCCGAGGACGAGGGCGCGTGGGTGAAAGTTCCGCAGATTGGCGGCGTGACGATCGGCGACGATGTCGAGATCGGCGCCAACACGACGATCGACCGGGGGACGATCGAGAACACGGTCATCGAGGATGGCGTCAAGCTCGACAATCTCGTGCAGATCGCTCACAACGTCCGGGTCGGCGCCCATACCGTCATGGCGGCAATGTCGGGCGCTGCCGGAAGCACCAGAATCGGCCGGCGTTGCAAGGTCGGCGGCGGCGTCGTCATGATCAATCACCTGGAGATCTGCGATGACGTCATGTTCACGTTCAGAAGCGTCGTGACGAAGTCGGTACGAAAGCCAGGCACATACGGCGGCAGCCTGCCGGCCGAGGAGGCGCAGCGCTGGCGGCGCAGCGCCGCCCGCTTCCGGCAACTCGACGCGCTGGCGGAGCGCCTCAGAGCCATCGAACGGACGGGAATCGGGGGACGGGCCGACGGGGAGGGCTCGCGGGGACGGGACAATGGCTGAATCGCACTCATTGGACATTGAAGGCGTATTGGAGCGCCTGCCCCATCGCTTCCCGTTCCTCATGGTCGATCGAGTCGCCGAGGTCGTTCCCGGCAAGTCGATCGTGGCGATCAAGAACGTCAGCATCAACGAAGACCACTTCGTCGGGCACTTTCCCGACCATCCGATCATGCCGGGCGTGCTGGTCATCGAGGCGCTGGCGCAGGCGAGCGGAGTGCTTGCCTGGGAGAGCGCAACGGCGGCAGAGCAAAGCGTCAGAATCCTCTATCTCGTCGCCATTCGAAACGCGCGCTTCAAGCGAACGGTCAGGCCCGGTGACCAGCTCGTGCTCAGGGCCGAGCTGACCGCCCGCAAGCAGGCCTTGTGGCGCTTCGACTGCCACGCCGAAGTCGACGGCGAATCGGTTGCCGAAGCGGAGATCCTGATGGCCACCAGGAAAGAGCCTTGATCGACCGGCGCGCCGTCGTCGATCCTTCGGCAAACGTTCACGACGACGCCTGGGTCGGCCCCTACGCCGTGATCGGCGCCGATGTCGAGATCGGTCCGGGCTGCCGCATCGATGCGCACGCGGTCATCCGCGGTCCGACCACGATGGGCGCCGACAACCACGTCTTTTCGTTCGCCTCGGTCGGGGACGATCCCCAGGACAAGAAGTACGGCGGCGAGCGGACCGAACTTCTCATCGGCGAGCGCAACACGATCCGCGAGTACTGCACGATCAATCGAGGCACGGTGCAGGATCAGGGGGTAACCCGCGTCGGCAACGACAACTGGATCATGGCGTACTCCCATATCGCGCATGACTGCGTCGTCGGCGATCACACGATTTTCGCGAACAACGCGTCGATCGCCGGTCACGTGCATGTCGGCGACTACGTGTTGCTTGGCGGATTCACGGCGGTGCATCAGCACTGCATGCTTGGACAGGGTTCGCTCTGCAGCATGTTCAGTTACGTGACCAAGGACGTTCCGGCATATGTCACCGTGTCCGGGCGGCCGGTCCGGCCGCGCGGGATCAACGCCGAAGGGCTCAAGCGGCGCGGCTTCACGTCCGCCGCGATCCGCAATATTCGCGACGCCTATCGTGTCGTCTACAGGCAGGGATCGAATCTCGAAGACGCTGTCGCTGAACTTCGGGCATCTGTCGAGTCGCAACCTGAACTTGAGCCGTTCGTAAGTTCGCTGACGCATGGTTCGCGCGGCCTCGTCCGCTGAAAGGCCGGCGCGTCGGCGATTGCGCGTGGCGCTTGTCGCGGGCGAGGCTTCGGGCGACACGCTCGGCGCGGGACTGATCGAAGCGATCCGGGAGCGCGCGCCCGATGCCGGGTTCCACGGCATCGCCGGTCAACGCATGATCGACGCGGGTTGCGAACCCTGGCACCGCGTCGAAGAGCTGTCGGTCATGGGCCTGGCCGAAGTGCTGCCGCACCTGCCGCGCCTGCTCAGGCTGCGCAGCCGGCTCATCGACCGCATCGTCGGGCTCCGCCCGGATGTGTTCGTCGGCATCGATTCATCCGATTTCAACCTCCCGGTCGCGGCTGCGGTCAAGGCCAGGGGCATACCGGCCGTGCAGTACGGGAGCCCGCAGGTCTGGGCCTGGCGCCAGTCGAGAGTGCTGAAAGTCCGCAATGCCACCGATCTCGTGCTGTGTCTGTTGCCTTTCGAGACAGAGTTCTATGCAGCGCATGACGTCGCCGCCCGATTCGTCGGACACCCGCTCGCAGATGCCATCCCGCTTGCAGTCGATACCGATCGGGCGAGGACGGATCTCGGACTGTCGGGGACCGGCGCCGTCATTGCGATTCTGCCCGGCAGCCGGCGCGCCGAGGTCGCACGTCTGAGCGGGCCTTTCCTTGCCACGGCGCAATGGCTGCAGCGCGAGCGCCCGGATGCGCGCTGCGTCGTCGCGCTTGCGAACGAGGCGGCGGGCGAACTCTGTCGCGCGGCGGCGGATCGCCTCGAACTCGATCCGCCGCCGCGCTATGTCACGGGACGCGCGCGCGAGGTGCTCGCGGCCGCCGACGCCGTATTGACCGCGTCGGGTACGGCGACGCTCGAAGCCCTCTTGCTGAAACGGCGCATGGTCGTGGCGCACCGGCTTTCCGGTATGACGTATTGGCTCGCCCGCCGCATGGGAATCCAGCGCCTGCCGCACTTCTCGCTGCCGAACCTGCTCGCCGGGCATTCCCTCGTGCCTGAATTCGTCCAGCGCGAGGTCCGGCCCGATATACTTGGACCGGCGTTGCTGCGCTGCCTGGAAGCCGACGCGGACGCACCGGGTCTCCGGGCCGAACTGATCGCCATCCATGAACGGCTCAGGCAGAACGCCAGCGCATCGGCCGCTGATGCGGTGCTGAAACTGGCCTTGCGGGAACCCGCGTGCTGATGTCGAGGACCCATCAGGAGCCGACGCTTCCGGCAACGGGTGCGATTGTCGCGGGCGTCGACGAAGCAGGGCGCGGTCCCCTGGCCGGCCCGGTCGTCGCTGCCGCCGTCATTCTCGATGCTGCGAAACCGGTTGCCGGCCTGCGCGACTCCAAGATGTTGACCGAACGCAGGCGCACCCTGCTCGCGCGCGAGATCCGCCGCAACGCGGTCGCGTTCTCGCTTGGAGCCGCGACGCCGGGCGAAGTCGATGAGCTCAACGTGCTGCAGGCCACCTTGCTCTCAATGGAGCGGGCGGTTCTCGGTCTCGCAGTGCAACCGGACCTCGTGCGGGTGGACGGTGACCGCGTCCCGTCGTTCAGGCGCCATCCCGGCCGCTACAGCACGCAGGCGGTCGTTCGCGGCGACCAAAGCGTGCAGTGCATCAGTGCCGCGTCGATACTCGCCAAGGTCTGCCGGGACCGCCTGATGCGGCGCTGGCACCGGACGTTCCCGGGCTACGGCTTCGATCGCAACAAGGGCTACCCGACACGCGAGCACATCGATGCGCTCGAGCGGCTCGGTCCCTGCGTCATCCACCGCATGAGCTTCGCCCCGCTCGGTGGCGATGCGGCAATGCGCCGGACCGCCGGACCATGAGCGGCTTCGTTCACCTGCGCG
This sequence comes from Gammaproteobacteria bacterium, assembly GCA_022819855.1. Lineage (GTDB taxonomy): Bacteria > Pseudomonadota > Gammaproteobacteria > Steroidobacterales > Rariloculaceae > Rariloculus. Next base: position 16,901 of record JAJEGN010000021.1, on the reverse strand, counting down.
TTCACACCGAGTATTCGCTCGTCGACAGTATCGTGCGCGTGAAGGCGCTGGCGCAGAAGGCCGCGGCGCTCGGCATGCCGGCCATCGCGATGACGGATCAGTCGAACGTGTCGGCTTACGTAAGGTTCTACCGCGAGACCGTGGCGAAGGGTATCAAGCCCATCGTGGGCGCAGACGTGCACGTCGCGGAGTCGCGCGACGACAGCGACCCGACGCGGCTGACCCTGCTCTGCATGCATGCCGAAGGCTACGGGCAGCTCACGCGGCTGCTGACCCTCGGCCATGAACTCGGCTCCTGCCACGGGCGTACGGTCATCCTGAAGAAATGGCTTGCTCCGGAAGCGCTCGACGGCCTGATCGCGCTTTCGGGCGCGCAATGCGGCGAAGTCGGCAAGGCGATCCTGGCTCCGAATTCGGGGCGTGAGGAGGAAGTGCTCGGCGACTGGCTCGGGCGCATGCCGGGCCGCTTCTATATCGAGTTGCAGCGCCTCGGCAGAAGCGACGAGACAGCCTACGTTCGCCGTGCGGTCGAACTCGCGGCGGCCAACAGCGTGCCCGTACTCGCTACGAACGAAGTTTGCTTCCTCGACAGCGCCGACTTCGATGCGCACGAGACGCGGGTCGCGATCGCCGGGGGCTGGTCGGTCGAAAACCCGGACCGGCCGAAAGACTACAGCAGGGAACAGTATCTGAAGTCCGCGGACGAAATGGCGGCACGGTTCGCGGACCTGCCCGAAGCGCTGGCCAATACCGTCGAGGTGGCAAGACGCTGCAGCCACGAACTCGATCTCGAGAGCAGGTTCATGCCGCAATACGCGATCGAGGGCAGTCAATCGGCGGAGTCGCAACTGCGCGAAAGGGCAAGTGAAGGACTCGCTGCGCGCCTGCGGAACTCCGGCATCGACACCGACCGGAACGCAGCGTATCTCGAGCGGCTCGAAAGCGAACTCGGCGTGATCTGCAAGACCGGTTTCGAAGGATACTTTCTCATCGTGGCCGATTTCGTGGCCTGGGCTCGCGAGCAGGCGATTCCGGTGGGTCCGGGCCGCGGATCCGGAGCCGGATCGCTGGTCGCCTACACGCTTGGCATTACCGATCTCGATCCGATCGTCCACGATCTTCTGTTCGAACGGTTTCTGAATCCGGAACGCGTTTCGCTGCCCGATTTCGACATCGACTTCTGCATCGAAGGACGCGATCGGGTCATCGACTATGTCGCGGGCCGCTACGGCGCCGACCATGTCTCCCAGATCGTGACCTTCGGCACGATGGCGGCCCGCGCCGTCGTGCGCGACGTCGGCCGCGCGCTGGGTCAACCCTATGGCTTCGTGGATACCATCGCGAGGCAGATTCCGTTCGAGCTCAAGATGACGCTCGACAAGGCCCTCGAACAGGACGAGGAACTGAGCCGGCGCTATGCGGCCGACCCGCAGGTCCGCTCGATCATCGACCATGCGCGCCGGCTCGAGGGGCTGACCCGCAATGTCGGCACACATGCCGGCGGCGTGGTGATCGCGCCCGCGCCCTTGACGCGGTTCATGCCGCTTTACCGCGACCCCGACGGCGCTTCCCTGACCCAGTTCGACAAGGACGACGCGGAAGCTCTGGGTCTCGTAAAGTTCGATTTCCTGGGTCTGAAGACGCTTACGATCATCGACAAGGCCGTCGAGACCGTCAATCGCAGCCGCGCCGCGAACGCAGAGGAGCCGATCGACATCGACGCGATCGGCTTTGACGACAGCAAGACCTATGAATTGCTCAATACGCTGCGGACGACTGCCGTATTCCAGCTCGAATCCCGCGGCATGCGCGATCTGATCAGGCGGATCCAGCCGGATCGTTTCGGCGACCTCGTCGCAATCATCGCGCTGTTCCGTCCGGGCCCGATGCGCATGGCCGACGACTTCATCAACCGCAAGCAGGGCGAAGAAAAGATCGACTACCTCCATCCCGAACTCGAGCCGGTGCTGCGGTCGACCTACGGCGTGATCCTCTACCAGGAACAGGTCATGCAGATTGCGCGGATACTGGCCGGTTATTCGCTCGCGGGGTCGGATCTCCTGCGGCGCGCGATGGGCAAGAAGGATGTCGAGGAGATGGCCAGCCAGCGCGCCGTTTTTCTGGCCGGAGCCCTGGAGCGGGGCATCGAGCAAGGTGTTGCCGAACCCATTTTCAACCTCATGGAAAAGTTCGCCGAGTACGGGTTCAACAAGTCGCATTCGGCGGCCTACGCCGTGATTGCCTTCCAGACGGCGTGGCTCAAGGCGCATCATCCGGTCGCGTTCATGGCCGCCGTCATGACCGCGGACCTCGATGATACGGACAAGCTCATCGTGCTCAAGGACGATTGCGCCTTGCTCGAGATCGGTCTCGAATCCCCGAACGTGAATCGCTCCGAATGCGGTTTCACCGTATTTGGCGAGCGCGGGATCAGCTACGGGCTTGCGGCGATCAAGGGCGTAGGCCAGGGCCTCGCCGAAGCGATCGTGGCCGAGCGCTCCGCGCGCGGCCGTTTCGAGAACCTGCTGGAGTTCTGCAGCCGGGTCGATCCCAACAAGCTCAACCGGCGGGCGCTGGAGGCGCTGGTGCGCGCGGGCGCACTCGATGAACTCGGCGAGAACCGGCCCACCCTGCTGGCCGCGGTCGGCGACACCCTGCAGTTCGCCCAACGCCACGCACGCGACCATTCGGCGGGCCAGAGCACGTTGTTCGGCAGCGAGGATTCAGGCGGGGCGCTGTCGCAGGTGCTTGCCTCGGTTGAAGACTGGAGCAGCCGCGAGCGGCTCGCCGCCGAGCGCGAGAGCCTGGGCCTGTACCTGAGCGGTCATCCCTTCGACGAGTACGCGCCACACTGCAGCCACTTTACCGAGGGTTCGATCGCAAGCATCGTCGCCAGGCTGCCGAAGGATGCGCAGCACAACGGCATGCGCACGAAAACGAGGTTCGCGGGCACCGTCATGGACCTCCGGCGACGGGGCAACTCGATGACGATCGTCGTCGACGACAATTCGCGCAGCATCGAAGTCACCTTGTTCGACGAGGTTCGCAGCCGTCACCAGCACCTGATCGCCAGGGATGCATCGCTCGTCGTCGAGGGCCAGCTCAGGTACGACCGGTTCCTCAACGACTGGTCCGCGCTCGCCGAGAACCTGCACGGAGTCAACGCCGAGATCGAACAACGGGCACGGCGCCTCACGATCTCTCTCGACCGCGGCAACGGCGGTCTGCCGACGATCGAGAACCTCAAACGGCTCCTCGAGACCTACCGGGGGGGGAAGTGCGAGGTTTGCGTCAGAATTTGCGGTTCACCGGCTGCCGCAGTTCTGACGCTCGGCCAGGACTGGACGATCCGGCCGACCCGCGAACTTCGCGAACGCCTCGCACGCATGCTCGGCGATACCCATGTGTCGGTCCACTATCCGAAGTACGTCGCCTGAGCCCGTTCGCGCCTGCGGAGTTTCAGGCGCCGTCGGCCGATCGGCAGCGATACCGGGCGCCGACACACCGGTGTCAAGGTTCAGGCGGTCACTTGCCAATCTTCGAATGTTGACGGTATCGTGCCGACAAACCCTGAAGTTGCGCCGATATGGATCTGAAATATCTTGGATTTGAGCAGCCGATCGCCGAGCTCGAAGCGCGGATCGACGAGCTCAAGTTCGTCGCGGACGACTCCGAAGTCAACATCAGCGAGGAGATCGAACGGCTCAGGAAGCGCAGCGAATCGCTGACCCGCAGCATCTTCTCGAATCTGAGCGCGTGGCAGATCGCACAGCTTGCGCGCCACCCGCAGCGGCCGTACGCGCTCGACTACATCGCCCGCTGTTTCACCGACTTTCAGGAACTTCACGGAGACCGGATGTACGCCGACGATCCATCGATCGTTGCCGGTCTTGCGCGCCTGCAGGGTCAGCCGGTTGTCGTGATCGGTCAGCAGAAGGGCCGCGACACCAGGGAAAGAGTCATGCGCAACTACGGCATGGCCCGGCCGGAGGGTTATCGCAAGGCGCAGCGCCTGATGCGCCTGGCCGAACGATTCCGGCTTCCGGTGGTGACGTTGATCGATACCGCCGGAGCCTATCCGGGCGTCGGCGCCGAAGAACGTGGCCAGAGCGAGGCGATCGCGCGCAACCTGCTCACGATGGCGTGCCTGAGGACGCCGATCGTGAGCCTCGTGACCGGCGAAGGCGGCTCGGGCGGCGCGCTGGCCATTGGCGTCGCCGATCGCGTGCTCATGCTGCAATACAGCATCTATTCGGTGATCTCGCCGGAAGGCTGCGCGTCGATTCTCTGGCGCAGCGCCGACAAGGCGGAGGCCGCGGCGGAAGCTCTGGGAATCACGGCGGAACGGCTGCTCAAGCTCGGCCTCGTGGACGAAGTCATCGCCGAACCTCTCGGCGGCGCGCACCGCGATCCTGCGGCAATGGGCGAAGCGGTCAGGAACGCGCTGTTGCAGGCGCTGGCCGAACTGCAGCCCCTGCCGAGCGAGGAATTGATCGCGGCCCGGCGGAAGAAGCTCTTCGGGTTCGGCATCTACAAGGAAGGCTGAGCTCCAATGGCAAGCCGCTGCGCTGGTTGGCGGGGAGGCGCACTGCCGGGTAACGGGAAGGCCTTTGTGGCAATGGGCGGGGAGGCGCACTACCGGTCGCTTGAAACACGCCGTGAATACATCCATGTAGGCTCCGCGCGCGCATCCCTGCGCGCGAGGGTTTCAAGCGACCGGTAGTGCACCTCCCCTTGCGTTTGCGGTAGCCGGGGAGACTGCGCCCGCTTTGGGACAAGAGAGATGGGAGGCAGCCAGCCACAGGAGTCGTTTCTCAACGAGCTGCAGGACAAGCTGGCCGCGCTCGTGCCGGACGATGAGGCCGCGCCGCGCTGGGCGGTGGCATTCAGCGGCGGGGTCGATTCGACTGTCCTGCTGACCTCGCTCGTCCGGCTCGGCATGTCGCCGCGGCTCGCGGCGCTCCACATCGACCACGCGACGCACCCCGCCTCGGGGGACTGGGCGGACGACTGTCGACGGGCCGCTGCCGCGCTTGGCGTCGAGTTCCGCAGCAAGCGCGTCAGCGTCGATACGAGTTCCGGTCTGGGCTTTGAAGCGGCGGCCCGGCAAGCCCGTTATGCTGCGCTGGGCGAGTTGCTTGCACCCGATGAGATCCTGCTGACCGCTCATCATGCCGACGACCAGCTCGAAACGCTCCTGCTGCGCATGCTGCGCGGTACCGGCGTCACTGGACTGGGCGCCATCGCGCCGCTTCGCCGATTGGCCGGAGTCAGCGTCGGGCGGCCTTTGCTTGGTTTCTCACGCGAGCAGATTCTCGAGCAGGCCGAACGCTGGGGACTCGATTGGCTCGAAGATCCCGGCAACGCCGACCCGATTCATGATCGGAACTTCTTGCGTGCCGAGATCGTGCCGCGCCTTAAGGAGCGTTGGCCTGCCGTCAGCATCACGGCCGCTCGGCTCGCGGGAAATATGCGCGAGGCGGACGGGTTGCTCGAAGAACTCGCGACTGTCGATCTCGGGCAGGATGCGGCCGCGGCCAGCATCGATCGCGAGCGGCTGCGGATGCTCGTGCCGGCCCGGCAGCGCAATGCGCTTCGTTTTGCGATCCGCAGGCGCGGTTTGCCGGTCCCGAGCGCAACCCAACTCGAGGAACTCAGGCGGAGCCTGACGGTGACGCGGCCCGACGCCCGTACCTTGGTGACCTGGCCCGGCGCCGAAGCGCGCGTCTATCGCGATCGACTGTACCTGATCGCGCCTCTGGCGCCGTTGCAGCCGCGCTCTGGAGCCGCGCAGCTCGCTCCGGGTGAGCCGTGGGAGGGAGCCGAGGGGCGGCTCGCTCTCGCGCCGGGTGACGGCCCCGGCCTTCCCGATGCCTGGGTTCGGGCCGGACTGGAAGTGCGCTTTCGCCGCGGCGGCGAGCGCTTGAAGCCCTTGAACCGCGGTCGGAGCCGGCCGCTCAAGAGCCTGTTTCAGGAAGCCGGGATCGTGCCCTGGATGCGCGGCCGGGTTCCGCTGATCTATCGGGGCGACATGATCGCAGCCGTCGGCGACCTGTGGATCAACGACGCGGCCCGTGACGCAGCGACTCGCGGCAACTGGTGGCAAGTGGCCTGGACGGACCACCCGCCGATCCATTGACTGCGTTCGCCAGCGGGGTATCGCCCCGGCCGCTTCGAGAAACGTAACCGACAGGCTTCAGGACCGGCGCAAACAGCGAACCCTATTCTGCGTCATCCGCAACGAGGTAGGCGACCAACGCCTCCAACTCGGAATCCGATATCTCCGTTTTCCTGAAGTTCGGCATCGTGTTCCGTCCCTGCCGCGTGAGCGTCCTGACCAGTTCGGCCGTGAGATCGGTCCTGTCCTCGAGTTGCGCCGGGATATCGGTCCCCTGGAAGAGGGCGGCCAGCGTTTCGGTGCCGCCACCGGAGGCGCCGTTGGGCGGTCCGTGACAGATACCGCACCATTCGTCGAACACCTGCTTGCCCAATGCCGGCGGAGTGTCCTGCGCCATCGCCGCGGGCGCCGTCATGGCGATCAGGAGGACGGACGCCACTGGCCAGAGCACCGAAAGCGGTTGTCTACGCACCTCGCATCTCCTCGCGCATGTGCTTCGGCCAGATCCCGTAGCGGCCCGCCGACAATATCCCGTTGGGATCCACCGCATCCTTCAGCGCCTCGTGGAGCTTCAGCAGCGAGCCGTCGTTCCAGTTGTTGATGATGCTCATGATCTCGGTATGGACCGGCGCCGGCGCACGGTATTCCGTCCAGCCGTTTTCCGCGCAGATCTGCGTCATGGCGAGGTATTGCTCGCGGGTGCGCCTGTTGACTTCCGGGTCCGTGCTGACCGCCCAGTTGGCCAGGCCGACACCGACCCGCTTGGTCCAGTACATCGGCAGGTTGCCGTAGAAGCTGCCCATGAACGGCACGCCCAGCTCCACGTGCGCCTGCTGCATGACCTCCTGGTACCTGAGCATTTCCTCGCCCTTCTTCGGGACCATCGGGGCGAACCAGAAATGCCCCTGGCTGGTCGAGGGCTGTCCCGTCGCGCGCACGCCCATGCCGAAACGGGACAGGCTGGGAATGCCCAGGTTGACGCGTTCGGGCGCTCCGGGCCGTTCGTTGAGAGTCGAGATCACGTCGTCGTCGAGCGGAAACTCAAGTACATGTTCGTCGCCGAACCAGCACCCGGGGATCTCCCGGGTGAACAGGTCCCTGGTGTATTCCGCAGCAGCCGCCGAGATCTGGTTGGGCAGGTGCCACTTCAATTCCAGAGCCCACGCGCCGATACGGTTCTCCGCGCAGTATTGCTGCAGCGGCGCGATGTCCGGCCGCCTGTTGTCGACCACCTGCAGGAACCGGCGGTGCTCGGGCGTGGGCGGCGGTACGGCGAAGAACCTGAAGGCGCCGCCGAACATGGGCGAGCCCATGGCCGTCATGCCGTTGACGATGCCGGCGTTCTGCAGGTAGGAATCCAGATCGACCATCTTCACCAGGTCTTCGTAGTTCGGCACGAAGACAACGAGACTGCGGTAACCCTCGTGGGCCGGCCGGATCCAGAAGCCCATCTTGGTGATCACGCCGAAATTCGACTGCGAGAAGATGCCGTCAACGTAGGGCCCGATACCCCATTTCTGGTCCTGCCAGGTCTGGGATCCCTCACAGGCGCCGGGGCCCGTGCGCACGATCTCACCGTTGCCCAGCACGACCTCCATGCCGCAGACCGTGTCCCAGCGATCGCGGCCGTTTTCGCTGTAGGTATGGGCGAAGCCGCGCTCGAGCGCATGACCGATCGGGCTCCCCCAGGCCGGATCCGGGATGTCCATCGTCAGGGGCAGCTTGTTTTCCCTGAAGTGGTCGAATACGTCGTAGAAGCTGACACCGGGTTCCACGAGCATCGTGTGGTTGCGCGTGTCGACATTGAGGATGCGGTTCATCCGTTTCAGGTCGAGTACGACGCTGCCGGACAGGATCGGCGAGGACCCGCCGTAGCCGAGATTCTTGCCGGTGGAAATCGGGTACAGGGGAACCATGTACCGGTTGGCGACCCTGACGATCGCCTGCACCTGTTCGGCCGAATCGGGCGCGACGGCGGCTGAGACCTCCGGCTCAAGGTCGGAGTTCTGATAGATGGAATAGACGTCCTTGTAGAGTGCCGTGTCCTGGTCGTCGGTAAACACCCATTCCTCGCCCACGATATTGGAGAATTCCTGAAGGGCGCTTGCAAAGTCCTGTTCAGTGACTCCGGGTGGTATGGCCATCGCTTGATCCTCGTTCGATTCCTGACGTAAGCGGCAATCCGATCCCGGCCGATTCTACATGAGTTGGACAGCAGGGCAGTTGCGGCGGGAATAGCCTGTACTCCAGCTTGATTCGTGTATTATTTCCGGACTCAACAAGAGGTGACCACATGCTCACTCGCCGTGACGTGATGAAGTCCGCCGGCCTTTCGGTTGCACTCGGCGCCGCGCCGATCTCGCTGGCCGCGCGGACGAAGGACCTGCAGGGATGGGTCGTGCTTGCAGACCCGACACTCGAAGCATCCGTGTCCTTTGCCGCGAACCTCCGGGCCCGGGGAGCCGCCGTTGTGGAATTCAGCGGGCCGACGGATGTTTTCTGGTATCGCACGCTGCGAGATGTCTGTACGACTGGCGTCCGGCCTACGGTCGCGGGCCTCATCGATCGGCAGCAGGCATTCGACCTCAGGATGTTCGGCGAGAATGCCCTTTACTTCGCGTCGCAGCGAGACTTCGTACCTGAGACCGCGGATTCGCTGGAGTCGTTCGTTCTGACGCCGATGAATTCCCGCAGCGCCGTTCGCCTGTAACAGCGTACTCCCTGACGCCCGACGTCGTCGCTGAAAAGGCGGGCTGGCGCCTCAGTTTTCCAATCCGAAACGCGGCCGTAGCCGCGTACCGAGCGCGCTGCCCGCGAACCCCGCGGCCAGCCATACCCAGCCGTGCAAGCTTGATGAGGAAACGCCGCTGAAGAACGCGCCGATGTTGCAGCCGTAGGCAATGCGGGCGCCGTAACCGAGCAGGATGCCGCCGAGCACGGCCGCGAGCAGCGAGCGCGGGGGAATGCGCCACACCGGTGCGAATCGTCCGGCGAGGCCGGCCGCCATGAACGCACCGAGAATGATGCCGAAGTTCATGACCGAGGTGACGTCGCGAAAGACGCTCGCCTGAAGCGCATCGCCAGCCACGCCCTGCCAGTACGGCCAGGAAGCGACATCGACACCCATCGCCGCGGCCGCCTTGGATCCCCAAAGGGCGAAGCCGGAGGTTACCCCCCAGGGCCTGCCGGCGAGCGTCAGTGTGGCGACGTTGACCGCGGCCAGCCCCAGTGCGCCAGCGACGAGCGGCCAGGGGCCGCGCAGCCACCCGGCGCCCTGCAGCGAAAAGCCGATCGGGGCGGCTTCGCCGTGGCGCCGCCGCTCGTGGCGCACAGCGGCGATCCAGACCGCCGCGAGCAGGACGAAGGTCAAGACGAGCGCGCCGGCCGTGCCGAGTTCGCCCTGCAGCGACACGGGTCCGAGGCTCGGCATGGCTTCATCCAGCATCGGCCGGTGGAAAGCGCCGAGCACGGACCCGGCGATGAACGCGGCCAGCGTAAGCACCATGCGGGCACTGCCGCCGCCAACGGTGAAAAGCGTTCCCGATGCGCAGCCGCTGCCCAACTGCATGCCCAGACCGAACAGGAAGGCGCCGGCGACCACCGCAAGACTCAGCGGCCGGACCGAACCGTTGAGTTGCGTGCCCCACAGTTCGCCCTGGGCGAGCAACGGCAGGAATACCAGAGCCGTCACCGCCAGCATCACGAGTTGCGATCTGAGTCCCGCCGTGCGGCCCGTGTGCACGGCGTTGCGCCATGCGGAGGTAAATCCGAACGCGGCGTGATACAGCACGATACCGGCGCCGACCCCCACCAGAAAAAGCGCAGTCTGGCGCCAGCCGAATGCCTGCATCAGGTAAAGCGCAAGCACGAGCGAGACCGCGAGCCCTGACGCCAGTACCCGAGGATTGACCGGGCGGGGAACGTTTACTCGCGCCGATGCGGAATCGAAGGCAGCCGCGTTCATGTCTGCCGGAATCTGCGCGTCATGGTCAGGCGATTGTAGATCAAATGCGCAAGGACTGACGGCGTTGCTGCCATGGGCGCTGCCGGCTGGCCGCAGCGAGGTTCTTTTGGTAAGTTGTAATGCCGTCTTGAACGTAACCACACCGCTTGCCGAGGCCCCGTGCATCCGTACTCCGATGCGGATGGCGACGGCGTCCCGGCGTGGTCTTTAGTACAGGCGGGCCATGACTCGATATATCTTCGTAACCGGCGGCGTCGTTTCATCGCTCGGCAAGGGAATCACCTCTGCCTGTCTCGGCGCAATTCTCGAAGCCCGCGGTCTGACGGTCAGGCTCATGAAGCTCGACCCCTACATCAATGTCGACCCAGGAACGATGAGCCCGTTTCAGCACGGTGAGGTATTCGTCACCGACGACGGGACCGAAACGGATCTGGACCTCGGTCACTACGAGCGTTTCGTACGTGCGAGGACGGGCCGGAACAGCAATTTCACGACCGGGCGGATCTATTCCAACGTCATCTCCAAGGAACGGCAGGGCGAATACCTGGGCGCGACCGTGCAGGTCATCCCGCATGTCACCGATGAGATCAAGCGCTGCATCGCAAGCGGCGCCGACGGCGCCGACGTCTGCCTGGTCGAGATCGGCGGCACGGTCGGCGACATCGAGTCGCTGCCATTCCTGGAGGCGATCCGCCAGATGGGCGTCGAACTCGGACGAACCCGCGTGCTGTACATTCACCTGACGCTCGTGCCCTACATCGCGGCTTCGCAGGAGATCAAGACGAAGCCGACCCAGCACTCGGTCAAGGAACTGCGCTCGATCGGCATCCAGCCCCAGGTGCTGGTCTGCCGCTCGGAGCACCCGTTGCCGGAAGAGCAACGCGCGAAGATTTCGCTGTTCACGAACGTCCACGAGCGGGCTGTGATCTCCGCGGTCGATGTCGCCGACCTCTACGAGATTCCGCTGATGCTCAACGAGCAGGGACTCGACGACATTGTCGTCAGGGAACTCGAGCTCGACGCCGCACCGGCGGACCTCACCGAGTGGAACTCGGTCGTCGACGCACGCAGGAATCCCGAGTCCGAGGTCACGATCGGCATGGTCGGCAAGTACGTCGACCTCAAGGATTCCTACATGTCGTTGACCGAGGCGCTGCGCCACGCCGGCATTCGCACGCGCACGCGCGTGAACATCGAGTATCTGGAATCGGAGGAGATCGAGGCGAACGGGGCCGCCTGCCTGCACGACGTCGACGCCATTCTCGTTCCCGGCGGTTTCGGCGAGCGCGGCATAGAAGGAAAGATCCGTGCGGTGCAGTTTGCCCGCGAGAAGCAGGTGCCGTATCTCGGCATTTGCCTGGGAATGCATGTCGCGGCGATCGAGTTCGCGCGCAACGTGCTCGGGCTCCCGGACGCCCACTCGACCGAATTTGACCGATCGACCGCGGACCCCGTGATCGGGTTGCTCGAGGAGTGGCAGGATCAGAGCGGTGAGCGGCAGCAGCGCGATGCGCAGTCGGATCTCGGCGGCACAATGCGTCTCGGCGCCCAGACCTGCGTGTTGCAGCGCTCGAGCCTGGCTCACCGGATCTATGAGAGCGGGGAGATAGCCGAACGGCATCGCCATCGTTACGAGTTCAACAACAACTACAAGCAGCGCATGGAGGAGAAGGGGCTCGTGTTCTCGGGCGTCTCGAAGGACGGTCTCGTCGAGATCATCGAACTGAAGGACCATCCCTGGCTGCTGGCTTCGCAGTTCCATCCGGAGTTCACGTCGAACCCACGCGACGGCCATCCGCTGTTCACGAGCTTCATCAGGGCCGCACGCGCCGGTCAGGGGCTCAAGCTCACGCGGCAGGCGGCAAGCGCCTGACGGCACGAACCATGAGCCGTATCCGCGATCTCGCCGCGCTCGAGATCATCGACTCGAGGGGCAATCCGACCGTCGAAGCGGAGGTCGTGCTGGAGCAGGGCGCCCATGGCCGAGCGGCGGTTCCGTCGGGTGCGTCAACCGGAATTCGGGAGGCCGTCGAACTCAGGGACGGCGACATGAAGCGCTATCTCGGCAGGGGCGTGCGGCAGGCGGTGGCGCACGTCAACGGCGAAATCCGGGAGGCCGTGCTCGGCATGGACGCGGCCGATCAACGTGCACTGGACACGCGTCTCATCGAAATCGACGCTACGCCGAACAAGGCGCGTCTGGGCGCCAACGCGACGCTGGCCGTGTCGCTCGCGAGCGCGAAAGCCATGGCGGCCGAACGGGGTGTGCCGCTTTTCGAACATCTCGAGCCACGCGATTCCTACGTCATGCCCGTGCCGATGATGAACGTGCTCAACGGCGGCGCGCACGCGGACAACAGTGTCGACATCCAGGAATTCATGATTCTGCCGGTCGGTGCGCCGAGCTTCTCCGAAAGTCTCCGATATGGCGTTGAGGTGTTCCACGCGCTCGGGGACGTGCTCAAGCGCCGGGGTCTGAGCACGGCCGTCGGCGACGAGGGCGGCTATGCACCCGACCTCGAATCGAACGAAGCTGCGCTCCGCGTGATCGCCGAAGCCGTCGATGCGGCGGGAATGACGCTCGGCAGGGAAATCTATCTCGGGCTCGACGTCGCAAGTTCCGAGTTCCATTCGGACGGAACCTACGCGCTGGCGTCCGAGAACCGGCGTTTCACGCCGGACGAGTTCACGGGCTTCCTCGAGGATCTCGTCGCCCGGTATCCGATCGTATCGATCGAGGACGGCATGGCCGAGGACGACTGGGACGGCTGGCGCCGGCTCAGCAGCCGTTTGCGCGACAGGATTCAGCTCGTCGGCGACGATCTGTTCGTGACCAACACGAGCATTCTCGCGGCTGGTATCGAGGAGAGGATCGCCAACAGCATACTGGTCAAGCCCAACCAGATCGGCACGCTGAGCGAGACGCTGGACGCGGTTGCGATGGCCGACGAAGCGGGTTACTCGGCCGTCGTCTCGCACCGTTCCGGAGAAACGGAGGACGCGACGATCGCCGACATTGCGGTCGCGACCGCGGCGACGCAGATCAAGACCGGGTCCCTGTCCCGCTCCGACCGCCTTGCGAAGTATAATCAGTTGCTCAGGATAGAATGGTTGCTGGGTGACCGCGCCGAGTACCCGGGCGCGGCGGCGTTTCCGATGGACCTCTGAGCGGAGTTTTCGGCACTTGAAACACTGAAGTCCGATGCGCTTGTTTATCCTCGTTTTCGCCGGACTGCTCGTGCTGTTGCAGCACAGGCTCTGGATGACCGACGGCGGCTTGCGCGAAGTCTGGCAGCTTGAAGCCGCGCTCAGCGAACAGACCGGGATCAACCGGTCGCTGGCAAGCCGCAACGCCGCGCTCGAGGCAGAAGTGCTCGATCTCAAGCAGGGGCTCGACGCCGTCGAGGAACGGGCGCGTGCGGAACTCGGGATGGTGCGCGAAGACGAAACCTTCTATCAGATCACGCCGTATCGCGACGGCCGCCGTCAGTAGAGCGACGGCTCCTAGCGCCGCCTGAGCAGGACGTAGACGGCGCCGCTGCCGCCGTGTCGGAGTTGCGCGGACGCGAAGGCGAGCACTTCGTCCCATCTGGCGAGACAGCGGTGGACAAGTTGCTTCAGCACCGGGCCGTCCGGTCCGGATCGAGCACCCTTGCCGTGGATGATCCGCACACAGCCAAGTTCGCGCTCGCAACACTCGATGACGAACGCCTTCAGCGCGGCCCTGGCTTCGGTTTGCGTCAACCCGTGCAGATCGCACTCGTCCTCGATGCTGAACCGGCCTCGCTTCAGGCGGCGAAATACGGTCTCGGTGACGCCCGGGCGGCGAAACGCGACTTCGTCTCCGGACAGAACGGGGCCTGGGCCTTCCAGACTCTCGCGCAGCACTTCGGCCGCGGCGGCCCGGCTCAGCGTCGCACGGGCGGCAGGGCGCCTGCTCGTGACGGCCATGCGGTCGCTCGGCTTCGCCGGCCTCACGTCCCGCGTCGCCGCTGCGAATGCCTTGCGGTCGTCCTCGTCGATCACGGCAGCACTCCGTCGGGTGCGGTTTCCGCTCCCGGAACAAGGCGATTTTCGGTGCTGTGTCCAGCATGGGCCGAACGCATGGCCGCTTGTGGGACACGCTACCTGCTTCCAGTATAGTTAACGCCCTTGCGGCCATTCCAGGGATAGGTGCGTGCGGATTCTGTTGTCCAACGACGATGGCTATCAGGCCAGGGGTCTGCGCGTTCTCGCCGATAATCTTGACGATCTGGCCGATATTACGGTCGTCGCTCCCGACCGCAACCAGAGCGGCGTGAGCAACGCGCTGACGCTCGATTCGCCGCTCCGCGTCGAGCAGGTCGGCGCAAACGTCTACGGCGTGAACGGGACTCCCACCGACAGCGTGCACCTCGCGATTACGGGCCTGCTCGACAGCGAGCCCGACATGGTCGTGTCCGGCATCAATCACGGCGCCAACCTCGGCGACGACGTGCTCTATTCCGGTACCGTCGCCGCGGCCATGGAGGGCCGGTTTCTCGGACTGCCCGCAATCGCCGTATCGCTGGTGCTCGACGGATCCGAACGATTCGATACGGCCGCTGCGGTGACTCGCATGCTCGTTCGGAAAATGATCGAGAATCCCCTGGCGCAGGACACCATTCTCAACGTCAACGTGCCGGATCTGCCCTATGAGGAGCTCAAGGGCATATTGACAACGCGGCTCGGCTTTCGCCACAAGTCCGAGCCCGTGATCAAGGCACTGGACCCCAAGAATCAGCCTATCTACTGGGTCGGCCCCGCGGGCGCCGGCCAGGACGCCGGTCCCGGTACCGATTTCCATGCGATCGCGGGCGGTTGCGTGTCGGTCACACCGATCAAGACGGACCTGACCGACCATCAAAGCCTCGATTCGTTGCGGGACTGGCTGGGTGGGGTCTGAGAGCCAAGCTCCTTGATGACGCGGCGAATTTGGATGTACCGACAATAACTGCGACCCGATTGCCGAGGGCGGATCCCGGGCCACGGAAGTGGAAATCGTCCACTATCATTGCGCCTGGGCTGCCAGGCTTAGAGGACATCGATTAGTTCCCAAGCATCGAGAAGCGTGTGAAAGAGCTGTTCGGCGGGGGAGGCTGTAGGATCTTGTCTCAGGCACGTTGGCTTAGATGAACCGGCGCGAGCGTGCCGGAATAGGCATGACGTCAGCGCGAACGCGCGAGCGGCTCGTCGAGCGCCTGCGCTTGAACGGGATTGCGAACACGGAGGTGCTTGACCGGATTCGGGACGTCCCCAGACATATCTTCGTCGACGAGGCCCTGGCGAGCCGCGCCTATGAGGATACGGCGCTGCCGCTCGGCCGTGGTCAGACGATCTCCCAGCCCTACGTCGTCGCCGCGATGACAGAGGAACTCGTTCGGGACGAGGGCGATGGACGCACACTCGGCAAGGTGCTCGAAATCGGTACCGGATGCGGGTATCAGACGGCGGTCCTGGCCGCCTTCGTGCGGCACGTTTTCAGTGTCGAGCGGATTCAGTCGCTGTTCCGGCGCGCGCAGGGCAACCTGCAGTCGCTCGGGATCAGCAACGTGAGTCTGCGGCACGCCGATGGCTGGCACGGCTGGCGAAGTCAGGCGCCGTTCGACGGAATCCTGGTCACGGCGGCGCCCGAGACCGTTCCCGAGGAGTTGCTGGAGCAACTCGAGGACGGCGGGCGGCTCGTGCTTCCCGTCGGTGCCCCGGGCGGGCAGTCGCTCGTGAGCATGACCCGCCGGGGCACGCAATTCGAGCGCCGGGAACTCCTGCGGGTGAGTTTCGTGCCGCTCGTCAAGGGCATCGAGACATGAGGCTCTTCACGCCCCTCTACGACAGGGTCATGAGCTGGTCCCGCCACCGTCACGCGCACCGCTATCTGGCGGCGATGAGCTTCGCCGAGTCCTCGTTCTTTCCCGTTCCTCCCGATGTGATGCTCGCGCCCATGACGCTGGCGCGTCCCGACCACGGCTGGCGGCTCGCCTTCCTGACCACGATCGCCTCGGTCGTCGGCGGCCTGGCCGGATACGCGATCGGCTGGTTCTCGCTGGATGCCGTCGAACCGGTGCTGCGTTCGGCCGGCTACTGGGAAGATTATCTGCGGGCAACGGCCTGGTTCGGGCAATGGGGTTTCTGGGCGGTGCTGCTTGCCGGATTCTCGCCCATCCCGTACAAGATCTTCACGATCGCCGCCGGTGCGTTGCACACCGTGCTGCCTGTGTTTATCGTTGCTTCGTTTCTGGGCCGCGGCGCGCGGTTCTTCCTCGTCGCCGGCTTGTTGGTCTGGGGAGGCGAACGAATGGAGCGGCAGCTCAAACGGCACATCGACACGATCGGCTGGGTGACCGTGGCCGTGATCGTGCTCGCCTACCTGGTAGTCCGCTTCCAATGAGGCTTGTGCTCGTACTCGGCTGTCTCACGCTCGCCGCGTGCGGGACGATTTCGCGCATCGACCGGGATCCGGCCTATATCGTTCAGCCCGGCGACACGCTGTATTCGATCGCCTGGCGTTATGGTGTCGACTACCGCACGCTCGCGAGCTGGAACGAGCTTGAGAACCCGGACCTGATTCTGGTGGGGCAGCGCATTCGGCTCCCCCCGTCGGCATTGGCAGAAGACAACTCGCGCGCTGTGCCGCCTGCCGTGCAGGCGAGCCGCAATGCGCCCGCGCAACGCGCCTCTACCGCCCAACAGGCTGAAACCCCGCCCGCGGGTGGCGGCCAGGTCACCGCCGCGCCGCCCCCCGCGCGTGCCGGTCAGGGCGGCGCGGTACCGCCCCAACCGCCCGATCGGCGCGTCGCCGCG